>JBEKGW010000004.1:0-262288 GCA_050012595.1 Terriglobales bacterium
ATGAAAATCACACCCTATAATCATCATGCGAAGGCTCCTTCCTTCCCAGCGTCTTTGGTCCTCAACTTCAGACTACCGGGTTCGATTCAAGCCTTCGCTCTTATCCAATCAGTTTCTGGATAACTTCAGGGTTGCCGACTACACAGGAGTCCTAGAAGAACGGTGTTTCCCGACCGTCGTCGACTGCCGTCCGGCCGGGACCGACAACCGTTCCACCCCGCTACAGGCGTTCTTATACTTCATGCGGCAGCGTCTCCGGACAACAGACCGCTGACTTTGTTTGCAAGCTCCTCAGGAAGGAACGGCTTAGCCAGGAAGGCGCAGCCTTCCAACGATCCACGATGTTGGTCCACAAGGTGCTCTGCGTAGCCGGACATGAACAGGAATTTCACGTCCGGCCTCGAGGCCGCAATATGCTGTTTGAGCTCAAGGCCATCCATTCGAGGCATCATGAGATCGGTTACGATCAGCTGAATCTCGGCGGCGTGCTGGCGGAAGATTTCAAACGCTTCTGCGCCATCCTTCGCCGCCAGAACTTTATGCTTCCGTTTCTCCAAGGAGAAACAGATCAATCGTCGGAGAGCGGTCTCGTCCTCCACGACGAGTATGGTTGCCGGTCCGGTGTGCTTTCGCTCGATTAGTCGGGACGTTCGTATGTCGGATTCTTCAGTTGCTTCTTGAGTCCGGGGCAGGTAAATGCGAAAGGTCGTGCCTTTCCCTTCGATGCTTTCTACGCTGATGTGGCCGCCACTCTGCTTGACGATGCCATAGACGGTTGAGAGTCCTAGTCCCGTGCCCTTTCCGGGGTCCTTCGTGGTGTAAAAGGGCTCGAATAGGTGCGAGCGCGTCTCGGCATTCATTCCCAGGCCGCTATCACTCACGGAGAGCAGCACGTAGCTGCCGGGTTGGAGATCGACGTGTTGGCTTGTGTATGTTTCGTCGAGTTCAGCGTCAGCAGTTTCAATGACTACTTTCCCGCCCTGCGGCATGGCATCACGCGCATTTACAACGAGGTTGACAAGGATCTGCTGAAGCTGGCCCGCATCAGCCCTCACTCGTCCGATTGTGCGCGCCAGCACAGGAACTACATCTATATTCGCTGGCACCAATCGGCGAAGCAGTTTATGACCCTCCCAGATGGACTGGTTGATGTCCAATACCTGCGGTTCCAATACTTGCTTGCGGCTGAAAGCAAGGAGCTGACGGGTCAGCGAGGCAGCGTGCTGCGTCGCCGCCCTAATCTCTGTCACAAGCCGCCCTACTTTTTCGTTTTCCACGGCTTCTTCAGACAGAAGTTCGCTGAAACCGAGAATTACCCCCAGAAAGTTGTTAAATTCATGGGCAATGCCGCCGGCCAGCTGCCCTACAGCTTCCATCTTATGTACCTGGAATAGTTCCGCTTCCATTCGCCGCCGAGCGCTTATGTCACGCAAGATGACAGTAAAGAGCTTCTCACCGTCACACTCCACTTGGGAGATCGCCGCTTCAATCGGGAACTCTTCCCCGTCAGCCCGGAGAGCGAACAGTGTGCCCGGCGAGTACATGGACCGGGCAGTAACACCGGTCGTTGCAAATCCCTGAATGTGTTGCCCATGGATCGCGCGGAATCTTCCGGGGATGAACTTATCGATGGATTGCCCTAAAGCCTCGGAGGCGGTGCAGCGGAAAATTTGTTCTGCCGCCTTATTAAACACGATGATGCGCTGATTTCTGTCGATCGTGAGGATCGCGTCCATTGCCGAGCCGATGACGCCTTGCAGGCGCTGCTCACTGCGTCGTAGAGCGTCGTGTGCCCGCTTTTGCTCTGAAATGTCTCGCCAGAAGGAGAATCCGAGAACTTTTCGCGTTTCATCACTCAACTCACTGCCCTGTTGGATGGAACTGGCTCTGAGGACAGCCGTGGATGCTAGCGTTCGTGATTCGACGAGACTGACAACCTGTCGCGCTAAGATTCGTAAAGCGTTGGTCTGGCCGGGTGTTAGCCCGCGTGGAATAGAGTCCATCGCACACAGAGTTCCTAGTGCGTAGCCTTCTGACGACATGAGCGGGACGCCAGCATAGAAGCGTACACCCCCATGGGTTGCCAGGGGACAAATTGCCAATCTCCCGTCGTCCGTGAGCGTGTCGGATACGACGAGCGCATCGGATTGGAGAATGGTGTGGGCGCAGAACGACATGTCACGCGGGACTTCGGGAACATCCCAGCCGGTTCTCGACTTGAACCATAGCCGATCCGAGTCCATGAATCCGATGAACGCGATTGGTGTTCCACAGATATAGCTTGTTAAAGAGGTAAGGTCATCAAAGGATCGCTCAGGCGGTGTGTCAAGAATCTTGAAGCTCTCGAGTGCGTCGAGCCTCGCCACTTCGTTTTCAGGTTGGAGAAACCCCATTGTGGAACGCCTCATGCCTGCCACACCAGGGAAAGGCGACTTGCGGTCACTTATAATCCAACTCTATAGAAGCGTCTATTAGCAACGGTGGTTACGTGGCGTATATTGGCCGTTTACAAGTGTGACCATTGCATGTTTATACTGTCAGATTTTTGGACAGTAGTTGCTGTGGTGACCGACCCGCAATTTTCGATAGGACCTGGCCAGGATGCGGGCAGACACGTGGTTAGTCCGCCGCGTCTCGCGTGCGCGCCACAACAGAATCTCCGGCTATTTGGCGTCACTCATCGCCGTGATCCGCTCGTCCGTATCGATAGGCGCGTACCCCAGCACCTCGCAGTAGAACCTGAACAGAACGTGCCACGTCCGTGACGTACAAACTGGTCTCAACTACGCCCTCAATGGTCGGTGGTTTCATCGAAGCAGCAACCCGCATTTCTCCGTTCAACGGCAACTATGCTCCACACTAACTGTTGAGAACAAGCGAAAGCGCTCAAAACCCCCTCGCAAGGTCAATGAGTGCTATCGGGATTTTTCGCCAACTACGCCCTCCTTTGTCGGAGCCATGTGTACTACAATCGACAACGCTGTACCCGGCCCAGCGTAATCCCTGACATCGAGTCGAATCGAGGAAAGCCGCAATGAAGAACACGCATGCACTGGCAGCGCTTACCTTGGTGAATCTTGGAATGCTGATTTTCGTCCTGTCCCACCACGCCGCGCCTGTACAAGCAAGCGGCGCTGAGCAAGTAGTTCGCGCACGAGCGCTTGAGATCGTCGATGCCCAAGGGAAAGTGCGAGCGTCCATTTCGGTCATTCCCGAAGGTCCGGCGCGCCGGGCGGATGGTTCGCCTACTGAGCACGGCGAAAGGATCTTCCCCGAAGCGGTCGTACTTCGGCTGATTCGTCCCGATGGTCGGCCTTCCGTGAAGATTGCGACAACCGAGCAGGGCTCGGGGATTGACCTCAGCGGGGGAATAGATCCCACCTACATCGTGCTAAGCTCCGAGGGCGGAGAGACCTCGCTTACCCTAACCAACAAAGACGGCCGTCGCCAAATCATCAAACCGTAGGATGAAGAAATCGGGCGTTTACACTCATTGAGAATTGGATGCCACGCAAACCGGAAATTGGTTCCGGGCCAGAAGTCCGCTTCGAGGAAACGATCCGTCGATCTCCCACAAGCCCGTTTGTGGACCACGTCACGTTTACGGTAGCGGCGTTAGAAAACCTGACCAGAACAGCTCCCGTGGAAGCCCCGTAAAGATTGGCCTTCTTGATTTCCATACCTGGAGTTAGGAATGCGTAGTTTTCTAATCCAGTCGCGATTCCTTGAATTCCACTTTGACACGCTAGGATAGTACGGGTTCTGAATGTTTGCACACATCGAACTTCCAATCCACCTTACTAGCTAGCGCCGACTTGGTGCTTATTGATTCCCGCTCAACATTTGCTGAATCGCGGTGTCGAAGGCGGAGTATGGCTGCGCGCCGACGATCACCGTGCCAGCGAGATTCCCCTTCGAAGTCTTGCCGAGGATGAACGTTGGGGTTCCGCTGATCTGCAGAGCAGTAGCATCGGCAACGTCCTTCTGGACCTCGGCTTTGTGGTTTTCTCCTTCTAGGCAGGGACGAAATCTCCCCATGTCCACTGGTAATGCCTGGGCATATTTGAGGATCGCACCCTGGCTCAGATCTATAGAGTTGGAAATCAGTGCATTGCGCATTTCCCAGAATTTCCCTTGGTCCCCGGCACAACGCGCCGCCTCCGCCGCTCTTAGCGCGTTCTCATGAAAACCGAGAGGCAAGTCCCGGCTGACGAAGCGGATTTTGCCAGTGTCGATATAATTCTTCCTCAGGTCGGCAAAGGTATCCGTGTGGAAACGGCCACAGAAGGGACACTGGTAATCAGTGAACTCAACTACGGTCAGCGGTGCGTCGTCGCGACCAAGAGAATACCAGCCGTTGCCAATACTCATATTAACTTTCTGAGGTGGCTGTTGAGCTTGCGCTTTCGCCTCGGTGCCCGCGCTCTGTTGCTTCTCAAGCAACTGCCTGATCTGTCTCAGTTCGTTGAGAATGGCATCAGCCTGATCCTTGGTCATGCCCTCGGGCATGTTGATTGTCACCGAACCAGCCTTGACGGTCCTTGCGTTGGCTTTGGAGTCAAGATCTGCTTCCCCAGAGCTCTTCTGTTGGGCCTCGACCGCGGTCATGGACCCGAGAAGCAAGAGAATTAAAAGCATCGTCCTAAGCAGTTCGGTTCTCATTACTCGTCTCCCGACGGCTCGCGTGTCTCGCGTTAAGTACACGACAGAACAGAACCGCCTAAGGGCCACTAGGAGGGCCGCAGTTCTGAATCGGACAAGAAATACCGCAAGTGCTCGCTTTGTAGCAATCGCATAGGAAGTTGCTGCAATTGCATGAGCATTGTTGATACTGTGGCGAGGAGGACGGTGGGCCGCAAAGATCGATGCAAGAGGTATTCTGTGTTTTGCATTGGCCGCACGAGCTACTTGTGCCGTGGCAAAAACCGTCTGCACAGGTTAACCCGTAACCGCAAGTGCCTCCCGGCGCACAACACTCCTGGTCCAGTCCGCCGCATTCGCATTTCCCCGCCACGCATACCAGCCCGCCATAGCAGGTATTACCACAACAATTCGAACCGTTGGTCTGGCAAGTCGTGATGCACGTGAAGGTCTTGGTAGAACAAGCAAGCGGGACCGTGTTGCCGCCGATGGTCGCGGTGCTGCACTGCGGTTGCCCCGCACAGCAAGGTTCGTTAAGGCCGCCGCAGGTGCACTGCTGGTTAATGTCGCAACTAAAGGCAGGGCTACATGTACTACCGGGTTGGCAGCAGGGCTGGTTCAAATTTCCGCAGCTACAAACGGTCTGGTTGCCAACGTTCTCACAAACCAGGCCTGAATTGCACGGGGAACCGAGGCAGCAAGGCTGACCAACACCGCCGCACGAAGAATTGACGAACTGGTAGACGCTCCTGCCCCACGTGGACGCGCGCAGCACGAAAGGGGTCACGGCCGAATCGAGGGCCAGGCCTGTGATCTCGACGGAAGGGATCCCGTTGCCGAGGATCCGCCATGTTTTCCCAGTGTCGGCGGTTTCGAGCAGTCCAGTATCGGTGGCCACGACGATGGCGTGTGGCTTAGTGGCAGGAACGACGACCACGGCATGCAGAGGGAGGTCGGGAAGGTTATCGTCGCCGCCTCCAGCGACCCCACTAATGTTTTGCCAGGTCGAGCCGCCATTGACGGTAAGGAACGCGTGCTGCGGAGGATCGGCAGAGCCGGAAAAACCGGGATAGACGGCGACTACGCTCAACTGGTTAGTGGGATCGATGGCGACGCCGGTGACGGCCTGGTTGGAGGGAGCACCGCTGACAGTGACTTTAGTCCATGTGGCAGAAGAGCCGAGCAGCGCGTTGGTGGTCTGTTGCATAGTTCCGTCCCCCTGTCCGACCCAGAGCAAGTTTGGATTGCCTTTGACCTGGGCGATCACACTGATGCTCTGCGAGAAGGTCTGCATCGACGAGTATGTCGAGCCGTTATCTTTGCTTTGGAAGAGCTGAAAGCCTCTGGCGACATAGACAGTTCCGCCGCTGGGATCGAAGCTAACCAGACTGGCCCCGATTTTGCTTGAGGGCAGATTGCCGCAGCTGAACCAGTCATGAGCATTGGTCGTGCATGCCAGGGAGCCGTCATCCACAGCGAGGGCATGGAGTGGATTCAGGGGATCCACGGCAACGCTGCCGCTGTCGCCGCAGCACTGGAACTGCCACTCCGGACTGGCTACGGTGGGAGTTTTGACAAATGTACCGTTATCCTGGGATGCGCCGTAGCTGTAGACGTTGTTGGCTCCGCTGCCGCGGCCGATATCTATGGCATACAGCAGGGCCGAGGAGATGCCGCCGTTGAGGAACTGCCACTGCGATCCGGGAGCGCTGCTCTTGGTGGCTGTCGTAGCGACTCCACCGTCCGTGCCGAGATAGACCTGCGTCGGAGGAGGAGCGGTGATATGGCTCGCCGGACTAAAAACAATCACATGATCGTCGGTGTGCGCCCCGTTGTTGTCAATCTGATTTTGGGTGCTGATACCGTTGGCTCCTCCATCCGCGACAAAGTAAAGCTGCCTTAAGCCGATGTAGATGCGTTGTGCGTCCTGCGGATCTACACCGACGATCTGGTCGTAATCTCCCTGGTTAATGCTGATTCCGGTGAGGGTCACCGCGGTGAAGGACGCGCCACCGTTGATAGACTTGAAAAGCGCGCACGGCTGGAGTTTGATGCCCGAACAGAGAAACGCGTAAAACGTGCTGTTGTTGGGCTGAGTTGATTGCACGAACTTGATGAATACATCTCCGGTGCTGCTGACCGCTGCTGGAAACGTCGAAGGGCCCAGCAACATGCCGGAGGCCGGAAAAGTGGTTCCGGAGTCGACGGACTTGTAGATGCCCTCGTTGTCGATGGCCACATAGACGGTGGTCGGTGTCGCGGTGTCGAGCCTCAGGTCGCTGATGTTGACGTGGGTGACGCTTCCTCTAGGCGTCGCGATGGAAATAGGACTCGCATTGTTGAACTGGGGCGAGTTATTGCCGAAGTTTTGTCCGCCGTCGACTGACTTATACAGTCCATTGGGCGTAGCCACAAGCACCGTGCCTGAAGCAGGTAGGACGATGGCATTGATGGGATCACCGCTGAAGATGCCGCGCGGATTCTGCGCAGCCCATTGATCTCCCCCGTTCTGGGACGTGTAGAGTCCTCCGCCCTCAAAGCAGCACCACGGGCCCCCAACGCCAGCGTAAACGATGGACGGATTGGAAGGATCGAGCGCCACGGCTCCCATTGTTAGGGTGGGCATGGAGTCAGTGGTGACGTTCCAGGCGGCGCCTCCATTGCTGGTTTTCCAGATGCCTCCGCCGCCAGTGGCAATGTAGATGGTGGAATCCGACGGGCCGCTCGGATCAATCGCGATGCCCGTAACAATGCCGGAAGCCGTGGCGTTCGGCAGTGTGGAGAATCCCTGGCCCTGGATCGGTTGGGGGCCGATCTGGATCCAGTCCTGTCCATTGGCAGTGGCGGGCAGGCTTGCGAAGGTAGTCAACACAACCGCGCAGATGCATCGCCTCATTTGTGCACCGTTAATACGGATGATGGCCCGGCGTCGGACCCGCCTGAGGCTTGCTTACCGGGCTGGGTTTCAACGCCGCCGCCAATTTGATGGACGACTTTCATGCGGCGCATCTGGGCCAGGCCCTTCGCGAAAAGGTCAGGGCGCAGTTTTCCGGTTGCATCCGAGTGTTCACGCCGCATCTGGGCGAGCCGGTTGAGCCGGTTCTGAGTTTCAAGGTCCGAATCTTCTTTGTTGGGTAAGACCTTTTGCGGAGGCGTTAGCCTACTAGGTTCAGGACCCTTGGACGGTCTTTCCTGAGCGAAGCTTTGACCGCAAAGGATGAGTACAGCAGCTATGGAGAGCCGGCACGCTTTCAATGTCACCTCCTCGCACTAACCAAACGAATCTGCTGTCAACGGGAATTTTCTTTTTGAGCTCGAAAACTATACCATTCTACGCCTGTCTCGCCCGTTTCCGACATCGTGAAAGGCTTTCTCTCGGTACTCACCGGCGGTTTATAGCACTGAACTGCTGTTATGCGACAATTTATCGTCCCTTATGGATAGGCTGCCACAGCAGGAACCGCACAAAGCAGACCTAAAGAAGAATCTGGACCAACTTCAAGGGGAACAAGTAGCGTTTCGGCATATCGGCGAACTCACCGCGCGCGCCGTAGTTAACGAAAGTGCTGATGGATCGCCTTCAACTGAAGACGCCAAGGCGATCACATCCGCAACTTTCCAACTCAGTACTGGAATCTCGGACCTGTACCGTCGCGTCGACAATTTAACATCTGCAACACTCGCTGATGCGCAGGCTGCGAGGACACACCAGGAAAGGCTCTACAGAATCGCTACTTGGGTAAGCTATTGCCTTTATGCATTGGGATGGGGCTTCGGCCTGATCGGCAAACTTTATGGAATAGACAGCATGGACGTCTCGGAATGATGCCGATTCGTACATTACTGTGTGGGCGCATTCGACCCATGTGTCGCTGTAGTAAAACTGCAGTAGTTCCATGGTCAAAACGGTGAGGATTGGGTCAGAAAGGGGCAACTTGACTGATTTGTAACCTGTTGAGAAATAGAGTAGAGTAGAAAATTTTCCAAACGGAGCAGAACCCTTCTGTGCACTCAAAATCCGCCGGGCCGCGCGGCTCCTGGGGCCAGAAGTCCTCTTCTCGGAAGTTTCACCAGATCCGTACTGGGGAAACGCGCTTGTGTCCACGATTGGAGTAGTTCCCGGTTGGTCGGCTAACCGGACTTTGCAAACGTGGGCCGAGACATGCTGCTCGGTGTCCGACAACGGTTGTCGCCTAAGGTGGGATGTTGTGAGGCAACTCAAGGCGATTGAGGCGAACCACTGGAATCGACGGTTTTCAGTCCGCATTTCTCGCTCGCCAATCCAGTCACGCATCGCGTTGAAATAGCGCTGAATTTCTAACGAGCGCTTACTCCGCAAGTGCCGTATCACTTGTTCTCGCTCTTTCTTGTTTGGAACCGGACCACGTATTTGCTCAGGTAAATGCTTCAACATTTGCGACCAGTAAAAGTTGTCCTGACTCCTCTGCATCTCCGCGTACGGTTCCGCGAATCGGTTCTTGCACTTGGTTTTGCTCTTGCTCTTGAGAGGAATCTCCATCCCTCCATCCGTTTCCGGAATCGCGAGTGGGGGGCTGGCTGATAAGGTGGTGTGTTTCTTGTGGACTTATGATGCAGCTGCCCAGACAACCGGTTTTGGCTTCCGAACCGCCCGGTTTCGGCTCTTCGGCAGCTCGGTTATTCCCAGTTAGCAGCGCGGATTGGAGATCCCGCAGCCGGGCAAAGGGGGATATCATGGCGGTCCACACCCGCCCGGTTTCTTGCCCCCTCGCGATCAGGTGACGGCGGCTCGGGTATGAGCCACTCCCCGCTGGGAGCGCTTTCCGCTGGCCGAAAATGAAGTTGGGAAAAATGAAATTCATTTCGCGGAAATGCGTGTATTGACGGCGCACGCTACGGGATTGAGTGGGATTTCATTTTTAGGGCGCCTATCCCCCCTCTTCGAACTCGCATCGAATCAACAACATACAAGGCTCGACGGCTCAGGCGGGCGCCAGGCATGATGATGAGAACAAAGGACTTACAAAAACGACCGACTGAGCGGTCGGTTTGCACTGTGTACTAGGTAGTAACAATAGGCTCGCTGCTGTCCAGAAAAGGCTACCAAAAGAGATGATTTGTGCCGGTGTCGGCTGCGTCACGTCGGCGAGCACGGCAGGCCGCTGTTCTGGTAAGGCAGGACAGGCCGCAGACGCTCAGGCTGACTCTGCTCTATCGTTTTTTCGGGGTCTCGGCTTTGCTCTGGGGTGCGCTCTGCGGCGCCTTATTCCGGGAGTTCGTTTTCTGAACTGGGGCCTAACCCGATTGCAGCACCAGAGAGAAACATGCCCACAATACAGGGGTCCACGTTGTCACTTCTGTTCGCACATCGCGCATTGCTCGCATAAATCGATATGATTTTCGTGCGCTTTCCAGACTAGCTGTTTTACGGTTTTCAGACTCTGCTTTCCCTACAGCTTTCACACGGGCACGGAATGCGACAAACAGCGGCGCTCACATGCAGCAGGTTTTCCTCAATGGCGGGTGTCTTGCTTTTCGGCTAGTTGTTTGGCTGCTTTTCGAACTGCTTCTTCTGTCGTCTTTTTCATGGTCGTTGAAGTTCGAGTTTTCGGCTCGCCGTGGCACAACGTGAACGAACCCACATGCCATCTCTCCTGGTTCCTTCTCACACCATTCTCGTACAATTCGCCGGTCAGGTCAGTCATTCTATCACCGCAAAAAGGGCCGGTTTTTAGCAAAAACGCTTTGCTATACTGGATATGGAGGCGTTGAAGCGATGAACCGAAGAGCCTTCCTGGCGCGGGTTTTCACCGTTGCGGCCGCAGCCTCTACCTTCGCACTCGGTCCGATCCCCGACTACTGCAAACCGCTGAGAGCCTGTCCGTATTGCGGATACAAAGGCAATAGCGTCCTCGGAGGACGTAGTGCCAACAACGGCAGAGTCCACCCCGATAGCATCCAGTGTCGGCGTTGCCCAAGCATATACATCAAAGATGGACCGCGCCGGGACGAGTCGTCAGGCGCGCTAATCCCATAAACACGCGTGACCAGCGCGGGGGTTTTTCATCTCACACGCAGTGCTCGCAAAAGTCGAGATGAATTTCGTACGCTTTCCAGATCGTTTTCTCGATTTGCTTCGTTCTGCCGGTTTTTCGGGGGCTGGGCTTTGCTCTGGGTGCGCTCCGCGGTGCCTCGCTCTGGAGTTCGTTTTCTGAACTGCCGGCAACCTGATAGATAACCTGTCCCTACTCGTCGTAGCATAGGAAGGCTTCGTCGGTGTGCGGTGCCCCAGCTGCGATATCGTCTTACGGCTGCGGATCGTCATTGGAGCTCTTGATGAATTGCATCGAACTGATGGTCGAAGAAAAAGCGCTGCTTGGCCGGATCGACTTCGCTCCTGCGTCTAACGAGAAACACGACCCGGAACACTGGAACGCGGTCGGCGAAGCTGCTCTCGGGTTGATGAAATCGCTGATCGCACGTAAGGCAATTCCGGATGTCAGGTCAAAATACTTTACCGATCCCGATTTCAACGTGGGGGGCAGGGGCCGTTCGCGTGCCCAGATTTTCGAGAAAAGCGGCACGCATGGCGAGGCTATCTTCAGGCATCCCCATTTTCTGAAATACCTGCACTACTTCCTGTACGGGCCGGACTTGCCGCCTGCGGTGATCGAAGCGTTCCGGCAGAAGATTGCGGACATGGGGCCTGTCACCTCTTCTGACATTGTTCCGCTCGGCGCGTTCGCAAGACAGCTCACCAGAGGTCACAGGCTGCGCGGCGACGATTCCGCAGAAGAGTTCTTCAAGCTGGCTCTCGACTGCGGTCTCGAACTGTACGAGGCGCGGTCAATCCGTGACTCGGTAAAGGCGGCACGGTAGGGGCGCCAACACGCAGGCTTATTGTTTCCACTCATCCTCCCAGACGTCGAGAGGCATGGTCACAGTCGTCTTGTAACCCCTACCTGCGGCGCGGGCCCGGAGCACTTCGTATGCGCGATCGCTCATCGGGATCATTCTTCTCCCATCGACAGTCTTGCTGTCTGGCACAAAGATGATTCGATTGTTCCAATCCAGGTAAAAAACAAATTCCTTACCACAGTCCGGCACCGGACAGATGGCGCTCAGCTTCTCCTTATTATTGTTATCGTCTTCGAGAGTCTTCCCTTTAACGACCAACCCAAGCCCCACAGCTGGGACAGGTCACGCACGAGCACGGAATGCGATCCACCACTCAAGAATTGTAAGGTGATCGAAGCGGAGTCGACGGTGCAGCCCTCGTCCCATTTCCCAGGAAACTTGGCACACACTTGGCTCGCAGAAGTCACATAAGAGCCTGTTAAATTGAAGGCTATTGGTGTCCGACAGTCAGTCGACGCGAAGGCAAAAAGGTTCAGGAGCCATTCTTGAAAGCGCGGCGGGGCGGCAGCGCGGTATCCCTCTTTCAACAATGGTTGCGGGAGCACGGAGCCGTCGCTTTATCTCGGCCATCGACGCCGATTCATCGTGAATTGCTCGGGATCGAGCTCATCTAGACCAGCTTCCTCATCGGAATCGGAGTAAATCTCGACCCTTTCCTTTATCCAGAGCAGCGTTAGGACGCTTGAGTATGAGGGTAGCGCCTTCGATTGTTCCCAGATGCGGGCACCCGCTGCGACATTGTGACTGTCTAACCATAGGTCAGCGGAAACTGGTTCTGGACGGTCTGGAGTATCGCGACCAGCGAAACAGTCATTAGCGAATGTCCCCTGGCGCGTTGCTCCTGCGAGACTTATCCCAAATCTGAACTCTTCTGAGCGTCTCGACCATGAACTCCCTTCAGCCCCGGACCAGCCGATGGCACAGCGATGACCCGTGAGGTGGCAGAAGCGCCAGGCCGCTGCTGACATGGAGGCTTCACATGAGGAAGCGATCTTCCCAATCAACTCAAGCGACGGTTCAGATCTACCCATAATCTGTCGCACGACAACTTCGGGCATCAGCAATTCGGCAGCGAACTCGTTCGCCTCCCGTTCAAATTCCTTTGCTGAATCTGACCAGTTGCCGACCTCGCTTGATGTACATACGAGATCGGCGTTTTCGTGACCAGGAAGAACAAAATGGCCAATCTCATGGGCAACCGTGAAGTTCTTGCGCCCGGATTCCCGAATCGAATCTCTCACGATAATCGCGGCGAAAGGTGTTCCCTTCGCTCGCACAAGGGCACCGTCGAAGCCTTTTACGTCCAATTCATTGACATCCAGTTGGAGCTCTTTAGCAACACTGCGGGCATTCGCCGGTCCGGAAACTTTCAACTCGGCAAGAAGCGCCTTCGCATATGCCGGTCCTGGGTCAACCTTCGTCATCTTTGCGTTTGAGCCGCTCGATTTTTCTCTTTATTTGTTCCTGCACTGCGCTAAGAGATTTTCTGTCTCTCTCGGTCAGACCTTGCTTTTTCCGATATGACTCGGCAAATTCTAATGGCGCGTCTGGCACGAGCGCCGACGCCAATACCTTTGCCTTCTCTACAATTCGCTCGACACCGGCTTTTGCTTGACGTGCCAACTCGGATTCGTTACGAGGTGGCGCGGACAGCGGGCGCAGGTCCCGTAACGCTTTTTTCAACAGCGGGGGTAATTCTTTCTTTGCCATCCAAAACTGTTGTGCTTCTGCATATAGCCGTTTATAGACACGCTCTTTTATTGCTTCAGGGTCGAGTCCAGCCTCGCTCAACAGCTGCTCCGCTTCTTCCTCGCCAATTTCATCGGGCGTTCCAAAGAGCGCTTCTGATATGCGATTGATTCTGTTGCGAGTCTCTTCAGGAGTGCGATTCTTCATAGGTCTCGGTATTCTTCCTGCGGGCGGTAACCAATCCCTTGTCTCGCAGGCGGCGCCTCAATCTCTTTTTGCGGTTTTGAATGTCCGCCGCAAGAGCCGGCGTAAAAACCACGTATTCCGTCGCCGTCCGTCTCCACGAAATCGTTTGCCGGTTGCTGAAAATCGAAAGCTGGTTTGCGGCTCATCGGGCGGAACTTGCCATCGAAGCCGAACCTTCGGAGATCCGCAACCATGAGGCCCTGTTGCGGGCGGCAAAGAGATGCCGCGTAGCGGCGACACTTATGGGCATACTGCTCGCAATCAAAAAGCAGGCTGTACGGTCGATCGAGCTCTCGGACCCCTTTCGTCACGCAACCGGCGAAGTTCCGAAAGTCCTTTCTGAAGCGTTCCGTCACGCAGTCGAGCGGCTGGATCGATATTGGCCGGGGGGCTTCGACGATGGTGTGACTGCTGAATGCACGGGCAGCAAAGCGCTCGTTAACCGCGCATCTGAGTTGCTTGACAACCTCTCCCTAATCCAGGAATGGGTTGCCCTTCAACGGTCGCTGCAGAAGTGTGACAGGGCTGGTTTAGGCGCGTTTGTGGCCGGTCTTGGCTCAATAAGCGCCAAGTGCGCGCCTGACGCTTTTGAGCGCCGGTTCTATCAGCTCTGGATAAGTGCCGTGATGGCCCAGTCTGACGTGCTGACCACATTTAGTGCCGCGCAACGCGAAGAGCTGGTGAAGAAATTTGAATCACTCGATAGCTTAGTTCGAGCACTGGTCGCTCTTCACATTCAAGGTAAGGCGGCTGATTCGGCTCGGCGCCTGCGTGCGGCACAGTCAACCATCGCCGGGAGTGAGGTGGGCGTGCTCAGGCGCGAATTGCAGAAACGAAAAAGAATTAAGCCATTGCGCAAGCTCTTCGCCGAGATTCCCCATGCGCTCCAGGCGTTAAAGCCCTGCATGTTGATGAGCCCGATTTCTGTTTCCACGTACCTCAAACCGGGCAGCGTAACATTCGACCTTGTGGTTTTCGACGAGGCTTCACAACTACCGACACCCGAAGGCATTGCTGCCATCCTGCGTGCGAAACAGGTAGTGGTCGCCGGCGACCGCAATCAGCTGCCGCCAACCTCATTTTTCAGGGCGCAGCTCGAACTCGACGAGGATGACGAGAGCGTTGATGGAGATGCCGGGGTCGCCGACGAGCCTCTTGAATCTCTGCTTGACGATGCTGTCGCCACGGTGCCGCTCTTCAGGGAGGCATACCTCAAATGGCACTACCGCAGCAGGGATGAGCGGCTGATCAAGTTCTCGAATGCTTTTTTCTACGAAAATCGGCTCGTGACCTTTCCGTCCGCTTGTACTGACACCGATGGTCGGGGCGTTCGATTGGAATGTGTGCCTGATGGTGTATGGGATCGCGGTCGCAGTCGCACCAATCGCGTTGAGGCGCGTAGGGTAGCCGAGTTAGTGATAGAGCACTTCATTCGGTTTCCAAATCGGTCGCTCGGCGTTGTCGCCATGAACGCACAACAAAAGGAGGCTATTGAGGACGCGATCGCCGAGGCCTTAGAACAGCGTCCCGACATTCTTCCGCTTATGGATTCCTCATTGCATGAGCCCTTTTTCGTGAAATCGCTGGAGAACGTACAAGGCGATGAGCGGGATGCAATGATGATCAGCGTCGGTTACGGGAAGGATGCAAATGGCCACTTGAGCTTGAACTTTGGCCCTCTGAACATGGAGGGCGGCTGGCGGCGCCTAAACGTCCTGATCACACGCGCCAAGTGGCAGACGACCTTGGTAACGGGTATCAGATCGCACGAACTCGGCGGTATCAGCCCAAACAATCGGGGCGCTGTTGCACTGCGTGATTTCATCGCGTATGCGGAGAGACACTGCGAACTGCCTCGTCCTCCCTCGATTCCTACTGCCGAGGAAACCAACGATTTCGAGGATGCCGTTGCGACCGCCCTCCGCGACCGAGGATTGACGGTTGACCAGCAGGTGGGTGCCAGCAAATTCCGCATCGATTTGGCGCTGCGTGACCCGCGGGACCCGTCTCGATACGTGCTGGGCGTCGAGTGTGATGGAGCGACCTATCACAGCACACGCACTGCGCGTGACCGCGACATTCTTCGACAACGCGTCTTGGAGTCGATGGGATGGCGCATCCACCGCGTATGGTCAACGGAGTGGTTTCACGATCAAGATCGTGCAATTGAACGGGTTCTTTTCAGTCTTAGCTTGGCCGAAGCCCGGCCTGTCGAGGAGTCTGTCCAGGGCGTGTCCCAACCAAGCGATCCACCGCCTGTTTCGAGTTCTCCTTCTTCGCCGGTGCGATCTGACCATGCCGATCCGCCTGCACTAGAACGCCGCTATCAGCCGGGCACGCCGTACCGAAAATTTGTCGCCACTGCCGACCGCGACCTGTTGATCCAGCCGCGCAATGCCCAGCGATTAGCCGACCTGATTGTTCGAGTAGTGGAAGCCGAAGGCCCTATCCACGAGGACCTCTTAGCGGAGCGGGTGAAGGAGATATGTGGAGTGGATCGCGCGGGTTCAAACGTCCAATCGAACATTGGAGAAGCTATTGTCATTGCGGTCCACGGAAAGCAGATCGAGCGGCGGCGCCAACGTAATTTCCTTTGGAAGGCGAACGCTCAATTAAGCACATTCCGAATTCCCGCGGATTCGCTCAGGCGACCGCTGGAGTGGATTCACCGCGACGAGATTGCGCTTGCCATCCTGTACCTTGTCGAGGATCAGTTTGGCGTTCTGAGATCTGAACTTGGACGAGGAGTCGCGAGACTGTTCGGCATCGATCGAGCCACAGTAGAGGCTTGTGATCACATCGTGGAAGTCGCTGATGAATTGGTCGAGCGTGGGCAACTGCGCGAAGACGCGGGCCGGCTGTTCATTCCAGACTAGTCGAGCCAAATGTGAGTCCCTTAAGGTCCTCACTTCTGGTGAGGATAAGTTGGCAACATCGGATTCGATCCGTGGAGAACCAAAATGGCACCCGCAGGAGCAGCCACAAAGAAAATGAGGCTCACAAGCACCCAGATAGGTCTGCTCGCAGAGAACCTGGTCATAAATGCTCTGCTGATCGTCTCCGGCGGTCGGCTAGTGCCGTTTCGCCCGGTGGCTGATGATTACGGTATCGACCTGCTTCTCTACGACAAGACGACTGGCCGGGCCTTGCCCCTTCAGGTAAAAGCGCGCACGAAGACACTTAAGAGGAGCGGGTGCGAAGAGCGCGGCGACGTAGTTCACTTCGAGGTACGGGAGGTCGCTTTGCGCAATAAAGGCGTCACTAGACTGCTGGGCGTTCTTCTCAACGAAGAAATGACCACGATTACCGCAGCATGGCTAATGCCGCTTCCGGACGTTGAGCGTATTGGGAGCAAGCGAAACCAGAAGCTCGTCATTCGTCCGAGTCGCGCCGAGAATTCACACGACAAGTTCAGGGCGTACTTTCTGCCGTCGATCCAGTCACTCGTCACGAAACTATTGACAGAGTTCGAGCAATTAGATCGAACGTTTGCCGCTGTGGGATAATTCCTGTTCCTTCCCCAACGCTGCTGAGGTCACGGCAACTGTGCCCGCGATCCTTCACGATTACCAGTTCCAGCTAAAGAACCCTATGCTTACCGGCGAAATTCGCAATCAAATTGACCGCATCTGGGATGCGTTCTGGTCGGGCGGGATCTCCAATCCGCTCGAAGTCATCGAACAGATTACCTACCTACTCTTCCTCAAGCGTCTGGACGAGCTGGAAACCGCCGAGGAACTGAAGGCCAACCGGGAAAAGAAGCCGATGCAGAAGCGCTTCTTTCCCGAAGGTAAAGACAGCAAGAAGCGGCCCTTCCAGGACTTCCGCTGGAGCCGGTTCAAGAATTTCGATCCGCGGGACATGTACGCCATCGTCGGCGAGCATGTCTTTCCCTGGCTGCGGACCCTGGGCGGCAACGGGACCACCTACTCCAAGCACATGGAGGGGGCGCGCTTCACCATTCCTACGGCTGCGCTGCTCGCCAAAGTCGTGGACATGATCGACAAAGTCCCGATGGAGGACCGCGACACCAAGGGCGATCTCTACGAGTACATGCTGGGCAAGATCGCCACGGCCGGGCAGAATGGCCAGTTCCGCACGCCGCGCCACATCATCCGGTTGATGGTCGAGATGGTCGAGCCCAAGCCTACGGACATCGTGTGCGATCCGGCCTGCGGAACCTGCGGGTTCCTGGTGGCCGTAGGCGAATCGCTGCGTGAGCGGCATCCCGAAGTGCTGACCAACGCAAAGCTGAGGCAGCATTTCCATCGTGACTTGTTCCACGGCTTTGACTTCGACAACACCATGCTGCGCATCGGCAGCATGAACATGCTGCTGCACGGGGTGGAGAACCCGAACGTGATCTATCGCGATTCGCTCTCCCAGGATCACGCCGGCGAAGAAGAGAAATACACGCTGGTGATGGCGAATCCGCCTTTTGCCGGATCGCTCGACTACGAAAGCTGCGCCAAGGACTTGCAGCAGGTGGTCAAGACCAAGAAGACCGAGCTGCTTTTTCTGGCGCTGTTTCTGCGGCTGCTCAAACCGGGCGGGCGAGCCGCTGTCATCGTGCCGGATGGAGTTCTGTTCGGATCGAGCAATGCGCACAAGAGCCTGCGCCGGATGCTGATCGAGGACCAGAAACTTGACGCCGTGATTTCGTTGCCCGGCGGCGCGTTCAAACCCTACGCTGGAGTCTCCACCGCCATCCTGCTGTTCACCAAGACCAACTCCGGCGGCACCGATCAGGTTTGGTTCTACGACTTGGAAGCCGACGGCTGGTCGTTGGACGACAAGCGGACGCCGCTAATGACCGAAGACAAACTGGGCGTCGGGCCCAAGAGCGAGCTGACCGGTGAAGATCGCCTAAAGAACAACCTGCCCGACATCCTCGCCCGATGGCAACAGCGCGATAGCAAGGAGCGCAAGCGCCCGCGCACCGCGCAGAGCTTCTGCGTGCCCAAGGCGGACCTAGTAACGCAGGGCTACGACCTCAGCCTCAACCGCTATAAAGCGGTTGTCCACGAACAGGTCGAGCACCGTCCACCGAAGGAAATCCTTGCCGACCTCGCCAAGCTGGAGGCAGAGATTCAGCAGGGAATGAAGGACTTGGAGGGGATGCTGAAGTGAGTGCGTGGAAGGTGGTCGAGCTAGGTGATGTTGCTGAGTTTGTGCGCGGCATCAACTTCAAGCCGGATGACGTAGTTCCAGTTGGCACGCCCGGCTCGGTTGCTTGCATGCGCACGAAAAACGTTCAGTCGGAACTCGACTGCTCTGACGTGTGGGGCGTGGACGGACGATTCGTGAAACGTGCGGATCAGTTTCTTGAAACGGGAGACATTCTAGTCTCAAGTGCTAACAGTTGGAATCTTGTCGGTAAATGCTGCTGGATTCCTGACCTCCCGTGGCGAGCGACATTTGGCGGCTTCGTTTCCGTGCTTCGCCCGCATCGCACGAAAGCTGAACCACGATTCCTATTCCGTTGGTTTTCATCCGATCGCATTCAAACAACAGTTCGGAGCTTTGGTCAACAGACGACGAATATCTCAAACCTCAGCACAGATCGCTGTCTCAGGTTACCGCTTCCGCTCCCGCCGTTGGCGGAACAGCGGCGGGTTGCAGAAGTGCTGGATCGAGCGGAAGCGTTGCAAGCCAAGCGCCTTGCCGCCCTCGCCCAACTCGACACCCTCACCCAATCCATCTTCCTCGATCTCTTCGGCGACCCAACCACGAATCCGAAAGCGTGGCCGACCAAGCCACTTGCTTCGCTTGTGCGGGACGACGACACCATCAACTACGGTGTCGTTCAGCCAGGCGATGACTTTGCTGGCGGTGTTCCACTAGTTCGCGTTGGCGATCTTCTTGAGGGCCGCGTGAATCATGCGGCTTTGAAAACGATCGCTCCGACCATAGAGGCAAGCTACAAACGCTCTCGGCTTCGCGGTGATGAAGTCTTAGTCAGTTGCGTGGGGTCCACCGGTGTTGTCGCAATGGCCGACGAGTCGGTTAAGGGCTTTAACATCGCGCGAGCAGTTGCTCGCATCCCGCTAGCGGAGACAACCAACCGCGTTTTCGTGGCCGCCTATCTCAAGACCGACTTCGTTCAGCGCCACTTCACGAATGAGTTACGAACGGTCAGCCAACCGACCCTCAACATCAAGCAGCTCTCGGAAACAACAGTCATCCTGCCACCACGCGATCTCCAACGAGAATTTGCCCACCGCATCGCCGCCATTGAGAACCTGAGAACCGCGCACCGTGCCTCGCTGGCCAAGATGGACGCCCTCTTCTGCGTCCTTCAGCATCGTGCCTTCCGAGGAGAGCTGTGATGCCCTCAAAAGAAATGAGCAACTTCTGGTTTCTCCAATCCGAGTGGCCACATCTCTTCGCCGAAGGCCAAAAAGCCGAGGCCCTGGTCATCCCCGACCCGCGCGCCGCTTGTTTCTACGCTCGGCGGACATTGGAGCTAGCCGTGACGTGGCTTTACAAGAGCGACTCCGCGCTCAAGCTGCCCTATCAGGACAATCTCAGCGCGCTCATCCACGAGCCGACTTTCAAAGCGACGGTTGGTCAGAAAATCTTCATCAAGGCCAAGCTGATTAAAGACTTGGGCAATCTGGCCGCGCACAGCCACAAGCCATTGCAGCAACTGGACTCGATGACGGCGGTGCGCGAGCTGTTTCATATCTGCTTCTGGCTGGCGCGAACATATTCCAAAGCGGAGAAGCCAGCGGGTGGCCAGGCTTTCGATCTGACTTTTGATCCGCTGCTGCTGCCGAAGACTTCGCCTGTCTCGCCGCAAACTTTGGCGCAACTCCAAACGCTCGAAGCACAACTGGCGGAGAAAGATTCCAAACTCAGCGAACTGCTGACGGGCAAAGCTGCGCTTGATGCCGAACTCGAACGTGTGCGCGCCGAGATTGCCGCGATCAAGAAACAGAACGAGGCCACGCCGGACGAACACAACTACTCCGAAGCCGAGACGCGCGACTACTTTATCGACCTGCTCCTGAAGGAATCGGGCTGGGCCCTGGATAAGAAGCAGGACCGCGAATATCCGGTGACCGGCATGCCCAACGCGCAGGGCGAGGGCTTTGTGGATTATGTGCTTTGGGGAGACGACGGCAAGCCGCTGGGACTGGTCGAGGCGAAGCGCACCAAGCGCGATGCCCGCGTGGGCCAGCAGCAGGCCAAGCTCTACGCCGATTGTCTGGAGAAGCAGTTCGGGCAGCGTCCCATCATTTTCTACAGCAACGGCTACGAACACTGGATATGGGATGACCACAACTATCCGCCGCGCAGTGTGCAGGGCTTCTATAAGAAAGACGAACTGGAACGGCTGGTTCAGCGACGCAGCACGCGGACCAGCCTGGGCGTTGCCGAGATTAATGAGGCAATCGTCGAACGCTTCTACCAGCAGCGGGCGATCCGGCGCATTGGCGAGGCGTTCGAGAAAGACCACGAGCGCAAGGCCTTGGTCGTGATGGCGACCGGCGCCGGCAAGACGCGCACAGTGGTTGCTCTATGCGATTTGATGATGCGCTGCAACTGGGTAAAGCGCGTTCTCTTCCTGGCGGATCGAATCGCACTGGTGAGACAGACGACGAATGTTTTCAAGACGCAATTGCCATCCGCGGCTGCCGTAAATGTGCTCGAACATCCCGAGCAGATTGCTGAGGCGCGAGTGCTGGTGTCCACGTATCCCACCATACTCCGCCTGATTGATGAAACCAAAGATGGCCGGCGACAGTTCGGTCCCGGCCACTTCGATCTGGTCATTATTGATGAGGCCCACCGCTCGGTTTATCAGAAGTACCGCGCCATCTTTGAGTACTTCGATTCGTTCCTGGTCGGGTTGACAGCGACACCTAAGAACGAAGTGGACCACAACACCTACGGTTTGTTCGATCTGGAAGATGGCGTCCCGACTGACAACTACGGCTTGGACGAGGCAGTGAAAGACGGCTTTTTGGTCCCGCCGAAGGCTGTATCTGTCCCGCTGAAGTTCCAGCGCGAAGGGCTGAAATACGACCAATTGAGCGACGAAGAGAAGGAACGTTGGGACGCGATTGAATGGGACGAAGACGGCAACATCCCGCGGACTGTCGAGCCCGAGGCCCTCAACCGCTGGCTGTTCAACGAAGATACCGTGGACAAGGTCCTGGCGCACCTGATGATGCGCGGCATGAAGGTGGCGAACGGTGACCGCCTGGGCAAGACCATCATCTTCGCCAAGAATCATGACCATGCGCAGTTTATTGCCGACCGGTTCGACAAGAACTATCCGCATTACAAGGGCAACTTCGCCCGCGTGATTGATTTTCAGGTGGAGTACGCGCAGTCGCTCATTGATGACTTCTCGAACCCGGCCCGTGCGCCGCACATCGCGATCTCGGTGGACATGCTAGATACCGGCATTGACATCCCGGAGATCGTGAACCTGGTGTTCTTCAAGATGGTGAGGTCGAAAACGAAGTTCTGGCAGATGGTCGGCCGCGGTACGCGCCTGCGACCAGACCTGTTTGGGATGGGCAGGAACAAGAAATACTTTTATGTTTTCGACTACTGTCAAAACCTGGAGTTCTTCAGCCAGAACCCGGAGACGGTTGCCGGATCAGGGAGCGAATCGCTGAGCAAGAAGCTCTTTGCAAGCCGCGTCGAACTGATCGCCGAACTCGACAAACAGAAGGATCCTGAGGGCAAGAACGAACTGCGGAAGGAAGTGGCTGAGCGGCTGCGCCAGGAAGTTGAACAGATGAACGTGAACAACTTCATCGTCCGCCCAAGACGCAAGCTGGTAGAGAAGTACGCGGAGGCAAAGGCATGGGACACCCTCGGCCTGGACGAGAGGAATGAGTTGGCCAGCGATGTGGCTGGCTTGCCGTCCGAACTGGCGGACGAGGATCAGGAAGCGAAGCAGTTCGACCTATTGATGTTGCGCCTACAGCTCGGACTTCTACGGCACGAGCAGTCATTCACCCGGTGGAGCAAGGACGTGCGGGATATTGCCGGTGCTTTGGAAGAGAAAGCCAGCATCCCAATGGTACGGTCGGAGCTGGAGCTGATCATCGAGGTGCAGACCGAGGAATATTGGCAGGACATAACGACCACCATGCTGGAGGATGTCCGCAAGAGACTGCGCAGTTTGGTGAAGTTCATCGAAAAGACGAAGCGGCCGACCATTTACACGGACTTCATGGATTCGATGGGGGACGAGCAGGAGATCGCGCTGCCGGGGTTCCATAGCGGACACGACGCAGAACGATTCCGCGAAAAAACACAGCAATTCCTTAAAGCCCATGAGAACGATCCGGTCATCCATAAGCTCCGTTTCAATGAATCTTTGACTGAGGAGGACTTGAACGCTCTGGAGAAAATGCTGTTCAAAGCTGGCGCAGGCACAGCGGACGACATAAGCAAAGTGCGTTCCGGTGACGGTCTTGGCCTCTTTGTGCGTTCCATGGTGGGCCTGGACCGAGAGGCGGCGAAGCGCGCCTTCGACGGCTTCCTTAGCGGGAAGGCCCTAACCGCAAACCAGATTCAGTTCGTCAGCCTGGTCATTGACTATCTCACGCAGAGCGGCTGGATGCGCGCTGCTCAACTCTACGATTCACCTTTCACAGACTTCAGTCCCAGAGGAGTAGAAGGAGTGTTCAGTCCAGAACAGGTGACTCAGTTGATAGGAGTTTTGGATGACATCCGGACGCGAGCGATTGTTTAGACCACGAGTGTCTGTGAGGAGCGACCATGCAGAAGAAGTGTGACAGGCTGACGACCGCCATTAAGCGGGAGTGGCTAGCAGAGATCATCGCGGGCACGAAGAAAATCGAGTACCGCCAGATCAAGCCCTACTGGACCAAGCGCCTGAAGAGCGTCACCGTGCCATTTGAGCTGCGCTTGATCAACGGAATGAACCCGCCGGTTCCGGAAGTCACTGTGCTGATCCATAAGATCACGACCAATCGCCAAGCGAGAGAATACGAACTCCACATCAAGAAGATAATTGGATTCAGGCACTGGGATAAGCGGCGGCAGATGCCAAAGCGCTGAACCCGACAAAGCGGCAAAGCATAGTAGCTCGGTCCATCTGGAGTAACGTCGTGTCGGATGCTTGGGATCGTCTGATCACCGAAATGATTCGTCAGATGATTCGTGAGTTCATTTCGCGCCCCGCTGAGCTCCTCACATTCGGCCTTCTGGCACATCGGACCGGTTCGGACCGTGACGTCCTACATGCGATCGCTGAACAACGACGCGACCTGTTCTTAATCACTGCGGACGACAGGTTTGTGAAGCTTTTCCCCGAGGCAGTGCAAAGAATCATCGAGACTGGTGTGGAGCGAACCATTGCAGAAGTTCGACCCTCCACATCGAGCGCTCAATTTCCTCGAGAGTATTCAGCCTGCGAGCACTTTTCGGCGGACGCCGAAATCCTTCGCGACCTTCTGCAGTGCTCGTTTAGCCCGGAGTCTTTGACCCGGAGTTGTTGCTGGAAACAGATCTGCAGAGTACGTGCCGACCACTGTGAGGCAATTGACGGAGAAACATGGAAGGAGATTTGCAGAATAAGGGGCTATCTACTAGCGCGGCAGAATCCGAGAGGTTTTTAGACTTGCGTTCAAAAAAATAATCCGGAACTCGATTGACTCTGTCACTGATTTCTTCAAGAAATTTGCTGAGTCAATTGGTGCCCAAAATCATCTGTTTTTGAACCACGCACACTTGTGCATTCCTGGAGATTGTAGTGGAGGCAGTTAGGCAACGATTTAACCGTTTTTGGGCAGTGGTTTCCGCCCGAACTGGTGAGTCCCCAGAGAAAGAGGCACACTGCCGACAGACTTCGGCCAGCTAAGTGGTTGCTGTCTAAGGTGCTTGGATAGGTTTCCAGCTGATCGGCCGTCAGTCGACAAGTTGACATACCGGTCCTGCCATTGGGCTCAAGCTACCTATCAACATGTGCCATCGCCGGATCGCGCCGGTGACGGACGTCGTTCCCAGGGGACTTCTTCGGGCGTCCGCCCATCTTGCCATTCTCGCGGGCAGCAGAAACCTTAGCGGGCGACCTCGAACGACCGCCGACCATTCCGCCCTTCCGCCCCATCTCACGCATGACCTTCTTGATGATGGCAGAGTTCATAGCGTCACCCTGTTGCCATGCTCGTCGAGCAGATACCCGCGCCAGTTGTAACGACTGTTCAACCCGTCCGCTCTGCGCTTCGCTTCTTTGAGCGTGTCGTAGTCACCTAGCCAGAAAAGCGTGCACATCGAGGAGAACTCGTCGCCCAGCACCCGGTAATGACCCGCTGGGCATTTCGGCAGTGACGCCCAGAGTTCGTCGAAGTTCGCATGGAACGGGAACTGCGCCCGCCGCGCTTTGGCTTCTTTCCGCCCGCGAGCCTGAGCGACTCTTCTCTTCGCCCGCAGCGTGCAGAGCAAGCGCCAGTATTCGCGACTCACGCGCTGCGCCTGAAGGCTCGCCCTGTCTATTTCGGCGGGCGTCTTGAAGTCTGGCTCGTAATCGTACGGCGAAATCTTCGACATGATTTCGGCGTACCATGCCAGATACTCTGGGTCAGTTGCGCTGTCTATTTCTCGTCCGCGAAACAGGCACTTCATGGTGTCACCCCACTGATGGTGAGAACTAACGTTGGTTGGTGACGAACTGCAAGTGAGTACTTCCAGCCCTTAGGCAGGACCTTCTTCAAGCCTGCCGCCAGAGCTGCTTTCCGTTCCTGGTTCATCCATGCCATTGGATGTCTCCCTTCAAGACTATAATACCTAAAGCGCTTTGGGTTGTATAGGGCACAAAGGTCACACGGCGGTGTTACTGGGCTGACTGGCGTTCGTTTGGGATGGGCCTGCGCCCAGTTTTGTGCCTAGTGCCAGGGTTCCCCTTGTAGTTGGCACTGCCTTGCATGTCGCGCCCGAGACTGATACCAGTGATACGGTTTTCGTGGAATTAGGGGCAATAAGGGAAACTGTGGAAACAGCACGCCCAATTTACGAATGTGCTCGACACCAGCATAAACACAGGCTAGAATCGCTAACTGTAGGGGTCACCATGACTTGCTCGAAATGGCAGTGAGCGAATCCCTCCCTCTCCGCCATACATTCCTGCCCTCCTGCGCGCAGATACCGCGATTTTTGGATTTCGCCTGCAAAGTGGATCGCTTAGCAATTAGGCTTCGGCCGACAGATCATCACCCGTTGCCGGGAGGGGAAACTGGAGACACAAAAAAAGAGGGCGGGCAGCGCGGGCTGCCTCGCCCTCTTTTGCGAGATGGATGCGAATTACCTGTTCTACGCCAGCAGCTTCCGCTTCATCGATCCAACGAGACCCACCAACCCAGTCCCGAGCAACAAGAAACTGGATGGTTCTGGCACAGTCGTGCTCGCCTGGTCTAGGGTCGTCACGCCCAGCCGAATTGTGTACTGTGAGGTTTGAGTTGCAGAGAAGGGGACCACGCCAGTGCCCAAAGAGGCGATCTGCGCAGTAGTCAGGGTGTCACTCCATGGCGTGCCAGCCTCGGCACCCTCCCAGCAGGGGTCATACTCAATACACTGGGCAACCTCAATACTCCCCAGGAACAGGTTAACGCCAGCAGTTGACTCGACCACCGCGTTGCCGAATGTACCTGAAATTGTCACGGCGGTGTCTCCAGGAAGAATATTGAACGTTCCTACGACTGTTGGCGGTTGGTACGGCCCGGGATCAGCGTATGATGCAGTCCCGTTATAGCTCGCTATCGTTTGAATGTTATCAGCCTTGGCCATCTGAGCAAAACCCAGGCTGAGCAAGAGAATTGTAAGCGCGATCGGACTTTTTCTCATTCTCAAATCCCCCCCCACGGGTGGGCGCTATGAGCTAGCGCCACATCCAATTTACACAAGCACGATCTTTGCCGATCTCGTTATGTTGGAACGAAACGACTTGCCAACACCGGTGCACTGGACACTCTGCAAATAATTGCGACGGTTATGCACAGTATTGCCGGATTTCGATCTGCGGCGCGGGGCTGAAGCAACCGCAGACAACCACGCGCGGAGGCGGTTGGACGTTCGCCGACCGGCGGTGGTAAGCTTGCGGTCCGAACTTTCGCACTCGAGGCCAGTGTGATATTTCGAAGAGCGAAATTCCGCGCACGCCACCAGGATGACACCCGATGGAGCCCGATCCGATGAGCACGCCCGAAGCGGCAGGTGGTTTGCCTGCTCTCGCGCAGCCGGTAGCCGCGCCGCTGACCCGCGCCGCGATCTTCCTGGTCGCGACGCTCAACCCGGGCGTTGACAATCGCGCCACCGTGCGCTCGTTCTGCGGAGACCTCGCCGCGCTGTTGCGGGCGGTGGAATTTCGCGACCTGGAAGGGGGCCTTTCCTGCGTCGTGGGGTTTGGGTCCGACGCGTGGGACGGCCTCTTTGGGCCGGCGCGGCCGGCAGAGCTACATCCGTTCCGGGAGATTCGCGCCGGAGCGCGCCATGCGGTCTCCACGCCGGGCGATTTGCTGTTCCACATCCGCGCCAAGCGCATGGATCTTTGCTTCGAGCTTGCCACTCAATTTATGGCGCGTATCGGAAATGCGGTTTCGCCGGTGGACGAAGTGCACGGCTTCCGTTACTTCGACGACCGCGATCTCCTCGGTTTCGTTGACGGGACGGAAAATCCCAGGGGCGCGGCGGCGACCGACGCCGTGCTCATCGGCGAGGAGGACGCCGCGTTTGCCGGCGGCAGCTACGTCATCGTGCAGAAATATCTCCACGATCTTGGTGCATGGAATGCGCTCTCCACGGAGGCGCAGGAACGCATCGTCGGCCGTACCAAGCTGTCCGACATCGAATTGGACGATGCCGTCAAGCCAACGTCAGCGCACAACGCGCTCACTACGATCGTTGAGAACGGGAAAGAGATCAAGATCCTGCGCGACAACATGCCCTTCGGCCAGGCCGGGCACGGTGAATTTGGCACTTATTTCATCGGCTACAGCCGTTCGCCTCGCACCATCGAGCAGATGCTCGAGAACATGTTCATCGGCCGGCCAGCCGGCAACTACGACCGGCTGCTCGACTTCAGCCGCGCCGTCACCGGAAACCTGTTCTTCGTGCCATCCGCGACGTTTCTGGAAACCGTGACCGAAGACCAGCCTGCAGTTGCGAAGCCCCCCGCCGCGCCGGCGGCCGAATCCACTCCATCCATTCCATCGGTGCGCGAGGGTTCGCTCGGCATCGGTTCCCTCAAAGGAGACATCCGACATGAATAATCTACATCGCGAACTTGCCCCCATTTCCGATTCGGCATGGGCTCAGATCGAAGAGGAAACATCGCGCACGCTCAAGCGCTACCTCGCCGGACGGCGCGTCGTCGACGTAAAGGGGCCAGACGGAACCGGGCTCTCCGCCGTCGGCACCGGCCACCTGCGGACGATCGCGGCTCCGGGGAAGGGCATCGTCGCGAGGCAGCGCGAGGTGAAGGCGCTGGTCGAACTTCGGGTTCCGTTCGAACTGGATCGCCAGGCGATCGACGACGTCGATCGTGGCGCGAACGACTCGGACTGGCAAGCGGCGAAGGGCGCCGCGCGACAGATCGCCTTTGCCGAGGACGGCGCCATATTCAATGGCTATGCCGCCGCCGGCATTGGAGGCATCCGTCAGGGGACGAGCAATCCGATCATGGCGCTCCCCGCCGACGTGCGCGCGTACCCGGAAGCCATCGCCCAAGGCTTGAGCCGGTTGCGTCTCGTCGGTGTCAACGGCCCCTACTCGGTGCTGCTCGGCGCCGACGCCTACACCGCACTCGCCGAGACCAGCGACCACGGATACCCGGTCCTGGAGCACGTCAAGCGGCTGGTCAACGATCAAATCATATGGGCGCCCGCCATTGCCGGCGCTTTCGTGCTGACCACCCGTGGCGGCGATTTCAACCTTCACATCGGCCAGGACGTCTCCATCGGCTATCTCAGCCATACCGATGCCGCTGTCCGCTTGTATCTGCAGGAGACGTTCACTTTTCTCCTGCTCACCACCGAGGCTGCCGTCGCGTTGGCTCTTCCCGGGAAGGCGAAGACGACCTAACGCGAGACTTAGACTCTTCTCACACCCAACTCGCGCGCTTTCCCGAGGACGACGCCAGAAGAGTTTTGAGGGCGTATAGAACGGCGGTTGGAGAGGTGTCTTAGCTCTGCGTTTCCAAGCCTCTGTGCACAGGCTTTCGCTGTTTCACTGCGGCGAACGCTCATATCTGAGAACCGTGAGTTCTGAGTGTGAACCGGCCTTCCAGTTTTGGACTGTCATCGGCGGTCAATCTCTTTCAGGAAAGTCCCTTCTTGCAGTTCCGTGAATGCTTGCCGCAGCTGCTCCTGCGTGTTCATCACGATCGGACCATACCAGGCGACGGGCTCTTCGAGGGGCCGTCCGGATACAAGCAGAAATCGGATTCCATCATCCCCGGCTTGCACCGTGACCTCGTCGCCGCGATCGAAGAGAATCAGCGAGCGGTTATCCGCCTCCACGGGAGGAGCGGTGTCCAACCATTTGATCGCCTCGGTCGGCACTGCGAGCGGGCCCGACGCATTGCAGAATTTTCCGCTGCCGGAAAAAACATAAGCGAAGGCATGACGAGCCGTTTCCACCGGAAGCGTCTTTCTTTTGCCCGGAGAAACCGACACATCGAGATAGATCGGATCGGCAGCAATTCCGGCCACCGGGCCGGTCTTTCCCCAGAAACTTCCGCAGACGACTCGCACGTGGGTGCCGTCGTCATCGGTGATTTCAGGTATCTCAGCGGCCTTCACTTCCTGGTAACGTGGAGCGGTCATCTTGAGCGATGACGGAAGATTGCCCCATAACTGAAATCCATGCATCCGCCCTGCATGGTCACCCTTCGGCATCTCTTGGTGAATGATGCCGCTACCCGCCGTCATCCACTGCACATCGCCGGACGAGATAACGCCACTGTTCCCCATGCTGTCGCCATGCGCGACGGTTCCGGCAAGCACGTACGTGATCGTCTCGATTCCCCGGTGCGGATGCCACGGAAATCCCGCCAGATAGTCTTCCGGAACATCGTTGCGAAAATCGTCCAGCAGGAGGAACGGGTCGAACTCTTTTGTATTTCCGAAACCGAATGCGCGGCGGAGGTGCACGCCGGCACCTTCGAGAGTCGGTTTAGATTTAATAACCCGTTTAACAGGTCGAATCGACATATTGAACTCCAGCGCAAGATATCTATTCTTTTCCACGTAGAAGGCTCAGATGGCTTGGCCTCATCTGCCTTGCCGGTGCATCCCGTGAAGACTTCTGTCATTCGGGGCAGCTGGTTTTCATCACATCAATCGCTCGCCGGGACAAAGGTGTGTCCGCTCAACTCTCCGGGGGAAACGAGGTCCACATAGCACCAGACCCATGTCTCTCCCGGCTCAATGGAGCGCATGAGCGGGTGCTTCGTATGATGGAAGTGCTTGGTTGCGTGCTTGTTCTTCGAGGAGTCGCAGCAACCAACATGGCCACATTCGAGACATAACCGCAAATGTACCCACGTGTCGCCGGTTTTCACACATTCTTCGCAAACATGCTTATCCGTGCTGGTAATCCTGATCTGATCGAGATGTGTACATTGCGTCATTATGTTTCTCCGTCGTCCCTTGCTGACTTGCTACCGGCCCGAACCGGCGCGTCTATACCTCGGCGAGCGCGCGGTGCACGAGGTGCACCGAAATTGCTCCTTCCCCCACGGCCGAGGCCACGCGCTTCACGTTGCCTGCCCGCACATCACCGACCGCAAATACACCTGGAAGACTGGTCTCCAGCATTTGGGGAGCGCGCGCTAGCGGCCAAGGGGAAGCCCCGCTGATCCCGGTCGAAGCGTCCAGATCTCGTCCCGTGAGGATGAATCCTTTGTCATCCAAGGCAACACAGCCGCGCAGCCAGTCGGTTCGGGGCGATGCCCCCGCCATAATGAATACGTGGCGGATCTCGTGACTTGAGGTTTGGCCGGTGCTCTTGTCGATCCAGCCGACGCGCTCTAATTGAGTGGCGCCGTCCAAACTCACTATTTCGGTGTTGCAATGCAACTCGATCGCCGGATTTTCAGAGATTCGCTGAATCAAGTAACGGGACATCGTCTCCGCCAATCCTCCGGAGCGCACCAGCATATAGACCTTGCGTGCTGTCTGCGATAAAAAGACGGCGGCCTGGCCGGCGGAGTTCCCGCCTCCGACTACGATCACGTCTTCGCCGCCGCACAACTGCGACTCGATGTAGGTCGCACCGTAGTACACACCCTGTCCCTCAAACTTCTTCAGGTTGGCAATAGCCGGCTTCTTGTACTGCGCCCCGGTTGCAATGACGATGGTCCGTGCCGAGAGGGTGCTGCCGCCCTCCAGAACCAGCTTGTAGGGACGGCGATCGCAGGCCAGCGTTACGACGCTGCGCGCCACCATCATCTTCGCGCCAAACTTCTGCGCTTGAGTAAGCGCACGTGACGCCAACTCCTGTCCGGAGACGCCGGTGGGGAACCCAAGGTAATTCTCTATTTTGGAACTGGATCCGGCCTGTCCACCGGGCGCTTCGGTCTCGATCAGAAGAGCATCCAAACCTTCCGAAGCAGCGTAAACAGCCGCTCCCAGTCCAGCAGGCCCGGCGCCGACGATGATCAAATCGCGCACTTGTGTGCTATCGACGCTGACGTTCAGCCCCATGCACTCGGCGAGTTGCTGAATGGTGGGGTTGCGCAACACGGCACGGACATTACAAATCACGATGGGAACGTCTTCCAACTTGACTGAAAAACGGTCTAGCAGTTCCTGCGACGTCTTGTCGGTGTCAAGGTCGATATAGGTGTAAGGATGACCATTGCGCCCAAGAAACTCGTGCAGGCGTAGAGTGGCAGCGGAGTGGCGCGAACCCATCAGGATCATGTTTCCCAGTTGGTTGGTGATGAGCGCGACACGGCGCAGGATGAACGCCCGCATGATGATCTCGCTCAGTTCCGCATCTCGCCCGATCAGGGAGTGCAGGCCGTCCGAGCTAAGCTCAAGAAACTCACCCGGTTCGGTAACGCGTCCGAGCACCAGACATTGCTGCCCGGAGATCATGCTCAGTTCTCCGGTAAACGATCCGGCACGGTGTGTAGTTATGATGCGCTCACCGCTGAGCCCCTGCTGCACGATCTCCATGCTTCCGGAAAGCGGGACAAAGAACGGAACCCTGGTATCGCCCGGCCGGAACAGGATCTCGCCCTGTTCAACTCTTCTGAGCTTGCTGCCAGGACGGACCCGATCGATCTGCGTCGCCGTCAAATCCGGGAATATCTGTGTGCCAGCATCAAGCGCGCTGGGTACCAGCAAGGAAGACATAGTTTTCCTCAAAGATAAACCGATTGAAAAGCTGTGATCAGTAGATGATGCAAGCGGCCGTTCGGCTTCAACCGTCCACGGCAGGCAACTGACACGAGAAACGCTTGCACGCCGCCCGGCCTCGCCGTCCATTGCAACTCGACCGGGACAGCCGCTTTACTCCGCTGTTAGCAGGCTTTCCGCAAATAACCACTCCTCATCAACCCACTGCGCCTGGCAACGGAAACCGGCATCGCGCGCCATCTGGAAAACCTCCTCCGTCGAATACTTGTGGCAGCTTTCCGTCCAGATAGTCTCCCCTTCCCGGAACTCGACGTCGAGCGCCACCGCTGCGACGTACACTTTCTGCCGGCGACCGGAGCGCAGGTGCATCTCGACGCTCCGGGCGTCCTGATTGATCCTCACTACGTGCGAGAATTGCCTCAAGTCAAAGTTTGCATCAAGTTCGCGATTGATGCGACCGAGCAGGTTGAGATTAAATGCCGCCGTCACTCCTAGCTCATCATCGTAGGCTGCTAGCAGTTGCGCGCTCGGCTTCTCCAGGTCCGTTCCCAACAACAGTGAGTCGCCGGCTTGCAGGATTCGTCGTATCTTTGCCAGGAATTCCACAGCCGCGGGACGATCGAAGTTGCCGATGGTGCTTCCCAGAAACAATACAAAAAGATGTTGGCCGATCTTCCGGCGCGCCGCTACCTCCAGCAACCCGGCAAGGTATTCCCGATCAAGGCCGACAATGCTGATCGAATCGATATCACGGAGTTCCCGTTCACACATGGCCAGCGCCCAGGGCGATATTTCGACGGGGTAGTACGACGTACGCTGTCTGCGACAGAGCGCTTCGAGTAACCAGCGCGTCTTCTTCCCGCTGCCGCTGCCCAACTCGGCGACAGCTACGGGAGTAGCCAGGCGATCGACAATCTCGCTCGCATGCCGCCGCAATAAGCGCTCATCCGCGCGCGTCAGGCCGTATTCGGGCAGACGGCTGATCACATCAAACAGCGCTGAGCCAACGTCGTCGTAAAGGTATTTGGAGGGGAGCTCCTTCTGCCCCGGCCGAGTGAGTCCGGCATGAACCTCGGAGGAGAAGTCGTAAGTGGCGTTGCCGGCAATTGCACGAACGAGCATTTTCCCATCCCCCGATCAGTGGCTTACGCAGCGGAATCCCGTATACACATATTGGTAGTGCGCCTGAAACCAGTTACGAAACGTGGGCCGGAGCATGCATGCGGCGGTGCGCGCCGAGCCACCTTTCATCACGAAGTGTTTGCCGTCGAAAAAATCTGCTGAGTAGCCCGGGTAAAACGAGAACGGAGTAAAACCGTGAAACGGGGCAAACAGCGTGGACGTCCATTCCCAACCGTTCCCTAACATGCCGTGGACACCGAACGCGCTCCGGCCCTCGGGAAATGCGTTCACTGGCACAGGGTCCCAGCGGTGCAAATCGAAATTGCCCAACCTGGCATTGGGCGCATTGGGCGGTTCATTTCCCCATGGGTAAATTCTTTCGCTGTCGCCCGGGTTCCCGTATGCCGCACGATGCCATTCTGCTTCCGTGGGGAGCGACTTTCCCGCCCACCGTGCATAAGCGCTCGCTTCCGCATGGCTCGCATAGACCGGCCAGTCGAGCGGGAGCGGCATTTCGTCGAACATCGCCCGGTAAAACCAGCTATCGCCTGCCTTCTTCCAGAACACAGGATGAAGGATCCCGTGGGCGGTTCTCCAGTTCCAGTCTTCGTTACTCCAGAAGCTGCGCGTCTCATAGCCGCCGGCGACGATGAAGTCGAGAAACTGGCGATTGGTCACTTGGTACTGATCGATGGCAAACGGAGGGACGTCCAACGTGTGGGCTTCATACTCATTGTCCCAACCGAAGTTTTCCTGGCCGTGGCGAAGGCCGAGGGTCGCAACACCAGCAGGAACCTCGACCATCCGGTGAATCAGCGGAGCACTGTCGAGATTCTGTGAACCTGCTTGCCGGACCTTCTTGTCGAGTGCCAACTGATGCAGCATGTAGGCCAGCGTCTCGACGTGCATCAGGCGGTGCTCAATCGCTACGTTGAGTAAAGTTTCCACCCCGACGACGTCCCGTTTAGCAGAGTGCCGTTCGAGTGTTCCGTTGGCCAACTTCTCGTCCAGCGCAGCCCGGACTCTAGTTATGTAACCCCGCACCTCACTCAACGAAGGCCAGTCGGATGGCTGATCGCTGGGCAGTCCGCTAGCCACAGGGTCAATGCCAAAAGCAAACAACCGGTCAAATGCGGGATGAAAACTCTCAAGGCCGAAGAAGTTCTTGCCGAGCAAGTTCCAGTCGAACGCCTCGAGGTGTCCTACATAGAAGATGATGCGATGACGCTCCGGAATCGGCCGCTCATAGAGGAATTCAGTGCGAACCAGGCTGAAAAGTTCGTCGCTGCGCTGGCGGGCGTCGAAGACCCTTTCCAGAAACCCCCGACGAACCGCGGCGACATTTTCCGTGGCCAGCATTCGGTTTTCCTGACACGTAAAGCTGCGTTGCCCAGCACGGGTCGCATCAACGACCAGACCATCTAGGCTCTATATCTGCATCCCAACCGGGGTAATTGTAGCCAACACTGTTGAACTGAAATATCGGCTCCAGTTTGGATGACGCGACATAGAGGTTGGTCGCAGCGATCAACCGCCAGTGCGCGGTTGGCACCTTCTGGTCTTTCCGGTTGCTGCCGCTGTGTACATAAGAAACAGCGGCGCTTCCGAATCCATAAACGGCGAAGCGGCACCTGTGAGCGGAATATCGAGTGTGGATGCCCGACCCCACGTCAGGCCTTGAAGAACTCAATCACCAGACCTTAGAGCTTGGGGGGCGCGTGGGCGCTCGTGGCTGAGAGCGCCCTCACACCCCGTTCAAGTCTCCTATGATGAACATCCTGTGCCGGACTGCAATGCCTTCTGGAAGCTAGGCTGCCGTCGGCGCCTTTCTTCCTGCCAGCCCTTCCGGCGCGGTCGGGCGTCTGGCTGCTAGTTCGCAGAGCAGGGCAATTAACGCCAGACCCGCCGCCGAGTAGAAGGCCATCTGGTAGTTCTTGTACTTGTCGTAGAGCAAACCACCGATGCGGCCACCGAGAAGACCGGCCACACCCCAGGCAGTAAACAACATCCCGTAGTTTATGCCCGCATTCTTCGTGCCCCAGAAATCAGCGGCGGCGGCGCCATTGACCGACAATTGCGTGCCATAGCACCAGTACACGATGAACAGCATCACGAACAGTCCCAGGACGTTGCCTCCCACGAAATACAGAATGGGCATGGCAACCATGGAAATGCCGATCATTAGGCGCAACACGTTAATCCGGCCAAGGTGGTCTGACATCCAGCCGGATAGAATGCGGCCGGAAGCATTGCCCACCGCTCCTACCACCAAGCCATATGCAGCCAGAGTGGTGCTGGGGATGCCCACGCTCTTGGCGAACGGCACCAACTGGCTGATGACCATCAGACCGGCCGCACAGCCGCACGCATAGGCGATCCACATAAAGTAGAACGTCGGTGTACGCAGCACCTCGCCGGGAGTGAAGTCATAGGTGGTAGCGGCAGCCTTGGAGGCGGGGGCGGGCGTCCAACCGGGGGGCCTGTATCCGACCGGAGGATTCCGCAGCAGGAAGGCGCCAAATACCGTCATCACAAAGAAGATCCCGCCCAGAACCTGAAAGGTGGTGCGCCAGCCAAAGTGCGGGATCAGGTAGTTCGCGGCCAGCGGCCCAAAGATTGCCGACCCTGCGCCGTATCCGCCTACCGCCAACCCTACCGCCAATCCCCGCTTGTCCGGGAACCACTTGGACATGACAGGAATTGGAGTCGCATAGCCAAAGCCGTTGCCCAATCCCCCGAGGACGCCGAAGAAGATGAAGAATTTGGTGAGGCTGTCGGCCTGAGAACAGAGGAAAAAGCCCAAGCTCACCAGTATGGCGCCAACCAGGGAAATCTTGAAAGGTCCAAGTTTATCCTGCAGCCGGCCAGCGACAATGAACGTCAGCGCGAAGACAACCACCGCGATGATGAACACATTGGAAGTATCAGCGCGCTTCCAGTGGAATTCCTTTTCCAGAGGGGCCACAAATACGCTCCAGGCATACAGCGAGCCCAGCGCCAGGTTCATGGAGACCCCACCGACCACGTGCCACCAACGATTTAAGTGGGTGGATGCAACATCTGCGTTAGCCACAGTTTTTCTCCTTTACAAAAAGATGAATGAGAACCGGGAGCCCGCCTTTCTCTACAACCACTACGACTCCCGTACGGCGTGTGCGTGCTGACTCATCAAATGACCGCGATTTCGAGCTGGACCGGACTGCTCAAGACGCCGGTCTGGCATCGCTAGAATGTGAAGATCGGCCCCAATTCGGGCCGCTGGTCCTGCCAGAGGGTGACTGCTTTCGCGCGACATCATACAGCGGTCCAACCTCAGGCGCTAGTTCAAATTTGCCCTGCAACCGCAATCCGGCTCACGGTTGCGTCTTTTCCAGTGTGGCCGTCACATTCACTACTGAATCCGCCGCGACCGTGAGCTCACGCTTCCACTCGGCAAATCCCGGCATAGAAATGACAATGACATGGTTGCCAGTACTAAGGCCGATTTCCGATGGCGTGTTGCCCACATATCTCCAGTCGACGCTGATTTCCGCACCGGGGGGTGTCGAATTGAAATTACATCGGACTTTCTGCGAAACACCGCCCTGCGCGGAGGCAGGTGGTGGGGCTGGCGCAGGAGCCGGTGAACTCTGCGCCGACGCCGCAATCTGCGTCACTGGCGCGGGCACCGGTGAATTCTGCCGTGGTGTCGTCACGGCCGGGACTGGCTGAGTTGCAACTGCGGCCACAGTCGCCGGCGGACTGGCTTTCCCGCCCGTATTTACCAGCTTGTACAACTGACTTCGCGCTTTGCCCTTGTCATCCACGTAGTACACGGTAATGCCGTGTTTCTCTCTTCGCGCGTCGAAAGTTGCGCCCTTGGGCAACGGCGTGCACCGGGAAAATCTGGACTCAATTTTGCAACTGATACGGAACGGCGGATTGTCGCCTTCCTGCACCAGCAAGGTACTCACCATTGGTACATTTGTAGTGGACCGGCAATATGCGTCGAAAGTGAGTTGCTCGCAATTCGTGGGAACGCCGTTGTTGTCGTCAAGGCTCGACGCTCGAGTTACAGAATCCAGAACAGTGATCCGCATCGTGTTCTTCAGCGAAGCGGCGTTCGCTAACATGGCCACCAACAGGAGACCTGCCTGCAAAGCTGCAATTCTACGCATACTCATCAAACCAACTCCTCCGAACACATGCATCTCTCGCATAGCCGGTTTGCTCGAAACGATTCTGGAAGCCGGTCTCGCAGATTCGGTACATTGTGCTCCCTTGGCGTGCCCCGCACAATAAGTTTCCCCGCTGGAGGAGGTTTGGGAGGACAGGCTGACCTGCGGGCCGTCGCCCGCGTGGAGCCCGTCCCCATTTCTTTGGTAGCCAGCGCCCTCAATCTGCACCGGCCATTTCGATCATCCGGAGGATTCGGTCTAGAACGTAAAGATCGGCCCGAACTCGGTGCGGTGATCTTGCCATTCGTTGGATGAATTTCCAGCAATTTTGTATAAGGTGAGGCCGTCCTCCAAGCGGGTGGCGTAGATCGACTGCTCGAAGCTCAACCCGCACCAATTGTTGAATTTATAGTTCAGGGTCGCCGCAGCCATCTTGCCCATCGACATCGGCAATGTGCCGCTAAAGCCATGATTATTCAGGTCACGATCCACCATCTGATCCTTGCCGACGAGGAGCTGAAGCTGCCAGCCCGCGTTGTGGCCGTGCGGATCTGCATTGAACCACCGCGAAAGCGGCAGCCCGAGCTGGATGAATCCACCAAACGACCGGATGGGCCGCTGCGGAGCAACCACGGCGCTCCCGGTCGGGCATACAAGTGCCTCGCCACTACCAGGAACAAGTGCGGCGGTGCAACCGAGGACGGTGGCGCCGGAAGCAGCCAGCGGACCGCCATCCGCAGCGGTGTACGGCCCGGATGTGGCAGTCAGCCCGCCCACATCGGTGGCGTAACCGTTGATTTGGCCGCCGAAGTAGAAGCGCAAGTCGCCTCCCTTATAGGCGCTCGCAACCAAGGTAAACCAGCGCGTGGGCAATTGCGCCACGATTTGGCCGCCCCACTGTTTGCTGGAAGCCTCAAAGCCGTTCGGAAAGGCAGACTCTAAGGAGCATGCCAGCGAACTAGTGGGGGTGCCTCCGTCGCAAAGGTAGGAGGAGTTTGGAACGATCGACGTGCGCCTGGAGCGGAATCCGGCAAACGCGATTTGCGCCGGGGCCACACCCCTCGCGTTGTCGAGTTGGAAGCTCAAGGCCACCCTGCCTTCCCACTCGGGACGGTCAGCGTCAGCACCCTGGCGCTCGCCTTGTCCCTGCTGCGCCTCGAAACCGGCCAGGCAGGTGGCATTGTCGCCTGTGGCGCCATAGCTGCAGAGTTTCTCGATTTGACCTGTGCTCGGCATCATGATCCCAAACTGACCGTCCAGGTTGACTTTGTGTTCCTTACTCAAGTTCTGGATGAAGCCAACCCGCAGTTGTGGCGAACGAGTGTAAATGTTTCCCCAAAATGCGCCATTGAAGGTGGTTTCCAAGATGTTCATCATTGCGCCGGATCCGAAAAGCGTCCAGTCCTGTCCACCGACGAAGAAGATGTCGGTGTTCTCGCTGGCGTGGTAATCCACGCGGGCGAAGGCCAAACGTATTCTCGGTGCGCTGTTGCGAATCGAGGAAACGTCGGCGTTGTCGACTGAGGTGAAGTTGCCTTCGAAGTCGCCCTCGATCTTGCCGGTGAACGTCAGGTTCTTCGACACGTCCGGCCATTCCAGGTTGAGCCCGAAGCGCGTGGACCGCGCCTTGATGTGGACCTCGGGATCCTGCGTTGGCCCGGTATTGAAGGTCGAGTTAGGCCCGGCGTTAAGAAATATGCCGGGAAACGGGAAGTCATCGCCATCGGGGCTGCTGCTGTCATGGACGACCGTCGCCTTGATGAAGCCATAAGGCGCCAGCGTGAGCGGGCCCACCTTTATACCGCTTAGACCGCCGGTCTTGGGGGGGTCGACCGGGAATACCCGGACCGGAGCAACCGCCAGGACCACCGCCGGTGGGGCGGGCGGCGGTGGCGGCGAAGCCTGCATCGAGGATTGGGTTTCCATGGTTGCGAGGGATGTCGAGACGGCCTCCGTAACCGCAACCGGAGCCGCCGCGAGGGTGGAAGGTTGCGCTGCGGGGTTCGCGGCCGCGGACAAATCGGCTGCGCTCACCAAGCCCTTGCGACTGAGCGCTTCGACGAGAGCTTGAAATTGTGCTGCAGGCGCTGCATTTCGAATGGCATTGGCCTCTGTAGGCGCCAGGACACCCTTGGTCACGAGTACACCGATCAATGCCGTGACATTCGAATCGCCGGCGGTCGAGACCAGGCTCGGGCTTGGACTGGCCGCAGCCGGGCTAGCTTCTGCGTTGGTTGTGTTCGCTGCATTTCCATTTCCTGTTTTCGCGTCGTTGCTTCCCGCCATGACGGGCACAGCCGTGATGGCCAACACTAGCAGGCTCAACAGCCAGCTTTTCAGCTTCAACATAGACGGTGTCCTCCTCGTTCCGGCTCGGCTCAGGCTTGGCTCAGGCTTTGGCTCAGAACATGGGGCGCAACGCTATGTCGTTTTCGCGACAGATGCTGTAACGCCGATCACCCTTTAAAGTGACGGGCATCACTGAGCGATGAGGGTTCCGCTGAACCAGACGAAAATCACAGCAAGGCTTTTTTCCATGAAATCCCAAGGCTCCCGGGTCCAAGACTTCGATTGCTGATCGATGGCAGCCAGGCGGGTACCACACTCGATTCACCGAATATTCAACAAATTTTCATCAGTTATTAACAAATGGGGGGCTAGGCTGGCAGTTCGCCAAAAATGAACCATGAGCGGAAGGTGCCGTTACGACTTTGTTCACTATCTAAAACATTTATTTTGAAGGAGATAAAAACAATGAAACGAATTATGGCTGTGATGCTGTCGATGGCGCTCGCGGGGAGCGTGGTTGCGGCGCAGACCCAGCAAGCTACGACCACTGCAACGACAGCGAAGAGCCCGCGAAAGAAAGTTGCCAAGACATCTGGGCCGACGGTTTCAGAGCAGCTCAATGAAATGAAGCAGGCCATCGACGCGCAGCAGCAACAGATCAGGCAGTTGACCGATGTGGTTCAAAGCCGCGATCAAAGGATTCAGCAACTGGAACAGCGGCTTGATCAGAGCCAAACCGTGGCTGTGCAGGCGCAGACCAAGGCGGATACTGCGGCTGCTCAAACGATGGAGCAACAGCAAACTGTGATGGCGCTCAGGAGTGACGTCACCGACTTGAAGACCAGCGCCACGAACTCCGCGTTGACTCTGCAGGAGACTCAGAAGCGCATGGGCGATCTGGAGAGCCCGCTCGCCATCCGCTACAAGGGAATCACGGTCACTCCTGGCGGATTCCTGGCGGGTGAATCGGTGTATCGCAATCATGCGACGGGCGGGGATGCTACTCCCTTTAACAGCATCTTTATGCCCGGAAGCGGTGCGAACAGGGTTTCCGAATTCTTTGGTTCAGGCCGCCAGTCCCAAATCACGATGCTGGCTGTAGGCAAGATCGCCGGCGTCAAGCTGAGCGGCTATTACGAAGCTGACTTTCTCGCGGCGGGCACTAGTTCAAACAACAACCAGACCAACAGCTACGTCTTGCGTCAAAGGCAGGCTTGGGGGCAAGCTGAATCCAACAGCGGCTGGAGTTTCGTTGGCGGTCAAATGTGGACCTTGTTGACAGAGAACAGGAAGGGAATCGACAACCTGAGCACAGCTAGGCCGATGACCATTGACCCGAATTATAATGTCGGCTTCAGTTTTGCGCGGCAGTGGGGCGCCCGCGTGGTTAAGAACTTCAATAATCGCTTCTGGCTGGCCGCCTCGTTGGAGAACCCTCAAACGACCTTCACGGCAACTAACGCGAACGCGAACTTCGCCTTGGGCAGTGACGGCGTTGGTGCCGGACTTTACAACCCCGGCATCACTGCTTGCACCACCACCACTGTCAACAACACCACGCCCGGCGGCAACCCAGTCTCCACCACCAGCTGTACCAACGCGGCCAACTATTCCTTCAACGCGATGCCGGACATCATTGTCAAGGCGGCCCTTGAACCTGGCTTCGGCCACTATGAGATTTTCGGTATCTTCAGCCGCTTCCGCGACCGCGTTTATCCTTGTGAGGTAGCGACGCAAGCCCCGACATTATGCGATACGGGTGTCGGCGGCGCCCTCGTCGATTCCGTGGTAGGGGCCTATAACTATTCTAGGAACGGCGGCGGGCTGGGAGCGAACGGCCGTGTCTCCGCGTTCAATAAGCACGTGGATTTCGGCCTTCACGCCCTCTACGGGAATGGTATAGGCCGGTACGCCGCGTCGGGTCTGTCGGATGCCACCGTCGACCCCTATGGCAAGCTGGTTCCGTTGCGCAGCTATCAAGGTCTGGCCACGCTTGAATTTCACTATCCCAAGTTGGATGTGTACTTCTATGGCGGCGAGGACTATTTGGGACGGCGCTATGAAAAAGACACCCTGGGTACCGGCAAGGTGGTGGGGTACGGAGCGCCAAGCTACTCTGACTCGGGATGCTACACCGAAACCTTGCCTTCGACGTCGAGCCCGAGCGGCTACAATTTTGGAGGCGTCGGTAGCTGCAGTGGCCAAACGCAAAGGGTGATCGAGGGCACGTTCGGGTTCTGGATCAAACCATATAACGGTCCCAAGGGCAGAGTGCAGTTCGGCCCGCAGTATTCCTACCTTAGCCGAGATGCGTGGACCGGCGCCGGTGCGACGGCGGGCACCTTAGTTGCGCCGCACGGAATCGACAACGTGTTCTATACATCGTTCCGGTATTACTTGCCGTAGCGTGTGCGGTACCCTCGCCGCCGGAATTTATCCGGTTGCCTTGGGCGAGCTAATAATTCGAAACGGGAATGGCCTCTATCGCTCCAGTACGGGAACTCCCCCGTATTGGAGCGATTCGCCTTTACGCGGAAGGGCTTGCGCCGGATTCGGAATTCGGAGGTGCGACCTAAGCCGGTCCTCCAAGCGCCGAACTACACGGATCAGCCTCAATCTGGAAGACTGGTGGATGCGGTCGTCAATCTCGGATTGCCTGCTCCGATTATCCGGGGCTGGACATCGAATTCCACTCCTAAGCAGATCCACTAAAGCGCCGGAACGTCCGGGGGCGTTTTACCTTCCTGGGAAGTAGTGTGCCCGGAGCGGACGAAAAACTTTGCACATGTAGGCCTCGGCAGCCCACCTTCTGCGGCCCCAAACAGACTGAAAATCCTTGGTTTTCAGGCCGGTTCTTGCGGGGAGAGAACTGGCACCGGAATTGCTTCGTTAAATACAAGTGAGTCTAGTATGGTTATAGGGATTATAGCGAACTCGGGCCAGTCAGCCAGAGCTACCGGCTTTGGCAATAAGGAGAAAAAATGAAAGCGGTTATCAAACTAAGTATCGTCCTGCTATTGGCGTCTGTGCTGCAGGCGCAGACGGCCACCCCCAGGAAAAAGGCGAGCAAGCCGGTTAACCCGGACGTGCAAGCTTTGGAAGAAGCGGTGGCGGCGCAACAGGAACAAATCCAGGCCCTGTCGCAACAACTGCAACAGACCAACCAGCAACTGCAGCAGACCACCCAGCAGTTCCAGCAAACCCAACAGCAACTGCAGCAGGCCGCGGCCGAGGCTGCCAACAAGGCCGCCGCCGCGCAAGCCCAGGTCAGCCAACAGCAACAGACGGTTGGTGCGTTGCAAGGCGACGTGGCCGAGCTCAAGACGACCGCCACCAGCGCGGCGCTGTCGCTGCAGGAGACACAGAAGACCATCGACACGACGCTGCAGAACCCGCTGTCAATTCACTACAGAGGAATCAGCTTTACCACCAGCGCCTTTGTGGCGGCCGAATTTGTGCGGCGGTCGCGAGAGCTGGGCGCCGATCTTACGACCCCCTTCAATTCGCTCACCATGCCCGGCGCTTCGCAGAGCAATCTGTCGGAGTTCTTCGGCTCGGCCCGTCAGTCCCGGCCTACGCTGTTTGTCGAGGGCCGCTTGAAAAATGTGGAACTGTCCAGCTACATATCGGGTGACTTTCTCTCGGCGGGTGTAACCTCCACCGCTACCCAGACCAATAGCTACACTCTCCGTCTTCGTCAGGCATGGGGCCAAGCTAAGTTTGACAATGGCTGGAAATTCCTCGGCGGCCAGATGTGGAGCCTGGTGACCGAAGGCAAGGCGGGAATCGCCCCCAGCGATGACCTGGGCAAGGTCAACGATGCCCGGCCCTCGACGATCGATCCGGGTTACAACGTCGGGTTTACTTTCGCGCGCCAGTATGGGATTCGCTTAACCAAGGACTTCGGCGATAAATTTTCGGTCGCTGTCGCCATGGAGAACGCGCAGGGCACGCTTACCACTCACAACAACGCGGACAATTTTCTGCTCGGCGAAGCGGGTGCCAGCAATACCTACAACACCACCTCCAACTACACCGCCAATCCTTCGCCCGATATCATCGCCAAGCTCGCCTTTGATCCCGGCTTCGGGCACTACGAGGTCTTCGGCTTGGTCGACCGCTTCACCGACCGTATCTTTCCGTGCGTGGAATTTCCTTCCGGCTCGACCCTATGCACTGCCACTGGCGCCACTGCCGCGACGGGAGCCTACAACGCCTCGAAAGAAGGTGGAGGCTTTGGCGCCAATGCCCGCTGGTACTTCGCCAACAAGCACGTCGCCTTTGGCCTCCATGGCTTCGGAGGCAGCGGCATCGGCCGTTATGGGGCAGCCCAGCTCTCCGATATGTCAATTAACGCCGACGGAACGATTCATCTGATCAAGGACCTCCAGGGTTTGACCACGCTGGAGTGGCACGGCAAGAAACTCGACATCTACTCCTACTTCGGAGCGGAGTACGCGGGCCGGACCGATGGCTCCTTCGTCTCGCCGAGCAGTGGCAAAACGGTGTACGTCGGCTACGGCTCACCCTCCTTCAACAATTACGGTTGCTACACCGAATTGCCTCCTGCCGTGAACACCGGCTTCACTCCTACTTCACCAGCCAATTGCACCGGCGACACGCGGGCAGTGATCGAGGGTACGGTCGGCTTCTGGTACACCTTCTACAACGGGCCCAAGGGCAGGTTCCGGTTCGGCTCGCAGTACTCTTATGTGACGCGTCAGACCTGGTCTGGCGTCACATCCCTACCAACCGTCACACCAGTAACTTATGGATCGCCGGAAGGCCTCGACGGGATGGTCTTCACCTCGTTCCGCTACTACTTGCCGTAAAAGCAGAAAATAGTCCCGTGTCACTGTTTGACGCGGGACCACCAGGTTTAACGAACAGGTTAACGACGCTGACAGTGACTCAATTTTCTGAGGGGAGCCTTTCCCTCAGGACGCCGCCGGCCCGGTTTTGGCTTACTCTCCTTTTCCGGGCCGGTGGTCTTACGGTTGAAACAAAGTTCAGAACGTGAATATCGGTCCGAACTCCTGACGCCAATCGTGCGCTTGGGTCACGTGACGTCCCTCGAAGAGTTTGCTGTGTGCCGTGGCCGCGCGCGTATCGATGTAGCTGGTTTCATTGACGAACGACACCCACGAGTTCATCTTGTAGGTGAGCGAGACCGTGTCGAGGTCGGTGCGCGCCAGGCCGTTTGAGGCTGCGGCACGGGCATCCGAAGCCTTGGCGCGATCGGTGCCATACTGCAGATGGAGTACCCATCCTGCATTATGGCCCTCGGGATCGGCGTGGAAGATTCGCGAGAGCGGGAAGCTTAACTCCGTGAATCCGCCAATTCCGCCGACGGGCTGAAGGGTGGCGGATTGGACAGGTGTGTTGTTGCAATTGACCGTATCGGCGGGCAGTCCGGTAGTGGTTCCACCTGCGCAGCCGAATGAGATGGACCGTCCGCGTTCGGAAACACCGTTCCCCACTTCGAACAAACTGTTAGGTTGGAGCAAAACTGCGTTGACCCTCAATTCTGATCCGGGCGACTCCGCGGAGCCCCGAAGATGGGAGCTCCGCCGGAATCGCGGCTAGCGCTAGGTTTAGCTAGAACGTAAACACTGGCCCGAACTCATTGCGCCAGTTGTGCGCCTGTCGGACGTCCTTGCCCTCAAAGAGCAGGTAGTGTGGTGTAATCACGCCGCTGGCCGATTCGTCATTGGCAGTGAAAGTGGTGATGTAACTGACTTCGTGCACAAACGTGACCCACTTGTTGAGCCGGTAGGTGAGCGAAGCAGAGTCGAGGTCGGTGCGGCCCAAGTGATTGCCGTGCTGGGCATCGGAGTATTTGGCGCGGTCGGTGCCATACCCCAGGTGCAGTATCCATCCGGAATTGTGGCCCTCCGGATTAGCGTTGAAGATACGCGAGAGCGGGAAGCTCAACTCCGCGAATCCGCCGGATCCGCCGGACGGTTGCAGGTTGGCGGATGTGACGGGACTGCCTTGGCAATTGACGATGCCGGTGCCGCCGCTGATCCCCAACGGGCAACCGAACGTGATGGAACGTCCGCTCTCAGAAATGCCAGTCCCCACAACACCACTTTCTGGGAACGTTAGGTTGTTGTAGACATCGTTGAGCTGGCCGCCGAAGAAGAACCGCATGTCATCGCCTTTGTAGTACTTGGCCGCAAAAGTTACCCAGGGTGTGGGCAACTGAATCTCAGCGGTCCAGATGTTCTGCGGGTTGCCGACCTGGGTGCCCGTGCCAAAGATCTGCTCCAGATTGCATGTCCCTGACGCCTCGGTGCAATTGGAGGCGCCGATTATCGACGTGGCGGTGGTGAACCCGACATTCTGACTGTTAACGGTGGTGAAGATTGTGGGGTCGTACGTGATTGTGCAAGGAAGCACGGTGCAAGTAAAATCGAGAGGGGTCAGAACGGTCTGTGCCGCATGGGGAATGATTTCGTTCATGCGGGCATGGTGGCCGCTGAAGATGATCTGGGCTGGCGCCACGCCTTTCCAGTTGTGCGATAGCGGGAACTGGAAGACCACGCGAGCCTCCAGTCCGGGCTGATTGGACTCGGCTCCGGCGCGGTCACCGAAGCGCAAGCGTTGGTCGACAGTGAGTGCGGAGGAGCCTGCAATCGGCATCACGATAGCGAACTCAGGCTGAACCTTGAAGTCACCCGAATGAAATTGCACGCCGGTTTTAAACATCGGCATGCGCTCATAGAGAGATCCCATGCCAACGCCCAAGCCGGTGGTCTCAAACAGGCTGGGGAGAGTGGATGAGCCGAGAAGCGACCAATCCTCGCCGAACTCTGCGAACCAGGGGAGGTCGCCAATTTTATGGTCGAGGCGCACCCAGGCGAGGCGAAGCGAGAACTGGGAACGGGCGTCACCACTGATGTTGCGGTTATTGACGTCAGTGTAGTCACCTTCAAAGTCGCCTTCCACTCGGCCGGTGAGGGTGAAACCCGAATCCTTCGGGACCCATTCCGTCTGGGCGCCAATGCGGAAGCCGCGGGCCTTGATATGGACCTGCGGGTCGGAGGTGGGACCGGTATCGCCGCCGAGCAGCAGGGGAAGCGGCCAGTCCTGGCTGCCGAAGGTGGGCCCGCCGCTGGAGGCGGTGTCGGAGGCAGCGGTAGCTTTGTAGAAGCCATAGAGCTTCAGTTTGGCGCCACTGCCCAGTCTGATGTCAGGAATCATCCCGTCCTGCTTAGGGATGTCGATAGGCAAAACCCGTAGCGGCACTACCGCGGGTATGACTGTGGGCCCCGACGGAGCCGGCGGTGTTGCAGGCACCGCCGAGGAGGCCTGCGCCGCGTTCGAACTGTGCAGTACGGTGTTTACCAGGCGCGGCCCAGACAAGTCCATGCTCACGGGCGCGACCGTTGCCGTGTACTCGTTCTGACTGATCAGGCCCTTCTCCACGAGCAATTGGGCGAGGCGCGCGTTAGCTTCTTCCGGAGAGGACGCCTGACTGACCATGGCGACCTCGGCGGGAGACAAAATCCCCTTAGACTGAAGCAGTAGCGCGAGAGGGTTGTTATTGGCCGTGTGGTTTTCCTGCGCCTGGGCCATAGCCGTAAACGCCAGAGCAAGCACGGAAATCAACAAAATCAAACGTGAGACGGGTTTTTTCACTTGGGATAACCTCCGAGACGGATTTGCGATCGCTGGCCCGATACAAACGTGTAGCTGCCCTATCGAGACAGATGGGTTGAATTTAACGGCCCTACATACTCTTACAGCGAGTTCGATGTCAAGCTATTTCTCCGTTGGAACTGGGCCGATCATCCGCAGGGCATTCCTTCTCTGCACAACTGCACAAGTGATAGCTTGGATCGGCACTCGCTTCCGCCGGATGCGGAATTCGGAATCGCGACCTGAGCCTGCTTCCAAGCGGCAAAATAAATGGCCATCAGTGACTTGCGTGATCTGGCTGTCCTTGGGTGCTCCTGTATAATTTGTTGGCATTCGATCCACGCATGGATTTGATTTGAGATGAGTATGCCAGGACATTCTCGGGCACGAGTAAGCTTCGCATCGGCACGCCGGATCGCAGTAGTTCTTCTAGCCATCTGCGCTCTCACGGTAAGCCTTGCTACTCGTTACACAGTACTAGGTCCGGGAGTCCAGCCAGAAGTCCGGAAGACCACCACTGTAAAATCGCAGTCCCCGGATGGCCAGCGGCAGCACCTGCTTGGCGACGGACTCCAGTGGATGGCTCCCGCTTCCAGTTCCACACTCTTTCAGCCGCCGCGCCCTTCCGTTCTTACTGTCTTGGCGGTGGTCCCATCCATCAATCTGAACTTTGAGACTTGGCTTTACAACCGCCCTCCTCCTTCCTCCTAAGTTCGACGTTTTGCCAACCCCTGCTTCGTACAATCAGCCCCAGAACGCCGGCGTGGCTTGATCGGGTTCGGGCTCAGTGCGAGAATCCTCAACATCAAAGTTCGGGCTCGGGTGGGGGCTAGCGGCGCGTTGTCTGGCGTGAGCCGGTCGGCCCGAATTCTTGTAAGGCCGACCACTACTAATTTGCCAGCGCCGAAGTTCGAAATGGGTGACTGTGGGCATGCATAAAGGATCATCTTTCTTAATTCTCGATGGAAGAGTGGCCGCCATCGCTCTGATCGCGCTCTGTATCGGTGCGGCGGAAGGCTGCGGTCATTCCGCTGGCTCCTCTCCATCGGCGTCCGCCGATGCACCTATGCCTGCCGCCGTGGTGCAAGTTCGACGCACGCCGCTTTCCAACACACTCTCCATCGCGGGGGAGTTCACGCCTTACCAGGAAGTGGAACTCCACGCCAAGGTCGCGGGATACATCCGGAACATCAACGTAGATATTGGCGACCATGTCCACAAGAATCAGGTACTCGCCGTTCTTGAGATTCCGGAGTTAGTGGCGCAGCTAGAAGCCGCCGCCGCGGGCGTGCGCCATAGTCAAGAGGAAATTACCCACGCCCAGAATGAGGTAAGCCGCGCGGAGGCGGATCACGAAGCGCTGCATGCTGCTGCCACCCGACTGAGACAAGCGTCAGAGGCGCGTCCCGGCCTGATCGCGGAGCAGGAACTCGACGATGCTACCGCTAAAGATCGCTCGACGGAGGCGCAGGTGGAATCCGCCAAGTCGGAGTTAGCAGCCGTCCGGCAGCAATTGGAAGTCTCACAGGCTGATCAGCAGCATTATGCCGCGCTCTCTGAATATTCGCGAATTACGGCTCCGTTCGATGGTGTCGTGACTTGGCGCTACGCCGACACCGGATCGCTCATTCAGGCGGGCACTTCCAACGTGAGTTCGATGCCAGTCGTGAAACTTTCGCAAGTGAATGTATTGCGTTTGCGGATTCCCGTGCCCGAATCTCTGGCCGCCAGCGTGCATGATGGAGAGCCGGCTGACATTCGCGTGAAGGCAACCGATGAACACTTCTCGGGCAAAGTCATCCGCTCGACCGATTCACTCGACCGGTCGACCCGTACCATGCAGGTCGAAGTGGACGTGCCCAATCAGGACTATAAGCTGACCCCCGGAATGTATGCGGAGGTGGCATTGCGGGTGCAAAACGATCCGAACGCCCTGACCCTTCCCTTGCAGGCGATCAATCGAGGGGAAGGCAAGACTACCGTGCTCCGGGTCAATTCGCAAAACCATGTGGAAGAGCGCGAGATTCGCACGGGAATCGAAGGCTCCGATCGCATTCAAGTCCTATCGGGGCTAAATGAGGGCGACCGCGTGATCGTGGGCAACCTTGGGGCGTACCGGTCCGGACAGCATGTCGATCCCAAGATGAGTACGATGGCGGACCAGAAGTACACAGCGGAACAGGGAGCGCATTAGACATGCCCGGTTTCGCCATAAGATATCCGTTCTTCATTATCATGCTGTGTCTGATCATCGCAGTGGTCGGCGTAACGACCGTGGCACGCATGCCGGTGGATCTGTTTCCCAATATCAACATCCCCGTGGTGGTAGTCGCGACGTTTTACTCCGGGATGCCGCCGGAGCAGATCGAAGCTAACATCACTAATCCGTTCGAGCGTTTTTTCACCCTGGGAAGCGGTATCGACCATATCGAGTCGCGTTCGTTGACTGGGGTTAGTCTTATCAAGATCTACTTCCAGCCGGGGACCAATCCGGATGCAGCCGTCAGTGGCATCTCGAATCTGGCCATGGCGCAATTACGGCGCCTGCCACCGGGCACGCTGCCGCCCGTGGTCCTCAAGTTCGATGCTTCCAGTTTGCCGGTCTGTTTAATAACGTTGCAAGGCCAGGGCTTGAATGAGACGGAGCTGCACGATCTAGGGCAGTTTAATGTTCGCAACCAGATTGCCAATGTGCCCGGAGCCTCGGTGCCACAGCCCTTCGGCGGAAAGTACCGGCAGATTCAAGTCTACGTTGACCCGCTCAAGCTGCAGGCCCACCAGTTGAGCCTGATGGACGTAGTGCGCACGGTGAACGAAGCGAACGCGATCCTGCCGGCGGGGGACGTGCGGATTGGCCCCAAGGATTACAACATTTACACCAACAGCCAGTTGCCGACGACCGCGGAGATTAACCGGCTGCCGCTGAAGTCGGAAGGCAATGCGGAATTGATGGTGGCCGATGTCGGCCACGCCGAAGACGCTGCCGCCATCCAGACCAACATCGTTCGCGTGGATGGCCAAAAGTCGGTGTATCTGCCCATTCTTAAGCAGGGGGGAAACAGCAACACCATCGCGATCGTTGACGGGATCAAGAAGGCGGTGGGCGATCTGCTCGATATACCCAAATCGCTTGTAACCAAGGTGGTGTTCGATCAGTCCATCTATGTAAAGACGGCAATTTGGAATGTCTTGCAAGAGGGCGGCATCGGTTTAATGCTGACCGCGGCCATGATTCTCCTTTTCCTGGGCAGCATTCGCGGCACTTTCTCGGTCATGCTTTCGATTCCCTTGTCCTGCTTGGCGGCATTTTTGGCGCTGAATGCTACCGGCGGAACCATCAACACCATGGTTCTGGGCGGCATCGCACTGGTGCTCTCCCGGCTCATCGATAACTCAGTCGTCGTCCTGGAGAATATCTTTCGCCACCTGGAGATGGGAGAGGCTCCCGCCATCGCGGCTGAAAAGGGAGGCAACGAAGTTGCCTTGGCGGTTCTGGCGGCGACGCTCACCACCGCCATCGTTTTCTTTCCCGTGGTCTTTCTTTATGGGGTCAGCCGTTTTCTATTTACCGCGCTGGCTCTGGGGATTGTGCTCTCCCTCGGCGCATCGTATTTCGTGGCGATGAGCGTCGTCCCGCTTTTTTGCGCTCAGTTGATTCACAGCGCGCATGAAATCGGGGCGGAAAGCGCGGGTCTACTACAACGGATTCTGGGGCCGTTTAACAGGGTCTACGAAGCAATTCTCAAAATGTATGACCGTGCCATTGAGGCCAGCCTGGCACGGCCAAAGTTAACGGTCGCCTCCATTCTGGGAGCATTCTGTCTGAGCCTAGCGCTTTCGCCTCTGCTGGGAGTGTCGTTTTTTCCGCGTACCGACGCGGGGCAATTTGTCATCAATATCAAAGCCCCGACCGGATCCCGCCTTCAGCTAACCGATGCCTACATCAAGCGGGTTGAGGAGGACATACGCCAGGTTGTTCGGCCCGCCGATTTGGACATGATCGTCTCCAATATCGGCATCACGCCGGATTTTTCAGCGATTTACACGAGTAATTCCGGAGAACATACGGCCTTCGTCCAGGTCAGCCTCAAGAAAGAGCACGCGGTCGGCAGTTATGAATACATGCGTCGCGTGCGCTCGAAGCTCGCCCAGGATCTGCCTGAGCTCTCCACTTACTTTCAGTCTGGCGGACTCGTGGATTCAGTCGTCAATCTCGGTTTGCCTGCTCCCATCGACATTCAGGTGAGCGGCAACGACCAGAAACAGGCCTATGCCATGGCGACTGAGATGGCGCGAAAGATTCGCGGCCTCCACGGAGTGAGTGACGTGCTGATTCCGCAGGACTTGGATTACCCAGGCATCCAGCTCGATATTAATCGCGAGATGGCTGCGCGCCTTGGACTATCCGCTCAGGAAGTTACCGACAATGTCATCACGGCGCTCTCCTCCAACGGCATGATCGCTCCAAGCTACTGGGTTGATCCCAACAACGGGAATAACTATATGCTCACGGTGCAGTACCCGGAAACCCAGGTTCAATCGCTTCTCGACCTCAAGCAGGTGCCATTACATGCCGAAGGCAACGCGAGCCCAACCGAGCTGGAGGCTGTGTCGGACTTGACGATGATCAATACACCGACGGAGGTGGACCATTACCAGCTCCGCCGCGTCATCGATGTCTATGTTGCGCCCGCCAGTGAGGATCTCGGAAGTCTTGCCACCAAGGTCGATAAAGTGATCGCCGGCACAAAACTGCCTGAGAACGTGCGCGTCACCATGCGCGGTTCTGTGGAGGGCATGCGGCAATCATTCCGGAGCTTCGCCATCGGTCTGGGATTGAGCATCATTCTGGTTTATTTGATTCTCATGGCGCAGTTCGCTTCGCTGAAAGATCCGTTCCTCATCTTACTCGCCGTGCCTCCCGGGTTTACCGGCGTGATTCTGTTCCTGCTGCTTACCCGCACCACCGTCAACGTCATGTCTCTGATGGGCGTCATGATGATGGTCGGCATTGTGGTGTCGGATTCGATCCTGATCGTGGAATTTACGCGCGAACTCCGTCGTCAGGGGCAGCCGTTGCTGGAGGCACTGAAGAATGCCTGCCATGTTCGTCTTCGTCCCATCATGATGACTACGTTCGCGACCCTGCTCGGACTTATTCCTCTCGCCCTCGCCCTGGAGGCCGGCAGCGAGCAATATGCACCGCTGGCGCGCGCGATCATCGGTGGACTAAGCCTCTCTTTTCTGGTGACGCTGTTTCTCGTTCCGGCGGCGTACCTGCTCCTACATCGTGATGAAGAACGCAACTCTGCGGAGACGGCATGACGAGGAAAGCTAGCCTCGAACATTGCCTTCAACTCCCGGTGATAGGAGCGCGCTAAGGATGTCTACCTTTGCGATCAAGTACCCGTTCTTCATCATCACGATCTGTCTGATTATCGCCGTGGTGGGGGTGACCACGGTGGCGCGCATGCCGGTGGACCTGTTTCCCGACATCAACATCCCAGTTGTAGTAGTCGCTACGTTCTATTCCGGCATGCCTCCGGAGCAGGTTGAAGCCAACATCACCAACCCATTCGAACGTTTTTTCACCCTGGGCAGCGACATCGATCATATCGAATCGCGGTCGCTGACCGGGGTCAGCCTGATCAAAATCTATTTCCAGCCCGGAACTGACCCGGATGCAGCCGTCAGTGGTATCTCGAACCTGGCGATGGCTCAATTGCGGCGCTTGCCCCCGGGCACGCTGCCACCAGTAGTGCTAAAGTTCGACGCTTCCAGTCTGCCGGTGTGTTTAATCACATTGAAAGGCCAGGGACTGAATGAGACTCAGTTGCACGATCTGGGACAGTTCAACGTTCGCAACCAGATTGCCAACGTGCCAGGTGCATCGGTGCCACAACCCTTCGGCGGTAAGTACCGACAGATCCAGGTCTATGTTGACCCAGTGAAGTTGCAGGCTCATCAGTTGAGCTTGATGGATGTGGTTCGCACCGTGAACCTGTCGAACACGATTCTCCCCGCGGGGTTTGTGCGGATCGGACCCAAGGATTACAACATCTACACGAACAACCAGTTGCCCACAACAGCGGAAATCAACCGCGTGCCGCTGAAGTCGAAAGGCAATGCGCAGTTGATGGTGGCCGATATCGGCCACGCCGAAGACGCTGCTGCCATCCAAACGAATATTGTTCGCGTGGATGGGCAAAGATCGGTCTATCTCCCAATCCTCAAGCAGGGCGGGGACAGCAACACCATCGCCATCGTCAACGGCATCAAGACGGCTGTGGGCGATCTGCTGGATGTACCGCAGTCTCTCGTGACCAAGGTGGTGTTTGACCAGTCACTCTATGTGAAGACGGCGATATCAAATCTGGGTAGTGAAGGTGGTATTGGTCTGGTGCTGACCGGACTGATGATCCTGATTTTTCTCGGCAACTTCCGCGCGACGCTAGCTGTGATGCTCTCGATTCCACTCTCCGCGCTGGCTGCATTCCTGGCGATAAATGCCAGCGGGGGATCGATCAACACCATGGTCCTCGGAGGACTCGCGCTGGCATTCTCGCGTCTGATCGATAATTCGGTGGTGGTGCTGGAAAACATTTTCCGTCATTTGGAATTAGGGGAAACGCCCGAGATCGCCGCCGAGAAGGGTGGCCGCGAGGTGGCAATGCCCGTGCTTGCTGCCACCTTCACCACGGCGATTGTCTTTTTCCCGGTCGTCTTTCTTTATGGGGTAAGCAGATTCCTGTTCACCGCGCTTGCCGCGGCGGTTGTCTTTTCCTTGTTTGCGTCCTACGCGGTAGCAATGACGGTGGTGCCTCTGTTTTGCGCTCACTTGATCAAGTCACCGCATGGCGAAGCGGCGCACCACACGGGGAATAACGCGTTTGCACGTTTTGTCCGGTGGTTTAATCGCCGCTACGACCGCATGCTTATGCACTACGACATCGCCGTGAGGCGCAGTCTCCTGCGGCCATTAGCAACGTTCATCGGAATCCTCGGCATTTGCCTGTTTAGCTTCGCGCTCTATCCGCTCCTGGGCCTCGGCTTCTTCCCGCGGACTGACCCCGGCCAGTTCGTAATCAATATCAAGGCTCCTACGGGCACGCGCCTCGAATTGACCAATCAGTACATCAAACATGTTGAAGAGGACATTCGTCAGGTCGTCTCGCCGCGAGATCTGGAGATGATAGTTTCGAACATCGGAATCACTCCAGATTTCTCGGCGATCTATACCAGCAATTCCGGACAGCACACGGCCTTCGTGCAGGTCAGCCTCAAAAAGGGGCACGCGGTTGGCAGTTATGAATACATGCGCCGGGTGCGTGCAAAACTGGCGAATGATCTGCCGGAACTTTCGACTTACTTTCAATCGGGAGGACTGGTGGATTCGGTTGTCAATCTCGGCTTGCCCGCTCCTATCGATATCCAGGTCAGCGGCAACGACCAGAAGCAGGCCTATGCTCTGGCGACTGAAATCGCGCAGAAGGTCCGTGGCATCCACGGAGTTAGCGATGTGCTCATTCCGCAGGACTTGGACTACCCAGGCATCCGGCTCAATGTGAACCGAGAGATGGCTGCGCGCCTTGGGTTATCGTCTCAAGAAGTTATCGACAATGTGATTACAGCGCTATCTTCCGACGGCATGATTGCTCCGAGCTATTGGGTTGATCCCAGCAACGGGAACAATTACATGCTGACGGTGCAGTACCCGGAAACCCAGGTCAATTCCATTACCGACCTCAAGCAAATACCGCTGCACGCCAAAGGCAACATGAACTCCACCGACCTGGAAGCCGTATCTGACTTGGAAATGATCAACACGCCCACGGAGGTGGACCACTATCAGATTCGCCGCGTCATCGATGTATATGTTGCGCCGACCGGTGAAGATCTTGGAGGTCTTGCCAGCAAAGTAGACAAAGTGATCGCCAACACCAAACTGCCCGAGAACGTGCGCGTCACCATGCGCGGTTCCGTGGAGGGCATGCGGCAGTCGTTCAAGAGTTTTGGCATCGGTCTCATACTGTCGGTCATTCTGGTTTATCTGATCCTGATGGCGCAGTTCTCCTCGTTCATCGATCCGGTGATTATCCTGCTGGCGATTCCACCGGGCATCACGGGCGTCATTTTGTTTCTGCTGGCAACGCATACGACCGTCAATGTCATGTCGCTGATGGGAGTCATCATGATGACGGGGATCGTGGTCTCAAACAGCATCCTCATCGTCGAGTTCACGAACTCTCTGAGAAGAGAAGGCATGCCGATCGAGGAAGCTGTAGCGACTGCGTGCCGTGTGCGCTTGCGACCAGTCTTAATGACCTCGTTGGCGACGATTCTCGGCATGATTCCGATGGCCCTTGCGCTGGAGGCGGGCAGCGAACAGTATGCTCCACTGGCGCGGGCCATTATTGGAGGGCTCACGATGTCGGTCATTGTGACCGTTTTCATCGTGCCCGCCGCATATCTGTTGATCCATCGGCGAGAAGAAGAGCTGGCGCCAGCCGCGCAATGATAATAACGAGGTCATAAGTAAAACCATGAAGATGAAAACACTTTGCATTGTGTGCATTGCACTTGTGTCGTGTGCGGGATACCCGCAAAACTCACAGGTCGACCCACCGCTAATAGTGCAGAGTTTGTCTTCTGCCCCGGTGCTGCAGCCAATTCCAAGTCAAGCCGCGCCCATGGCTGCAAATGGGCATCCATCCTCCGATTCCCCGGCTAACGCCGGGATACCGGTGTCTCTGTCATTGAAGCAAGCAGAGGCGCTGGCGCTGAAGAACAACCCGCAAATATCGGTGGCTCGGCTGACGGCACTGGCTTCCCACCAAGTCACACGGGAAGTGCGTTCAAGTTTGTGGCCGACCGCAACCGGCAACCTGACAGGCGTAGATTCCAAAGACAACAGTCGCATCACAGCCGGCGGACTCAACAATCCCATCATCTATGAGCGCGCCGCCGCGGGTGTCTGGGTAAGTCAGTTAATAACTGACTTCGGGCGCACCACGAATTTGGTCTCAAGTGCCAACCTCGCTGCCAAAGCCGAAGATCAAAACGCCGCGGCTACGAAAGAGCAGATTCTTCTGGCTGTGGATCAAGCCTTTTACGGCACGTTGCAAGCTCAAGCAGTGCTGACCGTGGCTCAGCAAACCGTAAGTGCGCGGCAGAACGTTACTGATCAAGTGGAAGCATTGTTCAAGAGCAAGCTGAGGTCTGAACTTGATTTCAGTTTTGCCAATGTCAACCTCGCCCAAGCCAAGCTGCTTGTGCTCGATGCGGAGAATAACGAGAACGGAGCGCTCGCCACGCTGTCCATGATACTGGGCTATTCAAGAACGCAGACCTTTCAGTTAGTCGAGGACACAACGGCGATTGCTGCACCTTCCAACAATGTGGATGATCTTATTTCACAGGCTCTGGCGGCGCGCCCGGAAATCTTATCGTTGGAATTCCTAGAGCAATCTGCTCAGAAGTTCCACACCGCCGAACGAGACTTATTTCTCCCCAATATCCGTGCCATGGGCGCCGTAGGGGACACACCTGTGCGAGACCCGGTTCTCTCCAATTGGTATGGTGCGGTTGGTGTGAACGTTGAAATCCCTTTGTTTAACGGTTTTCTCTACACAGCAAGGTCACGGGAGTCGAGTCTCAGAGCGCAAGCGGCCCACGACCGTCTGGTCGATCTTCGCAATCGGATCTCACGCGACGTGCGCACCGGTTGGCTCAACGCGAATACAGCGTACGCGCGACTCAGCGTCACTCAGCAATTGTTGGATCAGTCGAATTTGGCGCTCGATCTTGCCCAAACACGATATCGCTTGGGACTAAGTTCCATCGTTGAGTTGAGTCAAGCGCAGCTCCAGCAGACCCAAGCCCAGATCAGTAATGCTCAAGCGGCCTACGATTACCGCCTCGCTTTGGCCGTCCTGCAATATGAGACTATCGGCTTCTAGGAAAAGCCTGTTTTGAAACGAGAGAGAAAGCTCTATGAGGCGAATCGCCGATCTTGTTCCATGTACACTTGCCGCGAATGGGAGAACGAGATTAACCAAGCCACGGAGGAAGGAGTGGATGCCACATCAATCGCGCTACGAAATTGCTGCGAACCTTCACCACTCAAATGGAGGCTGTGAACCGCCACCGCGGCAAGGTCAGCCAGCAGGTAGTCGTGGGGAACGTAAATGTCAATGAGGGCGGTCGGGCAGAGGCCGGGACGGGCCCCTTCGTCGCGCCGCACGGAATCGACAACATGATCTTTACGTCTTTTCGCTACTACCTGCCGTAGGATCGAAAAATGGTCTCGCGTCGTTGTTTGGCGCGGGACCATCAGGTTTAATGGACAGGTTTAACAACGCCTAACAGCCACTCAGCTTCTGAGAGGAGGCTTCCCTTCAGGACGCTGCAGGCCCGGTTTTGGCTTACTCTCCTTTTCCGGGCCGGTGGTGCTAACTTAATTTACGCCAGGATTTCAGATTAAGATATTCAGCGCGGTCCGTTTGCTGCCGGAGACATGAGGATCGGAGCTGTGATGCTGTCTTGAGTCCGGACGAAGCGCGCGAGCGCCATCCCAGCCTCATTACTCCGCAGAGAAGCGTGAGAAATCGCCGGTCCTCTCCCGCCGTGCGCGGGAAAAGGCCCAATTGCAGCCGTTGTTGGGGTCAAGAAGGAAATTCCGAGTTAGAGATCCAAATCGCGAATTCCCTTGGAAGACTCAAGAAAGGATCCTGAAATCCTATGACGCCCACGGAAAGTTTTGAGGCGGCGACCTATCACAAGGTCGACGTGCGAATAGTGCCTTTCCTTTTCCTTTGCTACATTTTGGCGTATCTCGATCGGGTCAACGTGGGATTTGCGAAGCTGCAGATGCTGAAAGATCTGTCGATGAGCGATGCGGCATTCGCTACTGGCGCCGGTATTTTCTTTATCGGCTATTTCTTTTTCGAAGTGCCCAGCAATGTGCTGCTGAAGAAATTCGGAGCGCGCATGTGGATTGCCAGGATCATGATCTCCTGGGGCGTCATCTCTGCCTGCATGATCTTCGTAAAAGGGGAGTGGTCTTTTTATGGCCTGCGCTTTCTGCTTGGCTTGGCCGAAGCCGGTTTCTTTCCGGGGGTGATTTTTTATCTGACCTTGTGGTACCCCTCAAGATTCCGATCCACACGGACCGCCTGGTTTGTGGCAGCGATCGCTGTATCGGGGGTTGTCGGCAATCCCGTGTCCGGCTGGATTATGGATGCCCTTTCCGGCGCCATGAAGTTGGCGGGATGGCAGTGGCTTTTTCTGGCAGAAGGCATCCCTTCAATTCTCGTTGGCCTGGTGGTGATCTTTTATCTGGACAGCAGCATTGAAGAAGCGAAATGGCTTACGCGAGAGGAAAAAGCACTGCTTGCGCAGAACCTCGAGGCTGAAGACAAGCATAAAACCGAGCATAAACTGATAGATGCCTTCACCAGCGGCAAGGTCTGGGTGCTGTGCGCCATCTATTTCACTTTGATGATCGGCTTGTATGGCATCGCATTCTGGTTGCCGACGATTGTGAAGGCCTTTGGTTTGAAAGGTTATCTCAGGGTTGGCCTGATTACCGCGATCCCGTATGGAGTGGCCGTTATCGGAATGATTCTCCTGAGCAATCATTCGGACAAAACCGGCGAGCGGCGACTGCACTATGTGGCGAATGTTGTGGCTGGAGCCGTCGGCTTGGTTCTGAGCGGAGTTTTTGCGTCGAATCCAGTGTTGGCGATTATTTTCTTGTCCGTGGGCACACTTGGAGTGATTGGGTCCATGCCATTGTTCTGGCCGTTGCCGTCCGCATTTTTGGCCGGCACCGCCGCTGCAGCGGGGATTGGCATCGTGAACTCGGTGGGTAATTTAGGTGGTTATGTCGGACCGAATATTCCGATTTGGGCGAGATATTTTTCTTCGGGCCGATCTGCTGCCTTGTATATCATTGCGGGGATTTTAATGGTTGGAGCTCTTTTGACGTATTTCTTTATTCCGCAAACTCTGCGGGTGCGCGTGGATTCTGTGGATTAGCTGTTACCTATCCTAAGATAATAATCCCAGTCAGTGACGCGTGGAGTTTCGATTTTCCGCTAAAAAAATTCAAACAGCAACGCTCAGGCTGATTACGACTACCGCCTCGCCTTGGCAATCTTTCGTTTCCAGACAACCTGTATTTAGCGCGGGCAGATGGGCTGGACATCGAATTCCACTGCATGCGTTAAAATCCCGCAGGAGCTATGCCCGTGCATCGTCGCGACTTTAATCTCGGTATTCTCAAAGTATCTGCTGCGGCGCTGCTGTCCCCGCGCCTGCTCGCTCGACTGCTTGCCTCGCCTGACAGTACGCCGCCTTCCATCGCCGCGCTCTACAAGAACGCCATCGTCATTGATTCCCTCTGCGGCCCGTTCGTCGACATGGATGTACCACCCACCGCCGACACGCTCGCAGCGGTGCGGCAATCGGGCATTACCGCCATCAACTTCACCATCTCGGACCCCACGTTCGAGGGCACAGTCGGTAATATCGCAAGCGTCGAGGCGTTGGTCGAGCAGAATCCCGACGCGTTCCTCATCGTGCGCCGCCATTTCGACATCGCCCGCGCCAAGCGCGAAAACAAACTCGGGATTCTTCCCGGCTTCCAGTACGCCGCATTTCTCGAGGAAAATCCCGAGCGCATTGAAATGTTCCGCCGCTTCGGCGTGCGCATCATGCAGCTCACCTACAACAATCGCAGCATCTTTGGCGATGGATGCCTCGAGCCCGGCAATGCCGGACTCAGCAAAGCGGGCACCGCCGCTATCAAAAAGATGAACGACCTCGGAGTTGCCGTCGACCTCAGCCACAGTGGATACCGCACCACCTCCGAGGGCATCGCCCAATCCGCGAAGCCGGTTCTGATCTCGCATTCCGGATGCGCTGCCATCTATGCTCATCCCCGCAACAAGCCCGACGAAATTCTCAAGTCGCTTGCCGATCATGGCGGCTATTTCGGCGTCTATCTTATGCCCTATGTCGTCGCCTCGCCTACCGTGCCGACCCGCGAACATGTGCTCGATCACGTCGTGCACGCCATCAGCGTATGCGGCGCCGATCACGTGGGCATCGGATCCGATGGCTCGATCCAGAAGACGGTCCTGAACGCGGAACAGAAAGCCGCCTTTGATCAGGACATCGCGCGCCGCAAAAAACTCGGCATCGGCGCCCCCGGCGAGGATCGCTATCCCTACGTGCCCGACCTCAACGGACCGGATCACATGGAAGTCATCGCCGCCGAACTCGCCAAGCGCGGCCAACCCGCGCCGGTGATCGAGAAAGTTCTGGGCGCAAACTTCCAGCGAGTAATCGGCGAAATCTGGGGCGCGGGTTAGCGGACTACTTCATCTCCGTTTTCGCTGGATGGGCCGCCTTGCCCTTCAGCTCGACTACGATCACATCCATACCTTTGTCGCCAGTGTTCTCCGGTAGGTGGGTCGCCGCCGCGCCATATTGCGCATCGCCTGCCTTGACGGTAAAGCTTTCCTTTTTCCCGTCCGGATAGGTGAACTGCCCGTTGGCGTCGGTGAGAAACACCGCAACCGTGGCCGGATGGCTGTGCATGACAGACTTCTCGTGCGGGCCGTAGTGCACCTTCAGAATTCGTACCTCCGCGTTCTCACTCAGCACCGTGTAATGCTTGGGATCAACCTTAGCCGCATCTTGAGCCGAGAGGATTGGGACGAAACAGACGCACAATACCACACCATAAACCGCCAGTGGCAATCGCATTTTTTCTCCTTGTGGTTTTGGGATTTGGTGAAAAGGCATCCAACGCTACTTCAGCGATGTTACTGATGTCAATCGGGTTTTTGGTTTGACGGTCGTGTTTCTCGCTGCAAGTGTGACAACCGTCACTGCAAGCGGCGCGCCGCTGCGTAAATTCGTAGGCATGAACGCACCAATCAAGAACGATCGCATAGAGTGGTTGCAAGGGCCTTCGGCAGATGGTTCAGCAGAGTGCGCGGTGAAGTGCTCAGCTGTTCCCGGTGAACGCAAGAACCCCTGGCGGCTGATTCTCCTGGGGGCGCCGGGCGTGGGCAAGGGTACTCAAGCCGAACTCCTGACCGAGCGTCTAGATGCTTGCCATCTCTCGACCGGAGACGTCTTTCGAGCTGCCAAGGAGCGGCGCGACTGTGATCAATCCCCGGCGATGAAGGCAGCACTGGAGTACATGCGTCGAGGCGAACTGGTGCCCGACGCCACCGTATGGGAGATGGTGCGCGAACGCAGCGGCTGCATCCTCGATTGCGGCGGCTTCATCCTAGACGGATTTCCACGCACGCTCGGCCAAGCCGAGTCCCTGAAAGAGCTGATGGAGAAGGAGAAGATTTCGCTCAGCGCGGTAGTCAACTACGAACTGCCCCTGGACGAGATTGTCCGCCGCCTGAGCGGTCGCCGCACCTGCGAAAAATGCAAGTCGATTTTCCACGTTAAAGAACGACCGCCGAAGGTCGAGGCCGTGTGCGATCGCTGCGGTGGACGGCTCTATCAGCGCGAAGATGACCGGCCTGAATCCATCACCGTGCGTTTGGAAGCATACGAACGAAGCACAGCGCCACTGATCCAGTTCTACAAAAATCTCGGCCTGCTGCTGCCAATTGTTGCCAAGGGATCTCCCGACGAGATCTTAGCGCGCACGATGGATAATTTGGATAAGCTGGCCGGCGACAGATAACGCAGAACACCTGAGATCGACCCCTGTCTGTGAAGCTGCGCCTCAGAGCAGGGCCTTCACCGGATGCGGATGGGCATTCGTGGAACGAAGACCTTTCAATGCGAATAGCGTTTCTCCATCCAGTCTTTACAACGTCAGGAGCAGCATGCCCGTCATGGCCGCCGCCACTCACCCCAGGGAACAATACCAATAGAGAGCCGGATGAGCACGCTCAGCAGCGCGCCGCAAAATACGGAAGCAGAACCGATTGAGTGGAGACCTTCAGCGAACCCGTGGATGATTGCGGTATCTGTGATGCTCTCGACCTTCATGGTCGTGCTCGACTCCTCGGTTGCAAACGTTGCATTGCCGCATATCGCGGGAAATCTCTCCTCTACCACGGACGAATCAACGTGGGTGCTGACGAGCTACCTTGTTTCCAATGCAATCATGCTTCCGGCCAGCGGATGGATTGCACGGCGCATTGGGCGCAAACGTCTGTTCATGATTTCAATCCTGGTGTTTACTGGCGCCTCCCTGCTATGCGGCATGGCCATCAACATGCCGATGCTGATCGTCGCCCGGATCATACAAGGCATCGGCGGTGGCGGCATGCTGCCCTTGGCCCAGTCCATCTTGCTGGAAAGCTTTCCGCCCGACAAGCTCGGCGCCGCGATGGCTGCTTATGGCCTTGGAGTTGTGGTCGCCCCGGTGGTCGGTCCAACTTTGGGAGGATGGATTACCGACAGCTATTCCTGGCGCTGGATCTTTTACATCAATCTGCCGGTGGGTTTACTGGCTCTGTTTCTGGTCAACACGTTCATCGAAGACCCTCCCTATATTAGGCAGGCATTTCGAGGGGCAATCGATTATCTCGGGTTTGGCCTGATGGCCATTTGGCTGGGCACGTTGCAGTTACTGCTGGACAAGGGGCAGGAGGCGGACTGGTTTGCAGCGGACTGGATACGATGGATAGCTGCTGTTTCCACGATCGCACTGATTGGTTTCATTTTCCGCGAATTCATGTATCGAGAGCCGATTGTGCAATTGCATGTGCTCGGCGAACGCAATTTCGGCGTAGGGACTCTGATCACGGGTCTCTACGGTTTCGTTCTCTATGGCGTCACGGCCATGCTGCCTTTATTTCTGCAGACCTTGATGGGTTATTCGGCGCTGGACAGTGGCTTGGCAGTTACTCCACGCGGCATTGGCTCCGTGCTCTCGATGCTTATGGTAGGGATGTTGGTCAATTCTATTGACAGTCGTCTACTGTTGGCGTGTGGCTTCGGGATCCTCGGCTATTCCACTTTGCTGCTGAGTCACATCAATCTCGGCATTTCTATGGGTTCCGTCGCCCTGCCAAACTTAATCAATGGCTTCGCTAGCGGCTTCATCTTTGTTCCCCTCACCACCATGGCCATGGGCAGGCTGCGCAATGAAGAAATCGGGAATGCGGCCGGCATCTATAACTTAATGCGTAACATCGGAGGCAGCGTCGGAATCGCGAGCGTCACTACCTTTCTAGTGCGCGGCTCTCAAATCCATCAGAGTTATCTGGTGGCAAACGTCACGGCCGGAAATCCTGCGGTGATGGAGATGCTCCAGGGCCTGGAGACAAAGTTTCACCTCGGAGGGATAGACACTTACACGGCTCATCAAAAAGCCCTGGGGATGATTTACGGAATAATCCAGCAGCAGGCATCTCTCCTCGCTTATGCCGACAACTTTCGATTGCTGGGATTTCTCTCGCTGCTATGCATACCGCTCGCCATGCTCTTTCATCGCGTTCGCAAGCATTCGAACGGCGGCCGTGACGTTAGCGGCGAATAACGACAACTCCTGGTTGACATCAGCAGCTATAATGACAAGTTGGCAACGGTGGCTGTAGGCGTAATTGATCCTAAGTTATTTAAATCTAGATTGCGCGCGACTTAGGGGACGTCCAAGAGACGAGGGAAGTAAAGCCCGCGGCTCGAAGCTAAAAGCCAAGAGCTAAGAGCTACGAAGCCCTAAGTCAGCGCAAACTTAGGAAATGGCTTCCGCCACCGAGGGACAGTCGCACGTGAATTCGGTTTCCAGAAAAGCACATACACATTCCAGCGCCGAAGCGCAGCGGCGTCTTGCTTATTTCAACGAGCGCCGCGACGAGATCATCTCGAGCATCCGCGAACTGGTCGAAATCGAATCTCCCAGCGACAACAAAACCGCCGTCGACCGTTTATCGGAGGCCGTCGCAAAGAAATTTTCCCAGCTCAGCGGCAAAGTTCGTATCCATCCAGCAAAAGACTTCGGCAATCACCTGCAAGTTGATTTTCCCGTCAAATCCACCGCCAAGCCGGTGCTGCTACTCGGCCATTACGACACTGTCTATCCGCTAGGCACGCTCGCCACCATGCCTTGCCGCGTCGTGGACAACAAGCTGACTGGGCCCGGCGTGCTCGACATGAAATCCGGCATCGCCCTGATGCTGCACGCGCTCGCCGCACTGCAAGATTGGAACAAAAAAGACTGGCATGGTGGATTGCCGCGCCCCGTCACCGTGCTCCTGGTTTCCGACGAGGAAGTGGGCAGCGACTCATCGCGCGCGATCACCGAGTCACTGGCGAAAAAAGCTGCGGCCGTGCTCGTGCTCGAGCCTGCCTATGGATTCCAGGGCGCCGTGAAAACTGCGCGCAAAGGAGTTGGCGAATACCTCGTCAAAGTTACCGGCAAGGCTTCTCATGCCGGCCTCGATTTCCAGAAAGGAACGAATGCGATTCTTGAGCTGGCGCGTCAAATCGAAAAAATTTCCAGCTTCACTGATCTGAAGAGAGGATTGACGGTGAACGTCGGAATCGTGAACGGCGGATCGCGAACCAACGTGGTCCCGGCCGAAGCGGCGGCGCAGGTCGATGTTCGCATCGCGCGCATAAAAGATGCGGCCGGAATCGATAAAAAGATGCGCAGCCTTCGTCCCTCCAATCGCAAATGCAAGATCGAGATCACCGGAGGAATCAATCGTCCGCCGATGGAGCGCACCGCCGGAGTTGCAGCGTTGTATGCTCAGGCCTCCGCCATCGCGCGCGAGCTGGGATGGAAACTCGGCGAAGCCGCGGTGGGCGGTGGCTCCGATGGGAATTTCACTGCTGGTCTTGGAATCCCAACCCTCGACGGCCTCGGCGCCGTCGGCGACGGAGCGCACGCCCCGCACGAGCACATCCTGATCTCGGAGTTGCCGCGCCGCGCCGCGCTCATTGCGGGATTGATCGAAGCGGCATAATGGCATAATTAAGGAGTTCTTTGACTCCGGCTCAAGGGAAGCTTAGAATTTCCACAGAGGCTGGGCGGCGCCTTCGAGCGCGAAACCGGAGGATTTATGGGTGAAGGACTATTTTCGCCGTGGCACATTTTGTTGATTATTGGCATCGCCCTGTTGCTTTTCGGGCCGAGTAAGCTTGCCGACTTAGGTAAAGGGCTGGGCGAAGGGATCCGGAATTTCAAGACTTCCATGAGAGACCCGGATGACAAGGGAAAAGAACCGCCGAAACCCCAATCGGGTCCTACCGCGTAAAGTTCTCAGTTCCAAATGATTTCGTGAAAGCTTAAGAGCCGCGGATTTTCTGAGAACCGAGAACTGTTTTTGCTCTGTCTCACACGCAAGCGCGCTCGCGCAACATGCGAAATACTAGCGCTACCGGCAGTCCCACTACATTGCTGTAATCCCCTTCGATGCGAGAAATCCAGCGGGAAGCGATGCCTTGAATCGCGTAGGCTCCCGCTTTGTCCATAGGCTCGCCGCTGGCGACGTAGTCGGCGATATCTTTATCCGTGATTTCACTCACGGTAACGAACGTCGTTTCACTGGCTACCAACGACTGGCCACTGACCGCCAAACACACTCCTGTAATCACCTGATGCTCGCGTCCGGAAAGCATGCGCAGCATGTGCGCGGCGTCAGCTGCATCGAAGGGTTTTCCGAGAAGTTGGCCGTCGACCACAACCACGGTGTCGGCTCCGAGCACGCAATCATGCGGACGCTGGCGCGCAACCGCGAGCGCCTTCTCGTGCGCCAGGCGTTCGGCACATTCCTTCGCACCTTCTCCAGGCAGGATGTCTTCGGCGATATGCGCAGGCTGCGCTTCGAATGGAATGCCCGCGTTGCGTAATAATTCCTGGCGACGCGGGGAGGCGGAGGCGAGCACTAGCATGGGAATCATTCTAGAGCGAGTCCGGAGTTGCTGTGACCGCAGGCAGTTGCCGAGCTGCGCTCGGCTTGGACGGGCGAGACGCCCGTCCCTCCACAAACCTTACTCCAGCGCTTCGGGCTCGATCGAAATGTTCTTCTCGCCTTTTGCGCGCTTTTCCCAGTATTTTTTTACCCAGGCTTCATAGCTCTTGCCGGCGGCGGTGTCGCGTCCGGTGAAGGCGATGGCGGCGATTTCGGAATAGGGGATGGCTGGGCGCTCACTGCTGTTGGCGAGCATCAGACGAACAACGGAATTCGCTAGCGTCGGGCCGATGCGGCGGTCGAAAAGATATCCGGTGATCTGGGAGCCGTCTTTATCTTTATTCTTGCGGGTGATGGTTACGTCGCCACGATAGTCAAATGCTTTTTCGATGACTGCTCGAATATCAGCTTCGGTGGCGAGTTGCGGGATCCATCCCTGAAGATTTTCGCGCTTAAATCCAGGGACAACTTCGAGTTCATCACTGGCGTGCGGCTTGGGAGCAAGGGCTTGCGCACTATGGGGCAGCGCAGGATCATGCCCATGTTCGCGACCGCTCATGCGCGGCTCTCTTCCGCCTGCGGAGCAGCAGCGGCAACGTCAATTTGCGCTTCAATCTGGGCGTTAATCTGCGCGTCGATCTGAACTAGCGGATTGTAGGAGTGCACCGGGCGCACATCCCGATCGAGATCGGCGAGCGCGTCCTTGTCGGGATAGAGCGAGAAGGTCGCCTTCACCGTGTCCGCGAATCCGCGCAGCGAGCCGAAGGTGTCGTTCACCGACGAAGGTTCGTAGCCGCAATGCACCATGCAGTTGGCGCACTGTGGATTGCCGGACTCGGTGCCGTAGCTGGCCCACTCCGTCGTTTCCATCAATTCTTTGTAAGACTCGGCGTAGCCGTCTTGCAGCAGGTAGCAGGGCTTCTGCCATCCGAAAATGTTGTAGGTGGGCATGCCCCAGGGCGTGCACTTGTAGTTGCGCTTCCCCATCAGGTACTCGAGAAAGAGTGGCGACTGGTTGAAGCGCCATGTCTTCTTGCGATTCGAGAGCATGGCGCGGAACATGCGGCGAATGCGGGCGCGCCCCATGAAGTGTTTCTGGTCGGGCGCCTTGTCGTAGGAATATCCGGGCGAGACCATCATGCTCTCGACGCCTGCGTCCATCATCTCGTCGAAGAAGTTGCGCACGCTGTTCGGATCGGCGCCATCGAAAAGAGTCGTGTTGGTGGTCACTCGGAAGCCAGCTTCGACGGCTGTGCGAATTCCGTCGAGCGCAAGTTCGTATCCGCCTTCGCGGCAGACGGAAAAATCGTGGTGCTCCTTCTGCCCATCCACGTGAACCGAGAAACTCAGGTACTTGCTGGGCTTGAACAGGTGCAATTTTTCTTTCAGCAGCAGGGCGTTGGTGCAGAGATAGATATATTTCTTGCGCGCGAGCAGGCCTTCCACAATTTCGGCGATCTGCGGATGCATCAGCGGTTCGCCGCCGGGGATGGAGACCATGGGCGCTCCACACTCATCGACCGCTTTGAAGCAGTCTTCCGGGGCGAGATCTTTTTTCAGGATGTGGGCCGGGTACTGGATCTTGCCGCATCCGGCACAAGCCAGGTTGCAGCGGAACAGCGGCTCGAGCATGAGCACGAGCGGATAGCGCTTGCGTCCGGCCAGCTTCTGGCGCAGAACGTAGGAAGCCACTGTCCACATCTGGGATACAGGAACTGCCATTGCCCCTCCGGGAAGAATGTCTCTCTATGATACCGGATTTGGGCTTGTCGGTGAGTGCTCGTCGATGGTCGCGCCGTGCTGAGGGTCGGGTTCTCCTCTGGCCGCAGGGCGGCGCATGAACTGGGCTGCATGCCCAACCCCTCATTCATAAGGACGCGAATGAGCGGGGCATGGCTCCGTTCCGTTTTTTCTTGACAGTCGGTCGTCCTGCCGTATCTAATTGTTCCCTTTTAAACGCGTGCTGTTTCCGAGGGAGTTCAAACCGTCCACTGGGGGGGCCATATGTCGATCACTCGAAAGTTAGCTGTGCTGTCGCTGCTCTTCGGTTCGCTGGCGTTCGCCCAAGGCGGAGCCACGGGCGCCATCGCTGGCGTGGTTCAGGACGCATCTGGAGCCGTAATCGCGAACGCCAAAGTGAGCGTCACGAGCGAAGCCACGAGTGAGGTAGTACGACAAACGAAGACCGACACGTCTGGATTGTTCACAGCGACACTGCTGCCTGTGGGCTCTTACACGGTGGAAGTGAATGCGGCGGGCTTTCCCGTCACCAGGTTCCCCGGCGTGGTGGTGCGCATAACGGAAACGACGCGCATGACCGCAGTTATTAAAGTGAGTGTGGTGAAGGAAGTTGTGGAAGTCCAAGCCGAGGCACAGCAAGTCGATACGACGGATGCCACCACGGGAGAATCGCTGGCGGCCCAGACGATTACCGACCTTCCTCTGGCGACGCGAAACTTTCAGCAGTTGCTGACCCTCTCCGCGGGCGCTTCTTCCGATCTAAACAGTGCTTCGCAACTTGGCCGCGGCGCGGTCTATATCCACGTGAACGGCGGCCGCGAGGATAACAATAACTACCTCATCGAAGGCATCTCGGCCTCGGACTACGCCTTCGGCGAACTCACTTATACCCCGCTGCCGAATCCCGACTCCGTCCAGGAATTCAAGGTTTCCACCAGCCTCTACGATGCCACCCAGGGACGCAACGGCGGAGGCAACATCAATGCTGTCCTCAAAAGAGGGACCTTAAAGTTTCACGGCGACCTTTGGGAATACCTACGCAATACCTCTCTGGACGCGCATGACTATTTTCTAGGCAAGGTGGTGATCAAACAGAACATCTTTGGCGGCGATCTCGGAGGCCCGGTCGGTCCCAAGGCACAACTCGGCTTCTTTTACGTGAACTACCAGGGCACGCGCCAGCGCAGCGGCGCGTCACCCGGAACGTTTATCAATATCCCCGAAGCCGCCGGCATGCCCTACGTTCCGCTGGCGGACCGTCAGAGTGCCACCGCCATGGCGAACGATTGCGGCTTGACTAGCCAAGGTTTCACCGTCGATCCCGTTGCTTTCAAGTTCTTGAACGCCCAGGGCAACCAGTTCGGACCACTCGCCGGCGGTTACCTTTTTCCTTTGCCGACCGATGTCGATCCTTCCACACCATGCGGCACGCTGGTTGGGTTCCACGTGACCGATCCCGGGAAGTTCAGGGACGATCAGCTCACCACCAGTTGGGACAAGGATTTTCGCAACGGCAAGGACCACATCGGTGTGCGTTTCTTCTGGTCAGATTCCGACACCTTCCAGCCTTTTGGTGCCGATAATTTCAGCATCCAGACCGGCGGCCAACCTGCGACAAACAACCTCAATTTCCCGCTAGATATCCCTCTGCATAGCCGTTTCGGCAGCATCACGGAGACTCACATCTTTAGCAATGCCCTAGTTAATGAATTCCGCTTCGGCATCAACATCATCGGGGATAAGCTCCACAATGAAGCGCCCATCACCGGAGCCGACATTGGGATCAACATGCCGACCGCGAACCAGGATCCCAACATGTATCGTCTGCACTTCCTGAATTTTGAGATTGGGCCTTACACGACTGAGGAGCAATCTGCACTTTCCGACAACTTTACGTGGCTCGATACTTTGAGCTGGACTCACGGATCCCACCAGTTCCGCTTTGGCGGAGAGATCGACCGTGTTACGCTACGCCGCAACTTGCCGATCGCCGATAACGGGTATGTGTGGTTCATACCGGCAGGGGCGCCCACAGCCAATACAGATCTCCAGAGCTTCATGGCCGGTACTCCACTTCTTGGTGAAGGTGGGGGCGGCCTTGGCAACCACGATTACCGCATTCCCAGCTACGCCTGGTTCGCCCAAGACGACTATCGCGTTCGCAAAGACCTGACCCTTAATCTTGGCTTCCGCAACGAATTTGTCGGAGCGCCCTATGACACTCTTTGCCACACCGGCAACACGAATCCTCTGCTGGCGGCGACAACCGGGCAACCCTTCGTATATCCCAAGTGCGTAAACAAGTTTGGTCTCACGGGCATCACCGGGACGCTCAATCAAGCTGGGCTCAACAACGAATATGCCACGGTTTGGGAGCCCCGGATCGGCTTCGCCTATGATGTCGGCGGCCACCACACCACTTCGATCCGCGCCGGCTATGGCATTTATGCTGTGCGCGAGGACTTGGGTGCGGTCGATAATCTCGCCATTACTCCGCCAACGTACCCGTTCAAGGTGGGTTTCCTGCCTGGACCCGGCAGCCTGGCCAACCTCTTTTCAACCGCCTTCCCCGTGCCCCCACTCGGCGCGCCTCCAACGCAAGCTTTTGTGCCCGTACCTTCCTTCTTCACCGGCTTTCAAAACGGAGGCGATCCAACCGCTACCCCTAATTTCTCCGGAACCGTTCAAAGCCTGATCGAGCTCGCGGTTCCCTTCCATTGGGTCGCGGGGACAACCCAGCAGTGGAACTTCACCATTCAGCGCGAATTGGGCCGCAATTGGTTCGCGGAACTTGGCTATGTCGGCACCAAAGGTTCGCGCCTTCGCTCTACCTATGATGACGACCAAGCCACTCTGGCCACGCTTGCGCACCCGGTTACCATCCCCTACGCCTGCGGCGGTGGTCCAGGTACTTGCTCGATTGTGGATTCGACGAGTTCAAATGCGCCCGCCCGCGCACCCTATCTGGGTATCAATGCGGTCGATTTTGAGGACTTCGCTCCCAACTCCGACTCTCACTACAGCGCTCTGCAAGCCACGGTGGCGCACCGCTTCTCCCGTGGACTCTATTTCCAAGGCGCTTACACTTATTCCAAGTCCATTGATGATGTTTCGACCGCGTCGGTGGCGTACGTGACCCGGGTGAACGATCAGACCGACCCGCGCGCCTCGCGCGGTCTCTCTGACTTTGATCGGCGCCACCGCTTTGTGGCGAGCGCCGTTTATCAACTCCCCTTCTTCTCCAGTTCTCATGGCATTGCCAAGGCCGCGCTTTCAGGATGGGAGACCAGCCCGGTAGTCACCCTGCAATCCGGCTCGCCCTTCACCGTTTTTGATCCAGCCGGAGGCACCGCCTACAACCTTGCCAGTTCCTCCTCGACCGCCGAGTTCGCCCCGGGCTTCAATTGCGCGAACGCGCCCAGCAAGGGGAGCATCACCTCGCGTGTGAGCAACTGGGTCAATCCCGCGGCCTATACGTCCGATCCCACGGCACCCGTTGGTACGCCCGGAACCATAGAAGCAACGGTTTATGGGAACACTCCGCGTAATTGCATCATCGGCCCGCATCAGAGGAACTTAGACCTCACCATGGGCAAAGCGTTCCAGCTTACGGAACAGCAGGACCTGCGCTTCCGTGTGGACTTCTTCAACCTATTCAATCATCCATCGTTCGCCAACCCGGTGCCGGCGGTGGTCGGGGCGTCGGGTGGCTCTGCTGCGGTCACCTCGGTGGTAGGCACGCCGCGGCTGATTCAGTTCTCTTTGAAGTATTCGTTCTGATAGTTTCGAAAGCGGCCAGGGGAGCGCACACACGCGCTTCCCTGACCACCTTGAACTAACGGGAATGAGGCAATCTCCATGAAGCTGAAGAGCGGCGTTTTGACGCTGCTGGGTGTGTCGCTGGCGGCGCCGGTCGTCTTTCAGGGTCAGACCGTTCAGGGGCAGACGGGCAACGTCGTCCACTACACCACCACCATTGACAACGTGAAGTATCTATTCGCTACGGCCGAGCCGGTGGCGCGTCTGAAGTCGGGCGACATCCTAGACACCAACACGCTGGACTGCTTCGGGAACGCGCTCAAGACGCCCGGGGACACGCTCAGCATGTCCAAAGGCGACAATCCGCTTGCCGGGCCATTTTTCGTCGAGGGTGCGGAGCCGGGGGACACGCTCGCCGTCAAGATTCTCGATCTGCAAGTCGATGGCGACACTGGCGTGGGCGCGTTCGCTCCCGGATTTGGCGCCATCAACGAGACCAACTACACGCCCATGCTGCATCCGCCGCTTCCCGAGCGCGTCTGGTTCTACCACATCGACCACGCCGCGAACACGGCCACATTCAAGGCACTCGATTCCGATTTCTCGGTGAAGATTCCCATGCATCCTTTCTTCGGCTGCATGGGAGTCGCGCCCGCCAATGGTGAGGCGCGCAGTTCCGTGGTGCCCGCGGAATTCGGCGGCAACATGGACTCGCCCGAAGCCAGCGTGGGCAACACCGTGTATTTCCCGGTGAATGTGAGGGGAGGACTGTTCTACATCGGCGACGGCCACGCCGCCATGGGCGACGGAGAAGTCGCCGGCACCGCCATCGAGGTTCCGCTGAAGGCACGCGTGGAGTTGAGCGTGATCAAAGGCCGCACCATCGCCTGGCCCCAATTCGAAAACGACGACGCCATCATGACCGTGGGCGCTTATCGTCCTCTGGATGACGCGCTGCGCATCGCTTTCACCGAACTCGTGCACTGGATCCACAAGGACTACGGTTTGTCGGAACTCGATGCTTATGAGCTGCTGTCGAAAGTCGCGAGGATTCATCTCAACGAAATGGTGGATCCGAACTACGTGGTGGTCGCCTCGGTAGAGAAGAAATATTTGCCCGCAAAGAAGAAGTAGGGTTTCCATACACCCAGAAAAAGGTTGGCGTCGGCGGTCCCACTCCGCCCCTGGCCACCATTATTTGCCAACGCTAACGTTGAATCAGTAAAATCGAAGCGCCTTTGATAGGTTTCGAAGACGGCCAGGGAGCGCACACGTGCACGCGCTCCCTTGCCGAGCTCGAACTAACGGGAAGAAGGCCGCCATGGGCGACGGAAGAAGTCGGCGGCAGACACAACATCAAGAGAATTCCGGGAACGCGACCAACCGATCAAGTCTTGCCTTCCAACTATTCGCTATTTGTTCCTCCATTTGCTTTCCGACAGACTCCTTGGTCCTCAGATCTTCTGTAATCTCTGCACGTCGTGGACGCCGGGGATTTGGCGGACGCCATCCATGATTTTCTGGAGGTGTTTCAGGTCGGCGATTTCTAAGACAACGTCTATGCTGGCTCGGCCGTTCTGGCTGCGGGACTCCATGTTGCGTATGTTGGTGTTGGTGTCGCTGATGACGGCGGTGATTTGTTTCAACATGCCGAAGCGATCGTCGCAGAGAAGCGTGAGTTTCACGGGATAGGAAACCGGCTGGCCGTCTTTGTCGCCGGCCCACAACACATCGATGCGGCGCTCGGGTTCGTAGAGAAGATTGGTGACGTTAGGACAATTGATGGAGTGGACGGCAACGCCTTTGCCGCGGGTGACGTAGCCGACGATGCCCTCGCCGCGAATGGGGTTACAACAGCGGGCGCGATAGACGAGCAGGTCGCCCTGTCCGCGGACGACGATGGCGTTCGTGTCTCCGCCAAAGACGCGGCGGACAACGCTCGATATGCCGCTGGTGAAGCCGTGGGATGAGGCCTGCTCTTCGCTGTCGGACATCGGCTCAGCGCCGGCGGGCGCGAATTTCGCGAGTACCTGGCGGGCCGAGTACTTGCCGTAGCCGATGCCGGCCATCAGGTCGTCGGGACGGCCGAGTCCGTATTCGCTGGCCGCTCTTTGCAGATCGGCTTCTTTGATCTCTTTCAGCGAGATGCGATATTTGCGCGCTTCTTTTTCGATCAACTTTTTTCCGATTTCAATGGCGCGCTCGCGCTGGTGGACGTTGAGCCAGTGCTTAATTTTATTGCGGGCGCGGGAGGACTTGACGACGGCGAGCCAGTCGCGGCTGGGCTTGTGTCCGGGCTGGGTGATGACTTCAACGATGTCGCCGGAATGAAGCTTGTGGCGGAGCGGGACCATGCGTCCGTTGACCTTGGCGCCGGTGCAACTGTGACCAACCTCGGTGTGAATCGAATAGGCGAAGTCGATAGGGGTGGACTCGCGCGGCAGAACCAGGACCTTGCCCTTGGGCGTGAAGGTGTAAACCTCTTCGGGGTAGAGGTCGACTTTCAGGGTGGAGAGGAATTCGTTGGGATCGGAGACGTCGCGCTGCCACTCTACGACTTGGCGGAGCCATGCCAGGCGCTGCTCGTCCTCGGCGGAGACGGCGCCGTCTTTGTATTTCCAGTGGGCGGCGATGCCTTCCTCGCACATCTTGTGCATTTCTTCGGTGCGGATCTGGATTTCGAAGGTCTCGCCGGTCTCGGTGATGACGGAGGTGTGCAACGACTGGTAGAGGTTGGGCCGAGGCATGGCGATGAAGTCCTTGATACGGCCGGGCACGGGGCGCCAGAGGTTGTGAATGATGCCGAGAACGGCATAGCAATCCTGCACGGAGTTGGTAATGACGCGCATGGCGTAGAGGTCGTAAACCTGATCGACAGCGATATGTTGGCGCTGCAATTTTCTGTGGATGCTATAGAGGCGCTTGATGCGGCTCTCGACGCGTCCGGTGATGCCGGCTTCCTTGAGGCCGTCGCGCAGCACGCCTTCGACACGCGCCATGAAGGCTTCGCCCTCTTTACGACGCGACTCGACGGCGGCGCGGACCTGCTCGTAGCCGATGGGATCGACGTATTTGAAACCGAGGTCTTCCAGTTCGCCGCGAATCTTGCCCATGCCAAGACGGTGCGCGATGGGGGCATAGATATCGAGCGTCTCGCGGGCAATTTTCTGCTGGCGTTCGGGATCGAGATGTTCGAGGGTGCGCATGTTGTGCAGGCGGTCGGCGAGCTTGATGAGGACGACGCGGATGTCGTCAACCATGGCAAGCATCATCTTGCGGAGGTTCTCGGCTTGCGCTTCTTCTCGGGAAGAGAAGTCGATTTTGCTGATCTTGGTGACGCCCTCGACGATGTGGGCAACCTGTTCGCCAAATTCCTGACGGATTTCAACGGCGGTGACCGTGGTGTCTTCGACGGAGTCGTGGAGGAGGCCGGCGGCGATGGAGACGGAGTCCATTTTCATGTCGGCGAGAACGTTGCCGACTTCGAGCGGATGCACGAGGTAGGGTTCGCCGGAAGCGCGGGATTGCCCGGCATGGTGCTTCTGGGAGAATTCGTAGGCTCTTTTGACCAGGTCGAGGTCGTCGTTGGGACGGTTCTCGCGCAGCTTCCGCATGAGCTCGCGGAAGCGGGTCACCGTGAGCACGTTGGTCGCGATCTGCTGACGCAACGTCGCCATGATCGATTTTAACCCAGCGGGAGCGGGGAATTCACCGCCGAGACGCCTAGGTCGCCGAGAAAGGCCCTCGGGCTGGTAGAGTACGGGATACGGAGCTGCTTCGCCTATTATTAAGTTGTGCAGCGAAGGGCACGCGGGCGAGACGCCCGCGTCCACACGGGCTTCGGGAGGCATTGGCTTGGAACGGGTATTGGTGAGTGGGGTTTCGGGGCCAATTGGGACGGCGCTTTTGGCTTCGTTCGATCCTCAGAGTACGCAGATTGTGCGGCTGGTGCGGGGACGCGCCCAGAATTCCGCGCAGGTTTCATGGAATCCGCTGGCGCCGCTGCCGCCCGCTGCTGTGTCGGGGTTCGATGCGGTGGTCCACCTGGCTGGGGAGAGCGTGGTGGGACGCTGGACCGAGGAAAAGAAGGAGGCAATCCGCGAGAGTCGCATACAGGGAACCCGGAACCTGGCTGTGGCGTTGGCCCAGACTGAGGTGAAGCCGCGCCTGCTAGTGTGTGCGTCGGCGATTGGGTTCTACGGGGATCGGGGGGATGAAGTTCTGGAAGAAAAGAGTCCGATTGGGCGAGGATTTCTGCCTGAGGTTTGTAGCGAGTGGGAAGAAGCCACCCAGGCTGCGCCCGATGCTGGCATCCGGGTGGTGAACATTCGCATTGGTCTGGTTTTGAGCGCGAAAGGCGGGGCGCTGGCAAAGATGCTAACCCCGTTCAAACTGGGGCTGGGTGGGCGAATTGGATCTGGCCGGCAGTGGTGGAGTTGGATTCATGTGGACGACATCGTGGGGGGAATACATCACGCGATCGGCACGGAGTCGGGCGCTTCTCGGTTGAGTGGTCCAGTGAATCTGGTAGCGCCCAATGCAGTGCGGAACGTTGAGTTCACAAAGGTGCTGGCGGCAGTGCTGAGACGTCCGGCGATTTTTCCGGTGCCGGAGTTTGCGCTGCGGCTGGCTTTCGGGAAGCAAGCGGCGGAGGAAATGTTTCTTGCGAGCCAGCGCGTTCAGCCGGGGAAGCTCGGGGCCAGTGGATATAGGTTTCGTTTCCGCGAGTTGAGGGCGGCGCTGGAGAATCTGGTGGGATAGCCTCGTCGTTCGCATCAAATATTCGCTGGAGTCACAGATGTGATCGTCGTCACATCATGGTTGTCCTTGGTCTGCCACACTAAAACGGCATGGTGAAGAAGTCCATTGCGGCGGCCCTGCTTGTGGTCATGGTGGCCTGGGCGGAGATGGCCCTGGCCCCGATGTTGGCCATGCGTGACGGGCACGTGCATGCGGCGCATGAAATCGCCGAGCATTCGGCTGCACACCGTCACGCCATGCCTGCGGGCCATCCGTGCTGTCCAAAAATTGGCAAGACTCAAACCGAGGATGCGGCTCCGCTCGAGTTCGCCGCCGGCAGTCTTCCGTGCCAGGATGAGCATCGCTGCTGCTTCCGCCAAGGGCCGCAGAGCGTACCCGCACCCGTCAGTGCTGGACACAGACTTTCGCAAGAGATTGCCCCCGCGGAGAGTGCCGAACTCAGCCCGGCTCATGATGCAGGGTCGCACGTTTGCCCGGCGACGGCGATTGCGCTTGGTCCTTCACCAGGCGTGCTTGGAATGGTGCTTCGAGTCTAGACGCTTTCCTTTCTTCTGATAGCTCTTTCCGCGGCCTTCACGCTGACCGCACATCTCAACGGTTCTCATAACTTTAATAAGGAGATCTTATGAAATTCAGACTGTTTGCTTTGATCCTCATCCTTGCCCTGTCGCTGGTTGGCTGGGCGCAGGAACCGCCGGCTGCACCGAACTCGACGCCGGCCCCGCAAGCCAAGGGGTGCTGTCATCACAACATGGCCGGAAAAGACGACAAAGGTTGTTGCTGCCACCACGCCGCAGCCGATGCCAAGGATGCCGCGGCCTGTTGCAGCAAAGACAAGTGCGAAATGAAAGACGGCAAGTCCTGCTGCGATGGTAAAGACATGAAAGCGGCGATGAAGGAATGCAAGAAAAGCGGCTGCTGCACAGACGGCAAGTGTTGCGCCGAAGGCAAAAGCTGCGGCGAGGCCAAGGGTGACAAAACCGCCATGGGCTGCTGCGGCAGTAAGTGCGAGCGCCATCCGCACACGCCAGCAGAGAGCTAGTTCAACCTGGTTACGCTCGCGCCCCGGTCGCTCGACGGCCGGGGCTTTTCTTATTCTGGGTGACTTTCGGACTGGATATGGGTGCGCGTGATGCGGTCGTGCCAGCACAATCCGTCCTGGTCAAGAACGCACCAGAGATAGCCGAGTCCAGCAGAAAATGCGGAGAGAAACGACGCCAGCACGCGCCAGCGACGCAAGCGACGATTGGGTGGTGAGCCGTCAAACGCTGCCAGCCTCAGCCGGGCGGCGCGCAGTCCGGGAGTCGAGCCGGCGTACACCACAAACAAGAATTCGTAAGCCGCCCAGAGCAGGACAGCGACCACGCCGAGCGCATCCGCGAGCATTGGTCCGGCAAGCATTGGGCGCGGTCCGCGAACGGGGTTGAGGCTGGGGTTCAGACGAAGAAAGATTGCGACAAAGACCACAAGAGCCGTCGCCAAGACGACGCCATCCACGAGGGCAGCCAGTGCGCGCCGGACAATAGAAACTGATGGAGATGCGGATGGCAGGGGATAGTCGGCGCCGGCTCGCCTTTCGGCCGGCTCTTGCTGGGCGGGTTCTATCAGCATTCCACCCAATGCGGGTGGCGGCGGCAGAATCTCCGGGGCTTCCACTATGCGCGGACGATCGAAAATGGGATCGGCAAGTTCACTTGCGCAAAAAACCGGAATTGCCGCGGAACGCGGGAACTCGATCACCCTGGCGGATGGCTCCGGGGGTTGTTCCGGATATCGGTCCCGGCCTTGCTCCTGGGCTTCCTCCGAAATCTGCTGCGATGTCTGGCGAGGTTCGGCGAGGCTGGGCCCGGCGACTGCCGCCGGTTCCCCCTTTGTATAGAATGCAAAGTCTGGCTCGCCTCGCGCTGAAGCAGTCGCAACTGCCGCCGATCCGGTTCCTGCCGAACCAGTTGGCGGCGCAGGACGGGACCAGCTCTCGGGCGCATCAAAAGGCAGGAGCAGTGAGGGATAGCGCGGAGTCCGGGGCTTGCGCCGCGTGCGATAGCGTTCGAGGCGAGCGGCCACCTCGACGCGCCAGGAATCAGAGTTCGATTCAACGCTCGGTTCCGAGGCCGCAGTTTCAGGGGCGGCGGTGTTAAGCGCTCGCTCGACGGCAGCAGTGGCGCAGAGGTGCGCTTGCATGGCGGGATCCCCGCCGGTCGGACAGTTCGTCAATCCAGTCGTCATCGGTCCGGCCTTCATCAATCCGGTGGTCGTAACTCAAGTCGTCGAAGAATGCCAGTAGCCAGAGCCAGGCAAGCACGAATGCCGGAGACCACAACAACGCGCAGCTTTGCTTCGCCTGCCGCTCGCGTGCTAAGGTCAGTTGGTTCCCGTTGGCAGACCGGCTGGCGGAGCGCACGCGCGCTGGCAGATCACCCGCTAATGGTCATCCATTAATGATCATCCGCTCTCGAATCTTTATCACGGCCGCATTGGTCTGTCATCTGCTTCTCGCTTCCGGGATAGTAACCAGCCAGACGCTGCCCCCTGCCGCCGCGACGGTTTCTGCTCCTGCGAGCACCCCTGCTATGGCCCCGGCTCTACCGACCGCCCCTGCCCGCCAGACGGAAGAAGAGGTTACGATGCGGGCGCTGCAACAGGAGAGGGACGAGGCCATCTACCACCTGCGAGGCGACGTGGAAATTCGCTACCGCACCTACATCCTGCACGCGGATCAAGCCACCTACCACGCGGACACGGGAGATAGCGAACTAGAGGGCCACGTCGTGTTGGACGGCGGCCCTTACGACGAGCACATCGAAGCCAGTCATGGCACTTACAATATCCGCACAGAAACGGGAACGTTCTATAGCGTGATCGGAACGGTGGGATTTCGGATGCGGAAGTCTCGCTACGTGCTTACCACCTCCAATCCATTCGCCTTTACCGGAAAAATTGTGGAGAAACACGGGCCCGACCACTACCTGGTGCGGCAGGGCACGGTTACGACCTGCGAGTTGCCGCATCCGAAGTGGCTATTCAACGCGAGGCGCATTTCGGTGGATGTGGACAGCACCGCCAAAATCTACCAAAGCGACTTTCGGCTGATGGGCATGCCGGTGTTCTATTTTCCGTTTGTCACGTATCCAGTTCAGAAAGAGCGGCAGAGCGGGCTGTTGATTCCGAGCTTCGGCAACTCATCCACCAAGGGATATATTGCCGGCGAATCTCTGTACTGGGTTTTCAATCGCAGCATGGACGCCACTGTGGCCGCCGAATACTATTCCAAACGCGGCTGGTTTCAGCGCGGAGAATTCCGCGCTCGTCCGAGCGACAGCTCCTATCTGTACTTCAACTATGTGGGAATCGCAGATCGCGGCATCGGCAATCCACGCCAGAATCAAGGCGGCGAGGATGCACGTTTTATGGCCGAGCGTCCTTTCGGGGACTTCCGCGGCGTCGCGAATGTCGATTATTTGAGTTCGTTCGTCTTCCGCATTGCCTTCACCGATGTGTACACCCAGGCGATCGATTCGGAAGTGAGGTCGCAGATTTTTCTCTCCAATACGACCAACGGATTTCATTTCAATGCCCTGACGGAGCGCTACCAGAACTTCGAAGTTTGCAATCCGGCAACGGAGGTTACTTGCCTCACGCTTACGCAGACGGAACTGGTCCGGATTCTGCATACGCCCAGTTTCTTTCTCTCGAGTGAGGAGCGGCAGTTGGGAAATACGCCGCTGTACTGGTCGTTCGAGAGCGCGGCGGAGGGCTTGCAGCGGCGCGAGCTTGGGTTCCGCACCGCTGCGCTGGTGGGAAGATTCGATCTGGCGCCGTCGCTTACGATGCCGCTGCAATGGCGGGGATGGTCGTTCCGTCCCGCGCTTACGTTGCGGGACACCTTCTACACGCAGGAGTTCAATCCGGCATTGGCTGCGGCGACGGGCAGAGCTGACGACGACATTCTGAACCGCAAGTCGCTGGAGGCTTCGTTCGAGTTGCGCCCACCGGCATTGTCGCGGGTCTTCGATCGTCCCTGGCTCGGACGCAAATGGAAGCACGTGATTGAACCGCGCATGCGCTACGACTACGTAACCGGCATAAATAACTTCGCCGACATTCTGCGTTTCGATGCCACCGATGTACTGACCAACACCAATGAGGTCGAATACTCGCTGGTGAATCGTCTTTACGCCAAGCACCTGGATCCCAACGTCAAGGATTGCGATGTGCAGGGCATGAGCACGCTGATCATCGGCGGGGTCCCGCAAGCCGGCGCGGTTCCGTGGGAAGCGCCTCTGAGTCCAGATGCTCAACCGTGCGCCTCTGGCCCGCGGGAGATCTTGAGTTGGGAGATCGGACAGAAGTATTTTTTCGATCCGACGTTTGGAAACGCGCTGGTTGCAGGGCAGCGGAACGTGTTTACGACGACCGCGGATTTCACCGGTATCGCGTTTCTGGATCAAGTGCAGCGCTTCGCTCCCGTCATTTCCCGCTTGCGCATCGAAACCAGCCCGCGCACCAACACCGAGTGGGACTTGGATTACGACCTCAAGACCGGCCAAATCGATTCCAGCCTGGCGCTGGTGAACTACCACTACGGCCCATTTACCATTGGGGGAGGCGATGCCTTCCTGCGCGTGATCGACACTCCGACGGCGACGGCGGGAACCACGGGAACACCGCCGCCCAACGAGTTCCACCAGTTTCGGGTGTTGTTTGGCTACGGTCAACTCAACAAGCGTGGCTTGAGCGCCGCCAGCAGCTTCGGCTTTGACGCGAATCTTGGGTCGCTGCAGTATGCGACGGCACAGACGAGTTACACCTGGGACTGTTGCGGCCTGAGCCTGGAATACCGGCGCTTTGCGCTGGGATCGGTGCGCAACGAAAATCAATATCGCTTCTCGTTTACGCTGGCGAACGTGGGAGCGTTCGGCAACCTCAGACGGCAGGAGCGGCTTTACTAGCCGGCTCTGCGTCCAGCCGACGGCCTCCCATCAGATTACATTTAGCAGGGCTGGATACGGCTTCTTGACATTCGCCTTACATTCGCCTATGCTGCGCGCATGGCGATCACTCGGCGTCAACGCGAGTTGTATGACTTCATTTCGCGCTTTGTGGCGGAGAAGCAATACTGCCCTTCGTTTGAAGAGATCAAGGAAGGCATGGGGCTGAGTTCTTTGGCCACGGTGCACAAGCACGTCACCAATCTGGAGAAGAAAGGGCTGCTGACGCGGGACTACAACCGCAGCCGCTCGATTGATCTACTGCCGCCAAAGGGAAAGTTGAAGCAGTCGATGGCGGTGAACACGGCGGTAGTGCTGCCGCTGGTAGGAAGAATTGCGGCCGGGCGTCCGATTGAGGCGGTGGAGCACAACGAAACAATCTCGCTGGCGGATTTTGTGCGCTCGAAGGAAGTGTTCGTGCTCGAAGTGCGCGGCGAATCGATGCAGGACGAAGCGATTCTCGATGGCGACTACGTGCTAGTCGAGAAGACGAAAACGGCGCACAACGGGGATATTGTGGTGGCGCTGCTCGAGTCGGCGGACGCAACGCTGAAACGGTTCTTTCGCGAGGGAGACAACATTCGTCTGCAGCCTTCGAACGCCGCGATGAAGCCGATCATTGTGCCTGCGGCGTCGGTAGAAATTCAGGGACGGGTGATTGGCGTGTTGCGAAAGTACTGAAGCAGTGGATAGTGGTCAGCAGTCAATGAATAGAAATCCGCTATTGCTTTGGCGGCGAAAGGCCCGGGTGTGCGCCCGGGCCTTGCGAGTTTAAGAGTTGATCGTTGACGGCTAAGCCTGCTTGGCGATCTTAGCCTACGTGACGATCCAGGGCTTTCTGAATGTCGTCTTTGGAGCGGTAGCCGACGAGTTGTTCTACGACCTGTCCGTTCTTGAAGAAGAGCAGGGTAGGAATGCCGGTGACTTTGTACCGCATGGGCGTGGCGGCATTGCGGTCGACGTCCATTTTGCCGACCTTGACTTTGCCCTGATATTCGCCGGCGAGTTCTTCGACAATCGGAGCGATCGCGCGGCAGGGACCACACCACGCGGCCCAGAAATCGATCAGCACGGGCTTATCGGACTTCAATACATCGGAATCGAAATTAGCGTCGGTGACTTCGACGATGGTGCTGCTTGCCATTCATCCTCCAGAGTTCTCAGTTAGCTGCCAGTTCCCCGCCAGGGTGGACCGTTTGGTCCGCTTCGGGCGGAAGCTCTATCCTAGCACTGTTGATTGGATGCTCCGCAAGGGCGGAAGTCGCAGGAGTTGCCGCGAGTGTGGATGCGGGCGCAGAGCGCCGTAGAATGGCTGCTTGGGAATCACGGTTTTGGAATCTGGGTTTTGGAATCTGGGTTTTGCAATTATGACTGGCGATCTCGATAATCTCTGCGTGGTGCTCGTGGCAACGCGGAATCCGCTGAATATTGGGGCGGCGGCGCGGGCCATGAGCAATTTTGGAGTTCGTCGATTGCGGGTGGTAAATCCCTACGAGGTGGCGTTTCGGGAGGCGCGGTCGGCGGTGGGCGCGTCAGGATTACTGGCGAAGGCGGAACAGTTAGAGAGCGTGGCCGAGGCGGTCGCAGACTGCAAGTTGGTGGTCGGCACGACCGTGGCCGGGGCCCGGCGAGATTTGCAGCATCGGTTGCAGCGACTGGAGGACGGCGCGCGAGCGATCAAACGGCAACTGAAGATGGCGCGCGTGGCATTGCTGTTTGGCTCGGAAAGATACGGGCTATCGAATCAGGAACTGAGCCACTGCCATTGGGTGATGCGGATTCCAACGCGAGAAGAGCACGGTTCGATGAATCTAGGGCAGGCGGTGGCAGTCTGCCTGTACGAACTGGTGCGAGGACAGAAGACCGCGCCGGCAAAAGCCATGCCGGCGAAAAGAGAGAAGACTTCCGCCACGTCGGGAGAACTGGAGCGGCTGACGCAGGTGCTGCTTGAGGTTCTGCGCGCCAGCGGGTACGTGAAGCCGCGAACAGCGGCAGCTGAAGAAAAGTTGCGGCGCCTGGTTCGGCGCATGGAGTTGAACGCCAATGACGCCGAGGTACTGTTGGGAATGGTGCGGCAGATAGCGTGGAAGCTGCGCGCGGGCGGTTAAGGCCTATCGCGCCTGCTGCATCGAATCTGCGATGACTTTGCCGATCGCCAGCACGGTCATCAGAGTAATCACACCCAGCGATATGACGCAGTAGATGCACCAGACGCCCAGCACCATGGATTCGACATCCGCCAGGTGGACCGCAAATGCGAAGGCCACCGTCACCAGCGGCAGCATCCACGGGTATGCTTTTCTGAAGGCGAGCACGCCGAGCAGCAGATATCCGGCGATGCCAATCACGGCCACGGGAACTCTGGACAGCATGGCGTACGGACTGTGATTCACGATGCCGCAGTCCCAGCGTTCATTGATGCTGCAAGGTGAAGTGTCGGTGCGGTAATGCTCGCGCAAGGCGAGTGAAGAAACGACGATACCGGCGACGGCAAGCACAATCAGCACCCATCTCATGCAGGACTCCCATCCCAAGGTAAACGCAGTTACATTCCTGGATTAGATATCATCTGCGATTTCCGCAAGTTTTAACAGTCCTTGCGGGGATGGAATTGTTTTGCCAGCAGGCGGCGAGTGACCTGGTACCCCAGATCGGGGGAGGGTACCTTCTCAAAACAATCTTGAGGAAGTGAGCAATTTTGAACAGCCACGCGATGGTAGGGGAGACTACAGTTCGCTGTTGTTTAACGGGGAAGGCACCGGATTTAGTATCATTACCGGTTTTGGTGCCGTGATGGCTGACCCAGACCGGTTCGCTGCTTCCCCTGGATCGCCTGAATCTGGATCGCTTGAAAAAGATCGCTTGAATACAAGCTCGACTTCCGTGCCTTGGAGGCAAGTCATGTTCCACTCGACTCCTGTCCGTGCTCTTCTGATCTCGACGATTCTCTTCCTCCTGACCTCATCCGCCTTGGCCCAGTTTCGAACTTCCATTCAGGGCGTGGTGACCGATCCCACGGGCGCAGTGATTCCAGGCGCCAACCTCACGCTGACGAATCCCGCAACCGGCGAAAAGCAGGTCAGGGTCAGCAATGATGACGGTGTGTTCAACTTCAATGCGCTGCCGGCTGCCGCAACTTTCCGCTTGGAAGTGGAAAGGACGGGCTTCGAAAAGAAAGTCCTCGACCATGTCGAACTGATTCCCGATCAGTCCAACGCTCTCAACGTGCAGCTTGTCATCGGAGCCCAAGCGACGATCGTCAACGTGGATGCTTCGTTGGCGCCATTAATGGACACCGAAACCGCTTCCGTCAACGGGGTTGTCTCTGACAATGAGGTTCAGCACATGCCGTCCTTCGGGCGCGATGTCACGAAACTCGCGCAACTGGCTCCCGGCATGTTCGCCGACGGTTCGCAAAACGGCGGCGGCGGTGAGGGCAATCTTCCCGGCACCCAGAGTGCGCCCACGCCGTCGGGTGGCGCGACCGGAATCTTCAGGACCGAAAACCTTGTCCAGGGTTATTCCAATGGCAACCAGGCTCAGAACAACGGTGTTGCAATTGACGGAATCAGCACCACCAGCGCCGTCTGGGGCGGTGCTACGGTCATCACGCCGTCTGAAGATTCCGTTAACAGCGTGAAGATAGTCACCAATAGCTATGACGCTGAGGATGGTCGCTTCACCGGCGCCCAGGTTCAAATCACTTCCAAGAGTGGCACCAATAACTTCCACGGCAGTCTGTTCTTCACCACTCACCAACCGAACCTGAACGCCTATCAGCCGTACTTCGGCGTGGGCACGCACTCTCTCAGAGACGACAATAAGTTCAATCAATTCGGCGGCAGCGTCGGCGGTCCGATCTGGAAGAATAAGATCTTCTTCTTCTTCAATTATGAGGCGGTGCCCACAGCCAGCTACGACACCCCAGGCACCGGCTGGTACGATACTCCGGCTCTCGCCGCACTCGCGCCCGCTGGGAGCATCGCGGCAACTTATCTCAGTTTCCCCGGCAATGGCGTTGTTAACAAAGGTCTCGTTGCTAACGTGACCTGCGGCACCGCTGGTCTGGTCTCGGGCACAAACTGCATAGAGGTTGCGGGCGGGCTGAATATCGGCACGCCGTTGAATCCTTCGAAATTCCCGCTGGGCCAAATCGGACCGAGCACGGGCTTCCCCTCGGGCGGTATGGACCCCGGCTGGACCGAGCCCAGCCACCCCGGCACTGGAGGGGATGGCAGCGGCGGCCCTGAGAACTTGGGCACCACAGCTGACATTGCGGAGTACATAACTTCGAACCCGACCACTCACACCGCCCGACAGTACAACGGCCGCCTTGATGCGGATGTCACCAGCAAAGACCGCATCGGCTTTGCCATTTACTGGGTTCCCCAGTCGACGGATGACTACAACGGCAACCGCGCCTACGACATCTTCCATCACTCGCAAGTAAACGACGCGTTCTCCGTCATCTGGAACCACACCTTCTCGCCCACCCTGCTCAACGAACTTCGTGCCAACGCTGCGGGATGGCGCTATCACGAAATCAAGGATAACCCGCAAACGCCGATCGGACTTCCCTCCGATGCCATTTCCTTCGGCAGCATCAATATTGGTAATTTTGGAGGGGTCGTCGGTGCCGACCTGGACCAGTGGACTTACAGCTACAAGGACGTCGCCACCAAGATTTTCGGAAGACACACTATAAAATTTGGTGGAGAGGCTACGCGACTTTTTTATCTGGACGCGTGTTACCCGTGCGGCGTGCCCAGCTACGGCTTCTTTAATCTCTGGGATTTCCTCAATGACGCGCCTCAACGCGAGGGCTATCTCACCGCCGATCCTCATACCGGACTACCTACAACGCAGCGACAGGACCAACGCGAAAACATCATGGGTTTCTTTGTCCAGGATGATTGGAAAGTCCGACCGAATCTAACTGTCAACCTCGGCCTGCGCTGGTCCTACTTCGGTCCACTTTCCTCCAAGCAGGACAACATGTATGTAGCTAATCCAGGCCCGGGATCAGATTACTTGACACTCTTGACCGTTAGTAAGGGAGATTCCTGGAACGCGCAGAAAAATAACTTCGGGCCCGAAATCGGTTTTGCCTGGAGTCCGACTAAATTCAACAACCGACTCGTGTTCCGCGGCGGTTACGGCCTCAACTACAACCAGGAGGAAATCGCGATTTCCGCCAATATCAGCGGAAATCCCGGATTGAGCATTGGGGAATACCTGGGGCTCTCAACGCCGGAGTCACCGAATATCGGCATTGAGTATGGAATTTCAACGAACCCGCACAGTATCGTTGGGTATTCGTCGAACCCTAATTTTGTCCAGAGCTTTGGCACGAACGGTCTCCCCACAGGTACGAGCGCGGCCGGTGTAGACCTCTTCCCCCATACCATGCCCACCCAGCGTACCCACCACTACTCGTTCGACATGCAATACGATCTGGGTCACCAGTACATAATGAGCGTGGGATATCAGGGCAGCTTGTCGCGGGACATCTTCTTCAACGAGAACCCGCTTGCCGTTCCCGCGACCTTGGGCTACGCCCAGAATCCAAATATCAATGGCGGAGATTTATATAACTCTAACGGCCGCGGCAACTACAATGCTTTGCTTGCGGACGTGAAGCATCAGTTCTCCCACCAGTTCATGGCCGAGGCTCAATACACCTGGTCCAGGAGCATGGATACAAGCTCCGCGCCTTACTCCGAGCAGCCCTACCCATACGATCTCAGCCTCGACTACGGACGCTCTGACTATAACGTCACCAACGCCTTCAAGCTTTTTGGCATGTGGCAACCGGTCTTCTTCCACGGCAGCAATAATTGGATGGAAAAGATCGCTGGCGGCTGGTCGCTCAGCGGTATTTTCAACTGGCACTCCGGATTTCCCTGGACTCAGTTTGTAAGCACCCAGGGCGGAAGCCTCTATTGTTCAAACTGCGGTTCCTACAATATGTTTCCTGCCGCCTACCTGGGCGGCGCCGGCACCGGCACCAGCAATAAAGACTTCGAACAAACCGCGGCGGGTCCCAGCGCTAACTTTCCTCTCGGGGGAGCGGCATACTTCTCGACGCCAACCTATACTCCCTACAGCTGCAACCCAACCTGCGCCGGGACCTCGCTTCCGCAATCCCCTGGTGTTGCGCGCAACTATCTCACCCTGCCGGGATATAAGGATGTGGACTTGACGATCTCCAAGGGCTTTGGCCTTCCGAAAATGCCGGTACTCGGAGAAAACGCCAGGTTTGAACTTCGGATGGATGCCTTCAACGTCTTCAACAATTTGAACCTGAACACGAATCAAATCTCGAACAATATTGGAAACCATAACTTCGGCACGATTTCGGGTGCTCTTGCTGCCCGTGTCCTCTCGCTGGGAGCGCGCTTCAGCTTCTAGACTTTCCCACCTGGAGTTCTGGGCGGTGGGTCATCGACTCACCGTCCAGCGCTTTACAGCCGCAAGGATCATCGCTAATGGGAATTAAGACGCGATTTGTCCTTCTCGCCGTGCTGTCGCTGGTGTTGACGAGGCCCCCAGTTTCCGCGCAGACGGCGAACGGCCCGCAGGATTCCCGCGTAGTTATCGTCGATGCCTCTGCCCCCGCCCATCCTTTCCCCCATTTCTGGGAGAAAATGTTTGGTTCCGGGCGCGCCATCCTGACGTTGCGCGAGAGTTACCGCAACGATCTCCGCGATGTAAAGCAGATTACCGGCTTCGAATACGTGCGTTTCCATGCCATCTTCCATGATGAAGTCGGAATCTACGACGAGGACGCCCAAGGTCATCCTCTGTACAACTTTTCCTACGCGGATCAGATCTATGACGGCTTGCTGGCCAACGGTGTGCGCCCGTTCGTCGAACTGAGCTTCATGCCTAAGAAACTGGCCGCGCGGGATGTGCTGCACCCCTTTTGGTACAAGCAGAACATCTCCCCGCCCAAAGACTGGGACAAGTGGGACGATCTCATCGCCCAGTTCGCTAAGCACCTCGTGGACCGTTACGGCATCGACGAGGTCGCGCAGTGGTACTTTGAAGTCTGGAACGAACCGAATCTTGATTTTTGGGCGGGCGAACCGAAACAGGCGACCTACTGGCAGCTTTACGATCACACTGCGCGCTCCCTCAAGCAGGTAAGCCCGCGCCTGCGCGTGGGAGGGCCAGCCACCGCACAGGCCGCCTGGGCGGATGCCTTCATTCGACACTGCGCCGAAAACAAGGTTTCCGTGGATTTCGTCTCCTCTCACGTATACGGCAACGACCGCGCACAAGATGTCTTTGGCACAGACGAGAAAATCCCACGCGACCAGATGGTGTGCCGCGCGGTGAAAAAAGTCCACGATCAGATTCGGTTGTCCACCATGCCCGACCTGCCCCTGATCTGGACTGAGTACAATGCCAGTTACTTCAACGAGCCCGCCGTCACCGACTCGATCTACATGGGCCCGTGGATGGCCGACACCATCCGCCAGTGCGACGGCTTGGTGGATATGATGTCGTACTGGACGTTTTCCGACGTTTTCGAAGAACAGGGCGTAGTGAAACAGCCGTTCTACGGCGGTTTTGGGCTGATCGCAGCCGGTGGTATTCCCAAACCGGCTTACAACGCGTTCAAACTGTTGCATCAACTGGGCGACGAACGAATTTCCGTGGACTCCCACTCCATTCTGGTTACTCGCAAGAAGGACGGGTCGCTGGTAGTCGCGGTGTGGAACCTCGTTCCTCCGGATCAGACGGGCGTGTCAAAAACAATTCATTTGCGATTCGAACATCTCGTCGGAAGTCGCCGGGCTTATATTTCGCGCGTAGATCGCGACCACGGGGACGTGCATCCAGCGTACGAAAAGATGGGACAGCCGCGCTACCCGACCCAGGAACAGCTCAAGGCGCTACAACAAGCCGCGCAATTGCCTCCCGCTGAAATCCGCGAGTTAACCGGTGGCGACTTGACTCTCGACCTCGCTCCGGATGGTCTGGCAGTCATTGAGGTGAAATAAGAACAGCCATCACTCACACATCTGCCGGAGACTGCGTGGCCACTCGTTAGCCGGACGGTGAAGCTATAATCGCGAGGTGACGGCTGTCGGATTCCACCAATCCGGGGCGGTTCGGCGGCAGCGGCGTATGCACTCCGCGCCATTTCGCGAAGTCCAGCCGGACTCGTACTGCTGACAGCCATATAGAAATTCTTGCGAAGATTTCAGCTCTTCATGTTCTGGCGTTCATACGTATTCGAACAGTGTACTGGGCTCCGGCGAGGCAGCAGGCGAGTCGCCGCTCGGCGCGGGCATGCCCAATTTACCAACGGCATTGCCGGACGAGCGCAAAACCGCTCCGGCCGTTAGACCTGCGCCTTTTAGAAATCGGCGCTTGGATTCAGACAATTCCTTCATCGTCAGTTGCAAGCTGTAGAACTCCCCCACAGGGGCGAAGAAACTGGAGGCGCGGGCCGGAATCGAACCGGCGTATAAAGGTTTTGCAGACCTCTCCCTTACCACTTGGGTACCGCGCCCAGTCACTTCACAGTAGAACCTCGGGCGTGGGTTTGTCTAGAAGGCCTTGGGGGATTGGTTGCGGCTCGCTTTGTGTGGTCACGATTCTTGCGTTCGACATTCTTACCGCCGAGGCGTGAAGGACTCGCAAGGAACGCCAAGAGATTCTTAACTCGCACGACTTTCGAGCGCTTTTCTCGCGACTGGATCTGTGCTACAACACCGGACATGAGTTCGACGCTGAGTTCGACTGGGAGTTCGTCCGGTTCCACGACGGCGGCGAGGGCGGTTGAGACAGCGACTGGCGTGGCTGCGAATCTCGTTTCTGCGAGTCTGAAGAAGGATGCGTCCTCGATCTGTCCCAACTGCTCGACCGAGTTGCGCGGACATGCTGCAAGGTAGTTTGTAAGCAATGCGGCTTCTATTTGAGCTGCTCTGATTTCTACTGAGGTTGGCAACAGTCGCTGATTGGTTGGGGAGACGAATTCGTGTGAGTCTGCGCGCGGGCAGTGCACGCGATTTCTTGTTCGAGCTTCTACAATAAAGTGGGACTTCGTTTTAATCCTCACATTAGGAGATTGGTATGCAACGGAAAGCGAGTGCAGTTTGGAAGGGTGGTCTTAAGGACGGGAAAGGGACGGTTTCGTCCGCCAGCGGCGTGCTTTCGAATACGCCTTATTCCTTTGCGACGCGGTTTGAAAATACTCCGGGGACGAATCCGGAAGAGCTGATTGCGGCGGCGCATGCGGCGTGCTTTTCGATGGCGCTGTCGGCGCAACTGGGAGGCGCGAAGCTGACTCCGGAGAGCATCAGCACGGCCGCCACGCTTACCATGGAGAACATCGAGGGAGGCTGGACCATCACGGCCGTGCACCTGGATGTGGTCGCGAAGGTGCCCGGCGCGAGCGCGGAAGCCTTCAGCACGGCAGCGCAAAACGCAAAAGCGGGCTGCCCGGTATCGAAGGTGCTGAACGCGAAGATTACGATGGATGCGAAGCTGGGCTAGCGCCCTAGACGAAAGTGGACTCCGCCCTTCAATTCCCAATCGCAAGCTCTTGTCATCCCGAACGAAGTCCATGATCTGCACTCTGTGGCGAGCTACAGATCCCTCACTTCGTTCGGGATAACAATTCATGTAAAGAGATAGCTAACTTTGCTCGCGCAAGATCTGCCGCAGCTTGAGATTGATTTTTACCGCTTCCTGCGAGGCCTGATCGATCAGTTCCACCCAGCGGCGCAAGTTCTCGGGCGGGCGTGCCTGCGAAATCAGGTAGGTGGCTTGCACGATGGTTTCGAGCGCATTGCTGAGATCGTGCGCCAGCGTGCGAAGCTCCCTCGCCAGTTCCGCGGGGATTTTATCGGAGGCATTTCCCATGGTCTTGGGCGGCCTGACGCCCTGCAAGTAACGGAGCGCCGCGAATGACGTTTGCGCTCGTTTGACAGCAGACGCCAGCCAGTAGATATTAGTGTAGTCGCCCTTAAAGAGGGTCCAGCCGATTTTTCTCCGGACGCGGATATGGCGGAACTGGCAGACGCGCTAGGTTCAGGTCCTAGTGGCCGCAAGGTCGTGGAGGTTCGAGTCCTCTTATCCGCACCAAAAACAGCACTTAGCTCTTAGCCTTTAGCTCGAAGCCCGTAGCTCGCAGCTTGCTTTCTCATGCTCCAGCCGATAGCCGGTGCGTGCTGCGGCTTTGTGCGATGCCGTATTGGCGGATTTTATAGAGTAAAGCTTTGTAGCTGATTTTCAGCAGCGCTGCTGCTTGTTTGCGATTCCAGTTCGTCTCTTCCAAGGCACGCGCTATAGCTTCCGCCTCCGCTTCATCTTTGGCGTTGCGCGACAGCGACTTCAGGCCGCCGGCGGACTCAGCACTCGAGACCGCGGTTCTACCGGCCGCATCGGTGTGCATTCCTCCTCCGCCATCGGGCCGGGGCTGCAGCTCGGATGCGGCCAGCGTTTCATCTCCGAGAACCAGGTAGCGCTTGATGAAGTTGCTCAGTTCGCGCAGGTTGCCCGGCCAGGAATGCCGCAGGCACGCCTCCATCAACGGGGCCGAAAGTGGCAACGGAGGACGCGCGTAGGAATCTGACATGCGCGACATAAAATGCTTCAGCAGGATCGGGATTTCTTCCTTGCGCTCGCGCAGCGGAGGCAGGGACAGGGTGAAGGCGTTCAGGCGGTAATAGAGATCCTCACGCAGACGCTTGGTGGCGAGCGCTTCGGGAATGTTGATGTTGGTGGCGGCCAGGATGCGGACGTCGACTTTAATCACGGTGCGGCCGCCGAGGCGGGAGAACGTCTGGTCCTGGAGGACGTGCAGCAGCTTGGCCTGCAGCAGCGGTGGCATTTCGCCGATTTCGTCAAGCAGGATGGTGCCTTTGTTGCAGAGTTCAAACTTGCCGGGCTTGGCGTGCGTGGCGCCCGTGAAGGCTCCCGCTTCGTACCCGAACAGTTCGCTTTCGAGCAGGTCGGCAGGCACCGCCGCACAGTTCACCTTGAGGAAGGTGCGGTGGGCGCGCGGGGAAAGCTTGTGGATCAGGCGGGCGAGCACTTCCTTGCCGGTACCGCTTTCCCCGAGCAGGAGGACCGGGATTTCAACGTTGGCGACGAGTGCGGCCTGCGAGCGAATTTTCTTCATCGCCGGGCTGGCAGCGACAAAGAACACGTCGTCGCAAAGTTCTTCGATGTCGCCGGCGTAGCTTTCACCCTTGGCCGTGCCGACGCACTGTCCGATGACCGCGTCGAGTTCGGCTTTCTGGAACGGCTTGGTGAGATAATCGATGGCGCCGAGGCGCATGGCCTGCACGACTTTGCGCGTGTCATTCACGCAGGAGAGCATGACGACTTTCAATCCGGGCCGGAGGTGGCGGAGTTGTTCGAGAGTCTGTAACCCGTTGATGCCCGGCATGAGTAGATCGAGCAACACCAAGTCGGGCTGCAGTCCTTTCTGGACGCGCTCGACCGCTTCTTCGCCGGTGCTGGCGGTTTGAACTTTGTGCTCATCCACTTCCAGCAGCGTGCGGATATAGCGAAGCATTCCCGGTTCGTCATCCACCAGCAGGATGTTGGCGGCTTCGCTCATTGGGTTCCTCGTGGCGGCGTGCTCGGAATTGGTTTCATGGGAACGAGAAAAGAAAACTTGCAGCCTGCGCCCGGTTCGCTTTCGACCCAGATCTTGCCGCCCATGCCTTGCAGAAGGCGGCGGGCAATGGCAAGTCCCAGGCCCATGCCCTCGGCCGATTCGCTGCCGGAGAGGCGAAAGAAATCATCGAAGATTTCCAGGTGAAACTCCGGCCGAATTCCCGGGCCAGTATCGGCAACACTCACTTTGACAGCGTTCGGCACAGTCGTCGCTTGACGACGGCGCTCTCCATTGGCCGCGGACTGGCTCATGCTGCGACGTTCCCACATATGGGGTTCGGCATGCAGCCAGACGGTGCCGCCCTGAGGTGTGTACTTGCAGGCGTTCTCCAGAAGATTGGAAATCACGCGCTGGATCTTGGGCGAATCGAATGCAAATGGTGTCAGTTTGTCATTGGCCAGAAAATACAGTGCGAGACCGCGCTCCTGAAACCGGGCTGACCAGAGCCGGCAAACTTCGGAGAGGCAAGCGTTCATGTCACCTTCCACGAACTGCATGCGTAGTTCGCCGGTTTCGAGCACGCTGAAGGTCAGGAAATCCTGAATGAAGTGCTGCAAACGCTGTCCACTGGAAAACATGTCGCTCATGACTTCGCGCTGGCGATCATTGAGCGGTCCGAGTTTCTGACTCTGCAGCAGTTGAATATAGCCGTTGAGGATAGCCAAGGGCGTCTTGAGGTCGTGTGCGGCAGAGGCCAGAGCGTTCGTGGTCTTACGGAAACGATCGCGCAATTGTTCGAACTCGCGCGCGATATCGTCCGCAGAACTGGGCGCGGAAAACCGAGTCGTGGCGGTTGGAGGCAAACTATCTTTCGGATTAGTGCCAATGGGAGCAGCGGCTGGGCTTTTGTCGGACATTGTAGCCATGGAGATCCAAATAGCGAGAGCCAAATCACGCCAGTATGGGGGGAGGAAAATCTACTGCCGTCAAAACATGGGGGTAGTTTGAGTTTATGTCAGGTGCACCAGACTGTCAATTGGAAACAGCCCTAGACAGGCACCGAAGCGAAAAACGTTGCACTTTCTTTAATGACCCATAGTCATTATTGGATTCCAAGGCTATCTGGTTACTTCTGTAATCTCCCTGTTGGTGGCGAGATTTGGAGTGATTCCAGGCAGGTTCAACTCCTCTCCGAAGTTTGGCCCTTGAGGTGCGACCCAAGGGTGGTTAATACCCCTTAACGGTGGTGCGACACACGTGCCTCGTAGCTTATCGAAGAAGGAAGAACGGAAGTGGGCACGCTTGCAGCTTGCCATTCCGGTTTTTATCCGCACTTGCGACGGAAGCGGCAAGGATTCCCTGGAGTTTGCCACGGCCATTAATATCTCTCCTGGGGGAGCTTTAGTGGCGGTTCGCCGTTCTTTGCCCAAAGCGGCGCTGGTTTCACTAGAGATTCCGAGCGCTCCAATCGGGCCCGCCAACGTTTTGAAAACCTCTTCGCGCATCATGCAAGCGAAGGCGGTGTGGGTTGCGCACCTCGATGACTACCATCTTCTGGGTCTGAAGTTCGCCCGCCTCCTAAGCACCGATGCAGCGGCTGTTTCCGGTAAGCATTTGAGGAAAGCAGTTTCTGCCGTGTGAACTATTTTTACCTTCCCCAGTCTCTCCCAGAATGGCACTTTGGTGCCATGCCGCATCTTGTCGCTTCCGGGCTATCATCACTCTAAGACATTCATAAGTTGAGGACTTAACGGAGAGCTTCCAGGCCCGACTGTTCTCTTCTCCGGTTTGGCGCTTGGGGTGCACTTTTAGTGCATGCGGGTGGAACTGACCGCATGGGCATTCAGTCTTATGACGACACTTTCGGTAAGTCCTCTGGCGCAATCGCTGGGCGAGATCCCTCCTGACAACATAATTTTTGGCCACTCTGAGGTCATGCAGGCGGTTCGTTCGCGGCTGGGCAAAGTAGCCGCCGCCAACGTCCCGGTCCTTATCACCGGCGAGAGCGGCACCGGGAAAGACATCATCGCCCGGCTCATCCATGGGCTATCTCCGTGGGAAGCTGGGCCGTTTGTAAAGATAAACTGCCCGGCGATTCCCGGGACGCTGCTGGAAAGCGAACTGTTCGGCTACGAAAGAGGAGCCTTTACGGGCGCCGTTGGGTCGAAGCCTGGACGGGTGGAACTGGCCCACCGCGGGACATTGTTTCTCGACGAGATCTCCGAGCTTGACCCGTCGCTGCAATCGAAGCTTTTGCAACTTTTGCAGGATGGGCAGTTCTGCCGGATCGGCGCTCAGGAAGATAAGAAGGTCGAGGTACGGGTCGTGTGCGCGACCAACCGCAATCTGGAATCCGAGATCGAATCGGGGACTTTCCGCCAGGATCTTTACTACCGCATCAACGTGGTGAATCTGCGCATGCCGGCGCTGCGAGAACGCCGGGGCGACATTGAAGATCTGTGCAGCTACTTCCTCGAATACTACAACCGCCAGTTCAACTGCCGGGCACGGCCTCTGTCGAATGAAGTGCTGGCGGTGTTGCAGAAATATCACTGGCCGGGAAACATCCGCGAACTGGAAAATCTGATCAAGCGCTATGTGATCCTGGGCCATGAGGAAGTGATCACCAACGACCTGGTGGCACGCGAGCCAGACTTTTTCAATCCCGAGATCTTACTGGACGGGCCGATTTCTCTGAAGAAGCTTACGCGCCAATGCGTGCGCGAACTGGAGCGCAAGGTCATCCTGAAGGTGCTGCAACAGCACCACTGGAATCGCAAGCAGGCAGCCCGCACACTGGGCATCAGCTATCGCGCCCTGCTTTACAAGATCCGCGATGCCGGCTTGCCCTCGAACCGTGCGCTGCGTCTGCGGCAGGCGGAGAAGGACAACAGCGGCAATTCAACTAGCGGGGCGGCGGCCGACTGAGGATGACTCATCCAGTGGAGGGACGGGCGTCTCGCCCGTCCATGCCGAGCGCAGCTCGGCAGATGCCACGCAGTCACATCGACACTGGATTTGCTGTCGTGCGCTCACCCGCTGAGTCTTTCTTTCAGTTCGCGAAGGGCCGCGCTCCACTCGTTTAGCCCCTCCGCCTCGAGCCACAAGTCTTTGAGTTCGGAGTTGGTTCGCACCCTGTCCACGGCGCGGCGGGCGAGGTCAACTAAATCGGATAAATCGGACGGTACAAGGGCCTGGTTCTTACCGGTCCAATTCTTACTTATCCAATCCATGATTTCCCGCGGTGCCGCGGGCGACGGCGCCTCTTTTGTAGCGACAATCTTTGCAGCGACGACCAGCGCCGCAACCACTTCGGCGGCCGCGACTGCGATGCCGCTCTCCGGCGCTTCGAGATAGTCATCCTGGTCGGCGGCGCGGGTCAGTATCTGTCTCAGATCATCGATTCCCAGGGAATGGAGCCGGCCCAGGAAACCCTGCGCGTCCTCGTTTTCGAAGCTGCCTGTTCCCCAACCGCCCATGGAATCCTCCGGCATTCCTTCTTTAATCTTTATGTATCACGTGCCGCTGACCTGTGATGATCTTTTTCCAACGGAAGGAAAGCTCTTGACGGGCAAGGACGCCCGTCCCTCCACGGAACTTCACGCCCAGAACGTGCGGTCCAGCGTCCTGTATTGAATCGCCTCGGCAATATGTTTCGGTTCAAGTTGAGGAATGGCGTCGAGGTCGGCAATCGTGCGTGCGACTTTCAGGATGCGGTCATGGGCGCGGGCGCTCAGTCCTTGCTGCGCCATGGCGCGTTCGAGCAGGCGCTCACAATCGGCGGAGAGCTCGCAGAATTTGCGAATGAGCTGCGGCGGCATCTGCGCGTTGCAGTAGAGTTTTTCGCGTCCGGAGGAAAAGCGCGCCAGTTGGAGGTCACGGGCGTGGATCACGCGGTCGAGGATTTTGGCTGAACCTTCCGGCTCCGAGGTGCTGCGCATTTCTTTGTAGTTCACGGCCGGGACATCAATGTGGATGTCGATGCGGTCGAGCAGTGGCCCCGAGATTTTAGAAATGTAGCGCTGGATCATAGGCGGTGTGCAGTGGCATTCGCGGGTGCGGTCGTTGTGAAATCCGCAGGGACAGGGGTTCATGGCGGCGGCGAGCATGAAGCGCGCGGGGAAGGTCAGCGACATGGCGGCCCGTGCGATGCAGACGGTACCGTCTTCGAGCGGCTGGCGCATGACATCGAGAACGTTGCGCGGAAATTCGGGAAATTCGTCGAGGAACAGAACGCCATTGTGAGCGAGCGAAACTTCGCCCGGCCGCGGGATCGCGCCACCGCCGATCAGACCCGCGTCGGAGATGGTGTGATGAGGAGCACGGAACGGCCGCAGCCCGACCAGTCCGGCGCGTGCATCGAGCACGCCGGCCACACTGTGAATCTTGGTGGTCTCGAGCGCTTCTTCGAAGGTAAAGGGTGGCAGGATGGTCGGCATGCGTTTCGCCAGCATCGTTTTTCCTGATCCTGGAGGCCCGATCATCAGAATGTTGTGACCGCCGGCGCAGGCGACTTCGAGAGCGCGCTTGGCAGTTTGCTGGCCGCGAACATCTTTGAAATCCACGTGGAATTGCTGCGCCTGGCTGAGCAGTTGATCGGTGTCGACCTGCAGGCGGGAAACGCCGTTGCCGGAATTGATGAAGTGAATGACGTCGAGCAGCGATTTGACGGGATAGACCTCAACCCCGCCGACCATGGCAGCTTCGCGAGCGTTGACTTCGGGCACGATCAGGCGTTTCACCTTGGTTCGACGGGCCTCGATCGCGATGGGCAAAGCGCCACGGACCCCGCGCAGACTTCCGTCGAGGGAAAGCTCGCCGACAAACAGCGCATCGGGGATCTCCCTCTTATTCAGACCGCCGTATGCGCCGAGTATGCCGAGCGCCATGGGCAAATCGAAGCCGGAACCTTCCTTGCGGATATCGGCAGGCGCCAGATTGATAGTGATCTGGGTGGGTGGGATGTCGTAGCCGCAATTTTTCAGTGCTGAGCGGACCCGGTCGCGACTTTCGCGGACGGCAGCATCGGGCAGGCCGACCGTGTGAAAGTGGTCTTCTGTCATTTTGATGCCGGAAACGTCCACTTCCACTTCGATGATGTTGGCGTCAATGCCGTAAACAGCGGCACTCAGGGTTTTATAGAGCATAGGGACACCAGTGTGCACACGAAGGGGACAATGCAGGATGGGAGATTCCTGCCAACATCATAGCCCTACCATAAACTTGACCGCTGTGATGGTCATCACCCCGTTACCGTGATGGAACGTGATGGAACGTTCTGTCGTGAACGGCTGCTTTCGGTGCTACGCTAGGGGCAATCTGGCGGAAAACGATGGACCGTTATGGAGAGATCGTTTTCGCACCAGCGGAGTCCAATGCCCGACGAAGGTCCCACTTCAAACCGGCCCGATCCGGTGTCAAACCGTCTGGAACGCGAAGAGAGCCAGTTGTGGCGCTGGGCGCTGGGCCTGCTCGTTTTGTTTGCGGCGGCGGTGGCGGCGTTGTCGTGGCAAGAACTGAAAGACCTGCCTTACCGACTGTGGGCAATCCCGGCTGGTCTCTTCTTGCTTGCCGTCTTGTTTGCCACCTATGCTTTCGGGCGCAAGCGCGAGGTCTCGGAGCTCAAGCAGATTCTTAAGAGCTTTCAGAATCAGGCCTCAGTCGCACCCTCGGAAGAGCAACTCGATCAGTTGAGCCAATTGATTATGCGTTCGCAGCGCAACTTCAAGGAGCTGATCGATTCTATCGATGAAGTGGCGCTCGCGATCTCACTTGATGGAACCTTGAAAACGGTAAACCGCCGAACCACGGAAATTCTCGATGTTCCTTTTGTCCAGGCGGTTGGTCACAAACTAGAGGAATTCCTGGGCGCGCCGCTGCAGGCGGAGGCGTCCGCGAGCCTGGAACGGTTCCTGGAGAAGCGGAGCTGGTCGGGAGTGGTCGAGGTCCACCTTAAGAAAGACTCCCGGCGGCTTTACTACGACTGCGTGGTCAACGCCATCGTCAAAGGCGACGAGGTGACCGGGGCGAGTGTGCTGGCGCGCGACATCACCGGGCAAAGAGAGAAGGAACAGCGCTTCACGCAGTTGTTCGAATCTCTGCAGGAAGGCGTATACATCAGCAATCCGGAAGGCCAGCTGCTGGAGGTGAATCCGGCGCTGGTGACGATTTTGGGATACGAGAGCAAAGCAGATTTGTTGAACCTGCCGCCGGAGCAACTGAGTGCTGATGCTGGTCTGGATCCGGTGCTGGGACGCGGGGGAAGCCAGAGCGGCCGCACTCGCACTCGAGAGGTTCGACTGCGAAGAAAAGATGGCGGAGTCGCAGTGTGCGTGGATACCTCGACCGGGGTGATAGAAGCGGGACGGATTGTCCGTTACCAGGGCACGCTGGTGGACGTCACGGAGAAGCGCGCGCTGGAGCGGCAGTTGCGCCGGCAGGAAGAGTTCCGGCGTCATCTGCTGGAGAGCTTTCCGGACCTGATTCTGGTGCTCGATCTGAAGGGGCAGTACACGTTCGTCAGCGCGCGCATAGGCGAGCTCCTCGGTTACGGGCCAGAACACCTCATGGGCAAGAACGTCGGCGATGAGGAGAATACTTCGCCGGAATTGGCTGCACTCTACAGAACGGTCGCGACTGGACAGAAGGCGCGGACCTCGTGCGAATACGGTTCCCGGCACCACGACGGCAGCTGGCGCACGATGCTGGGCATGGCGAGTCCACTGCTCGATGCCGAAGGCAAGCCAGCGGGCGTCATCATCTCCGTCCGCGATGTGACGATGGAAAAGAAGCTGGAGCAGCAGATTATTCAGAGCGAACGTCTCGCGGCCATGGGGCAGATGATCGGCGGCTTCGCACACGAACTCAATAATCCGCTGACCAGCATTCTGGGCATAGCGGAACTGCTGCAGGAAGGCGATGCCAGCGAAGCCACTCGCAAACAAATCCTCGTTCTGCACCAGCAGGCGCGGCGCGCGGCTGAAATCGTGCAGAACTTGCAATACTTCGCCCGGCCGCCGGCTCCGGGACGCAGCCAAGTCAATTTGAATGAGCTTGTGCAGCGTACCGTGCAGATGCAGGCATATCCGCTGCGCAAGAGCAATATCACAGTGGACTTTCTGCCAGAACCGGCGATACCCGCGATTGTGGCCGATCCCAATCAGTTGATGCAGGTGTTCTTGAACCTCCTGCTGAATGCGGAGCAGGCGATCCGTGAAGGCCGGGAGAAAGGTACGATTCGTGTGCGCATCGGACGCACCCCCGACTCTGTATGGGTCGTGTTTCAGGATGATGGTCCGGGAATCGCGCCCGAAAACCTGGCGCACATTTTTGATCCGTTCTTCACCACCAGGCGCCCCGGCCGCGGAACGGGCCTCGGACTGAGCATCTGCAAGACCGTGCTGCGCGAGCATGGAGGGAACATCGAAGCCGCCTCAGCCCCGGGTGGAGGCGCCGTGTTCACAATCACGCTGCCTGCGACGCCGGCGGCCGAATCGGGACCAACGACGAGCTAGCGAAGCAAGCGTAGGGACGGCCGCCATCATCTCTTTTCCAGCCTGGCGTCCGATTGAAACGTGCGAGTGGCAGACACAACGTGATGGAAGAACACGTAAGAGCGAGTTGCGATGCCGCGCAAACTTTTTTCGCGTGCTCGTCGCACATGTGACTTTGGTACAGCGTTGCATGCATCCGCTTCGATCATTTTTCTCTTGACTTCGCTCTGCGTTGACTCTATACATTCAAACAGTTGCAACAAAAGACCGTTGCGAAATTCCATGCAGAATGGAAAGGGAGAATAGATCCATGGCAACCAAAAAGAAAGCAAAGAAGAAAAGCAGCAAGAAGCACTAAGAACCGGCAACAGGCAACGACAAAGGGGACGCGATGAGCGTCCCCAAAGTTTTTTGTGGCACATTCCAGATCCCCCTGCGCTTGGTCTCCTGGTGGTGGAGCGCCGGGCGTCCCCGCCCGGCAGGCCCCTTCGACTACACTCCACTGTCCCGGTTTTAGTGGACGCGAGACGTCGATTTTTTTGGCGGAGCTGCAACCATCTTCTCGGTCGCAGGACAAAGATTGCGATAGGGACAAAACGCGCAATGATACCCGAGCTTTGGTTGAAACTTTCCTTGTGCGATTCCGTCCGCCGCGTCCTGCACGCGTAATTTCGCCGCTTCCAACTGGGCGTCGGTCCGCGTGGTGAAGATGGGAGTATTGTTTTCGAGGTTATGGAAGATCAAGCGGTTGGCGCGCTTTCCCCACGTCTCCCTGGCCGCAAGCGCATACAAGGAGAGTTGCAGGCTCTCATCCGCATCCTCTTGCGACCGCGGCTTGCCCGTCTTGTAGTCCACGATGGCAACCGTGTCCGGGCCCGTGCGATCCATGCGATCGACGCGTCCGGCCAGCTTCGCCGAGCCCACTTGCAGTTCAAATCTGCGTTCGGTGTCGATGACCTCGGGCGGCGGGGCACTGCGAGCAAACTCGAAAAACTGCCGCAACTGGTCAATCCCCTGCCGCAGATAGAGCTCATACTGATAGCGGTCGGCGATGCCCGCGGACGCCAGGTGAGACCGAAACTGTTCGAGCAAGTCGTCTTCGCCGATCTCGCGCCCGTAGCGCTGCGCATCGTAGAAGGTGTGCAGGATGCGGTGCATGGCCGCTCCATAGTGCAGCGATGCGGGGACGTCGCGCGGCAGGTTCCACTCCCTTTCGAGCTTGAAGCGGAGCGGGCACTCTTCATAGATTTCAATGGCCGACGCGCTCAGGCCGGTGGCGAAGCTCGCTGACGGTGGCATCAGCAGCCAAGCCGCAACATTCGATTGCGGCACGGCGATTCTCTGTTCCTCCTCGGCAAACAAGGTATCCTGCACGGCCGCCGCTGGGTGGGTGGACCAGAACCTTCTGTAAGCCGGATGAACCATGAACTCGCGCAGAAACTGGGTCGGCTTCGGGTCCTTCTTGCTCCTGCCCTGATGCGCATAGATCGCGAGTGTGTCTTTGGCGCGCGTCATGGCCACGTAGAAAAGGCGGCGCTCTTCTTCTTCATGCAAAGTTCTGTCGTCATTCGAGGACGCGTCCGACCTGCGCAGTTCCCGAGGAAAAGCAATGAGCGGTTCCTTGTGCGCAGTCGGGAACCAGGTGGATGAACCGCGAATGATGGCCACGTGCCGGAACTCGAGTCCCTTGGCAGCATGCGCGGTCAGCAGGCGCACAGCATCGTCATTTTCGTTGCCGCGCGGAAGCGGAACCGTGCCTCCCGCCTGTACAAAATAATCGAGGTACTCGAGAAATTCGGACGGGCTGCCAGTTTCGGCAATCGCTTTCTTGTGCCACTCTTCCACAAACTTCAGGAACGCGACTACCAAAGCCGACCGCCGCAGGTCGAAATGCTGGATCACAACCTTCACCGCATCGTCTGCGCCAACGCCGTCTTTCCCGACTTCCCGGTGCACTTTCTCCACGCTTTCCAGCACCTTCGAACCGCCCGCGAGTCTTCCCAACACGGTGCGGAGATCGAGTTCCTGCCGCCGCACCGCCCTCATCGCTGCCCGCAATTCCATTGCATTGATGCCGAATTGCGGCGCCGCCGCCACGCGAAACAAGCTGGCGGCATCGTTGGGCGAAACAGCGGCGGTCAGGCAGGCCACTACGTCGCGAACCTCGGGCGTGTCGAGGACGTCCAGACCTTCGATGGAGAATGGAATGCCCCGCTCGGCAAGTTCATGGACTAGTTCATCGCGATGGTTGTGCAGGCGATAGAGGACGGCAAAATCGCTCCACCGGCAGCGCTGGTCTTTGTCCCTGTCCTTGCGCTTCGTCTGGATGCGGCGGCCAAGGTCGGCGGCCTCGACTTCTTTATCCCTCCAGGTAACAATCTCGACCGGCGGCGCGGCCATGGTCTCCCCTTTTTGCTTCGCCTCCTCTTCGCGCAGCGATTCAAGCGGCGCCCGCTGGTAGGAAATTGAAGTTCTTTTTTGCGAGAGCGTTCGTGAGAACACTTGTCCGAACACTGCCGGGTTGTCATTCACAATGCCAAAAGCGCAACCGAGGATCGGCGAGAGCGAGCGGCGATTCTTTTCCAGGGCAACGACTCGCGCCGCTGGAAAGTTCCTGATAAACAGGGTGAACGCTTCGCTCGAAGCGCCGCGAAACTGATAGATCGCCTGATCCGGATCGCCCACGGCAAAAACATTCGCTGCCGATCCGGCGAGCAGCGAGAGAATTTCGATTTGGGCAAAGTTCGCGTCCTGAAATTCATCCACCAGCAGGAAGCGAGTGCGCCGCCGTTCTTCTTCGAGCAATGTGGGATCATCCTTCAGCAACTGATAGGCCTTGGTGATCATGTGGCCGAAGGTGCCCAGGTTTCTTTCCAGAAGCATGTTTTCCACGGTGGCGAAAACGCGAGCGATTTCCTGGCAGCGCTCCAGGATCTCCGAGTCTTCCAATTCCGTTTGCTTCTTCGACCGCGCAACCCGGGGAAGCGGGATCTCGCCGCGTTCGACGCGCTCAACATAACGGGCGTATTCGGTGGGGCCAACCAGTTCGTCCTGGCAACGACGCATGAAATCGAGCAAGCTGTCGAGGAACTGACCGACATTGGCAGCGCGCACGAAGTGCTTGAGACGGAGATCGCGGATACGGCGGCGCAAGTACACCCAGAGATCTTTGTCGTCGAGCACACCAAAATCGGCGCCGCGACGCTGGAGCAGTCCGTTGCACCAGGCATGAAAGGTGCAGGCCTGCAGGCCGTCGATGGCGATGCCCTTCAGTTCCCCGTGGACACGCGCCATCATTTCCGCAGCAGAATTGTCGGTATAGGTGAGCGCAAGAATTTCGTCGGGGCGGGCGTGACCCTCGCGGATGAGGTTGGCCACGCGCTGCGTGAGTACGGTGGTCTTCCCGGTACCTGCGCCGGCGATCACCAGCATCGGGCCGTGAACGTGTCCGATAGCTTCCCGCTGGCGTTCATCGGGAACGATCTTCGTCGCAGGTAAAACGGTTGCAATCACGTGAGAGTCTCTTGCCGGAGAATATCAGAGCTGGTTGTGGAAGGCTGTAGTATCTGTCCCGGAATTTCAAGCCATAAATCTATGCAGTCATCCTGAGCGAAGCGAAGGGCCTATGCATTTGCAGCCGCCCCAATGCATAGGTCCTTCGCTTCGATCAGGATGACAAACCAAGCTTATGTCGCGAATGAACAGGACACGCGATACCGGCGAATCAGCGCAGCGCTTCCAGCGCCAGGGCAGTGGCGACAATCGCCGCAGTCTCGGCTCGCAGGATTGTGTCGCCGAGCGAGGCCGCGATCCATCCCATCTCGCAAAACCATGCGAGCTCCCCGTCAGCCCACCCGCCTTCAGGCCCTACAGCGAGCGCCACTTCGCTTTCGGTCGACTGGGATTGCAGAACTTCTCCCAGCCGAGTGTTCTCTTCGGCCTCGGCCAGAACGACTCGAGTCGATGCGTCTGCAGGCAGAACGCCGTCGAGCTCTTTCAATTTGACCGGGACCGCAATCTCAGGCGGCGCAGACCTTCGCGACTGTTCGGACGCCTGACGAACGATGCGCTGCCAGCGTTCGTGGCGCTTCACCGCGGCGGCAGCCAGATGAGCATCGCTGCGGCGGGCAATTACCGGAATGATGCGAGCGACGCCAATCTCCGTACACTTCTCGATCGCCCACTCCATGCGGTCGAACTTGAAGATGGCGAGGGCCAGCGTGATCTTCGGAGCGTCAAACGGCTTGGACCTTAGCCTGTGGTATTGCTTCTTGCCGAGCGCGAACTCAACGCGATCATAGGAGATCGTGGTGATGGTTCCGCGGCGAATTTCGTCCCCCGTTGCGATGTCGAACTCCTGCCCGACTTCGGCGCGCAGGACGCAAGCGAGATGAGCGGCATGGTCGCCCACCAAAGCAGCGGTGTTTCCTGTTACCTCGTCGGCGATCCAGCGGCGGCGCGTCATGGTTCAGGTCTCAGGTTTTAGGTCTCAGAAAAAGCTCATTCGTCGAATGAAATAGCAAGGAGCTTGACCTGAGACCTGCTCTACGCGAACATGTCCTTCACGCGTCCCAATAGCGATCGGTGTTGCGGCTTATTTTCCACCGGGGACAGTTCTCCCAGTTCAGCCAACAGTTCGCGCTGGCGCTTATTCAGCTTCGCGGGTGTTTGGATTCGCACCTCGACGTAAAGATCGCCTTTGCCGTGCCCATTGAGCACCGGCACGCCTTTGTTCCGGATGCGAAATGTGGTTCCCGACTGCGTGCCTTCGGGAACCTTCATCTTGTGCTCGCCTTCAAGCGTCGGAACCATGATCTCGATGCCGAGGGCAGCCTGCGGAAACGAGATCGGGACCACGCAGTGGAGGTCGTTTCCCTCGCGCTCAAAAAAGGCGTGTTCTTTGACGTGCAGGACCACATACAAATCGCCGGCTGGCCCGCCGAACGCGCCCGCTTCGCCCAGGCCGGTGAAACGAATTCGTGTGCCGTCCTCCACTCCCGCGGGCACCTTGGCTTCGACCACGCGATCGCGCAGCAAACGCCCTTCGCCTTTGCACTTCGGGCAGGGATCGGTGATTACGCTGCCCGCGCCCTGGCAGGTTGGGCAGGTTCGAGCGATGCTGAAGAAGCCTTGCTGATACCGCACCTGCCCCCGCCCATTGCACGACCGGCAGCTAACTGGAGCTTTGCCGGGCGCTGCGCCGGTTCCGCGGCACGCCTCGCAGGTCTCATGTCGCCGGACATTCACTTGCTTCTCGGTGCCGAAGACCGCTTCATCAAATTCGAGATGCAAGTCTTCGCGAAGGTCGGCTCCGCGCTGGGCGCGGCTGCGACGGCGGCTGCCCTGACCGAACATATCGCCGAAGCCGAAGATGTCGCCGAAGATGTCGCCGAAATCCTGGAAGATGGCGGGATCGAATCCGGCCGGAGCTCCACTGCCGCCCACGCCCGCGTGCCCGAAGCGGTCATACAAAGATCGCTTCTCGCCGTCGGCGAGGACTGCGTACGCCTCTGTAATCTCCTTGAACTTCTCTTCCGAGTCCGGATTGTTGGGGTTACGGTCAGGATGGTGCGTCATCGCCAGCTTGCGGTAAGCACTCTTGATTTCAACCTCGGTGGCCGCACGAGTGACACCGAGAACCTCGTAATAATCGCGTTTTGTGTTGGCGGCCAGAAACTCCCCCCATTTTTTAGTTAAGCAATTAAGTTAAGCAAACCAGCAAAGTAAATCCAAGCTGTCTCGCAAATCCCTTTGGGAAGGACACAGCTTCAGCCGTGCCGCCGAGAACCAATAAATACGCAGACTTTAGCCACTTAGCGTCCCGGCGCTATGCGCGGCTATTGCGAGCGACCCGCACCATCGCGGGACGCAGCAGGCGGTCCTTGTACTTGTAGCCGCGCTGTAGTTCGTCAAGGACATGGTGGTCCGGGACTTCGCTGGTATCCACCACTTCGACGGCTTCATGAACCCGGGGATCGAAAGGCTGCCCCACCGCAACAATCGGCCGCACTCCGATTTTCTCCAGTGCATCCTGAAACTGACGGTAAATGAGCTCAATGCCGTTGCGGAAATCGGTGGGGTCGGCGCTAGCTTTCAATGCGCGCTCGAAGCTGTCGAGGATTGGCAGAATATTCTTGACGACGTCGGCCGCGGCAAATTCGCGGAATTCCTGCTGTTCCCGCACCGCGCGCTTGCGGGCATTGTCGAACTCCGCCTGCTGACGGGCAAGCCGATCAAGGAGCGCGTCACGCTCGGCCTTGAGCTTCTCCGTTTCCGATGCCGCTGCTCCTGGTTCAATAACCTGCGCTGGTTTGGCCGCGACCGAGGCGGGCGCAGCTTCTTCTCCGCCTTCCGCGGCCGGCAGCTCGTGTTCAAGATCCTCGCGCTGCAGATGAAAGCGCCTGTCGGTTTTTCCGTTTCCTTTATGCATACTGCTGCCTTACTCCGATTCGTTCAAAAGTTTGTCGAACAGCCGCGCGATGTACGACACGGCTGACATGGTGTGTTGATAATCCAGCCGCGTAGGTCCAATCACGGCCAGCGACCCCATCACTTCGCCGCCGACGCGGGCGGGAGCGCCAATGAGGACGAAATTCTGCATCGACGGCAAAGCCTCGTCGAGCCCGATGACCACGCGCACCGCTTCCTGCCGCGTGTCGAGATAAGCGCTGAGCAGCTTCACAACTTTTTCTTTTTCCTCAAGCGTGCGCAGCATTTCTTGCAGGCGCTGGCGATCTTCCTCGCCAGCCACGTTGTTCATTACGAGGTTCGCAGCTCCTTCCACGAACACAGCCTGCGTGTCGTCGCTCGAAGCCAGCGCGCCCTGCTGATAGAGTTGCTCGATGGACTTCATCAGCCGGTCGTACTCGCTGCGTTCCTGTTCGAGGCGGCGGGCAAGTTCGGCGCGCATGTCGCCCATCGTCCAGCCGCGAAAATTGTCGTTGATGTAGCGCGCCGCCAGGTCGAGATCGGATTGCGGAATATCAAGCCGAAGCACGCGGTCGCGCACCACCCCCGAGCGCGTCACCACGACCGCCAGCACCTTCTGATCGCCCAGGCGCGAGAAGTAAACGTGCTCCAGCGCGTTCTGCGGGCCGCTGGTAGCCACGGTAACACCGACGCTGTGCGAGATCAGGGAGAGCACATGCGAGGTGCGCTCCATGAACTCCTCCACGTCGGTAACGCCAGTCAAAGTGTCCTGAATGATGCTCTGGTTCTCGTGCGAGAGATGGGCCTCGCCACTTAGCTGCTCGACGTAGTAGCGATAAGCCTCAGCCGTCGGAACGCGCCCCGCCGAAGCGTGCGGCTGCTCAAGAAACCCAGCATCGGCGAGATCAGCCATCACGTTGCGGATCGTAGCCGCACTTAACCCTTCGCGGCTGGAGCGCGCAAGTGTGCGCGACCCTACCGGCTCTCCGCTGGCGATGAATGTCTCGACGATCGCGGTCAGGATTTCTCGTTCCCGCTCGCCCGCTGGCCCTGCTGGCATATCTACCCAACTCGGAGCTGAACTGCCCTTCTAAATTCTTTAGATGCAGTGGCTTAGATAAAGACTCCACCACGCCTAATGGAATTCTAGGGAGCGCTGGCTGGGGTGTCAAGGAATAGGGCTCTCCGCACCAGCTTGGAAATACGTTTTCTTCTATGTATGTTGGAGAACCTTGATCGAATGGCGAAAGATCTATGCCTGACGAAAAGTCTTCGCAACCGGATCGCATTGTTTCCAAGTTTTCGCGCCGGACTGCGTGCAAGCTGGGAATCGCGACGGCTTTTATGGCAGCAGGACGCAAGGTGGCGGGCGCTGTTTTGCCTTTGGCCGCGGATCGCGGTTCTCCGGGGATTTCAGAAGGGACTTCAAATTTCATGAATAACAAGCCTCATATCGCAGTGGTGGGCGCGGGCGCGTTCGGCGGATGGACCGCTCTTTATCTTCTTCGCGGCGGAGCGCGGGTCACGCTGCTCGATACCTGGGGTCCGGGAAATTCGCGCGCGTCATCGGGCGGCGAGACACGGGTCATCCGCGGCGCTTACGGGCCCGATCAGCCTTATACGAGACTGGCGGCGCGCGCACTCGATCTATGGAAGCAGCACGAGGCCCAGTGGAAGCGGAAGTTCTTCTTCCCGATCGGAGTGCTGTGGATGGCCGAAGGCGATGACGCATTCGAGCGCGGCTCGCTTCCGTTCCTGAAAGACGCCGGAATCCCTTTCGAGCAGCTGGCGGTGAAGGGGCTCGCGCGCCGATGGCCGCAGATCAGTTTCGAGGACGTCGAGTGGGGCATCTACGAACCTCAGAGTGGATATCTGCTGGCGCGCGCTTCGGCGCAGGCGGTAGTCGATCAGTTTGTGGCCGAAGGTGGCGAGTATCGCCAGTCAGCGGTCGCAGCGCAGGAACTTGAGAGCGGCCAGTGGAAGGCCCTCACGCTGTCGGATGGGTCAACCTCGGATGGGTCAACACTAATTGCCGACCGCTACGTCTTCGCCTGTGGTCCGTGGCTCGGAAAGCTGTTCCCGCACACGGTCGGTCCGCATTTCATTTCGACCAAGCAAGACGTGTTTTTCTTTGGCACTCCCGCGGGCGATCCGCGCTACAACGAGGGCAACGTGCCGGTGTGGGCCGATCACAGCGGCCACTTCATGTACGGGATTCCCGGAAACCAGGGACGCGGCTTCAAAGTCGCCGATGACACGCGCGGGCCGGAGTTCGACCCAACGTCAGGCCAGCGCGTGGCGAGCGAAGATGGCCTGGCTAAGGCGCGCCGCTATCTCGCCTATCGTTTTCCGGGGATGAAAGATGCACCTCTGGTCGAGACGCGCGTCTGCCAGTACGAAAATACAACCGACCACAATTTCATCATCGATCGGATTCCGGGCAGCGCGAATGTGTGGATTGTTGGCGGCGGCTCGGGGCACGGGTTCAAGCATGGTCCAGCGCTGGGCGAGATGGTGGCGCGCCTGGTGCTGAAGGATGAGACGGCGGCGGCGGTGTACCGGCTGGCACGATTCGAAGCACAGAAGGCAAAGCCGTAGACAGCCCTACTGAATCTGAATCACGCTTTCCGAGCTGCCGGCTTTGATCTCCTCCACCCGCGCCGCCACATTGCGGGCAAATGCGAACAGCGACTTCGCATGAGGCGAGTCTTCTCCCTGGAGCACGGCCGGAGCGCCGCTGTCGCCCGATTTGCGAATTTCCGGATCGAGCTCGACGCTTCCGAGGTAGGCGATGTCGAACTGTTTTGCCGTCTTTTCCGCGCCGCCGCGCGAAAAAATATCGATCTCGTGCTGGCAGTGCGGACAGACGAAATAGCTCATGTTTTCGACCATGCCGACGATGTCCACCTTCATCTGCCGGAACATCTCGATGGCCTTGCGAGCATCCTGCAGCGCAACGTCGGAGGGTGTTGAGACCACAATCGCGCCGGTCAATGGAACAGTCTGAATCAGCGAAAGCGCAACGTCGCCGGTTCCCGGAGGCAGGTCAATGACAAGATAATCAAGCAGTCCCCACTGCACCGATCCCAGGAACTGCTTGATGATCGAATGCAGCATGGGACCACGCCAGATGAGCGGCTTGTCTCCAGGATTGAGGAAGCCGACCGAGATGACTTTGAGCCCGTGCGAGTTGATGGGCGCGATCTGGTTTTCGCCCATCACTTTCGGTTGCTCGTTGGTGCCGAGCATGAGCGGGACGTTCGGACCATAGACGTCGCCATCGAGCAATCCTACTTTGTAGCCCATCTTGCTGAGGGCGATGGCCAGATTGACCGAGAGCGTGGTTTTGCCGACTCCGCCTTTGCCGGAACCGACGGCGATGATGGCGTTGACGCCAGGCAAAGGTTGCGGCGTGGGCTGTTGCTGTCCAGGATGATGGGTGTGAGCGCTCATCCGACGATTATACGGGAAGGGGAGGACCAGCAATGACACAGCGCGATGTCGAATTGCAGAGGTCAGATTGCAGAGGTAAGAGCTCTGGGACCCACAGTGCCGTTTGCGTTAAAGGTGTTCACTTCTGCAATCTGACTTCTAACTTCTGCAAGCGCTAGTAGTGTCCTTCTCCCAGTTGTACCTTGCCGCGAAACTTGCGGTAGACGAACACAAAATAGGCCACCGCCAGCGCTGCGGCGAACGTCCACCAAGCCAAACCGACGTCCAGTCCGTGACTGCCGGCGGCGGTGTTGTAGATGGTGAGGTCATATTGGTGGTTGCGGGCAGGCAGCACGACGGGATAGAGCGCAAACGCCGCGCCCACCAGCATAGCGGTGATATACAGGCTGGAGGCAACGAACGCGAGTTTCTCTTTGCCCTTGGGATTGGCCCAGAGCATGACTCCGAGGCTGGCGACAACGACGATCGGAACCAGCATCCCGACCTTGTGCTTCCCATAGTTCACCATGATTTCGGGCCGGATGAAGTAAGTTGCAACCAGGCTACTGAAGGTCAGAAAAAACTGCACGGGCCAGCAGAGCAAAGCGAACCCTCGGGCCCGCCGTTCGAGATCCTCGTCGGTTTTGAGGGCGATGTAGTAAGAACCGTGCGCGGCCAGGGTCACCAGCGCTACCACGCCGGTGAGTACCGTGTACCAATCCAGGATGCCAGTCTGCGGGCTGAGTTTGAAGTGGGTCCAGAGCGGCTCAAAGAAATAGCCGGTTGAATCCAGCGGAACTCCGCGCACCACATTGCCCAGCGCTGCCCCAAAGAACACAGCCAGCAGAATGCTGGAAATGCTGAAGGTCACGTCGAAGAAGTCCTGCCAGACCTGGGTTTCGACGCGAGCGCGGAATTCAATGCCGATGGCGCGCAGAATGAGCAGCCACAGAACAATCGTCAGCGGAAGGTAAAACCCGCTGAAGCTCGACGCGTAGAGTCGAGGGAATGCAAAGTAGAGGGTGCCGCCAGCAGCGAGCAACCAGACTTCGTTGCCATCCCAGACCGGACCGATGGCGCCGAGTACCCGGCGTCGCTCGTCGTTGGTCTTGGCCGCGATCAGATAAATCGCACCCGCGCCAAGATCGAATCCGTCGAGCACGACATAGGTCGCGATCATTGCTGCGACAATCCAGAACCAAAGGCTCGCCATGTTTACCGTGCCTCCGTCGCCCGATGGAGATTGGACACGGATTCGTGTCCGGCCACAGGGCCGTGCTCAATTTCCCGCCAGATCAGGAACAGGCCCAGAATGCCCAGCACCATGTAAAGGCCCATGAATCCCAAAAGAGTAAACATGCCATTACCGGCTGAAATGAGCTTGGAGTAGCCGTCTTCGGTGCGCATCAGCCTATAGACCAGCCAGGGCTGGCGGCCAAGCTCCGCGGTCATCCATCCGGCGGTATTGGCAATGTAAGGAAAAGGCGCCGCGAGCATCAGGATCCAGAGCATCCACTTGGCGTTGAAGAGCTTGCCGCGCCACAGCAGGAACACTGCGACGATCATAACGGCGATGAAGAACGTCCCGAGGCCAACCATGATGTGATAGCTGTAATAAAGCAACGGGATGTTACCCGGCCAGTCTTGTTTAGGGAAGGCGTCGAGTCCGCGGACGTTGGCGTTCCATCGTCTGTATGTCAGCATGCTCAACATTTTCGGGACTTCGAGCGGGTTATCGATTTTGCCTTGCTGATCGTTAGGCTGACCTAAAATGACTAATGGCGCGCCGGACTCGCCCTGAAACAATCCCTCCATCGCCGCCAGAGTCACGGGTTGCAGGTCGGCGACCATTTTTCCTTGTCCGTCGCCGGTCGGAAAAATCTGCAGAACGCTGAACAGGCACCCTGCGATCACGCCGGCCTTGACGAAGATGCGGGCGTGCGCGGTCCACTTGCCTGAAAGCAGATAGAACGCGCCCACCGCCGTCATGATGAACGCGCCGGTGATCGCCGCTCCGCTCATGTTGTGTGCGTATTGCCATCCGGCCCAGGGATTCAGCACGAAATCCCAGAAGCTCGCCAGCTGCAAGCTCCCGTCTGCAGCCGTGAAATAGCCGACGGGATGCTGCATGAAAGCGTCAGTGGCGATGATGAAATAGCCCGACAACCACGAACCCACAAAAACTGCAACAGCCGACAGCCAGTGTGCTTTCGGGCTTAGCCGCTTCTCTCCGTAGAGGAATAGTCCGAGGAACGCCGATTCGAGGAAGAAGGCAAACATGCCTTCCATGGCCAGCGTCTGGCCGATGACGCCGCCCGCGAATCGCGAAAAGATTGACCAGTTCGTGCCGAACTGGAACTCCATCGGAATGCCGGTTACAACACCTAATACGAAATTGATGCCAAAAATCCTTCCCCAGAAGCGGGCCGCCTCGTGGTACACAGGATCGTTGCGCCGCAAGCCGATCGTTTTGAGCACGACGATCAGCAGGGCGAGCCCCATGGTCAGCTGCGGAAAGAGATAGTGAAACGTCGCGGTGAAGGCGAAGTGAAAGCGGTGAACGAGAAGTGCGCTGTCCATAAACCAGGTCTCAGTTGCCAGGTTTCAACTTTGGGCTGTCCAGCTTAGCAGCAATGCAACATTAAGTCGTCCGTTAGTTAGCAAGCAATAGTGTCTAACTCCGAACCTCGTTTCTGCGCGCCGACTCCTTACGGCGTATCTCCCGGCGGTGCGCGGCATCTTCATAGCGACGCTCTTCATCTTCGGTCTCGGGGATGACGGGCGGAACCGCCATGCGATTTCCGGCAGCATCAACGGCAACAAAGGTCAGATAGGCGGAGCTGACATGTTTGCTCTCTTCGGAGCGATAATACTCCACCCAGACCTTCACGCCCACCTCCATCGAAGTGTGGAAGGCGCGATTGACCGACGAGCGCAGGATTACGAAATCTCCGACCTGAACAGGCACGAGAAAGTCCAGATGATCGATGGAAGCCGTCACCACGTATTGACGCGAGTGGCGGTGGGCGGCCATGGCGCCGGCGAGGTCGATCCAGTGCATGAGGCGTCCGCCAAGCAGCGCGTTCAGCGGATTGGCATCGTTCGGCAGAACGATCTCGGCCATTTCAGAGATCGATTCGCGCACTGGCCGGGGGCGGATTGACTTCGCTTTGTCGTCGTCGGTCATAGAGTGTCAGTTCGTCGATCGTTCGCTCAACCGACGTTCACAAATCGTTAGATGAGAACAGCGCTCTGCCGGGCGCGATATGTTTGGAGATAGCAGGTTGCGAGTCTAAGCACACGCGGGTCCGGGTGTGCGTTGAGCCAGACCTCGCTCGCCAGATCGAAGGTCAATTCCCCATGTTCGATCGGAGCGTGGGCTAACTCGCAGACAAAGCCGATCGTGACCTGATCATGGCCAGCGCAGGCAACCGAAAAACGGACCGCATCCCAGTCACGGAGCCGGGGAAGATGGGGACAGGCGGCTGCATAACCAAGGTTGCAGAATTCCCGTATGTGGGTGTCTGGTGCCGCTAGTTCCTGCCCCGAGGCGCGGCAGTTTCCCGTCCATCCCGCTCCCAGTGGCAAACGCGAAGGATGCGGCCAGGAGCCGTCGTTCACGATTTCAAGCGGCACAAAAAAGGGGCACGCCAAGTTGGTTCCCCGGAGAACAGCCATTGTAACGCGGGGCATGATATGAATGGGAAGCAGCTTTTGGCTTCTGGTTTTTAGCTCTTGGCGTTTACTGAGAACTGACAACTGAGAACTTCCCTATGGACCGCATTGCCATATTGAGCGAAATTCTTACCGCGAATCCCGAGGATTCGTTTGCCCGCTATGGACTGGCTATGGAGTACTCGAAGGCCGGGCAAGTCGAGCAGGCGCTTCAGGAATTCAAAACGCTGATCGCGAAAAATCCGGATTACACGCCCGCATATTTCATGGCCGCACAGACGCTGGCCAGCGCGAGCCGCGTCGAGGAGGCAAAGCGCATGCTTGTGGATGGCATCTCCTGCGCACGCCGCACCGGCAACGCGCACGCCCAATCCGAGATGACGGCTATGCTGGAAGAACTGAGCAACTAAACTGCCCATGGAGGGACGGGCATCCCCGCCCGTCCAGCGGAGCGAAGCCCCGCAGCGCCAGTGCTGACGGCTGAGAGGTGACAGCCGTAATGCTACACTTTTTGGTTCCGCGGAGGCCCCTCATGCGCCGTTTGGTTTTTCTTCTCGTTCTCCTCTTCTCTCTTCCCGCATTCGCTCAAGCCAAACATCCCTTCACTTTCGAAGACATGATGAAGCTGAAGCGCGTAGGCGAACCCGTGCCGTCGCCCGACGGCAAGTGGGTGCTGTTCAGCGCAGTCGATGTGGATCTGGCCGCGAACAGAAAGACGCCGCACATCTGGATCGTCCCGCTGAACAGTGGAGCGACAAGTGTGGGGACGGGCGACTCGCCCGTCCAAGCCGAGCATATCCTCATCGCGGATCAGGATGGCGACCGTCCGCGCTGGGCGCCAGACGGCAAGCGCTTCGCCTTCATCTCGACCAAAGAGGGCGGATCGCAGGTGTGGATCGCGGACTTCGATGGCGCGGCGGGCGCGGTGACTGGAGTGCACAAACTGACCTCGGCTGCTACCGAAGCCGGCGGAGAGCTTTGGTCACCCGACGGCAAGCACATTCTTTACGTATCGGACGTGTACCCCGAGTGCGACGGCAAGCCTGACGCGGAATTGGCTTGCAATAAAAAGAAGCACAAAGAAGCAGAGGATTCGAAGGTGAAGGCGATCATCTTTGACCGGCTGCTCTATCGACATTGGAATGCTTACAAGCGTGGTACGCGATCCCACATTTTTGTCGTGCGGATCCTCCGACCGGATGAAGCAATCGCAGGGTTGATTGATGACTGGCCTCATGATCTGACTCCGGGCGACTACGATGCGCCCGAGTTTTCGCTGGGCGGACAGGACGACTACGCCTTTTCGCCTGACGAGCAGGAGATTTGCTACACCTCGAACCACGACAAGGTCGAAGCCACGTCCACCAACAACGATCTCTGGATCGTCCCGGTGAATTGGCCCGCGAACGCCACACCCGCCGACGTGCTGGCGAAGACGAAGAACATCACCGCCGACAACCCGGCGAGCGATTCGACTCCGCTCTATTCTCCCGATGGCAAGTACATCGCCTACCGCGCCCAGCAGCGTCCGGGATACGAGAGCGACCGCTTCCGCCTGATGCTGTACGACCGAAAGACGGGGAAGAAGACCAATCTGACCGAAAACTTCGACCGGTGGGTTGGGTCGTTTGGTTGGATCGGAGCACATGAAATTTACTTGACCGCCGAGAATGCGGGCGAGTCCCCAATTTACTGGATTATGCCGGAAATGTGTCTTGAAGGCTGCCATCCGATCAAGCTCATTGATGGCTACAACGACGACATCGCGCTTGTAGTTGAGACCGGGCCCGTACACGGAAACATTCCCTTGAGCACCGTTCTCTTTAGCCGAGTGTCCGTCCAAGCGCCGACAGAGCTCTTTATCGCCGAGCCTGGGCCTGGGGCTTGCGTACTTGGCCTTGAGAAGATCAAGGCGATGCTCATCGGTGAGTCCAAAGAACCGCCGCCACAGTGTGCGGTGGCAAACGCACGCCAACTGACCCACCTGAACGATGCCGTCCTCTCCCAAGTCGCGATGTCCCCGCTCGAGCCCTTCTGGTTCCCCGGCGCAAAGGGCGACAAAGTCGAGGGTTTCCTCGTCAAACCGCCGAACTTCGACCCCTCCAAGAAATATCCCGTAAAGTTCCTCATACACGGCGGCCCGCAGGGCGCCTGGGGAGACGACTGGAGCTACCGCTGGAATCCCGAACTCTTCGCCGCCAACGGATACGTGGTCATCATGATCAACTTCCACGGCTCGACCGGCTACGGGCAGAAGTTCATTGACTCGATCAACGGCGACTGGGGCGGCGCTCCGTTTGAAGACCTGATGAAGGGCCTCGACTACGCGGAGAAAACTTATCCATTCATCGATAAAGACCGCGAGTGCGCGCTGGGCGCGAGCTTCGGCGGATACATGGCCAACTGGGTACTCGGTCACACCGACCGCTTCAAGTGCATCGTCTCGCACGATGGCACGTTCAACAACGAATCGGACTATGGCACGACCGAAGAGCTGTGGTTCAACGAATGGGAGTTTAAGGGCACACCGTGGACGAACCGCGAGCTGTACCGGAAATGGTCTCCGCATTTGTTTGCGACGAATTTCAAGACGCCCACGCTCGTCATCCACGGTCAGCTCGACTACCGCCTCGACGTGAGCGAAGGTTTCCAGCTCTTTACCACGCTGCAGCGCTTGGGCGTGCCGTCGAAGATGCTCTACTTCCCCGACGAAGGCCACTGGGTGCTGAAGCCGCAGAATGCACAGCTCTGGTACAAGACGGTCAACGACTGGGTAGATCAGTGGACGAAGAAGTAGCTCGTGTGGGGACGGGCGTCTCGCCAGTCCAAGCCCGCGTAGGGACGGCCGCCCCCGGCAAGGGTCCTACGGCAGACCTCCAATCGCAGTTCCAAAGAAAATTCCGCCTTCACTCTGCGCAAAACGGCAGCTTCTTTTGTCTTCAAGCAGCCTGCTCACGGCAGGGTTGCCAACTGAAGGATCGTTTGCTGACGGATGATTCGCTGAGGAATTGTTCGCCGGAGGAGTCTCCGTGGGCCGCTGTGCCGCCCCGCCACCATTGTCGCGCTCCGTCGAGTCCGCTGGGGTCATAGCTGAGGGCTCAGCCGGAACCCGAGGAGCCTCGATCCCCGGCGACTCGGAGGCCGACTCACAAGAACCCACATCCCCGGCCGCCGAGGTTCTACTGGTGCCGGAGCTAGAGGCGGCGCTGGTGACACTATCCTGACGCGCGTCCGAACAGGCGCTCTGGCTGGCAATCGGCTCATCCAGCGAAGCACCTTCCGGCACCGCGAACAGTGCGTCCGCCAAACCTTGTCGCGCAGAAGTCTGCGCGCCAAATTGCGGCCCGCGCTGCCCAGTCGGAGCCTTGGCGGGGCTGTTGTTCTGCTGCCCGGTAACTATCGCGGCCACGCTCTCCATTTGAAGCTGCGTGGTCGATTGGCCCGCACTCACCGCAATGAACACATCGCACGGGCCCACGCTTCCGGCAGAGGGCACCATGGAAGCGAGACCGTCCTGAGTGCTCACGACCTGCGCCTGCGACGATCCGAGGAGAACGGGCATTCCGTTTTCCCCGACACTGCTTTCCCCGACGACGGAGTCGCCTTCCGGTGGGCCTCCCGGGTCTGGACTGACCCGCGCCAGCGTGGTCGCAAAGGTGACAGTTACTCCCATCACCGGGTTCGAAGCGCTCGAGCCGTCGGTCACTCGCATGACCAGCGGCTGAAAGGACTGCCCGGTTGGCACAACCTGCGGCGATCCACTCACCGTCTCCAGCGTCCACAGCGAAGCCGACGTGGAGAACAAAGTAAATGTCTGGCAGGGCGCATTACTTGGCGCGACGCAAGCACTCACCTGTACATCGGCGTTTTGATTCGTGAGCTGTGCGGTGATGGTGGCGTATCCCGAGCCGTTGGTGGTTCCACTGCCCGCCGAAAGCGAAGCCGCGCCCTTGGTGGTTGCGAAATTGACCGCTACATTCGCCTTGGGCACGCCCAGGTCCAGCGCTTCAACCGTGAGCGGAACCGCGAGTGTCGCGCCTTGCCCCACCCAGCGCGTCGGCGTCACCGCAACCAGGTCGAGCGCGGACGAGGTTCCCACCACCGTGGCCTGTTGCGACTGCGGCGACGAGTACGACAATGGCGCCAGAGCGATCGTGATCGTGCTCTGTCCGGTCGCGGTGGGAGTCACCCAGCTGGAAGATTCTCCCGCTTCATCGCTCAGTACCGAACAGGAAGAAGTTCGGCTGCACACCGAGAACTGCAAGCCGTTGCTCGCGCTCCATGCAATCGTTGCCCCGCTCACCCGCGTAATTCCGTCGGCGGCAACCGCACGCACGCGGATGGCATTGGCGGCTGCAGACCCAACTGGAGTTGCCGGCTCCGCACCTTGCAGCAGAAGCAACAGATCCGTGGCCAGAGCGCCATAGGTCAGCGCACTGGTCATTTGGGAAAAAGCGCCGGTCACCGGATCTGTAACCTGGATCGTAGCCGTTCCGTCCTGCGTGCCTGGGGGTATCGCCGCCTCGATCTGGTTCGCAGACGCGGAAAGAGTGTTGCCGTTGATGCCAGCAACGCTCACCTGCAGTCCCGCATTGAACCCGGTGCCGATGAGAGTGGTCGCGCCGCCAGCCAGACTGAGCCGCGCCGGCGTAACCGTATCCGAATAAAGGAGGCTGGCCTGGTAGAAGTAGTCAGGACGACCATCCCCGCGGAAGTCGGCTATCCCCACTCGGTACGTGTCTGATGCGCTGAACTGCGCATCCAGGCGGCTCATTCCCCAAGTCGTCGTGTTGAATGCCGAGGGCGTGGACGCGGGCGCGGGATCGCCACTCAGGTCGCTCAATTCCCAGATCCCGATTACCGGCAGCAGTTTGGTTTCGGTCGGCTGGCCCGTTTCGTCGAGGGCGGTCACCGAGACCGAGGCCGTCCGGTTGGCCTGCGCTGTGAACTTGAACCAATCGGTGCTGCCGTAACCGGAGATCCACGATCCCCATCCACCTCCCGCCGGAAGCGCCGCTGGGCTCGCGTAAGTCGACCCGCTGCCGGGATGCGTTTGCGCGATTTCATCCTGCAACATCAGGATGTTCTGCTCCGCATTCGATCCACTCGACACCGTGACCACAACCGAAGCGAACGAACCCGAGGGCGTCACCTGTGTGGCGTACGGTTCGACGCCCAGGGACCAGACCGGGTCCAGCGCTTCCACGCTTACCTGATATTCGGCGATGGTTTGCCCGGTCGGAATCGTCAGTTGGCCCAGATCGAAAAAACCTTCGAGCGAAGGATCATTGGAGCCCCACCGATCGTAGCGAAGACCATTTGCGTCTACGTATCCATCGATGATGTTGCCGGCGTTGCCGCAAAACGCGAATCCAGAAACGGAAGTCACAACATACTGCCGCGAGGGCATGCCCGTTCCGTCGATCAACCGGGCCACCACGTTGACGCCCTGCATCGGCTGCGCCGCATTCCCGGATGCATCGGTAAAGTACACGCTGCCGTAAATTCTCCCCGCCGGTTGAAGATTCCCGCTGCCTGGATAAAGCCGCGCGAGCGCGTTGATGTCATCCATTTTGGGCACGGACGCGTCGGGGGAGCAGGCGCTGATGGGCACGCAGGAAATCGGATCGGCAAAGTGCATCACCGGAAACCCCGCAAAATCGGCGCTGGTTGGGGGCGGGCTCCGCGTCAATACGTTCAGGTTGGCTTGCGACCACCCCAAACCAACAATGCGCCCCAGCACGCGCACCAACCGGTACTGAACGTCGGGCAATTGCGCACTGGTGGCCGCGCAAACTCCATTGATCACCACGAGCGCGTGCACGATGTTCCCGCCGGTGGAGAAGTTGTCGGGTCCGCCGTAGACGGCGTTGGTGAAGCAATCCTCCAAGTCCCCAGCGCCTTCGCCGAGCAGCGCATCGGTGACCGTCCCGTCGTAGTCGTAAATAATTCCGACGGGAGTGCCCGTAGCTGAAGGCGTAATGTCCGCAGGGACGGTGATCGTTCCGTCGGCGGCGACCGCGATATTGCTGCCGTTCACATCCTCGGCAAGATGACCTCCCTGCGATGCGGTGAGGGCCACACCAGAAATGCCGGTCCAAGTGCTGAACGCAGTGGCAACAAGAGCATCGGCCTGGGCACCGGTCAAGATCGGGCTCAGGTCCCGCGGGTTGGTGAAGTACTGCACCGAGCCATTCGCCCAGATCAGGGGTCGGCCTTCGACCCCAGTATCGTAGCCGGAGCCTGCGACAAAAGCGGGGCCTCCGGCGCGGCTGGCAACGGCACTGCAAAAAAGAAGAACAGCAACCGCCAGAATTTGCCAGCGCATGACTCACTCCTCTCGGGCGCTGCGGATGGCCCGCTCCAGTTGAACGACGCTGACGTTCCGCGCATCGACGGGCACATGTGGCCGCGCAGACGGTTCGTTTCGCGGGCTAACAGCCGCGGTCGGCTTCTGCATGTACTCAGACACGTTCTTCCCGCTCGGGTCGAGAGCAACCTGGCCGAGTGATCCACCCACCGGACTGGTAAGGCCCAATCGACTCGGCGGATATAAAAAGATCAAAATGTGCTGGCCCTTGCTCATCGGACGATGCATGGACCATGCCCCCGCCCACTCACGAATGGAGAGAACTTGTCCCCGCTTGACCCCTGCAATCGCCTCGTCTACGCGAAAACTCAACCGCACCGCCGGAGTCGCCACTGGAACTGCCCGATCGGTTGCTGCAGTTTGCGTCGCGGCGGTGAGCACCGTGCCCGCGAATATCATTCCGGCCCGGCGCGAAAGCTGTTTCCATTGCGGACCGAGAACGCGCTCAGCAACGGCTTGATCCGATTGCTGCGCGGTTACAAAGCTCGACAGGCAGATGTTCGACAAACAAGCCAGTGAAACGACCAACACGCGTCTTGGCGCACGCATATCGAGTATCTTTCTGGAGGGAACTGGACCGGGAGAGGTCCTGGAAGTGGAATCAGTTTACCGCGTTATGGATCAGGCAGATGTGCGGGCGGTCACTATGTGTTTGTGATGAATCGTTATGAAAACGCGATAGGCTATCCAGCGCGACGGTTCGCCTTCTTGACCGCCTTCCGTTGCGCCTTCGCGTATTTCTTCGTTGCCTTCCGCTGCTTCTTGTTTGCCTTGTTTAACATTTTTTGCTGCTTCTTGGCCGCCTTCCGGGACTGGCGCGCATTTTCTTCGACACTCATGCGTTGAGCGTTAGCCGGTATCGACCCTGCAATACTCAAGGCGATCAGCAGCATGAAAGCAGCAATTCGTTTCATAAACGTCTCCGTACGGAAGATCTTGCAGCGATCTTACACCGAAAACTGCGCCCAGGCGGCACCTGAGGCGTTACTTCCGTAATCTTACCTCTGGCGTGTGCCCCTCGCGCTTTTCGAGAAGTGGGAGCCCGCTAATGAATCGTCTTCGTTTTCCGCGACATGTAATCCATCAGCAGATACTGGCCGAGCGTGTACGGCGTCGTAAAGTAGGCTTTGCCCCGGCACATCTGAGTCACTTTCTGGACGAACTGCACCAGCCCATAGTCCGACGCCAGCATGAACGTATTGATCAGCACCCCAGCCCGCTTGCACTTCGATACTTCTTCGAGCGTCTGGCTCACCACTAGCGGATCGAGCCCAAACGCGTTCTTGTAAATGCGCCCGTCTTCGAGTGTGAGCGCCGAGGGCTTGCCGTCGGTGATCATGACGATCTGCTTCATGTCCTTGCGCTGGCGCTGCAGGATGCGTTGCGCCATGCGCAGACCCTCGCGCGTGTTTGTGTAGTACGGCCCAACCTTCACCCGCGCCAGTTGCGAGAGCGGAACTTCTTCCGCCGAATCGTGAAACAGCACTAGCGACAACGAGTCTCCGGGATACTGCGTCCGAATCAGTTGCGACAGAGCCATCGCGACTTTCTTTGCCGGAGTGAACCGGTCCTCCCCATACAGAATCATCGAATGCGAACAGTCGAGCATCAGCACCGTCGCGCACGACGATTGGTACTCGCACTGATGCACCTGCAAGTCGCGGTATTCGAGATTCAGCGGAAGCCCGAGCCCTTCGCGCTGTATAGCGGATGAAAGCGTCGCGGTGATGTCGAGGTTCAACGTGTCGCCAAACTCGTAGTGCTTCGAAGCGCCGCTCGCCTCGATGCCCGTCGCCATGTCGCGCGTGTCGTGGCGTCCAAAACTCGACTTGCCCAGCGACCCGAGCAGATCGCGCAGGGCTTTGAATCCCAGGAAGTCGAGGCTTTTGTCGGTGATCTCGAACTTCGCCTGCTGCGCGTCGCCAACTTGTCCGCCGCCCACGCTCGATTGCTTCGCAGGATCATGGGGCTGATCGATGGAGATGTAATCTTCTTGCTGCATTCTCTCGATCAGCTTCTCGATCAGTTCGTCAAGTTCGCCCTCCATCTGCATCTGCTGCAGCCGGTCGCGCATTTCTTCGTCGAACATCTCGCCATTGAGAAGTGCCTGTTCGAGCGCACGGCGCAAATCATCGAGCGTCTGCTCGCCCTCGGGCAGTTCGTACCAGAAGTTGTCGTTGAACCCGCTCTGCAGAAAATAGTCCGAAAGCGCGCCGAGCAGGTCCTCCATGCTCATCTCGCTCGCAGGATCGGGAACGTATTTGGAGTAGCGGATGCGTTTCATGAGAACTACTTAATTAAACCCTCGCTTCCGTCCGAACCCCGGCTCATCCCGCTCAAACGCTGGCTGCTTCTCCGCGATCTTCATTGGCTTCTCGCCCGCCGTAAACACGCGCTCCTCGTTGCGCCCTATTTTCTTGTGCGCGTGCAGGCCTTCCAGGACGAACTCCGCCGCGGACACCTGCATCTCGGCGCTGTCGTTCTTGTTCACGTTCAGCTTGCCGAGTTTTTCCATCAGCCCCTGAATCTGGCTCAAGCCTTCGAGCACTTCCTCGGCTCCGGCATTATCGCTGAGTTGAATCTCGCCGCCCAGATCGAACCACTGCACCACCTGATTTAGGCTGACGCCGTGAAGATAAGTATCAAACGCATGTGCGATCGCTGTGCGGATCAATTCGCGGCTCACATAATCCGCGCCCTTCATCTCGCCTTCGTACTCCAGTTCCAGCTTGCCCGTGATCGCCGGCAGCGCCGCGTAGATATCGCTGATCCGCGGCACGACAAATTTCTCCCGATGCGTCAGCGCGCGCCGCTCGGCATTCGATACCACGTTTTCAATCGCCGAGATCGGCAGGCGCTGGCTCACTCCCGACCGCTTGTCGATTTTCTTGTCGTCGCGCGCCGCGAAAGCGATTCGCTCGATCACTTCCTGCACGTACTTCGGAATATGCAGCCGCGAGCCATTGCGCTCATCCTCGCCACCGCTGTCGCGATCAAGCCAGGCTTCCTGAGTGGTGATTGCGATGCCTTCTTCCACCGTCGCCGGATAGTGCGTTCGAATCTCCGACCCGATGCGATCCTTCAGCGGCGTAATGATCTTGCCGCGCGCGGTGTAGTCCTCGGGGTTGGCGCTGAACACAATCGCGACATCCAGCGGGAGCCGGATCGGATATCCCTTAATCTGCACGTCGCCTTCCTGCATGATGTTGAACAGTCCGACCTGAATCTTCCCCGCGAGATCGGGCAACTCGTTGATCGCAAAAATCCCGCGATTAGCGCGAGGCAGCAATCCATAATGCACGGTGAACTCGCTCGACAGTTCGTGCCCGCCGCGCGCCGCTTTGATGGGATCGATATCGCCTATGAGGTCCGCGATCGTGACATCGGGAGTGGCCAGCTTCTCTACGTAACGATGGTCGGGCGTTAGCCATGCGATCGGCGTGGCGTCTCCTTCTTTCGCGACCAGTTCGCGGCACCGCCGGCAGATCGGGGCATAGGGATTGTCGTGGATCTCGCAACCCGCGACGTAAGGCATCTCGGGATCAAGCAACGCAGTCAGCGCTCTTAGAATTCGGCTCTTCGCCTGTCCGCGCAACCCGAGGAGAATAAAATTATGCCGCGAGAGGATCGCGTTCACGATCTGAGGCACCACGGTGTCGTCGTACCCAACGATGCCTGGAAATATCGAGGCGCCTTCGCGCAACCGCGACATCAGGTTCTCGCGCAGCTCATCTTTTACCCGCCGCGACCGGAGACGCTGTTCGGTGAAAGGACTTTGGCGCAACTCGCCAAGAGTCCGGGCAAAACTCATAGGTGGAACCCCCCAAAGGAAACAGCCTTACGCGGATTATACCGCTGAGGAACGCTGTCAGCTCTCAGCTCTCAGAAGAGTCGGTGGAGAGCCGGGCGTCCCCGCCCAGCCACGATGCTGACGGGGATACACCCGACGGGCGAGGACGCCCGTCGCTCCACAAGACATTCAGTTCCACCGCGCCTTCGACGCCCGCCGCAGACCAGGCAGAATGGCCTCGAGATAGCCGACCACCGCCTCCAGACGTTTTGCTTCCGACAGAGTCGAGAGCAGGCTCTGCTTGAAGTCGAGGTCAAGCGGAAGCGATCCGGCGAGCAAGAAGGAAAGATTGCCGGCGTGCTCGTCGGGTCCGGAGGGCTCTGCCCCGGCCAGTTTCGCGATCTCTGCATGCAACCTCACTGCCTGCGTCACCATCTGGGCTTCCGGCTTGCCGGGTTCGTCCTCAACCAGCGAAATCTCGGCCTGCAAAAACGATCGATCTTCGTTGACCTCGATCACCTCAAACCGCTCGACTCCACGGGTCAGGATGTCCATTCGCCCATCGTCATATTTCTTGGTAACGGACATGATCTCGGCCGTGCAGCCGATGTCGGCGACTCCATCTGAGGACGCCCGCACCACCCCGAACGGCTTCTTCTGTTCCAGGCATTCCGCGATCATCTCCTTATACCGCGGTTCGAAGATGTGCAGCGGCAACGGAACGCCCGGCAGCAGCACCAGTTCGAGCGGGAAGATGGGCAACAGCGAACTCAAGGCGCCTCCAGTGTTGACGATTTTACGCCATTAACTTGCCGCATTGACTTGGCGCGCAACACGCGATACAAGGGTCGCCATGGAGATGGCCGGGAAAGTCGTAGTCGTAACTGGGGCTTCCATGGGAATTGGGGAAGCCATTGCCAAGGTTTTTGCCGACGAAGGGGCCAGCGTGGTGTTGCTGTCGCGCGATGCCAGCCGCGCCGAGGCCGCCCGTCACCGGGTCAGCCACACCGACCGCACGCTCGCCCTGGCCTGCGATGTTCGCAATCGCGAAGATATCGGCCGCGCGCTTGCACTCACGCTGCACCACTTTGACCGCGTGGATGTGTGGGTCAATAACGCGGGCGTAGGCATCCGCGACTCGGTCGCCGACATGGAAACCTCCGCCTGCCGCGAATTGTTCGAAACCAATTTCTTCGGCACCATCGCCTGCATGCAGGCGGTAGTGCCCGCCATGCGTGAAGAAGGCGGCGGGACCATCATCAACATCTCGAGCGTCACCGGACACATTCCGGTGCCGTTTATGGCTTTGTACTCCGCCAGCAAATTTGCCCTGAACGCTCTCGGAAAGGGCGCCCGGCTGGAGTTGAAGCGCGACAACATTAACGTACTGACGGTCTGTCCCGGCTATGTGCGCACCGATTTCGGCGAGCACGTGGTGGCCAACCGTCAGTTCAACGTCCGCCCGCAATCCGTTCAAGGGGTCACGGCTGCGCGAGTGGCGCAAGCGGCCTATCGCGGGTATCGCAAAGGAAAGCGTGAGGTCGTCGTACCCTGGACCATGATCCCAGTCATAAAGCTGTACCAATTGTTTCCAGGATTGGTGGAGTGGGGAATGGCAAGGGCCATGCGCAATTCGCGCGAATGTGAAGGTAAAGAAAAGTAAATCCAGCTAACTTTCAGACGCCGGCCGCATCGAATGAAGCAGGCAGAACTGCAGTCTTCCACCCCTCCGAAAGGCCGTTTGCACGGTGGCTCTGGGGGTGGAAGCTGCCGTTAATTTTTTTGTGCTCCCTTTTCGTTAGAATAGGGTTTATGAGATCCCTGTCCCGACCTGCGCGCTTGACGTTCCCTTTGCTTCTTTCTCTGGCCGCCCTGCTTAGCGTCCTGTTGCCGATCATCCTGTTGTCCCAGATGGCACGCGCTCAGGAAGGCGCCCTCGACAAATCCGAGCCTAAGGGGATCACGGTCGAGGAAATCATCAAGCGCTTCGCCGCCAAGGAGAAACTATTCAGGGAAGCGCGTGATCAGTACACCTACCGGCAGGACGTCAAGGTTATGACGCTCGACGGCGACACTCCGGACGGCAGCTACCAGCAAGTGTTCGACGTGACCTTCGACGACAAGGGACGCAAGATCAAGAACGTGGTCTTCGCGCCGCAGCCCACACTGCAACGCATCCAGATGACGGAGGAAGATTTTGACGACATCGAGAACCGTCTTCCGTTCGTGTTGACCTCGGATGAAATCGGGGAATACGACATCCTGTACGTCGGCCAGCAAAAGCAGGACGAACTGAACACCTATGTTTTCGATATTGCGCCCAAGCAGATCGTCGGCAAGAAGCGCTATTTCCAGGGCCGAATCTGGGTGGACAACCACGATTTTCAGATCGTGGAAACTTACGGCAAGACCGTGCCCGATATCCGAAAGAAGAAGGGCAACGAGAACCTGTTTCCCAAGTTCACCACCTGGCGCGAACAGATTGACGGCCAGTACTGGTTCCCCACCTATACGCGCGCCGAAGACACGCTCCAGTTCTCCATGGGCGGCGTAAAGATCCGCGAGATCATCAAGTACACGAACTACAGACGATTCGGATCAAAATCGAGGATCACCTACGAAGGCCAGGAAGTGCAGAAGGCGGAGCCGAAACCGGGAGATCAAAAGCCGCAGTAGGATCCCTGCTCCAATGCCTCATGTGCGCTTCGCTCCCGGAAACCTAGGTCCAGAGCAATCGAGAGGTGTATTTCCGCTGCTAGCAGCGCTAAAGAAAAGCCGCCAGCTTTCGCTGACGGCTCATGGCTGAATGTTGATGGCTAAGCTTTAGCTTTCGTACAGGAGCACGCCTTCGGTTTTCTCCGCATCCACCGGACGGTAGTACAGCTTGTTGGCTTCGAGGAAGACCTCGATGAACGCCGGCCGGGTGGTGATCGTGCCCTGGATCAGGGCTTCCGATAGCGGATCTTCGATGTACTTCTGCAAGGCGCGACGCAGCGGACGCGCTCCGTAGCTGCGGTCGGTCAACGTCTGGTTCAGAATCCACTTCTTGGCCTCGTCGGCTACGGTCACTGTGATCGAACGCTGGGCGAGATTCTGGTTCAACTGGCTGACCATCAGTTCGAGAATCTGGATCAGGTCCGCTTCGCTGAGCGCCATGAAGAGGATGATTTCATCCACGCGGTTCAGGAATTCCGGATTGAAGGTGCGCTTGACCTCGCCCTTCACCAGGTCTTCGACCTTCGCGGAAACCATCTCGTCTTTCGACGACTGGAAGCCCAGGCCCTCGCGCTTCATGAGGTGCCGCGCCCCGATGTTCGACGTCATAATCACGATGGTGTTCTTGAAATCGACCGTGTTGCCCAAGCCGTCGGTCAACTGGCCGTCTTCAAAAACCTGCAGCAGAATGTTGAACACATCCGGGTGCGCCTTCTCGATTTCGTCGAGCAGAACGACGGAATATGGCGCCCGCTTGACGCGTTCGGTCAACTGGCCGCCCTCTTCATAGCCCACGTATCCGGGAGGCGACCCGATCAGTTTCGAAACGGAGTGCTTCTCCATGAATTCCGACATATCGAAACGCACCAACGCCTTATCGCTGCCAAACATGAACTGCGCCAGGGTGCGGGCCACTTCGGTTTTGCCGACGCCAGTCGGTCCGAGGAACAGGAACGACCCGATCGGGCGGTTCGGGCTCTTCAACCCCGCACGCGAGCGGCGGATGGCGCGAGCCAGGGCGCTGATGGCTTTGTCCTGCGAGATGATGCGCTTGTGCAGCTCTTCTTCAATGCGCAGCAGCTTCTGCGTTTCTTCTTCCTTGATCGAGGTGATGGGAACGCCGGTCCAGCGCGATACCACGTCCTCGATGTCCTCCCGACCGACTACGCCGGTGGAGGATTCATCGAGGTGGTATTTTTCGCGAAGGGCGCGCAGGTTCTCGCGCTCCTTGCGTTCTTCGTCCGAGTAGAAGCGCGCCTTCTCGAACTCGTGGTTCGCGATGGCGTTCTCCATGCGATGGACGATGAACTTGATGCGCTTCTGGACTTCGGTCAATTCTTCCGGCAGCGTGGTCTGGCGCAGCTTTACGCGCGCCCCCGCCTCGTCGATCAGGTCGATTGCCTTGTCCGGCAGAAAACGGTCGGGAATATAGCGATTGGAATGCGACACGGAAAAATTAATGGCGTCGTCGGTGTAGGTGACGGCGTGGAATTTTTCGTAGCGCTCTTTGATGCCGAAAAGAATCTTGACCGCGTCGACTTCGTTCGGTGGCGGAACTTTTACGGCCTGGAAGCGCCGCTCAAGTGAGCGGTCTTTTTCAATCGACTTACGGTATTCCGCGGGCGTAGTCGCGCCGATACACTGAATCTCGCCGCGCGACAAGGCCGGCTTCAGGATGTTGGCGGCGTCCAGCGAGCCTTCCGCCGATCCCGCGCCCACCAGCGTGTGCAGTTCGTCAATGAAGATGATCGAATTCTGTGACTCCATCAGCTCTTTCATGATGGTCTTGAGCCGCTCTTCAAACTGTCCGCGATACTTGGTGCCGGCGACGATCAACGAAAGATCAAGCGCCAGAATGCGTTTGTCGGCCAGGAAGGAAGGAACTTCGCCGTCCGCGATGCGCTGCGCCAGGCCTTCCACGATGGCGGTTTTGCCTACGCCTGGCTCGCCGATGAGCACCGGATTATTTTTCGTGCGGCGGCATAGAATCTGCACCACGCGTTCCACTTCATTGTCGCGGCCGACGAGCGGATCGAGCTGGTTATCCATGGCGGACTGCGTCAGGTCGCGGGAAAACTCACTCAATAAAGACGACTCGCGCTGTCCGCGTTGCGGTTGCGCCTTTTCCTGGCTGGTACGTGCCAGTTCTTCGCGGATCGTCGAAAGCCGCAATCCGCGCTCGTGCAAAATCTCAGCCGCAAAACACTTTTCTTCGCGCAACAATCCCAGCAGCAGGTGCTCGGTCCCAATATGTTTATGCGAAAGCCGCTCCGCCTCTTCTGCGGCATACGCCAGCACACGCTTGCATTCGTTGCTCAGTGGGAGATCGACCGAAGTGGAAACCTTTTCCCGGATGGTGGTGTGGCCTTCGATCTGTTTCCGGATCGACTCCACCGACGCATGAGAGCGCAGGAAACGATTGGTCAGGGCCTTGTCTTCGCGCAACAGTCCGAGCAGCAGGTGTTCGGTCTCAATATAAGGAGATCCGAACTGGCTGGCCTCGTACCGCGCAAAGAAAATCACGCGCCTGGCTTTCTCCGTGTAGCGTTCGAACATAAACTAATTCCCCCGACTTCCCGCGGAACGCCCCGCACTCCGCCAAACCGCTTACCTTACCACCTTAATTATGCATTTATATCGCCTAATCTCCCAAGCGATATCGTCTTGTAGTAACGCATAGAGTCCTACAGGGACTCCGATTTTTCAACTTTCGTGCTGCCTTTCCTCACGCCGAAAGCGATTCCGGCGCCACTTCTTCCATTTTGCCCTGATCCAACCGTAAAACGCGATGGCACCGTCGTGCAAATGCCAGGTTGTGGGTGGCGATTACAGAGGTCAATTGGTGCTCCCGATGCAACCGCGCGACCAGTTCAAAAACCAATTCCCCCGTGCGCCCGTCGAGATCGCCAGTAGGCTCGTCGGCCAGCAGCACTTGCGGCTGGGTGATAAGCGCTCGTGCCAGCGCCAGCCGTTGCTGCTCGCCGCCGGAAAGCTCTCCCGAACGATGATGCCCGCGCTCTTCCAGTCCCACCTCGCGCAACCACCGCGAAGCTTCCTTTACTGATGACGCCAGCGCTTGCCCACGCGTCAGCAAAGGCATGGCGACATTCTCCAAAGCGGTGAATTCCGGCAGCAGGTAATGGAACTGCCACACGTAGCCGATCTTGCGGTTACGAAACTCGGCGGCGTCATCCTCAGAAAGCGAATTCACACGGGAGTTTGCGCAGTATACGGCACCCGCAGAGGGACGATCAAGCGCTGCCAGGATGTGCAACAAGGTGCTCTTTCCCGCACCCGATTGCCCAACGATGGCCAGCATCGTTCCTTTGCTGACCTGGAAAGACAGATTCTCAAAGAGCACGAGCTCCGCTTCGCCTGAGCGAAACACCTTACTTAACCCTTCGACCCTCAAAAGAGGGTCTTGAGCTATTGGATGCAAACGCGTCCTCCTAAGTACCAAGCCAGCTGGCCGCCTTCCCCTGCAACGCAGCGGAAACGGCCCCTGATCCATTAGACCATGATCCGTCAGAGCATGATCCGTCAGAGCATGATCCATCAGACCATGAGGAGGAACAACCCGTTTCCGCGATTCCGCCTGCAGGAACGAGCTATGCGAAAGACTGTATACCTCTGGAAAATAATTGCAATGTGACCGTGGTCACAGGTGGGGGCAACGGGAACCCCCGACGAGCCTATTCGTACCTCAACGCCTCCGCCGGCAAAATTCGCGCCGCCGACCACGACGGATAAATCGTCGCTACGAATGAAATCCCTATCGAAACCAGCGCCACAATCGCGCCATCCATCAGGCGCGGCGCAAACGGCACGTAGTCAATCGAATAAACCTCGGGCGAGAGCGAAATAAAGTGGTAATGTCCTCCGGCCCACGAGATCGCATAGCCGAGCACCAGCCCGATCGCCGTCCCAATCACGCCAATCAGCACGCCCTGCGCGATGAAGACGCGCCGGATCTGCCTCTTCTTCGTCCCCAGGGACATGAGCACGGCGATGTCTTTCGTCTTCTCCATGACCATCATGATCAGCGAGATCAAAATATTCAGCGCGGCCACGAACACGATCAGGCCGATCGTGATGAACGTCACCACGCGTTCCAGTCGCAGCGCGCGGAACAGAGGCTTGTTCTGCTCCATCCAACTGGTGGCCATAAAGCCGTGGCTTCCTGAAATAAGATCGGCGGCCTGTTCGAGGGCGCGCGCCACGTCGCCCGCCAGATAGATGTCGTCAATCTTGAATTGAATGACCGAGATCACGTCGCCCAATCCAAACAACTCCTGCGCGTCGGAAAGCCGGATGAACGCCCAGGAAGAGTCGTAGTCGAAAAAGCCGGAGTTGAAGATTCCCGCGACGTGAAAGCGAATGTACTTCGGCACCATGCCAAACGGAGTGAGCTCGCCCTGCGGAGAAGTAACCAACACCACCGACCCCACGGTCACGCCAATCTGCTCCGCCATGTCTTTGCCTAGAATAATCGGAGGCATCGCCGCGACGCGCTGCTGCACGCCCGCCAGGTCGTCGGACGATTCTGCTGGTGGAGCGCTTGTGTGTGAATTGTCGGTGTGGGGACGCTCGGCACCGGCGTTGGTCTCCTCCAGCGCCGCCGCCGATCCCAGCGTCACGGTTTTCAGCAGATCGCTGACCCTCCGCTCATACTGCGGCAGCATCCCCTTCAGCACGGCCCCGCGCGCTCGCGGCCCGCGCGAGATCAGCACCTGCTCGTAAATCGCGGGGGCGGCCGCCACCACATGCGGCTGCTTCGACAACTTCTCCAGCAGCGGACGCCAATCGCGTATGCCGTCACTTTCCACCCGCAGCAGACTGATATGCGCGGTCGAACCCAGCAGCCGCGCCTGCAAATCCTGGCGAAAGCCGTTATTGACAGCCAGCGCGACAATCAGCGAAGCCACTCCCGCCGCCACTCCCAGGATCGAGATGCCCGTGATGACGCCGATGAACGCCTGGCGGCGTTTGGCGCGAAGATAGCGGGTTGCTACGAAAAGTTCAAAGCGCATGTAGGCAGCCGTCAGCCGTCAGTTATCAGCTTTCAGTTACTGCGGATTATAGCTGGCGTTGTGAGAACGCTCTTGGCAGAACCGCCGGCACGGAGTTGCGATACGCTCGGTAGGTCTCGCCAAACCTTTTCTCCAACTCCGCGTCCTCCATCCGGATCATCACCGCCCCGGTGAGCACTGCGAACGCCGTCAGACCCCAGCACACCGCGACCCCGGTCCCGACGCTCCACGCCAGCATCTCGCACAGATGCGCCAGGTACACCGGATGCCGCACGCGCGACCGGATTCCATCGGTCACCAGCCGCTGCTGGCGATTTCCGCCATGAACTTCCGGCAATCCACCGAGTTGCTTCGCACTGAAACTCCTCAAGGATCGCGAATAGACATACAGCCCGCAAGCGAACAGCAAAGCTGCCGCTCCCCAGGCCCAGTCTGCTCGGTAAAGTAGTACGTTTCGCCACGGCCGCGTGGCCAGTGCGGCCCCGAACCACATCGCCACCCAGACGGGCAACAGCACCATATATGGCGAGCGATGATAGGAAAGATGCCGCGCGCGCCACCGCTCGGCAAACGGATGAATCATCAGCCAGAAGGCGGGAATGGTCGAATACACGACGCAGGCCAGCCATCCGATGATCTGTAGCCAGTTCCGCATGCGCGGATTTTAGCAGGAGGTGATCAAGGCACAGCGCAGGGTCGATGGGCTTACTGACAACTGGCAACTGGGTACCGGCAACTGCTTCCTGATATCCTTCTTCCTCATGTCCCCCATCATGACCAGTGTGCTGCTGGGGCTGACCGCGGCGGGCGCGAACGTGTTTGGCGGCGCGATCATCGTTCAAAAGCATTGGGATCGCTCCTACCTGCGCTACTTCGTCGCGCTCGGCGCAGGTTTCATGCTGGCGACCGCGCTGGTCGAAATGGTGCCGGCCAGCATTCAACTGCGTGGCCCGTACGCCGGATTTCTCATCCTGCTCGGATATCTGCTCGTCCATTTCTTCGAGCACACCGTCACCCCGCATTTCCACTTTGGAGAGGAAACCCACGCCGACCAGTTCGTCCACTCTCACAAAAGCTACTCGGTCCTGATCGGGTTGCTGATTCACACGTTCTTCGATGGCATCGCGATCGCCTCCGGATTCCTCGTTTCCCCGGCGCTCGGCTGGATCATCTTCGTAGCGGTTTTTCTGCACAAGATTCCGGAAGGATTCACCATCTCGTCGGTAATGCTGGCGAGCGGCCGAAGCCGCGCGTTCGCGTGGGGTGCGTCCATGATGCTGGGCGTGGCTACCGTGGCTGGAGTGATGACGATGGCAGTCTTCCGCCACGAGGTAAGCTTCGGCCTGCCCCTGTCGGCGGGCGTTACGATTTATGTCGCCGCATCGGATCTGATCCCCGAAGTAAATAAAGAACCCGGCGCGAAGATGGCTCTACTGGTGTTTGTCGGAGCTGCATGCATGTTTTTGCTGGATCGGTTCTTTCATGTGCACTGAACCGTTCTCGGTTCCCAGTTCTCAGACAGAACCGCAGAACAGTGCCAACTGAGAACTTCATCCGCTGTGCCTGATGTGCATCACATCCCCGTCCTGCACAATGTAATCCTTTCCTTCGAGGCGCAGTGTGCCTTTGGCGCGCGCGTTTGCTTCGGAGCCCGCTTCCAGCAGCTGATCCCACCGAATCGTCTCCGCCCGGATGAAGTGCTTTTCCAGATCGGAGTGAATGGCGCCAGCGGCGTTCTGCGCCCGCGTATGCAGCGGGATCGTCCAGGCTCGGCACTCATCTTCGCCGGCGGTGAAGAACGAGATCAGCCCGAGCAAGTGATAGCTCTTGCGGATCAGACGCGAGAGTCCGCTTTCTGTCAGTCCATAGCTGCCCAGAAATTCCGCCGCATCTTCGTCGGTCATCTCGGCCAGTTCCGCTTCCACTTTGCCGCAGATCGCGCTCGCTCCAGCATTCGGACGCGCGGCCACTTCGCTCAACTTGTATTTCCCAACCGCAGCTTCGAGGTCCTTGCCCAGTTCCGTGCTCTCGCCGATATTGAGCACGTAGAGCATCGGCTTCTCGCTCAGAAACATGAAGCCGCGGATGCGCTTCTTGTCTTCGGGCGACATTTCCATTTCGCGCAGCGGCTTTTCGGTTTCGAGGAAAGCCTTGGCTTTGATCAGCAGCTCATTTTCTTTTTCCAGTTCCGGCGTCTTCATCTTCTTTAAGTCTTTTTCCAGCCGCTCGAGCCGTTTTTCGATCTGCCCAAGATCGCTGACCATCAGGTCGAACTCAACGTTCTTGATGTCCCGTAGGGGATCGATAGCGCCGACGTGCGGAATGGCGTCGTTTTCAAACGCCCGGAGAACGTGAATAAGCGCGTCCACCTGCCGCAGATGACCGATATAGGCGGTCTCTTTCAGCGCGTCCTGGCCGATCGCTCCGACGTCCACATACTCGACCGAGGCGTGCGTCAGCTTCTTCGGGTGGTAGAGCGCGGCCAGCTTGTCGAGGCGCTCGTCGGGCACCTTCGCGACGCCGATGTGCGCCTCGCGCGGATTCGAAAACGCGTGCTCGGAAAGATTCGCCTTCGTCAGAATGCGAAATAGAGATGTCTTGCCGACCTGCGGCAGACCGATGATGCCAGTTTTCATGACGAGTTCTCAGTTCTCGGTTCCGAGTTCAGTCAAAAGAATAAATCATCGTGCTCGATACGCATACGCGCCTGGAATGCATGGCGTCGTGCTACGCTCTGCAGAATGAAGCTCGGCAGAATGCAGTTCGACGGAACCACGGACCGCGGCCGATTCCTTCGCCATCTTTTGCTTCGCCATCTTGCCGGGGCGCTGCTTGCTTGCATCGCTTGTGCCGTCTGGTCGTCAGCACAGACTTCAGCACAAACTTCGGCGCAGACTCACTTCCGCTTGCAGACGCGCGAAGTTGTCGAGGCTCATCTGAAGTCGTTTTCAACCAAGAACAGCGAACGCGAAGCGCTGATCCGGCGGTGGTTTGCCGAGACCGGATGCAAGGCCGCGAATCTCTCCGAGCAAGCGCTCGACCGCAAGTTTCCGCCGAACGTCATTTGCGTGTTGCCGGGCGAAACGCAGCAAGTGATCGTGGTCGGCGCACATACCGATAAGGTCGACACCTTTGGCGACGGCGTGGTCGACAACTGGACCGGAGCGGTATTATTGCCCAGCCTGCTCTACAGCCTGAGCGCGCAGCCGCGCCATCACACGCTGATCTTTGTCGGATTCTCGGGCGAGGAAAAGGGGCTGGTCGGTTCGCGGTATTACGTGGATCATCTCACCAGCAAGCAGCGCGCACACATAGAGGGCATGGTCAATTTCGATAGCCTGGGCCTCGGTCCGACCGAAGTCTGGGCTTCGCACGCAGACAAAGTGCTGCTTGACGCGCTGGCCTCTGCCGCGGCGGCCAGTAAACTCCCTGTGACCACCATGAACGTGGATAACCTCGGCACCGCCGATTCCGAATCGTTCGCTCCCTACCAGATCCCGCGCATCACCCTGCACTCGGTGACACAACAAACCTGGTCGATCCTGCATTCGCCGTCCGACAAGCTGGCAGCCATCAAGATGAACGATTACTACAACAGCTATAAGCTGATTGCCGGGTATCTGGCGTATCTCGATGACGCGCTGAAACCGCCGCCGCAGAAAGCGACGCAGTAGCAGCGTGGCCGTCGCTCCACAACTCACCGGAATGCTTGCGCGGTCGTGTATAACGCCATCAGTCCCAGCAAAAGCACCGCTTCCTCAAACTTTTCCGACCAGACATGCAGACGGTTGAATTCCATGCGCACGGGGTTATCCAGAGGCACATTATCGATAACGCCAACCTCGGCGCGAATGGCGTGCATCTTCGGAGAAATGGCGAACTGCGAAATCACGGTCAGCAGCAGCATGAGCACGATCAGAAGGTGCCGCGCCGCTAGCGGTCGCGCATTTCCCGTGGCCCTGCGGCTGTAGAGCATGGACGCGATCAGAAAGACAATTCCGGAAACGATGGCCACGTAGTGCAGTAAATCGAGCGAGCGCCCCACGATCGATCCCGCCATCTGGCGAGTCGGGAGAAGTCCCGGCGAAAAAACGATGGGAGCTTCGACGAATGCGAGAAAGATCAGGCCACCAAGCCAAACCACGAGCGACAACAGCATGAGGAACCGGAGAAATGACATGAGCGGGATTATAGAACTCCCGGGGCAGATTCTCCGGCTTGACTACAGATCCCTCGCTTCGCTCGGGATGACAACCTATTAGGGGATTTCGTCCAGCGCCTATACCGGCACCGGCACGCTCTCCACGATCTCGCGGAGCACTTGCTCGGCTTGCTCGGATTTTTTCAGGGTGGAAGTGTAGAGCGAACTTACTACTACGCGGTGGGCGAACACGGAAACGACCAGCGGCTTGAAATCTTCGGGAGTGCAGTAATCACGGCCGTGCAGGAAGGCCATGGCTTGGGCCGCGCGGTACAGCATCTGCGAGCCTCGGGGAGATACTCCGAGAGAAAGGTATTCGGACTCGCGCGTCTTGCTTACTATGTTCAGCAGGTAAGTGATGAGCGATTCGTCCACGTGGACCTGGGCTACGGCTTGCTGGATTTCGACTACGTCGGCGGCGTTGAGCACGGGGCGCAGGTTTTCGAGTTGGGCGGCGCCGGCTTCGGCGCGCAGGATCTCGCGCTCGGCGTTGCCCTCGGGATATCCCATGCGAACTCGCATCAGGAAACGATCGAGTTGCGACTCGGGCAAGGGATAGGTGCCGTGGTGCTCGATGGGATTCTGGGTGGCAATGACCAGGAACGGTTGCGGCAGCGGATAAGAGTGCGCGTCGATCGTGACTTGGCCCTCGTTCATGGCTTCGAGCAGGGCGGACTGCGTCTTCGGAGTGGTGCGGTTGATTTCGTCGGCTAACAGGACGTTAGCGAAAACCGGTCCACGCTTGAATTCGAATTTCTGCTCGATGGCGGAGTAGATCGAGATGCCCAGCACGTCGGAAGGCAGCATGTCGCTGGTGAACTGGATGCGCTGAAAGGTGCAGTCGATGGCGCGGGCCAGGGCCTGGCCGAGCGTGGTCTTGCCGACTCCGGGAACGCCTTCGATCAGCAGGTGGCCTTTGGCGAAGATGGAAACCAGGGCGAGGCGGAGGACGTCGTCTTTGCCGCGGATGACGCGGCGCAGACCATTTTCCAGTTCCGCGGCGCGGCGGGAGGTTGCCACCAGAGTTTCGGGAGCCATTGGAGCTGATTTTACTATGTGGGCGGCGGGGCTGGGAGTTACGGCGGTCATAGACCAGTGCTCAGTCATCAGCAGTCGAGCTTTGCTCGACTGGACCCTTCGACTTCGCTCAGGGCAGGCTCCGAGGGAGGCCGTCCCTACGTGTTACTGAAAAAATTCCGCCGGCCTTCCGGTCAACCGCTCGATTCGTTTCGCGGTTGGCGGATGCGTCGAGAACAGGTTGCCGAAACTCATCCCACCTAAGAACGGCTGAATGATGAACAGATGCGCAGTGGATGGGCTCGCTACTAGGGGGCGCTGCCGGGAGTAGGCATCGATTTTGGCCAGCGCGCTGGCGAGGGCGTAAGGATTGCCGGTCCAATGGGCTCCAGTGTCGTCGGCTCCGTATTCGCGGGAGCGCGAGACAGCGAGCTGGATCAGCATGGCCGCGAGTGGAGCGAGGAAAATCATGGCAATGGCTGCGATGCCGCCGCCGTTGCGATCGTCGCGGCTGCCTCGCATGCCGCCAAAAATCATGCCCCAGCGGGCAATCGAGGCGAGGTAGGTTATGGCGCCGGCTAAAGTGGCGGCAATCGAACTGATGAGGATGTCGCGATTGCGCACGTGACCGAGCTCATGAGCCAGCACGCCTTCCAGTTCGTCGTCGGTCAGCAGGCCGAGGATGCCTTGGGTTACAGCGACGGAAGCGTGGTTCGGATTGCGTCCGGTGGCGAAGGCGTTGGGCGAATCGGACGGGATGAGGTACACCTTGGGCATCGGCAGGCTTTCTTTTTGCGCCAGGCGCTCGACGATGTTGTAGACGCGCGGCAGGTCGTCGCGGCCAACCGGCTGGGCGCGGTAGGTGGCGAGCGCGATCTTGTCGGAGAAAAAATACGAAACGAAATTCAGGACGGCGGCGAAGGCGAGCGCCATCAGCATTCCCCGCTGGCCGCCGAAGGCACGGCCGGCCAGCATGAGCAGCAGCGTCATGCCGGTCAGCAGAAGTGTGGTTTTGAGTATGTTGCTCATAAATTATTGTCTCAGTTTGTCTCAATGAATTAGATGCCAGGCGCCGGATTTTGGTCTCCTAGTGTGGGGACGCGCGCCCTCGCGAGGCTGCCCTGAGCGAAGTCGAAGGGTCCAAGCCGAGCGCAGCTCGGCAATTGCTCGCGGCCGCGGCGTGCGCCGGGTCTAACCCTGCCGCTTTAGTGCCCGGTCAAGTGTCTGGTCGAGGGCTGCTTTGGCTTTTTCGTAATCCGCGGGCGTGATCTTGCCTTGTTTTCGCTCCACCTCGAGTTGGAACAGTTCTTCTTTCAGCGCTTCGAGCAGCATCGACGATTTTGCGACCGCAGTGCTGGGCGCGGATATCGCCGAGGGTGGCGTCGTTGGACGGACGGCTGCGCTGCGATCGCTCGAGGCCGCGCCAGAGTTCGCAGGAGACGGCGCCGCGGGCGAGGTTACGGGTTGCCGTTTCGTGACCACCCATCCTCCAATGGCGAGCAGCACGGCGAATCCGCCGAGGATAGGCCAGCGATATTTCTGCAGAGCATCGGGTGCATCGATGGGAGCGCCGAGTCCGCCGCCGGGCCGATTGTCGCGTGCCTGGGGCTGCTGCTGATCCTGCTGTTGGGCGGCGCCGGAGGCAGTTTCTCCGGGCGACTCGGTGATGACTCCGTTGCCCTTCAGCGTGAAGCCGAGCGGCTGGCCGGGCTTCGTTTGTTGCGCGACTTCCACGTTGGTGTCGCCCTGGCTGGGATCCTGCATGGACTGGAAGCTGGACGGATTCGCGGCCGTGAACTGCATCGTCTTGGGAAGAACGATGACGAGGTGTGCGGCGGGATAGAGCGGCTTGGGGTCGATCTTGATCCCGCCAGAGTAGGGCAGCGTGAATTCCACCTGGAACTGCGTTTCTCCGGGACGAAGCGGGAAGGCGATGGCGTAGCGGTTCTTCTCGGCCTGGGGCACGGGCTCCGCACTGATCGGCTGGCCATTCGGCGCGCGGGCTTGCAGTTGTTCAACCTTTGCGCCGGCGGGCAGATAGAACTCAAAGTTGTGATCGTTCATCTGTGTCTTCGCGGGCGAAGAGGCGTTATTGACGACGAACAGGCGGATGCCCTGCATGCTTCCGCTGTCGGCCTGGAAGCGAATGACGTCGGCGGTCACGGTGAGATCGGTGACTTTGGTCGCGACGTCGTACACCTGGACGTCGGCCGAGTTGACGCCGGGCGGCGCCATCTGATGATAGGTAACTCCCTGATGAATCGCTCGGATGAGGTGCGGCCCGGCTACGGTGATTTTGAAACTGAACTTTCCGTTGCTGTCGACCTTGGTGCTGCCGCCCACATCCATGCCATTGGCGAGGTTGATGAGGAGGACTTCATCGCCGACGGCGGGCTTGCCGGTGGTGCCGTTGGTCACGGTGCCGGTGAGGGTTGATCCCGCGCTGGCCTGTGCTGCAAGCAGGCAGGCCACACTCAGTACTAGGACAACAAGGGACACTACCGACTTTGCGTGTTTCTTCAAATCCACTCCGATCCAATTATTCGAACATTAACTCCCAGAAGGTTGAAGGGATAACATAAACCATCAGCACGCCCGGTTTTGGGACTCGCCTAGGCCCCCCGCAATAATTGTCGCTAACGATCCCTTTCTCTCGGATTTCATTGATCGAATAGATCAGGGGGCGAGATTGCGACTGAGGGGCATACCGGCAGTCGCGAGAGGTGAAAACCACCTCGACCTCGATTTGAGGAGGACTGGCATTCGTGACATCCAATTCGGCCTCGCCGAGAAGGTTGGTTCTCTTGTCGATGGGGTCTACGTCTCGACGGTTGGCCGTGTTGCCGACACGAACAGCGGCTAACCCTCGCCACCACACCGGTCGTCCTGTCTTACCATTTAGGAGTTTGATTGTGATCTTTTGCTTAGTGGTAGGGGGTGTTTGAGCGGTCCCCGTGTCGAGCACAAAGAGCAAGGTTGTGGCAACGACTATTCTTTTCAAGTTGAATATCTTGCGCATGCTTCTCACCTTAGGACTATTTCAGCCACGCTCAGGCAGGCACAATTATAGATTGCTCCAGCCGCGCGATCTCCGCCATGATCGCAGCCGCTTCTTCTTCGAGGGACGCGCGCATGGATTGATAGTCCGCGTCCGGCACCTTGCCTGCCTTGTATTCGAAATTGAGGTCGCGCAGGTTCTCGTAGACCGCTTCCTTGCGCTCGCGGAGATAGCCGAGCCGCGTCTTCTCCTCTCCGGCGTAAACTTCGCCGGGAAAGAAAAAAACGTAGTAGAGACAGGCGAGGGTGAAGACGGCGCATACAAAAATGATCATCGGGCGGTCTCCTTACGGCGAACGTCTTTATCCGATCGCAGCTTTTCGCGGACAGGAGTGTCCGCGCTACACTTGCCACACTTGATCATCATAGGTCGGTCTCTTTTCTAGCCTTCTGGCGAAACTCGTCGAGCTCGCTGCCGCGCGGGATGGCGATGCCATCGGCGAGCGCCGGTGCGGGCCGATTCTTCCACGAGCGCACGACGTAAACGACAAAGGCGATGCCGAGCGCCAGTGCGACGAAGGGCATGATCCAGGCCACGCGATTAAATCCAGCGGCGGTGGGCGCGGCGATTACGGTGGGTCCATATTCCTGGACAAAGCCTTGCAGGATGAGGTCGTCGTTATTCCCTTTGTCGAGCGCGGCTTGTAACTGGTCGCGCATCTTGTCGGAGGATTGGCAGCCGACGTGATTGCATTCGAGCAACACCTGGCCGCATCCGCAGGTGCACATCATGCGGTGGCCCAGGTCCTTGAAGCGCGCGTCAGAATCCCCCGCGCCCATGAAAATAACTACCGCGAGGGCAAGAGCGGCGGCCTGCAGCCAGCGGCGAAAAGGATTCCGACGATATGACAAAGGCGATTTCATCTCAGTCACCCGCTCCCACATGCGCCGGAGCGCGAACCGGCGTGGTTGCGGCCACCTGGACGGCGGCGGCATTCGGCACGAGTGCGACGATGGTGCCGAAGACCATGATGATCAGGCCGATCCAAATCCAGGGCACCAGCGGATTCAAGTGCGCTTTAATGATGGGCCGTCCGGTGGTCTCGTTCTTGCCTTCGTAGACCAGATAGACATCGGTCACCAAGAACAAATCCTCGCGGAAGCTGGGGTAAATGCGAGGCAGGGTCTGCGGCTGTCCGCTGGCCTTGTAGAAGCGGCGCTCGGGATACATGGTCGTAATCTGCTTGCCGCCGCGGAACACGTTGATAATCGCCCACTCGTTCGCGTAGTTGGGATTGTCGTCCTGCGTGTAGGACTGGCAGACCAGAGTGTAGGGGCCAATATTGATCTTGTCGCCAAAGCCCATCTCTTTTTCAACTTCTTTATTAAAAGGCGTCCCGAGAATCCCAATCACCACCAGCGCCACGCCGAAGTGGACGATGTAGCCGCCGTAGCGACGCGTGTTTCGGTGGCATAACTGAATCATGGCGGAGATGAGGTTCTGTTGCGTCTTACCGGCAATGACGCGCCCTCCGCGGAGAAACTCGGAAATGACGGTAAAGATCACCAGCGCCGAGAGAACGGCGGCCATGGTGGCATAGAAATAAGAAGGATCCTCCCAGGGACGAACGCCGAACAGGATCATCATTCCGCCGATAGCGAGCGAGCCAATGGCGGGGAACAGGAAATTCCGCTTGAGGCTTTCGACCGAAGTCTTACGCCAGGCCAGCAGCGGTCCGACCGCGGTGAGCAGCAGGAGCAGCAAGGCAACCGGAATGGCAACGCGATTGAAAAAAGGCGGACCGACCGTGACTTTATGTCCTTGAACGAATTCTGAAAGGATCGGGAAAAACGTGCCCCACAGTATGGTGAAGCAGACCACCAGCAAGAGGAGATTATTGAACAGGAAACTGGATTCGCGCGAAACCAGCGATTCCAGCTTGTGTTCGCTCCTTAGGTGCGACCGGTTCGCCACCAGGAAAAAGCTGCAGACCCCCAGGGTCAACACGATGAAGACCAGGAACCAGGTGCCGATCGAGGATTGCGCGAAGGCGTGCACCGAACTGATTACACCCGAACGCGTGAGGAAAGTCCCGAGCATCGAGAGCAGGAACGTCGCGAAGATGAGCGACATGTTCCACACTTTCAGCATGCCGCGCTTTTCCTGCATCATGACCGAATGCAGAAACGCTGTGCCGGTGAGCCAGGGCATGAGCGAAGCATTTTCCACCGGGTCCCATCCCCAGTAGCCGCCCCATCCGAGGACAGCGTAAGCCCAGTGCGCGCCGAGAAAAACGCCGATGGTGAGGAAGCACCACGTCACCATGGTCCAGCGGCGCGTGATCTGAATCCATTTTTCGCCGGGATACTTCATGATGAGCGCGCCCAGTGCAAAAGCGAAGGGAACGGTAAAACCTACGTATCCCAGGTAAAGCATGGGCGGATGGATGACCATCTCGGGATACTGCAGAAGAGGATTCAGTCCGCTGCCATCGGCGGGGAGTGCGCCCTGCATGATGGCGAACGGATGCGCGGCAAAATTCAGAATCAGCAGAAAGAAAACCTGCACTGAGGCGATGATCACCGAAGCATAGGCGAACAGTCGCTGATCGGTCTTGTAGCGCAAGCGGAGAACGAATCCGTAGCCGGCCAGCAGCAGCGACCAGAACAGCAGCGACCCTTCCTGACCGGACCAAAGCACGGCGAACTTATAAGCGGCCGGCAAGTCGCGGTTACTGTGATGGAAGATGTAAGCGATGGAGAAGTCGTCGTGGAACGCCGCCACTACCAGCACGATGCCCGCCAGCAGCACCGCAGCGAAAGTGGCGATTCCAGCGCGGCGGGCGGTCTCGCCGAGACGAGCCGAAGCGGCATCCTTGCGGAATAATGCCAAAAAGCCTGCCAGGAAAGAATACGCACTCAGGCCGAGCGCCAGCAGGAGCGCAAAGCTTCCGATTTGAGACATCCCAGGAACCCCACAGTATCTTTACAGTATTTTTTCAGAGAAGCGGATGCTATGCAATCCGCCCGACGCCGGCTCGTGTGGGGACGGGCGCCCTCGCCCGTCCATGCCGGGCGAAGCCCGGCAGCCGACTTACCGTGACTTCTCCAGCGGGTAGCCCTTTTCGCGCCACTCGCGGATTCCGCCGTCCATGGAAATGACGTTGGTATAACCCATTTTCTGCAGGGTATCGGCGGCCAGCGCGGAACGGAAGCCGCCGCCACAATAGAGCACGAGCGGAGTTCCGAGATCGGGATACTTGCCCTCAATGTCGCGCTCGATGACCCCCTTGCCCAAGTGGACGGCTCCGGGCAGGTGGTCGGCGTCGAATTCGCGGTCTTCGCGGACGTCGACGAGAACGAATTTATCGCCGCGATCAAGACGGGCTTTGACTTCGTCAACGTTGGTTTCGCGGATGCGCTGCTTGGCGGCATCGACAATCTTCAAAAAGCGCGGTGGATGCTGATGAGCCATGGTTGCCGGTTCCCTCAAAGGTCGTGTTTTGATGCTGTCCCCAGAATGATAGCAGGCGGAAGGGCTGCGAGCTTCCAGCAACCGGATGCCCCGTAGCTCGCAGCTCGAAGCTAATCCGGCAGCGCCAAAGACAAGCGATTCCGGATAAAATTGGCCAACGTTCTATGACGCTCATCATTCGCCAGTCTCGCATTCACTCCTATGGTTGCTATACCACGCGGCCGATCCGCAAGGGAACGCTGATCGTGGAATACGTGGGCGAGTACCTCACCTACGAGCAGGCCGAAGATCTTTACGACGACTTTCCGAGCACATATCTATTCGGCTTGGACGGCGGCAAACGTATCATTGACGGCTACGGGGTGGCCGCCTTCGTCAATCATTCCTGCAAACCGAATTGCGAAACCGATCAGATTCGGGGCAAGATGTGGATCATAGCGCTCCGCGATATTGAGGCGGGAGAAGAATTGACCTACGACTACAACCTTTACGATGGCGAGGATGACGCGCGCTGTTTATGCGGGGCATGGCGATGCCGGGGAAGTCTGTATTCAGCGACGCACCTGCGCAAGCTCGCTAAAAAGCGCGCCAAGGCTGCGGCGGCTGCCGCACAGTAGGTAGAGAGAAGCAACATTTTCCGATGCTACAATCGTCTCTTCGGATCGTCGTTACTTGAGCTCGTGTGGTGACGGGCGCCCTCGCCCGTCCAAGCCGAGCAAAGCTCGGCAGCTGCCTGCGATCACAACAACTGTGGATTCGCCACGGCTGCCGTTCCGATCTCGTTCCGAACTCTGGAGTCATGCTTTGAACCGCGCTTCCGCCGGCCTCGAAACCATCATCGCCAAAGCTCTTCATCGCGCGCCAGCGGGCGAGAGCGTACTGCTGGCTTGGCCGATCGCGTGTGGCAGTGCGGTAGCTGATCGGACTCGAGCCCTGAGTTTTTCCGGCGGCATTCTGCGAGTAGAAGTTGCCGACGGGGGATGGCAGCGGGAACTCGCCAACCTGTCGCCGCGCTATTTGGCCTTGATCAACAAGTATTCCGCGACTTCGGTCAAGCGAATTGAATTCGTGGTGAAGGCATAGGTGTCAAACTAGGGCGGGGCTGAAACACTTTATGGTGCGGCCTCATGAAAGTCACTGACAAAGACGTCGCCTACGTGGCCGATTTGGCCAACCTCGAGCTGACCGAGGAAGAGCGCGCTCGCATGCTGCGCGATTTGAATTCCATTCTTGAATATATGGAGCGGCTCAGCGAGCTGGAGACGGACAGAGTTGCGCCCATGGCCCAGGTCTCGGACCGCTACGGCGTCGACGAGTCGCGGCAAGGGAGCGACCGCTTCGCATACGCCATCCGCGAGGACGTGAAGGACGGCCTGCGGAAATCGCTGCCGCACGATGTCGCCATGAAAAATGCGCCGGACACGGACGGTACATTTTTCGAAGTGCCGAAAGTGATTGAGAGATAGTGACGTGTCTGAATTAACCGTTGATGGTGTCCGCAGCGCGATCGCAGACCGGCAGACGACCGCGACAGCTCTGGCCCAAGACTTCTACACCCGCATCCGGCAGGAAGATCCCGAGATTGGCGCGTTCCTGACGCTTTCGGAGGAGCGCGCGCTGGCGCAGGCCGGGCGTATCGATGCGATGGTCGCGGAGGGCAAGCCTTTGCCGCCGCTCGCTGGAGTTCCGGTTGCGATCAAGGACGTCATGGTCACCCGCGGCGTCCGCACTACCGCTGGTTCGAAAATTCTCGAGAATTTTATTCCGCCGTATGACTGCACGGCAGTGGCTCGCCTAGAAGCGGCGGGCGCGGTGATTCTGGGCAAGCTCAATTGCGATGAGTTTGCGATGGGCTCGTCCAATGAGAACTCGGCGTATGGCGCAGTGCACAATCCACGCGATAAGAGCCGCGTACCGGGCGGTTCGTCGGGTGGATCGGCGGCCGCGGTTGCCGCGGAGATGGCGGTGGCGACGCTCGGCTCCGATACCGGCGGATCGATTCGCCAGCCCGCGTCGTTTTGTGGCGTCGTCGGCCTGAAGCCGACGTATGGGCGCGTGTCGCGCTATGGGCTGATTGCTTTTGCTTCGTCGCTCGATCACATCGGCCCGTTTGCGAAAACGGTGAAGGAAGTCGCGCTGGTGCTGCGCACCATTGCGGGCCGCGATCCCATGGATTCAACTTCCGTCGAGGTGCCCGTGCCCGACTATGTGGCGGAACTCGAGAAGCCGATAAAAAACTTGAAAATCGGCGTGGCCAAAGAATACTTTGGCTCAGGGCTCGATCTCGAGGTGCGCGCGGCGGTGGAGGCTGCGATTCAGAAGCTGGCTGAGCTCGGATGCGAGGTTGTGTCCGTGAGTTTGCCGCATACCGAGTATGCGATTCCCACGTATTACGTTGTGGCCACGGCGGAAACGTCGTCGAATCTGGCGCGTTATGACGGTGTGCGCTACGGCTTCCGCGCAAAAGCAAGCACGCTCTCCGAAATGTACCGGCAGACCCGCGACGGCGGATTCGGCATGGAAGTCAAGCGCCGCATCATGCTCGGCACCTACGTGCTGAGCGCCGGATACTATGACGCCTACTATCTGAAAGCGCAGAAGGTCCGCACGCTGCTGACGCGCGACTTCGACGAGGCCTTCAAGAAAGTGGATGTGATCGCCGCGCCGACCTGTCCGACGCCTGCGTTCCGGCTAGGCGAGAAGGTGAACGATCCGCTGGCCATGTATCTGGCCGATATCTACACCGTAACTGCAAACCTGGCTGGCATTCCCGGAATCTCAGTTCCGTGCGGCGAGAATCACGAGAAGCTGCCGATCGGTTTGCAGCTGTTGGCACGGCACTTCGACGAGGCGACGCTGTTGAGAGTCGCGCACGCCTACGAGCAAGCGAGAAGGCCTGCGTAGGACAGCAGCCCTCCCATTCGGAAAGCGAAGCGGGCCCAGCGTCTAGAGAATTTCGTAATACCGCTCGCCCAAGCACGCCTTGCACAGTACTCGCCCATCGCGCACAACCTCGCGGCGGAAATTGATGCCTTCGCCGCACTCGGCACAGACGATGCGCTCACCCTTGTATCCGGGGAATTCTTCCGCGGGGAGTTCGACCTTCACCCACTGCTTGGTGAATAAGTCGTCTTCGGGCATTTCGCGATAGGCCAGCATTTGCTGCTGGTTCTTGCTTTCGATCTCGGGATGCATCGCGCGCGCTAGCGCCTTTGACGATTCTTTCGCGGCGATGCGGATGGCTTTTCCGGTGCTTACGTCCTTGATTCCCAGATCAACGAAGGTCGCGGCCATCTTTCCCCAATCGCGAAATTTCAGAGCGCGCTTTCCGAGACGGCATCCGGTGACGAGGGATATAGCGTCGGTGGCGCAGCGATCGATCTCGACGAATGTGACGAGCCGTTTCCGATCTTTGCCGCGAGGATCTTCAATGCCCAGCTTCCCGATCCCCAACATCGCCAGGCGCACGCCCAGAACCTGCCCGGCACAGAGATGGCCGTGGGCCTGTTCAGCTTCACGGAGGTAATCATCTACCGACAGCATGCGGTCTTGTAACGTCTTAAAGTCTGACACTTGAAATTATGATACTTACTTTCTTCTCCACCGGACGCCGTCCTTCGTATTCTCCACGATGATACCTGCGGTGGTCAGTTCGGCGCGCAGCGAGTCGGAAGTTTTGAAGTTTCGCGCTTTTCGCGCGGCTTCCATTTCGGCAAGCTTCTGATTGATTTGTTCGTCGGCAAGTTGCGTGGAGCCGGCGATTTCCAGCAATTCAGGGCTGATTTCTTTTTCGCGCCCTTCAGCGCGAGCCCAGTCGAGGATGGCTTTCATCTTGGGCTGGTCGTCATCTTTCAGCACGCCGAATATCTCGTCGAACTTTTCGAGCGCCGTGAGCAGTGGCTTCACATCGTCCTGGCGAACTTCCGCGGCATCGAGCGCGGTGTTGGCTTTGCGCAACATGTCGAACATGGCGGCTTGCGCCTCAGCGGTGTTCAAATCGTCATCGAGCGCGCTCTTCATTCGCGCGATGGTTTCGTCGGCCAGTTGCGCCATCTGCCGGGTCGCGCCCGCGGGGAACTGCATGCTCGTCAGGCGAAAGCGGAAGTTGCGCAACTTCTCCACCGAACTCGCCGCGGACTTCAAACCGTCGAAAGTGAAATTCAGCTGATTGCGATAGGGCACCTGCGTCAGCAGCCAGCGGATCGACGACGGCTTGTGCCCGCGCAGCACCAGATCCCGGATGGTGAAAAAATTCCCGAGACTCTTCGACATCTTCTGGCCCTCGACCAGCAAAAACCGCGCATGAAACCAATAGCGCACAAACGGTTTTCCGCTGAAAGATTCCGACTGCGCGATTTCGTTCTCGTGATGCGGAAAAATCAGGTCTTCGCCCCCGGCATGCAAGTCAAAACTCGGCCCCAGTTCTTCCGTCGACATCACCGAGCACTCGATGTGCCAGCCCGGACGCCCCGGCCCAATCGATGTATCCCATGAGGCTTCGCCCGGCTTCGGAGCCTTCCATAGAGCGAAGTCGCGGGCGCTGTCCTTATCGTATTCGTCGAGATCTACACGCGCGCCGTCGGCCATGCCGGCAAAATCCTTTTTCGAAAGCTTGCCGTACTCAGGGAATTTCGCGATGCGGAAATAGTAAGAACCGTCGTCGGTGCGGTAAGCGAAACCTTTCTTCTCCAGTTCGGCAATGAAGTCGGCCATCTCATTGATGTGCTCGGTCGCACGCACCAGGATCGGTTGCTCGACGCTTAACGTTGCCGAATCTTCGAGAAAGGCCTTGGTGAACTTCGCGGTGTATTGCTGCACACTTACGCCGTCGCGCGCGGAGTTGCGAATGATTCTATCGTCCACGTCGGTGATGTTCATGACGTAGCGAACGTCGTATCCGCTCTGGCGCAAGAAGCGATAGAGAAGATCGACGGCAATAAATGTGCGGAAATTGCCGATGTGTCCGTAGTCATAGACGGTCGGTCCGCAGGCATACATGCGGACGCGGTTGCCGTCGAGCGGATGGAAGTCTTCTATCTTCCCGGAAAGAGTGTTATAGAGGCGCAGTCCCATGGATGATGACGAGTTCGCGAGTGCCGTGTGAACCTTTTATTCTAGGGGCGCGCCAGAAAAGGGGTCAAATGGGCTGCGATGCCTGGGCTGGGCCTCGATGGCTAAGACTGGACTGCGGAGGGTGGCGCGTGCGCATGCAGCCTGTGCTGGACCAGAAATGCGTAGTGTACGGCGGAGACGATGGTGAAGATGAATGTGGCTTGCAGGAAGGTGGTGCGCGCAATCCAGATCCAGCGTACGGGCTTGATCAGCAGCAGCAGCGCGAAAAAAATCGCAGCCACTTGGGCGAAGGTATTGGCTTTGCCGAAGATGCTGGGGCGAAAATCGCGCAGGCCGGCAATCATGAACAGCACGCCGCTGATCAGCAGGATGGAGATGTCACGGCTGAACACCACGACCGTATATTTCCAGGGGATCGTCCGTTCAATCGAGAGCACAAGAAACATGGTGCTCATCAGCAGCTTATCGGCGATCGGGTCGAGATACTGGCCGAGCAGGGTTTGCTGATGCAGGGTGCGGGCCAGGAGGCCGTCGAGTCCGTCGCTCATTCCGGCGAGAATGAACAGCGCCAGCGCCCACTTGAAATCGTGCTTGACCAGATTGATGACGATGAACGGCAGGAAAATCATGCGCAGCAGCGTGAGCTGGTTGGGCGCGCTCAGGATCTGCCGGTAGTTCACCGCAGCTTTTCTCCGCCAGGTTCTCCTCCGGCCGTTCCTCCGGCGCTCTCGAGAAATTCGCTCACCAGAAGCGGGGCGGGATCCTGCCCCGTTTTCTCTGCGAAACGCTGGGCGAGCGACAGCAGGTTTCCCTCCGGGAGATCGAGTTCCATTCGCTCCACGCGGTGCATGGGAAAGAAGACGACGCCGGAGGTGAAGGGCTCGCCGCTCTTGATCTGCGAGGCCAGATCGTCGAAAGACGCGACATCGACGCCGCGCAGGCTGACGCCTTCTCCCGAAAGATAGAGAATCGCGCCCCAGAACTTTTCGCGCGGGTTCGTCAACGTCGCAATCACGAGCACGCCCGGGCGGAAGGGGCTGACAGCCGGCGGTTCCTGATAAAAGCTAGTGCTGGGCACGATTCGATTGTCGTCTGTGGGGGATAGAAATTGCAAACGAAGGATGCTCCCGCGGCAACCCGCTTCGAGGGGTCAGTACTTCACAAATGTGTGGGATGCTGATTCTACACAGACCATTTGCATGTAGCCTTTTCGCTCGCGTGTAAAAGGACAGACTTCGAAATCGCCGTAAACAGCAACGACACCATTAGGAATTGCGAGGTTTTTCGGAGCGATGGGATCTTCTGCGTCATCGGCGATCGGTCCCGCGGTGACACCAAGCATGCGCTTCGTGCCGATCGGCCAAATTCGGAGCCCCGGCGTTCCTGGCCCAAATGTTGCCCTGCCATATGAACTGTGTAACAAGCAGCTATGACCTTGGGGTTTCCCTTGCATTTTGGCTGTTCGCCGAATAAGGGGATAATCAATAAAACTATCGTCAGAAGGTGCTTCATACGTTCCTCCTCAGCGGTCGCCCTCATTCTTCACCGCTTTCAAATCAATCCCCACCTGCTCTGCCTTCTTATAAAGATGTGACCGCTCCAGTCCCAGCGCCCGCGCCGTATTCGAGATCTGGTGGTGATTGCGTTTCAACTCGGCCAGGATGGTTTGTTTCTCGAAGGCACGCACGCGTTCGGCCAGCGGGCCGGTACCGGTCGATGCGGAATCGGCCGCGGCGACGGAAGCGGGCAGCGCCAACGCCACGGTTTCGGAAGTGACTTCATCGGAAGTGGCCAGCAGCATCAGCCGCTCGACTGTGTTTCTGAGTTCGCGGACGTTGCCCGGCCACGGATGCTCTTGCAGCGCGGCGATCGCGCTTTCGGTGAAGCGCGTGGGCTTCCATCCGTTGGTGGAGCTCACCTGCTGGGCAAAGTGCTCTATCAACGCCGGAATGTCTTCGCGGCGTTCGCGCAATGGGGGCAGGCGCAGGGGGAAGACGAACACGCGGTGAAATAAATCCTGCCGGAATTTGCCGTCGCGTACTTGCGCTTCGAGGTCGCGATGGGTGGCGACGACGACGCGCCCATCCACGGTGATGGCGCGCTCGCCGCCGATGCGCTCCACCTCGCCTTCTTCCAGCACGCGCAGCAGCTTGGCTTGCATGGTGAGCGGCATGTCGCCGATTTCGTCGAGAAAAATGGTGCCGTGCTGCGCTTGCTCGAACTTGCCGACATGGCGTCCGGCCGCGCCCGTGAACGATCCTTTTTCGTGGCCGAACAATTCGGATTCAATCAGCTCCGCCGGAACCGCGGCGCAGTTCAGCGTGACGAACGGAGCGCCCGCCCGCGGGCTGCGCTCATGCAGCGTGCGCGCCACCAATTCCTTTCCCGTACCGGTCTCACCGAGAATGCAGACGCGGGTTTCGCTCGCGGCCACGCGCTCCACTTGCGCCATCACGCGGCGCATGGTCTCGCCTTTCCAGACGATTTCGTGCTTGCCGAGGCGGCGCTCCAGGTCGCGATTTTCGCGCTCGAGGCGGCCGAGCTTCAGTGCGTTCTCCACGGTGAGCAATAGTTTTTCGGTCGAGATCGGCTTTTCCAGGAAGTCGAGCGCTCCGAGGCGCGTGGCACGCACGGCTATCTCGATATGCGCCTGGCCCGACATCATGACGACAGGAGTCGGCACGCCTTGCGCTTTGAGTTCTTCGAGAAGTGCCAGCCCGTCTTTGCCAGGCATCACCACGTCGGAAAGTATCAAGTCGAAAGATTGCGCTTTGGCCAGGTCCAGAGCCTTGTTTGCGTTGTCGCAGACGGTGGCTTCATGCCCTTCCAGACGAAATGCCCGCGACAGCGAAGCCAGCGTGTTGGCCTCGTCATCGACGATCAGCAAGTGCGCTTTTTGCGCCACGGTTTTCTCCTGTTCATTCAGGGTAGCGATGGAGCGACGGGCGTCCCCGCCCGTCGCTCCATCGAGACCATTAGTTTTGTCCGCCCTGCCAAGGCCGCGTTTCGAGTGGCAATTCAATGCGAAACGTCGTTCCTTTTTCTTTCGTGCTCTCGACGGAAATTGTGCCGCCGTGATCGCTCACCACCGACTGCACAATCGCGAGGCCAAGTCCCGTGCCATGCTGCTTGGTCGTGTAATAGGGAGTGAACAAGCGTCCACATTCTTCCTGGGTCAGACCGGAGCCGGTATCGGAGACCGAAATTTCAACTTGATCACCAAGGGTCGCGGTGCGAATCGTCAGCTCTCCGCCTTTCGGCATGGCGTCGATCGCGTTGAGCACCAGGTTTTGCAACGCGCGATGCAGCAGATCGGGATCGGCTGAAATCTCGGGCAACGACTCGGCCAACGCGGTGTGCACCGTAATCTCATTCTTCTCTTTATCGTTACCTCGCAATTGCGCATGAAAGACGCGCAGCACCGAACCCACCACATCGTTCACCTGCGTCGGTCGGCGCTGGGGTTGCGGCATCTTGGAAAATTCGCTGAAGCGGCCGATGATGGTTTTCAGATTGTTGATTTCCGCCAGCAGGGTCGCGGTCCCCTCGTCAAAAACTTCCTCGAACATCTCAGGCGATTTCTGCTTCGCCCTCATCAAATTCTCAACTGTGACCTGCAAGGGGAAAAGGGGATTCTTCAGTTCGTGGGCTAATCGGCGCGCCAGTTCGCGCCATGCGGCCACGCGCTCGGCCTGCAGCGTGCGGTCTTTTTGCTGCACCAGATCTTCCGTCATGCGGTTGAACGACGCAGCCAACTCGCCCAGTTCGTCGCTCGATTCAACCTCGACCTTAGCGCCGAGATCACCCGCGGCGACCCGGCGCGCAGCCTCAGCCAGCGATACTACCGGGCGGCTGACGCGGGCTGCGAACCACAGGCTGGCCAGCACTGCCACCAGAATTCCTATGCTGCCGACCAGCATTGCGGTGGAAATGATCTGCCTCTGCAATTCGATCAGCGGACGCCGCGAACTGCCGACGAGCAACACGCCCATCAGTTGCTGATTCCCCCCGCTCTGATTTGCCGAACTCTGATTCGTCGCACTCTGATTTGTTGAACTCCGATTTGTTGAACTAAAGATGGGTCCGGTCAGTGGGATGGCGTGAAAAGCCTCAGCATCCGCAGAATCAGAAGTCCAATGGATCACGCCCTGAGATTCCTGCAGTGTGTCGCGTACCTGAGCCACCAGCGGAGCGATCTCGTCGGCGCCCGCGGCCGCCCCGTTCAAGTCGAGCAGCGATTTCGGATTCCATTTCGCGTCCAGGTTTTGATACAGCAGTACGCGCGTCCCGGCCGGGATGTCGAGCGTCGAGAGGAAGCCCTGGTCGAGCCGTTCGCCGCCAATCACGTATAAAGGCTGTTCTCCGACGCGGGCCACCCGCACGGCAAACAGGCCGAGGGTGGCTCCATCCGGGAGCTCTTCGCGTTTCAAGAACGCTCCGGCCGGCACCGCGTCCGCGGGAGTCGTTGCTTGGGGAATCGCCGCTTCTGGATATCCAAACTTCGCCTGCCACTGCGCGGAGGAGAGGATGGTGCCACGATTGTCGACGAGTTCCAGAAAGTCGAGTTGCTGCTGACCCGCCAGTGTGCGCGCTTCGCTTACGTACTCGCCGGAGTCGGTGACGCCGCGGTTCATATCAAGAGCGATGTGCTGCACCGTTTCGCTGGCGGCAACCGACTCCACCTTGCGCGCAACTTCAAGTCCTCGCCGCTGGAACTCGGATCGAAACTGAGCGGCGACTGCATTCGCGCGGTCCTGATTCGCTTGCTCGAACGAACGCCGGATGGTGCTGTACACCGACGCCGAAATGACCGCGACGCAGAGCAACACGGTCGCCGCAAACAACAGAAGAAGTTTCTTGCGGAAGCTCATCGCGAGCCCGCCTCGGGCCGCGCATCAGTCAGCCAAACATCAGCTAGCGAAGATCCCGCCTCGCTCCACTCCCCTATTCGATCCGCTGCCCAGTTGCGCACTCGTGTACTCGCGGAACTCGCCACCGGCAAATGGAAAAGCGGGATAACCGCGTATGCATCGAGCAAACTGCGCTCGGCTTGATACAGATCGTCCAAGTCCAAATCGAAATCCAAAGACTTGCCGCGAGGCGCTGAGAATACCGGCTGCGGCAATCCCAGTTGCCGCGCGGCTTCATCGAGCGATGTGGCTGGATCGGGACTCGGCAGCACTACGCGCATCAGGCGGATGTCTTCCGCTCCCGACAACGATACTTGCACCGTGATGCCAATGTCCCGCGCGTTGAGCGCAATTCGCTCGGCGATCAGTTGGGCCTGCGGATCTCGCGGGTCATAGCTAAGAACGACGCTTAGACCGTACCTCAGATTGAGCGTCGCTTGCCGCGAGTCGGCGAGCACAGACCGGGCGCGTTGCGGATTCGCCTGCGCGGAAAAGACTGCGCTGTAGCCAGTCATCCAGTTGGGAAGAATGCTGGCGGCGGGTTCTCCCGCGCCTTTCAACAGCACGGACTGGATGGGCTTGCGATCAATGGCGAGCGCCAGCGCTTCGCGAAGGCGAGGGTCCTGCGCCTTTGAGTTCGCGGAGAAAACCAGCGCCAGCAATTCCACGGGCAACGACAACAATGACGACGACACGCTGTGCCGCTGCGATCCGCTTGCTGGCTGCGGCGCTGCTTCGATCACGTCTGTCTTGTCCAGTTCGAGCGCGATGGCCTGGTCGCGCAGCGATTTGCCGAATTCGATCTCGACCGCGTCCACAAAAGGACGCCCCGCCCAACTCTCTTCATTAGCGGCGAGCTTGAGCAGTTTCCTCGGCTGCCACGCGGCGACGAGGAACGGGCCGGTACCGATGGGAAAGCGATGGTCATTGCCATTAGCGTTGCCATTGCGCTTGAGCAAGAGATTACGCGGCAGCGCGAGTTCGGCGAGCAGCGAAGGCATGGCGGTCTCGCCATCGATCGACACGGAATCTGCCGATGCACGCACATTCCATCCGGAATGGAGTGCGCCCAGAATCTGCGCGACGGCTGCGGGCGACGCCGCACTCCCGTCATGGAACTTCACTCCACGGCGCAGCGTGAATTGCCAATGCCGGGCGCTCGGATCGCTTTGCCATGCGACGGCTAAAGCGGGCTGCGGGCGGTCTTGCGCATCGAGTCTTACAAGAGTGTCGCCAATCAGCGAGAGCACGCGCGCAGCGTCCCAGTAGTCGGCGGGCGTGGCGTTCGCGGAAATGTCGAGCGCGTCCGGCGCCGATTGCAGCATGACGCGCAAGGTTCCGCCGTAGTGCGGACGGGTTGCCCCGTTAGCCGGGCTGGTAGCCGAACCTAGCAGGCTAATTGCCGCAAGAAATAGATACGCGATACGCCTCATACCATCCTGTGTCTTTTCCTCTTACGATTGCCGTTGCGCTATTGCCGCTGCTTTCCGGCCACAGCGCAACGATGACGCCTCGCCCGTCGAACTCTACTGCCGAACTGGCAGCCACTGGATCGCGATCGGGAATCTCGAACGCGCGCAACCCGTCGCGCTCCGTATCTCCGCTCTCTGAGACAAGTATCTGTGTGCCGGTGCCGCAACTGGAGTGAACCGCAGCCAGGTCGCTGCCCCACTTCACGCCGCGGATTGCCTGGTCCGTCATCCCATCCACAAGATGCAGCGATCCGTCCACCGCAGCGAACGCCCATAGCGTGTAACTCGATCGCATAAGCGCGGCTGCCGAATAGAATGAAGGAACGTTGGAGACTTTTCCAATACTGGGAGACAGTGCCCCGGTGAAGAAATTGCGTGCGGACGCAAAGAAGGCGCGCACGCCGCCGTCTTCCGGCGTCAGGGGCCACGGATCATCGCTGTCATTACAGGCGAGGGTAAGCGGCGCGACTGCGATGGAATTCGTTCGGCAGAATGTTCCCGGCAAGTAAACATCGAACAGGTGATCGCGGCGCAGCAGCAAGCGTCCGCGCAAATCACGAGGAAATGTGCGCGAGTGTGCGATGGGCAGCGAAGCTTCGATTTCCCAGCGTCCGCCCGGATTCGCTCCCTGATGACGATAGATCGCGACCATGCCGTCATCAAGCACGATCAGGCGAGATCCTCCGGGCATTTCGACGAGGGCGGCGTCGAGCATCGGCTGTTCTTGCTCGAACAAAAGCGTGGTTTTCAGAACGATCGGTAGCGCGGCGGTGAATGGCGTTCCCGTTGAAGGTCGCGGCATCGAGACCAGAGCGACCTTCTTCTCGTCGGATCCGATCACAATCTCGGCCGTCCAAACGTATTCACGCAAGCTCTCGGAGAGAACGACCTCGATTGTTCCCATCGCTTGCTCAGCTTTGGCGGTATGCACGCCTTCGACGTGCAACTCGGCTTCGAGCGCGCTGCGCACTTCGTGCACTGACTTATCGTCGAGCGATGAACGGTTGGTGACTTCGAGTGCAAAGGCGCCAGGCCCGGAGGCCGCAGCGATCTTGTGCGCCAGTTGACGGGCGGTGTCTCCGAGGCCAGAAGCGCACAACGAACATGGCAGAAAAAGCGTCGCGAGTAAGAACGATGTCAGCCAACCAAGCCGCAGACCGCTGGAGGTTCGCGCTCGCATGTGTGGAATGCGCTGATTATAGCGCGGGGCTGTCATAAGAAAGTTCTCAGTTCCCAGTTCTCAGAAAAATCTCTGACCGCGCTGTTCAGGTCCCGAACTCAGTGCCGCGTCCCGAGTACTCGCCTTCACTGAGAACTGAGAACTGGTTTTATTGTTTTCCCTCGGACGTTTCCACATCTTCCGCCTGGCTGACGTGATTCGGAGTGCCCATGCCGCGCAGCACGTCATTGGTGAAGAAAAATTTGCCGTCCGCCGGGACCATCATGATCTGCAATTTGTCCGAGAGGCGCTCGGCGACGATTTTATTGATCAGCAGCGGATTCTGCTTCAGGATCGCGCTCTCGCTCGTCATGCGCTCGGCGTCGGCGGAGGCGGTCAAGCGGATGCGTTCGGCCTCGGCTTGCGCCAGCAGTTTGCGGCGTTCCATCTCCGCTTTGCTGTCGATGAGCTTGGCTTCGCCGGCAGCCTCGGCATTCTTGACCGTGGCTTCCTTGCGCGCTTCGGCTTCGAGCTTCGATTGCTGAATCTGTTTCTCTTTCAGCGGGAGCAAATACTGCATGGCATCAGACTCGCCCTTGGCTTGCAGCACGCGGACGGCGGCTTGTCCTTCGGCTCCTTTTACCTGTTGAACCTTGGTTGCTTCGGCGTCGGCTTCGGCGACTTTCACTTGCTTCTGGTGGATCTCGGTCTCGACGCCCATGCGGTCGTTCTCTTGCTCCTTCAACAGCAGCGACTCGAGGCCCTTCGCATACTCCTGCGGAAGTTCGATGTCACGCAGCATGACTTCTTTCACCACGATGCCGTCGGCAGCCAGCCGTTTGCGAATGATTTCGGCGGAGCGCTGACGAACTTCTTCGCGCTTGGCTGAGAAAACTTCGCGAACCGTGTAGCCCGGCACCAGTTCGCGCCACGCCGTGGCCACCACGGGCGGCACAATCTCTTTCTCCAGAGGCAGCGGCAGATTGCCCTCAATGTAATCGAGGCGCTTTGGATCAATTTGGTAACGCACGGTGATGGCGAGGCCCAATGTGAGCCCTTCTTTGGCTTGCACGTGCAGCGCTTCGCCTTTCGTCATGCCTTTGGCGAGCGAATCTTCGCTGATGCCGGTGGTGAACAACTGGTCGCGCGTGTTGAACAGTTCGACCCGCTCGACCAGCGGCACAACGAAGTGCACGCCCGGATACAGAGTTCCGGCAAGCGTGCCCTTGGTCTGGCTCACGCGTACGCCGGCCATTCCGCTGGGGACGATCACGATGCCAGCCGAGATCAGCATCGGAGCCCAGGCCAGCATCACCAGCGCAACGGACGTGCGCCAGCGGACTTTGGGCGGAAATCCGGGTGCGGGGCCGGGCGCGCCTGCCTCGGGATCTAAATTCAGACGTCTGCGCTGGTAGGCAATGAACAAATAAGCGTCACAGGTGAGAATTCCGGCGGCGATCACGAACATCGCGATTCCCGCACTCAACAGCAAATATTTTAGCAACAGCATGGTGGTGCTCCTTTCAATTCTCTGGTGCGTGCTCAGAAGTGTGTTTAGAAATTTCCGCGCGGCGGCCGAACGCCACGCGGACGATTTGTCCGAAGATGAGTTCCTCGATCAGCAGAGACGCGGCCAGCGAGAACGTCAGGCCGCCGATAATTACCAGACCTCGCAGAATCGTTTCCATGATTAGCTCCATGCCTTCGCCGGAAGAAAAAGCAAGCGGGGAGCCAGAGCTAGCTAATTGAAAAGAATGAAGTTAATATTCGCGCCAGGCTGGATCGTGTGTCAGAGGAAACGCGGGCGTGTGTGGGGCGACACGGGTCTGGATTCGTCGTCCAGATTTCGCAAACCGCGCATGAAACGCGGCGAGCGGAGGAAAGTTACAGGGTTCCTGTGGCCAGGGCTCGAGGAGATCAAAGAAAAGAGCCGCCACCAGATTTGCTTTGATGGCGGCAATCAAAGAAGCACGAGGAAAACTTGACTTGCGAAAACGTGAATCAGCAAACCCGAATCAGTTGCGCCGTAGCCTGCGCCGCGCCATTCCCGCAATACCCATCAGGCCCGTCGAGAGCAGCATCAGGCTGCCCGGTTCCGGTGTGGTGCCGATGAATTCCTGTGGTCCGTAACCCGGGCTTCCGCCGACAGGCGTGTACAACACCAGCCCTTGAAACTCGCTCGATGGAGCGAGCGGCGCCAAGCCCAGAGCTGTAGAATCGAGGGCCAGGACCGCAGCATTCGTTGTGATTCCCGGGTCGAACAGGTTCCACACAGCCCAGTTGCCAACTTGGGAGCTAATCGTCCCATTCATCACGCCCAGAAAAATGATGCCCGCTGCTTTGTAGTCCGTGAGGGTGTTGCCAAACAAGCCTTCCCCAGAAAGCAGCCCAGTGACGTTGGCATTCCAGCTCTCACCCCACGTAATGTGGTTGGTGAACGAATCACACATCAAGGCCGTGGCCTTCCCACCGTTGATCGAAAAATAGTAGGGATAAGTGTAGTAGCCATCAGAGGAGTTGGTACCAGGGTAAAGGAACGTCATATTCACAGTGGTGGAACTGGCCGAGGCCAGCGTGGAAAGGGACAGGGCTACAACCAGCAACAAGAGAAAGCGGCTACGTAACACGATGGATCCTCCAAAGACAAATTCGAATTCGATTACTTCTCGACAAACCCTCCTGGGGGTGAGGACGCCACATACAGATGCAACTGTGAGGCCAATAGGCGCGCGGTGTTGCCCACACTCCAGCAAGCACTTGCGAAGGTTGCGAAACCGGGAAAGTGAAAAAAGTTGCAGACACATCTTTGCTGGCGTAGGAAGTCAATCGGCCTAGTAACGCTAGTTAGTAACTCCGGTAATCGGAAGGAAGTAACCATGGCAACTGGAACCGCATGGATAACCGGCGTCTGCGCCGGCTGGGCCGCCAGCGCAGCGACCACGACTAGCAGACCGATCTGACCAACCACTATCGAACGGAAAGCCTTCGTCATAACCGAGTCGTAGATACCGAGTCATAGATACCGAGTCATAGACAGCGATGTGGATACCACGATGGATTCTGATGGGTCCGCAATGCGTCAGGCCTTCAGCAGTTCCCACCCCAAGGCAATTCCGTTCGAGACATGATCCCGCGTGGAGCCTTCGCCCACGTGCATCGCCAACATTCCAGCAAAAGAGCGGGGGCTCGACTGGAATACCCGCATGGTGCGCTGCCGCAGATGGCTGTGTTTGGCCATGAACAGCATCATGCGAGCCATCAGGGCGGGACGGCGGATCAGAGTGCGATGACCCTTTTGATAGCGGGCGAGATCTCCACTTGCTAGGCAATCGCCCAGCAGCGCGGCTTGCCGAAAGGCGAGGGAAAGACCTTCTCCGGTGATGGCGTTCACCCCGCCCGAGGCGTCGCCTACCAACACCGAGGAGCCACGATACACGTGCCGCAATTTTCGGGTGACGGTGATCGCGCCCCGTTCGTTGGAAGCGTATTCCGCATCTTCGAGCCGTGCGCAAAGTTCCGGAAATTCCCCGAGCGCGTCTTCCAGCCGCAACTTCGGGCTGGAAGAGATCATCGCCACACAAACCTCTTCGCGGCTGACGGGCGTGGCGTAAACCTGGCAGTGACGGCCCCAGTGCAGTTCCATGAAGTCGGTCCAGGGCGTGACGCGGTAGTGGCGCCGGAACGCGAAGCGCAGATTTTTGTTCTGGGGTTCAGCCAGCTCGTGTTGATCCAGCTTTGCCCAGCCGCGGACGAGGGAAGTGGTTCCGTCGGCGCCGACCACCCAGCGCGCACGCACCAATTCTCCAGCAACCAGCGCGCCTTCCAGATGAAGCCCGGTGACCACCGCCTGCCACCGCATGCGCACGCCGCACGCCCCCGCATGATCCAACAGGACGCGATGCAGATTCGTGCGCCGCATTCCATACGCGGTTCCGCGAGGAAACGCAGCCTCGGCTCTCGTGCCGTCGCTCACGAAACGAACACCGCGGAATGGATACACTTCGCCCTCGGGAATGGTGATGCCAAGTTGGTGCAGGGCCTCCACTCCATCCGGCATCAGTCCCTCGCCGCAGGGCTTGTCGATCGGCGGAATCGCGCCATCCGCCACCACCACGCTCAAACCGTGACGGCGCGCCGCAATCGCTGTCGCCAGACCGGCCGGTCCACCGCCGACCACGAATACATCCCACGGATTCGGAGAAGGGTTCACCAAAAATCTTCTTTCTTGTGGAGAAAAGCACTCTTGGCTCTTGGCTTTTGGTTCTTAGCTCTTGGCTAAAGGCCAAAGGCTAGGAGCTAAGAGCAGCCGTCTCTCCTACCATTCCAACAAAACGAATTCCGAGCAGAACCCCGGACCCATCGCGGCCAGCAAGCCGAGCGTGCCGGGTTCGGGACGGCGATTCTTCATGACTTCTTCAAGTACCACCAAAACCGAAGCCGACGACAAATTACCCGTCCTGCGCAAGCATTGCCAGGAGACGTCGAGTTCACCATTCTTCAAACCGAGCGCCTCGGCGGTTGCTTCCAGAATCTTCGGCCCGCCGGTATGCAGCACCCAGTTGCCGATATCGGCGCGAGTCAATCCGCGCTCGGCAAGAAATTCGTCGAGATCGTGCGCCAGGTTTTTTCGGACCAGGTTCGGAATTTCGCGAGAGAGAACAATGCGAAAGCCTTTTTCCGATACGTCCCAGCCCATCATCTCTTCGGTGTCGGGATAGAACACGGAGCGGGTCGCCAGGATGCGCGGGCCAGAGAGTCCGCACTCAGCGTCCGTGCCGGCCACGATCACCGCGGCCGCGCCGTCGCCGAACAACCCGGACGAAATCAGGTTGGCCATCGAGAGATCCTGGCGCTGCAGCGTGAGCGAGCAGAGTTCAACCGATAGCACCACCGCGGTCTGATCTGGATAAGCGCGCACATAATCGGCCGCGCGCGAAATGGCCGCCGCGCCCGCCACACAGCCCAGCCCGAAAATCGGAATGCGGCGAATGTTTCTGCACAATCCCAGCCGGTTGATCAGCAGCGCGTCAATCGATGGACTGCTGATGCCCGTCACCGAAACAAAAAAGAACGCGCCCAGATTCCGGCCATGTAGACCTGCGTCCGCCAGCGCGCCCGTAACCGCTTTCTCGCCCAACTCCTTGGCCGTGCCAATCCAGTGATGGTTGGCCTCGCCCCAGGTTTTCATCTTCAGATACTCCTCCTTGGGAAGCGACAGGAATCGTCCGTCGACGCCCACGTGACGATGCAAACGCCGCAGCACGTTCGGGTTTTCGATCTGATCGCCCCAGTATTCCTGCAGCGCCGCCAGCAACATCTCCTGGGAGTAATAATGCTTGGGAAACGCGCTCGCCGCGCTGACAATTCGCATGGTTGTTTTCGTCTCGGAGGACCCGGCAAGTCTCGCCCTTGGGGCTATCCGACAAATTGTATGCTCGTTAAAGGGATTTAAACGCGGATGATACAGTTAAATTTGCAAAATCTTAGTCAAGGCAGGTTCAACCAGTGAAATTCATCGGCGGATTGCTGCTCGGCCTCATCCTCGTGCCCTTCGCGGTTTATCTTTATTTCACCGGGGGCAGCGCTCCCGTTGCCACGACCGACTCCGACGTGCCCTTCGAAAATTTCTTCGCGCACAAGGCTTTGAATGCGCGCATCAAGAAAGACATGCCGAAGAATGTTCCGATCCCGGCGAACGAAGCCAACGAACTGGCCGGCGCCGAGCTTTACAGGCAGCATTGCGCCGTTTGCCACGGCTTGCCCTTGTCGCCGAAGTCGGCGATTGCGACCGGAATGTATCCGCGGCCGCCGCAACTGTTCCAGGGAAAAGGCGTGACTGACGATGAGCCGGGCGAAACCTACTGGAAGATCTTCAACGGCATTCGCCTGACCGGCATGCCCGGCTTCAGTAAATCGCTTTCTGAAACGCAGATGTGGCAACTGGCGATCCTGCTGGCCAATGCCGACAAGTTGCCAACCTCGGCAAAAGCGGCGCTGGTCACGCCAATCGCGGCGAGCGCGCCGGCATCAAGCGTACCGCCCACGACGAACCCACCGACTTCCCCGAGTCCTGCGCCACCACCAAAATAAGCGGGTTGAACCTAAATAGTCCGGGATGCAAGTGAGATTCGTATCAGGGCATGCCTTCAGGCATGCCGCAAGCGCATTAATATCGAAGCGCATTCAGGCGCCGGATTTACGAAATTCGATTTTCGCCGCAGACTCCAGCGCAGCTCGTGAGCGCTAACCCCCAAGCCCCGTCTCGCGCTATCGTGTAGGCATGGCTTTTGGCCGTCCCAGAAAACTCTTCACCGAAGCGGAGCTTTACGACTACGCCGTAGGCGCGTTGGCGCGCCGCATGCGCTCGGTCGCGGAACTGAAACGCCTGCTGCGGAACCGGGTGGAAGCCGACACGGAAATCGGCAAGACGCTGGTGGAACTGATTGTCGTTCGCCTGAAGGACCAGGGCTATCTGAACGACGCCAAGTACGCGACGGCCTTTTCGTCCTATCGCCGCGACAACGAGAAGTTCGGCCGCATGCGCGTCGTCAACGACCTGAAGGCCAAGGGAGTGCACGGCGACGTCATCGAGAAAGCAGTCGCTTCCGTCTATGACGACGTGAAAGAAGAAAATCTCGCTCGCGCCTACCTCCGCCGCAAACGCCTGCAGAAGCCCAAGGACAAAGATCAGAAACAGGCCGCCCGCATCTTCCGCCAGTTGATGCGCGCCGGATTCGGATCGAAAACCATTTTCACGATCCTGAAAAAGTGGGACGTGGACGAAGAAACGCTCACCGAACTCGAGAACGAGACTTCCGAGGCGTCTCATTGAGCTAGGACAACTCGTTTGTAGAGACGAGGCTTGCGGCGTCTCTACGGCGCAGAGTGTAAATCGAAACAAGTTCTCGATGAAATCGGGAAATTAGGACACTATCAGTTCTTGCCCCGGTTGCGTCCATCCCTCATTTTCTGATAGAAATTTGCAGCCAACACTCTCTTCAATTCCTTTGGAGGAACTGTGAAAACGGAGTTCTCTTTGAAGTGCTCTTTAATGATCGCAGCCGCGCTACTGGCGCTGACTGCCTTCTCCTATGGCCAGGCTGGAACCGACGTGAAGAACGCGGCCGACGATACCGGCAAAGCAACCAAGAAGGCCGCAGTGACGACAGGGCATGCCACCAAGAAAGCGGCCGTGAAGACCGGCGACGCCACTGACACCGCCGCCAAGAAGACCGGCAAAGCCACGGAAAAGGCCGCCGACAAGACCGGCGCAGCCACCAAGACCGCTGTCAAGGACACCGGGAAGGGCGTGGCAAAAGGCACCAAGGCGACCGGCCATGAAGTGAAAAAGGGCGCCGAGAAAACCGAAGATGTAGTGAAGTAAATCTGCTTTCTCCGGACGGCGTCGAAGTGCCGGCTGCGAACTGTTTGCGCAGCAGGGCTTCGACCTCGCCGATCCAAAAGGTTTGCTGGTGGAGAGCCGGGCGCCCCCGCCCGGCTGGACCGGCGAGACGCCCGTCCCTCCACTTCGCAGTCTCGCCCCTGTGTTCCCTGTGCCCCCTGTGGTGAAGGTTTGCCTTTCATTTAGAATTAAATTTCCATGCTCACAGGCTCCGAAATTCGCCGCCAGTTCCTGGACTTCTTCATTCAGAAGGGACACCGCGAGGTGCACTCCTCGTCGCTCGTCCCGTCGAACGATCCGACGCTGCTCTTCACCAATGCCGGCATGAACCAGTTCAAGGACGTTTTCCTCGGCCTCGAAAAGCGCGACTACGCGCGGGCGACGACCTCGCAGAAATGCGTGCGTGCAGGCGGCAAGCACAACGATTTGGAAAACGTCGGCTTCACCAATCGTCATCACACGTTTTTTGAGATGCTTGGAAATTTTTCCTTTGGCGACTACTTCAAGAAAGACGCCATCGCCTACGCGTGGGAGCTGATCACTTCGCCAGAGTGGTTTGGAATTGATAAAGAGAAGCTCTACGTAACCATCTTTAAAGGCGAAAACGGAGTCCCGCGCGACGCCGAAGCTTACGACCTGTGGCTCGGACAAGGTGTGCCAAAAGATCGCATTTATGAGTTTGGCACGAAAGACAACTTCTGGCAGATGGGTGACACCGGTCCCTGCGGCCCCTGCAGCGAGATTCACTACGACATGGGTGTGGCGGCTAGCGATGAGGGCCATACAGACTGCAAGTTTGGCTGCGATTGCGGGCGCTACGTCGAACTTTGGAATTTGGTGTTCATGCAGTTCGACCGCGATTCGAGCGGCAAGCTGAATCCATTACCCAAGCCGTCGATTGACACCGGTGCGGGACTTGAACGGATGGCGGCCGTGCTGCAAGGCGTGATTTCAAATTACGAGACGGATTTGTTCACGCCGCTGATCAAGCGAGCGGCCGAGTTGACGGGAGCCGTCACAGGTCACGTAGGGACGGCCGCCCCCGGCCGTCCAGCTGAGCAAAGCTCGGCAGGTTCGAAGTCGGCAGCTTCTCTGCGCGTGATCGCCGACCACTCCCGCGCTGCAACGTTTCTAATCTCCGATGGCGTGATCCCTTCAAACGAAGGCCGCGGCTACGTGCTGCGAAAAATCATCCGGCGCGCGATTACCCACGGACGCCTGCTCGGCCAGACGAAGCCGTTCTTGCACAAGATGGTCTTTGCCGTACGAGATCTGATGCAGGACGCGTATCCGGAGCTGAAAGAAACGGCAGAGCGTGTGTCGAAAGCTGTCTTGGCGGAAGAGACGCGTTTTGCGCACACGTTGGACTTGGGGCTTCAGAAACTCGAGACGCTGCTTGATCAAGCGGGAAAGGGATGGCGACTCTCGGGTTCAACCGACGACGCTGTTGGCACTTTCATTAGAGAAGCAGGAGGGCGAGAGGCCGTCGTTGATGTGCGAGCACGAGACCGCCGGCTGCCTGGCGACGAGGCATTCAAACTGTATGACACGTTTGGAATGCCCCTCGATTTCATACAGGATGCAACACGCGACCGCGGAATTATCTTTGATCAGGGGGGCTTTGACCGCGCGATGGCCGAGCAGCGCGAGCGTGCCCGCACCTCCTGGAAAGGCGCGGCCAAGCAGACGGCCAACGCCGCCTACCAGCAACTCCCGAAATCTGAATTCGAAGGCTATCGCCAGACTCGCTCGGATAATTGCGAGGTTCTCGCGATCATCAAAGGAAATCAGGGCGCGCAGGAACTCAAACCCGGCGACTCCGGTGAGATCATTCTCGATCACACTCCCTTTTACGCCGAATCCGGAGGACAGGTTGGGGATCGCGGATGGCTTTACTCCGACGATCACAACACCGTAATCGCCGAAGTAACGGGATGCTATTACCCGGTTCAGGGAGTGCGAGCGCATCAGGTTGTTGCCAGGCAGGCAATTCGCGTTGGGCAGAAAGTGGATGCCGTTGTCGACACCGCGATTCGCGAGGCCACCATGCGCAACCACACGGCCACGCATCTGCTCCACGCGGGCCTGCGCGAAGTGTTGGGCAAGCATGTGAAGCAAGCGGGATCGTTGGTGGCTCCCAATCATCTGCGCTTCGATTTCTCGCACTTCACCGGCGTCGAAGATGAAGAGCTGCAGGACATCGAAGACATCATCAACAAAGAAGTTCTGCGTAACGAAAAAGTAGAGATTGTCGAAAATGTCCCGATTGACGTGGCCGTCAACGAGTATCATGCCATGGCGCTGTTCGGCGAAAAATACGGCGACAAGGTGCGCGTGATCAGGATCGGAGATTTTTCGACGGAACTCTGCGGCGGCACGCACACCGGCGCGACGGGCGAGATCGGCCTCATCAAAATTCTGAAAGAAGGCAGCGTGTCCTCCGGCGTGCGGCGCATCGAGGCCGTGACCGGCGAAGGCTCGCTGCGCCACTTCCGCAAAGATCATGAACTGGAAGGCGTGGTCGCCGCGCTGAGCAGCAAAGAAGCCGAGTCTCCCGCCGAAGCGCTGCGGGCGGAGCTAGAAAAGCGCGATTCGGAAATCAAGCGGCTCGCGCGCGAGCTTGATCAGGCGAGGATGAAGTTCGCTTCATCCTCGGTCGCTTCGGCTATTGACAGTGACAGCGACAAAGTCAAAGAAGTTCGCGGCGTCAAAGTGCTTGCCCATCGCGTGGACAATCTTGAGCGCGCACAGCTCCGGACGTTGGTCGATCAACTGCGCGACAAACTTGGCTCGGGCGTGGTGGTGGTCGGTTCGGCTGCGGACGGAAACGTTTCGCTGATTGCCGGCGTCACTAGAGATCTGACCAGCCGTATTCAGGCGGGCAAAGTGGTGGGCGCGGTGGCCGCGAAAGTTGGCGGCAAAGGCGGCGGGCGTCCCGACCTGGCCGAAGCGGGCGGAAAGGATGTGGCGGCGCTGGACTCGGCGCTGGCCGCGGTGTACAACATCGTGGAGTCGCTGTTGGGGTAGATTTCCTCCGTGCCCCTGGGGTCCTCCGGGGTTGAGGTCCTGTCCACTACGGAGGCACGAGGACCACAAGGAAAACCACTCGGGGGCCCACAATGGATGATCACATACGATTCATCGAGCATCAGGGCAAGCGGATTCTGCTCCTGGACTTTTCGCACGCCAACGCGCACGAGATGCAGCTTCTGCTTGAGTATGTGCGGATGACCGTGGCGCAGCACGCGCACGAGTCGCTTGTCACGCTCGCCGATTTCACCGGCGCCACACTGGATCATGCGGTTGCTACCAGGATCAAAGAAGTGCTGACGCTCGACCGGCCGTTTGTGAAGAAGACGGCGTGGGTTGGCGCGGAGAGTATCCCGCACGCCTTCATGGAAAACTTCCAAACTTTTTCCCAGCGCGAAATTGTGACGTTCAAGACGCGGGAAGAAGCGATGGACTGGCTGGTGAAGGAACTGCACTGAGAACTGCCTCTCAGCTCCTCCACCTCAACGTCACGGGCCCATTCATCGGATGCCGGAACTCGCCGCTGGTCCTCTTCATTTCCAGCATTGCTTCCTTCAAACCGAAATACCACTTGGCGGGGCGGTCGGCGTCGTCGATCAGCATGAGGTGCGGGTTGTGCTTCAGGCCCTCGGACTGAAGTTCCATGGTGCGGCGATCCTGCTCCACGAATTTTGCGAAGACGAATTTCAGCAGCTCGGGGCCAAAGGGAATCCAGCGGAACAGGTTCCAGGCGGCCACTACATCGATGCGGCATTGATTGCGCGTGATGGGAGTGACGGTGGTCAGGCTGGAGAACCAGTATTTGCCGGCGCGAATGACTTCCGAGCGGAGGTTGGGCAGAACGAAATCGATGGTCGTGGTAATCGAATCGGCATCGGCGTAGAGGCGCAGAAGTTTGTAGGGAGCGCTGTTGGAGCTGGGCGTGTGCGCGCTCATGCGAAATCCGTAGGGGATGGGTTCGAAGTTCTTGTGCTTCTCGTGAATCGATTTTTGCGTGCGCCACCACCACGCTTGGTGGACGAAGGGGCCGTGCGCGGGATCCATCAGGCCGATGATGCCGTGGTCGACCGAGCAAGGCAGGTCGGCGGTGAGGTAGGCAAGTTTGTAATGCTCGCTGAATTTCGGAATCTCGGGTGCAGGAACCGGAGCGGGCGCAGACTTGGAGAATCCGGCGCCGGCGGGGCCGGGACCGGACATGAAGACCCAGATGAAATCGTCACGCTCCTCGCAGGGGTAGCTGCCGGCGTAAATGCGGTCGATTTTCAGATTTTGATCGGGCACCAGCGACGGGATCGCCTTGCACTGGCCGGAGTGGGCGTCGAATCTCCAGCCGTGGTAGGAGCATTCGATTTGTTGGCCGTCGAATTGCCCGCAGGAAAGCGGCATGCCGCGATGAGGGCAGGCGTCGCGCAGAGCAAAGGCGCGGCCTTCTTGATCGCGTCCGACGACGAGCGGCTGTTCGAGCAGCATCGTCTTGGCGAACTGGCCACAGCGGAGGTGGCTGGCCGGCAGCGCGCGGTACCAGAAGCCGAAAAGCATGAGCGCATCGGGCGTCTGGGACTGGAGTGGGAAGTCATCAGCCATCGGACAGGTGAGGATACTCCAGCGGCGGCAAAATCAAAAACCTTGGACCGTAGGAAACTTATGCGCGCTGTCCGGAGCGCAGGCGCATTTTTAGCTGGATGTAGGCTTCGCGGGCCACGCCGGGCTGTTCTATGTGGATTAGGAATAGTTTTCGCAGGGCGGCGGTGGTCAGGCGGCCTTCGAGGTAGGCGTCGTAGAGATCGTTGCCGGTGAGATATCCGAGTTGCTCGGCGACGTATTCGTACTTGCGGCCGGTAAAGGCGGGAGCTTGCGCCGCACGAAAGTCGCGTTCGCGGTGTTGGGTCAGGAAGTCGAGGGCGTCGACGGCGTCGGCGAAGGGAAGTGAAGTTTGGTGTTCGAGGTCTTCACGAGTCACCTCGAACAAATCCGCCAGATCGGCATCGCGGAAAGCGGGACGCGCGGGGTATAAGATGCGCGATCCGAAGAAGGCGAGCGCGTGTTCAAAGACTGCCATGTAAAACGCGTCGTCCTTGGCCAGCGACTGGGCGACTGGCGCGGCGTGCGGTGCGGTGTGCTGTGCTAAAGCCTTGCCGTTACAGAGATTTGGTAAGCCGCGACAGGCTTGATGAAGGAAGTGGGTGGCGTCCTCGGCGGAGGAACTCATGTTGAACTGGCGTACGTACAACGCGTTGATGGGCGTGAGGTAGACGCTGCCGCGCTCGCGGACCTGGCGGAGCAGGGATTGGCGGTGTTCGGCAGTGAATCCTTTGCGCGATAGCAGGCGGCGCAGGAGCGCGTCGGAACTGCGCGAATAGACTTCGGGCATGAGGTCAACCAGCAGCCTCGGCTGCGTAGTGTTGTGCGAGGAGTACTGGTTGATGCCGAGAAAACGCACCATGCCGTCGATCAGGTTGTAGAGGGTGGGGCCAAGGTCGGGCGCGCTGTGGCCATTGTCACTGCGTCCCCAACGGTCGAGGCAGAGGCGGTAGTTCTCGTATTTCTCCAGCGGTGTGGCGTTGAAAACGCAAAGAACATTTTCGCTGACGTCTTTGCGGACTTGGACGGCCTCGACGTGGTCGCTGGCTTCTCCAGCGGCGCGCCAGTAGAGGGCGTCGACGTTTTGCAGAACGGTGAGCACACGTTCCGCGGGAAGCCGCTGCCGGAGCAGGGCTGGCAGATGCTGGGGCGCCAGGTGCGACTCGCCGAAAAGGACGAGAATGAGCGCGTCGGAATGACGGCGGAGTTCGGCAATCTTTTCGGCGGCGTGGCGGTCACGGGCTCCGATTTTGCGCAGATCTTCGCGAGGCATGCAATCAAGCCCGTAAATGGAAGCGCCCTGGTCGCGGGCGGCGGAGAGCAGTTCGTAAAATGGAGCCCATTCATATCCCCAGTCGAGTTCGAAACGGATGCGCTGGCGCAGTTCGTCTTCGTCAATCTCGCCGCGGAACCATTCGTCGAGAATGTGCTGGTCGCGGGAAAAAATCGTTTCGACTCCCAGCACTACGGAGCGGTGGTGGAGTTCGGGATCGCGGAGGAGTGAGGCCAGATAGCGCTGCGAGTTAGGCAGGGCGTGGTAGTCGCCGACCAAAACGATTCCGGCTTTGGCGATTTCGTCGCGGACATCGCCCGGGGCAAGAACTTTCTGGTAGGAGCGGTAGGCCTCGCGAAAGTCGCGAAGATACTTGCATCCGGCAGAGGGATCAATGGCGCCAATCTTACGCACGACGCTGACGAGGGCGTGGCGTTGGGCGGCACTACGCCGCGTTCGTAAAATACCGGTGGTGGACATAAATTCGGAGGTCGCCTTGACTTGCCTTCCGGGCCTCCCTATCCTCAGTTTTTTGAGGCCGTGAACTGGCTTGGGCCTCGTGGAGCGCCAACTTTGCCCCTTGTTGCGCCAGAAAACCTGACTGTTGCCACTACCGGCGCCAGTGGGTCGTTATTTCTGAAGCACTTTCTACTCACCGTGGAACGCGATCCGCGGGTGAAGACAGTAAACTTCATCGCTTCTGACAGCGGCCTGCGCGTCTTGGCCGAGGAACTCGGTGTCGAAGGCCGTTCTGATCTCCTACGTCAAATCATCGGCTCCACTTCGGCAAAGATTCAGCAGCAGTCAAACAGCGATATCGGTGCGAACGTGGCCAGCGGGTCGTATCCTTCGGACGCGATGGTCGTGATCCCGTGCAGCGTCGGCACACTTGGCCGCATTGCCAACGGGACGGCCTCGCGCCTGATCGAGCGCGCCGCCGATGTTTCTCTCAAGGAGCGTCGGCCGCTCGTGCTGTGCGTACGCGAGACTCCGCTGAACAAAATCCACATCCGCAATATGTCGCTGGCGGCGGACGCGGGGGCGACTATCTTCCCGCTCATCCCAACGTTTTATAACCATCCGTCGGACGCCGATGCCATGGCACATGAATTCGCGAACCGCGTGCTGGCGCATATAGGACTCGCCCAACAAGATGCATACCGGTGGAAGGGCTGAGAACTTCCCTCAAAGATCGATGACTCGGGGGAAAGCCTTCCCCGCCGTTGCAGGGGTGTTTTCAGTCTAGGCAAGGGGCTGTGACGAAGGTAGGTATCTGGCGGGCATGTACCGGAGGGGGTTGCCGCATGCAAGCCATAGGCGCGCTGGTTTTGGGTTTAGCAGTCGAGTTGCGTCGTCTCCCGCGCATCACTAAGAACTGAGAACCGGGAACCGGGAACTATTAATTCTTCCGGCACGCCCCCTCCGAACCGTTGACGCCGACCCTTCTTTTTTGTACTCTGCGGTTACACCGGAGAGGAGGTGGTCAGATGACAAGTTCTGAAAGTCACAGTAGTACCAGACCAGGTGAGGTGGCTGAGTCTTAGGGCGGTTGCTCTAAGCGGAGTTCTCGAGGAACCTTTGGTCGGGGGAATCGGGAACAATCTCTCGCAAACAATCCGTGAATATGGGCTGATCCGCCGGGCACAGGCTGTGCCAGGCACCGGAGTGAGCGAGGGGCCACGAGAGTGACCACCTCAGTCAATCCCAAACAGTCCACCGGGCAGCCCGCAGGCTGACAAGCTTGCGGGCTGTTCTTTTTTGGAGTTCTCAGTTCCCAGTTCTCAGGGAAGGCGGACGCCGGGTTGGCTGTTCAAGCCTGAATTCGAGGAATGCTGTATCTTTGTGTGCACCTTTTGCCGTCCAACTCTGAGAACTGAGAACTGCCCTATGGATGACAAGCACTACCGGGCCCGTATTACCAAGCGCGCGGATTTTGCGCCGGATCTATGGATGATCCGCATTGACCCAGGGGCGGACTTCACCTTTGCTCCGGGCCAATACGCGACACTCGGGGTTGAACGAGACGCGCGGCGACTGGAGCGTCCCTACTCGATTGCTTCTTCTCCCTACGAAAGGGAATTGGAATTCTTTTTTGAGCTGATCCCGCAAGGCGAGACTACGCCGCCGCTGTATGACCTTCAGTTGGGCGATGAAGTTCTGGTGCGCAAAGTTGCCAAGGGGCGCTTCACCTTCGACCCCGCACAACCGGAACGCACCAACCACTTGATGTTCAGCACCGTGACCGGAGTCGCGCCTTTTGTCAGCTATGTGCGAACCCTGTTCAAGGACTGGGAAGAAGGCAGGTTTGCGGGCGACCACAAATTATTTCTGCTGAACGGCGCCAGCCGGTCGTGGGAGTTCGGTTATCGCGAGGAGCTGGAAAACTTCTCCAAAGCAGCGCCATGGTTTCGCTGTGTTTTCACGGTGAGCCGTCCGTGGGAAGACGAGAGTTGGCAAGGCGAGCTCGGCCGCGTGGACGAACTGATTCGCAAATACGCCGACCATTGGGGATGCACCGCGGCGAATAGCATCGCGTATCTGTGTGGGCATCCGGAGATGGTCGAGCACGGCAAGGGCATCCTGAAGCGAATCGGCTTCAAGAGAGAGAACTTAAAAGAAGAAGTGTATTGGGTGCCCGGGAAGCCGGCTGGCGAGTAAGGAAGTTGGGGATGGAGTGCCGGGCGTCCTCGCCCGGCCACGTTCTGCGTCGTTGGAGCGACCGCGTACCGACCTGGATCCGCCTTTTTCGGATCACCCTTGCTCCGCAGTGGAGAAGAAAACCAGGACTTCGAGCTCCTCCTGGACGTCGTAGAACCGATGCTCCAGTTCAGCCTCAACGAAAATGACTGAACCGGGCCGCACCTCGGCGTGATCAGAGCCGATTTGCATCCGGGCACGCCCGCCGACGACGTAGTACATCTCGTCTTCGCGGTGCGGCGTCTGGAGATCGCTGCCGCCTTTCGGCAGAACGTAGACGCCGGCGCTCATGGCCGGGACGCGGAGGAATTCGAGGTAGAGTTTATTTCCCCCCGCGCGCTGGCGAGCCAGATCGTCGATGTGGAAGAAGTGGGTCATAACGAACAGTTCCCAGTTCTCAGGAACACCTGCAGAGACGTGGCAAGCTGTTTCTCACTGAGAACTGAGAACCGCGAACTGAGGATCTATTCCACTGCGCCTCGAAAGAAAATATCCGTGTACTGCTGCACCAGCATATCTCCCGTCAGCGGGCCGTCGGGCTTGTACCACTGATAGATCCAATTGATCATGCCGACCAGGGCAAAGGCGGCCGCGCGCGGCGTGACCGGCGACTGGGAATTACGCTTGCGCTGGACGTCGGCGATGAGGTTCTCGACAAAGTGCAGGTAATCCTTCTTGCGTCCGTTGATCTTGCGGCGGAGCGCCGGCGGCAGCGGATGGTTCTCGTGCAGCATGACGGTAATCTCACGGTCTTCGGGACTGAGCACAACCTGGATATGCAGCCGGATCAGCGTGCGCAGGCGCTCTTCGCTTCCTTCAATACTGGCTCCGTCGATGCGACGCACCACATTGATGACCCGTCCCTCGGTGATCTCCATGGCGTGCGACATGATATGGAACAGGATTTCGTCCTTCGACTGGAAGTGGTGGTAGAGGCCGCCCTTCGAGAGCTTGAGGGCAGCGGCAACATCGTTCATCGAGGTGGCATCGTATCCCTGCTGTTGAAACAGCCGGGCGGCGGCGCGCAGGATTTCCTGGCGAGGTTCCTGCCGGGGTTCCTGCCGAGGGTCGACGGTAGCTTCGCGGAGCATCACCAGAGATGGTATCGCGGAATGGGCTCCGGGCTCTACAGGCGAATCTAGCGGCCGGCTTGGGAGGGGGCGAGGGGAAACTATTTTCGGCGGTTCTTGGCAGATTTCGCCGGGGCTTTGGCTCGGCTGGTTGCGCTGACTTCATCGATGAATTGCACTTTCTGCAGCGTGTCGGATGAAGGTGGGGTTCCGCTCTCCAGTCGAAGAGTGGGACGGTTCGATCCGAGCGGAGGGCCGGCGGAAGACTGCAGGTCAGCGTGTTCACGACGAATGTAGCGGGCGTACGCGGCTGACCATGCCAGGCCATGCACTCGGGCTAGTTCGGAGGCCTCGAATCGAACTTCTTGCAAAGCGTCTTTCCTGGTGTGAACCAGTTCGCTGTAACCCAGCCTGGAGTAACCCAGCCTGGAATAGTAACCCAGCCTGGCGTGAACTGGTCCGGGGTTGGAGCCTCCGTGCAATCGCCGAATGCGGGCCGCGGCGCGGTCGACGACGCGCGCGAGTTCGGCGCCAAATCCCGGCGCGCGGTCTTCGAGCAGGCGCTGCTTCGCTTTTTCAGCGGAAAACCAGGTGGGGTTTCGGTTCGATTCCTGCGGCAGTTCGAGCCGAGACACTTCGCAAAGGTGAGCAGCGACCGCCAGCTCTGGCTGGGAAGATCGGGCGACAGGCCTCGTGTCTTCAGCAGTTTCGCGACGAGGTTTGCGGCGAAAGTAACGGGCAAAGGGAATTTGTTCCATCCGGCCATGAACACCAGCCTCTTCAAAAGCCTCGAGGGCAGCGGACTGGGCGTGCGAGAGGCCGGATTCGACGCCGCCTTTGGGGAAAATCCAGCGTCCGCCCCGGGTCTGAACCAGCAGGAATTCGATGCCGCGCCGGCGGATGCGGTAACAAACGGCGGCGACCTTTTGGCGTCTTTTCCCAAGCCGTGACGGTTGCAAAAGCTTTGCGGACTGATCAACACCCATGGACTAGAGTGTGCGCGATGCCATCCTCGTCTGGCTAGAGCAAAGCTTGGTTCTCGGGCGCGGCCTGCGGGAATCCTTCTACATACTTGTGCCATCGGCAGCGCCTTGGAGACAGTAGTTGCGCGGGTAAATTCCAGGGCTGGCTAGCGGTAACCTTGCAAGTGGGATTCGTACCAGGGCATCGCTTTAGCGATGCCGGAACCTTTAGAAACCAGACACCCTTTAGGGGTTGCGTATCTGGCCAACGGGGACGGGACGTTTGGACAACTTGTATTGTCTTCGCTGTAGTCGGGAGCTCGAAGCCGGACAAAAATCGGTTGCGGTCTATCTGTTCGCGCAGACGGCGGGAGTAAGACCGCGCCAGAAATCTTCGGCACAGCGGATCTGTTTCTGCCCGCAGTGCTCAGTTTCGCTGGCTATGGGCCCCGCACCGGAGGGCGCGCTCAACCTCGCCGCCTGGCAAATGATCCGTGACATTGTGGGCGCAGATCCGGCACTGACCGAGGCCGCATGGGAAAGCCTGCATGGAATTGAAGAAGGCTTGCTCCCAGCTTCAGGATTAACGACCGGATTGGCGACCGGAACCGGAGGCGGCGCGCATCCAGCGCGCGCTGGAGCCTACTTCGAGTTTTGAACCCGTCACTCGAACCGCCAGTGGTCTAGAATGGTCTCCGAGGCAATGCGTGGTTGACACCGGGAGGCCGAGGTGTTTAGCATCTCCTAAACCGACCGGTCGGTCATTGCCCGCAAACACGATTCAGCATTTCACCAACATAGATATAGATATCGATAAGGAGCTTTCCAGTGGCCACAGTTTTTTACCAGAACGATGCCAATCCTTCCGCGTTGAAGGGCAAGACCATTGCCGTTTTCGGCTACGGGTCGCAAGGACACGCGCAGGCGCAGAACCTGCGTGACAGCGGATACGACGTGATTATCGGGCTCGATCCCGAGCGCGCCTCGGCCAAACAGGCGCGCGCCGATGGAATGACCGTGGTCGCTCCGGCGGAAGCTGCCAAGCGCGCCGACTGGCTGCAGATTCTCACGCCGGACGAGACCCAGGCCGAGTTCTACGAATCGGCCATCAAGCCGCATCTGCACAAAGGGAAGATTCTCGGCTTCTCGCACGGGTTCGCGATTCACTTCAAGACCATCAAGCCTCCAAAAGATGTGGACGTGGTCATGATTGCGCCGAAGAGCCCGGGCCATTTGCTGCGCCGCGTGTATTCGCAGGGCGGCGGCGTGCCTTCATTACTCGCCATCCACCGGGATGCAAGTGGGCGCGCGCATGAGTACGCGCTCAGCTACGCGCACGGCATCGGTTCGACCCGCGCCGGCGTGTTGCAGACCACCTTCAGAGAAGAAACCGAGAGCGACCTCTTCGGCGAACAGGCTGTGCTCTGCGGCGGTTTGACTTCGCTGATGCAGAAAGGTTTCGAGACGCTGGTCGAGGCCGGCTACGCCCCCGAGATCGCCTACTTCGAGTGCGTGCATGAGATGAAGCTGATCGTCGACCTGATCTACGAAGGCGGGTTGAGCCGGATGCGCTATTCGATTTCGAACACGGCGGAGTATGGCGACCTGACCCGCGGCGAAATGGTTGTGGGAGATGCGACGCGCAAGGCGATGAAGAAAGTGCTGAAGCAAATCCAGAACCGCAAGTTCGCCAAGGAATGGATTGAAGAGAACAAGAAGGGCGGCCTGACCTTTGCCAAGCTGCGCGAGGACGCGAAGCAGCACCCGATTGAAAAAGTAGGTGAGCAGTTGCGGGCGATGATGTCATGGCTGCCGTCGGAGAAAAAGAAAGCGTCCGAGGCAAAGCCGGCGGAACCAAAAGTAGTTAATGCGTAAAGGATCAATGGAGCGCCGGGCGTCCCCGCCCGGCCACCGGACTGCAGGACGGGCGAGACGCCCGTCCCTCCATCGATTCAGCTAAACTATCTGCGTCACTCCCATGGATATCGACCTCAAACATCGCAGCCGCAATATCACTGACGGGCGCGACCAGGCTCCGGCGCGCGCGATGTACAAAGCCATTGGCTTCACCGATGAAGACCTGGCGAAGCCGCTGATTGCTGTTGCCAACACCTGGATCGAGACCATGCCGTGCAACTTCCACCTGCGGCGGCTTTCGGCCAAGGTGAAAGAAGGAATTCGCGCGGCCGGCGGCACGCCGATGGAGTTCAACACCATCGCCATTTCCGACGGCGAGACCATGGGCACCGAAGGCATGAGAGCTTCGCTCGTGAGCCGAGAGGTGATCGCCGATTCGATTGAACTGGTCTGTCGCGGGCAGATGTTTGACGCGGCGGTCTGCATTGTCGGTTGCGACAAAACGATTCCCGCGGCAGCCATGGCATTGGCACGGATGAACCTGTCTGGCCTGGTGTTCTACGGCGGAACGATTGCCGCTGGCAAGTATCGAGGCAAAGACGTAACCATTCAGGACGTGTTCGAGGCCGTCGGTGCGAATGCCGCGGGCAAGATGAGCGACGCGGATCTGCTGGCGCTCGAAAATGTTGCGTGTCCGGGTGCGGGCGCATGTGGCGGGCAGTACACCGCGAACACGATGAGCACGGTCATGGAACTGATCGGCCTTTCGCCCATGGGCTTCAACGGTATTCCCGCCATGGACCCGCGCAAGGACGAAGTCGCATTCCGCTGCGGCGAAGTGGTGATGAATCTTTTGAAGCAAGGCATTCGTCCGAGCGATATCTTGACCCACGTAGCGTTCGAGAACGCGATCGCGGGCGTCGCTACGACGGGCGGCTCGACCAACGCCGTGCTTCACCTGCTCGCGATTTCGCGCGAAATGGGGCTGCCGCTCGCGATCGACGATTTTCAGCGGGTCAGTGAACGCACGCCGCTGCTGGCAGATCTGAAGCCTGCGGGAAAATATGTGGCGGCCGACATGGATGCAGCCGGCGGCATCCCGGTGATCGCCAGGAGGCTGCTCGACGGCAAATATGCGAATGGTTCGGCGATGACCGTAACCGGAAAGACATTTGCCGAAGAGGCGAACCGAGCGAATGAGACTGCCGGACAGACGGTGATCGCTCCCTTGAGTAAGCCGCTGAAGGCCACGGGGGGACTGGTGATCGTAAAAGGAAACCTCGCTCCCGAGGGCGGGGTAGTGAAGATGACCGGCCACGAACGGCAGTCGCAAACCGGGCCGGCGCGCGTGTTCGATTCCGAAGAAGCGGCGATGCAGGCGGTGACCAGCAAGCAAATCAAGGCTGGCGATGTTGTGGTGATCCGTTATGAAGGTCCAAAGGGCGGACCCGGTATGCGCGAAATGCTGAGCGTGACCGCGGCAATCGTAGGCGAAGGTCTGGGCGAGAGCGTTGCGCTGATCACCGACGGACGCTTCAGCGGCGCAACCCGCGGTCTGATGGTCGGCCATGTCGCGCCAGAAGCGGCGCTGGGCGGTCCGATTGCCGCGATTCGCGAGGGCGACCGCATCACCATCGACACCAAGATCCGGAGGCTGGAACTGGAAATTTCCGACGCCGAGATCGCGCGGCGGCTGACGGAATGGAAAGCCCCGGCGCCGCGCTACAAAACCGGTGTGTTCGCAAAGTATGCGGCTCTGGTGAGGTCAGCGGCAGAAGGAGCAGTTACAACACCCGCACACCAGAGTCACTCCAGGCCCTAGACTTTGTTTCGAAGTCGCGGCCCTAAGCCGCGACGTAACGCAAGCATTCGTATCAGGGCACGCCTTCAGGCGTGCCGTAAGCTTATTCCAAATTAAGTGCCAGCACCCCACCACGATAGTCCCGCTTCAGATGAGGCCCTTGCCGACTCTCAGAAGGAAATCCTCGGCCTCAGCACGCGCCTTCTCCATCATCCTCGAATCATTGCCGTGTTCGAATTCCATTTCATGAAGTACAAGCCCCACAGCAACCTTCGGTGTGTATCCTCGCTTTACGAGCATCCGAGCACGCTCTGCGAAAGCGGTGCCAGCGTCCCCTGTTGGTTCCTGTTTCGTCGCAGAAAATCTGATTTCGACCTCGCACTTGTGCTCGCGAAACTTCACAGCGGCTAGGCGGTCGTAAGCACCTTTCGCCTCTTCTCCGCTAAGCAGCGTGGGAACGGGGAATCTCCATCGACAATTCGAGCAGGCCCAACCGTTTGCATCGCCCTCGGTCCAGATCAAGAAGCGCACCATATCGGCAACGTCAACATATTACCGCAATGAACACTGACATGAGATGGTTGAAGTAAATAGGTTTACGCTCACGACCGGGTCAATGAGCGTAAAGGCGATATTTCGCCGCTTGAAACGTTTACTCAGTGGGTGGCGGCGCCAATAGCTTCCGGATGGAGGTGGGCGCATGTCGATATTTCGGCAGTATGACGGTTACGGGGAGGGCAAATTGCTTACCCACGATGGTTAGACGCTACATTTGAATCGGAATAGTTATTTAACTGGGTTTGCCAAGCCTGGTATTGGGTAGTGAACTTAGTCTGCCAGGCATGGTACTGGGTTGCTAGGTGGGTGTGTCTGTTGTGCGTCATCTGGCGGCTTCATACACTTGACGTGCGCCCACCCGAGGACGGCTACGGGAGCGAATAATCGAAGGTCCAGGTGTGTTTACCCTGAGCGTCGGTATGGATGACGAGCGAGCCAGTGAGTCCGGTCAGTTCTCCAGTGCCGGAATTGGGTACAACCATCACGCTCAGCTCTCCCGCAGAGGGGGCGTCGCCTTTCATCATGGTGGCGCGGTGCGAGAAGGTGAAGCTGCCCTGTCGGCCGTTAAGCTTGCCTGTCATGCGCTCAATAGCAACGTAGGCCATGGAGCCGGTGCTCGCGGTCGAGCCGGTGATCATTTCTCCATGGCTGACGCCTTCGAAGTCACCGTGCCAAGTCTTGTCGGATGTGACCCGAGTAATGTCGTTCGCTTTCTCGAAGTCGGTTAGTTCGGCCGGAGTCATCTTGATGTCGAAAGAACCTTTGGCATGGACCATGTGCATCTCCTTCTGGGCTGCGACACTCAGCGCGAGACTCATCACCGCCGCTGCCACTGCGAATCTCACTCTCATATCGCTCCCGAAATGCAACTTACAGAATTCTTGATCCGAGCTCGATCGTATCCTTTGCGGCCGCACGACCCGCAGCGTCTACCAACATTGCACAACCAAACGACACTGGACCGGAATTTCCTTCTTGACTTCGAAAACCGCAAAAATTGTACACTGAGGTTCCCTCCTGCGCACGTTTGAACAATAACTGCCATCTCAGTTCTCCCCGAAGTTCTGCGAACGGCAGCCATTCTCGATACTCTAAATCGTGCAGAAAAGGAACAGCCCTGACTTCGACCAGGGCTGCTTCAACGTTATAGCACCTAAGGCTTGTGCTTGGGTTAGACTGCTCTTTCTTAACAAAAGGAGCAAGCCATGTCCAAGCTCATCGTACGTTTCCTCGCCATCCTGGGTGCTTTATGGCTGATCGGAATGGTCATCGTAATGGTGGCCGTGATCGGCTCGAAGGGGAAAGTTCCCTCCAAGACAATTCTCGAAGCCAATTTCGAGCAGGCATTCATGGAGGATGTACCGGACACGCCGGCCGCGCAGTTGGTGCTGAACGAGAAACAGACGGTGCGCGATGTGGTGGATGCGATTGACCGGGGAGCGAATGACCATCGTGTCGTCGGCATGATTGCCAGGATTGGCGCAGCTCCGATGGGAATGGCGCAGACCCAGGAAATTCGCGATGCTGTCCAAAGATTTCGCGCGCATAAGAAATTTGCCGTCGCCTACTCGGAAACTTTTGGTGAGTTCGGTCCGGGCAACGGCGCTTACTACCTGGCGACGGCCTTTGACCATATCTATCTGCAACCCTCGGGCGACGTCGGACTGACAGGCATCATCATGGAGTCGCCATTTATCAAGGGGACGCTCTCCAAGCTGGGCCTGACTCTTCACGGCGATCACCGCTACGAGTATAAGAACGCGCTCAACTTCTATACCGAGACCAAGTACACAGGGCCACATAAAGAAGCAATGACCGCCATCATGACCTCATGGTTCAACCAGATGAAGGACGGCATCTGTAAGGCGCGGCAAATCCCACCGGAGAAGTTCCAGGCAGTGGTGGACGCGGGGCCGTATCTGGGCAAAGAAGCAGTCGCAGCGCAACTGGTGGACGCGGTTAAGTATCGCGACGAAGTTTACAAAGACGTAAAGAGCCAGGCCGGTGATGGAGCGGAGTTGCTCTATCTGGATAAGTATTTAAGCCGCGCCGGGCGTCCGCATGATCGCGGGAAGACGGTTGCGCTGGTGTTCGGCGTCGGCGACGTCACCCGTGGCAAGAGTGATTACGATCCCGTGCAAGGCAGCCAGAATATGGGCTCAGATACGGTGGCGGGCGCGATCCGAGCGGCTGCGGAAGACAAGGACGTAAAGGCGATCCTGTTTCGCGTGGATAGTCCGGGCGGTTCGTTTGTTGCCTCCGACACCATCTGGCGGGAAGTGGTGCGGGCGCGGCAGGCGGGCAAACCGGTGATTGTTTCGATGGGAAATCTGGCGGGGTCGGGCGGATATTTTGTGGCGATGGCAGCGGATAAAATCGTAGCCGAGCCGGGAACCATCACCGCCTCAATCGGAGTGCTCGGCGGAAAGATGCTGACCAGTGGACTGTGGGAGAAAGTTGGACTCTCGTGGGACGAAGTCCATCAGGGCGACAACGCTACCATGTTCACGGGAACGCACGATTACACTCCCGCCGAATGGGGGCGTTTCCAGGCGTGGCTGGACCGCGTGTATGTGGATTTCACCAGCAAGGTTGCCGATGGCCGCAAGCTGCCGAAGGAAAAAGTGCTGGAGATTGCGAAAGGGCGGATCTGGTCGGGCCAGGATGCGAAGAACCTGGGCTTAGTGGATGAACTCGGCGGCTACGATACGGCGCTGAAACTGGCAAAGAAAGCGGCGGGAGTTCCCGAAGGCGATGACGTCAAGATCGTGGTCTATCCGCGGCCAAAAACTTTTTTCCAGAGCGTGATCGAGCGGCGCGGCGCGGACAACAGCGATAAGGAAGCCGTCGGCGAAACGCTGGCGCGGATTCTACAAGAGGTGCAGCCCCTAGCGCGTCAGCTCGATGCGGCTGGGATCAAGGCCAGAGATGCGGATCAGGATGATGTGCTGCGGATGAATCCAGTGCCGAGTAGCCAATAGCAGTTCTCAGTTCCCAGAAAAATCCTTGCGCGTTTACTGAGAACTGAGAACTGGGAACTGAGAACTAGACCCCCAGCTTCTTCACCTCATCGTTGTAATACTTGCGGTAAAGGATCGACCATTCCTCCGAGCCCTCGATGATGGTGCGGCGCTGGCTCTCGATTTTCTGCCGCGCGGCCTGGTCGATGCGAGCTTCCTGCATGAGGAGTTCCTCAAGAATCTTGCGGACTTCGAGGCGGATGGTGTTGCGATCCTCGATGAACTCGACCTCATCCATGTCGGCTACCGCGTCGGTGACAACGTGGGCGAGTTTGTTGACTTTATCGCGGCTCAATCGCACGGCAGCGGCGTCCTCCAAGGCATGCTCAAAGAATAGCCTTGTATTTCTTCACCAGTTCGGTCTTCACTTTGCGGAACATTTCCTGGTAATTGGCGCCGGTCTTCTGCATTTCGTCGGAATAAGCTTCGAGAATAACGCGCACCTCGTCGTTAATGCGGTCCTCGAGCGCCAGTTCATCGAGCAGAGCGGCGTGCACCTTCTCGGTAAGAGCAGGCATCGCCTTGGTCTCAATGAGACCGCTCGCCACCAGTTTTTTGGAAACTTCGCGGGCCAGATAGCCCACATATTCTTTGGAAAAGAGCATGTTTATGGCGTTTTTGTGGTGAAGAAAAAGTTTAACACAAGCACCGCTATGAGCGGGCCTTCCGTATGCTGAGCTTCGGGCTTCGCGCCGCGAGCTTCGAGCAAACCGGTTGCCCGCAGCTCACGGCTCGTAGCTCGTAGCGTGTTCGCCAAGCGCAGTGGCGGGCGAAGTGTCCAAGCCTTACAATGGGGCAATCCATGCCTCCACAGCCAGACGACCTGACGAACATGAAAGACGATATGACGGCCTTCATTGAAGGTCTGGGCATGCGCCGCTTCTTTGGCTACGTCGAGTGCGAAGAAGTTCCCAGCGTGCTGTGGGACTCGGGACAGAATCCGGATGGCTGGAAAGATTTCGTGGAATTGGCCAAGTCCACCGGCGCGCCTTTCCTGACCATGCATTCCTGGGCGCTCGACCGCGAAGAGTTGGAGCGCTTGTCCCAACTTCTCGCCGACAGCGACTACAGAAGCGAAGAGGATCTGGAAGAAAGCCGATGGCTGAAGTCCTACATCGGGAAGACCGGATTCGTGCAGCTCGGATGGGCCTACCAGGGATGCGTCTTCGTCTACGAAGCCGGCACCGAATGGTACGAGCATTATCAACACCTGCGCGAGCTGGCGGATGATGGCGGCGGATTCATGATCGATGAGCCGGACCAGGACGAGGAGCGGTAAAGCAGGGTCTTGAGAGCAGTGGGGTTTTACTCGTAGCGGTCCGAGAGTTCGAAGCTACTCGATGGGGCATCCCCCGCAATTCAGACTAATTGTGATCGTGCCGGCTCTTTCGTCGAGCCGGCGCTCGCCACTGCACGAATCGAGCAGTGAGTTGTGTCTCTGCAAGAATAGTTCCCAGACTCTCGGGTTATAAACTTGCCCGGCTGTAGTGGGAAATCCTGCAATGCTTCATATTGGGAAGTTTCGTCCAATCCTGGAAAACTAATACCGCCAAGACGAAACTGCTTGCCCTCATCTATGTCGATGTGGAGGTAGATCAGTCCTTCTTCGTCATCGAACCTAGTGTCCGGGACAGATGTGAAGTTGATATAGCCGATCTCCCCGTAGGCTTTGCGCAGGTTCTCAAGTCCCTTCGCGATCTCCTCGCGGCTGAAGACGGCGCCATCTGTAATTGGAAACAGTGCGCGCAAGGTTCCCGCATCGCTAATCGCTTTATTGTTAAGGAATCGGATTTGTCCTAACCGATACTGCAGGCCCTCGTCCAGGCGAAAACTGAGCGCTATCCGCTGACTGCCTGGGCTGCTGGTCAGTATCTTGGCATCACCGCTGACCTGCACTTTGAAGTAGCCGCGATTCTGCCAGGCGGCTCTTACTCTCTCCTCCGCTTCGTCTGCAACTCCGTCAAGGGAGCCACTGAACGTGCGTTGCCTCAGCGATGCCTCGATCTGGTCCCGATCCGCGACCGGCATTTGAAGAGCGCCCGAGAAAGCAACCTCGGCGACTGAAATGTCCGGCCCGCGCTGGTCGCTATTCGATGCGGAACGTGGACATAATCTGGTTTGCTGAGCATGAGTCGGTTGGGGAGTCAGAAGGCAAATGACACCCAAAAGAACCGGCTGTGCGAGCCAGCGGCGCATGGCGACATTATAGGCCTGCTTTGCGGGCGTGGGATATGGTCGGCCCGCTGCCTTGCTTCACGAGATTACAAATATGAAACCACATTTTGTCGAGCTGCTAATCTGGTTACGGAAATCTGCACAATGCGATGGATCTCCAATCCGTTGAATTCTCCCAAAGCTAGAGTCCTTGCTGCGGCGCTGCATGATTCCCAACTGAAAATCTCTGCTTCCGCTTTGCCCGTGCTTGCCGATCTGCTTGTCGGCCGCGGGATCGAAGAGCCGGAGGCTGCTTCTCATTTTCTTGCGCCTGCCCTTGGCGATCTCCACGACCCGCTCCGTATGAGTGGGATGAAATCCGCGCTCGATCGACTGGAAGCGGCGTTAGAGCGCAGAGAGAAAGTTCTGATTTACGGCGACTACGACGTAGACGGCACTACGGCGATCGTCATTCTCAAGACGGCGATCGAGCTGTGTGGCGGGGTAGCCGACTTTCACGTGCCGCACCGCATCCGCGAAGGCTATGGCATGCGCGACGAGGTGATCGAGCGCGCTGCTGCCGACGGGGTACGGCTCATCATCAGCGTGGACACCGGCATCCGTGCGTTCGCAGCCGCCGAAACGGCGCGGCGCACCGGAGTGGACCTGATCGTCACCGACCATCATCTCCCGGGGCCGGGCGGCGTTCCGCGGGCGCTTGCCGTCGTCAATCCCAACCAGGAGGGATGCGATTATCCCTGCAAGCATTTGTGCGGCGCGGGTGTGGCCTTCAAGCTGGCTCAGGGATTGATGCAGCGGCGGCTGGATGCGCGCCTCAATGCCAACGATCAGTCGCGCCTGCTGATGTCGTTCATGAAAGTCGTGGCCATCGCGACCATAGCAGATGCCGTTCCATTGCTGGGCGAGAATCGCGTGTTCGCGAAGCTGGGATTGCAGGGGCTCCGTCGTCCGGTGAACGTCGGCCTGAAGGCGCTGCTTGAAGTTGCGAAACTCGGCGACGGACGCGCGCTAACGGCGACCGAAATTGCTTTCCGGATCGCGCCTCGTCTGAACGCTGCCGGACGCATGGATGTGGCGCGCGATGTGGTCGATCTTTTCAATGAGAAAGACACGGAGCGCGCCAGGAAGATTGCCGGCCGGCTCGACCATCTGAACGCCGAGCGTCAGGAAGAAGAGCGGCGCATCATGGACAACATCGAGCGCCGTCTGGAAGAAGAGCCCGCGTTGCGCGAAGCCTATTGCGTGGTGCTGGATGGCGAAGGCTGGCATCGCGGCGTGATTGGCATCACGGCGTCACGCGTGGTGGAACGCCACGGTCGGCCAACACTGGTGATCTCGCGCGAGGGTGAGGAAGCACACGGCTCGGGACGATCGATTCCGGCGTTTCATCTGCTGCATGCCATCGAATCGTGCCACGAGCTGTTTTCCCGCTACGGCGGACATGCGCACGCGGTGGGCTTCGCGCTGCCCAGCGCCAACGTGGAGAAACTGCGCCAGCATCTGGATGCCTATGCGCGCGCCCGGCTCACTCCTGCCGATTTCGAACCGCAGCTTGAGTTCGATCGAGAGCTGCCCCTGGGAGAAGTCACGCCGGAACTTCACCAGGCGCTGCTTTTACTCGAGCCTTTTGGGATGGAGAATCCGGAACCCGTTTTCGCCGCTCGGGCGGTGCGGCTGATGGCGCCGCCGCAGGCGGTGAAAAACAAGCATATGCGGTTGCGAGTGGCGCCAGCGGTCAATGGCACGGCGGCGGCAGACTTCACTCCCCGCTGCCATCCTGACAGTGTGGGGACGGGCGACCCCGCACGTCCAGCGGAGCGAAGCTCCGCCACCACACAACCTACTCAACCTTCCTGGCGCGACAACATTGCATTCAAAGCCATGGGTTGGGGTCTGAAGGAATCCTGCGACCGGTTGCAGTTGCTGGCCGGGGACCGCCTGGACATCGCCTATTCGCTCGGCATGAATGACCATCCTGAATTCGGTGGGTTGGAACTGACTTTGCGTGACGTGGTGCGCGCGCGGTGAGTGCGCTTGTTTCTGCGGTCCGTTTCTGTCGGCTTACTTCCTTTTGACAAGAAGCCAATCCGTCTTTATAGTGCCCGGAATGAACGAAACTTTCTTCTGCAACAAGTGCGGCGCGCAGAATGTCGCTGGCGCTCAGTTTTGTATTCGCTGTGGAGCGCCCACCGGCCCGACGCCGGGCGTCGTCTCGACGGCCGTGGCATCGCCCCCCTCAGCATCGCCCAACTTGGCGCCCTCCTACCCAGCCTCAGCGACTTTTTATCGGGCGGTTGTGCCGGCGGTGGCAGTGGGCTACGGAGGGTTCTGGATTCGGGTGGTTGCGGCCATTATCGACGGCATCATTTTGCGGCTGGTGGTGTCTCCGATTCGCATGATTTTCGGTGGTCTCGGGCTGGCAGGAATGATGAGTGGCGTACCCCATGTTGGACTTACTGTTTTGGGCGGTGGCGTCACGGTCATCGCGATGATTTTCGGTTCCTGGTTGTACGAGGCTTTGATGGAAAGCTCGTCATACCAGGCGACGCTGGGCAAGATGATCTTTGGGATGAAAGTTACCGATCTCAACGGCAACCGAATCTCATTCGGGCGCGCGACGGGAAGGCATTTTGCGAAGTGGCTTTCCGCGATGATCCTGGGCATCGGCTACATCATGGTCGGCTTCACGGAGCGCAAACAGGGACTGCACGATCTGCTGGCCGGGACGCTGGTACGGAAAGGGTAGTTCTCAGTTCCCGGTTCTCAGTAAAACCATTCGCCGTCCCAGGTTTTTAGTGAGAACCGGGAACCGGGAACTGAGAACTGATCCTCGGCGTTACACTAGCCTCTAATGGCCTCTTCCGTTTCACGTCTGCGCCGCTGGTTCGCCTTGGGCGCGATTTTGATGGTGGCGACGGTCGCGGGCATGTATTTCTACGCACGATGGAGTCTGCGCAAGGCCGTCCACAACATTCCCGCGAAAATGGGCCTCGACATTCAGCAGACCGCCGAGGGCTTTTCGGTCTCCAAGTCCGTAGAAGGACGTACTCTTTTCACTATGAACGCCTCCAAGGCGGTTCAGTTCAAAGAGGGTGGACGGGCGGAGTTGCACAACGTCAAGATCGTCGTCTACGGCAAGGATGCTGGCCGCTTCGATCGAATCACCGGGGATGACTTCGAGTATGATCCCGCGTCGGGCAATGTGAACGCTAAGGGCACGGTGCTGATTGATCTGGAAGCGAATCCCGAGGGGATGCGGCATTCGGATCAGACGCCTCCCACCCAAACGAGAGCCCCGATTCATCTTGAAACCAACGGGCTGATGTTCAACAAAAATACCGGGGACGCTTCCGCCAGCGGGAAGGTGGTGTTTCAGACGCCGCAGGCATCCGGCTCGGCGGTGGGCATTGAATATATGGCAAAGACGGGCACGATGAACTTGCTGTCGGCGGTTGCGATGACCGTCAGCAGGCCGCAGCCGGTCCATCTGACTGCAGATCGCGGCGTAATTACGAAGCAGCCCCGGCAGGTCTTTCTCACCGGAGTGCGCATGACCCGCGAGCAGCAGCAAGCACAGTCCGACCACGCGACGTTCTTCCTGCGCGAGGACAACACGGTGGACCGCATTCTGGCCGAGGGCGATGTGCGGAGCGAGCTTCATGGCCGCGCGCCGTCCAACTCGGAAACGCACGCGCGTTCTGATCGCGCCGAACTGTTTTTGACCGGCACGCGGAATCAACTCACCACGGCCATTCTGAGCGGCAACGTGCAACTCGCTTCCCTCGGAACCCAGCCCGCTGACGCTGCTGCTGGGCGGGTGACGCTGCACTTCGCCGGGAACTCTGCCGCACAGCAATTGCTGGAGACGGTTCACGCCGAAGATGGCGTGCGGCTGACCCAGAAGAATAGCCAGAGCGGGACTCTGGTTGCGGTGGCGACGCCGGGATCGTCTTCCGCACCGTCGTCGACGCCGGCAAAGGGAGGTGCGCAAAATCAAGACATTGAGATGACCGCTCCAGTGATGGATTTCATCGTGAAGGACGGCCGTCTCCTGGAGCGTGCCGAGACCAGCGGACCGCCGCAAATCGTAATCACGCAGCCGGACGCGAATCAGAAGACGGTGGTTACGGCCGCCAAATTTACTGCGAAATTCACCGAGAAGAATCGCCTGGCCACGCTGCATGGGGAGCCGGACGCGAAGATTGTCAGCAGCAAGATCGGCGACAGCAAGATCGCCGGCAGCAAGATCGCCGACAAAAAGATCGCCGGCGCACCGGGACAGCCCGATCGAGTATCGACTAGCAAGATGCTTGATGTCGTCTTCCTGCCCGAGGGCGGCGTCGCGTCGATCATGCAGGCAGGTGGTGTTACCTACGTCGATGGTCCACAAAAGGCTTGGGCGCAGCGCGGAGAGTACACGACTGCCGATCAACTGCTGGTGCTGAGCGGATCGCCTCGAGTGGTGGACACCGGCATGACGACGACAGCCCAGACGATTCGTATGAACCGGACGAACGGCGATGCCATTGCCGAGGGCAATGTCAAGAGCACATACTCCGATCTAAAGGCGCAACCGGACGGCGGTATGCTCGCCTCTTCCGACCCGATCCACGTGACGAGCCGCAGCATGACGGCGCATCGTTCACCGGCGATTGCGGTGTACAGCGGCGATGCTCGCTTGTGGCAAAACGCGAACCTGGTGGAGGCTCCCACGCTGCAATTTGATCGCGACCACCGTTCCCTCATTGCGCAGGGGACTTTGGCGCAACCGGTTTCGACGGTGCTGGTGCAGGTGGACAAAATGGGGAAGGTCACACCAGTTAATACCACATCTGCGCGTCTGAACTATGCCGACGCGGAGCGGAGAATTTTTCTGGATGGCGGTGTGACCGCGAAGGGGTCCGACACTACGCTGACAAGCCAGCAGATGACTGTATTTCTGCTGCCGCGAAGCCAGTCGACAGCAGGGGCGAACCCGGGAATGCCTGGGCAAGTGGAGCGGATCGTGGCCCAAGACCGGGTTGTGATCACGCAGCCGACACGGCATGCGACCGGTGATCACTTGGTATACACGGCAGCCGATGACAAGTTCGCCCTGACCGGGGGAACTCCTAGCATTTTTGATGCCGAAAGGGGCAAAATTACGGGCGATTCGTTGACTTTCTACAGACACGATGATAGGGTGCTCGTGGAAGGTAAACAAACGTCTCCGACTGTCACTAAGACGCAAGTGGCACGATAAATGCACACGCTGGCCACCGACGAAATTGGGAAGTCTTATCGTGGCCGACGCGTAGTCAACGGCGTAAGTCTTCAGGTTCTGCAGGGCGAAGTAGTGGGCCTTCTGGGACCGAACGGCGCCGGAAAGACCACCACCTTCTATGCAATCGTAGGTCTGGTTCCTCCCGACACAGGCAGGGTGCTGTACGACGACGAAGATATCACTAGCATTCCCATGTACTTACGGGCGCGCCAATACGGCATCAGCTATCTCCCTCAGGAAGCTTCGGTTTTTCGGAAACTGACGGTTGAGGAGAACATCCTGGCCGTGCTGGAAGTGCAGCCGATTTCCTGGCATGAGCGCCGGGAAAAAGCGGAGAAGCTGATTGACCAGCTCGGACTCGAGCATATCCGGCAGAATCGCGGGTATGCGTTGTCGGGCGGGGAGCGACGGCGGGTGGAAATCGCGCGGTCGCTTTGCATCAGCCCCACATTTATATTGCTGGATGAGCCGTTCTCGGGAATCGACCCGATCGCCGTTTTGGATTTGCAGAAGATCATTTCCGATCTGCGGGCCAGCGGCATCGGAATCCTGGTCACGGACCACAACGTCCGCGAGACGTTGTCGGTGACGGATCGGGCATACATCATTAACGAGGGCCGGATTTTCCGCTCCGGTACGCCGGAGGAGTTGGGGAGTGATCCGGAGGTACGGCGAGTTTATTTGGGAGAAAGCTTCTCATTGGTGTGAAGCAACCGCCGGTTTCGGTTGCTAATGGAGCGACGGGCGTCCTCGCCCGTCCGGCAGAGTGCTGGCCGGACGAGGACGCCCGGCGCTCCACCAATACCATAATTGGGAACTGCTTCTGGTTACCAAGGCCTGGGCACATTGACCTTTCGTGTCCCGACGATCTACCTAGGTGCATGAGAAGCTAGTTTTTCCGCACCCAGGTACTGGACAGTTAAGGGCAGCGGGTTGACTGAGAACCGGGAACTGAGAACTTTTTTCGGGGAGAGATGGTGCTTCTTCAGCACAAACTGAACGTCAAGTTGTCGCAGCGGCAGATTCTGACGCCCGGTCTCGTGCAAATGGTTTCCGTGCTCGCGCTCAACAAGCTCGAGCTCAAGGACATGATCAATGCCGAGATGGTCGAGAACCCGGTTCTGGAAGAGTTGGAAGATGCTATCCCGATGCTCGACGATGTCGGACGCCGGGAGGAAGAACGCGACCGGCTCGCCGCCAAGGCCGCCACCCCGCAAGAGGGTCCCCCAACCATCGCGGATGAGAAGAAGGATCCTTTCGAGGAGATCGATTTTGGCTCGTTCTTCCAGGATTATCTGGATCCCGGCTATCGTAGCTCGGGAGAAATGGAAGAGATCGAGAAGCCTTCGTTCGAGAACTTCCTGTCGAAGCCTGGGAACTTGAGCGACCACCTGCTGTGGCAGTTGGGCGCGATTTCTGTCCGGCCGCCGGTACATGAGGCCGCTGAGCTGATCATTGGAAATCTGAACGAAGAAGGCTACCTGATTGCCACTGACGAAGAACTGCTGGGAATCGCTCCGGTCGCGCCTCCTGAGGCAGATGTGGAAGTGGCGGCCAAGATCGTCGGTGAAGCGGAGGCTCTAGGGCTTGCTGTCGCCGAGGCCTCGCCCGGAACTTCTAGCCTTGGAACTTCTCACCTGGATACTTCTGCCTCCCTGCCGGGCGACCTCGCCGCAGCAGACGCCGGCCTTTCGGAGTTGACGGCGGAAGACATTGAATCTGAGTCTTTTGTTGCGCTGGATGTTGCGCTGGATGTTGCGCCGGATATTCACCCAGAGATAGCCGCCGAGCTAACCGAGGTTCCTCTGCCCAGCGCCGCGAGCCCGGGGACCAACGCTACGGGAGCAGCGACGGCGCGAGCCCAGATTGCGTCCGTAACCTTCACTGTCGCCGATCTGCACGAAGCGTTGGAAGTTGTGCGCCAGTTTGATCCGCCCGGCATCGCTTGTCGCGACCTGCGCGAATGCCTGCTCTATCAGTTGCGCTACCATCTCGGGCAGTTGCATTTGCACAGCAACGGCAATGCCCTGACCGATCAAGTTGTGAGAGACGCGATTGCCGTCGTCGATCGGCATTTGAAAGCGGTGACGCTGAAACAGTTCAAGGAAATTGCGCGCGCCATCGGGAGTTCAGTCGAGGCGGTGCAGGCGGCGCTCGCGTATGTCCGCACGCTGGACCCCCGGCCGGGCTTGCGCTACAACAAAGTTCCGGCGCGGCTGATTGAGCCCGATGTCGCTTTCGTGAAGCATGGCGACGAGTGGCTGGTCATCATGAATGACGATGACATGCCGCAGTTGCGCTTGAATCCCGCCTACAAACGCCTGTTGACCCGCGACGGCAACGACCGCGACACGCGTAACTACGTCAAAGACCGCTACAAATCCGCCATCCAGCTCATCAAGAACATCGAACAGCGCAAGCAGACGATCACCAAGGTTTGCTACTCGATCGTGGCGCGCCAGCAGGACTTTCTCGAACGCGGAATCGATTTCCTGAAGCCGATGATGATCAAAGAAGTGGCGGAAGAGATCGGCGTGCATCCTTCCACCGTCAGCCGCGCGGTAGCCAATAAGTACGTGCACACCCAGCAGGGCGTGTTCGAATTACGATATTTCTTCTCGGAGAGCGTGCAGGGGCCGGAGGGCGGCGGCACGTCGCTCCTGATTTTGAAACGCCGCGTAAAAAAGCTGATCGAAGAAGAAGATGCAAGCCGGCCATTGACCGACGAACAGATCACCCGTATTTTGCAATCGCAAGGCATCCAGGTCACTCGCCGGACAGTCGCGAAATATCGCGAAGATATGAAGATTCCGAGCACCCATCAAAGAAGAGTGAAGAAGTGAAGTCAGAAGTAAGAAGTCAAAATGTAGAAGGGCTGCCACGACGCGGTCTTACTTCTTCATTTTGACTTCTGACTTCTGACTTTTTTGCATCCTGACTCCGACCTCACTGGAGAGTGCAATGAACGTGGAATATACCGCTAGGAAATACGAAATTACTCCTACCATCCGCAGGGAAGTTGAAACCGGCCTTAACAAGATCCGCAAAATTCTAGGTGACCGATTCGAGACCAAGGTGATTCTGGCCGTCGAAAAGCGCCAGCACAAAGCCGAAATCACCATCAACCCGCCCAACGGTCCCATTGTGGGGCTGGCCCAGACCTCCGACATGACGTCGGCCGTCAATGAAGCTCTCGGCCACCTGCAAAAGCAGGCGCTCAAACATAAAACGAAGTGGCTGAGCAAGAAGCGCAAGGCGGGCAAGAAGTTTGACGGCCAGTCGCTGGAAGACAACATTGAGGCGGCGCTCGGACTGGCGGAGAATGCCACCGTTTCCGTTCTCGTTCATAAATTCCCCTCGGTGGCGCGGACCACCGAAGTGCATTTGGTGCATGCCAGGGACTCGGTTGCGCTTCATCCGATGACCTTGGAAGAAGCGATCAAAGAGGCGCATTTCCGCGACAAGGATGTTTTCGTATTCCGCGATCCGAAAGGCAAGCTGATGATTCTGCACCGGACACGGGAAGGCAAAATGGAGCTGATCGAAGCCCCGTAGCCTGCCGCCTGCCGTGCCCGTCCGTTTCTAGTTCGCAGCAGCGCATGGACTGGTTTCAAAGGTTTCAGGCACCGGCGACAGGAAGGCATGCCACACCTTCGCACCGTGTGGGCAGCTCTATAGCCCCCTTTGGTAAGGTTACGGATGTGGAAAACTAAAGGCACTCCCCCCTTGCGCTGTAGGCGGTTTCGTGAGTAACATCAAGATGTTCCCAGTGGCCATGCTTCCAGGCTGGCCGTTCGCGCCCAAGAAAACTCCAGGCGCCGATACAGTTTGAACATCGTTCTCGAATAGCATCCAGCCGATGTGGGGTTCGGGCTGCCGATATTCGGTGTGCAGTGAGCAACGCGCTACGTCACACCTTAACGTGCCGACCGCAAGGGAACATGAAAGAATCAGGCCTGTGATCCAGGCTGGGGATTAACTTCTAAAGATTAACAAGAGAAAAATATGAATGCAGGACCCGGACATTCCTCCGCTGGAGGAGGGAAACACAAACGGCGCCGTGGACGGCGTCCGCCGAGACGAGGTGCGGGTGGCCCGATGGCCCGCAACCGCCAGGAGCAGCATGGCATTTTTACCGCTCCCATGGATCACAGCTACCGCGCCAATATGGGCATGGATAATGGCAACGGCAACGGCAACCAGGGAAGAGGACCGCGACGGCCCGGTTTTTCCGCATCCTACCCGGTGGTCGATCCTGAGCCTCTGCCCGCTCCACGAGAGGACGCGGCTTCGCGCGTCTTCGCGTTTGTCGAAGACCTCTTCTTCCTGAGCAAGATTCAGGCCACGGGCCATAAGATGAACGTGAAGGTCGAGTTCGTAAGGAACGAGAAGGAACTCACCGACCGGATGAAAAGCAACGGCGAAGAAAAGCCTTCCCTGATCATTTTCGACTTGAACAATGCCAATGCCAAGCCTTTGACCCTCATCCCGAAACTGAAAAACAAACTGAAGAAGGGGACGTCGATCATCGGGTTTCTCTCGCACGTGCAGGGCGACTTGAAGCAGAAAGCGCACGAAGTGGGTTGTGACATGGTGCTGCCGCGCTCGGCGTTTTCACAGAACCTGCCGCAGTTGCTGCGACGGCATGGCGCCATCGAACCCGATTCCGGGGCCGCCGACTAGCCAGCCGGGCTGCAAGTTCGATTCGTATCATGGCATGCCTTCAGGCATGCCGAAAATGCTGCATTTATGATAGCGCCTTCAGGCGCTGCGGCCAGAGAGCAGAGTTTCACCACGCGACCCTGATACAATTTCGCCGTGTTCTCTCACAAAATTCTGATCACGACGCTGGTTATGGCTGCGGCAGCTTCCGCCCAGCCATCCCAGCAGCCTCCGGTAAAAGTGAACGTCATCAACGTGTGCGCGCCTTCAGCTGACGAGCAGAAGGAATTATCGTCGGCGCTGGCCAAGATACCGGGCAAGCCGGTGTTCAGCACGGATTATGAAGTCGCTCGCGGGCGTTCGACCCTCGACCAGAGCACTCCGATCCCCGGCATGCAACCCTTGCCGCTCGGTGCAGTCTCGGCGGCCGACTGGGTCCGGGTGCGGCGCGAGTTTCCCGACGCCACCCTGTTCAGCAACGTCCAATACTCGTTCAGCGTGGATTCGAAAGATATGGTGGAGACACTCGTGCTCCGCGTGCGCGAGCCCAAGCCCAACGACCTAATGCAGGTTTCGATCGAGGACAGTGCGTCCGCGGTTGCGTCCGCGACCGCGATGTTGTCTTCCAACACCCCGGTTTCGCGGGTCAAACTGGAGCGCTTTGGAAAATCGTCGGTGGTTCTGACGCGGTGCGCGGGAGCAGAAGGGAATCCGGCGACGGATCAGAGCGTGTACGAACCGATCTTCCACGCCGCCTCTTCGATTATGGAGCACTATCGCGACGCTCTGGGCGCGCGCAAAATGGTGCCCCAGGAACTGGCTCGCCTGGGCGCGGGAACTTCGACGAAGGCGGGTGCCGGCAGAAAGAAGAATCCGTAGTTGCTTGTGGAGGGACGGGCGTCTCGCCCGTCCAGCCGGGGGGGCACGCCCGGCGCTCCACCGGCGGCGTGAAGCGAAACCTGTTTTTCAGAATCTATCTACTAGCAATGTTTCTAACCTTATGGACATACGCAATGTTGTGATCATGGGCTCCGGATGCGCCGGCCACACTGCCGCCCTCTACAGCGCCCGTGCCAACCTCAAGCCGCTCGTCATCGAAGGCCATGAACCGGGCGGACAATTGTCAATGACAACGTTGGTGGAAAATTTTCCGGGTTTTCCCGAAGGCATCCAGGGGCCGGAACTGATCGAGAACATGCGCCAGCAGGCCACGCGCTTTGGCGCGGACTATCGCGCGGGACACTTGGTCAAAGCCGATTTGAGCAAACATCCGTTCGAGTTAATCGTCGGCAAAGAGACCATTCAGACCCGCACTCTCATCGTCGCCAGCGGAGCCTCGGCGCGCTGGCTCGGCCTGCCAAACGAGCACGCGCTGATCGGGCACGGGGTTTCTTCTTGCGCCACTTGCGATGGCTTCTTTTTCTCGGGCAAGGAAATCGCGGTGATCGGCGGCGGCGACTCCGCCATGGAAGAAGCGACATTTCTAACGCGCTTCGCGACCAAGGTGACACTCATCCATCGTCGCGAGCAGTTTCGCGCTTCGAAAATCATGCTTGATCGCGCGCGTTCCAATCCCAAGATCGCGTTTCTCACCGATACCGTGGTGGACGACGTTCTCGATGTCAGCAAGAAGGAAGTCACCGCCCTGCGTCTGCGGAATCTGAAGAGTGGCGAAAGCTGGGATTTTCCGGCGAGTGCAATGTTTCTTGGTATCGGCCACATCCCGAACGCCAGGATCTTCGAAGGCCAGCTCGAAACCGACGCGGATGGCTACCTGATTACGCAAAAGAATGTCTTCACGCGAGTGCCGGGCGTGTTCGCGTGCGGCGATGTGCAGGACCGCCGCTACCGTCAAGCCATCACTGCCGCTGGTTCCGGCTGCATGGCCGCTCTGGAAGTGGAGAAGTATCTGGAAGGCGAAGGGCACTGAGGGACGATGTACTAGTTGCGACACAGACTCGAATGCCCTCTTCCGTCCAGCCGCGCCAAAGCGCGACCGCTCTCTACCTCTTTCCCAAACGCGCCCCAATGCGATGACCGCGCGCAAAGAGTTTCTAGCAATTTCGCGAAATCCGGCGCAATTTTGCGCAAGAGTTGCAATCTCTTGCATCTCGCCCGCGATATTCTGTTTTGCCGCTTGACACTCCCTCGGAAGCGGAAGATACTGTCGGCGGAACGGGGGGCACTTTTTCCTGTCGCGCCGGATACCCGCTCCCCACGGGCGTTCTCAGTGCTGTCGGTGTAATTTCGCCAGGACAGTCACGACCAACGTCAGCCCAGAAAAGAAGCCGCTCAAACGCATTGTGACGACGCGCATCGCAAGGCTAGGACAATCAGTGCGTTCGGATTGTCCCGCCATGAAGATCGGGTTCCGATAGCAGCTTAAAGGAGACAAAATGAAATCGAGAAGCTTGATGTTGTTTACTGCGATGGTCTTGTTCGCCGCGCTGGCGATTCCGATGCAAACCACCGCGCAAACCACCACCACCACGTCCAACAGTAAAGTACCGGCTTGGGCCACGACCGCCGCGAAGGTCGGGAGCGCCGATGACAACCAGAGGGTTTCGATTGCGGTATTTCTCCGGTTCCGCAACGAGTCGGCGCTAAAAGAGCTGATCGCCGACGTGTCGAGCCCGAGCAGCGTTCGATACGGCCAGTATCTCTCTCCGGCGCAGTTCCACGCGCAGTTCTCGCCGCCTGCGGCGGACGTGCAGCGCGTACAGCGTACGCTTCAGAATCTGGGTTTCCGCATCGACCACACCCCTACAAGCGGCCTCTTCGTGCAGGCGAGCGGCACGGTGGCGCAGGTCAAGGCCGCCTTCGGCGTGACGCAGGACCTGTACTCGTACAACGGCAGGGTGCTGCGCGCGAACGCAGAGACGCCGCGGATTCCTGCGGCGATCGCGGATGTGGTCAGCGTCGTGGCGGGCCTGGATGAGTCCGCAGTGCTGCGCACCCCGCAGCACATTCGCCTCGACGGGGAGGTCGCGACGGCTGCGAAACTGACCGCGGCGGCGAGCGCTTCGCCGAACGCGCCGCCTCCGGTGCAGACGAGCATTCCATCGCCAGTCTGCAGTACGTACTGGAATGATCACAGCGGCACGCTCTCGACTGCCGCAGCGCCATATCCGGCGACGCTGCCTTGGCTCATCTGCGGCTACACGCCGCAACAACTGCGCGCGGCGTACGGAGCGAACACAGTGCCACAAGACGGGAAGGGAGTGACGGTGGGCATCGTCGATCTCTACGGTTCACCCACGATCCTGGACGACGCCAACCGTTATTCCGCGAATCATGGTCTGCCGCATCTCACCTCCAAGAACTTCACGCAGATCCTGCCGGCCGGAATCTATAACGTGCCGGCCAGTGATCCCTGCGGCCCGCAGGGCTGGTATGAAGAGGAGAGCCTGGACGTCGAAGCCGTGCATTCGATGGCGCCGGGAGCCAATATCGTGTTTGCGGGCGATGTCTGCTCGGATCCGGCCAACGCACCGTTGTACTCGCTCATCGATGAGCACACCGCGGATATCGTGACCAACAGCTACAGCTACAACGGCGACTTCTTCCTGCCGTCGTGGTTCATCACGGTCGAAAACTTCTATTTCGAGCAGGCGGCGGCCGAAGGCATGAGCATCCTGTTCTCGACCGGCGATAGTGGCGATCTGGCCGCGATCAATGGTATCGCCTCCGGCAGCTGGGATGCGACCAGTCCTTGGGTCACCGCCGTGGGCGGAACGAGCCTTGCCGTCCTCAATAAGAAGGGCGAGAAGGAGGAGTGGGGCTGGGGCACGTACCGTGTGTTCATGGCCAACGCGACCGTTCCAGCGAACGGCGAGCAGATCACGACCACGGGCCCCGAGCTGCCGTTCACGTTCTATTCTGGCTCAGGTGGCGGGCCGAGCCTCATTGAGTTGGCGCCGTCGTACCAGGTGGACGTTCCTTACAGTTTGTCGGGCTACACATACCTCGCGGACGGGACGCTCGTCCCGCTCGGTGCGGCCTATCGGGTCGATCCGGACGTCGCGATGGTCGGTGATCCCTACACCGGCTTCCTGTACGGCGAGACGTTCACGATCGCCAATCCTCCGACGCTCGATCCCGGTTGCGTGAGACTGTCCAAAACCACCGAGTATTGCGAAGGTGACATCGGTGGGACGAGTCTGTCATCGCCGTTGTTTGCCGGAGTGCTCGCGCTCGTCAATCAGGCCCGCTTCCAGCACGGCAAGGCATCGGTCGGATTCGTGAACCCGGCGCTGTACGCTTTTGTCGACGCCTTCGGCTACTATCCGGGATCACCCATCGTCGACGTGATGCCGCCGACATCACCGACGGCCGTATTGCGAGGCTACATCACCAACCCGCACGAGTTGCGTGTCGTCACGATAAACTCGACGTTGGACGGCGGGACCCTCATCGAGGGAGCTGATACCTCGCTGCAGACGACCCCGGGCTATGACAACGTCACGGGCCTCGGAACGCCTTGGGTGCCGGCTCTGATCGACCTCTTTGTCTTGATCTACTGATCCGACCTAAGGGGCCGAGAGCCGGGATGATGACGACGGCAACTAAGCGTTCCTGGAAATTCACAACTGAAACAAGGGAGCCTCTTCGGAGGCTCCGCTTTTTTTTGACGTTCCGAGGGTCCAACGCCAAATTTGCGAGCAGTTCCGCCCCTCGGCTAAGTGTTGGGCGTGCGGCCCGGGCTTCGTGTCCATCCTAGCTTTGACGGATGCCCCGTCCAAGCTTGGGCGTGGATTTTCTGCGAGGGGGACACGTTCTGCGCCTTTTGAACCCTGGGACACCCAACAAAAAAGGCGCGATCGCTCGCGCCCCCACTTCTGCAATCTGACTTCTTACTTCTGACTTAGTCCCTTACCCCATCCATGAATGCTCTGAGCTTCCGCGAGCGCGATGGATGCCGCAGCTTTCTCAGCGCCTTGGCCTCAATCTGCCGGATGCGTTCGCGAGTAACCGCAAACGATTGTCCGACTTCCTCCAGCGTGTGCTCCGAACCGTCTTCCAGCCCGAAGCGCATCTTGATGACCTTCTCCTCGCGCGGCGTCAGCGTGCGCAGCACCTGCGAAGTCTGGTCTTTGAGGTTGACATTAATCACCGCCTCGGCCGGCGAAACTACCGCGCGGTCTTCGATGAAGTCGCCCAGGTGCGAATCTTCCTCTTCGCCAATCGGCGTTTCGAGGGAGATCGGCTCCTGCGCAATCTTCAGGACTTTGCGCACCTTCGCCACCGGAATGTCCATCCGTTTCGCGATTTCCTCCGACGTAGGCTCGCGTCCCAGTTCTTGCACCAGTTGCCGCGACGTGCGGATCAGCTTGTTGATGGTTTCGATCATGTGCACCGGGATGCGAATCGTACGCGCCTGATCTGCGATGGCGCGAGTAATCGCCTGCCGAATCCACCACGTGGCATAAGTCGAGAACTTATAGCCGCGGCGGTATTCGAACTTGTCCACCGCTTTCATCAGGCCGATGTTGCCTTCCTGAATCAGGTCGAGGAACTGCAATCCGCGATTCGTGTACTTTTTCGCGATCGAGACCACCAGGCGCAAGTTCGCTTCGATCAGCTCGCGCTTGGCGTGCTCGGCGTCCATGTCGCCCTGGATGATCTCGCGCTGCGTGCGCTTGAGCTCCTGGAACAACAGGCCCGCTTCCACTTCGAGCTTTTCCAGCTCTCCGCGGACCGCGCGCGACTGTTTCTTATATTCCTTGCGCTGTTCTTCACTGCGCGTCGCTTCCGCCCGCTTCTCCAGGTTCTGAATCTGCCGGTCGAGCGAGCGCATCCCGTCGACCGTGCGGTTCACGCGGTCGATCAGGCGTTTGCGTTCATTGTTAGTGAAGCCGAGATTCCGCACCGCGACCGACGTTCTCACAATCGCGTGCGCCAGGTGGAAGCGGTAACGGCGATGGTCGCGCGGCCGCTTCTTCAAGTTCACCGCAGCCAGCTTTTCCTGGAGCGGCGTCACCTTCTTGTAAAGCTTTTCGAGCGTTTTGATCTTGCCGAGGAATTCTTTCAGGCGATTGTCGACGATCTCTTCCGTGATTTCTTCTTCATCGAACGTCACCAGCTCTTTGATCGAGCGGACGCCCTTCTCGAGGTCCTCGCCCAAAGCGAGGAGTTCACGAATCACAATCGGCGAGCGCGATAGCGCCTTCAGAACGCGGTTTTGCCCCCGCTCGATGCGCTTGGCGATTTCCACTTCGCCTTCACGCGTGAGCAAGGGAACAGTCCCCATCTCGCGCAAATACATGCGGACGGGATCATTGGTTTTTTCCAGAGCTCCGGGGGTTAGGTCGAGTTCGACGTCCTCCGAAGCCTCATCCACTTCTTCGAATTTTTTTTCCAGATCGGTCGAAGGCCCCTTCGAGCTTTCGAGTACATCGATTCCCTGGGTCCCGATCGTGGTTAGCAGATCTTCCAGGTCTTCAGGAGAGTGCACATCGTGCGGGATAAGGTCGTTGACCTGATCATAGGTCAGATATCCCTTCTCTTTGCCTGCGTCGATCAGCTTTTTTATGTCGTCGTACTTGTCATCAATTGCCAAGCCAGATTATCCTCAAGGCGGCCGCTGGTTCGCGGACGCCAAATTACGGCGGTGGGAGTCGTTACGGAGTTGTGCGCGAGGCGCACAAACTTCAGAAGTATAGCACGCCGGCCACTGTTCCAGCCGGTGAAGTTCCAAGTTTGCGCCAGTTTGCCGATTGCGGCAGCCGCCCGTATCTCTTTTTCCGCTAGTTCTTTAGATGGCGTTCGACCCCGTTTCGTTCCAAAGTTCGTTCTAAGCCACAAAGCTCCTGGCGGCTTTTTTGCTCGCCGAGTGCACGGGAGACCCGACAAGCTGTGTCTCAACAGCATAAGTGGAGAGCCGGGCGTCCGCGCCCGGCCGCGGGGCTGCCAGCGGGACGGGCGAGGACGCCCGTCGTTCCACCGCTTGCGAATCCAGGGCGCTTATGCTGCCGGGTGCCCCACTCTTGCGCGTTCTTTGCGCAAGGGTGGGTCTTTGCAGAGGAACACAGGCCTGCCCCTAGGACGCTTTCCCATCCGCCCCTGCGCCGCTCGGATCCCTCTTGGCCAGCTTCAAGCGAACTTTCTCCTGCAAAAGCGCGTGTTTTTCCTCTTTCGAGAGTCCCGGACGCTCTACTGCTCGCTGCGCTTCCCCCCCACGCCGCTGCAGATAAATCCTCCGCAAGGCCCGCACCGCGCCTTCCACGGTCTCGGGCGTCAGCTCTTCCTCTTCAGACATCAGGATTGAGGCCAACAGCCGCCGGTCTTCTTCCGTTTTCGGCAGCGCCATAACGTCCGCCGTCTCGCTCCCAGCCTCGAGCAGAGCCTCCATCAACGACTGCGAAGCCAGCCCCTCATAGAGCTGTTCCGATTGCAAAGCGTATTGCGCTTGCCGCGCCGGATCGAATTCCTCGTCCGTTCCTTCGCGAGCCGAACTCCGCGCTCCGCCGGCCTGCATCTCGGTAGCCGAAGCCAGCGCCCGGATCAGGACGCGTTCCGCTCCGGTAACTTGCTCCTCCGCCGGAGCCTTCACCGTCGTCGCGGAGCGCGAAGTAGCCGCATGCTTCAATTCCTGGCGCAGCACCGCCGAATCAATTCCCAGCTTCTGCGAAATCTCCAGTGCCAGTTCATCGCGCACGATCCGGCTCGGCACCCGCTGAATGTGCGGAAGAAGATGGTTGACCGCCTTGACCTTGCTCTCCGAGTTCCGCGCCGGAAACATTGCGCGCGCCCGGTCGATCAGATAATCAAAATATTTCTGCGAGTTCTTGAGCGCCGCGGCATAAGCGTCCTTGCCTTTGCGCCGGATGAACAGATCGGGATCGAATCCAGTCTCCAGCGTAAGCACGCGAATGTTGAATTCTTCTTCCACCAGCAACCCAAGCGTCCGCTCCGTGGCCCGCGCTCCAGCCGTGTCGGGATCGAAGTTGACCACCACATTCTTCGAGAATCGCCCCAGCAATTTCGCCTGTAGCTCGGTAAACGCCGTACCCGAACTGGCAATCACATTGTGGAAGCCAGCCGCGTACACCGAAATGCAATCCATCTGCCCTTCGACCAGGATGGAGTACTCAAGCTTGCGAATCGCTTCTTTGGCGTTGTCCAGATTGAACAGCACGCGCGACTTCGAGTAAATCGGAGTCTCCGGGGAATTCAGATATTTCGGCCCTGCCTTATCATCGGTAGAAAGCGTTCGTCCCGTGAAGGCAATCACTTTCCCTTGCTCATTACAGATCGGGAACATCACGCGATTGCGGAATTTGGAGTACATGGCTGCAGCGGCTTTTGGTTCGGTTCCCGCCGAGTTCTCCATTACTTTGTCATCCTGAGCGGAGCGAAGGACCTGCTTTTGCTGACGGCTGCTGGCTGACGGCTGACCGCCGTCCTCCTTCCACGAAAACAGCCCACTCTCCCGCAGCAGCTCCTCATCAAACTCGCGCCGCAAAGCGTCGCGCAGCAGGAAGCCGGAGTCGGGAGCATACCCAACCCGAAAGCGCGCAATCGTTTCCGCATCCAGTCCGCGCCCCTTGAGGTATTCGCGGGCAAACGCCCCTTCCGGACGCCGCAGACATTCCTGAAAAAACGCGGTCGCGCGCACATGCACCTCGACGAGCGCCATGCGAACCTGAGCGTCGCGAGCCTCCGCCGGGCTGGAAAAGCTGACCTTGGGCATCGGCACGCCCAGCTTCTGCGCAATCACCCGGACGGCCTCAGGGAACGTAATGTTCTCGACCTTCTGCACAAAGGTAAAGACATCCCCCGACTCCCCACACCCAAAGCAGTGAAAAAACTGCCGCGTGGCATGCACCGAAAACGAAGGAGTTTTTTCGGCATGAAACGGACAAAGCCCGGAGAAGTTCTGCGCCCCAGCCTTCTTAAGCTTGACGTAGTCGCCCACAATGCGGACGATATCCGCCTGCTGCTTGAGCGTCTCTTTGAAGTTGTCGGAAGAAGTCAAAGTTGAACTCAAATTCATTGCCGGCGCACGCTGGTCCCGTAACGACAATCATAACGATTATCAGGGCTGGAACGCCCAAGGGGAATAGAGCAGGCGAAGGATTGCTGTGGGAAAGGTGTGGAAGACTAGAACTAACGGTTCGCGTTGGAGGAAAATTGCGCGGGTGCCCCACGTCTCGCGCTTTTCGAGACGTGGGACGCTGGGATCCTCACTCTGGCAATCTGACGCCTGCCCTTTTTTCACCACAAATTATCTGCGAAAATCATTGACTACCAACCCACCTCGCGAGATAATGAACATTCTGATTGGGGCAGTTTCGAGGCCCGTCCGTCAACCAGGACGGCCCTCGAAGCTGCCCCAAAGTCGTTTCAGCGCTCTTTGACAACCGTAAGTCCTTATTCCGGAAGATTTTACGCTTAAGTCCTTTAAACTCAAAGATTTTGCGGGATTTTTCTCCTAAGTCCAAGATTTTAAAGGGTCATGATAAAAAAAAATTTGCGAAGTGGTGATATAGTAACCAAGTAGTAAACAGCCAAAGGCAGGAAGCAGGGGGGATCGCTTACCGATCCGCTAGACCCGCAGCTCGACCACCGTGGCTCCGCCGCCCCCCTCGTTGAGAGGTGGTTCAGTAACGGACTCCACGTGCGGGTGCTTCTGCAGATACTGGCGCAGGGCTTTGCGCAGGACGCCCATGCCGCTGCCATGGACGATGCGCACCCGCGGCATCCCGGCTAGAAAGGCGCGGTCCACGAATTTCTCGACTTCACTCGTGGCTTCGTCCACGGTGCGGCCGATGACGTTGATTTCGGTGGGCATGTTGAGGCCGCTCGATTCGTTTTGCAGCGAGACGCTGATGCCGCGAGCGCGAGCGGCCTGCACCGGAGACTCGGAAGCGCGCGCGTCCACTTTCGCCAGCACTTCGGCAATATCTTCGCGGGCAATGCGCATCTTCATCGAGCCGATCTCGACATCGAAGTGATTGTCGCCGATCTTCTTTTTGACGACGGCGGCGCGGCCCATCGACTTGAGCTTCACGGTGTCGCCTTCGGAGACGTGCTTGACCAGGCTGGGCTGGGCATTTGGGTCGCCCCGATCGGCGCCGGTCGAGTGCGCGACTACGGTGGCGTCGAACTGCTCGCGAAATTCTCGGCGCATTTTGGCGATGCGGCGTTCGGCGTCTTTTGACAGTTTCTGCGCGGCGGCGCGGTCCTGCACGGCATTCACGGTCTCTCGCGCGTGGTATTCGAAGTCGCGGAAGAGAGCTTCCAGTTTGTTCTCCATCTCGCGAATTTTGGCTTGCTGTTCTTTCCGGCCTTCGTCGGCGAGATGCGACTTCTCGCGCTCAAGTTCCTGTTCGCGGGCTTGCATCCGGGAGCGCTCTTTTTCGAGATCGCGAAGATCGGCGTGCAGGCGGTCGAGGAAGCGCGCGACATCTTGAGTTTGCGAGCCCAATCGCGAGCGCGCGGAAGCGATGATTGCCGGATTCAGTCCAAGGCGCTGCGCAATGTTGATTCCGGCGGATGCTCCGGGCACGCCGATCTTCAGTTCATAAGTCGGTTGCAGCGTGGTTTCGTCGAAGCCGACCGAGGCGTTGATCACTCCCGCGGTATTCGCGCCATAAACTTTGAGCGAGGTGTGGTGGGTCGCGATCGCGACCATACATCCGACTTTGCGAAAATGCTCGGCAATCGCAACCGCCAGCGCGGCGCCTTCTTCGGGATCGGTGGCAGAACCGAGTTCGTCGAGCAGCACCAGCGAATTCGCAGTCGCCGTGCGTGAGATGAAATCGATGTTTGTGACATGCGCCGAGAAGGTCGAGAGATTCTGCTCGATCGATTGATAATCGCCGATGTCGGCGAGGATAGCGTCGAAGACGGGCATGTCGGCGCGATCCGCAGGAACGGGAATGCCCGACTGCGCCATCAGCGCCAGCAGGCCAAGCGTTTTCAGGGTAACGGTTTTGCCGCCGGTGTTCGGTCCGGTGATCACCAACTGGCGGCGCTCGCCCTCAAGCTCAATGGTGACGGGAACGATGGCGGCGTTCTTCAGTTTCAGGTTGCGCTCAAGCAGCGGGTGGCGGGCGCGGTGGAGAAGCAGGCGAATGGGCTCGGAGACGGGGCTGGCCTGGTCTCTACGGACGGATTCGGGCGAGCTCGTCAGCGCTACGGCTACGCAGTTGTAGTCTTCGGCGAAGCGGGCTTTGGCGAACTGGAGCTCTAATTCGGCCAGGATGTCGGCGGCGGCCAGGATTGCGTCGGCGTTGTCTCCGATTTGGCGCGTCATCTCTAGCAGGACGCGATGGATCCCGCCTTGCTCTTCATCCAGCAGGCGCACCAGTTCGTTGTTCTGCTCGATGGTTTCGAGCGGCTCGACAAACACGGTCTGTCCGCTGGAGCTGGCGCCGTGCACCACGCCCTGCACGCGGCGTTTCTGCTCGACTTTCACCGGGATCACAAAGCGCTCGCCGCGGATAGTGATCAGTTCGTCCTGCACGGTGCCGTCTTCGGCGAGTTTCCGCAAGTAGCCGCGCAGCGATTCCTGGATCTGACGCTTCTGCTTCTCGATCTCGCGGCGAATGCGGCTCAGTTCCGGGGAAGCGCGATCGTCGAGCGTGCCGTCGGGCAGGATCTTGTTGCGGAACGAGCGCAGGAAGCCGGTGAAATCCTGAATGCCGGAGGAAAGTGCGACTACGGAGGTCCACTCGGATCGCATCGCGGCCGGAGGCTGACGCACGATTTCGCGCCACTCGGCTCCGCGGTCGGCGACGAGGACAACGTCGCGGATCTCGCTGGTTTCAAGAGCGGCTCCGGCAATGCGGGATTTCTCGATCAGCTTCCTGACTTCGGGCAGCCCGGCGAATTCGAAACGTCCTCCGACGCGCCGATACTCGCGGATTTCGGTCGTGAGCCGCTGCTGGGTTTCAATCCACGGGCGATCGAGAGAAGGCAGAAGTTCGGCGATGCGGTGTTGGCCCAAAGGCGAAGAGGCGTAGCCGGCGAGCATCTCGCGCAGGGTCTCGAACTCGAGCAGGCGCGAACTGGTGTGGGTCACCGGATTGGGCACGAACGGCATGCGTTTTGATGGTGCTTTTTTATGGTACAACGCGGGACAGCTTTCGGTGGGTGATGATGATTCGGGCTGACTGCGGTGTAGAATCAACAGCGCCGGTTCACTGTCATTGCGACGCGGTTTCCGGCGGACGGCCCCGTAGCTCAATTGGATAGAGCATCAGACTTCGGATCTGAGGGTTGGGGGTTCGACTCCCTCCGGGGTCGCCATTCGAAAAGCCGATTTGCCACTCCTGCAGACATTCCTGTAAACGACAGCTCCAGATCATCGTCATCCCTAGCACCTGCACTCTGGTTACTTGCCAGTGGTGTGGTTTCGCGGTGCAATGGCATTTGCGGAGCGAATTATGGGACGTGTTTTTGGGTTTCTGGGCGCGATCGCCACGGTGGCAATCGGCATCTATATCTATTCTCTGCAGGTCAAAACCCTGACTCCGGGCGCTGGGAGCAGCAATCCTGAAGTAGTTACTACCATCGCGGGCGTGAAAAACGATTTGATCGGCATCGCCAACGCCGAGCGCGGGTACCTGGCGACGCAAGGGAAGTATGCTTCGCTTGATGAGCTGATTTCAGGCAACTACATCAGCATCAAGGGCGAGCGCCCTCCATATATTTACGATGTCGAAATCACGTCCGGCAGTTTTCGTGCGACTGCCACTCGCACCACGAAAGGCACTCCGGCACAGCTCTGGATTACCGAAAGCATGGAAGTTCAAGCGTCGGACTGAAAAACTGCAGATCCCTCGCTTCGCTTGATGACAATTCCTTAACTTTTTCAACAAGCTCCTGAGGATGCGCCTGCGCGACGGATCCGGTTCATGGCTTTTTCCAGTCAGTCAAGGACATTAGCTCGTCCATGATTTCCTGCAATCTTTGGAGTCGCCGTTCCTGATCGGAAGCTCCGATCATTTTTTTGCCACCTTGCAAGTACAGGCGGTTTGCTTCACTGATTTCCGCGATTTCTTCTCGCAACTTTCCAACGCGCTCTTTAACGGACTGCGGCATAAGGATAGGCTAGCAGAGCATTTCGGACCTTTGTAAACTTGTTTTTCAGTACCCCCGCCATCGCTGCTTACTGTTTGCTCCCCAGCCCTGCCGGGCGATATATTTGCCGGGTAGCTATTTACCGGATATTCATGTCTTGAGTTTCTTATGTTCACTGACTTCACCGCCACCGACCGCTGGACCAAGAAGCAAGTGCACTGCCTCTACCAGGCCCTGATAGTGGCCATCGCCACCCGCCACGCCGATGCGGTGGACATCAAGTTCCTGGTCGACGGGCGACCAGTCTGGGTTGCCCTGCCGCACCCGGCCTGGGTCGAATACAAGAAGCGCACCGGGAAGCTGATCACCGATTCGCTGGCGAAGGAAATCGCCGGCCATTTTCTGAAAACGGCACTGGAATCGGGCGAAGGTTTAGGCCGCGAAATGTATTCGCTCACCATCGATGAGACTCTCAAGCACCTGGAAGGCGTCGTGGCCGAGCCGCCGGTCGCTGCCACGCGCTAGGAGCTCGGTGGCCTCCGTGTCTCGGCAGTGAACGGGTGTCTGTGCTTAAATCTAGGCATGTTCGCCCGGAAACTCCGCGTGGAATATCGGCACGAAGGGCACCTTCAACCCTGTCCATTGAAATGGCTCGACAATTTCAGCATGCGGAACTTCACCAACGCATCCATTTTTGACGACACGCTGCCGGTGGCCGACGGGTGGCTGGAAATTGGAACCCATGTCCCGCTCGATCAACTCCGGGATGCGATGGAAGAATGGTTTCGCTGCAAGAGCTATCTACCCAAAGATGCGACGCTGGTGCTGACGCTAAGCCAGGGATTGTCTGATTAAGTTTTTGTGGGCATCTTTAGCAGGCGGCCAAACAAACGAACGATCATGCCATCGAAGCGGGTACCGCTCAGCTTCTCCAGTTCCACTAGGGCTTGCTCGTCGGTTTTGGGAGGAGCGAAAGAGCGATCGCTCGTCATGTTCACGTAAGCGTCGGCGACGGCGACGATGCGGCCATGCAGCGGTATACGCTCGCCTTTCAGTCCGAAAGGATAGCCGCTGCCGTCGAAGGCTTCATGATGGGATTCGATGGCCTGGGCCACGCGCTCGATTTCAGGAATCGCTCGTAACACCTCCGCCCCTACTTGCGGGTGGGTATTGATCACCGCGAACTCATCTTCCGTAAGTGCGCCCGGCTTGTTCAGGATTTGCTCGGGGATGAACAGCTTGCCCAGATCATGCACCCGTCCGGCGAAGGTGGCGTCTTCCACTTCCTGGGCAGAGAGGTTGAGTCCGCGCGCGATCATCCCGGCGTAGTGCCCACATTGCTCGCCATGTCCGGCAACGTTGTGGTCCCTGAGTTCGGCCGCGCGCGCCAGGGCTTCGATGGCCTCCTTCATCGTCCCCTGATCCGCACCATCCTCGCCTCCACCCAGCTTGCGCAGCGTGCTGATCAGTTCTTCGAGGTGCTCGGTCCCGTTATGCTCGCGCTGCAGAAATCCTTCGATATAACCGGAGACAAGATGTCGTGGCACTGCGGAACCTTCGCCGAACGCATCCGAGGTGGAAACCTGGTTACCGCCCGCGTGCTTGGCCACGTACATGCCCGTATCCGCCACGCGAATCAGGTCCTCCATCGAGAATCCATGAACGGGGAAACTGGCGACGCCGAAACTGCCGGTGATTCGGTGCTCTTCGAGCATCGGATCGGTGGCCAGCCACAGCCGCAATCTCTCTGCCAGCACTTGTGCCTGCTCGATTCCAGTCTCCGGCATGAGGATGATGAATTCGTCTCCGCCGTAGCGGGCAACCACGTTCGACTGGCGGCACTTCTGTTCGAGCAGCCGGCCGACGCGCGCCAGCACCAGATCCCCTTCCAGATGGCCGAGCGAATCGTTGACCTCTTTGAATTTATCTAAATCGATCAGCACCACCGAGAACGGACGGCCCGAACGGGACGCGCGCTTCCACTCCGAGCTCAGCGCCTCCCAGAAAAAGCGTCTCGTCTTGATGCCGGTCAAGCCATCGGTGATCGACTGCTGCTGCAGCCTCTGGAAGACGAAGGAGTTGTGCAACGCCGTCGCCAGAAGATCGGCCAGAGTATTCAGAATCAGAACATCCTGGGGCGCGAACGCATTCTCATCCCGGCTCTCAACGTTGAGCACGCCCAGCAGCGACTCGCCGTAACTGATCGGCAGGCAGAGCACCGCCCGCGATTCCGGCAGCACCCCGGCGAGCTGACCCGGTCCGGCGTTTTGCACCAGTGCGCTTACCCCAGTGCGGGCGACCTTTCCCAGGACTCCACTGCCCACCGCGATCCGGCGACCCAGGGTTTGCGATGTGGTTCCCGCCTCGGCTTTGATCTCGATATCCTTGGTGGCGTAATCCATGATGCCGATGCCGATGTGGTCATAGCGAAAGTTTTTCTGGATCTCGCGCACGATGGCGGCCATCATCTGCTCGGCGTCTTCGCTGGAGATCGCCATTTTCGAAATGCTGTTAAGAAACGCGAGATGCCGGGCGCGGCGCTGCTCCTCGGTAAACAGGCGCGCATTCTCGATCGCCACCCCCAGTTGACCGGCGGCGGTTTGCATGACCTCGAGATCCCTGGCTAGGAACTGCGATTCCCGCTCGGTACTCAGTGCCGCCATCACTCCCACCGGTTTGCCACCCAGAAAAATAGGCACGGCGCAGAACGACCGAGCCGGCCGCGGAGGCACGAAATCGACTCCCAGTTTTGACCGCACCTGTTCAAGATCGGATTCGATCAGCAGCGGCTCCCCCGTCCTGATGATGTGCTCGGTAAATCCATTGCCGACCTTGCGCGAGCGCTTGGGAAGAACGATGCCGCCTTCGATCTCCAGCTCGAAGAGAATCTCATCTTCTTCCTGAAACGCGATGTAGAAATTGCTGGTATCGAAAATCTGGCCCAGTTCCACGTGCACCGTGCGCAACACCTCGTCCTGGTTGAGATGAGAACTGATGGCCTGCCCGATCTCGGTGAGCAGTTCGTATTCTTTGGTTTTCCGGTGCGCTTGGTGCATCACGACATAGTTTTCTAGCGTTAGCGCGATCTGCAGTGCCAACCCGATCAGCAGCCGCAAATTCGAAGAGCCGAACATCCGTCGTTCCGCGTGCGGAAACAGCAGGACCCCGAAGTTGTGCTCCCGCGTCTGCAGGCTCACCGCCATCAGGTCGGTGATTCCTTCCGCCAGCAGCGTCTGCTTGCAGGCCTCGAACTTTCCTCCCGAAAGCGCCGGCAAAGGCTCTTCCAGTTCCGCGAAACCTCTAAAGGTGACCACTCCACCACGTCGGTAGGCAAGCTCGGCGATGTAATCACCGGCCTGCGTCTTTTGCAGCCGTTCGAGGAACTCCGCGGAAAAGCCTTTTTGCACCGAGGGCAAGGTGCCGCGCCACTGCTGGGAAACAAAAAAGACGGCGCGACGCGAAGGCAGGGGCGCCACTAATCGCTCCACAAAAGTCTGCAAGCTGGGTACCAGATCCGATGCGGAGAGCAATCGGCGCGGATCGATGCCCAGGGTGGAGAACGCCAAGGCGTTTTCCTGCACCGCATTGCGCTCGTTTTCAAACAGCACCATGACCATTGCGATAGCCAGCAGCATCTGCGGGATCGGCCCCAGGAAACCTCCCAGTTGGCCAACAATATCGAGGAAAGGTTGATGGAACTGGCCCGCACCCATGAGCGCCGCCCACAGCGCCAGCGAAAACGCGAGCGTCCGGAAGGCCACGGAATCCCTGCGAAAAGCGTAACGATAAAAATGGAACGAGCAATAGAGCAGCATCGCCGCCAGCCCCACTTCCAGCCGCCAATAAATTGGCACCGGGGTCGCTCTCTCGCTGAATACCCCGCTCGCTATGTGCGCCCGCAAGCTCACGTACGCCAGCAGAATCCCGGTCACCGTCAGCGCCACGTCATACCACTTCAACTGGAACGGTTCCTTCATCAGCCGGGTCGAGACGAAGATGCAAATCGCCATGGCCACCAGCAGCAGCGAGCTTAGAAAAAACAATAGAGCGGAAGGTCCTTGAAAATATTCCACCGCCTTCAACCCGTAGTGCAGTGTGTATGCCAGCCAGGCCAGTTGCCAGGCGCGAAAATAGTTGTGACGGTTCTGCTCGTACAGGTAGGTGAAGACCAGAAGCACCAGCAGGGCTACGGCCCCAGGGATCAGCACCAGACCTGTGGCAACGCTATGCATGGATTAACGTTCCCTCATCACGCGTAACTGTGGCCCGGATGGAATTGTCTTTGGCCTCAACGCTGGCCTAATCCTGTCACACCAGACAGATCGAAACAACAGGTGTCTTCCGGCAAGTTCCGCCCTGGGCACGGCGTTTTCAAGATTATCTTCTTATGAGATGCGATGCCGCTATACCGATTCTCTCCCGAAGAGTTACCTTCGTAACCTAGTAGCAACCCATTATGCCTCGCTGGGATTGCCCAAGCCTAGAGCCAAAATCCCAATCCCGCTATACTCAAAAGTTATGCTTCGCGTTCGATTCGCGCCGTCTCCCACCGGCTTTCTGCACGTCGGCAGTGCCCGCACCTTCATCTTCAATTGGCTCTATGCCCGTCACAACGGCGGGACTATGGTCCTCCGCCTTGATGACACTGATATTGAGCGCAATACCGACGCCTCCGTCAACTCCATCTTCGAAGGCCTGCGCTGGCTCGACCTCGGATGGGACGAGGAATACAAGCAATCCGAACGCCTGGCGCTGCATCGCCAGATCGCCGACTCCATCTTTCAGAAGGGACTGGCTTACCGCGATTTCACCCCCGCCCACACCGGCGACAGCGAAAAATCCGGCGCCAATCAAACCTGGCTCTTCAACCCCGGCATGCGCGAGCTTCCGCGCGCCGAAAGCGACCGCCGAGCCGCGGCCGGAGAGCCCTTCGCCCTCCGCTTCCGTGTTCCCCGCGGCGCAGGCGAACAAGTCCGCTTCGATGACGCGGTCTACGGCGAGCAAATCAAATCCGCCGACGACATCGAAGACTTCGCGCTCCTCCGCTCCGACGGCATGCCTACGTATCACCTCGCCTCCTGTGCCGACGACATCGACCTCCGTATCAGCCACATCATACGTGGCCAGGACCATCTCTCGAATACATACAAGCACGTGCTCATTTTCGAAGGCGCTGGAGCCAAGCCGCCGCAGTTCGCGCATCTTCCGCTGCTCGTCGCGCCCGACGGATCGAAGCTCTCGAAGCGCCGGCACGGCCCAGTGGTCAGCGTCACCACTTACCGCGACGCTGGATTCCTTCCGGAAGCCTTCATCAATTTTCTATGCCTGCTAGGCTGGTCGCCAAAAGACGATCGCGAAAACATGACGCGCCAGGAGCTTATTGACGCTTTCTCTCTTGACGGCATCAACCGCGCTAACGCTGTGGTGAATTTCAAGGAGCCCGCCGCGACACCCGAGGAAACCTTCGATCCCAAGGCCATCTGGCTGAACGCTGAACACATCCGCGGGCTTTCGATCGACGACCTCAGCGCTCGCCTGCTCCCGGTCGTGCGCGCTGCCGGATTCCCAATCACGCCGGAGAAAATGCTCGCCATCACCCCGCTCATCCGTGAGCGTATCAAGCTTCTGCGCGACGTCCTCACTGCTGCCGACTTTTTCTTCGTGGACCAGCTCCCGCCCTACGACCCAGCCGAGCTCATCCCGCAGAAGGGTGACGCCGCCATGGCACTCAAAGTTTTAGCCCGCGCTCGAGGAGTCCTGGCGCAAACTGAATTCACACATGACGCTTTGGACCAAGCCCTCCGTGCCGCCGCCCAGGCGATGGGCGTGAAAGCCGGGCAAATGTTCCAGCCGATCCGCGTCGCCGTCTGCGGCCGCAAGAACGCCCCGCCATTGTTCGAGACGCTGGCCGTACTGGGACGAGACACGGTGCTGAGGAGAATCGATCAAGGCATCCTGCTATTCATGGATGATTCTGAGAAACTCGCAAAAGCTTACCTGTGCCATCTCGGCTTTGACGATATTGTGTATGAACCTGACGGCAATGTCCCGCCTGACTTCCTTGTAGACGGGAAAATAGCCGTAGAGGTTCGACGACTGAATCAGAATGAGCTTACCGATTCGGGCCCACGCGGCCTGGAGGAAACTGAGATCCCTTTTCGGATGAAGCTCAGAAAGCTCCTCATGACCTTGGGTCCTCCTCGCTCGGGCGTTAGCTGGTTTGTACATTACAGCTTCAGGCGCCCGCTACCTGAACCACGAGAACTTTTTTCGAGTTTGCATCAGTTTCTCAGGGAGTTTCAGGACAACGAATCAGGAGAGACACCATGTCGCACTGTCCTGAACGATGGTGTCGAAATTGAACTAAGCAGAGCCGGCGATACCCACCCGACGTTCTTTCTTTTAGGGGGAGGTGTTGACGAGGATTCCGGCGGCTGGGTCTTTGGAGAGACAGAAAGGAACTTGCGCATCTGCATTGACGAAAAAACATCCAAGGTGAGACCTTTTCGGCACAAATACCCCCAATGGTGGCTGATTCTCATCGACAGAATGGGTTACGGCGTGGACGAATGCGACCGAGAATTGTTCAGCCAGCGCCTCAAGGTACAACACGATTGGGATAAGGTTCTTCTGCTAAACCCTTTGAATACGCAGGACGCTTTCGAAGTTCGTTCCAGCGAGCGATAAAACTCCCGTCGAATAGGACCGCAGCATCCCTACCGCTGCCCGCTCATCTGCACTGCCTTCTGTCGCGTGTCCGCGGCTTCATGCTTCATTCCCTTGGCTTCGTAGACATCGGCTAGCAGATTTTCGTTGTCGGGATCGTCCGCGGTTTGCCGCTGCTTCAACAACGATGCGATGGCGTCGTCGTAGAGCTTGAGCCGGGCCTGCATGATGCCTATGTTGTAGTTCACGCCCTGATAGCCGGAATCGAGTGCCGCCACTCGTTTGTACTCCTCGAACGCTTCGAAATTCCGCTGCTGATCCGCAAGAGCTTCTGCCAGCCCGTTATGTCCATCGGCGCTGTTGGGGTCGACTTTGAGCAATTGAGCAAAAGTGTCCTGTGCTTTCGCCGGAAGCTTCTGCTCGAGATAAATAAGGCCAAGCCGGTAACGCGCGTCTTCGCTGTGCGGATTCAGCGCGATCACGCGCTGCATTTCCGCCGCGGCATTTTCGAAGTCACGCTTCGTAATGTAGCCCTGTGCCAAGGCCGCGTGAGCCGGGGCGAAGTCGGGCCGCTGGCGTACGGATTTCTGAAGCTCCGCAATCCCTTCGTCCGTCTTTCCCTGACCGAGAAGTCCAACCCCGTTTTGTCCATGAAGCATATAGGCGCGGGAGCGCTGCAGCCACATCACGCCACCAGCGACGAGCAGAACCCCGACGAGCAGCACCGCGATCCGACGCAAGAAGTCGTCATGGCCCGGGGCGACCTTTGCGATGAGCGCGCCGAGAAGCAGCCCCATGAGCAGGCCGCCGATGTGCGCGGCATTGTCGGTGCGAGCGATCACTGCCCCAAAGAAGAGGTTGTAGCCTACAAACACGACCACGCTGCGAAGCATTCCAGCCAGGGCGGCGCGTGGCAGCGAAAACTCGCCGAGATAAAAGGATGCGATCAGAGCTCCTGCTATCCCAAAGATCGCCCCGGAAGCGCCGACGCTCAAGACGATAGGATTCCAGATCACGCTCGTGAGGCTCGCCGCTAATCCGGAGATCAGGTACACCGCGGCAAACGTCCAATGCCCGTAGACCGACTCCGCTAGTCTGCCGAGGTTCCACAGACACCACATGTTGAACCCAATGTGCAGCAGGCCGCCATGAACGAAAATGCAAGTCAGCAGCCGCCACCACTGGCCACTAACGGTAAGCGGCCCAAAATTGGCTCCCCAGCGCACGAGATCCTGACCCGAGGGATTGTCGAGCATCGAAACGCCAGCCAATGTCATGGCGACAAACACCGCAACATTGATGCCGAAAATGGCCTGCGTAACCGCCATCGAACTGGACTGCGACCGCATCCATGGCGCGGGTTCGACGCGCTGGATAGGAGAATCCTCGCCGCGCTGCGCAGCTTCATGCTGCACGCACCACTGGCAAAGCTTCCTGCCGAAGGAGAGGGCTGGAAGTTGACGACCACATTGAGCGCAATTTGCCATCAAAGACTAGAAGACCGCCGCGCGCCAAGGGGCTTTCGGGGAAGGCTGCGGAGCCTCTCCACGCAGATTATCACGTGCTTCATCCCGGTGGTGGCCGCGCCCGGCAAGGACATCATCGAGCTTGCTTGTGACGGCATTGCTATCGCCGAGAGACGGCCAGCAGCCGCCGCGAACCCACTCTTCCATATAAAATAGAAAGAGCATGAGCGCTGCGAATTCATATTCATCCAAACCTAACGAAGCTGGCACGAACGCGCCTTCCGAGTCTCGCCCCTCGAACTTTATCCGCGACACCGTCATTGAAGATCTGAAAACGAAGAAGTACGGCGACGCCGTCATCCAGACCCGCTTTCCTCCCGAACCCAATGGCTATCTGCACATCGGCCATGCCAAATCCATCTGCCTCAACTTTGGATTAGCCGACGAGTTCGGCGGCAAGACTAATCTGCGCTTCGACGATACCAACCCGGAGAAGGAAGAGCAGGAGTACGTGGATTCCATCATGAAGGACGTCCGCTGGCTGGGCTTCGAGTGGGACGGTCTCTATTATGCTTCCGATTATTTCGATCAGCTCTACGAGTGGGCGATCAAGCTCATCCACGAAGGTAAAGCGTATGTTGACGATCTAAGTGCGGAAGAAATTCGCAAGCATCGCGGCACTCTCACCGAGCCCGGCAAAGAAAGTCCGCACCGCAATCGCGAGGTGAAGGAGAACCTTGACCTGTTTGAGCGCATGCGCAAAGGCGAGTTCCCCGACGGATCGCGCGTGCTGCGCGCCAAGATCGACATGGCGTCCCCAAACCTGAACATGCGCGATCCGGTCATGTACCGCATCCTGCACGCCGAGCATAACCGCACCGGCGGCAAGTGGTGCATCTATCCCATGTACGACTACGCGCACGGCCAGTCCGATTCCATCGAGCACGTGACCCACTCCATCTGCACGCTCGAATTTGAAGATCATCGCCCGCTTTACAACTGGTTTATCCAGCAACTCGGTATTTTTCCGTCCCAGCAAATGGAGTTCGACCGCCTTAGCCTTACCTACACGCTGCTCAGCAAGCGCAAGCTGCTCACGCTGGTGCAGGAAAAACGCGTCACCGGTTGGGACGATCCGCGCATGCCCACGCTCTCCGGCATCCGGCGCCGTGGCTACACGCCGGAGGCGATCCGCAATTTCTGTGCGGCCATCGGGGTTTCGAAGACGAATGGCACGCTGGAACTTGCGATGCTCGAACACTTCGTCCGCGAGGACCTGAACAAAAGCGCGCCGCGCGTCATGGCTGTGCTGCGGCCATTGAAGGTCGTGATCGATAACTACCCGGAAGGTAAGGTCGACGAAGTCGACGCGGTCAATAATCCCGAGGATGCAAGCGCCGGGAAGCGCAAAGTGCCATTTTCCAAGGTGCTCTATATCGAGCAGGACGATTTCCGCGAAGACCCGCCCAAGCAATATTACCGCTTGTCGTCTGGACGCGAAGTGCGGCTGCGTTACGGCTACTTCATTACGGCGAAGTCGGTAGTGAAGAGCGACCGGGGAGAAGTGGTTGAGGTGCACTGTATGTACGATCCGGCGACGCGCGGGGGGAATGCTCCGGATGGACGCAAAGTGAAGTCGACCATCCACTGGGTGTCAGCCATGCATGCTCTCGACGCCGAAGTGCGGATCTACGACAAGCTTTTCACCAAGGAAGACCCGAATCAGGTTGAAGAGGGCCAGGAGTTCACTGCGAACTTAGACCCGAACTCGCTGGAAGTGATCGCGCATGCCAAGTTGGAGCCATCGCTGGCAAATGCGCCAATCGAAGGTCGCTATCAGTTCGAACGCCTTGGATATTTTTGCGTGGACCCGGATTCCAAGCCCGGACATCTTGTGTTCAACCGCACCGTGGCGCTGAAGGATACCTGGGCGAAGGTCGAGAAAAAGATCGAGAAAAAATCGGGAGCATAGACCTTCCCGTAGAAACGCGGCTTGCCGCGTCTCCGGCGGAACCCTCACAGCACCCGGCACGCCTCGCCAAACTCAAGACGCGGGTTGCGGGGAAACAGCTTGCTTTGATCACCGTACCCGAGATTGCAGAGGAAGTTCACTTTCCATTTGCCGTCGGGGAAGAATTCAGCGTTCACTTTCGCCGGGTCGAAGCCGGACATCGGGCCGCAATCAAGTCCCACAGCTCGAGCGGCGACTATGAAGTAGCCTCCCTGCAGCGAACTGTTGCGGAAGGCCGTTTCATCGATCAATGCCTTGTTGCCCACGAAGTAGGAGCGCATATCGGCGTGGGGAAATAACTTGGGGAGCTTCTCGTAGAACTCGGTGTCCCACGCGACAATGACGGTGACCGGAGCTGCTTTTGTTTTTTCGACATTGAGCGGAGCGAGGGCGGGCAGAAGACGAGCCTTCGCAGCTTCGCTTTCGAGAAATACGAAACGGGCGGGAGTAGAATTCGCGCTGGTCGGACCCATTTGCGCCAGCTCATAAACTTCGCGCAGCGTTTCCACGGACACACGCTTGGGAAGCCATGCCGAATGTGTGCGGGCCTGGCGGAATAACTGGTCTAGCGCATCGCCGGAGATTTTGGTTGAGTGCGCGGCGGCATATTGTGTTTGTGCCATCGTTCCCGCCTCCTGTGGATTTTGTCAATTTCTTGGATGCTAAAGATCACCAAGAGATTCGAGACCGATGAGCAAGAGGGTGAGAAGGCACGATCATGCGGGAATCGCCGCGCACTTCTTCGTGTTACACAACTACTTCCAGAGTCCGCCCGTGTGCACCATCCACAGATCGGTGTCCGGCGAACTGATTACGTCAAAGGGCATCCAGAAATAACCCCCCTGTCCCCAACTGTCGCCCCAACTGTTCTGGATCAGCGCCAGTTGTTTCGGCAGGTCATAACCCAGGCAGAGCACCTCATGGCCGCCTTGCTGCTGTTCGCCCGGCTGCGGTATGGGCATAATGCCAGTGTCCGCAACCTGCTGGCTCATGAACGACTCGTAGACCACGAATCCGACCAGAACCGGCCACGGTGTTGGGTCAGCTAAGCAACTGAGAAAGCCAGGCAACGTTCCGATGCGGTGATACGCGCCCGTCTTGTACTTGAGCGCGTTCTGCTCCTGCTCCGCAGTCGGAGCAACTAACTTGCCCGCAATGTAGGGATATAGCGACGCTTCGCAGCAACCTTTCGCGGTAAGCACCTGGCAACCGGTGCGCGGCATTGCGCCGTCGTCTTTCGGGAAGGAACCATCGGCAATCAGTTCCTCGACATACAGACACTGCGGGCTCAGGATCGGAGAGGTCCTCTCATACTTCCGCGCGATCCATTCGCGCGCGGACGAGAAGGCATGCCCGGTGCAGCTACCTTCTTCGCCCTGATCCTTGATCGGTCCGCCCCATTCCCGCAGATCCACATGTTGCGGGACTGGCTCCGCTCGCGGCGAAGCCCGGTACATCCGATCCCGCACATCATGAACGTCGCGGAGTGCGCCAAACTTGCGGTTGGTCACTGGAGTCGTCCCAAAGTCACCGACCGCACAAGTTTCGAGTGCCGATGGAGTTTCAGTTTCCGAGTCACCGCATCCACAGCCGCGTTGCCAGTCGGCAACAGCAGAATGTTGTTGTAATGGTCCGTGAAGGTGGAGACGCTATAGCGCGGCGCGGTCCGCATGCTATGGGGCGAAGCCGCGTTCTCACAGGATGGAATCACTGCCGTGATTGCTTTCACCGTGCCTGCCACCAAGTCAGCAAGCAGCGTAATTTTCGTTTGCGTGTTCGGATCGCTTACCTGTGCAACCTGAAGCACAAGTTGCTGATCGGCCTGGTATGCATTAACCGCCGCTTGCAACTCCTGGCAAACGCCCGGCGCGGATCCCGACGAGGCCTTGGCGAAGTCAGCAGCCAGCGTCTTGATGGCCGCTGCGTCGGCATTAATCTTCGCTGCCAGGTTGCCGTCCACCGGTTGGCCGTTGGCCACGGCGACGATTTGCAGAATGTTGATCAGCGCCGGAGCTGCCGCGGCCAGAATGGAATCAAGCGTTGACACCCAAGCGGTCGAACATGCGGTGCAAAACATGGCAAGAGACAGCGAAACGACAAGAGCTTTCCTCATGAATGGCTTCTCCTTTGATTTTCTCGGAAATTGAGTTACTTACTTTGAGTTGAGGCCGTCATTGGCGAAGGCAGCCAATGTGCCACAATGACGGCCAGCGGCGCAAAGATCGCCGCGGCGGTGGCATGGTTCATCCAGAACGCAGCAATTGCCGGCGTGGCGGCGTTCGCGAGCGTGGTAAGCAGTAGCACAACAGTGGGCAGATAGACGACGTACTTTTTCAAGATAGTATCTCCTTATGATCGTGTTACACTTGTATTATTGGAGCAGTGTGATGAAATCGGTTGAGCCTTGATGCCGGACTCATACGCTGCCCATGGCGAACGCTTCGTCAGGGTTTCCCGGCGGAATAACAATCCCTCTTGCGCCAGGCCAACGTGGACCCATCCGTACTCAAGGATAAGTTGGTCGTATTCGATCTCGGACTTCAAGATAGCCAGTGCCACTTCCGTCGGCGTACCGAACGCTGGACAAACGAAGTCGCAGGCCAAGCCGAAGCAGTGAGCGCTCGTTACCACTCCACCCACCGCCTGGTTTACCTCAGCCGAACGGTAGCCGCTGTGCACGACGATGGGCCCGTCCCCAAGCAGCGTTCTAATTCTTTCCATGACCGCCGCCACCAGACCCAGATTTGTAATTACGATCGGATTCGGAGTGTTGTCCAGTCCGAGGCGCGCCGCCGCTGCGGAGAAAGAAAGTTCCTCCAACGTGAAATGCTCTGAGATTTTCATGGGATTTTTAGCTGAGCTCAAGCTGCATTGCACCCACAGCACCGCTCTGGGTTTACGGCCCTACGTCCCGCCAAACAATGCCATTTGGACAGCTCGTCGAGTACGGTAACGAGGGGTTAATGACGTCCCGGATTCCCGCTGGGGTTGGAACTGTCGCAAACCGTACCCTCCACACGTATGCCTCTTCTGGCTTCGGCCCGTACATTTCGCACCGCCCCCAGTTCACTCATCGCGTTAGTTTGACCACCATCAAGTCTGCCCTGCAATTCTGGACAGCCGTATTGGTTGACGTGTACACATCCGGCGCGGCTCCCCACGTAATTGTGCCGTCCGTGAAGGTTCCCACACCAGCAACGGTTGATGATTGCACCCAAGTCGGCGTGGAGGAACCCGTCTGGCACGCCCCAGAACAGGAAGCCACTTTGTAGATGTAGTGCCCCGCGTTGCCGCCGTATTGCGGATTCGGAAACACATAGCCCCCCACCTGAAAGTCGGTCGAGTCGTTTGACTGCCAATTATTGCCACCGACGTTGCAACTCGCTCGTCCGGATGGATAGCTGGTACTAGGCCACTGCCCGAACTGTCCCATGCCGTCGGTCGAGAGCAGGGCGAAGTTTCCCGTCTGCGAAATCATGCTGGTCGAGTTCTGAATATCGAATACCCAACTCCACATCGTGTTGTACTCGTGCACCGCGCGCCTTACCTGACCGAGTGTGCCGCCAGTGCCAACGAAGTTAGGTGTTCCGGGCGAGACGTTGACGGGAGAAAAGAACAGTAGCTCGCCAATGCCCCATCCGGTGAGCGTACCGAGCCAGTTCTGGTTCGGCGGAATCCCGGCCACGTTCCAAATCCAAGCCGTGTCGTACTGGTTGTCGTTGGTATGCCCGAAGTGCTGGTCGCCGTAGAGGAAAGGTGATGTCGGACCTAATGTCGTTTGAGGCACTATGGGATTCGCGTAACTGTTGAACTGGGGAACGTGTTCATTGGAGTTAGCGAGTCCGGTGTAGCCGTCCCAGAGATGGCCGGTGCACGCAAAGCTCTGGGCGGTTCCAATGCCGGTGTTCCGCCATGTGACTGTTCCGTCCGTCGTGTTGCTCCCCGGAGTCTGGTTCCAAGTTGGAGCGGAGCTTCCGCTAGTGCCTTCGTTGCCGGACGCGATGATCTGGTAGATGTAGCCAGCAGCATTGCCACTGCTCGGTTGGATGCGGTATCCCAAGGTGGTGTAGGCGTGGCTCGCGGTCCAGTTGGGCGCTCCGATGCCGCACTTAACGACTTGATCCGTTCCGAGTTTCCAGATGTACGGCCCTTCCTCGCTGTAGCCTTGAATGTAATTGCTCGCGGTTGAGTCGAGCCAGACATAAGTGTCGCCGAGAGACGTAAAAGCGTCATGGTCGTAGAACAAGTCGGGGATGGCACCGTTCGCCGTCCCGCCCCATTGGTCAGCGACTACGCCGTTTGCGGTCGGCGTAGAAACGAGCGCTCCATTGTGCGTGACAATGCCGGTAGCCAAGTTGTACAGATCGCACCCGGCCTGTCCAACAGTCCAAGCCGTCATGTAGATTCCCGAGCCTTGCCCACCAGTGTTCGACCACGCGCTCGCGAACACAGTGTCGTCCAGGCTGGAGGTTGGCACTCCTTCGGCGCTCGCCCAAGTGGGGGTAAAGGTTCCCCCGGTGTAGCCGTTGACGGAGTTGGTCAAGCAATTCGAGCCGCCAAAATCGAACATCAGCGTGGGGGTCAAGGACGCAGAGCCCGGAGTCATCACCACCACGTTGCTGTAGAGTTTCGTGCCGCTGTACTGGTAAATGATGTTGCTCGCGGAGTGCGACCACACACCCAAACTGCTCGATCCAAGCGAGAGCACAGGGCTGGTCATCGCCGCAGCCATCGTCACCGGGTTGAACGTCATCACGACCTGGATGATGGGATTGGCGTTCACGTAGTCCGCTTCCCTGACCAAGAGCCCCGTGTCGTTCGTGTTCCAAGCCGTGGGATACGGGTCGTCGTAGGTGTAAACGGAGTTATAGCCAGTGCTTGCTGTGTTCACGTCCGTGATGCGGACCATCTGGTTCCCGAAGTCGGCGGGAGTATTGGAGTATCCGGCCCCGGTCAGGTTCCCACAGGTTTCGAGCGTCAACATGCTTGCCGAATTACAGGTGTTCGGTCCCCAGCTGGGAATCGGATTGGTGAGGTTGACGACGCTGGTGGAGGAGTTGAAGCAGCTATAGTTGGGAGGGCCGCAGACCGACGTAGCAACATACGCCGCAGGGCCCGAGTCCACACCGCGACCCGAGTACGTCCCTTGCCCGAAGGCAGGAAGGCAAAGCAATACAACCGCCAAAAATTTCTTCATCGTTCTTTGCTCCCCAAGAAATCGCATTCCTCGCTAAACCAGGGTGAGACCTTTGCACGACGCAAGGGCCCGCACAGACCCGTGCGCTCTGCGCCCGAAGTTACCCTGGGCTTCGCTATAATATTAGGTTGCTCTTCCCCCCGCCATTTGCGCAGGGCTTCATGGAGAGGGAACTATGCCGACTGACGTGGTCATGCCCCAGATGGGCGAATCAATTTTCGAAGGAACCATCACCAAGTGGCTGAAAAAGCCCGGTGACAAGGTCCAGCGCGACGAGCCCCTGTTCGAGATTTCCACCGACAAGGTCGACGCCGAAATCCCCGCGCCCTCCAGCGGAATTCTTCAGGAAATCAAGGTTTCCGAAGGCAACACCGTTCAGGTCAACACCGTCGTCGGCGTGATTGGCGACGGCAGTGGCGCTTCCGCTCCCGCCAAGGCCGCTGCGCCCGCTCCTGCTCCTGCCGCTCCGGCACCGGTAAAGACAGACGCCCAGGCTCCGCCCGTGCCTGCCGCCCGTGCTCCCGAGTACGAAGAAGATTCCGACGTCCGCTCTTCCCCGCTCGTCCGCAAACTCGCCCGCGAGCACAATGTGGATCTCGCAAAAGTGAGCGGCACCGGCACCGGCGGCCGCGTCACCAAGCAAGATGTCCTCGATTTCGTCGAGCACCATACGGCTGCTCCAGTTGCGGGCCCTGCTCCCCGTCAGGCCTCAGCCCCTGCGCCGGCTGTCATTCCAGGTGACCTTGTACCCATGTCCCAAATGCGCAAGATCATCGCGCAGCGCATGATCGAATCGCGCCGCACCAGCGCTCACGTCCACTGCATGTTCGAGGTGGATATGACTCGCGTCGTCAATTTGCGAAACAAGCTCAAGAACGGCTTCGAGCAGCGGTACGGCACGCGGCTTACATTCATGCCGTTCTTCGTGCGCGCCGCCATCATCGCCCTGCAGCAATATCCGATCGTCAACAGCTCGCTTGAAGGCGACAATATCCGCTACCACAAGCACGTCAACGCTGGCATCGCCGTCGCGCTCGATTGGGGACTCATCGTCCCCGTTCTCAAGAACGCCGATGAACTCAACTTCCTCGGACTGCAGCGCGGCATCACCGACCTCGGCGAGCGCGCCCGTTCGAAGAAGCTCATGCCGGCTGACGTCGAAGGGGCGACCTTTACCATCACCAACCCCGGCCAGTTTGGCGCCGTCTTCGGCTTGCCCATCATCAACCAGCCGAACGTGGCTATCATGGGCGTCGGCGGTATCACCAAGCAGCCCATGGTGATCACCGACAAAGACGGCGCGGATTCCATCGCCATCCGTTCCGTCGTTCACCTCACGCTGGGCTACGACCATCGCATTGTCGATGGCGCCCTGGCTGACCAGTTCATGGCGGTCGTAAAGACGACTCTCGAGAACTGGAGTGAAGAGGTCGGCTAGCGCGCAGCCTTTCGAGATGGCAAAGTCACAATGAGCAGCGAACTCACAAAACTCCTTTACTTCAGCCCACATGGCCGTGCGCTTGTTGTTGTTCAGATAGCGTCAAACTAATGGCGCTTCCCCTAGAAGCAGCGGACCGTCTTCTGAGCGTTCGATAAAATATCGGGCCACGTCATCGCGGAGTCCAGGTTTGGTTCCGGTCCACCGCCACAGGCCCTGGTAATCTCGCGCGATGTCGGTTGCGGGATTGAAGTCCCACTTTTGCAGGAGCGCCCAGCGCTCACCATACGCGCGCAACGCTTTGCTGCCGTGAAAAGCATGAGTGGCGAAATTGTCGATGTACCCCATCGGCGAGCGGCCTTCGATGCGATCCAATTTCGCGGCACGCGCTTGCCAATTGAGTACGGCTTCTACGTAAGGCCCCGTGCACCGCTTCATCTCCGCCGCCACATTCGTCGCGTGCACCAACCCGAAAGCCATGTGCCAATCCCCGCTGCCTAAAATACAGGTGTCCAGCATCCCACCCACCATATCGAAAGCATCCCGGCGCCACGCCCAAGCGCCTCCGGTTGCTCCTGGTGCATGACCGAAGGGAAAAGCTTTGGACGGTTGGAGCTTGGCGTAGTAAGTATCGATTCCTCCGCGCCGCGCTCTCCGGGAACTCAAGAATTCAGTTTGGTGCATGTAATTCCATGCAAAGCTCGTGCTCATGCGGTAAGGGCGGTGACCGAGATGGCTGGTTGCCGTTTCGCCAGTCAGGTCGACATATGTGCTGAACAACTGAACAAAGCTGTGGTGCTGGAGCATGTGGATTGCCTCCAGCGCCCAGTCATTCCGCGTGAAGTGGAAGTCACCGTCCACATAACCACCGTATTGCCAGTCGGGCGGGAAGCGGCGCACGCCCTCATTGATGGCGCATTCCTTGATCCAAAGGCTGGAGTCGGTCCGCAGTTGCAAGTCGAGCGGATTGTCGGCGCAGGTGACTTCGTACGGCCGATCTCCGAAGGCGACTTCGACGACATGCAGCGCGATGTTCGGACTGGCCTCCATGTGAAACCGAAAATCATGGAAATTTTCTCGTCTGCGCTGCCAGCGGTACGGGTTTGAATACACTGAAACAACGTGCAACTTCTGAGTCTCGGAGTACTCCACAAACTCGCGATGCACGTTTGGATGTTTGAAAGTCACAGCGTTTCCTCTCGATCTTGTACCGCCAGCCACTTTGCTAGAGCATGCTTCTTGATCGGGTCAACTGAGGCTCTTGATTCTCGATGACCGGATCACCCGGTCACCCGATGATTCGAGTTCTGTAATTCCTTATTTCCAGAAGTGCAACACGATCTGCACCATTACCACCACAACGCCGACCATCGAAGCGTAGGCTGCGGTCCTTCCTGATTGTTCCCCGCGCACAATTTCCAGGTTCTTTACCCGCTCCGCCAAGTTAGCGTTCTCGCGGTCATATATTTCACGCCGAAGATAATCCTGACGTTCGTGGTTGATTTGGTCGCGGAAATTATTCATCTCTTCCAGGCGGTAATCGAGGACCTCATTCGCCTTTTGGATTCTGGCATCTGCCGCCTCATGGCGCAGGTCCTCCGCTCGGACTTGCGCTTCCAGCGCGGCATCGCAGCGTCGGAACTCAGCCTCCGTTGCCTTCCGCTCGGCTTCGAGGGATCGATCAATGAACTGAACCCATGGCAACGGGACAAACGGAGTTCGACGCGAATCGTTCTCGCTCATTTAGCGCACCTGTTCTTCGAGTTCATCGTTTGGATGTTTCACACATTCAGCACGGTTTCACCGCTGAGCACAATGGGCGCAACCGTAGTGTAATGCGACGCCGGATTGCCGCTGGCACTGTAAACATACAAAATGTAATTCGTCGAGTCGTACCAGAAATCTCGATCTTGGCTAAGAGCCGCCTGGCTACTCTGCAACATCCCCCACGTCGTACCAAAACGCACATACTGTAACTGGGACGGCGCCTGTGTCAGACAGTAGAAACCTCGAATCCCGCACTGCACCACAGTCGTTTGCCCGCTCGTGCCTGAATACAGCGTCGCCGTCCAGACATTGGTTCCGACTTGCGTCCACCATTGCTCGGCGATCGGCAAATAGCCGGTCAAGTGTGGCGGCTTACCATTGCCATAGCTGTCAATCTTGATCAGTGCTCCGCCCGTTGCCGGGTTCGTTCCGCTTGACGGCGGAGTCAGCGTTTCATTCCAGGTACAGTCCCGAAGCAAGTTGATCGTGTCACCCGGCTGAAAGCTGGAGATCCCGACTTCCAGCAGCGTCCGCCACGCCTGTTGCGGACTCGTGCCCGGATTTCCATTCGACCCGTAATTGCAGTCAACGTAATAATTGGAAGCGCACGCCAGCGGCGCTCCTAGCAATAGAAGCAATAACACTTGTTTCATCATGGTTTAATTGATTCGGTGGCTCTGCTAGTTCTGCATCTGGTATGTGAGGGTGCCGACGACTCCGGCTGCATTGGTGGAGCATCCTGCACCGGCTGTAGTGATTTTCAGCCGCAGCAGATGGCCGGACGCTACATTGGTGCTCCCCGTGACCTGCGTAAAGAAATTGGTGCCGGATGTGAAAGCGATTGAATAGCTCCCCACTTCCGCATTCGCCGTTCCATCCCAGACCTGCAGGGTCGGATACGTAGTGCATCCAGTCGCCGCAGTGCTGGCCGCGAGATCGAATCCAGTTATCGTGATCGCGGCAGGCAGCGTCCAGTTACAATAGCTCACTACTGCCGTCGTCCCGACGACCGGGCATGACCATGCCATTTGAATCTCGCTGCGCACGTAGGCCGTGGTCGCCAGCTTCGTCGAGTTATCCCCGGCGCTCTGAGTGGTCCCGGCTGTCCCGCTCGGCAACGTCGGAGTTCCACTCAGGTTCGCTGCGGTCCCCGTCGTGTTGGCCGCATTGTTCGGAATATCACCCGAGACGAGCGCTGGCAACTGCGCATGTGGCAGTGTTCCGGTTGTCAGGTCCGACGCCAACATACACGACGTCCCGCTCGCCAATTGACACCTGAACCCGCCGTCCGACCCCACCCCCAGCGAGAAAGCCATCCCGCTCGGCACCGTGACTGTCGTTCCCGTCCACTCCTGCCCCGACCACTGCGTCGGCCCCGTGCCCGTCTGGTTAATATTCCCCGCAACGTTAAGGTTCCCGCTCAGCGTCACGTCGCTCGAAAATGTCTTCGACCCACTAATCGTCTCCGTGCCCGCCAGGTGAACGACAGTAGAGTCCACCGCAGCCCCTGTAACTTGTGCCACCGAGTAATCGCCACTCGCCGCAGTTACCGTTCCCGAACGTCCAAAAACCGAACTGACCGCGCCGCCTCCACCGCTCCCGCTCGGAGATCCAAGGCTCACTCGCACCTCGCCACTTTCGATCCGCCCGATCACCTGCACCGCAGTCGGGCGAGTGGTGGATCCAGTGTCGTGGCACTTCCCAGCCGCCGTGGTGCTCGCGACCACATAGTCTCCAGCGGTCGGATTGGCAGCATCAAAATTGCATGCCGCGACCCCAGCCCACGTGATTACCGCTCTGTTAGTCGTGCCCGCCCCACTGCTGACGATGCCAACTACTCCATCCGTGCTCGTAGTCGCCGCTGTCTGCACCCCCGTGGCGCTGCTGTTGTAAACCGCGAGCTGGTTTAGCGTCGTACCGTTCGTGGCATCGTTGAGGAACTCAAAATCCTGACGACCCGAGCTATACATGTTGAACGAGGTCTTCGCGAATACGCTTCGCATTGCCTGACCAGAGTCTGTACCCATGTCGTAACTGTTGTCCGTGTTCGGCTTCAGCATGCCGGTCGCCCCAAACTCCCACTTCACACTGGAGCCGATATACATTCCCAGACCGAGTGCGTTGCCGCTGGTCGCATCCTCGCTGCGCAGCACTTGGTAGCCGCTGGCCGAGTCGTATCCCAGCGACATCCGCGTCCAAGTCGTGTTATTCGTGTAACTGGAATACACACGCAGGTTCTGCGGATTGCTTCCATTGCGCTCCTCAAGGTTGTCTGGGGAGTCGCCGCCCGGGTCCGAGTTAAACAAATTAGTCAGCCCCAGCTGCACAGCTTGTCCGGCATTGTCAATGAAGAACGGAGCGTGGTACGTCGAATCAAACCAGAATTCTCCCCAGTTGGGAATCCCCGCCGGCGCCGCAGTTTCATGCAACTGGATTACGTCGGCAACTGCGCAATTTGCGTTTCCATTCGCCGCAATGCCCGTGGCGAACGATCCGCTACACTGCGTCGGAGTGGCCGCCAGCGCGAGAGCTGTCCCGGCTTGTCCGCTGATATTCGAACTCGTAAGAGCAACCTGCTGCGTTGTGCCGGCAATGTTGACCACCGGCAACCCGGCAGCTGTATCCAGGCCAATGCCGCCAATCGCGGGAACGTAAGCATTCCCCCGCGGCAATAACAAGCCCCCGCTCATTGTGACGGTGCTGGTAAAAGTCTTCGCTCCAGCAATCGTCTCGGCGCCCGTGTTATGAACCACCGCGGCGTCTGCAGCCGCCCCTGTAACTTGAGATACTGTGTAGTCGCCACCTGCCGCTGCAACCGCTCCCGAGCGCCCAAACACCGAGTTGACATTCCCGCCACCACTTCCGGATCCGCAAGCACTTCCGGTGGATGCAATCACGCCAGACACAACATTGAGGCAACCATTCGACAGCCCACTGAGCGTAACGCTCTGGTCGAACTTTACCGGAACGTTAAACTCTTTCTGCGATGCGCTTAGGCGTTCTAACCAGCTTACGTTGTCTCCCGTGTTGGCGATGTAATTCGAGATTGACACCGGTGCGCCGAAGGCTAGCTGGCCCTGCGTGACTAGCGGAGCATTGGTTGCGACTACATCTGTTCCGATATAGGTGTCGTAGATGCTGGCTAGTGGTCGATAAGTCTGGGTCGCCTTCGTTAAGGTGGGCTGAGAATCAATCAGCGTGATGATGTGGCGAGGATAGAGAACATTGTCGGCAGTAGAGAAATTCAAACGCCCTTTTGCTATCGGAGAGTGTCTGATTTGTGGGGCACCGTCAGTCAAAATAGTAGCTGGCTGGCTTACGACATCGCCAGTCGGATCGGTCAAACTGGCAAAGCATGACGTAAAACCTCCGGGCGAGGCCGCTCCACCATTGACGGCGCACAAAGCCGCGATCTGAATCGGATTTCCGCCAAGACCTACGCCTATGGCTCCGACTTCGTTGTCCACTGTGACACTGTGGTTGACGGTGACGATTGAACCCGGCCAGAAAGACAGCGGGCCAGCATAACTTCCCAGGTTAATCGAATAAGAAGAAGTAGTTGACGATCCGGTGTCAGTGTAGGTACAGACCAAGCCTCCAGCACAAGCGGTTGCCTGCGAAATGGCGGTGGCGACCGAGCCGCACGTTCCACCTGACCCGCCGGGACATCCGTAGATATACGGGACGGTTGAGCTGCGGATTACGTCATAAGTGATTACGTCCGCTCCGTTTGCGATGCGCGGCCACTTGACCGGAATTGAGTCGCTGCCGGTGGACTCCCAACTAAGGACATACATTGGAGAAGTGTGAGTTCCCGCCGTCGTGTCATTGGCGACGATGTAATAACCGTAGTAGGTTGATCCCGTTCCTCCCGTCGGAGTGTAGCCCGACACTGCGCCATTGCCTTCCACCTTGAAGTTAGCGGCGCTGGTAGATACACCGGCAATCAAGCCTCCGATGCCAAGTCCCGGCCACGGGGAATGAGCCGGAGATGCGGGGTTCTGTCCAAGATTGCTCTCGGAGTAAATGTTCCGAATGTTCGCGCCCTGGTAGTTTCCTGTAATGTTCGAGGAGTACACTTGCCAAGGCCCGCTCGCCTGACACACCGTATCGTAGATATAGAGGCCGTTCGAGTTGTAATCGGTCACGCAGTTCGAGTAATTTGCGGTGATGTTGGCATCACGTATAGTGATCACCGGGGCGAGATTATGCCCTATATTTGACTGCCCCCCTGAGAACACGAACGAGCCGGTCCAATTCGCGTTCGCGTTGAGTGGGATGCCGTTATTACTGAAGTGGTCGATAGTGGCGTTTTCATCGTCCCACATATCGAAGAAGTTATTGAAATGGGTAGCCGCTCCCGCAAAATCATAGTTGAGATCACTGAGATGAGTGCCGTTGCTGTTATCGAGGACGGCGGAGTAAGCGAGCGCCACGACGCCCGGAGTTGCTTCGGACGAACTCCCAGTTCCGCCGGCAATACGGAAGGTCGTCGAAGAACTGGTACATGCAGCAGCCGATGAACCTGATCCGCAATCGTAGACAACAGCATCGCCCCAGAACGCAGAGGTGTCGGTGAACATGATTGTTACCATGTCGCCCGGCCGGAAGTTGTGAGCAGTAGCTGTGGTGATCGTTCGATAGCCTGTGGTTTGCGCTACGTTTGTGATGTTCACGCCCACATAGGCGGAATTGGAGTTGTAAGCGGAATTATCCGTACGGAAACTGAACCCACTAACCGTGTTTGCTACATAGTGGGTGCTGCTTGCCTGATCGCCCACTTGTATGCAGGCCGCTCGCCCATAGCACTGCAACACAGCACCGGGGCCGTTGAGGGCAGATTGATTGGCATGGAAAAAGATGGTTCCGTACACTGGATAATAGCCCGCGCCCACAAAGGCACTTCCAGTGTACCCTCCCGCTCCGGGAACGGTTACGTTGCACTGACCATTCCAGCTAGACCCTGCTGTCTGTACTCCACAAGCCGTGTTGATCGTTTCCTGGATGCCGGACGAAGCGGACTTGATGGTGTAAGACGAGTGGTTAAAGAATGGCGTGAACGTGATCGAGCAGTTGCCGCTTCCGGTTGACCCCGACGTGACACTTACCGCTTCGGCGTTCGCATCGGAGATGTAGACCTGGTATCCGGCACCGGACGTGTAGTCCACGCCGGAGGGGCAGGGAGTCAAAACCACAGTTCCCGGCATGTTAGCGGTCAACGCCGTGGTGGAAGTCTGTGACCAGTTCATTGCCGGGGTTACGAGGGTGAGACCCAGCGCAAACGCTGGCGCAGAACTTGTGCCCTGCGAGGTCAATGGCGAGCCAGCGCCAACGTTTGCTAGTCCGCCGAATGCACCGCCGTTATTGATCTGTAATTGGGTATTGGAGCCGCCGGGGGTGCCGCCGCCACCACCACAAGATCCCCACGTCGAATTACCGGTCAAACAAGTAGCTGCGCTGGCAATTCCCGCTCCCAATTCGCCGGGTGGAACAGTCCCATTCACCAAGTCCGCTTTCACCGCAAGCCCGCTATCCACATAGTTCCGGTCGGCAGCCTGGTTAGGTGCGGCCGGATCTGCGGGCAGAGTTAATGGACCAGTCATGGTGCCGCCAGCGACGGGGACATACGCTCCCCCGCCGACGTTCCCCACCGCCGCATCCACATAACCCTTGTTCGCAGCGTCACTGGCTCCGACCGGCGCCGGAAGCGACGGGGGCACAGTAAACTGCTTCGTGCCGGTGATCGTTTCCGTTCCCGCCAGGTGCACCACCGTGGCGTCGATCGCGCGATTCGCCACCGCCGCATTCACGTAGGGCTGCGTCGCGGTAAGGTTCCCAGGTCCTGTACCCGGTGTCGTCAGTACCGCGGCAATCGTCGTCGGCGATGTCGCCGGAACTGCCCAATATTCCGTCCGGACAGTTCCGTCATCCAGTTGGAAAACCACGATGTAGTAAGTTTCCGCCGGAGACGCGCCCACGTTGGGAACCAGTTGCGCTGTAAACGCGCCGAGTGGTCCTATCGTCACATTCAGATTGCCCGCTGCCACCGCGTCTCCCTCTGCGGTCTGGAACGACGGCCATGAGATCAGCACAGTACCCGATGCGGCGGTTCCGTCAGCCCGATATACCGTATCGCTGATCGTTGTAAGCGCTGGCCCTTGTGCCTGCGACTTGGTCGACAATGTCAACGCGATCAGCAGCACCAACGCCAGGGAAATCACCACCTTCGCCACCATTGGGAAACACTTGTCTGCAAGTGATCTGGGCATCTCTTGTTCTCTCCTCGTGAGCGCGCGCGACCCCAATTCGGGCCAATAAGAAAGCCGCTCTGCCGAGCGGCGCCCCTTTCGCATATTCCCTCCCAACTCAATTCCGATTGCTAGTCTGGACTCCGCGGCTCGCTCTCAACTCGCGACTCCAGAAATCGCCGCACACTCTCCACATAAACGTCCGCGAAATCGACTACTGGCCTTCGCGTCTCGATCATCACCATGGCCGCTTCGATTTCCCACTCCATCGCACATAATACCGCCAGCGTCATCATCGCGGCCCGGTGCACCCCTGCCGCGCAATGAACATAAAGCCGCGCCTCCTTGTCGTCCAGTGCTTCCAGCGCAAAATCAACTCCTCGTTTCAGCAGTTCCGGAGGCTTCGGCAAAAAATCATCGTCGGTCGGATTCCACAGCACGCGGATCCCGTGCGGCTGCGCGAGCGGCCGGTCATCGAACTCGATCTGCATGTTGAGCACGTGGGTCACACCGGCTTGCGCCAGTTCTTCCATGTTCCGCGCATTCCATATCCCACCGCCCAGCGCAACTCGTTCCGTGACCCAGGTCATGTCCATGCTGCGTTCCGTCCGCTTTCCCGACGCCATCCTCAATCTGCGTTTTACAATTATTCTGATTCTACGTCACCTTTTACGCGTCCTCTCCACCATGGATGGCAGGGAACTCTTCGTACAACCCAGCTTCTCGAGGATCGACTTTGCCACCGACTCCTGGTTTTCACCCGCCCGCCTAAATAGAAAAAGGGCGCGATTTGCGTCGCGCCCTTCAGAATCTTTTCTTTTTTCGACTGCTATGTTTAGGATATCAAATTAGAGGGGGGTAGGTGGACAAATTTCCGAGATTTATTTTCGCCTTTATTTGAGTCATTTACCTCGAAATTGTAATTTTTACTCTCTTGACAAGTTTTTTGACCTCTCGTCGCCGGAGGCAATTTATCCATCAGACCCCCCGCTAGCAGTATTCTCGAGAGCTGGTCGAGCGCGTCCTGTAGGAGCCGTTGGACCATTCTACGGTTACAACCGAGCAGCCGCGCAACCTCGTCTAGGGTATATTCCTCCAGAACGTTCATAGCCAGCAGCTTTTTTTTCAGTGGGTTCAACTTCTCGATCGCCCGCTCCATGTCGGCAACAAAGATCACGACTTCCTCAAAGTTTCTCATCGTGTACGACGTGACCCGTGACCGGAAGAACTCGCGTCCCAGCAGCGACGGCAGCCTCCCCACCTCGACCGAGGCCCGGGCATAACGGCGCAGTAGCGCCACGGTGCGCCTGCGGTAGGACCACAGTTCCATCTCCGTTTCGCCAAACACCATCGACGGCGGCGGTTCTGCCTGCCCCATCAGACTCCATGCTTGCGTGCTCGTCGTTTGTGTACTTGTCATGCCCACACCTCCATCGCCGCCACGCCCTCCAGATATTCAATCCGGGCCGGGCTCTGAACGTTTTCTCCTTGAACATCTCTTCCTAGCGCGCGCGCTTTGCGGCGGCGCGCTTTGCGGGGCGGCGCCTCCCCCGGGTTTGGCATTGCCGCCAGATGCACACGGCAACTGGCGCAATACACTTCACTGGCTCCCTGCAAACGCAGCCACAATCCGCCGCACCGCTCGCAATACTTCAGTTCGACTTGGACTTCCTGACCTTCCACCCTGCTTATGAAGTTCATGATTGCCTCTCCGTATGAAATGGAAAACACTCAAACCAAAAAAAAACCCTGGCGCCGATTTCTTGGCCCAGGGCTCGTTTCTCTTACGATGACCTGTGATGCTATTTAATTGGAGATAAAGCAGTTACTGCAGCTTGGCGGCTATTCCCGTCTCCGGTTGCCGGAAGTAACCCTCCTCGTAGCCGGACTTGAGCACCTGCCCGTTCTGAATAATAATGCTCAAACGCCCGTTGAAGTGAATGGCCTGCAACAGCCGCTGCATCGATGCCGAGAGCACTTCCGCCGACCGTACCTTTCGACGGAACTCACCGAAGCTTCTTTCTTCGTTCTCGTGGAATTGTACTTCTATCATGGCTGACAACCTTTCCTGCAGTATAAGTATGTTATGAGACAGATAATCGAGTTATGCTATAGCTACAAAACGACTAAGTCAAGAACTGTATTTCCTTATAGATGTTGCACTTCTGTCAAACATAGCGATTGGCTATTGGAGCGTGTTATACTCCAGCGATGAAATTCCGTATGCTTCAAGAAAATCTCCGCACGATTCTTTGGGAGCGCATTGATGCAGGGGAACTCACTGGCTTGCGTCTGGCGGACCAGACCGGCTTCAGGCAAGCCCACGTCTCCAACTTCCTGAACCGCAAGCGCGGGCTCAGCCTGGAAGGCATGGACAAAGTCCTGAACGTGCAGCATCTTTCGGTGCTGGATCTTATCGACCCGGCCGAAGTCAACAAGCGCGCCTCTATCCTCCTGCCGAGCGAGGACGAATTCGACAACGTGGTGGTCGCAGACCCGCATATCGCAGCCTTCAAAGCGCTGATCCTGAGCATGCACGTCAAGGAGATCCTGAAGTTCAAGAAGAGCTTCCTCAAGCGCTTGAGGAAGGAAGTGGAAGGCGACCGCAGCGACTGGGAACGCTTTGTGATCATCAAGGCGGATGCAAAGGAAGGAATGAGCATGTATCCCCGGACGATGCCTGGCGCCGTCTTACTTCTCGACCGCCACTATAATTCGCTGATTCCCTACCGCAAGGGCGAAAGTAACATATACGCTGTGCGTCAAAATGCGACTTGCACCATCAAGTATGTTGAAACTGCGGGCGCCCACTTGATCCTGCGTCCGCAAAACCCCGCCTACCGGATTGAAGTAATAAGCCTAGAAGATGGACGGAAGCCCGGCGACTATATTGTAGGCCGTGTGTGCTATGTGGGGTTCGAAAGTTAGGTCGCAATAAGTAGGGAGTAATAGGTAGGGATGTTATAGCTAGAGAGGATACTAATGTGGAATGTACTAACGTAGAGTGTGCGTTGGCTCAGAATATGTTAGGGCGGACACTCCTCTACACCCTGACATTATTGTCTCAGAAGATCGCTCAGCGCGCGGGGAGTCTTTGGCGCCACGTCGCCGATCACAAAACATTGCAGGCGGTGGCGCTGCGCGCCAGCGACGGGTTGGTGCCGCTGGATAAGTTTTGAACGAAGCGATAATCTCAGAGAGCAGTTTCGCGCCTTAAGAACCTTTATGAACTGGAAAACCTCCGCTCTGATTCTGGCCGTGCTTTCGGCCACTGTGCCTGCGTGTGCCCAACACTCCTCTTCCGAGCCGGTGCTGGATGTTTCCGCCATGGATAAAGCCGTTGATCCGTGCGTGGACTTCTATACGTACTCATGTGGCGGGTGGATAAAAAAAAACCCGGTTCCGCCGGACCAGTCGAGCTGGAGCACGTATGGCAAACTCGAGGACGAGAACCGCGCGCAGTTGAGGACGATCCTAGAAGAAGCCATGAAAGCGAATGGCGCGCGGGATGCACTGACGCAGAAGATCGGCGATTACTACGCATCGTGCATGGATGAGGCGGCCATCGAGAAGCTTGGCGCCAAGCCTTTGTTGCCGGAGCTGAAGCGCATCGCGGGTCTGAGCTCCAAGCAGGATCTGGCGGTATATGCCGCGAACGCACAGTTTCCGCCGTCGCTCTACGGTGAGGGAACGCTGTTCACGTTCCGCTCGAATCAGGACTTCAAGGACTCGACGCACGTGATCGCCGAGGCCGATCAGGGCGGACTCGGCCTGCCGGATCGCGATTACTATTTGAAAGACGATCCCAAGTCCGAAGAACTGCGCCAGGCTTACGTGGCGCACGCCGCAAAGATGTTTGAGCTGCTGGGAGACAAGCCAGCCGATGCCGCCACGGAAGCAGCGACGGTGATGCGCATCGAGACGGCACTCGCCAAGGGTCAGATGACCCGCGTCGAACGACGCGATCCGTCCAAGCTCTATCACAAGATGAGCGTGGAGGAACTACAGAAGCTGGCGCCAGCTTTCGGCTGGAACACTTATTTCACAAGAACCGGCATGGGATCGCTTGGGTCGTTGAACGTGGTGACACCGGACTATTTCCATGTCATGAGTGAAGAAATCGAAAAAGAAAGCCTGGCAGAATGGAAAACGTATCTGCGGTGGCACGCTGCGCACGATGCGGCCACCGACCTCTCCGCTGCGTTCGTGAAAGAAAATTTTAATTTCTACGGCAAGACCCTGCGGGGACGGGAAGAACTGCCGCCACGCTGGAAGCGCTGCACGAATGACGTGGATAACGACCTGGGAGAAGCGCTGGGCCAGGCGTATGTGGCCAAGTACTTCAGTCCTGATGCGAAGGAGGCAGCACTGAAAATTGTGAAAGAGGTCGAAGCGGCCATGCAGAGCGAGATCCAGGCGTTGCCGTGGATGGGAGCGGCGACGAAGGAGCAGGCACTCACCAAGCTGCATACGATCACAAACAAGATCGGTTATCCCGACACGTGGCGAGATTACAGCGCGCTGGAGATCGTTCGCGGAGACCAAATCGGGAACTCGGAGCGCGCGTCATGGTTCGAGTTTCACCGCTGGCTAGCAAAAATCGGCAAGCCGGTGGACCGCAAGGAGTGGGACATGACGCCCCCCACCGTCAATGCGTATTACGATCCGCAGAAAAACGACATCAACTTTCCGGCGGGAGTGCTACAGCCGCCGCTGTTCAGCGCGCTGTCGGATGCTGCGCCCAACTATGGTGACACCGGCGCTACCATGGGCCACGAACTGACCCATGCCTTTGACGATGAGGGCAGCCAGTTCGACGCGCAGGGCAATCTGCGCAACTGGTGGACGGAGGCCGACCGCAAGCAATTTGAGCAGCGCGCCCAATGCGTGGTCGACCAATATTCTGGATACACGATCATCGATGACATCAAAGTCAACGGCAAACTGACCAACGGCGAGGATCTAGCGGATCTGGGCGGGACGCTGCTGGCGTATCTGGCGTGGAAGGAAGACACGAAAGATCAAAAACTGGAGCCGCTGGATGGGCTGACACCGGAGCAGCGCTTCTTCGTCGCCTATGGGCAGAGCTGGTGCACGAACGAGCGTGACGAGAATAAGCGGCTGCGAGCGACGGTGGATCCGCACTCACCGGAGAAGTATCGGGCGAATGGAGTGGCCTCGAACATGAAGGAATTTCATGACGCATTCCGCTGCAAGCCAGGCCAGCCGATGGTACGGGAGAACGCTTGCCGTGTATGGTAGGTAAAGATCGCGTAGGGACAGCCGTCCTCGGCTGTCCAAGCCGAGCGCGGCTAGGCAACTGCCTGCGATCACAGTGACTCTGGATTCGCCATAAGTCTCGTATCAGGGTGTCGCTTTAGCGATACCGCAAATCCTCGAAATTATCCGCCCTTTAGGAGCCGGGGGCCCTGATCTAGCCGCGCTCGAACGCATGTTTTTCTTCCAACTGCTGGCGGGCTGTGGCCATCTCGGATTCGAAGCGGCCTCTTTGATCCATCAGGGCGGGAAGCGCGGTGGCGTAGCGTCGGGCCATGGTGAAAAGTCCCTGCTGCGCGAGTCCCGCGGCGATTTCGGCGATGTGATCGGCGGTGGTATCGAGGTAAAGGGCCTCGGTCGGGTCGCCTAGCCACACAGCTCCGCCGACCAGACGCGTCTGCCAGTACACTTTGCGCTCGATCATGCGGGCAATTTCTTCGTCGGTGGCCTTGCCGAAAACCCACTTCTTGAGTTTGAAGCTATAGTGGCGGCTGGAGAAGGGCAGCGGCACCAGCTTGCCGGATTTCACGAATTCCGTCTGCTTGTGGTCGACCTCCTTGCGCAGAGCGTTGATGACAGGACCTTCGGTGTCTCTCGGTTCGAGCGAAGACAGCACTTCCCGCAGCGTGGCGGAAAGATTCACGGCCACAAGCGCGCGCAGGCCTTCAGAATTTTCCAGCGTGATCACAGTATGCAAGACGTCAAAGTCCGCGCCGGACGTGGCGTGCCGGAAAGGCCATTCCAGCTTGAGACTCAGCGGGAGCCCGGTTCGCGTTACATAGATGGTCTTCGGTGTGGGAGTTTGGGTCAGGGTGCTCATGGTCGATCCTTGCCAATGTGGTAAGTACTTATTCTAACCTGCGAGATTTGCGGGGGACGGGCGCGGACGACCGTCGCTATACCAGACGGGCCAACTGGTACAGGTTCCAGATGGCGGAGGCGCTCAACAATCCGGACAGGCCCGCCGTAACGAGCAGGCTTTGCTGAGTCTCCAGCAAATCGGCGAACACTCCGCTGACGAAGACGAAGAGGAACACGAGCATGGTCAGATGGAATCCTTGTCCCGGAAAACTGGGAGCGCCCACGGCCAGGATGAGCAACACCGCCGCGATCAGAAGCGGCGCGGTGTTGCCGAAATAGCGGGTGCGCTTCCATCCGAAATATGCGATCAGCGCCACGGGCAGGGCGAGCGTCAGCGGCGGGTTGCTGACGAAGATCGTTTGCAAAGCACGGCGGTAGGAGACGGACGTGCCAAACGCGGCGGGCTCCAAGTTTATCCAGCGCGCGTGTAGCATTCCTTGCCAGAACGATGCAGGCTCAAAAAAATAGGCGGCAAACAACAGCACCACGGCCACTGCGACTGAGGTGGTCCAGATCGCGAGCACGGCGCGCGGCCGGACTGGCGCCACCCAGAACATGAGCGGCAAAATTACCAGCGCCAGCACGCCAAGCGAAAACTGGTTGCCCGCGGCCAGTGCCAGAGACAATCCCAGAAGCAGAATGCGTCGCCAGTTCCAGAGCACAACTTCGCGCGGAGCGTAGAGCGTGTGTGCTACGGCGATGGCGGTGAAAATGGTTCCGAACGCACCCCATACGGCGCCCATTTCTCCCACGCTCTGCGCTCCGGCGACGTTCACGATCATGGCCGGTGAAAAGCAGTAGAGGGCAAGCGCGATATATCCGCCGGCGTTGCCGTAGAGACGGCGCGCAATGTACCAGAGTGAGCCTCCGAGCATGACCCCGAAAAACAGGTACGGGGTCGCGGCCAGTAACGGTTGGAGCGATTCCGGCAACCACGAACCGGGGCGCAACAGAAGCGGTGCAGCAGCGACAAGGTAGTAGAGCGGCGAGCGGTCCTGATCGTAACCATCGCGCACGCTGAGATGGCCGGCGCGCCCCGCAGAAGGCACGCCGGTGGCGGCTTCGGAGCGCAACGATTCGGGAGCTCCGGCGATGGCGCCGCTGTTCCATTGTTCGAGGCCCTGGTAGATGCGCAGAGCCTGGTCGGTATCCGGGAGCGAGGCATGCAACGTTTGCACGCGGACCAGCCAGACGCACTGCAGAAGATAGACCAGCAGCAGCGCGGCCGCGGCAAATTGCGGGGCGCGGAAAGCATCGGAATGAAGAAATCGCCGCAACAAGGGAGACCGAGTGTTTTACCATGTTCCAGACACCAATGGATACCAATCCGCTTCCGCCCTCTGTGGAACAGTCAACGGCGCTGCCCACCGCGGACTCCGCGCCGCTCGCTTCCCCGGCGCCATCGATGCTCGCAGAAGCTCGACGCGAATCGCCTTTTCGCGAAGTTTTCGTCGGGCCCGACGGCATGTATGCGGGAACCCGCTGGCTGATTTATCTGGCCATGGCTGGCATCGTGCTGTTCATCGAAGGCGCGCTCATGCGCTTTGTCCATCCTCTTGCCGGTGGGCCGATGTGGTGGGGTATGGTGATGGAAGCCGGCATGATGCTGGCCGCGATCTTGCCAGGGTTTGTCATGGTGCGGATCGAAGAGCGTCCATTCGGCGACTTTGGGCTTCCGGCACGCGGAGCGTTTGGCCGCAATTTCTGGGTAGGGACGCTGTGGGGGATCGGGTCGCTGAGCGTGCTGATGCTGGGTCTGCGCGTCGCAGGCGCGTTTGAGTTCGGGTCGCTGTCTTTGCACGGTGCGCGCATCTTTAAATTTGCGGCTTATTACGCTTTGTTTTTTCTGCTCACGGGATTCTTTGAGGATTTCCTGTGGCGCGGATATTCGCAGTGGGTGCTGACCAAGGGAATGAATTTCTGGCCGGCGGCGGCACTGCTTTCGGTTTCGTTCGGCGCCATCCATGGCGGAAATCCGGGTGAAGCGAGCACGGGCCTCGTGACGGCGGGATTGATTGGCTTCTTCCTATGTCTCACGCTGCGGCGGACGGGCGATTTGTGGTGGGCCGTCGGCTTTCACATGGCGTGGGATTGGGGCGAGAGCTATCTGTACTCCGTTCCCAACAGCGGGGCGGTTCTGCCTGGGCACTTGCTCAACTCCAGCTTTCACGGGCCCGTTTGGCTCACGGGCGGGTCGGTTGGTCCGGAGGGAAGCTACCTTGTTTTCGTCGTCATCGGAGCGCTTTGGGTCTTGTTTGACCGGGCTTATCCGGAGGTGAAGTATGGCGCGGACGGTGCGACGCGGACGATTTCATCTTCTTCCTGAGCCCCGCTGCCTTGGATATTATTTCTCTTTTGTTTCCCATTTTGACCCTAGCTACTCGTTGCAGGTGGGGGGTACCCCCTCCCCCCTCGCTATTAGAATCATTGGGTTAGAGGGAAATTCCCGCTAGATCTTTGGGTTTAAAGGACTTACAACTAAAGTCTTTGAAAACCAATAACTTAGGGTTGAATCGTCGCTTCTTTTTGGGATTTCCGCAGAGTCGCCCCCGCTCCGTGGCACCGGATACTCGCCTCAACTTACGATTGTCAAAGAGCGTCTGCGAACCGGGCGCACCTTCTGGTCTGGCCAATCAGGAGACTATTTTCGCATCGCTCGAGTTAGGAGTCTGTGATGGCAGACACCGGCTGATTGTGATGAAAAATCACAACGGCTCTACTCCCGCGGACGGGTTGTGCTTACTTGAAGAGTAGGGCGGTGCTCCCGCCCACTCATTCGCAGAGTGCGCGAATGGGTGGGGCACCCGGCTGTCCGCTGTGGTATCTGCCGAGCTTTGCTCGGCTTGGACGGGCGAGGGCGCCCGTCCCCACACAATCAAGATCAACGGCGGCGGACAGAAGTGTCCGCCCTACACAACCTAGATGTCCAGGTTCTTCACATCCAGCGCGTTGTCTTCGATGAATTTTCTGCGGGCTTCTACGTCTTCGCCCATCAGGGTGGTGAAGATGGTTTCGCACTCGGCTATGTCTTCTAGCCTTACTTGCAGGAGGGTGCGGCGCTCGGGATCCATGGTGGTTTCCCAGAGCTGCTCGGCGGTCATTTCTCCGAGGCCTTTGTAGCGCTGGACGGTGTACTCTTTGCGGCCTTCGTTCAGCACGTAATCGAAAAGTTCGCGGGCGGTGTTCTTCTCGACGATCTCGGGCTCTTTCGCCCTTCCTTTGAGCGCCGGTGGCTTGCCGGATTTCTTCTGGGACTTCCCGGCTTCTGCGTTGTTAGACTCGGCGGCGCTCAGATTTTCGTTTTCGTTTTCGTTATTGTTATCCCCTGCCCCATTTCCTTCTTCGTCTTTGTCTTCATCCGTGGCGCTGGCTGCCGTCTTTGCGGGTTTCACGACGCTCTCGATCATGAAGGGCGGATCGAGATACTGCTCGATCTGCTTGAACTTGGCGATGAGCTGGCGGCATTCCGGGGTGGAAGCGAGTTCCCAGTTGATGATGTGCTCGGCACCCTGCGCGTTCACGAAGATCAGCGCCCAGAGATTGTGTTCTTCGTCGAAGCGGGTTTCTACGCTCTTCAGCTTCAGCTCTTTTTGCAGGCGCTTGAGTTCTTTTTCGAGCTTCTCGATTTTCCTGGGCGGCGTATTTTTGTCGCCTTCGAAGTCGGCGCGCTTGGCCAGGTCGAGCTTGGGCAGCAGTGCAGTAATCTTTTCTTCCCGTATACGCTTGTTTAACTTGTCCAGGAATCCCAGATACTCGTTCAGCACGGTAATGAACTTGGTTAGGGCCGCGCCTTCGAGCTTGGCAGCGCCTTCTCCGTAGCGGATGATGAGGCCTTCGGAGGCGCGCTTTACCATGACCTTGACGAATTCGCGCTCGTCCTTGATGTACTGGTGCGACTTGCCTTTCTTGATGCCGAATAGAGGCGGCTGCGCTATGTAGACGTTGTTGCGCTTGATCAGTTCCTGCATGTGGCGGAAGAAGAAGGTTAGCAGCAGGGTGCGGATGTGCGAGCCGTCGACGTCGGCGTCGGTCATCAAAATGATTTTGCCGTAGCGGACTTTGGTGGGATCGAAATCTTCTTTCGAGATGCCGGTGCCTAACGCGGTGATCATGGCGCGAATTTCTTCGTGGGCCAGCATCTTGTCGTAGCGCGCTTTTTCCACGTTGAGAATTTTTCCCTTGAGCGGGAGGATGGCCTGGAAGCGGCGGTCGCGGCCTTGTTTGGCGGTGCCGCCTGCGGATTCTCCTTCTACGAGGAAGAGTTCGCAGCGGTTGGGATCACGTTCGGAGCAGTCGGCTAGTTTGCCGGGGAGTCCTCCGCCATCGAGTGCGCCTTTGCGGCGGGTCAGGTCGCGGGCTTTGCGGGCGGCTTCTCTGGCTCTGGCGGCGTCTATCGCTTTGTTGATGATCTTGCGGGCCACGGCGGTGTTCTGCTCGAAGAATGCTCCCAGCTTTTCATTGACTACAGCTTGCACTATTCCTGCTATGTCGGAATTCAGCTTGCCCTTGGTCTGTCCTTCGAACTGGGGCTGGGGCAGTTTTACGCTGATCACGGCAACTAATCCCTCGCGGACGTCGTCTCCGGTGAGATTTTCTTTTACGTCTTTGAACAGGCCCATTTGCTGTCCGGCGTAGTTGATGGTGCGGGTCAGCGAGGTGCGGAAGCCGGAGAGATGCGTGCCGCCATCGACGGTGTTGATGTTATTGGCGAAACTGAAAACGGATTCCGAGTAGGCGTCGTTGTACTGGAGGCCGATCTCGATGTGGACCTCGTCCTTGTCGGCTTCCATGTAGATGGGCTTGTCGTGGAGCGTTTGCTTGCCGCGATTCAGGTGCTTGATGAACTCAGCGATGCCGCCGGTGTACTTGAACTCGGTACGCTTGGCTTCGCCGGACTTCGAGTCGGTCTGGCGCTCGTCGGTGAGCGTGATTAGCAGGCCTTTGTTTAGGAACGCTAGTTCGCGCAGGCGCTGCGAGAGCGTATCGAAGTTGTACTCGAGGGTGGTGGTGAAAATCGATTTGTCGGGCACGAAGTGAACCTTGGTGCCTGTCTTCACTTTGGCGGCGCCGGTCTTTCTCAACTTGCTGGTGGGCTCACCTTTGGAGTAGGTCTGCTCCCAGGTGAAACCGTCGCGCCAGATTTCGAGATCGAGTTCTTCGCTGAGCGCGTTGACGCAGCTCACACCGACGCCGTGCAATCCGCCGGAAACTTTGTAGGAGTTGCTGTCGAACTTTCCGCCGGCGTGCAGCGTGGTCATCACGACTTGCGCGGCGGAGATTTTCTCGCCGTCGATGTCCATGTTGTCGACGGGAATGCCGCGCCCGTTATCGATCACGGTGATGGAGTTGTCGAGGTGGATGGTGACTTCGATCTTATCGGCGTAACCGGCGAGGGCCTCGTCGACGGAGTTGTCCACGACTTCGTACACCAGATGATGCAGACCAAGTTCGCCGGTCGAGCCGATGTACATGGCGGGACGTTTGCGCACCGCTTCCATGCCGCCGAGGACTTTGATCGAGTCGGCGGTGTAGTCTCCGTTGGTGGATTTGCCGTTCTTGTTCTTGGCGTCGTTTTTGGCGTCGATGCTCTTCCCATCAACGAGTTCGGCTTGCAATTCTTTCGTGGCCATTCTGCTCCGTGGAGAACGCCGGACCCCACCCCAGCGGGCGCCTGCCTGGAGGGACGATTCCGGAACTGCTCGGGTGAGGTCAACTTATTGAATTTTCTGCTATTTAGCTATCACCAGAGCTTGATCTATTTTAACATAAAAGGTGGTCGTTTTAAGGCGGGAATCGAGACCGTAAACCGCGTTTTTTGTTGCTCTTAGGGACGTAGTTTGAAGCGTGGCGCGCCGCACGAAAGGGAACGAATTCTAGTTCTAGTTTTCGCACTAACGCGCGGGCGATTTTGCGGGGCTGAAATGGAGCCCGTCCATCAGATCGTCGAGTTCATCTTCGCTGCCGGCGATGAAGGTAAACGATACGATCCGACCCTTCGCGAGCAGGACGAGCGTGCACTGGCGCATGGTGAGTCTATCGCTGAGCGGCTTGATGAAATCCGCGCGCAGCAGTTGCCGCGATTCAACTTCCAGCGCATACGGTTCGCCTTCGGCCTTGAAGCCTTTGGCGGTTGCGAGTTCTGTGAGCGGGCCGAGGTAGTCTTCCGCTTTCTTGAGGCCGGGATAGGACGCTGCGCTCTCGGAGGCGATCACGACCGCGGAGTTGATGGTGTCTCCGGTGGCCTGCGGCGGGCGCTCGAAAATGGCGAGCAGGACTTCTGCTTTACCGGCCTCATTTCCCTCTTGCATCTCCTTAGTGCGATCGACCCAGCCGTAGGGAATCTGATAGCGAAGTTCGAAAGTGGTGTTGCGGTAAAGCTGTGCGTCTTCGTTGGGCTTGGCGGCGGGCTTGGACGCCTGCGTAGCAACTGGCGCGGCCTTGCTTTGCGCCTGCGCTGTGAGGGTTAGGCCCAGGGAAACGAACGCAATCGTAGCTATAGCGAATACAGAGTTGCTGTGGCCACGGGCAGCTGCCGAGCTGCGCTCGGCTTGGACGGGCGAGGGCGCCCGTCCCCACACGAGCCATGAGGGGTAATGCATACATTGCCATGCTACCAGCGCCGGACCGCTACTCGTCACTCCAAGAACATGCAATCTCCATAGGAGTAGAAGCGGTACCGTGCCTCGACCGCGTGCCGGTAGGCGTCCATCACGAACTCCTTTCCGCCCAGCGCGCACACCAGCATCAGCAGGGTAGATTGCGGCAGATGAAAGTTCGTCAGCAGCGCGTCTACGATGCGAAACCGATAGCCCGGATAGATAAACGTGTCCGCCTCGCCTCGCCCGGCCTCTACGCGATCTCCGCCTGCTCGTTCTGCGGCGTATTCCAATGTGCGGACGGTGGTTGTGCCCACGGCCACCACGCGGCGCTTCTCGGCTTTGGCCAGATTGATAGCCAGCGCCGCTTCCACTGGAATCTCGTACCACTCCCGATGCAGCTTGTGGTCTTCCACTTTTTCTACTCGTACCGGCTGAAACGTGCCCAGTCCGACGTGCAACGTGATCTCGGCAATTTCAATCCCACGCCCGCGAATTTGTTCCAGGATCTCCGGGGTGAAATGTAAGCCAGCCGTAGGCGCTGCCACCGATCTTGCCATCGACCCAGGCGCCTGAGCGAATACGGTCTGGTACCGCTCTCGATCCGCTGCCCGGTCGTCGCGGTCGATATAGGGCGGAAGCGGCACGTGTCCAATGCGCTCGACGCGGGCAAAGAAATCGGGGACCGGGGCGAACCGGATGCGGCGCTCGCCGAAACCGCCGCGGTCGATGACCTCCGCTTCGACCTCGGCTCCCAGTTCGGGCGGATCGCCGGGAGAACAGCTAAAGTAGAGTTTTTCCCCGATCCCGATCTTCCGGCCGGGCCTTACCAGGCACTCCCACTCATTCGGATCGTCCGCCACCTGGCGGGTCAACAGAACTTCGATCCGCCCACGGAGAAAATCTCGCTCCGCCGGATTGTGCGGGCTCAGGGGCTGGGCCCGCTGTCCGCTCCGGTGGCCGTAGAGCCGGGCCGGGAACACCCGCGTATTGTTCACGACCAGCAGGTCGTCGGACCGGAGCAGGTTGGGGAATTCGCGAAACTTCCGATCCTGCCAACTCCCAGGCAGCCGATTGGTTTGCGGCCGATTGCGGTTCAGCCGATTAAGGTGCAGCAGGCGCGAGCTGGCGCGGTCCGGCAACGGCTCCTGCGCAATGCGTTCGGGCGGCAGATCGTACTGGAAGTCCGAGACGAGCATCGAGGAAATTATAGGGTTTGAAGCAGTCTCACAAGCAGGTTGCTGAAGAACTTGTGATGCGCGGCTGGAGCAGCCCTTTATTCAGAGGCAGTTACGGCACGACTGGAGTCATCCATCCCCAGCAGGTGAAACTCGCGCCTGCCGGGGGCGCCGCGGTCGTGCAGTTCGCAAACCCGGCGCAAATCAGGGAATTTTTAGTGACCTCATCCAATTCCTCCGCGGCGTTTGCCGGAATCGATCGCCTTCTATTTACAAATTTTGACCTGTTAGTGGTTGTAAGGCTTCCGAGACGTGCGGTACCATGACGGCGCAGGGTTTCAATGGCCAGGATCAATGATCGCCAGCATCGTCTAGAGATTGTGCAGTTTGGCCGCCTGCTGCACGAAAACAGATTTGTTGCAGCCACCGACGGGAACCTGTCCGTTCGTCTCGACGAAACACGCCTGCTGGCGACTCCCACCTGCATAAGCAAGGGCAGGATGCGGGCTTCCGACATGGTGATCGTGGACATGGACGGAAAACGCCTGGCGGGTAAGCGCAGAGTTTCGAGCGAGATCGGCATGCACCTGCTGATTTATCGCCTGCGCCCCGACGTGCGGGGCATCGTCCACGCGCACCCGCCGACCGCCACCGGGTTTGCCGCTTCCGGTTACGATCTGAACCGGCCGCTGGTGTGCGAGGTTGTTGTCGGACTGGGCTCGATTCCGCTGGCCCGCTACGGCACGCCGGGCACGCCCGAGTTGACTGATGCCCTTGAGCCCCTGATTCCGCACCATGATGCCATTCTGATGGCGAATCACGGGGTCGTGACGTTTGGGTCCTCCCTGGAGAGTGCCTACATGAAAATGGAAACCGTGGAGCACTTCGCGAAGATCGCACTGGTCGCGCACCTGCTCGGCAACGCGCAACCGCTCGGTGAAAAGGAAGTCGAGAAGCTCGTGGCGGTGCGCGACCGCTATAACGGAGGAGCCAAGCCCGCGCAGGCGAAAATGTCCGTTGAGGGCGACGACCTCCGCTCGGAAAGCGAACCCAGAGAAGCTGCCGGCAGCCGGCGCTAGCCGGTGTGGGGGACGGGGTGCAGGGCGCGATCCACGGCAGCACAAAGCTGTTCCTGTTCCACCGGTTTGCGCAGAAAGTCCACCGCCCCGAGACTCCGCACCATCGATTCGGTCGCGGGATTCTCTTCGCCGCTGACAACAATCACAGGAATGTGCTGCGTCTTGGTGGACATCCTCAGCCGCTTAAGCACCTCGATACCGGTGCCTGCGGGCATATTGATATCGAGCAGGATCAACTGAGGAGCGGAACGCAGCGCAGCCATCCATGCCTGGAGCGCGTCCCCGGCAAAGATTGCCTCAAAGCCTTTCGGACTCACGAACGAGGCCAGTAATTGTCTTTGGAAGCGAGAGTCGTCGGCGATCAGAATCTTAGGCATGAGGAACGGGGACCGGACGAAGCCCGGCCTCTGGAGTATGTATCGGCACAAACGGGGATCACCATTAGGCGGCGCGGACACCCTGGCTGGCATAGACCGGCCATGATTCCGTGACCAACGGGCGAAAACAGGCATGCGACGGGAAGGACCGCCGCGGGAAAAGCCGCCGGACGATGAGGCGTTTCTACTCTCCGCCGATCCGAAACCTTACGCCCGCGCGAAAGTTCGCCGTCAGCGCGGGATATCCCACCACTTCGTTGTAGTGATCGTTGAGCGCGTTCGCGACATTCGCGTACGCCCTAATTCGCGAATTGATCGCATACCACCCGCCCAGATCGACGCGAGCATAGCCGGCGGCGTGATTGACGCCGAGGCCGTCAAAGTCGGAATCCGGACGGCGACCCACGAAGCTTCCTCCCAGATTTGCTCCAAAGCGCTTTCCCAGATAGCTGAGGAGCGTGGTTGCCGAATGCTTGGGGCGACGGAGCAAAGGATTTCCCGTGTCATATACAGGATCGCAAAAATACGCTGGGGTGCAGAGCGGCGCTTGCAGATACTGAGTCGAGAGATAAGTATAGGCCGTGTTCAGCGATAATCTTTTCCAAATCCTGCCTTGCAACTCGACTTCGGCGCCATGAGCGAGAGACTTTTGCACATTGAAAAACTGGCCCAGGCCTGCCTGATTGGTTCCATATTCAATCTGATCGTGGAACAGGTTATTAAAGTAGGTCGCGTTCAAGGCCCAGCGGCCGGCAAACAAATTTTGCTGGAAGCCGGCTTCGAAGGCTCGGGTGCGCTCCGGTAAAAGACCGGGGTTCGCGACGTAGAATGGAAGACTGGCAAAAGTCTGATAGAGAGCTGGTTCCATGAACCCCGTGGCATAGGAAAAACGCAAACGCGTTCCGGAAAAAATTTCGCCGCCGCGCAACGCCAGCAGAGTCAGAGCAACCCGCGGCACGCCCGTATTGCCGAATGCGCTGTTGTGGACAAAACGCCCTCCCGCGATGACGGACAGCCTGCCTAGCGTGAGCTGCTGTTGCAGGTATACATCCTGCTCCAGACGTTGACCGGGAGTTTGTGCGCCATAGCTTCCAACAAATCCGTTTTCGTTTTCGATGCGATAGCCGAAGGTAGAGTGTGTCGAGATTTGCCCAGAGGTTCGCTCAGAATAATCGCCCTGGTATTCAAATCCGGCGTGATTGATGTCGTTGTACGTGTGACCCGGAAAGTCGTCGTAGTTGAGAGAATTGCTGCTGAAGTTTACGTCGGTGTAGCGGGAGAGGTAGTCGAAGCCGGTGAAGCGGTGTTGCCAGCCGGAGGGTTCGCTCACGGTGAGTTCCACGCTTCCTAGAAGATTGTTCTGGTGCGACCATTCGCTGGGGTCGGGCTGCAGAAGCGGATCGCCGTTAAAACTCCACTCTCCGGGCACGCCGGTATAGCTGTTGGAGTGGCGGACTCGCACCCGCAGCGCAACCTGATTGGTCATCGCCATGCCGACATTCGCGCCCTGCAGCGAATCCGAGTACGCGTCGTTTACGCCCTGTCCGTCGCTGTTGAACTGGTTTCCAAAAAAGTTATAGTCGAAGCGCCGTTGGGCACCCGCCAGAGATGCGTAGCCGTTGGCGGTTCCGAAATTTCCTCCATCGGCGCCAAAGCGGAGTTCGGGGACCGGAGTGCTTCCGGTGCGCGTCCACACCTGCACGACGCTGGTCATGGCATCGGAGCCGTACAAAGTGCTCTGCGCGCCCCGCACAAATTCCAGGCGATCGGCTTGCGCCAGGGGGAGAGTGCCAAAGTCAAAGGTTTCGCCCGGGTTGTCGGTGGCCACTCCATCGACAATCACTTTGTTGTAGGTGGACTCACCGCCGCGAACAAAGAGAGAGGATATTCCGCCGCGTTGCCCAGCCGTGTTTACGACCGCGCCCGGCAGGAAACGCAGGGTGTCGTCCGCGGCGACTGGTTGCATTATTTCCAACTGACCACTGCTCAGAGTGTCAACGTCGGCGCCCGCGGCCTGGCCCGGAACTGGCGTGCGGGTCGCAGTCACGACCACGGTTTCCGCTGCCGTCGCCAGGCGGAGCTTGATGGTCATGACTTCGGCGGTTGGGGATAGGTCCACCGGCACCATCTCTGCCGCGAAGCCTGGAGCCAGCACCTGGACGCGATAAGAGCCTGATGCCGCCTCGCGAAAAGTCACGAGCCCTTCGGCGGACGTGCTTTGCACGGCTGCGGGAACGGGCTTCCCCAACTTGAGCAATTGCACCTCGGCGCCAGCGACGACGGCGTCTTGAGGATCGACAACTTTGATTTTGATCTCGGCGGAAGCGACAGCCACCAAACCGATGGCCAAGAGAGAAAAAACACTAGCGAATACCCGAGAAAACCGCATGCACGTCTCCTTTATCACGCGAAAGGGGTTGGTGTGGACGGTTCACGCCGGTCTCCTGGCTTTGCGAGTCAGAACGTGAGCTTTTGCTCGAATGAGCTTTAGCCCAGCATTCGGCTACTACAACCGGCCTTCCCGGGGTGTCCTTTTCTTGGGCAGCCCCAGTGGCCGGTTGCGATTTCCTCGCTTACAGTTGCGCGGCAGCGCGGGATTTGCACCCGCTTCCCATAGCGCCAGCGTGTCGCCGGCCTACGATCATGCGCGAACCTAATTTTGAGAAAGAGCAAAAACAGCAGCCCAGCAAATTTACCGGGCTCCCCGATACAAAGTCAAACGTCAGCTCTTAACGATGGGAAACTCCGCCGACCCGACTCGCGCAACGTGCTCCTCAGCGAACCGGGTGACGCGTTCGAGCGCGGCCTGCAGTTGCCGGTGAAACTCCGCCATCTGCGCATCCGTCTTTATATCGACGTCTGCAGCGGCGGCTTCGGCGGGAACTCGCATCTTGGCGCTGACGCGCACCAGCGCCTTCGAAAATGGCTTCGGGACCATCAGCGCATCCCAAGTGTTCAGCACCCAGGCATCGCTGAGCGCCACATAGAACGCCGCCATCGGCAAAGCGCTGGCACGCGACAGCAGCACCGGGCCCGGCTTGGCCACGTATTTGGGTCCGCGTGGACCGTCAATCGTGAACACAACCAGGTTGCCCTGTTCCAGTTGGCTTCTCAGGCCGAGCAGGGCTTTCGCGCCGCCGCGGCTGCTCGATCCACGCACCGCGACGAAGCCAAGTTTTTCAATGGTCCGAGCGATGTATTCCCCGTCAAAGCTGCGGCTCACCATCACTGCGATCCCGGTATTTTTCCATAACCACGCGCTGGCGAACACTGCCCGGTGCCAGAAAGAGTAGATCACCGGTTTTTCGTAAATCGCGTCGGGCGGCGAAGGCGGCTCTTCCCATGATATTGAATAGCGAAGAGTCGGACCGATCAGCGAAATCGCCAGATAGCTCGCCCAACTGATGAGCCACAAAAGAATTCTTTGTCCGAGCGAGAATCGGCGCGCTTCCAAAAGCGAGGGCTGCTCAGGCTCAACCGCGGCGGAAGAAGAACTCACGCGGATATTGTAGCCGGGCGGGAAAGGTTTAACTGCAGGCTAACGGCTGACGCCCGAAAGCGGATGGCCTACGCTTCCAGATATGCCACGATCCACTCTTTCAGGCGTTGCCGCCGCTCGTCAGTAGAGTCAAAGCGAATCCCGAAGCTCTTGTTGGGTTTCTTCCACGTGACCTGCCCACGCACCCAGACGCGCGGCAGCGTCAGCAAAGAAAACGACACTTCCACCAGACTTCCCAGTTCGGGCACGTGATGGCCCTTGAGCGACATTCCCCCCGAACTGATCTCCTGGCTGGTGGCGGTTATGCGGCCACCATCGGCCATCACGACCCCGACCTCCGTCATGACCGGGATACGCACGTAGCGGCGGAATTCGTGCAGCACCAACATTCGAGTCGAGCGCACCAGCTTCATCGCGGCTGACCGCTCCAACGGTTCGTGAAATACCGCGTTGAGGCACAACTTTGAATAACGCATGGCATCCTGCGCGGTCCCGCCCAGCCCGTAAATGATGATCCGGCTGTTGGAAGCCGATCCTCGCGCCAGTTCGATGATGCTGCCGGCGGTTTCTCTCAGGGGCAAAACGCAGGCCTCGAACTTTTCGTGTTGCAGCCGATCCGCATGTTCGCGCGCAATCGAAACCGTTTCGATTCCAGATTGCCGGAAACACTCCGTTATTAGGAGTGCAGGCGCCTCGGACAAGTCAAACAATGCAACGCGCGCAGCAGTTTTTCGATGCACGGGAGTGGGCGCGGGAACGGTACCGGTCGAAGTAGGCATGAGTCCCAGGGGATAAACTCCTCTGAAACCCCATTCTGACGGGCTTTTCGACGGTCGCATAGGTTTCGAAAGGGCTTAGTCCCTGTCCTAAAGTGCCATTACGGAAGTTGTACTTGGAACCGTTGCTCTTGGTCCCTTCGTTTCTCTGCGTCTCTACCTTCGTTTGCGTTCAGGTAAGATGTTGCCATCCTTGCATCCGTAGCCGCAGTCAAAAAAATGATTACTCTCAGCGACATCCAATCGGCCTTGGGCCGCATTCGCAAATCCATCTACCTTTCGCCCTGCGCGCGTTCGGAGACGTTTTCTGAATCTACCGCTAACCAGGTCTATCTGAAGCTCGACAACCTGCAGCGGACAGGCTCTTTCAAAGAGCGTGGCGCGCTGAACAAGCTGCTCTCGCTCAGTCCCGAAGAACGCGCCCAGGGCGTGATCGCGGCCTCGGCTGGAAATCACGCCCAGGGCGTGGCTTACCACGCCGGCAAACTCGGCATCCGCGCCCAGATTTGCATGCCCCTGACCACGCCTCTCATCAAGGTCTCAGCGACGCGCGGTTATGGCGCCGATGTGGTTCTGCACGGCGCCAACTACGACGAAGCTTACGAAGAGTCGGTGCGCCGCAGCCAGGCTGAGCACCTCACCTTCGTGCATGCATTCGATGACGACGCCGTCATCGCTGGGCAGGGCACCATCGGCCTGGAGCTCATCCAGCAGCATCCTGATCTCGAAGCCGTCGTCGTCCCGGTCGGCGGTGGAGGCCTGATTGGCGGCATCGCCTGTGCCCTGAAAGAATCGAATCCCAAAATTCAGGTCTTCGGGGTTCAGCCCTCGCGCCTGCCGTCCATGAAAGTTGCGGTCGCGGAAGGCAAGCCCGTGACGCTCATGGCCGCCTCCACCATCGCCGATGGCATCGCTGTCCGACGCGCCGGCGACCGCACCCTGCCGCTGGTTCAGAAGTATGTAGACGACATCGTTACCGTCGAAGAAGAAGAGATCGCCAACGCCATTCTGCTGCTGCTGGAGCGCGAAAAAACTCTGGCCGAGGGCGCCGGCGCGGCCGCCATCGCGGCCCTGGTCAATCGCAAGCTGTCTCTGGTCGGAAAGAAAGTTGCCGTGCTCGTGTGCGGCGGAAACATCGACGTCACGCTGCTCTCACGCATCATCGAGCGCGGCCTGGTGAAAGATGGACGTCTCGTGCGTCTGCGCGTTCACCTGCCCGACTATCCCGGCGCGCTCAATCGTCTTACATCCATTCTGGCGCAGCATCGCGCCAATATTGTGGAAACGGACTACGACCGTGCCTACCACGGCGTGGGCCTGGGTGAGACCGCAATCGAAATCACCATGGAAACCCGCGGTCCCGACCATATCGCCGAAATCATCTCGGCCCTGGGCGCCGCCGGTTACACGCAGGAACGCGTACTGTAGGGAAAGAGCCTTTCACCGCCCAGACGCAGAGAGCGCCGTGGAACCACGAATTTCTTTTTTCCCTCGGCGCCCTCGGCATCTCCGCGGTGAGATCCACTCAAAGTGTTTTCGAAATCTCTCCATGCATCACCGGATCTCGATTCGACTTGTGATTGCATGCATTCACCAACGCGTTCAGCGACAGCGGATAGTACTCAGGTGTGGTGATGTCCTTCTCGATCAGCGACCCGAGCACGCGGACTTCGGTTTCAGTCAGCTTTTAATTCCATGGATTTCATTCAGTGTATCGAGTGACTGGTACCGTGACGCCACCGACAAGCTGGGGTCGACGGCAGGCCTACGCGAACCTCAACGCGACACACGGTATACTCGATAGTTTGCCGGACGCATCCAAGTTGAATACACAACTGCATTCTAAGGAGGAATCGTGAGGAAATACCTGGGAGTCTTGGCTGGCGTGGCTGCGCTGTGTGTGATGTCGTGGGCGCAGGCTCCCGCTCAAGCTCCTCCAGATCAAGTTCCGGCCACAACTCCCCTCCCCTCGCCAGCTCCGATTCCAACTCCGCCGGAGAGCCCGGCGCGGACGCCGCAGTTTCCGCGCTTCGAATTCTTTGGCGGCGGTTCGTACGCCGAGGCCGGTCTTTTCAATGCCGGACACTGGGCGGGGTTGGGTGGATGGGACGCTTCTCTGGGTGCGAACGCGACGCGTTGGCTGGGGATCGTCGTGGATGGCGGCCAATACTTCGGAACCTCCAAGATCCCGACAGCCGTGCCGGCGCCATTTCCCACCTGCGGAGAGCCGAACGGCTTCTGCCCGACCACGTCTCCCACGTTCAACGTGACCACTCGAGAGTACAACTTTCTTTTCGGCGCGCAATTTTCCCGCCGCAAGTATGAACGCTGGACGCCGTTTGGCGAGCTCATGTATGGACATCAGGGCACGCGTGGCCAAGCGACCGCCGCGGGGACTGAGTTCTCGGAAGTCAGCTCCGGCCGGGCGCTGTTGGCCGGCGTCGGCGCCGACTATAAAATCAATCCGCGTTTCGCATTGCGGTTCAAGGCCGATTACTTGCAGACCGGCAGTTTCAAGCAGAAGCAGGACAACTTCCGGTTCTCGGCGGGCATTGTCATCCGCAAGGTGCACAAAAGGAAGCGCACGCTTGAGGACGAAACTCAGCCCGAACCATAAGCCCTGAGAGTCGCCCGTCGTTCGCGGACGGCGGGTTTGCCAACGACCAACGGCTACTGACTGCGTACCTTACGGGCGGCGCAGCAAATCGCTCAGCGGCTCGGCTTTGGTCCGCAGTTCGTCGGCGAAATCGGCTCCTTTTTCGACTGCTTTCTCGAAACGGTCTTTCGCTTCGTCCGTCCAGTCGGAGACGGTTTCCAGGGCGTCATCGCAGGAGCGCCGCAGATCTTTCCGCAACTGTCGCCCGCTCTTCGGAGCGAGCAACAGACCGAGGGCGGCGCCGACGCCAAGCCCGATCAGCAGAAAAGTGATTGCGGTGCCGGCCGTGCCGTCCGAACTCTCGTATTTTCCGATGCGCATATATGAACCTCCTGATCATCTCTATTCTAGACCCGAATATTGAATTGGTAATTTGTGATTTGTAATTGCTAATTGAAAACCGCGCGACTCCCCAACGGCTCAAATTACCATTTACAGATTGCCCAGCGGTCCGGTTTCCACAACCCTCTCTGCCTGTGTAAAATGAGATGTCAATCGCGAGTGCGGCGGAAGCCCCGGCGACCTCCACCCCAGCAAGCCAGAAGCGGGCTCGCCGGGTGGCCCCGGGCCTGCCCCCGCTGCCCAGAATTCCTAGCAGAGTGAAGGAGATGTAGACCAGCAATGTCGATTCCAGCGACCCAGCTCCGTCCCGGCATGATCATCAAGCACAACAATGACTTGCATTCCGTGTTCAGCGTCGAGCACCGCACCCCGGGCAACCTGCGCGCCTTCATCCAGGCAAAGCTGCGCAACCTGCGCACCGGCGCCATGTTCGAGCACCGTTTTCGCTCTCCCGATCCCATCGAGAAAGTCAACGTGGATGAGGTCAACATGGAGTTCCTGTACGCCGATGGCGACAGTTACTACTTCATGGACACCGAAAATTACGAGCAGACCCACCTGACCCGCGACACGCTGGGTGACGCTGTGGATTACCTGACATCGAACCTCCAGATCAAGGTCGAGTTTTTTGATGGCAAGGCCGTGGGTATCGAGCTGCCGCAGACCGTGGTGTTGACCGTGACGGAAGTCGAGCCCGGCTTGAAGAGCGCGACCGCATCGAGCGTGACCAAGCCAGCCAAGACCGAAACCGGCCTCATCGTGCAGGTGCCGCCGTTCATCAACGAAGGCGAGAAGATTAAGGTGGACACGGCAGAGGGAACGTATTTGTCGCGAGCGCAGTAAGCAGGTCAGAGGTTAGAGGTCAGATTGCAGAGGTAAGAACTTTCGGCTTGAGTTTCACCCCTGCAATCTGACCTCTGACCTTTTCAACCGATGGCTTCCACAAACGATCAATCTCGTGTCCAAGCCCGCCGTTTTCTCGTACGCGGACGTGTCCAGGGCGTTGGCTTCCGCTGGTTTGTCGAGCGGGAGGCGCAAATTCTCCGCATGGCCGGGTGGGTGCGTAACAATCACGATGGCAGTGTCGAGGTGCTGGCCATGGGCACGCGCGAGCAGTTGGCCGGGCTCCATTCGCGGTTGCGTGAAGGTCCGCGCGCGGCGCGCATAGATGACGTAGAAGTATCCGAGGCCGAGCCGGTCGCGGGGCTCAATTCATTTCAAGTTCGAGGAGCATGATTTAAAGATGTCGACCAAGCCAGTAGATTGCGACGGGTTGAAGAAGCTGATCCGGGAGGTGCCCGACTTCCCGAAAAAAGGTATCCTGTTCTACGACATCACCACGTTGCTTAAGGACAAAGTCGGCTTCGCGCGGTTGATTGACGCGCTTTCGGAAAACTATATCGGCAAAGAGATTGACTTGGTGCTCGGCATGGAGGCCCGCGGATTTATCTTCGGCCCGGCGCTGGCCTACCGACTGAATGCGGGATTCGTTCCTGTCCGCAAACCGGGAAAGCTGCCCGCCGAAACCCTGAAGATCAGCTATGAGCTCGAATACGGCAGCAACGCGCTCGAGATCCACAAAGATGCCATCAAAAAAGGCCAGCGCATTCTGATCGTGGATGACCTGCTGGCCACCGGCGGAACGGCAGTCGCCACTGCGGAACTGGCCAGCGGCCTGAGCGCACAGATTGCAGGACTGGCGTTTGTGGTCGAACTCGACTTCCTGAGAGGGCGCGAGAAACTGGCGAAGTACGACGTGTTCTCGCTGCTGCACTATGACCGGTAACCGGTATTGAACGGGTGATTCCGCAGCTAGCAGCCCGTGGTACAAGTACGGTTCGTATCAGGGCATTGCCTTCACAGGCTGCGGAGAAACTCAAACTTCGCTGCGAAAGGGAAGGGCATGAGTTTACTCATGCCGCCAAGTCATTGAAAATGTGCTCGCGCTTTAGAAGCATTTTGCTGGCGGCCACACTGGTGGGCGCGTTCGGAGCCGGCGCCGATCCCAGCTCGCTCCCGCCTTCTATCACCACGGCGCCACTCTCCGTCGGCCAGGTGGTGGACAATCTCATCCGCAAAGATGAAGAGCGGGCACAGGCTCTGCGCCACTACGAATCCACCCGCGTGTATCGCCTCTCTTATCGTGGATTTCCGGGCGATCGCGACGCCGAAATGACCGTGGAGGCGATTTATGACAGTCCTTCCACCAAGAGCTTTAAAGTGATCTCCCAAACCGGATCGAAGCTGGTTATCGAGCGCGTGTTCAAAAGGTTGTTGGAAAGCGAAAAAGAAGCCGCCGAGCCGGAAATGCGCGCCCGCACAATATTGAGCCGCAACAACTACGACTTCGCGCTGATCGGCTTCGAGTCCTCGGGCGCTAGTTCTTCGGGCCAGGGCAGCCAATACGTGCTCGCCGTTTACCCGAAGGTCAGAAGCAAGTACGTCTATCGCGGCAAAGTGTGGGTCGATGGAACCGATTTCGCCGTGACCCGGATTGACGCCGAGCCGGCCCAGAATCCTTCATTCTGGACGAAGAAAAGCGAAATTCATCACGAGTACATGAAGGTACAAGATTTCTGGCTTCCCCGGCGCAACGAGTCTGTAAGCTACATCCGGCTCGGCGGGCGCGCTACGCTGACGATTGAATACAACAACTACCGTGTTACCGATTCGCGGACATCGGGGAATGCAACGAAAGCATCATCCGGCGGACCCCGGTAGTTCGCATGCATAAGCTCGCATTCATAAGCAGCCGGCGGTAGTACAATCCCGCCATGGATGGCCTGATCCAGCCGAACCTAAATCCCACGACGGAGCGGCAAGATTCCAGCCTGCGGCCTGTCCTCATCGGGATCGTCATCGTGGGGATTGTAGTCGGCATCCTCGCGCTGATTTTCCGCGCTGAGCAGAAAAAGCCCGCTGCACCTCCAGCGTATGCCGCCAACCTGAAATTCTCGGACCTGAAGACAAGTGCCGCGCAGAATTTTGTTGGCGCAACGGTCAGCTATCTCGATGGCATCATCACCAACACCGGCGATAAGACGGTCATCCACGCGGTGGTTCAGGTCACGTTCAAGGACGACATGGGACAGATGGCCCAGCGCGAAGAACTTCCCATCCGCGTTCTGCGCACCGGCGGACCGTACGACGAAGCTGTGGACCTCAACCTGTCGCCGCTCCCGCCCGGCCAGAGTAAACCTTTCCGCTTGACCTTTGAGAACATCTCCGCCCAGTGGAACCACGCCTATCCGGATCTGCAGATCACGCAGGTCACGGTAAAGTAAAAGTGGGCGTGTAGGGCGGACACTCCTGTCCGCCGCCTGTGACCTAGGTGTTGATTTTGATCTTCCCAGCGGCGAAAAATCAGCGTCAAAGGCAACGTCAAAGGCAGCGGACAGGAGTGTCCGCTCTACACGGCTAGCCGTCACTTTGATTTCTGTTGTGCGATCCACTTGTCGGTGCGGTCTTCAAGGAGATCAAGGGGGAGGGTTCCTCCGTTGAGCATCTCGTCGTGGAAGCTGCGGATGTCAAAACTGGGCCCTAATTCTTTCCGAGCGCGTTCGCGGAGTTCGCGGATCTTGAGCTGGCCCAGCTTGTAACTGAGGGCTTGTGCGGGCCACGCGATGTAACGATCGGTCTCGGACTGGATGGTGGGTTCGTCAACAGCTCCGGACTTGCGGAAGAAATCCACGACTTGCTCGCGGGTCCATCCTTTCGAATGGATTCCGGTGTCGACGACCAGACGCACGGCGCGAAAGAGTTCGGACGAGAGGCGGCCGTAATCGGAGACGGGATCCTGGTAGAAGCCGACCTCTTTGCCGAGTTGCTCTGCGTAGAGGGCCCAGCCTTCGATGTACGCGTTGAAGCCGAGGCTATGAAGTCGGAACTTCGGCAACCCGGTAAGCTGCTGCTGCACCGATAGCTGCATGTGATGTCCGGGGATGCCCTCGTGGTAGGCGATGGCTTCGTCGTCGATGAGCGAGCGCTGCGCGAAGTCGGAGGTGGCAACGACGACGCGGCCGGGGCGCTTGCCGTCCGGCGTGCCGGTGACGTAGTGGGTGGCAGCGGCGGACTGGAAGGCGGGTATGGCCTCGACCGTTACCGGCGACTTGGGAAGAAGAGTGAAAAGTTGGGGAAGCTTCGGCTCCATCTGGGCGATATAGTGGCGGAAATCTTCGAGGATCTGCTCCGACGAGGTGGGAATGTATTTAGGATTGGTTTTGAGAGATGCCCGGAAAGAGGCCAGGTCGGCGAAGCCCTCCTTCTTGGCGATGGCAGTCATCTCGGCCTGGATACGGTCGATCTCGCGGAGGCCGAGCTGATGAATCTCGTCCGGCGTCATGCGGGTAGTCGTCCGCGCATAGATGTCGTTTTCGTAGCGCTTCTGTCCATCTGGCAGAGAGGTGATCGAGAGAGTCGTACGGCCTTCGGGCGCGTATTCGGTATGCAGAAAGGCGGCGAAAGTTTTATACGCGGGGATGACATCGATGTTGATAGCGTCAGTAATCTGCTGGGTCAAGCGCTTCTGGTCTTCGGGAGAGATGCTCGCAGGATATTTTCTTGTCGGGATCAGAAACGGGTCGGCGTCGATGATGCCCTGACACTGGACGGGGAGCTTCTCCAGCAGAAATCGGACGGGCATGAGCTTATCTTTCATGCCAGCCCGCAGCACTTCGGTGGTCTGGCCGAGGACGCGTGGGATCTGGTGAAGGCGGGCGATGTAGTCCTCGTAGTGCTTGACCGAGTCGAGCGGGACGGACAGCGGCAGATCGGCGAGGCTGGTATGGATACCATTCTGCTGGTTGATGGGCATCTCGTACTCTTTGAGGTTGAAGTCGGCGATGCGCTGCTTGAGGACACGAACCAGGAGGTCGTGAGAGAGCTGGTCCTGGTCGGAGAAGCCAGTACTCGGGATAGCTTCAAGCCGGGCAAGAAAGTCCTGGTTGGTCTTGTGGCGCTGGAGGAGAGCGTCGAGTGAGTACTCGGAGAGCTTGTCATTGTAGCGGTAGTCGCCGAAAGCGGTAGCGCGCTCGGGAAAGCTGCGGAGATCGGACTCGTATTGCTCTTCGAAAAGAGCGTTCTGCGCGGCGAGGCGGTCGGCAACTGGCTTGACGTTTTGGGCGAAGACGGAACCCGCTATGGCGACTAGGAGAAATAGGCTCTGTTGAAGGCACATAGGTGTATGCAGGGTACCAGAAGGAAATGACTTTTTGCGCGAGGAAACTGGCCCGTAACCCGGCTCTTGGCCCCTCCGTTACAATGGCCTCGTGCCTGACGTAAAACCATTCCGTCTCACGGAGTCCGTCAAAGCCGCGGGTTGAGCGTCCAAGCTGAGTCCGGCGGCGCTGGACACGGTGCTTGGGAAATTAGCCCGGCAACAGGACCCGAATGTGTTAGTCGGCTTCGATCACGCCGACGACGCCGGCGTGTATCTGCTCACGCCCGAGACGGCGTTGGTGCAGACGGTGGATTTTTTCACGCCCATCGTGGACGATCCCTACACCTTCGGCCAGATCGCCGCGACCAATGCGCTCAGCGACGTCTACGCCATGGGAGGAAAGCCGCTGACTTCGCTCGCTCTCGTCTGCTTTCCCGAGAAAGGCGATCTCGAAATTCTGGAGCGCATTCTTGCTGGCGGCTTGTCAAAGATGATCGAGGCCGGATGTACGGTGGTGGGCGGCCACAGCATCCGCGATGAAGAAACGAAATTCGGCTATTCGGTCACCGGAGTGATTCATCCCAAGTGCGTGCTGGCCAATCAGGGTGCGCAACCCGGCGACCGGTTGCTGTTCACCAAGGCGCTCGGCACGGGGGTAATTTCGACGGCGATCAAAAAAGGCGTCGCGAAGCAGGAGTGGATCGACGCCGCGGTGAAGTCGATGACAACTTTGAACAAGGCCGCGGCCGAAGTGATTACGGGGCGTTCGGGACCTCGGCAAGGTCCCACCCTTCGGCTATCGCTCAGGGCAGGCTCTCGAAAATCGCGAGACGTGGGGCACCCGGCTTCAGCTCACCTACCTGCGGAGCTTCGCTCCGCCTGGACGGGCGAGGCGCCCGTCCCCACACTAGTTCACGCCCTCACCGACATCACCGGCTTCGGCCTGATCGGCCACGCTCGCGAAATGGCGCTGGCATCGAACGTGAGCCTCGTCTTCCAATCCGCCAGCATCCCTGTGCTCGAAGGCGCGCTTGATTGCATCCACGCCGGTTACATTCCCGGAGGGCTCAAAGCGAATCGTGACTTCGCCGAATGCATGGTCGGCTACGATCCGTCGGTTCCCGCCGATATCCGCACGCTTCTCTTCGACCCACAAACCGCCGGAGGCCTGTTGATCTCGGTTTCCGCTGAAGACGCCGGCAGGCTCATTCGCGCGCTGCAGGATGCCGGCGTTCCAGCCGCCGAAATCGGCGAAGTGCGGACGACTGCCAAGCCGCTGATCACGATTCGCTGACCTTCACAAGACTCCTGAAATCGGCGAGACGGTATTCTTATTCTCCGCTTTCGAGCGCGCGCGGCGGACTACAGCGCCTCGGCCTGTTCGCGGCGTCGCGCCTGGATCTCGATATATACGTTGATCAGGGAGACGGCGGCCGGGGTCACGCCCGGAATGCGCGAGGCCTGGCCTAGCGTCTGCGGAACGACTTTTCCGAGCTTCTCCTGCATTTCGCGCGACAACCCGCTGATCGCCCGGTAATCGAACCAATCCGGAATGCGGCGCTGCTCGGCCTTCTTCAGGCGTTCGATGGCCCGCTGCTGCTGGTCGAGGTATCCGGCATACTTAATTTCAGTTTCGACGGACTTGAGCTCGTTGCGGATTTCAGACGAAAGATGAATCGGAGCGGAATCGACCGCAGCAGAATCAACTGCAGCAGAATCGACCGCAGAAAGATCAACCGCAGAGGACGCCGCGTTCGCCGAGAAGTCTCTTTCAAAAAACCTGGGCCCGAGATCCCTGAGAACCGCCGCCAGTTGCTCGATGGTAATCTGCGGCCGCTTCAGCAGTTGCGCCAAAGGCTGCCCCAGAGCGGAAGACAGATCGCCAGCAGTGGCACCAGTCCGTTCGATCTGCTCCGCCATCGCTCCCGTCAGCTTCGTCCTCTCCAGCACTTGCTTCACTTCCTCCAGCCGCCGCTGCTTCGCCTCGAACTCCGACCATGCTTCATCGGAGATCAGCCCAACGCGGCGGCCGTGTGGAGTTAGGCGGCGGTCGGCGTTGTCGATCCGGAGGTGTAAGCGGAACTCCGCGCGCGAGGTGAACATCCGGTAGGGCTCATTGGTGCCTTTCGAAATCAGGTCGTCGATAAGAATGGCGGTGTACGCTTCCGTGCGATCGAGCACCAGGGGAGACTCTTTCTTCACTTTCAGTGCGGCGTTGATTCCGGCCATAATTCCCTGACACGCCGCTTCCTCGTACCCTGACGTCCCATTGATCTGCCCGGCGAGAAACAGGCCGTCAATTTTTTTCGTTTCCAGCGTGCGCTTGAGTTCCGTGGGATCGATCGAGTCATACTCAATGGCGTAACCAGGCCGCATCATCTCGGCCGCCTCAAGCCCCGGAATCGACTTGAGGATCGCCATTTGCACATCAATCGGCAGTGAAGTGCTCATGCCGTTGACATAAATCTCGTGGGTATTCAGACCCTCGGGTTCCAAGAAGAGCTGATGCGTCAGTTTGTCGGGGAACTTGACGATCTTGTCTTCAATCGACGGACAGTACCGTGGTCCGGTCGAGTGAATCTGCCCGCTATACATCGGCGAGCGATGCACGTTCTCGCGAATGATGCGATGCGTCTCTTCGGTGGTAAACGCGATGTAGCAGGGCACTTGCGAGTCGTGATGGACAACCCGCCGGGTGCGAAAGCTGAATGGAGTTGGATCCAAATCGCCGGGCTGCCGCTCGAAGCGCGCCCAGTCAATGGTGCGCCCGTCGAGACGCGGCGGCGTGCCGGTCTTCAGCCGGCATCCGCGCAGGCCAAGCTTCTTGAGCGCTTCGCCTAGCAGAACCGCTGCCGGCTCTCCCGAACGTCCCGCGGGATACTGCTGCTCGCCGCAATGGATCAGCCCGTTCAGAAAAGTCCCGGTGGTGATGATGACCGCTTCGGCGGAGACGCGGCGGCCATCGCGCAGCAGGATGCCGCGAATGATGCGAGGAGCGTCGTTGGTCGCTAGTCGTTGGTCGCCGGTCAATGCAAATTCCTCGCTTCGCTCGGAATGACAATTCCCATCCGAACCCGCGAACGACCACCGACCATCGACCAACGACTCCAGAATCACATCCGACACCTCCGCCTGCTTGATCTTCAGATTCGCCTGCGACTCAAGCACTTCGCGCATCTTCAGGCGGTAGGCCTGCTTGTCGCACTGCGCCCTCGGTGACCAGACGGCGGGTCCACGCGAAGTGTTGAGCAGGCGGAATTGGATTCCGACCGCGTCCGTGATTTCGCCCATGATGCCGCCAAGAGC
>JBEKGW010000005.1:0-202894 GCA_050012595.1 Terriglobales bacterium
TGCCGCGCGCCTTCTCTTCCGGAGCATTGTCGATCGAATCGAACGACCGGAACACGATCTTCGGGTTGTGCTTCTGCAAAACTTTCGTGATGGCCGCCGTCAACGTCGTCTTGCCATGGTCAATGTGGCCAATCGTTCCCACGTTGCAGTGCGGCTTTGTCCGCTCAAATTTTTCCTTCGCCATAAATTGCCCAGCCTCGCTAATCGGTCAGTTAATAACTCAATAATACTGATACAGCTTGTGAAACTTCGCCCGCAGCGCCGGATCGACCTCTTCGATCTTCGAGAGATAAAACTCTCGCATCTGGGCCTGATCCGAAACCGGCAGCGACTGATACAAAGATCGCGCCGTTCCCGCCTTTTCCCCGGACGCCCGGTCGATCGCATCCCCCGCGAAAACCGCATCCAGGTTGCGGACTCGAATCTTGCGGCGGTCGAGCTCCTTTAAATACTTCGTGACCCGGTCCGCCGCGAACGCCTGCTCCATCGCGGCTTTCAGGTCGCCGAACTCACGCTCTTTCTCGACCTTGATGACGCCTGGCTCGAAGATCACCGTTCCCCGCTCCATCCGAACCACCGATTTCCAAAACGCAACGCTCAAACTCTGGAGCGGGAGACGGGGATCGAACCCGCGACCAACAGCTTGGAAGGCTGTGACTCTACCACTGAGTTACTCCCGCTCAGCCGAACTCCTGGTAGAGACGCGGTTTGCCGCGTCTCAGACGGGGCGAGCCCCGTCTCTACAGCAACTCTGGAGCCGATGATCAGGATTGAACTGATGACCTCTCCCTTACCAAGGGAGTGCTCTACCAACTGAGCTACATCGGCTCGCCTAAAATCTACTTGTCATCCTGAGCGAAGCGAAGGACCTGCTTTTGTCCGCACCGCCCTTCACTTCTAACTCTTCAATCTGTCGGCTTCGCGCCTGCTCGCTCTTCCTCGATCCGGGTCCGCCAAAAATACAGTGCCGCTCGAAACGCGAACAGTCCCAAGATCAGCAGCGTCCCGGTTCGCAGTCTCACGTTCCAATCGAACACTCGAATCGGCTCGTCCGATAGCGTGGTCCAGGCTAAAACGCCAAGCACCGCATACGCGATAAGAGCCAGCACGAACTTCTTTTTAATCGTCAACTTCTTGTTACCGCCTCAGGCTCGTCAGCCACTGAAGCGCCGCCGTTTCTTCCGCCGCTTCTTTCGCCACTCTGGTGCACAGGGGAGGATTCGAACCTCCGTACCTCCTGAGAGGGACAGATTTACAGTCTGTTGGCTTTAACCACTCACCCACCTGTGCAAATCCGAAAACTGCCCGACCGCGCAAACACAGCACCGACACTGCCCAGCATTCCTCAGCTCGGGAAACGAAATGCGAGAACCCCCGCCTGACAATTACACTCGCCGAAAAATACTCTGATGGATGCCTTAAATGGAGTGCCTTAAAGCTGCGCCGCCAGTGCGCTTTGCCGCGCAAACCTCTTCTGTTTCCGGAATCTTGTTTTTCTGGAGCTGGCGAAGGGAATCGAACCCCCGACCCTCTGATTACAAATCAGATGCTCTACCGACTGAGCTACGCCAGCAGGTGGAAGCATGTCCCTTCGGGCACAATACTTCCCTGATCCCTTCCTGAAGTCCGGGACAATTATTAAAGTTATCACAAGGGCAAATCACGTGCAACCGGAACAGCTTCCGGGTAGTGGCTCAATTTGAAAGCCTCTTAAATTCCCAGAAGAACCCAAGTGCGAAGACTACGGCTACAAGTAGCCAGAAGGCCGGAGACTCGGTATGCACGTGCCAGATCGGAAGATCGATTCCGCCCGATCTAAAGATTACGGCAATCGCCAGCAGCGCGACGATATAGACGACGGCCGCAGCAAGGAACACCGCGGCCAAACCAGCGATTGCGCTTTTGAAATAGGTCATGCCAAACCTCACGCAACCTAACGCAGCGGTTACATTGTCTAACAACGCCAGAGGTTCTTCAATGGGCGGGAAATCGCGAGCACACCGGGGTGCTATCATTAGCAGGCTCAGCTTCTGTTTACAGCGGATGAGCCGAGACCCCCCGAAATTCGATGCGCATTCGACGCCACCTCCCCATCCCCTTGGCCGTTTTGCTGATTGTGGCCGCCGTAGCGTTGATCGTGACCCTGCGCAAGCACGCCCCGCCGGAAGCGGCCCGCCTGCTCCCGGGCGCGGACGGTTTCTTCTACATCAATCTGAAGTGGATTCGGACCTTCAACGCCAGCGGGCAACTGCCGCCGGTTTCCCGCGACCCCGAATACCAGAGATTTGTCGAAGAGACGGGCTTTCAATTCGAGCGCGATCTGGACCAAGCCGCCTTCGCCATTCACTATCCGCAGAGTTGGGGGGGCGGAACCGCCGGATCGGCTTCAGAACCGCGCTTCTCAGAGGTATTCGTCGGCAAGATCGACACCGGCCGGCTGACTGCCTACCTCAAGAAGATCTCCTCTTCAATCGACGACTATCGCGGTTTTGACATCTACAGTATCCCCCTCGAAGGCCGCACCGTTCGCGTGGTCATTCTTTCATACGACAGTATCGCGGTTTCGAACCATCCGGACCCCGGCGTGATTCGCGGCATGCTCGACCGCTCCCGCAAACTGGCCTCGCCCTTTGGCGGACCGAGGTTGCTTCGAAGGTTCTACGGAAAAGTTCCCCTGGCAAGTCTGTCTTTTGCGATCCTGCGCGTGCGGCCCGAAACCAGTTCCCTAGGCGGCCCAGGCAGTTGGAGCCTTTTGTTTCCCCATCCTGCGGTCGCCGTGATTTCCGCACGATATCTGCGCGCTCTCCACCTGCGGGCGGAGGCGTTCACCGACAGTGAGGCGGACGCGCATACCATCACCGAGCAGACCGCCGCCTTTCTCAGCCTCTTTCACACCGCCGAAGGCAGCGTCGGCACACAAGGTACTGATGCAGATGTAAAGACGTTTTTCGACAGCCTCAAAGTCGAGCAGTCCGGAGATCGCGCCATTCTCACCGCAACCGTGCCGCCAGGATTCATCCGCAAGGTTTTGACCGAAGCTCCTTCCGAGACCGTGGCGCCCGCCGCGCCCGCCAAGGCGCCACCCGCCTCGGAACGGCCACAAAAGCCCGCTTCGCGATGACGGCGGAAATGCTGTAACAATTCCACCTTCCACAGCATCTTGTAGAGAGGGCGCAACTTCTCCCTTGGTCGTTACAATCGGGTCGCTACAATAAGAGAGATATGACGAGTTTGCCATTACCGCTCGCCGCCTTCGTCGCAGGACTGATCTCGTTCTTGTCGCCCTGCGTGCTTCCGCTCGTGCCCGGTTACGTTTCCCTGATCTCCGGCGTGGGCGTCGAGCAACTGAAGATGAAAGAAGGACACCTGTTCCATAAGGTGATGCTCAATTCAGCCGCGTTCATCATCGGCTTCAGCATAGTCTTCATCACGCTGGGCGCGATTTCGACGGAAGTGGGCCAGGTCCTCGCGCAGTACAAAGCGCTGCTCGCCCGCATCGCTGGAGTGGTCATCATTCTCTTCGGCGTTCACCTGACCGGCATCCTGCAGATCAAGCCTCTCCTGGCCGACACGCGGCTGCACGGTCTCAAAGGCGGCTCTTCCGCCTGGGGCGCGTTTGTCATCGGCTTCGCTTTCGCCTTTGGATGGACGCCGTGCGTCGGTCCAATCCTCGCGGTCGTGCTCGGATTCGCCGCCGCTCAGGACACGGTCTGGAAAGGCATTTTTCTTCTGGCCATCTACTCGGCCGGACTGGCCGTGCCTTTCCTGCTGACGTCGCTTGGCATCGAGCGTTTTCTAAGGTTCTACAACCGTTTCAAGTTCCACATGCACGCCGTGGAAGTAGCGAGCGGAGTCTTGCTGATCGGCTTGGGCATCCTGCTGGTGATGGGCCGTTTCGCGATCATCTCCGGCTATTTCTCGTTTTTGAATCGCTTCGCCCTGTAACTGGGCGCACGAGCAACACCCATAACGAATTGTCATCCGAGCGAAGCGAGGGATCTGCAGTTCGGCGCAAAATGCAGATCCCTCGCTTCGCTCGGGATGACAAACTCTTGATAGTGACAGATAGTTTTGAAGGGGAGCGGCTTCAGCCGCGCCGTAAGTGTCGCAAGATAGATGGCGGCTTTAGCCGCCGAGGTAACCCGTGAAAAGAAATCCTCTAATTCTGTTCTTCATCGCCGCCATCGTCGCGGCTATGTTATTCGCCGGCATTCGTATGGCCCGCAACAACCGCGCGAACGGTCCCGCCAAGGGACAACTCATCGGCCAATTGGCGCCTGACTTCGAGCTGCCCGCGCTCGACGGCAAGAACCTCAAGCTCTCCGACCTTCGCGGCAAAGCCGTTCTTCTGAATTTCTGGGCGACGTATTGCGGCCCCTGCAAGATCGAGATGCCGTGGTTTGTCGAACTGCAAAAAGAATATGGCCCGCAAGGCTTCCAGATCGTCGGCGTAGCCATGGACGACGCCAGCACCGAAGACATCGCCAAATTCGCGAAGGAAATGGGCGTCAACTACCCCATCCTGCTCGGCAAAGAATCCGTTGGAGAGAGCTATGGTGGCGTCGGTGTGCTGCCCACCACTTTTTTCTTAGACCGCGACGGCAAGCTCATCGCCCGCGAATTCGGTTTGCAGAGCCGCAGCGTCTTCGTGGACCACATCAAAAAGGCCCTCAGCCAGGGCCAGCCGGTACAGGCTCGGAAGTAACTACGAATCGCGCCTGACCTCGAGTACTCTGGAGCTGGGGTAGCCAATGAAAATGCTTCTGGCGAGCACGTTTCTTCTGTTCTCCGCGTGGGCGTGGGCGCAGGACGACCTCGGCCCGCAAGGTTCTGCTGTAAAGATGGCGCCCGCTCCGGTCCTGACCGTCGTGCAGGGCAAACTGGCTACTGTCCCGCTCTCGTTCCGCGTTTCGAGCGGTTACCACATCAATTCCAATCGCCCGAAGTCAGAGTTCCTGATCCCGACCGTGCTCAAGATAGGAGCCACCACTGACATCGTCGTCGGCAAAATCACCTACCCTGAAGGCCAGGATATGAGTTTTGCCTTCGCTCCCGATGAAAAGCTAAACGTCTACACCGGAGACTTCAAAGTGGATGTGCTGGTGCATCCTCTGCGCTCCGTGCAAGCCGGTAAATATATCGTCCGTGGAACTTTAAAGTACCAGGCCTGCGATAACGCGGCGTGCTATCCCCCAAAACAGCTGCCGGTCAGCTTTGATGTGAAGATCGCCAAGGCTCCGCCGGCGCCCACCAAGAACCCCGCACAGAGTCCACACGCGCACTAGCTCGTGTAGGGACGGCCGCCCCCGGCCGTCCAAGCCGAGCGAAGCTCGGCAGCTGCCTGTTATCACAGCAACTCAGGATTCGCAATAACGTTGGCTTTTCTGGTTCGGGTTCCAAAGCAAGTGCTTAGAGCACAACCGACCGCGCCTGATCCAGTTCACGCGTAAGCGTATCAATCCGCGCCTGGAGCACGTTGCGAATGGAAAGCATCCCCAGCAACCGTCCGTCATCGTCGACGATCGGCAAGTGCCGGTAGTGGCGCTCCACCATGGTGGCAAGCGCTTCGCCCGCCGTGGTAGCCCGGGTCGCCATCTCGACTGGCGTCGTCATGATTTCGCGAACGGAAATTTTTCGCGGATCGTGTTCGCCGAGCGACAGCCGGCGCAGCACATCCCGTTCCGTAAAAATTCCGGCGACGCGATGGTTTTCGTCAATCACGGCGACCGCTCCCACGTCTCGATCCAGCATCGTCCGGATCGCCCGCTCGGCGGTCGCTTCCACCGGAACCGAAGCCGCTTCCGTATCACACATTTCCAGAATCTTCATCGCTCACCTTCTTGTCGGCAGAATAGTCCAGCGCTTCACTGCAACCTCCGGAAAGGCTGGATTGTACTCCTTGCGGCCAGTGCCATCCGGCAAAATTTCAGGCTGACGTCATTCGGCAGGAGCGCCAACCCGGCGCGGAATGCGAAGAACGAATCCAGGATGCTTGACTGTAGCATGATCGACCCCAGTAGGACCGTCGTCGTCGTCGCCGAACGCCAGCGACGCTCCGGCAGTTTCGAGCACACGGCTGGCGATCGCCAGCCTCACCCTGCACAACGTTGATACTGACGCTGATGTTGCCACAGCCAGATTGCGCTTCGTCTGCGTTGCGCTTCGTTTCAGCTCGCGAAAGCCGCGTTCGCCTTCCACTCGCAGCACCGCTCCCGCCGGGCTCTCCCCCAGCAGAAGCATGACTTCGCCGCCCGCCGGTTGCGCTTCGATCATGGGCGCAATCAAATACTGCAAAGCCAGCCGCAGCCGCGACTCGGGCACCGCCACCGCCGCCGTACATGTACCCACCAGGCGCAACTGGACACCGCGCACCTCCGCGATCGAGGATAGTTCTTCGATCACGCTCCTCATTGCCGGCGCCAGCGCGACCGGGTAAGCTTCCGGCCCGGGTTGCTCGGCGTCCAGATACTCCCGCATCAACTGGATCATGCCAATAACCCTTTCTGTCTGTTGCAGGGCTACCGAAATACTTTCCTGCTGCTGCTCCGCGACTTCCTCGATTGAGAGTTCGAGCGAGAGCTCGAGCGAACAGCGCAAGCTGGTCAGAGGCTGGCTTAACGAATGCAACAATTCGCCGAGCACATCCGAACCTCGCGGCAGCTTCCCAAGAGAATGCGGACTCGTGCTCATGCCGATGCCCCGTCAGGACACATCTGATATCCCACCCCGCGGACCGTGTGAATCAAAGATGGTGAGAAGCCGTCGTCCACCTTGCGCCGCAGGTAGTTGATGTAAACATCCACCACGTTCGTGCTGGAATCAAAGGTCAGGTTCCAAACGTGTTCGATGATCATCGCCCGAGTCAGCCGGCGACCGGCATTGCGCATCAGGTATTCGAGCAAGGCGAATTCCTTGGCCGTCAACTCAATGTGATGCCCGGCGCGCTCCACTTTGCGTTCCACGCGATCCAAACAGAGATCACGGACGGTGAGAACCGATTCCGATGGCAGGTGGCTGCGCCGCAGCAACGCCCGCGCCCGCGCCGACAGTTCGAGATATGAAAAGGGCTTTATCAGGTAGTCGTCCGCCCCTGAATCCAGGCACTGCACGCGGTCTTCAACCCGGCTGCGCGCGGTAAGAATCATCACCGGCAAGTTCGCCTTATGCTGCCGTAAACTTTTCAGAACCGACACCCCGTCAACCCCCGGCAGGTTCAGGTCAAGCACAACCAGATCGTAATCAAACTCGATCGCCATCGAGCGGCCCTGGTTCCCCTCGCTGGCAACATCCACCGCATGATGTTCTGCTTCCAGTCCCTTCCGGATGAAGCTGGAAAGTGCCGCATCGTCTTCTACAATAAGGATTCTCATGAGCTTCTTCTAAGTCAGATGACTCTGAACCGATTCTCATTCTCGACTCACTCGCCTCAGCACACAAGATAACCAGCCCGTACAAAAGGACGTACTTCAGGAGGAAATCACTAAAGTTGCAAAAAAACCAGCTTGTGTGGGGACGGGGCTTTGCCCCGTCCAAGCGAGAGTAGCCCATTAACCTGCTAACGGACCGCAACCAATAAATTGAGTTATTGCCCCGTCAGGATTTTTCGTATTCTCTTCACATTTTCCGCTACGCTATGGCTGGCGGTGTCGATTACGATATGCGGGCGCTCCCAAGGCTCGTATTCCCGTGAAACCACTTCCTGCCAAGTTGGCGGTCTTAGCCCTTCGACGTCGGAGGCTCGTGTTTCCACTCGCCGTTTATGCTGTTCAGGATCGGAACACACTACTTCGACTTCAACCGCGCTCACCTGCGCACGGTCCGCGACGCCAATCCAAGCATCTCGGGTGATCCTAAGCGGATTGACCGAATCCGCAATCACGGTTCGACCGGAACGGAGATTGTCCTCGGCCACCGCATAACCGGCGCGATACCCCGCGTCATTGAGAGACTGGCTAACCACTCCCGAATCCCGGATCGCTTGCTCGATCGAGTCAATGCGCAGATACACCGCGTCGAGTTGACGGGCCAACTCCGAGGCGATCATCGACTTCCCAGTGCCCGGTAGACCGCCGAAGATAATCAACATTGGCTGCAGTTTGTTTCGTGGTGAATCCCCGGCGCCACACAGACCTACGCGCCCAGCGCCGACCGAATCGATCCGACGATCGATTTCGCAAGCCGATCCATCTCCCGCTTCGACTCCGCTTCAATCATCACCCGCGCCAGGGCTTCGGTGCCGGAATAACGCACAACCACTCGGCCATTCCCGTCGAGTTCCCGCTCCGCTGCTGCAATCGCCGCTTGCACCGCTGGAATCTGCGCGAAGGGAATTTTTTTTCGGACCCGCACATTCTGGATCGTCTGCGGAAACACCTTCAGATCGCCCACCAGATCGGCCAGCGGCTTGCCCGTCCGAACCATGATCTCCAGCACCCGGAGCGCGGTCAACAGTCCGTCGCCGGTGGTTGCCTCCCCATCGCGAAAAAGTATGTGGCCCGATTGTTCGCCGCCGAGCGTAGCTCCAACGCGCTGCATTTCTTCGAGCACGTACTTATCGCCGACATCGGCGCGCAGCATGCGAATGCCCGATCGCTTGAACGCCAACTCCAGTCCCATATTCGACATGGTCGTCGCCACCACGGTGGCCTTGGCGAGCGCGCCGCGCGACTGCATGTCACGCGCGGCCAGCAGCAGAACCCCATCCCCATTGACCACTCGCCCATTGGAGTCACAAAAAAGCGCGCGGTCGGCATCGCCATCAAAGGTAATGCCCACATCGAAACGTCCCTGCTTCGCGGCAAAGCTCTCCGAGACAAAGCACGCCACTATTTCCGGATGCAGCGCGCCGCAATTCTCGTTGATGTTCTGTCCATCCGGCGCGGAGTGCAAGAAGGCCGTGTTGATCTGGAGCGCCCCGAACAGCTCCGGAGCTTCGGCAGTCGCCGCGCCATTGGCGCAATCGACCGCCACGCGAAGCCCGCCCAAGTCGGTAGAAACACTGCCCACGAGCCAGCGAACGTAAGCCTGCCGCAGGTCTTCCTCACCGGGAAGGCTCGAAACCTCTAGAGTGGAATCCGGGGCCGGACCTGCATCCGAATCAAGAAGCGTAAAAATCTCTTTTTCAATCGCCAGTTCGCGCGCGTCCGGCAGCTTGTAGCCATCGCCTGAAAAAATTTTGATCCCGTTATCGGTCCACGGATTGTGCGAAGCCGAAATCACGACACCGGCATCGAACCCTTGCGAGCGCGCCAGGAAGGCGACCCCCGGCGTGGTGATCACGCCGGCGCTGCGAGTTTCCACGCCCACCGACGCAAGCCCTTGCAGAAATCGGTCGGCGATCCATCGGCTGGAGATGCGCGTGTCCTGTCCAATCACCACCCGCGCCTTGGCATTCGCGCGCGCCAGATCGTGCCCCAGCGCCCGCCCAATCCAATAAACACTGTCCCGCGTCAGCGGAAATTCCCCCGCCACGCCGCGAATCCCGTCCGTACCGAAGAGTTGTCTGGTTTGCGTCATGCCAGGGCTGGGGAAGAAAAAATACTCCTTATTTTTTCTCGTCTCCCGACCGTTCCATGATAACCGTCACGCGAATCGGGGTGGGGTGCACAACTTGGATCAGAGGATCGGGAACATAGGCCTGCGTGACAAAAGACGCCCGCGTCACGGCTCCGCTGACATCCACCGGATCGGTGGTGGCGGCCTCCACTGCGTCGACGCGACGGCGAGGCCCGGTGATCTCGACATTCGGCGGATCGGCGGTCACCCCCGCCATTCGCATGCCGCTCGCAAAATTTCCGGTTACACGCGGTCGAACCTCAACCACGCGGGTCTCGCGATTATCGAAGGAGAGGCGAAACTGACCGGGTATGACCTGCACCACTTCCACCTCCTGCGGCACGTGAACTTGCCCGCCGTTCAAATCGAACGTCCGTTCCCCCGGATGGACGCTGGCCAGATCAATCTCCGCCCGCACATCCGAAGCCTGCAGGCGATGAATCACTCGCTCCGGTCCCCGTACCCTGATCTGCGCCTCGGTAAAGTTGGCGGAATCGATCTCCAGATTGTCGGGAAGATTGTGGAACTCGAGAGGTACCTTCATTTCGACTTCGGCGGGGGGATCGTGCGCGACCGCCAGCCACAAGCCGATGGCGAGTAACAGGGAGATTATCTTGAGCCCGATATTGTGAACGAAGGTGCGCTGGAAAAATCCCGGCATCGTCACTCATCCCTTCCGGCATCCTGCCTGCGGGAGATCTGCGAACTGGGCGGCTCCTCTTCGATAAAGCTTTCCTCCACCGGACTCGGCAGCGTGGGCGCGGGAGCGTAGCGGCGCAGCAGAGCGCTTAACCGCTCACGCAGACGTTCCACCGTCAACTCGCGTTCAATGCTGCCCGCCACCGCCATGCTGATCGCGCCCGTCTCTTCCGAAATGATGACTGCGACCGCGTCGGTTTCTTCCGTGATCCCGATCGCCGCGCGATGCCGCGTTCCCAGTTGGGTCGAGAGCACCGGGTTCATCGACAGCGGCAGGAAACAAGCGGCGGCCGCGATGCGGTCCCGCTGCACAATCACGGCACCATCATGCAAGGGAGCGCTGGGACGAAATATCGTCGCCAGCAGGTCGTACGACAGCCTGGCATCGAGTGACACGCCGCTTTCGATGTAGGTGCGGAGCCCAATCTCGCGCTCGATTACGATCAGCGCGCCCGTCTGATTTTGCGAAAAAAGATTGGCCGCCAAAACAATGTCATCGTAAACATCGGCCACCGAACTCGAAGACCGCATCAGCGAAATCCGGCTCCCGAGGTTGGCCAGCGCGTGCCGGATCTCCGACTGGAAGACGACAATCAGCGCGAACACAACGTACGGCAGCAGCGTGCTGAGCAGCCAGTTCAGGGTCCGCAATTCCCCCAGCCGCGCAAAATAAAAAGCCAGCCCGAGCGTAGCCACCCCGATCAGCATCGGCGCCGCTCGCGTCCCCCGCACCAGGGACAGAAACTGGTAGATCAGGATCGCGACCAGCACGATGTCCAAAATCGAAATGACCGAGATCGCCGAGATGTGCGACCAGACCAGCGACGGCGTCACGCCACCCTCACGTCGGAAGTTGAGTTGGCTTTCATTCTAATGCCCCGGCCGGATTCCCGCAGGATTCGCGCCTGATCATGGTTCGCTGCGCTCGGTAGCGGTCACGCGGGCACGAACCCGTCCCCGAGCCAGGCGGGCCGACAGTTCGTCCCCAGCTTTGAATCGCGCCGCATCTTTCGCCAGCCGGCCTTTTGCGTCGAACACAAGAGCGTATCCGCGATTCAGAATCGCAACCGGCGAAAGCGCTTCCAGGCTTGCAGTCTGGCGATCCAGCGCCCCCCGGCTCTCCAGCAAGCGCCTGTGCGTCGCGGCGGCCAGGTTCGCAACCTGAGCCTCCAGTTGCTGCCGTACCGCGGCCAGACGGCGTCGCGCGTCATAGTGCCGGACGGCCGCGGAAACATTGTCGCAGCGCCGGTGAGATCGCTCCAGGAGCTGCCGCTCCGCCTTCTCCAGGCGGAAGCGCTGTTCATCCAGCTTCTGCTGTCGACGGTGGATGCCGTCCATCATGCGCGCAAACGCTCCGTGTTGGGCGCGCTCGGTCAGTTCCTGATGCGCCATCAGCAGCCGGTACCGCAATGCGCGCTCCAGTCGCCGATATAAATCCTCGGCCTGCGCTTCGATCTCCTGTCGCGACCGGATCACCAGTTCCGCCGCCGCTGATGGCGTAGGCGCGCGCAAATCGGCGACAAAATCCACGATCGTGAAATCCGTCTCGTGCCCAATCGCCGAAATCACTGGAATCTTCGAATCCGCGACCGCTCGCGCCAGGCCCTCATGATTAAACGCGGCCAGGTCTTCCGCCGAGCCTCCGCCACGTGCAATGATGATGACCTCGACCGCGCCGCCGCGACCGAAGTCTTGATGGAAGCATCGCAACCCGGCCATCACCTCGCCCGGCGCCGCGTCCCCCTGCACTTGCGCCGGATAGATCAGCACATTCGCCGAGTGATGCCTTCGCGCCAGAATGTTCAGGATGTCCCGCAGCGCCGCCCCCTGCGGTGAAGTGATGATGCCAATTCTTTGCGGCAACGGCGGGACCGTTTTTTTTCGCGACGCCTCGAACAATCCCTCCGCCTGCAATCTCGCCTTCAATTGTTCGAACGCCAACTGCAGCGCGCCCGCGCCCTGCGGCTCCATGAATTCCGCGGAGATTTGCAGCTCCCCGCGGTCTTCATACACGGTGATGCGCCCGCGAACCGTGACCTGCAATCCGTTCTCCGGGCGAAACCGCAGCAGCTTCGCCGACGAGCGGAACATCACCACGCGAATCTGCGCGCTTTCCTCTTTCAGAGTGAAATACAAATGCCCGGAATCGGGAATGCGAAGGTTAGAAATTTCGCCTTCCACCCAGCAATCCGAATACTCGCGCTCGATATGCGACCGCACTGCCGAGACCAGCGCCCGCACCGTCCAGATGCGCCGCTCCGGAGGACGAAACTGGAACCCGAGTTGGTCCGCCATCTCCATGAAGTTTCAGGCAAGAAGTTCACTTACGAAGTTGTACCTTGTGGCATCTACCCATCACTCATGCCGCGAACTTGCCGGACGACACACTACCGCGTCAGCCGACCAATCAAAAAGAGAACAATAGAAAGCGCGATACTAATCAGGATGCAACTCGCCAGCGGAAAATAAAAAGTCATGTTCTTGCCGTGATACACAATGTCCCCTGGCAGCCGTCCAACCGGCAACCCGGCCCGCCCCAGCAACATGACGATGCCCCCCATCACCACCAGGGCCACACCAAGGATCACCAGAATCCGTCCCATCTCGCCCATGCCTCAAGTTTAACCCCGCCGATTGCTAGATTACATTCGGGATCGTTGGTGTAGACGCCTTCCATGCGCGTCGATGCCTCCGCGCACACCCGGCCTGATTGCAGGAATCGCAGACGGGTCTTAGAATCGAAACCAGGCCGACGTAGCTCAGTTGGTAGAGCAGCCGATTCGTAATCGGCAGGTCATCAGTTCAAGTCTGATCGTCGGCTCCATTCTTTCAAGCACTTAGCGATCAGTTCACCAACCCTGCTGCCCATGCTGCACTTTGGATTCTCCGCTCAAGCAGTTGCATGGCGTCCTTCACGTCTTGAGGGGCAGTTTCGATGTAGAACTTCTGCGTCGTCGAGACATTCTCGTGGCAAAGGATCGCTTGGATCGCGGTGTCCGAGAGCCCAAGCTGTTGCTGGAAGTGCGGAGAATCCGGTCATGCACTTCCTTTTATACGTCTTTGCTCCGATCATCTGAACAGCACAATCGCCGCAGACTCTCCGCAGTAGCGGATTAAGGCCGGCACGGCATCGTTTCCTTCGGGCTGATGATCTCGTGTGTTGATGGGGCGAGAAAACGGCGGGGCGGGGGCTGGAAGATGATTACAGACAGACGTAGTTGCCTGCGGCATAAGGTGCATGGGCCAGTCTTTGCCAGTTTCGATGGCGTCACGGGCGGCATGATTCTGGACCTCAGCGAGCAGGGCCTCTCAATGCAAACGGCCGTCCCCCTGGAAACCGGCGGCCAGGTTCAGCTCCGCCTTGATCTGCCGGATTCGGACACTCACCTGGAGACGACGGGGTATATCGCATGGGCAGACGCTCTGGGTCGCGCCGGGGTGCGATTCTCCGAACTCCCCGAGGAGGCCCGCCAGCGCCTCGATGAGTGGCTGGCACTCAATGACACAGCGCCCGGTCGCAAGGCACCGAAGCTTACCTTGGACCGAGTGCCTGGGCCGGGCCGGGGCAGCAAGTCTCTAGGCAATGGAACTTGTGAGCCGCGATCCATTAACTTGGAAGCGGAAGCTTCCACAGCAGAGATCCATGGTCGAGCACCTGTTTCGACCTCAATTCAGTACGAGTTCAACTCGCTTGGGTCGGATCTGAATACTGCGCTGCGGGTAATCAGCGAACGCGCGCGGACGCTCCTACGCGGCAGTGGCGCCGCCATCGCGCTCGTCGACAGAGGTCCGATGATGTGCCGGGCCAGCGTCGGAACCGGCGGCCCACCCCTCGGAACCCATGTAGATGTCAACTCGGGTTTTTCCGGGGGGTGCATACGTACAGGAAAAGCCCTGCGTTGCGACGACGCCGAGACCGATTCCCGCATCGACGCCGCGATCTGCCGGCGACTCGGCATTCGCTCGATAGTAGCCGCACCCATCCGATACGAGCGTGAGGTCGTCGGATTGGTGGAGGTTTTCTCCCCGCAGTCCTTTGCTTTTGACGAGGGCGATCTCGCGGTTCTGGAGCGTCTGGCACAGACCGCGCTCCTCATGGTGAGCCAGACGCAACCTTTCAAGCGCGGCTAGCGGTCGATATGCAGAGTCTCTTACTGTGTTAACATTCCCCACGTCATTCACCGATTAACATTTGTCGCATGCCTGAGCAGCCGTTGCACATCGAAGATCTTCCCGGGTCGCGGGAGGGAATCCGCATTCTCCGTCTTGCGGGACCACTGACGCTTTCCAACCTATTCGGCTTTCAATCCAAGTTGCGTGCCGACAACTCGCGAGCGCTCATTCTGGACTTCACGGATGTCCCATTGGTGGATTCTGCGGGAATTGGGGCGCTAGTCGGGGCCTATGTCACTCGACAAAAAGATGGACGCAGCCTCGGGTTGGTGGGCGTGAATCAGCGGATCCACCAAGCGCTGGAAGTCACGCGGGTGGAAAACTTCTTTCATTTTTACGGAACCGTCGCCGAAGCGGAGCAGGCGGCGTGAGGTCGTGGGGAAAGTTTTCTCCTTTCTCCGTGGCAGTAATCCAGCGCAGTTATCCAATCTGACCACCAAAAAGAAAAGCGACCTTTGCGGGCCGCCCTTCCTTTTCCGAATTTTGGTTGGTGGCCTAGACGCCCTTGACGTTCTCTGCCTGCCAGCCCTTGGGGCCTTTTACCACGTCGAACTGAACTTGTTGACCTTCCTGCAGGCTGCGAAAACCGCTTGCCTGGATGGCGGAGAAGTGAACGAAAACGTCCTCGCCATTCTGGCGGCTGATAAATCCATAGCCCTTGGCATCGTTAAACCACTTTACTGTCCCTGTTTCCATGATGTTACTGTGTTCCTTTGGTGTTGAAATGTGCGCCGGAACTCGCAGGATAGTGCAGACAGGTCACGCTGCAGAGCAGGGTACTGCTGACGACCGCAAAGATCAAACGCACCTAAATTGTACATATTTAGGTGCAAATGGCTAGAAGATTCTGTGCTTACAGAGGTAATCGGTCCGGGTACACATTTCCCTGACACGCCCGAAAATTCTCGATTTCAATCCTACATTCTTTTGTATCCAACTGAAAATAAGGCTCATTGCCTTTTGGCAGGGTTCTTGCCTTAGGCAATAACCGAATCAGTCTGGAGGACTTCATGATGGCCCTACATGTCGAAACCCTGAATAATCTGGCGGTGGCTGATTGTGGAAGGCGCGCGATGCCGCTACCCATCACGTTGGCCAAGAGAAGGCCCAACCTCGACCCGGCAAAATCCCTTGCCGCTACCGGAGTGGGTCGGAAGGTCGTGGTTTTTCCCGAGAAACAAACAGTCTTCACCCAGGGAGACGCGGCTGACTCGATCTTCTACATCCAGGAAGGCAAGGTTCGACTTACGGTCCTATCCAAGACTGGCAAGGAAGCAACGCTGGGCATATTGAGCCAGGGAGAGTTTTTCGGAGAAGATTGCCTCGTCGGAAGGCTACGCATGAAGTCTGCAACCGCCATGACGGACTGCGAACTTCTATGCATCGACAAGAAAGCCATGATGGAAGCGCTTCATCGGGAACACGAATTTTCCGACATGTTCGTGGCTAGTCTGCTGGCACGGAACATCCGATACGAAGAGGATTTAGCTGACCATCTCTTCAATTCCAGCGAAAAGAGATTAGCTCGGGCTCTGCTATTGCTGGCTCGCTCCGGCAAGGAAGGCGTCCCCAAGGCTGTAATCCCCAAGATCAGCCAGGAGACCCTGGCCGAGATGATAGGCACGACTCGATCGCGAGTCAGTTTTTTCATGAACAGGTTCAGGAGGTCAGGTTTCGTTGACTATGGCGGGGGCGGGTTGCAAGTTCACAGCTCACTTCTAAATTTCGTCCTTCGCGACTAACTTCCGCTCGGCAAACTGAAGCCCACACCACTAAATCAGCTCTGGAGGATTCCATGCTGGCTATACACGTCGATAACCTGAGTGACCTGGCAGTCGTTGAGTGCAAAGGCCGAATCATCCGTAGTGACTCGGTTTTCAAGCTTCGCGATGTTGTGCAGGCGCAGGTCGCCTCCCGCATCATTGCTCTGGATCTTTCCGAAGTAGAAGCAATTGGCGGCGGAGGTCTCGGGATGCTCGCCTTTCTCGAAGGTTGGGCACGCGAACACGATATTCAATTCAAGCTGTTTAGTCCCTCGAGCTCGGTCGTGGAAGGGCTGGTGCGTAACCGCTCAATTCTGAACTTCGAGATTGCAACCTTCCACGAAATGATGGGCATCCTGGCCGATTCTGATAGCCGATACAGCATCGCTGCCTGAGCGTCCCATTTGCAACTTCCCAGAGCCTCATTCATCATCAAGCGATGCGTATTCGAATGGGAAAGTGGAGCCTCAGCGTCGCCGGGATTCTTCTCTGTGCTCCCTTATGCGCTCCCTTGTCCGCTCAGGCCGACCTGGTCGGAGACGTTCGCGCCCAATTGTCACAGAACTCTTTTTCCGCGGCCGAGTCGGAACTTCGCACCTATAAGGGTCAACATGGCGTCACTCCGGAGTACCTCGAAGCCCTGTCGTGGATGGCGCGCGAAGCGGCCTCGACGAAGCGCTGGGACCAAGCTGATGCCTACGCCACCGAGACGCGCCGGCTCTCGGGGCAGCAACTGGCGGCGACCAAGCGCAAACTCGACACCGAACCTCATCTGCCCACCGCCCTCGGCGCCGCGTACGAAGTTCTCGCCCAGGAAATGGCGGAGAAAGGACAGCACGCGCAAGCGGTCAGCCTGCTGCGCTCAGCTTTAACGCGCTATAGAAACACATCCATTCGAGCGCGGCTCCAGAAGAACCTCAACCTGCTCGCTCTGGTCGGCCAACCCGCGCCGCCCTTGCAAGCAACCCAGTATCTGGGACCGAAGCCGCCCGTTCTGGCGTCACTGAAAGGGTCGCCAGTTCTCCTGTTCTTCTGGGCGCATTGGTGTGTGGACTGCAAAGCCGAAGTTCCCGTCATAGCCCGCTTGCGCCAGGAGTTCGCTCCGGAGGGCCTGGTCGTCATCGGGCCGACTCAACTTTACGGCTATGCGGCGCAAGGAGCCGATGCCGCGCCCGAACAGGAGCGGACGTATATCGAAGGGGTCCGCGCACGATACTACGGCAGCCTGCAGGACATGCCTGTGCCGTTGAGCAAACAGAATTTCAATGCTTACGGGGCGAGCACGACGCCGACTCTGGTCGTCCTGAATCGCGCCGGGCAAGTGGCGATGTATCATCCGGGTGTACTCTCGTATGACGAACTGCGGTCTGCTCTGCAGAAGGCGGTCGCTCGCTGAATGCCCGCATATAGCGTGGCGCGCGGCTTAACAGGCTAATTCCGACTTGACGCTAAGGCCGCCGTCCGTTCCGTCCGCCGCGCTTCGAAACCGTCCAGCACGGCCCACAAAGCTTTGGCCGTAGTCTCGGCGGCTGCCAATGCTTTTTTGGCAGTCTCTGGATTGGCCTCGATCCGCTTCTCGAGCTGTGTGCGCCACACCTGCGCGTGTTGCACGTCGGCGGTGGCGTGTAAAGTGAAATAGCCGCGCGTCTTCTCATCGACGCCGTACAGTTCACGCAGGATGCGATTTTTCTCCTGCGCCAGGCGCGGCACCTGCGATTCGTAGGTATAGAAAGCCGCCAGCGCTTCTTCCGGAGTGCCTTCGCTCGAGATACGGTGGAACCAGGAGATGAGCTTGCGAACTGCCCCAACCGGCCGCCGTTTCGGAATGCGGCGTCCGCCCATGCCTTCCACAAAGTCGAGCCACAGTTCGGAGTGCGAACGTTCCGGCTCGCCGAAAGAATCTTCGCCGCCCTTCTCATCAGTCATGTTGGCGAGAACGGCGTGGCGTAGTTCGCCTTCTTCAAGGCGAATACCAAGCTGCGCCAGATAGCCCGGGAACGCCTCCACCTGAGAGTAGTAATCCTCGGCATATTCGCGCAGATCGTCGTGGGTTAGCTCGCCTGCTGACCAGGCTTTGTAAAAGGGATGACAGAGCAAGTCGTACGGATGAATGCGTTCGTCCAGCAGAGACACAAATGCGTTCGCTTCCGGGATCTTCGTTTCCATGATTTTCGTTTCCATGATTGCCTCGATACCTCTTCACTATACCGGTCCAGACCGGAGGATCACAAGACGCGCCATCTGACCGGCGGTTATGCTTCACGGACTTTCTTTCGCGCACTCTGCGGCTCATGGAATCCGCAAAAAAGCTTGACGTCACCCACTCGATAGGTAGTGGGCTACCTTGAATTTTTGATCCAACTGGCTATCGTGGCATACTGGCTGTGGAGCGTAGAGGATTTGGTTGCCCTCTGGGAAGCCTACGAGCAGCGGAGGGCGGAAAGAGCGGCATAGGTGAAATCAATCGGCAAACGTGCTCTAGTGCTCCTAGGTTCGTCTCTGTTCGGAGCTACGTTATGGCTTGCGAGTTTTATTGCCATAATCGTCGGGAGCGCCCATTTATCTAAGCCGCTAGACATCGTTCCTGGTGAATTATTGGTGATCGGCGGCGGGTTCCTCTTGGCAGGAACCTTGGGCATATCAGGTGCGGTTTATGTACTCCGTCGATTTTGGCCAAGGACAACTTCAAAGTAGCCCACTACCACTCGATGGGTAGTGGCTGAATCTGCTCTCTTCTCGTTGCGAGAGTGGCATGAGGATTGCCCTTACTTCGTTAGTACATAACAGGCCGCTGCGCCTTCGTCGGGAACACAGGAAATACCAATCACGGTCGTATCTCCTAAAGTTCCATAAACAGAGGAACCGCCTCCACTGACATGCACTTTCTGTACGTTCCCCAAAGAAAGACCAGTGGCGCGGGCGGTTGTCGGATGCAAGAAAGCGCCAAGGATGAAACCTGCCAAGAGGAACACTGTTGCGAGAATAACCGACTTCATTTTGTGGTCTCCTCTCAAATGTTTATAGATTAGTACACTACTCAGAGCGGTGAAACCACAATATGTTGTGGTTTAAACTTGGGGAGTCATGTCAAGTACTATATTTACATGTCTTTTCATGGAGTTAAGACAGATACGCACGCAGAGGCTACCATGGAAAGCGCTCTGCACCGTGGAACGTCTTATCGTTCGCTGCAAAGGAGTGTCCGGCGCTGCATTGAATTGTGGAGAGTCTATGGAGCACGAGGCTCTTTACTTCTATTTCAGGAGTTCCTAGCCCGTACCCAGTGTATATGGTATATGTCTTTTCGCAGCTTTCTTGGTCACATCCAAAGTCAAACTTCCAAAGGTCTGCTGGTGGACTTTGGTCCATCGTCGGAACCTGGCCAAAATGACGCTGCGAGCGAGCGTACAATTGCCCGCAGCTTATACACAAGAATGTTGCAGGCCACTTTCCCCTATGTTGATAGTCAAGACCTTCGTATATTCCTAATGGGCTTTGACGCGGGAGAGCAGTGGGATGCCCACGGTCGCATTCCACAAAGTGAACTGTCCGGAAATGATTATTCATCGTGGCTCACACTTTCAGAAAAAGAATTTGGAAACGTACCCGCCATACTTCAAGAAATGAGAGCAAGCAACGGCCACACCTCCGACGCAATTCCGGCGGCCATTGCAGGCGTTATTCTCAGCGATGAGTGTACCCGCACAAAATTGTAGTGGCAAAAGTGCAAAGCGCAAGCGGCTTTCAGGTGACGCAGCTTCTTCGAGAAAGCGTTAGTCAGGCGCGTGAACCTTCGCATCTGCATTCTCATGGTCAAGTTCTGTCTTTCAATATGCGACGTGCAAATGCGGTCGGGATCGGGATCGCCCGCCCGCACCTTGGATATAACCTCGACGATTGGCGATGGGGAGTATTTCGCATCCGCGTCATGCTGCCCATATTGGCCGTAGAGCTTTATCAGTTGTGCGAAGTCCACCTCCGATCCGAACGCATCCTCGACGTGGCGGTTGTAGAAGATGTACCCATCCGTGGTCAGTTGAATTCGTGTGGAGATGCGTTCCGCCAGTTCGTTGACGAAATACCAGGTGGTTTCCTCGTTGCGCTTGCCGACCGTGTACACAGGCACCAGCTTGGTATCGGCATCCATTGCCACGAATACCCATTGGCTGCCCATCTCAGGCGAATCGTCTTTGTGGATGTGCCTGTCTTTCTTACCCACATAGCACCAGATTTCATCGGCTTGGACATACTGGCAGCGCAGGTTCCGCATCGTGGCATCCATGATCTCAGCGCAGCGGTCACCAGTTCTCAGTAGTAGGGATGCGATAGTGTTCCGGTCAACGTCAGTCATGCGGCTGATTGCGCGAATAGAATTGCCTTCAACCAGTGCGGAGATTACGGCGAGCTTCTTTTCAGCAGAGAGTGTGTACATATCGGCTCCTCAATTCCCGCTTGACGGGAGGGTGAGGCAAGCCGATAATCGAGGTTGCGAGGCCATGATACCGGCTTGCCGGGTTGTGGTTTCAGGGCCGTCAGAGATTCGCGTCTCTAACGGCTCTCACTATTTGCGTTTACTTTTGGTGGGGGCGGCATCTTCTTTTGTCCTTTCCTCAGGCCATCCAACTTCCTCAGCAGCCAATTTGAAAGCGGGTTGCAGCCAGAACATGCGCTTTCTTTCGTCGCCACTCCAATCAGTATGCACTTGATACAGATCGGAAGGGCGCAATTCCCACTGCTTTAGTTGCTTAGAGAGACCACTAAGGACGCCGCCAAGCGCACTTTCATCAATTCCAATCTCCTCGGCCAGCTTATGCGACCAAAGATGTCGGTTTTCGATAAGTGCGATAACGGCCTTCTTCTGGTGTGACCCAATACTGTGAACAAAGTTCCAGAAAGTGTCAGGTGTCCACGGACTCTCAGCCCGTATGAATTGATCGATGTTAGGTCCTGTTCCCAACTGTGCGTCTTCCTCGTCCCATTCTTCGAGTGTTCTCCGCAGCCGCACCGCTTCTTCCGGTGTGTCCGCTTCCCACTTCTTGCCTCGGTGAATGAACTTGATTGCCAAGAGACGCGCTCCTTTGTTCCTTATGGTAATATACAGATGCCGTAAGGTATCGTCAAGTACAAAATTACTCGCTCTCGTTTTCATTTTCCATCTCCTTTGATTTAGCTCGTTAAAGAATTTCCACAGGCAGGACGTTGTGGAAATTCAAATTAAGCCACTACCACTCGATGCGCAGTATTGCGAAAAGGGCTAAGCTCCGGCATAATAATGGTTTGTCTTTACTTCGCCGGACTCTTCCGGGCAAAGGATACCGAAGTCTGTGTTAATGATCCGACTGGCGCGCTTTGGTGCGCGCAAACAACCGTATTACCGCGTGGTGGTGATTGAGAAGGAGCACGCTCGCAATGGCCGCCCGGTGGAAGTGGTGGGGACGTACAATCCACGCACCAATCCGGCCACTTTCGACCTGAAACGGGAGCGCATTGAGCACTGGGTTTCGAAAGGCGCCCAATGTTCGGACCGGGTCAGGAAACTGCTTGCTCTCCCCGCGCCGGCTGCGGCCGCTTCGGTCGCCTAGCCATGACCTCAGGATGAGTCCTACGATGGAGAGACGGGCGTCTCGCCCGTCCAGCCGGGCGGGGACGCCCGGCGCTCCACCAGCAAGACAGGAGCAAAGCCAATGATCGAGCCCAGCGCCAGCCCACGCGCCATGATTGAGTACATCGCCAAGGCGATCGTCGAGGCCAAGGGTGAGGTTTTTGTTGACGAGTACGAAGACGGAGACGAAACCGTCATCGAGCTCGAAGTGGCCGAGGCCGATTTGGGCAGAATCATTGGACGCTCCGGCCGCGTTGCCCGCGCCTTGCGCAACCTGCTCAGCGCGGCGGGCTCGAAGCTGAACAGGCGCTACGCGCTCGAGATCATTGAATAGAAGAGATAGAAGAGAATAGAAGATCTCGAGTGTAGGAGATCATCGAATCGCGGCACCGGACGCAAGCGGCGAATGGATTACCCTGGCGGTCGTCATCAAGACACAGGGACGCCGCGGAGAAGTAGCGGTCGAATTGCACACCAATGTTCCGGAGCGCTTTCGGCACGACATGCGGCTATGGGCGCTCGTGAAAGACGGGCAGCGCCGCGAAGTGACGGTCGAGGATCTTTGGCCGCATAAGAGTTTTCTGGTGCTGAAATTTCAGGGCATCGAAACGATTTCCGATGCCGAGCCGCTGGTCGGCGCCGAACTTCAGATTCCGCGGAGTGAACGCGCCGAGTTGGAGCCGGGCTGGACGTACCTGAGCGACCTGATCGGTTGCACAGTGTTCGATGGCCAGCGCGAGATCGGCGAGATTGAAGACGTCCAGTTCGGGGCGGGAGAAGCTCCGCTGCTGGTGGTAAGAGGGCTGGTTTTACGAGGGAAAGAGCAGAAGGCGAAGCTGCCTTACGAAATCCCGTTCGCCGAGGCGTATCTGGAGAAGCTGGATCTGGAGCGGAAGCAAGTCCGGATGAAGTTGCCCGAGGGTTTGCTGGAAGTGAACGCGCCGCTGGCAAAAGAGGAAAAGGAAAGAAGTCGTTAGTCGTTGCTGTTCGTCGTTCGTAGGGCGCGGGTTGGTCTTTGAATAGTTTACTCGGCGAACTCTGCGTCTCGGCGGTGAAAAAGGTTTAGTCCGCAAATGAAGATCGACATTCTCACGATCTTTCCCGACTTCTTTCGCGGACCACTGGATTACGGAATCGTCCGCCGGGCGCGAGAAACGGGCCTGGTGGAAATCAGCATTCACGATCTGCGGGCATTTACGAAAGACAAGCACCGCACCGTGGATGACCGCCCCTTCGGCGGCGGCGAGGGCATGGTCCTGAAGCCGGAACCGATCTTTGAATGTTTGGAGTCGTTCGGCGACGTGGCGTCGCGTGAACTCCGCTTGAACCCGGGCGCGAAACAGTCGGTGATTCTGCTTTCCGCGCAGGGACGCAGGCTCGACCAGATGCTGGCAGCGGAACTCTCGGCGCTTGACCAGATCGTGCTGATCTGCGGACGTTATGAAGGCGTAGATGAACGAATCAGCGAGCACTTGGCGGATCGCGAAGTTTCGATTGGCGACTATGTGCTGAGCGGCGGCGAACTGGGCGCGGCGGTGATTGTGGACACAGTCACGCGGCTGATCCCGGGCGCGGTGGGCAACCAGAATTCGACGCGGCAGGAATCGTTCACTGAGTCGTTTGCCGAACTGGCGGAACTGGCCGGCGACGGGCCGAGTTCGACCTGCGTTTCCGGCGGATTGCTCGACTATCCGCATTACACGCGGCCCGCGGATTTTCGCGGCATGGCCGTGCCGGAGGTACTGGTGAACGGCAACCACGACCAGATTCGCAGCTGGCGCCGCAAGATGGCTTTGGCAAAAACGCTGCGCAACCGGCCCGATTTATTGGAGCGGGTTGCGCTGACGGCGGAAGACAAGGAATTGCTGGCCCAGATCAAGCTGGCCCAGGGCAGACTGATGGCGACGGGGCAAGCCCCGTCTCTACAAAAGATCGACGAAAAGAGTTAGGAAGGAAACGTTATGCGCAATCCGATTATCGAAAAACTGTTGGCGAAATCGCGCCGCACCGACATCCCCAAGTTCGGTCCCGGCGATACGATCAAGGTGCTGGTCAAGATCAGAGAAGGCGAAAAAGAACGCCTGCAGGCATTCGAAGGCGTCGTCATTGCCCGGAAGCGAGGCGCCCAACCCAGCTTCACGGTTCGCAAGATCAGTTTTGGCCAGGGCGTGGAGCGCATCTTCCCCATCGACTCCAAGGTCATCGACAAGATTGACGTGGTGCGCTCGGCGAAAGTCCGCCGCGCCAAGCTTTACTACCTGCGTGGGCTCAAGGGCAAGGCCGCGCGCTTGAAAGAAGTCGAACAACAATAAGCGGATGGTTGGTGGAGAGCCGGGCGTCCCCGCCCGGCTGAACGGGCGAGACGCCCGTTCCTCCACCGTATACGTTAACGCGCGGTCGCGGCGCTAGTCTGCTCTTGCGTCGCGCGTCTTCTTCGGCGATGATGCTGATCAGCCTCCGTGTCCAAGTCAGGATCCAAGTCCGCGCCCACATCGAAGACTTCGAACGCAAACGGCTTGTCTGCCTCCGCCGCCAAGTTGCGCCTGCTGAAAAAACTGCGCTGCACTCTTAATTTTGAAAAGCGGGCGTGGACCGCCGGCGCTCAACACGTTGCCGGAGTCGATGAAGTGGGCCGCGGATCGCTGTTCGGGCCGGTTGTTGCTGCCGCCGTGATCCTCGATCCTGCATATCGCATTCGCGGCCTGCGCGATTCCAAACTGCTCCCCGCCGAGCGCCGGGAAGAACTTGCGCGCCGCATTCGCCAGCATTCGATCGCCTGGGCCGTTGCCGCCGTGGATTCCGCCCGCATCGATCAAATCAATATCTACCAGGCCTCGCGCCTCGCCATGCTGCATGCGGTGCAGCAACTCGCACCTCCGGCGAGCTATCTTCTGGTCGATGCGGTCAGACTCGATTGCGAGCTTCCCCAACAACCGATCATTAACGGTGACGCGCTCTCTGCCTCCATCGCCGCCGCCTCCATCATTGCGAAAGTCGAACGCGACCGCATGATCTGCGCCTGGGACCCGGTCTTTCCCATGTACGGCCTGGCATCGAACAAGGGATACTGCACGCCGCACCACCTCGCGGCCCTGCGCGAGCACGGTCCCTCGCCACTGCATCGGCAGTCGTTTTCGCCGGTGTGGAGCGCACCGATTCCGCAGGACGTTCTCGGATTTATGCTGGACGAATCCGCTGCCGAAGTAATTTCCGCCGACGAAGAGCCGGTCGTGGCAGCGATCTCGGCGGGCTGAGTAACGAATTGTCATCCCGAGCGAAGCGAGGGATCCGCAGTCCGCCGCAAAATGCAGATCCCTCGCTTCGCTCGGGATGACAAAATCGGTAACAGATACCTGATGTCTATTTCGCCCGATAAATTTCCGTCAGCAGATCCGGCTTGGACTCGTCCCGCACCAGGTGTGGATACTTCTCGCCACTGTGATAATCCAGTTTCACTACGCGAAAGTAATCCGTGTTTTCCACGATCAGCTCAATCGGCGACGGACTGGTCTTGGCGGCTCGGATGGCGTCGTGCCATACATCCGGCGAAAACCTGCGGCCGTCCACCGCGACAATCTTCATTCCCGGCCCGATCCCGGTCTTGGCGGCAAGCATGCCCTCGACCGTATCTCGGATCACGCCATCGCTCCCGGCCAACAGTCCGATCGAGTAGTGCGCGTTGATGTTCTTTCCGTCGCGATCCTGGGCGCGATCCAGTTCCGAAGGGTTCTCATCGTACACCAGTTTCCATCCGCTGCCTTCGACCCCGCCGAGCGGGGCGCCGGGGCCATGGTTGGACAGCCGCTCCGTCCAGAATCCGCGCCAGTCATAGGAAGCGACCTGGTTCAGCGCGTTCACAACATCGTCGAAGGTGTAGGTCTTCACTATGGGCGGACCGCTTGGCGCGCCATAAAACAGCTTGCAGAAATCGTCCAAAGATTTCGCGCCCTTGCTTTGCTGACGAATGATCACATCGGCCCAAAGCCAGTTGAGCACGTCCTCATCGTAATAATCGAGCGGCCGGCGATAATCTTCCCAGGCGCGGGGAGCATTCTGCATGTCGGGAACGCCATCGGCCGTATCCTGCAAATTGCGCCAGACACGGCCCGAACGATGATCGAGATCCGCCGCCATCTGGGCCAGCGCATCGCGGGCCAACGCCGTCGCCCGCTCGCCGCTGCGCGCTGCGAGCATATCTCCCAAGTATGACGTCAAGCCCTCATACACCCAGAGCAAGTCGGTCTGCATCGGCTGTTCGTAATCGGGCGTCGCCAGATCCGCCGGACGCCGGTACTTCCCGTTCCACGAATGCACGTACTCGTGCGGCAGAAGTCCGGCGGTCAGTTTCCGTCCGTCCTCTTCGATCAGCGCCCGCTCTTCGGTTCGGCTGTCATTCGATTCGTGATGCTCCAATCCGAAATGCGCGACGTGATCGCTCAGGGTCAGCAGGAAGTGGTAATCGGTGTAGTGCCGCGCCCCAAACAAAATTCCCGCTTGCTTCACCAGGTTGCGGTAATGTTCCCAGACCTCTTCCGGAGCATCGAGCGCGGCGGCGCTGTCGGCCGCAATATCGAGTTCGGCGGGAGGATTTTCGGCGGGCGGCGTCAGTGGCACCACCTTCAAATATTCGCCTGCGATCACCGGACCATCTACCAGCATGGTCAGCGAAACGGGCGCAAAATGAATGTCGCTGCCCACCTGATTTGAAACATGCAGCGAGGTCCCAAACTTCCAGCCTGCGGGTAGGCGCAAGCTCGCGCTATATGTAAGTTGATCAGAACCGTAACCCGCCGGATACAGCAACAGCGTGTTCCAACTGACGATGTACAACTTTTCCGTCGCGGACATTCCGGCGCTGTATCCAGTCTCATACGACGCGGGTGAAGCGTAATCGAGATTCGCGGTGACTTCGTTCTCGCCCGCCGGAACCTCCACGTGAAAAGTAAAGCCGTCGAGCAGATCGCGCCGCCATTTCAGCGTCTTTCCACTCGCTGTAAACTTCAGGCCCGTCAAATCCGTGATCGGGCCCGTCGGCCCGTGCTCGCCGGGAATCCATTTCGGATAGTAGAGGGTAAGTGTCCCGGGCTTAGCCGGAATGCGCAATTGCGCGTGGAAGATCTTGCGCGGCGCTTCCGACGCGTCCACGGAGAGCGCGATGGTAGGACCATTTGCCCCAAAAACTGAAAACGATGACAACAGAAAAATTGTTACGCAAAAAAAGTTTCTTACCCCAAAATGCGAGCCCATTAACCCTCCAGATTGTGGTTTCGCCCCACAGCGAAGCAAATAGGACAGTACGTTTGAATATATCAGTCTGCGGGTCCGATTCGCTGCCGCCAGGCACTCCGAGCCCGTTCCCGCCTGCTGCCTCAACCCGCATCCGCAGCCTGCTATCATCTCGACGTGCCCGCGCGCGGAAAATTTATCACCTTCGAAGGTCTCGATGGCAGCGGCAAGAGCACCCAAATCGAGAAGCTGGCTCGTTCCCTGCGCGCCCACGGCCTCTCCGTCACCATCACCCGCGAACCGGGCGGCACGGCCGCGGGCGAAAAGATTCGCGAAGTGCTGCTGCACTCCGCCACCTCGGGCCTTTCTCCGCTCACGGAAATGGCGCTCATGTTCGCTTCGCGCGCCCAGCACATTCACGAGGTCATTCTGCCCGCGCTCGCCGAGGGACGCATCGTGCTCTGCGATCGCTTCACCGATTCGACCGAGGCTTATCAGGGTGGAGGCCGCAAGCTGGGCACGAAGCCGGTGCTCGAGATGCACGAAATCCTCTGTGGCAACCTGCAACCCGACCTGACCATCCTGCTGGATAACGAAGTGGCATTCAGCGTCGAGCGCGCAAGGCGTCGTAATCGAAGATACAAAGGTGCCCGGTCAGCAAAAGGTTCGGAAAGAGACGAGAACCGCTTTGAGCAGGAAAACCGGGCTTTTTTCGGGCGCGTCCGCCACGCCTACCTGACCATCGCGGCCCGCGAACCCCACCGAGTGCACATCGTAAACGCCCGAGGCACACCCAGCGAGACGCATGCGGCTATCATGGAACTGGTGCGCAAGAAATTGAAGATTTAGTGGAGGGACGGGCGCCTCGCCCGTTCTGCCGGGCGGGGACGCCCGGCGCTCCACCGGTAAAGCAGCCCTATGCCATTTTCTGAATTCGCCGGCAACCCGGAAACCATCCATCGCCTGCGCGAGATGCTGGCGCGCAACCGCTTTCCGCACGCCGTCATTCTTTCCGGCGCGCACGGATCGGGCAAGTACACGCTCGCGCTGATGCTCGCCCGCGCCATGAACTGCCTGGAGCGGCCCATCACCGGAGGCACCAACGGCTTGCCCGACTTCTGCGGACGCTGCTCGAACTGCACTCGCATCGCGCAATCTGAAGACCTCGACTCCCGCTTCGCCGAAGCCGTCGAGGCTCGCGAAAATCTGCGCGACACGGATAAGAAAGAAACCCGGCTCTTCGTCCAGACTCACCCTGACGTGCTCATCATCCCGCCCGATCCACCGCAACTGATGATCAAGGTCGATCAGGTTCGCCACGTCATTCAGACCATCTACTATCGCCCCGCCGAAGCCCGCGAACGCGTTTACGTCTTCACCAGTTCGGCCTTCATGAAAGAGGCCGCCAACTCTCTGCTCAAAGTTCTGGAGGAGCCGCCCGAGTTCGCCACGATTTTTCTGCTGACCGAAAACCCCGGCGAATTGCTGCCCACGATTCGTTCCCGTTCCATGACCTTCAACCTGGGCGCGCTCGCTCCCGCAGAGATCGAGAGCCGGTTGGCCAAGCTTCGTCCCGATTGGAATGCCCGCCAGCGGGCGCTGGTCGCCCGTCTCAGCGAAGGCGCCATCGGACGTGCTTTGTCCTTCGATCTCGAAAGCTACATTGCCGCTCGCAACCACGCCCTCATCATGCTGAAATCCGCGCTCGGCGGCAACGACGACCACAGCGCCCACACCGAGTTGTTCAAGGTCACCGAGAGCTACCGCCCTGGCGCTGAAGGCCGCGAGAAAATCGAAAACCTTCTCCGCACCCTCTACTCGTTACTCGAAGACCTGATGTTTCTGCAATCGGGTGCGGCGCAACTCGTCCGCAATACAGATATTCTGGGCGAACTCAAGAAAATGTCCGAATCCGCCGACTTCGCCTGGGTGCAGCGCGCCGCGGATGGTCTCGGCGAAGTCGAGCGCGGACTGCGCCGCAACCTGCTGCGCTCCCTCTCGCTCGATGCCTTCGCGACCGCGCTGGAACGCGTTTCGTAAACTGACCGGTTCCGCTGTAGAGACGCGGCTTGCCGCGTCTCCCGCCGCGTGCAAAGGAGACGGGCAAGGCGCGTCTCTAGAGGCGGAATGCGCACTGATAAGGCTGCTGCACCAAGGTCACTGCACAAAATATTGTCATCCCCTGCCCGCTGTGATACCGTAACTCTCAGTTCACACCTCTGGACCCACAAGCACAGGCTCAAGTGTTGTGGTAATTCTGCCCGCCCGGCGCGCAGGTGGTGCGATTTGAAAGATACGCTCGACTCCATACCAGCCGAACAACCCGCGGATCAGGAAAGCTTCGCGAATCGCAAGCTGATCCGCCCGACCCTCAATCGCACGGGCAATGATCACGCGCACAATAACCACAGCCCCAACCACGCGCACAATAACCACGGCCCCAACCACGCGCCCGCCGAACGCAGAGACCGGGATCGGGACAGAGATCGGGACCGCGACCGTTCCGCCGCACCTGCCAAGAAGACCGCGCCCACCGAGCAGACCAACGCCGAAAATTTTTATTATCAGAAGCAGATGCAGTCCAAGACTCCCATGGTCATCGTGTTGCGCGACGGTGAGGAAGTCCACGGCTATATCGAGTGGTACGACAAACATTGCATCAAGCTGAACCGCGCCGGCTCCGCCAACCTGATGATCTACAAGCCCGCCATCAAGTACATGTTCAAGGAAGGCGAGAACGGGAAGAAGTAGGAGTTCGGCTCTGGGCGTTGCGCGTCTGCCCCAGAGCCGACAGCCCAGATCTCCTAGAGTTTCGGCAGCACAATCCCCTTTTGCGCCTGGTACTTTCCCTTGCGATCCTTATAGCTGGTCTCGCAAACCTCGTCCGACTGGAAGAAGAGAATCTGACACAGCCCTTCGTTGGCGTAGATCTTCGCCGGCAGCGGCGTGGTGTTCGAAATCTCGAGCGTGACGAAGCCTTCCCACTCCGGCTCGAACGGCGTGACGTTCACGATTATGCCGCAGCGCGCATAAGTAGACTTGCCCACGCAGATGGTCAGCACATCCCGCGGAATCTTGAAGTACTCGACCGATCGCGCCAGCGCAAACGAATTCGGAGGCACGATGGCGACATCGGCGTTCACGGTGACGAACGAGCGCTCGTCGAAATGCTTGGGGTCGACAATCGTGCTGTTGACGTTGGTAAAAATCTTGAACTCGTCGGCCACGCGCAAATCGTATCCATAACTCGACACGCCGTAGGAAATCACTCCCGCGCTCACCTGCTTTTCCGAGTACGGATTAATCATGTCGTGCTCCTGCGCCATGCGCCGGATCCATCGGTCACTCTTGATCATGAAACTCCTTCGGCATTTGTGATTGGTAATTTGTCATTGGTAATTTTGCGCTGGGATCGACCTCCGATCAGACGGAGTTTTCAATCGCAAATCACAAATTACCAATTACAAATTGCTTAGGCTGGTGTGCTGTCATCTTACGAGACAACAGGCCCGGTTGACAATCCGCCCTATCCCCCTTAGCATCAATAACTTGAGGAACACCAATCCTGGGGAAACGGGGGATACCCGTGATTAAGCTCGACATCATCAACGAAGTGGTCAATCGCACCGGGATCACCAAGACCAAGGCGGAGCTCGCCGTAGAAACCGTCTTTGAGAGCATGAAGAAGGCGCTCTCAACCGGCGACCGCATTGAACTGCGTGGTTTCGGCGTGTTCAACGTGCGTCCGCGCAAGACCGGCATCGGACGGAATCCGCGCACCGGCGCCGAAGTTTCCATTCCGCCGGGCAAGGCCGTCCGCTTCAAGCCCGGCAAGGAACTGCAATCGATTGACTAGATAACGCCTGAGCATGTAGCCCCGGCCGCCGCCGGACCAGCGATCCGGACTGACGATGCGGACACCCTGCATCCGGGCCGCAGTGAGTTGCATCTGAACCAAGGCCCGACACCGTATGTCTGAATCCACATCCTCTTTTCCGGCCGCCCTCGAATGGGAGCCTCAGCCCCAGCCCAGTGTCTGGGTCATCCCGCCGCCGCGTCAGCGCTGGTGGGTGCATATCCTGCTCCTGGCTGCGACCTTCCTGAGCACACTGGTAGTGGGTGCTCGCATCTATGCCAACTTTGCGCTTCAACAGCCGGCTTTCTCGTTCAGCAACGAGAACATTCCCATGTTCCCAGTCGAGTGGATGTGGCAGGCTCCGGCAAAGCTGATGCATGGGCTCTCCTTTTCACTCACGCTGATGTTCATCCTGCTGGCACACGAGATGGGACATTACTTATACGCCCGGCATTATCGCGTGTATGCGACACCGCCGTTCTTCATTCCATTTCCGAGTTTGATCGGGACGTTCGGAGCTTTCATCCGCATTAAGGGCCCGATCCCCAATCGCGCTGCATTGTTCGATATTGGGATTGCGGGTCCGATTGCGGGTTTTATCCCCTCATGTGCGGCTGTGCTAGTGGGACTTTCGTTGTCCCATCCGCTGATGTTCGTGTTCGGCAGCGCACCACTCGAGAATGAACCGGGATTTCCCCTCGCCTTTCATCTTGCAGCCCGCCTGCTGCGCCTCGACGTGCCGCTAGCGTCACTGTCCTTGCATCCGATCGCAATCGCCGGGTGGGTGGGAATGTTTGCGACTGCGCTGAACCTGTTGCCCGGCGGCCAACTCGATGGCGGGCACATTCTGTTCTCGGTGTTTCCAAAACTGCACCGCTGGGTTTCCCTGGCCGTTGTGGTCGCTCTCGTCCCACTTGCCAAGTACTGCTGGATCGGCTGGCTGATTTGGGCCGTGGTGCTGTGGCTGACCAGCCACCATCCGTCGATTCCGAGCCGTCCGGGAATCTCCGCGTCGCGAAAGTGGCTCGCTGTGCTTGCGATTGCAATGTTAGTACTGGCTTTTACTCCTGCGCCCTTGACGCACAGCTCCGGCCGAGAAGTCTGGCCAGAAATTCGCGACGGAAGCCGAGAAACGTTGCACTGGCTCCACAACGGCGTTCGCCCCCTGTTCCATCGCAAATGATTCTTTTCAGGATCTAGCAAGCTGCGCAAATGGCTAGCAGTTGCTGGCGGACCCTGGGGAAAAAGGAATAAGGAATATGGACAAAGGGAAGCCGATCGAAGCAGCTGCCTTGCCTGTCTCGGAAGTCGTGAGCTGAAGTCGCCTGAGGCGGGCGGCAAGAGCCGACCGGCGAATTGTACCGGATGCGCAGTGACCCGGATCACATAACGCGCGGTAGATCCAAGCTAGGATGAAAATAGAGGTTTCGATGTTTGCCGGACGCCTGACGCAAGCCACTCTACGCGCACTGGACTGGCTGGCGGGAAAAACGCTGTCGCCGGAGGACACGCCAGCGCACCTGCGTACTGGCCGACGAGGTGAGGAAGACGCCTATTTCTACCTTCGCCGGCGGGGCTACACGATTATCGCGCGCAACTACCGCTCCCTGCATCATCGCGGCGAACTGGATCTCGTCGGCTGGGATCAGGATTTCCTGTGTTTTATCGAGGTGAAAACTCGGACGAAGCGTGACCTCAAGCCCGCCGAAGCCGCCGTAGATCGCGATAAACAAAGGGAGTTATCACTGGTCGCCCGCGACTTCCTGCGCCAGATGCCCTCATCGTGCCAGCGGGGCCCCCAGCCCGCGCGCTTTTCGCGGGATGGGGTGGAGCGGGGTCCCCAGCCCGCGCGCTTTTCGCGGGATGGGGTGGAGTGGCGGTTCGACGTGCTCGCCGTATACTATGAGCGCGGCCACAGCCGGCCCTCATTCGAGCTGTTTCAAAATGCGTTTCCCGTATCGTACAATCATAGGTTTGCGGACTCCAACTGAAAGGATTTAGTGCGTGCCTGAACTAAGAAAGGACCCCATCGTGGGCCGGTGGGTGATTATTTCCACGGATCGCGCCAAGCGGCCTACCGACTTTGTGCGCGAACCGGTGAAGATCAGGGGCGGATTCTGTCCTTTCTGTTATGGCAATGAAAGCAAAACCCCGCCCGAGATTCTGGCCTATCGCCCAAGCACCAACGGCAATCCTCCTCAGAAGGACAGTCCGGGTTGGACGGTCCGCGTCGTTCCGAACAAGTTCCCGGCGCTCGGCATTGAAGGGAATTTGAATAAGCAGGCCGAGGGCATGTTTGACAAGATGAATGGCATCGGCGCCCACGAAGTCATTATCGAAACGCCCGACCACAATGCCACCCTGGCCTCGCTTCCGCCGAAAAGAATCGAAGACGTTCTATGGGCCGAGCGCGATCGCATTCTCGACCTCAAGAAAGACCGGCGCTTCAAGTACATTCTGCTCTTCAAGAACCACGGAGAAGCAGCCGGCGCGTCGCTCGAGCACGCTCACTCGCAACTGATCGCCCTGCCGATTGTGCCCATCTACGTGGTTGAGGAATTGCAGGGAGCCAAACAGTATTACATCTATAAAGAGCGCTGCGTCTTCTGCGACATCATCCGGCAGGAAATCGACAGCGGCATCCGAGTCGTGGCTGAGAACGAAGATTTTCTGACTCTCGCCCCCTATGCTCCGCGGTTCCCCTTTGAAACTTGGATCCTCCCCAAGAGCCACGAGTCTGCGTTCGAGAACTCGTCGTCGCGCATGTTTGAAAACCTCGCGAAAGCGATCAAGTTGCTGCTGATGAAAGCGGACCGCGTGCTCGACAATCCGCCCTATAACCTGGTTGTGCACACGTCGCCGGTGCAGGACCCCACCAACGAGTTTTACCACTGGCACATCGAATTCATGCCCAAGCTGACTAAGACGGCGGGATTTGAATGGGGAACCGGTTTCTACATCAACCCCACACCGCCCGAAGAGGCTGCGAAGTTTTTGCGTGAGGCGAGCGTGGAAGATGCTGCGCCCAGCACAGTGGCCGTTCGCTGATTAGGGGTGCTTGTGGAGCGACGGGCGTCCTCGCCCGTCCCGCCGGGGTGCTCGGACCAGGCGCACGAGCGCGGCAATTATCCCTGGGTTCGGTCGAGAACCTCGGCATGCCATGCCATCTGGATCGCTTCCAGCTTGGCTTCGCTCGACTTCGAGGGGTCATCTTTGAAGCCGGGGAGCGCGATTACATATTTGTGCAGGTCGGTGAAACGGACCGCGAGCGGGTCGAGTTTCGGATGGGTTTCAGAGAGCAGAATCCCGATGTCTTCAGAATCGCTCCAGGTGAGTTCTTTTGGCATGAATGATGACTCCTCATGGTCGTTCGCGCTTAACCAATCCTGATCTCGGTTTGGCTAAGAGCTAAGAGCCAAAAGCTGAAAGCTAAAAGCTGGTTCCTAATGCTCTTCCGAAACGTAATTCCGGTTCCACGCCGGGATTTCGACGACCACTTTGCCCGGTTTTTTGATCACGGTCTGGCATCCGAGGCGCGAGTTTAGCTGAAGATCGGCGGCCATGTCGAGCTTGTCGGCTTCGTCATCTTCCATTTCCGAGATCAGGTCCGCGCCTTCTTTCACCCAGACGTGGCAGGTGGTGCAGGCGCAGTTTCCTCCGCAGGCATGATCGAGATGAATGCCGAAATTCAACGCTACATCGAGCAGCGACTCTTCCTTGACATGGTCTTTATAAGGCAGCTTGCCGTGTTCGAAGGTCACCGTCTTGCCTTCCGGAAGGAAGGTAACCTGAACCGTGTTTTCATCGGGAGCATCCACTGTGGTTGTTCCAGTTCCCTGCTTTTCTTCTTCAGACATGTAAGAACCTGCTTTATTTAAATTCTGCCTTCGCCACCGGATGGCCGGCCTGCGGGCCTTCCTCTAGATCAGTATCGTCCATGGCCTTTCCCTTGAGCGCGGTCGAGACGGCAGTATCCATCATCAATTCCGCCAAACGCATCGTGGCCTCGTTCAGCGCGTCAATGCCTCCGCGGATCGCCTGATAGTCATCGCCATCCTTCACCGTAACCAGAGCGTTCTCCAGTGTCTCTACGTTGCTGCGTTCCTCGCTCGTGAGCTCCTGCCAGGCCGGATTCCTCTTCGCTTTCGCGAGCGCCGTCAGGATCGTGTCTGCTTCGCGTCGCGCTTCAATGACCTGCCGCTGCCGAAAATCCTCTTCTGCGTAGTCGAAGGATTCGAGCAGCATGTTCTCGACCTGTTCGTCGGTGAGGCCGTAAGTGGGCTGGACGTCGATTTCAGCCTCTTTTCCACTGCGCTGCTCGCGCGCCGAGACGCGCAAAATGCCGTTGGCATCGATCAGAAACTTCACTTCAATGCGCGGCAGGCCGGCGGGCATGGGTGGAACGCCCTTCAGATCGAAGCGCGCCAGCGACCGGCAATCCCGCGCCAGTTCGCGTTCGCCTTGCAGCACGTGAATCGCGACGTTGGTTTGGCCATCCACCTGGGTCGTGTAGTACTGCGTTGCCGAAGCCGGTACCGTCGAGTTGCGCAGGATGATTTTATCGGTCACGCCGCCCGCCACTTCAATTCCCAAAGACAGCGGGGTCACGTCGAGTAACAGCATCTCTTTCGTGATCTCAGAGCCGCCGCCTAAAATATTCGCCTGCACGGCCGCGCCGAGCGCAACCACTTCGTCGGGATTCAAATCCGTGTGCGGCACGCGTTCAAACAGATCCTGCACCCACCGCCGCACCTTCGGAATGCGGGTCGAGCCACCGACCAGCACGACTTCGTCGATTTGTTCGGGCTTCAGGTTTGCATCTTTGAGTGCCTGCTTGCAGGGGCCGACGGTGCGGTCAATGATCAGTTGGATCATCTGCTCGAAAACTTCGAGCGAAATTTCCCGCTGATACTTCTTTCCACCGGGCAAATCCACATCAAGTTTTGCCGCAGGCTGCGACGAAAGAGCAATCTTGGCCCCAATCACCGCCTGGCGGATGCGCGCCACCGCTTCGACGCTGCGTCGGACTTCGTTCTCGAATCCTAGCCCGAACTCGCCGCGAATGTCGTCGAGAGCGATCGCGATCAGCAGGTTGTCGATGTCGTCGCCGCCGAGATGCGTGTCGCCATTGGTGGCAATCACCTCGAAAATGCCGTCGTGCAGTTTGAGAATCGAGATGTCGAACGTGCCGCCGCCCAGATCGTAAACCACAACGATGCCGTGCTTCTTCTTGTCCAGGCCGTAAGCGAGCGATGCTGCCGTCGGCTCGTTCACCAGCCGCAAAACATTCAACCCGGCGATGCGACCGGCATCTTTCGTTGCCTGACGCTGCGCGTCATTAAAGTATGCGGGGACAGTGATGACCGCCTGGGTTACGGGCGCACCGAAGAACCGCTCGGCATTGCGCTTCAGTTGGCGCAGGATGAAGGCCGACACTTCCGGTGGCGTGAAGGTTTTTTCACCCAGCTTGATACGGATAACTTCCCCTGACTGCAAGTCGTCCGCCAACTGGAACGGAAACAGCTTCAGCTCGTCCTGTATATCCTCGACGCCGCGCCCCATCAGACGCTTGACGGAGTAAACCGCCCGCTCCGGCGTTTCGATCAGATACTTGCGCGCGGCGTTGCCCACCACGATCTGGTTCTTCTCGTCGAGCGCCACCACCGAGGGCACAAGGTTCAGCCCGTCTTCTCCGGGAATGACGACAGGGGAATCCCCCTGCATGTAGGCCACCAGCGAGTTGGTGGTGCCGAGATCGATCCCGACAATGTAATCAGTAGCCATTTTTGTGCGATTGCAGAAGTCAGAAGTCAGATTGCAGAAGTAAGAATCCAACCGAGCTAAGGTCGTACTTCTTCAATCTGACTTCTTACTTCTGACTTACCTTTCCAATGCCTCATTCACGTCGCGTACCAGGTTCCGGACATAGTTCCTGCGATTCAGCACGTCCAGCATCCGGTCGAGGATCTTCCGCCGGTCGGCTTCGGTTCCGTTGTCCACGAATTTGTCCCAGTTATTCCATTCGGTCTTGAGTTCGTTGAAGAGCGCGTCGTATTTTCCTTCCAGCGAAAGCTTGGCCTTACCGATTTCCTCAAGCAAAGCGGGGTCGTCTTCGCCCATCTTTTTCTGCATGCGCAGTTCTTCCAGATGCATGTTGAGTTCGAAGACTTCCTCCAAAAGATCGGGAGGCACGACCTGCTTCTTCAATTCCCCCGTAGCGCGGGCCTTTTCCGTCGCCTGTTTCGATTGCTCTTCCAATTCGACGCCTTCGAGGCGTAACAGGTACTCCGTGCGCTTGATCGGATCTTTCAGCGTGCGGTACGCGTCGTTGAGCATGGAACTTTGTTCCAGGCTCCAGGCACGTTCTTGGGTGCCAGCCTGTCCGAATACGTCGGGATGGAGCCGGCGACTCAGCGCGTAGAACTCTTTTTCCAGCGCGGCCGTGTCCAGGTTGAGCTTGCGCGGAAATCCAAAAAATGTGAAATAGTCGACCGGGACAGGCGGCTGCACTTTGCCGCAGGAATTGCAGAAATGCACCGCGCGCATCGTGCCGCACGACCAGCAACGTGGAGTGGCCTCTCCGGGCGATTGTCCGGGAATGATCAACGACGATTTGGATTCGGTCATTTTGTAATTTTGTAATCGGGTAATTTTGTAATTTGAAGGCAATCGGCCTTGCAGTTTTAAATTGCAAATTTACCCGATTACCAAATTACAAAATCATCTCTACGAGAAGGAACTCCCGCAGCCGCAGGACTTGGTCGAATTCGGGTTCACGAACACGAATCCCTGCTGCATCAGGGTTTCCTGGTAATCGAGAGTCATCCCGTGCAGATAGATGAAGGACTTCGGGTCCACAAACACCCGCACATCTCCGAACTGAAACACACGGTCGCGCTCGCGCGGTTGCGTATCGAACCGTACGTTGTAACTCAGGCCTGAGCATCCGCCGCCCTGCACGCCCAAACGAAGACCACCCTGCTCCGGCGAAACGTTTTCTTTCACCATCGCTGAGCGAATCTTCTTGAGCGCGTTGTCGGTCACCTGGATGCCCTTGGCCGGAGCCGTGGGCGCGGCGGTTTTGACTGCTTGTTCCATTTATCCTTCAACGCCTCGAGCTACCAGCCACGAACTGCGAGCGAGCGAAATCCCAATCCGCGACCGGTTGCTCGAAGCTCTCGGCTCGTAGCTCGCAGCAGTTTACTGCGCCGACTGCACTGCTGCAGGCTTCGCGGTTTCCTGCTTCTTCTTCCAGTCGCCGATCGCGGCTCGGATCGCATCCTCGGCCAGCACCGAGCAGTGAATTTTCACCGGCGGCAAAGCCAGTTCCTTCACGATCTCGGTGTTCTTGATCTCGAGGGCTTGGTCAACTGTCTTGCCCTTGACCCATTCGGTCGCCAGCGAAGACGATGCAATCGCCGAACCGCAACCGAAAGTTTTGAACTTAGCGTCTTCGATGATGTTGGTCTGCGGGTTGACCTTGATCTGCAGCTTCATCACGTCGCCGCACTCCGGCGCGCCGACCAGTCCGGTGCCCACATCGGCATCCTTCTTGTCCATTGAGCCCACGTTGCGCGGATTGTTGTAGTGGTCGATCACTTTATCGCTATATGACATTTCTTGCCCCTCACGCTTTGGTTAGATTTCATTCCTTAGCTTCGAGCCGCGAGCTGCGAGCAATCCAAGCCATTCCCACTTCGATCGACATGCTTGCTCGAAGCTCATGGCTCGAAGCTCGTAGCTTCTAGTGCGCTTCCGCCGCCCATTTCACACTCTTCAAGTCCACGCCTTCTTTCGCCATTTCGTAGAGTGGCGATAGTTCGCGCAGACGCAATACCGTCTCAACCACGCGGTCGGCCACGTAATCGATCTCGGCTTCGGTGTTGAATCGCCCGATGCCGAAACGGATCGAGCTGTGCGCCAGATCGTCGCCGGTGCCGAGAGCCTTCAATACATAAGATGGTTCAAGTGTCGCCGAGGTGCATGCCGATCCGCTTGAAACCGCGATATCGTTGATGCCCATCAAAAGCGACTCGCCCTCCACATAGGCAAAGCTGATGTTCAGATTGCCGGGCAAGCGATGTTCCATGGAGCCGTTGATATAGACCTCGTCAAGCCGGCTCATGATGCTGTCTTTCAGCCGGTTGCGCAGGCCCGCCATTTTACAGGATTCCTGCGGCATCTCTTCCTGTGCGATGGCGCACGCCTTGCCGAGGCCGGCGATGCCGGGAACATTGAGCGTTCCGGAGCGCATTCCGCGTTCGTGGCCGCCACCGTCAATCTGCGCCACCAACTGCACTCGCGGATTCTTGCGGCGCACGTAAAGCGCGCCCGCGCCTTTCGGCCCGTAGAGTTTATGCGCAGTGATAGACGCGACATCGATGTTCATCTTGTTCACGTCCACCGGAACCTTGCCAATCGCCTGCACCGCGTCGGTGTGGAATATCACGCCGCGCTCGCGACACATTTTGCCGATCTCCGCGATGGGTTGCAGTACGCCGATCTCGTTATTGGCTGCCATGATCGTGACCAGGATCGTCTTCTCGTCCATCGCGCGCTTCAGGTCATCGAGGTCAACCAACCCATCCTTTTGCACCGGCAGATAGGTCACGCGAAAGCCGAGTTTCTCCAGATGCTTGCAGGTGTCTAGCACGGCCTTGTGTTCGGTGACCTCGGTGATGATGTGGTTGCCCTTCTCGCGGTACATCTCCGCCACGCCCTTGATGGCGAGGTTGTCGCTTTCGGTGGCGCCCGAGGTGAAGATGATCTCTTTCGAGGTCGCGCCGATCAGCTTTGCGATTCGTTCACGCGACAGCTCGACCGCCTCTTCCGCCGCCCATCCAAACGGGTGATTGCGGCTGGCCGCGTTGCCGAACTTCTCCATGAAGTAGGGCAGCATTTCTTCGAGAACGCGCGGGTCCATGGGCGTGGTCGCGTGATTATCCATGTAGATGGGCAGCTTGATTCCTTCGGGAGCCGCGTGTTGTTCCGCACGTTGTTCCACACCATGATTGGTCGGGGTCGCCTTGTTGCCATTCGTACTCATGATCGCTTTTCTCCTTAAAAAGCTTTAACTCGAAAAAGCCTTAACTCGCGGCCGAAAAGCCGTCGTCAAGAAATCTGGTTACGAAATCGTTACCAGCTCCGCCGGCTTCCTGGTCTCCGATTTCTTTACATCGATGATTTCCGGCTCTTCCTTCATCTGCGAAATCATGATCTTCTTCAGCACCTGCTCGATGCTTTCATTCACTTTCCGCAACGGCTCGCGAATCGTGCATCGATCGCTCTGCCCGCATTCGCCGCGCACGGTCACGCACGACGTAATGAACAGCGGTCCGTCAATCGCCTTGATTACTTCGAACGCGGAAATCGCCTTCGGATCTCGCGTCAGCGTGTAACCGCCGTTCATGCCATGCTGGGACCGTATCAAACCGACCTTCGCCAGCCGTTGCAGGATCTTCGCCAACGCTTCCTGTGGGATGCCATAGGCCTCAGCCACATCCTTGGCGCTGCATGCGCCCCGGTCAACGTGCTCGGCCAGATGTTTCATGGCCATGAGCCCGTAGTCCGCTTTTTTCGTTAGTTTCAGCATGCCGGCGAATGCCGACCTATATAGTCGGATTAAACTCCGACTGTTTCGGTCGCAATTTAATTCTAACCGCAGGGGCTGATTCGCGCAAGGCCGATCAAGCGTCAGTCGGATTTCGCAATCGAACGGTAAGTTTTAGCAGGTAAACGGCTTACGGGGTGGGGTGCCGCGATCGTAGATTTACTCTTCGGTTGGAAGTCAAGGTTCATCAAGTGCCGATTCTTACGATACTAGTCTGTGCAGACATTCACAATGCACGCAAGCTCAGGCAAGTAGCTCAACCTTAAACTCAAAACATGTGAAGGCCTCCACGCGGGATCGGAAACATTAGAGCAGGCCTCGCGAGGATCGAAGTAATCCCAAGCCGTAAAGAACCATCGCTCATGTTCGCGAACAGCACGAACTGCGACGGCAACGCGCTCGGGCTCTTTCTCGCCGCTGGGAAATTCACCACACCCATAAATGTTGAACTGTCCTGCGGAAACCATTTCGGTCCGAATGGGTGTGAATTTCAATAGCCGGTCCCAATCGTCGCCATCCTCCATAACCCGGGCAAATATCTTTCTGCCCATGCGAGAGCCACCACTATGAATCTTGTTCACTTCTGAAACGAGATTGTAGAGTGAGTACCAGTCCTTTGCGCGAAACGCATCGGTGTAATGAATCAGTCTTTTGGCTAGCGCATTGCGCTGGTCGACGGGTACGGGAATGAAGGGAGTTTTCGCGTCTTGCGAATAAGCCGCGGCCACAATCAGAAGCGCCGACAACACGACCCGACTTGCCGTTACGCATATCCTCAATGCGATTCTCCTTCGCACGCCTCAATCAGTCATGTCCCACGGATTCGCCTGATTTGATCTCTGCAAGGAGCTTCTTAAGCTAAAGCGCCCGGCGTTTCAGACCCTGCAGCACCAACCCGCAGAGTTCGTCGGCGAAGCCTTCTTCAAGCTTGTCGTGCCGAATGAGAAAGCGCATGTAAATCGGCCCGTAGAGCGAGTCGAGGATGAGGTCAAGGTCGCTGTCGGCGGGTAGCTCACCTCGGTCGATGCCGCGTTGCAGAGTCTGATAGGCCTGTCTGCGTTTCGGCCACAAGAATCTCTCGCGGAAAGCTTCGAGCAATTCCGGGTCGGATTGACCGCCGGCCAGCAGCGCCGCCACCACTTTGCCACGCTCGGAGCGGAAGATGCGAATCACGCGCCTCATCTGCAGGCTCATGTCAGTTTGTACCGAGCCGGTATTCGGAAAGCGCAGTTCCTCGTCGGCACTGGCGGAGAAGGCGTCGGCGACCAGAGCGGCCTTGGTCGGCCACCAACGGTAGACAGTTGTCTTGCCAACGTTGGCGTCGGCGGCGATGGCCTCAATGCTCAGTTCCGGGAATCCACCATCCTGCTTGAGCAGCTTCAGGGTGCTGCGCAGGATCGACTGACGCGATTCCTCGCTGCGGGGCCGGCCGGGCGGACGCTTCCCGTCACCTCGGTTACTTCCGTTCCCGGCCTCGGCCCTCCGGGTATGATTTTGCGCCATGGCTAAAGTCTAATATAATTTAAATCCGAAACGTACTGTTTTGAATCTTAATTTGGAAGTTCGTAGGCCGGTGTGGGGCCACGGCTTCGACAGTATAGGTTTCCACTGGTATCGGGTTTCAGCATTACCAGTTTTCGCCAGTCTTATGTGGATTGTCGCATTAGCGCTTCGCCGTCCTTATACGTTTGTGGTGATGGCGCTGCTCATCATCATTCTTACGCCCATCACCATTCTGCGCACCCCGGTCGACATTTTCCCCGACATCAACATCCCCGTGGTCAGCGTGGTGTGGAACTATGACGGTATGTCGCCGAGTGAGATGGCGGACCGGATCGTGACCAACTCCGAGCGCGGATTGACGGTCACGGTCAACGACATCGAACATCAGGAATCGCAGTCGCTGAACGGAAAAGCCGTGATCAAGATCTTCTTCCGGCCCGGTGTCAATATTTCCATGGCGGTGACGCAAGTGACGGCGATGTGCCAGACCGTGCTGCGCGGACTGCCTCCGGGCACGACTCCGCCACTGGTCGTCACTTACTCGGCATCCACGACGCCAATTGTGCAACTGGGCTTGAGCAGCAAGACGCTGCCGGAGCAGCAGTTGTTCGATCTGGGGCAGAATTTTCTGCGTACGCAGTTGACCACGGTCCAAGGCGCGGCCACTCCATATCCTTACGGCGGCAAGCCACGCCAAATACAGGTGGACCTCGATTCCGCCAAGCTCCAGGCCTACGGTTTGGCGCCCATCGACATCGTTAATGCGGTGTCCGCGCAGAATTTGATTCTGCCGGCAGGTACCACCAAGATCGGGCCGACCGAGTACAACGTGGAGATGAACGGCACGCCACAGACCATCGCCGAACTAAACGATCTGCCGGTGAAGACTTCGAACTCGTCCACGCTTTACCTGCGCGATGTGGCGCACGTGCGTGACGGATTTGCGGTGCAAACCAACATCGTGCGGCAGGACGGCGTGCGCGGCGTGTTGATGTCGATCTATAAACTGGGCGGAGCTTCCACCCTGACCGTCGTCAATTCCATAAAGGCGATGGTGCCGCTGGCGGCACAGTCGCTGCCGCGCGACCTTAATATCAAGGCTCTGTTTGATCAATCGCTTTTCGTGCGCGCGGCGATTCAGGGAGTCGTACGGGAAGGCCTGATCGCCGCCTGTCTTACCGCCGTCATGATCCTGATCTTCCTCGGCGATTGGCGTCCGACTTTGATCATTGCGGTATCGATTCCCTTGTCCATTTTCGTCTCCGTAATTCTGCTGAGCGCGCTCGGCGAGACCATCAACATCATGACCCTGGGAGGACTGGCGCTCGCAGTTGGCATCCTGGTCGATGATGCGACGGTGGAGATCGAAAACATCGAGCGCAATCTGGCCATGGGCAAGGAAATGAAGAAGGCCATCCTCGACGGCGCGCAACAGGTCGCTGTGCCCGCGTTCGTATCCACGCTGAGTATCTGCATTGTGTTTGTGCCCATGTTTTTTCTGACCGGAGTCGCGAAGTTTCTTTTCGTTCCGCTGGCCGAAGCCGTGTCCTTTGCCATGCTGGCGTCGTATCTGCTGTCACGGACCCTGATTCCGACGATGGTGATGTTTATCATGCGCGGGCACGAGCACCGCATCGCCGAGCCGAAAAGCTTCCTGGGAAAGTCCCAGCGCGGATTTGAGCGCTGGTTCGAAAGGTTCCGCGACGGCTATCGGCAACTGCTCGAAACCACGCTCGAGCATCGGAAATTATTCTCCCTTGGCTTTGCGGCTTTCTGTTTTCTGTCGCTGGGGCTGGTGTTCTTTCTGGGGCGGGACTTTTTTCCGCAGGTGGATGCGGGCTTGATACGTTTACACCTCCGCGCCCGGCCTGGCCTGCGCGTGGAAGAGACGGCGCGTCTGTGCGACGACGTGGAGCGCGTGCTGCGCAGCGAGATTCCGAAGGAAGAGTTGCAGACTGTACTGGACAACATCGGCGTCCCGTATTCGGGCTTGAATCTTTCCTACGGCAGTTCGGGCGTAATTGGGACGGGTGACGCGGAGATTCTGATTTCGCTGAATGCGGAGCACCATCATCCGACGGCGCAGTACGTGCGCCGGTTGCGCCGCGAACTCCCGGCGCGCTTTCCGGGCGTGGAGTTCTTCTTCCAGCCCGCCGATATCGTGTCGCAAATTCTCAATTTTGGATTGCCCGCGCCGGTCGATATTCAGGTAGTGGGCGCCGATATGCGCGGAAGCTACGACATTGCGCAGGGCATCGCAAATCGGCTGCGCCAGATTCCCGGCACCGCCGACGTACATGTGCAACAGATGATGAGCCTGCCCACTCTCTACCTCGACATGGACCGCACGCGCATCAATCAGGTCGGACTGAATGCCCAACAAGTCGCCCAGAGCGTGCTGATCAGCTTGAGTGGAAGCTTCCAGACGGCCCCCAATTTCTGGCTGAATCGAAAGAACGGTGTGAGTTATAACATCGCCATCCAGACGCCGCAGTATCGCATGACATCGGTGCAGGACTTGATGAACACGCCGGTGACGGGGGCGAATTCGCAGACTGCTCCGCAGGTGCTCGGCAATCTGGTTCAACTCACGCCGGTGGCGCGTCCCGCCGTGGTCAACCATTACAACGTGCAGCCGGTCATCGATGTGTATGCCAGCACGCAGGGGCGCGATCTGGGCGGGGTTGCATCGGACATCATGAAGGCGCTCAAACCATTCCAGGACCATCTGCCGCGCGGAACGCAAATCGTGGTTCGCGGGCAGATTGAGACCATGCGGTCCTCGTTCTTCGGCCTGGGCGTTGGCCTTCTGGGCGCGATCGTGCTCGTCTATTTGTTGATCGTGGTCAACTTTCAATCGTGGCTTGATCCCTTTATCATCATTACAGCATTGCCGGGAGCGCTGGCGGGAATCTGCTGGTTCCTGCTGATCACGCGCACCACGCTCAGTGTTCCGTCGCTGACCGGCGCGGTCATGTGTATGGGGGTTGCGACCGCGAATTCGATTCTGTTGGTCTCGTTTTCTCGCGACCGCATGAATGCCGGAGCGCCCGCACGGCAAGCGGCGCTCGAAGCCGGCCACACGCGCATACGCCCGGTCATTATGACAGCTCTCGCCATGATTATCGGCATGGTGCCGATGGCCTTGGGTTTCGGAGAAGGCGGCGAGCAGAACGCGCCGCTCGGCCGCGCCGTCATTGGCGGCCTGCTCTTCGCAACTGTAGCCACGTTATTTTTCGTGCCCTGTGTGTTTACGATGATTCACGGCCGCCGCGAGGCACACCTGCAGTCGGAACAGAAGTAGACCACAGTAAGAGTAGGGGAGAACAAAAGCAGAGAATTTTTTGGAGACCGCAATTATGCCAGTACAACCACCGCCCGGAACGCTGGCGCAGAACGAAGCGCCGCAGAACGAGACCGAGCCCGTGCGCCCAGATGACTATCGGCCTTCCGATCTGGGTCCGGCTGCGGTAGGCCGGGCAAAGCTTCTGATTGGCGCAGCGCTGCTCGTCCTGATCACCGCCGGAGTAGTTACGTTTCTGAACCGGAAGAGCGAAACCGACGCGTTGGCCAAAGAAACCGAAGCCGTCTCGGTTCCCACCGTCGCCGTGGTGCAACCGCAAGCGGAGCCTGGAAACGATGAACTGGTGTTGCCCGGAAACCTGCAGGCTTTTATAGAGTCCCCTATTTTTGCTCGCACCAACGGCTACCTCTTACGCTGGTATAAGGACATTGGAAGCAAGATTCAGAAGGGTGAGTTGCTGGCGGCGATTGACACTCCGGAAGTCGACCAGGAACTCTCCCAGGCCCGAGCCAGCCGCGAGCAGATCAAGGCGGCGCTGGCGTTGGCTAAGATCTCCGCTGACCGTTGGGCAAATCTGCGCAAGTCCGACTCGGTTTCGCAGCAGGAAGCCGACCAGCAAGCGAGCGGGTACCAGCAGGCGCTAGCCAACCTTGCGGCAGCAGACGCGAATGTTCGCCGCCTCGAAGAACTCGAGTCTTTCAAGAACGTTTACGCTCCTTTTTCCGGCGTGCTTACGCGGCGCAATGTTGATCCGGGCGCGCTCATCAATTCCGGGGCTGGCGTGGCTGGCAAAGAGCTGTTCGATATCGCACGCGTCGACCCGCTTCGGGTTTACGTCAGTGTTCCGCAGGCCTATGCGCCGAACATGAAAGTTGGTATGAAGGCGACCGTTACGCTGCAGGAATTTCCCGGCCAGAAATTCCTGGGAACGGTGGCTCGCACCGCCGATGCCATCGATCCCGCCACGCGCACCCTGAACACGGAAGTGGATGTTCCCAACAAAGACGGCAAGCTGTTGCCCGGTTCGTTCGGCCAAGTCCATTTTGCTACCGGGACTTCTATTCCAAGGATTACGATCCCGGTGAACGCCATGCTGTTCCGCGCCGAGGGACCGCGGGTCGCGGTCGTCGACAAGGACAACACGGTGCATTTGCATCCAATCAGCATTGGGCGCGATTTCGGCGCTACGCTCGAAATTCTTGGCGGGCTCGACGTCAGCGATCAGATCATCATCAACCCTTCCGACTCACTCGATGAAGGACAGAAAGTGCACGTCGCCAAGCCGAGCGTGGGAGATACTCACTCGTGAAGCGATTTGCTCCAGCCATCAACACTGCCTTGCTGGCCGCCGCGTTGCTCTGCACTCTGGGCTGTACCGTCGGGCCGGGATATAAGCGTCCCACCGCGCAGGTTCCCGAAGCGTGGAAAGGCGAAGGACCATGGCAGACGGCTGCTCCCAAGGATGCAATTCCCAAGGGCGCGTGGTGGCAGCTATTTCATGACGCGGAACTCGACCGCCTGGAGCAGGAACTGCTCCAGGCAAACCAGTCGCTGGATGCGGCGCGGGATCGCCTCTCGCAGGCTCGGTCGCAGGCGCGGATCGCATCCTCGGCATACTTTCCCACGCTCAGCGCCGATCCCAGCGGGCAGCGCGAGCGACTCTCCGGCAACCGCCCGCTTTCGGGCAGCACGGTTCCGCTTACGCCCGTCACCCAGTACGATTTTATCGTCCCGTTTTCCGTCAGCTACGAGCTTGATTTATTCGGACGCGTGCGCCGCAATCTGGAAGCGGCCAACGCTTCGCTGCAGGGCAGCGCAGCCGACCTGGAAAATGTGCGCCTGGTGTTGACCGCCGAACTCGCGGCTGACTATTTCAACCTGCGCGAACTTGACCGTGAAGCTGGAGTGGTGCGGCAGTCGGTCGAAATTCAGCAAAGGGGATTGGACCTGGTCAACCATCGTCACGAAGGTGGAGTTGCGAATGGGCTGGAAGTGGCGCAGCAGGCCGCGCTGCTGGATTCGACTGCGACGCAGCTTCAGCTCGTACTGCAGCAGCGGGCGCAATACGAACATGCCATCGCCGTGCTGACAGGGAAGTCCGCCTCGACTTTCAGCCTGGCTGAGGCGCCGTTCGACGCCCCCCCGCCAGCGATTCCAACTGGAGTTCCCTCGGAGATTCTGGAGCGCCGGCCTGATGTTGCCACCAGCGAACGCCAGATGGCATTTGAAAATGCGCAAGTCGGTCTGGCGATGGCTGCGTTTTATCCGCATATTACCCTGGCCGGGAGTGGCGGTTATGAAAGCCGCGACATCGCCACGCTGGTCAACGCTCCCAGCGCTTTCTGGTCGCTGGGTGGCGATCTGCTGCAGCCGATTTTTAATGGGGGCCGCAATCGCGCCAACTTGGCGTCCAGCCGCGCCGCCTATGACGAATCGGTCGCCGACTATCGGGAGTCTGTGCTGGTTGCATTTCAGCAGGTGGAGGATGGGCTCTCCGGTCTCGCGTTGCTGAATCAGGCCGCGAAAACTCAGCAGGCAGCGGTCGCCGACTCGCGCCGTGCGCTCGACCTCGCTAACAACCGTTATGTCGGCGGCGTCACCACGTATCTCGATGTGATCACCGCACAATCCACGCTGCTAAGCAACGAACGCCTGGCAACGCAGTTGCTCGGTCAGCAAATGACCACATCCGTTTACCTGGTGAAGGCTCTGGGCGGCGCGTGGGACGCCTCCGAAATTCAGCGCGAAAACGTGCGGCCGGCGCTGGTTCAGGCAGTGCAGCAGTAAGTCCACAGGCGGGGGACAGTTTGGATTCACCGTCGCGGGGTTCGCGCAGAGCCTGTAAGCAGTTCTCGGCAGAGCCGGTGTCTGTCAGCTCTGGTCGCACCTTCCCCGCGGAATGGAGACGGAGGCCCGCATTCACCGTCGCGCTCGTCACGGCACCGCCAGAAGCTACGCCGTGCGCCGTTCCTGATTGCCGTAGCGCAAACGGATCTCGCGCTCCGCAATCAGCCAATCCTGATTCTCGTCACCGTTCTCGCCGCCCGCAGTCGCTCGGCGCTGCAGATAGAGTTCGTAGGCGCGTTGGCGAATCTCTTCTTCGAGATTGACAGGAACGAGGTTGGCCGGCTTCCCGGTCTTGCGAACGTCCTTACTAGGTTCGGGTGCTCCCTGCACAGCGGCAGGAGGAATGGAGGCTTCGGTTTTCTTTTGCCGATTGGTGGTACCGTTTCCGGTGGTCTTGCGAGCCATGCTGTACTCCTTACAGATACCCAACTCCAACAACGGTTTTACGTAGTGAACAAGCGACATACTCGTACCCCGATAGCCGCTATCCGACTATTTCCGACGAATGGTGTATTCAAATATAGCGCGAACGCCTGTGGAAGAGTGCCGGAAGACAATGAATTTTTTTTCTCCGTACAAGAAAAAGCACCGTTTTGGGCAGGGATACGCTCACCATTGCCGGAAGGCAGCAAAAGTACTCTGGTAACTTGTCGAAAAGTTGCGGGTGCCCGCAGGATGGAGCGTACGGCCGAAAGGCCACACTATGTCATCGACTGGCAATCAAGGTTCCGGAGCTAAGGCCGCCAAGGCCAGCGTCAGCGATTTGGAGCGCATGCTTTCCGAATCTCCGAGTTCGGATAGAGTCTGCCTGAAGCTGGCCCAGATCTTGCGCGTGCGCGGCAATGAAGTGGCGCTGCTCAGGTTAGACAAGGGCAGTCTGCGATTTATCTTTCCGCCCGAGCTCCGATCCGCGGGCGTGCTGCCGCTGACCGGATCGGCGGTTGCAGCGCGGACTGCAGCGACTCGCACTCCACTTCTGTCGAATACCTTCACACGCGTAAAACATGTCAGCCTGTTTGAAGCCGTCAAGCTGGGAGCCGGGGAAGAAGATCGAAGCCAGGAGCAAATGCCGATTCAGAAGATCATGTCCGTTCCAGTGGCGCCCTCCGGAGGAAACGTGATGGGAGTGGTGCAGGTTTCGCGCAAGGGACTGGATCAGTCGCTCGCGGGCGCAGACTTCACCGAGGAAGACCTGAAGCAACTGCAGCAGGCCGCCGAAATTCTGGCCCGCATGCCGTTCATGCAGGAAGGCGCGGAAATATAGTACGACCCGCTTGTGTGGGGACGGGCGCCCTCGCGAGCCTGCCCTGAGCGAAGCCGAAGGGTCCAAGCCGAGCGAAGCTCGGCAGTTGCGTGCGGTCACGGGCAACTTCTGAATTCACTATAGTGCACCGCACAACCGACCCGCATGGTTCTCACGGAAATCTTCACACCGCTTGTCCGGCGCAATATCCGGATGCCCAGGCCCACTGGAAGTTGAAGCCTCCCAGCTGCCCGGTGACGTCGACCACTTCTCCGATGAAAAAAAGGCCGGGCACTTTCTTTGATTCCATGGTCTTGGCAGAAAGTTCGTTTGTGTCGACGCCGCCCGCGGTGACTTCCGCTTTTCCGTAACCCTCGGTCCCTTCTGGCTCGACTTCCCACCCATGCAGTTGATGTTCGGCGTCAGCGAAGGCGCGATCGGAGTTGCCCGCTAACGGATAAGTTTCGAGCCAGCGATCCGCGAAACGGCGAGGCAGGACTTCTCTCAGCAGCAATTTCCAACTCGACTGGTCGCGATGGCCACGCGTTCGCAAATCGGCGGTGAGATTGCGGTCGGGCGCAAGGTCGAGATGAATAGGCTCCTTGCCGTCCCAGTAAGAAGAGATCTGCAGAATCGCGGGGCCGCTGACACCGCGATGAGTAAAAAGCATCTTTTCGCGGAACGCTTGTTTCCTGTTGCGCTTCGTGTTGCGCTTCGTGCTGCCAGTGGAAGCAACCACCTCGGTGGAGACTCCTGCCAGATCGCACCAGCGCTTGCGGTCCCGTTCGCTGAAGATGAGGGGAACCAGGGCGGCGCGTGGGGGCTCGATCTTCAGGCCGAATTGCCGGGCGAGATCGTAACCAAATGAAGTAGCGCCGATTTTCGTGATGGACAGGCCTCCGCTGGCGACCACCAGGCGGGGCGCGCTGAAACTGGCGTCCTCGGCTTGCACGGTGAATTGGTCGTTCTTCAGCACTTCGTTCACTTTCGTGTTGCACCGGATTTCCACTCCGGCGTCGCGGCATTCCTGCTCCAGCATCGCAGTGATGTCGCTCGCCGCTCGATCGCAGAATAGCTGGCCGAGTTGTTTCTCGTGGTAGGGGATGCGATGTTTTTCGACGAGGCACACGAAGTCGGCCGGAGTGTAGCGGGCGAGCGCCGACTTGGCGAAGTGTGGATTGGCCGAAAGAAAGTTCTCTGGGCTGCTCTGGAGGTTGGTGAAATTGCAGCGGCCGCCGCCGGAGATCAGGATTTTCTTGCCGATTCGGTCCGCGCGCTCAAGTACCAGGACACGCCGCCCGCGCTTACCGGCTTCCATGGCACACATCAGGCCGGCAGCGCCGCCTCCGAGAATGATGACGTCGTATTTCTGGTTCACGCAGTCCTGTTCCCGCAACAAGGAGCTTAGCAGGGCTGGCGAGCCGCTGCGCTACGGAGTCACCTCCATCAGGATCAATGCAGAACCGGTTTCACTGATTGTGAGTCACCGATTGAATCTTCAACGACTGCAGGAATGTGACAATCTGCCAGCGCTCCTGTTCGGGCAGCTTCGACCAAACTGGCATGCCGCGGCGGACAACTCCATTGCTCAAGATCCAGAACATCGTGCCCGGTGTCGCCTGCTGCACCTCTTCCCGCAGTAAACTCGGGCCTTGCCTCGTGCCTCCCGCCTTGCTTCCGTGACAGTCGGCGCAGTGTTGCTCAAAAAGCTTCCCTCCCGCAGCCACCGCTTGAGTATCGCCCTCGAAAGGATTTTTCCTCTCGCTCGCCTTTTCGGGAGCTTCTGCAAGCGCGGCGTACGTTGATTTTCTGTTGCTGCGCGCAGCCGCGTCTTCCTTCTGTGCCATTGCAAGACGTGTCCCGACGACGGTGATAACGAAGATGCTGATAACGAAGACGCTGATAACGACGACGCTGATAACGACGACGCTGGCGATGATCACAGGACCGACGCGTCCGGCGGGGCGAAATAGGGCGAAGGGCGCTTTCATGGCCGGCCTCCAAACAACCGCCCGACGACCTCGCCGAAGCCGGAGAATTCACGCGAAATTCCCCAGCGCAACAGAAGCCGATGGCTGTTGTCGTTCAGACCGAAGCCGCTCGAAAGACGAAACGTCCAGTCCGACGGAAGATTCCACGCGACCACGGGCGCGAGGTAGTGAGACGTGTCGTGCAGCCCAGCACTCTGTGTGTCGCCCAAGCCTCCGTACATTTCTACTCCAGCAATAAAATTCTCCAGACAGAAATTACAGCGGTTGGGTGAAGCCTTAAGCGCGAGCGGACGGCTTGCACCGATGGCATATGCAAACTCCCAGGGCTCGCTTGGCAATAGGTTCTTGGTAACAATGGGATTCACGGCGACATTCCAGCCCTTGAATGTGCTCGAAAGCAGAAGCTTCATCTCCAATTCGTGGTCATGCTCCTTCCGCAACACGGCGTTGGAATCGGCGTAGTCGGACTGAACGTCATGGCCTTCGACCTCCTTTAGAATCTTGTCTGCGCCACTAGTTTGCTCGTACTCGATATAGAGCACCGGATTGACGAGGTGCTCGCGCTGCAACAGGCGAAAGCGGTTTTCCACTCGAAATCCCGTAAAAATCGTGCTGTCGTTGAAGGTCGTCTGGCCGTCCACATATAACTCAGTCGTCCACCATGCGGTAGCACCGTATTCAAATTCCGTCCAGAAGGCATCGAAGTCGTTGCCGCCGCGCTGCGTGCCGAAGGTAGAAAAATATTCCACCTCCAGACTACCGGGCTCTTCGAGGTAATGGTCGTAGGTCACGATGTAAGGACTCTCCTGCGCCAAAACCAAAGAGGGCCGGCAAAAGAGCAGAGAGAAAATCAGGGCAATAAGACCGGGAAATTTCCGCCGGATAGGCTCAGGAATAATGCGCGCGACCATCTCCTCCCCTGTTCGTGAAAGTTCTTCTTGCGACCCAGTCGCAAGAAGGATTACAATCTCAAATTAGAGTACGCTTGCACGGACTGTCAATGGCGTGCCCCAAGATTTCGTCGCAGGTTTTTTGCGATCAGTTACGACTTGAAAATGGGAGGTTACGAATGCCGCTTCCACAAACCGAGATTCCCGGCCGTTTGCAGACGCAACTGGCCGACCGCGGGATCCGCATGACCAGTCCGCGCCGGGCGATTCTAAGCGTGATTGAGACCGCGACCAAACATCTGGATGCCAGCCAGATCCTGCGCAAGGCGCGGACTGTGGACGCCTCGGTGAATCGCAGCACCGTATACCGGACGCTGGACTTGCTCAAGCGGCAAGGACTGATCGATGAGCTCGACCTGATGCATCTGAAGGGCGATGGCCACTACTACGAGCGCAAGCTGGGCCGCGATCATATTCACATGGCATGTTTAAGATGCGGGAAAATCACCGAATTTGTCAGCAAGACTTTCGAGTCCTTGAAGAGGCAGTTAGAGGGGGATTGCCACTTTCACATCCTCGTGGCGCGGCTCGAAGTCGGCGGATACTGCTCCGCTTGCCGGCGCTAAGGCTTCGCGTACGAGATTCTGATTGAGATGCTCTCCCAGTACTTGTAGATCAGGGCTTGTAGATCACGACTTCTGCGTCGCGAGCTTCTAAAGAAGAGGTGGCGCAATCTCTCTGCTGTTGCGCCACCAGAGGAGCAAAAAACGACTCGGATTGGGGGGGCCGCTTAGCTCCTTCACATCCCTTCTTCACGTTTCTATCGCGGCAACTTACAACGGTGCCAATTGGATGTCTGTTCAAAATTGCACAGTTGTGAAATAAGTCGGGATCAAACCGGGCGCTGAACGTCCTCGCGGAACCGGGCGTGAAAAATTTGGTAGCCGATCTCTATCGTCAGGAGCCACGTTCGGGGATGAACCCATATCTACCGCCCCGACGATGCCAACCTGGCTTACCAGCAGGGATTACGATTGTCGAACGGCATCGCCTAGGCCCAGCAAAGAGCAGCCCAATTGGCGGCTCAGCAATCGCTCCAGCAGGCCCTGATCTTCCGTGACCTCGGAAGCATCCTCTCCACTTGTTAAGCTCCAAGTGAGTTCCAGGAGGGCCCTTGCCCGCGACCGCTCAGAAACCCGCCCAGTCCTCTCACCAATCTACGATCAAGATTCTTTATGGCGAGTGCGACGAACACACACTCTCCGCCCAAGCCGCCGAAATGAAGAAAGCTGGGCATCACGTGACCACTGCCCTCAATCGCCATGGCGTTCAGGAAGCGCTGCGCCGCGACGCCTTTGACCTCGTGATCCTCGGCGCCACTTTGTCCAAGCACGATCGCCATCACCTGCCCTACATGGTCAAGAAGGCCCACGAAGGTACGAAGGTCCTGGTCATGCACGCCGGCACTCACCATCACGAAGTCGACGCCGCCGTGGACTCCAACATGAGCATGCACCTGATCCTGGAGCGGATTGCAGCCCTGCTCCAGCCCGCGGACGTCCGCTAGAGGATTCAGAGAAGGTGTGCCCAATCTCAGAGAAGGCGTGCCCAATTTCGTTCAGTTTCTCTCCCGTCAGGGCCACGCGTAGAGACGCGGCTTGCCGCGTCTCATTGGCGCGCTAAGGCTACCGCTGATTTTTGTCCGAAATTAAGCCCCTAAACTTAAAATGGGCCGCGAGCCAAGAAGCGGTGACTCTTCCTTGGCTATCGGCCCATTCGATCCGGACTGGGATCGGAGGTGATATCTACATCGTAAACCCTCTGGTTCGATTGTCAAGCATCAACTTCCATAGTTCGAAAACTAGTTCGAACATCGTTCAAATCCGGGAAAATTCCGCGCCAACCCTGGCTCCAATCATTGACACCTTCCTCGTCACAGTGCTATTTTTATTAGTTTTAGAAGCGGCTCTTCTTCCAGCAGGATCAGCAAGGATTCGATCGTCAGTTCGATCATCACAAAATGGACCAGACACTCCGACAACTAGGCGAACTACTGCTCGGAGCCGTGCCCACGGTCATCCTTTTGGCCACCATTTACATCCTCTATACCTTTATCGTCCATCGCCCGCTGACCGCCGTGCTCGCCGAGCGCCGCAGCCGCACTCAGGGCGCCATGGAAAAGGCGCGCGCCGATATCGCCGCCGCCGAGGCCCGCACCGCCGACTACGAGCAGCGCCTCCGCGAAGCCCGCCAGAAAATCTTCAAGAACCAGGAAGCTCGCCTCCAGCAGGACACCCAGTCCCGCAACCAGGCCGTCAACCAAGCCCGCACCCGTGCCCAGGAACAGGTCAAGCAGGCCCGCGCCGCCATGGAAGAGGATAAGCGCCAAGCCATGTCCAAGCTGCAATCGGAAGCGGCCAGACTCGCCACCGATATCGTCCGCGCCGTCATGCGCCCCATGGCGTCCCCCAGCCAGGCTGGTGGCCAATGAGAATGATGCAAGAGATCTTGTGGGGACGGGCGCCCTTGCGAGCCTGCCCATTTTGCCGAAGCCCCGAGCGGAGCCGAGGGGGAAGCCGAAGGGTCCAGGCCGAGCGAAGCTCGGCAGCTGTCGGTAGTCACAACGAATCTAGGCTTATCCCTGCGCTGCTCGTGCTGGCGCTGCTGGCCTTCGTGTCGACGGCCTACGCGCACGGACAATCCTCACCCGAGTCTTCCCCGCCCGCATCCGCCGAGCCCGCAAAGGAAGCCAACCAGCCCGCCCCCGGCCAAAAAACCGTCGGCCAAGAGTTGGCCCAAGAGACCCGCGAGTCTACCGGAGAAGACCAGGAAGAGAACGCAAATCTTAAGTACGCCGCGCCGGTACGTTGGCTGGCGCGCAAAACCGGTCTGAGCGTGCATCAGGCGCACCTGCTGGCGCTCTGGCTGAACTTCGCCATCATTGTTGTCATTGTGTTCTGGGCCGCGCGCAAGTTCCTGCCCGGAATGTTCCGCAACCGCAGCGCATCCATCCAGCACGCTTTGGAAGAAGCGCGCGCCGCCAGCCAGGATGCCAATCGCCGCTTAGCCGACATCGAGAACCGTCTCCGCCAGTTGGATGTCGAAATCGGACAAATGCAGGCCGCTGCGGAAAAGGAAGGTAACGCCGAGGAAGTCCGCATCCAGAAAGCCGCCGAAGAAGATATTCGCAAAGTGGTGCTGGCCGCCAAGCAGGAAATTACCGCCGCCGCCAAGCAAGTCCGCCGCGAATTGACCAATCATACCGCCGGTCTGGCCATCGCCTTGGCCCGTAAACAGATTAACGTCGATTCCAACACCGACCAGGTACTGGTCCGCACCTTTGCCTCCAAGCTGGCTTCGGATGCCTCTTCGCATAATGATAACAACGACGGCGGAAAGGACGGCCGGTAGCCATGGCTTCCGTCGTCGGTACCTACGCCCGCGCCTTTGCCGATGTGGTGATGACAAAAAGCAACCTCCTCGATCCCGCGCGTATGCTGCAGGAATTGCACGGCATCGAGGCCCTGCTCCAGGAAAGCGATCCGTTGCGCCGAGTCCTGGAAAACCCGTCCATTCCCGGCAACGGGAAACGCGCCGTGCTCGATGCCATCACCATGCGCCTGGGCACTACAAGACAAGTAAGGAATTTCATCGCCGTACTCATAGATCACCGAAGGCTGCCGCTGTTCAGTGAAATCCTGAAACAGTTGGAACAGGAATTAGACAACCGCCAGGGCTTCGCCGAAGCGCAAGTAAGCAGCGCGCGCCAACTGAGCGATCCGGAAAAGCAAATGCTCGAAGCCGAGATCGTAAAAATGACCGGCAAAAAAGTCCGCGCGCGCTACCAGCGAGATGCGTCGTTATTAGGCGGAGCAGTAGTGCAAGTAGGCAGCACCATCTACGACGGCTCGGTAAAAGGCCAGTTAGAAAAAATTAGGGAGCAGTTGGTGGAAGGATGACTGCTGCGAGCTACAAGCTGCGAGCTTCGAGCACCCCGGTTCGCTCGAAGCTCGAAAGCTCGGAGCTCGCAGCCTGTAGGACTGAGAGCTCAGAGCTGACTTTATGGCACAAATCAAAGCAGACGAGATTACCCAATTGATCCGCGAGCAGATCGAGAACTACGAATCGAAGATCGCCGTCGACGAAGTTGGCACCGTCATCACCCTCGGTGACGGCATCGCCCGTGTCTACGGCCTCGACAAGGTCATGGCTGGAGAGTTGCTCAGCTTCCCGCACGGCGTCGCCGGCATCGCCATGAACCTCGAAGAAGATCAGGTCGGCGTGGTCATCCTCGGCGAATACACCGAGATCAAGGAAGGCGATGAAGTCAAGCGCACCGGCCGCATCATGAGCGTGCCCGTGGGCGACGCCCTGGTTGGCCGCGTGGTGAACTCGCTTGGCCTTCCGATTGACGACAAGGGTCCGATCGTCACCGATAAATTCATTCCCATCGAGCGCCTTGCTCCCGGCGTCGTTGCCCGCCAGCCCGTGCGCGAACCCATGGCCACCGGATTGAAGGCCATCGACTCCATGATTCCCATCGGCCGCGGACAGCGCGAACTGATCATTGGCGATCGCCAGACCGGCAAGACCGCCGTTGCTCTCGACACCATCATCAACAACAAGGGCAACAACCTGATCTGCATCTATAACGCCGTAGGTCAGAAACGATCGTCGATTGCGCAGGTCGTCAAGATTCTCGAAGATGCCGGCGCCATGGAGTACACCATCGTGGTCGCCGCTTCGGCTTCCGAACCCGCTCCCATGCAGTACATCTCTCCCTACGCGGCCTGCGCCATGGGCGAGTTCTTCCGGGATTCGGGACGCCACGCCCTCTGCATCTACGACGATCTTTCGAAACACGCGGCCTCCTATCGCGAGATTTCGCTTTTGCTCCGCCGTCCCCCCGGCCGCGAAGCCTATCCCGGAGACGTTTTCTATCTTCATTCCCGCCTGTTAGAGCGTGCCGCCAAGCTCAGCGACAAGAACGGTGGAGGGTCGCTAACCGCGTTGCCCATCATTGAAACCCAAGCGGGCGATGTTTCGGCCTACATTCCGACCAACGTGATTTCGATTACCGATGGCCAGATTTATCTTGAAACCGACCTCTTCAACCAGGGCGTCCGCCCCGCCGTGAACGTAGGACTTTCCGTAAGCCGCGTAGGCGGCAGCGCGCAGATCAAAGCCATGCGACAGGTGGCCGGAACGCTGAAGCTGGAACTGGCCCAGTACCGCGAACTGGCCGCCTTCGCCCAGTTCGGCAGCGACCTCGACAAGGCCACCCAACAACAGCTAAGTCGAGGTCAGCGCCTGGTGGAACTTCTGAAGCAGGGCCAGTTCTCGCCACTGCCGTTCTCGAAGCAGATTCTGATCATCTTCGCCGGCACCAGCGGAGCGCTAGACGACCTGCCGGTCGAACAGGTGCGCGACTTCGAGAAAGACCTGTACAAGTACGTGGAAACCACGAATCCAGGCCTGCTAAACACGATCATGGAAAAAAAGGTTCTGGATGACAATCTGAAAACAGAAATATCCAAAGTAATAAATGAAGCCAAACAGCAGTTCGTAGATGCAAGGCAAGCAGTAGCAAAGTAGCTGTGAGCCGCTAGCTTCTAGCTACTAGCGAGCCATTGATTTAAACATGCTCGCTAGAAGCTAGAAGCCAGCAGCCAGTAGCGAATTTATGGCAAACATCCTCGACATCCGGCGCCGCATCCGCAGCGTGGTCAACACGCGGCAGATCACCAAGGCCATGAAGACCGTCTCCGCCGCCAAGTTGCGCCGTGCGCAAGAGAGCGCGCTGGCCGCGCGTCCCTATTCGCAGATGCTCACCAATGTTCTCAAATCGCTGGTCTCGCGAGCCGATATCTACGATCCGATCACCGGACTGCCGCGCCATCCCCTGCTCGCCGAACGCCCTGAAAAAAACATTCTGCTGATCGTAGTCACGGGAGACAAAGGCCTGGCCGGAGCGTTCAACACCAATATTTTGAAGATGGCTTCCAAGTTCATAGCGACGACCATCGAGTCGAAGCCCGACGCGAATATCGATATCGAATGCATCGGACGCAAAGGTCGCGACTTCATGCGCCGCCGCTACCCGATCGCCCCTGAGAAGCCTTCTGCTGGTGGAGAGACGGGCGCCTCGCCCGTCCAATCGGACACTGAAGTCGCTCCACCCCGCGCCGCTCGCGTGCAGATCGCAGGCGAATATGTCGGAGTTCTCGGCAAGGTCGACCATAATTTCGCAAATACTCTGAGCAAAAGCCTGATCGCCCGCTACACCCGCGGCGAGATTGACGGCGTCTACATTCTCTTCAACGAATTCAAGTCGGTCATCGCGCAACGCCTCGTCGCCGAGCGCCTGCTGCCCATCAAGGAGATCGGCGAAGTCGACGTCCAAATGGCGGAAGAGCCTTCCGAAGAGGAACGCAAGAAGAGATTCGAAGCGGCGAAGTCGGCCCATGCCGGTCTGCGTCCAATCGATACCCGCGCCGTCGATGAGGCCGCCGCCAGCTTCGCCACGCTGCCGGTGGATTACATCTACGAGCAGAAGCCAGAGCGACTTTTCGAGGGTATTCTGCCGAAGTACATCGGCATCCAGATCTTTCACGCGCTGCTCGAGTCCGTGGCCGCGGAGCACGCCGCCCGCATGACGGCAATGGATGCGGCGACCATCAACGCCAGCGATATGATCGATTCGCTGACGCTAATCATGAATCGCGCGCGCCAGGCCAAGATCACAAAAGAAATTATAGAAATAGTAAGCGGAGCAGCAGCAGCACAGTAAAAACAGATTTTGACTTTGTTTTGAAGGGGCGCGGCTTCAGCCGCGCCGTAACTGTCGCAAAATTAGCGGCGGCTTTAGCCGCCGAGTCGAGACTTCATCTATGTCAGAAAATATCGGACACGTAATCCAAATCGCCGGCCCCGCCGTCGATGTGCAGTTTACCGAGGCCGCTATGCCTCCCATCTATCAGGCCCTCCATGTCGTCAGCGACGGCTTCATCGTGCCTTCCCCCATCAGCGTAATTCTCGAAGTGCAGCAGCATCTCGGCGAAGGCCGGGTCCGCTGCGTCGCCATGGAAGCCACCGAAGGCATGGTTCGCGGCATGAAAGCGATCGATGAGGGCGGACCCATCTCCGTCCCCGTCGGCCGCGGCACGCTCGGCCGCGTGATGAACGTCATCGGCGAACCCGTGGACAATCTCGGTCCGATTGCCTTCGAAAAGAGAATGCCAATTCACCGCCTCGCTCCCGCGTTCGATGAACAGTCCACCAGCGCCGAGATGTTCGAGACCGGTGTGAAAGTAATTGACCTCATCCAGCCGTTCTTGAAAGGCGGGAAAATCGGCCTCTTCGGTGGCGCCGGTGTCGGTAAGACCGTTGTCATCATGGAGCTCATCAACAACGTAGCCAAGCAGCATGGTGGATTTTCCGTCTTCGCCGGTGTCGGCGAGCGCACCCGTGAAGGCAATGACCTCTGGCTCGAAATGAGCGAGTCGGGAGTCATCAAGCCCGGAGTACCCGCCGAGTCAAAAGCCGCTTTGATCTATGGCCAGATGACCGAGCCCCCCGGAGCGCGTCTCCGCGTTGCGCTCACAGCGCTAACCGTAGCCGAATATTTCCGCGATGAAGAAGGCTCCGACACACTCCTCTTCATCGACAACATTTTCCGTTTCACCCAAGCCGGTTCCGAAGTATCCGCCCTGTTAGGCCGCATGCCATCTGCCGTTGGTTATCAACCTAACTTAGCGACGGAGATGGGGGAGTTACAGGAGCGGATTACTTCTACTAAGAAGGGGTCGGTGACTTCGGTGCAGGCGATTTATGTGCCTGCGGATGACTTGACCGATCCGGCGCCGGCTACCACGTTTGCTCACCTTGATGCTACTACCGTGCTCTCTCGCGCGCTGACGGAGATTGGAATTTATCCGGCGGTGGACCCGCTGGCTTCCACTTCGCGCATTCTCGATGCTCGGATTGTTGGCCAGGATCATTACGATGTGGCGCAGATGGTTAAGAAAACTTTGCAGACTTACAAAGACCTGCAGGACATCATCGCCATTCTGGGCATCGACGAACTTAGCGAAGACCAGAAGGTGACGGTTGCGCGAGCGCGCAAGATCCAGAAGTTCCTCTCGCAGCCGTTCTTTGTGGCTGAGCAGTTTACTGGCACTCCGGGACGCTATGTGAAGATCGCCGACACGGTGAAAGGTTTCCGCGGCCTCGTGGAAGGGAAGTATGACGACATTCCCGAGCAGGCTTTCTACATGAAGGGAACGATCGACGAAGTGCTGGAGACGTCGGAGAAGATGAAGGGGGCGGCAGCGTAAGATCAGTCGATGGTCGCTGGTCGGTAGTCGTCCGCAAATGCCCAGCGGCTGAAGTTCTGAGCTAGCGACTAACGACTAGCGACCATCGACTAACGACCAATGGCTGACACTTTCCAACTCGAAATCGTCACTCCCGTGAAGCTCATGGTGAAGGACACGGCGGAGGAAGCGCAGATCCCGGGGTTGGACGGGTATCTGGGGATTCTTCCCGGTCACGCTCCTCTGATTACCGAGCTGGCCGTCGGTGTGATCACTTACAAGGCGAGTGGCACGACGCACACGCTTTCGGTGGCGTGGGGGTTTGCGGAGGTGCTGCAAGACAAGGTGACGATCCTGGCGGAAACAGCGGAGCGTCCGCAGGAAATTGACGTAGAGCGTGCGCAAAAAGCTAAAGACCGGGCCGAACAGCGTCTGAAGAGCAACGATCTTAAGGTTGACTACACGCGCGCAGGAGACGCATTGCAGCGCGCCGAAACACGTCTGAATGTTGCGAAAGAGAAGTAGCTTCCCCCTGGGGTTACTGCGGCGGCTTCTCATCCTTCTTCGGCTTTTCTTCCGGTTGCTTCTTTTCTTCCGGTTGCTTCTTCACTTCCGGCGCTCGCGCCGCGGGCTGCGCGCGCTGTGGTTCTGGCGCCGCACGAGGCGTTTCCGCAGGAGGAGAAGTGCGCTGGGTCTGCGGACGCTCGCTCGGTGGAGGAGTTTGCGGCCGCTGAGCAGGCTCATTCCGGTTGGGCTCCGGCGGAGTGTTCGGTTGCGCTGTCGCCGGACGGTTCGTTTCCGTCCGAGTGTTCGGTTGCGCTGTCGCCGGACGATTCGTTTCCGGCGGAGTGTTCGGCGGCGCAGGGCGAGCGGCATTGTCTTCTGGATGCGCGGCCGGCGTATTGGCCGCTGGCTGAACTGGGGCACGATTGGCTGGAGGAGTATAAGGCGCCCCTGCCGCTTTGGCCGGTACGACAGCGCCGTCGTTAAATGCTCCAGGCTTGGGAGTAGCAGCGACTGCTGGTTTGCCATGGTTCACGGAAGCCCGCTGCTCTGGGTTCGTCCGGGCAGCCTGCGCATGTTGAGTTTGAACGGCGACAGCCGGAATATGTTTCTCACGTGCCACAGCCTCATCTTGAACCGTTGCACGCGCGCTGATCCCACCAGTGCCGCCGTTGAAGCTGACCCGGTTCACCGTGGTGCTTTGGACCACCGTAGTGTTGTAAACGTTGTGAATTTCAGTGACGTTCACATTGTTCACCGAACGGTTGTAGAAAAAGTGCCCGTTATCCCAACGTCCACCTTGGTAGCCCTCGCCGAAGTAACCGTAGCCGTAACTAATTCCGCCATAGAAACCGACATGCGGACCCCAGTAGCCATCATGGAAGACGTAGCCATTGCCGCCCCAACCCCAATAGGCTGGAGTCCAGAGCAGACCGGGTTCCGGAGCCATCACCCATGTACCCGGCACCCAGTAGTAATCGTCGTCGCCGTAAGCCCAGTACCCAGGTGTCCAGAGATAACCATCGCCGGGACAAAGAGGCTGCTCGTAGACGGGCAGTTCAGGCGGGGCGAAGTTGATCGATATGCCGATTTGCGCAAACGATGCTGCCGACATGGACAGCATGACTAGTGCGAACAACAGCGTACGAATGAAGCGGATATGCATCGTGTTTCCTCTTGCCCGATTATCCTTCGCTTGCCCGGTGTCGCTCAACGTTTGCGGGTTGCGCGGATTGAGAGGCACGATTTCCGGACGAAACGTACGGAAGACTCCGTCTCGCCCGCAAATGGTTCTCGCGAAAACTTTCTCATTTCGGAGATATCGAAGTCTGTGCAAAAAAGCACACCTCGAGCATCCGTCCCATCAGTTCCCTGTGGCGGGGAGTGGATGAATCAGAAAGAGATAGACAGATTGCCACCCGCAAAGCTGGAAGCTAACGCGACGAAAGATTCGAATCCACCCGGAGGAGCCAGATGTGCTCTAGTCTCACCTCAGTATCGGGTCCAGACGATAGATGTTCGCCGGCATTTTTTCAGTACTTTCGTAACTCTCAGTTGCGCAGTTGAAGCGGTATTCTAGTTTTTGATTCTCCCCCTGTTTTTAGCCAACTTCATATTCAGGGTGTAGTGCGGCTTATCACCGCGAGGCGATTGTAATGGCGACGATGTTTGGCCGGTTCGAAATCCAGAGTGAGCTTTCCAAGTCGGAGACCGCCTTGATTTATAAGGCGATGGACATGGAAAGCAACCAGGTCGTGGCGCTCAAGACGCAGAGTCTGGAGCCGCTTGGCGACCGTGCGAACGCGTTTGTGGAGACGCTGATCGCCGAGGGCGAGAGCACGCGCGATCTCGTCAGCCAGAACATTGTCCTTCTCTACGGCGCAGGCGAGATCGACGGCCAGTTCTGCGCGGCGATGGAGTATGTCCAAGGCAACAGTGTTGCCACCATGTTGGCGCGCAAGGAAGGCTTCTCCATCTGGGATCTGCTCGACATTACGCGCCAGGTTTGCGCCGGACTGGAGCATGCTGCCTCGAAGGGTGTGGCCCACTGTTCGCTGGAGCCTGCCAAGATCATGGTGCAGTGGGACGGGATGGTCAAAATCCTCGGCTATGGCATCTCCAACATGAGCCTTATCGAAGCGGGATCGGAAAAAGGCTTGGGCCGGCTGATGCCCTACTGTTCTCCCGAACAGATTCGCGGAGAAGCCATCGACTTGCGTTCGAACCTGTTTACCTTGGGCGCGATCCTCTATGAGATGGTGGTTGGCCGGAAGGCTTTCGATGCCGCAGATCCCGTCGCGCTTGTCAGCCAGATTGAGAATGAGACGCCCGCCAGCCCGTCTTCGGTAAATTCCAGGATTCAACCGGCGGTCAGCGCGCTGATCATGAAAGCGCTCGCGAAAGATCCGGCGGAGCGTTATCAGAGCGCGCGCGAACTTGTGGATGACCTGGAGAAGTGCAAGGAAAGTGGCAAGAAAGCGGCCCCTGATACAAAAAAGACGACCCCGGCGCCGAAGGTCGCCGTGGATTCCGCAGCTCGTGCGGCGGCGGCCAGCAAGTTTGTCTCGGCAGCCTCAAGCGCAGCTAGGCCCGAGCCTTCCCGTCAGCCTTCGGCTCAACCCGTGTCGTCCAAACCGGTTGCTCCTGTGTCTCCGCGAATTGACGCGTCGGTGTTTTCACCGGCCGACCCGCCCGCACCCGAAACCAGAGCGGTTGCGGCCGCTGCGGGCGCGGGCACCGGTGGGGGCGCCACACGCTTATCCGATTCGGAATCTGATTCGGAATCCGGCGCACGACCCATGGGCGAATTTGAAGTAAGTTCTCCCGAATCCCAAGCCGCGAGCGGCCCGGTTTTATCAGCAGGGGTGGTGGAGCCAGTAACCGAGCAGCATAGGCCCCGCGTGGCCGTTGATCCCATGATGGCCGAGCCGGCGACGAGTTCATCGGGCACAAGTTTTTCAGACCTGGCAGAGATGCCTCCGCTCAAGGAACCGGTTTTCGCGCCGCCGCCTGTTCTCGAGCCCGCGGAGCCGTCGCGTCCCGTGGCCCAGATCTATGCGCCGAAAAAAGATGAGAAACCAAAAATCCAGCCGCGGGAAGTCGCGGAGAAGGCGTTCCAGGAAATCGCCACCGTCCCACCGCGGCTGATGCTCTTTTCGATCCTGGGCGCGGTTGGGCTGATTCTCGTGATTGTGATCGCGGTCTTTTTTCATGTTCGTTCGGAAGACGATGGTTCCACGGCGGCTCCACGGCCGACGAAAGCCGTAAGCTCAACCTCAGGCCAGCCCCCGGCCCAGACTCCGGTGGCGCCGCGAATCGAGAATCAGGCACCTCCTGTTGCGCCCGGTACGGAACCTCAACCGAGCCTGACGGTACGCCAAGTCGAAAGGCGCAGCTCGGCCAAAAGCCGGCGGGCGCCTGCTCCACCGCCGGTGCCGGTCATGATCCCGGGCCTGGCGCTGATCGACTCCAGCCCGCAGGGCGTACAGTTTCAGATCGACGGAAAAAGCGATCCGTCGTGGGTTACACCGTTTACCGTGGTCGGCATGAGTCCCGGTAAGCACGTCGTATCCGCGAGCAAGTCCGGCTATTCGTCCGACATCCGGTCAGTCGATGTCGCTGCCGGTAGTAAATCATCTCTGACGCTTCGTTTGTCGCCGATGAATGCGCTAGTGGTGGTGAACAGCACGCCGCCCGGCGCCGATGTCATCGTGGACGGCAAGCCTACTGCACGAGTGACCCCGGCGCAGTTCGCCGTCGAAAAAGGAAGCCATACAATTCTGCTGCGCAAGCAGGGATACCTCGACGAGACCATCACTGCCGATCTCGGTCCCGCGCAGAATTTCCAGTTCTCGCCTGCGCTCCGGGCGCTGGGCAATACTGAGGACATACGGACCGTCGGCAAGTTCAACAAGCTGTTTGGACGCGGCGGAGACAGCACAGCAGGCATGGGGTCCATCAGCATTCACACCCAGCCGAAAGGCGCCCAGATCGCGATCAACCAGCGGCTCCTTGATAAGACCTCGCCGGTCGACATCATGCTGGGACCGGGGAACTACATCGTGGATGTCACGCTGACCGGTTTCAAGCCGGTCCACAAAGTCGTGAGTGTCGACAAAGGCGGCAAGGCCGCAATTGACGAAATTCTTGAGCGACAATGACCGGCAATGGCCGGCAATAAGCCTCGATTCGGCGAGCCCCTGTTCACACTTCTAGTTTGGCGCGGGCATCCCCTTCGGCTTCCCTCGCGAAAAACCCAATGCAAAGCGCTACCTGACTCATAAGTCGAAAGGCTTGATCAGGAATAAGCCGCCACTCCGCCCTCAGGAGGTGTAATCTGGAATCAGCGGCTCCCGGACGCCTGTTACTTGGAGCCGTGATCCGAATCATAGTCCGCGATATCGGGTGTGATGCAGGATAAGGTTAAGGTAAGAGAGAGTGACATTGTGTCGTCGCAGCCCACGCCGGGTAGATTGAGTCCCGACCTGTTGCAGGCCCTGCACGGAATCAAATCGGTGCAACGGTTCCCCAAAGGAGCCACGCTGTTTCAGCAGGGTTCGGCGGTCACGGGTGTTTACCTGGTGGAGAGCGGCGAGGTTCGAGTCCTGCTGCCGACCAGTCACAGCCAAGGGCAACTTCTGGAGGTCGTCGGTCCTGGAACCGTGCTCGGGCTGAGCGAGAGTATGACAGGGGAAAAGTATCGGGTCACGGCTGAGGCGGGCGACCAAACTACGGCGGCCTTCATTCCGCGCCAGGATTTCCTGGAGTTTCTGCGTGAGCACGGCGATTTCTGCATGCAGGTGGTGCGGCTCTTGAGCGAAGACTTGCACGCACTTTACCACAAATTCCGCAGCATCAGTGCTCATCCGGGACGTCCGCGGCACCGGCCTCTGGACGAGCAGTTGAACTAAGGTCTCAAGTGCTAGGTCTCAGGAAACCCAAGCCCACTCAGACCTGCCTGAGACCTGACACCTAAGACCTGGCTTTTTCTAGTTCACTTTGAAGTTGACCGTGATCTGCGTCTGGATTTCGACCGGATCGCCATCGAGGTAGTACGGCTTGTATCTCCACTGGCGGACAGCTTCCAGCGCGGCCTTCGCAAGAACGGGGTCTCCACTGAGCACTTTCAGATTCACGACGTTGCCCTCTTTGTTGATGGTGGCTTCGATCTGCACTGCGCCCTGGGCATGAGCTGCGAGCGCGGATGGCGGATACTTTGGTTGTACCCGCTTGATCAGAAGTGCCTGGGACACACCTTGGGAAATTCTTACTACTGCCAGCGAAGGCCTGGGAACACTTGAAGAAGCCGAAGACATCAGGCCGCTCAAGTTGGTATCGTTTGCGGATGCAACGGCGAGTGGGCTGGGAAGTTGAGGCGCGGACTCCTCGGCTTGGGCCTTCGTTTTGGTTCCCACGGCGTTCGACTTCACTTGTATGGGCGCCGAATCGGGTTTCTTCGTTCCTGGTTCAGGATCAAGAGCAATCCGAGTCACCGGAGAATTGCCGGTGCCGGCCGACGGCTTGTCGAGCGACGCCGCTGTAGCAGTTTTGGGAGCTAAGGTTTGGGTTGCGGAACTCGCCCGGTCGGGTGTGCGCTTTGAAGGTGCCGCCACCGGGGAGGACATGGGCGCCGGAGCAGGAGCGGGTTGTCCCAAAGTCTGGGGCGCGCTGACGTGCTTCGGTGCGAGATCTGTGGCGAACTTGCCGAGCTTCCAGCCGAGCGCGGCGAGAGCTATGACAGCCACGGCTGCGATCAGGAATTTCTTGCTGCCGCCCGATCGACTGGAATCTTCTTCGCCCAAGGCGGCAAAAGACGGGGCCTCGGAAACGCTTGCCGAACTATGCGCCGGAATAGGAGTGGCGTCGTGCAACGGACTGGCGGGCTCCGATTCAGCGCTCTTGTACTCTTTCTCTTTCGCTGGCGGAGCCGCTACTTCTTTTGCCGGAGCTGGTGCTGCGGCTGATCCCGGGACCAAAGTGAGAGCGTAGCTCGGAGTTTGGGTTGGTAGGGACGAGGCGGCGATTCCTGCTACTTCGTTCTTGATTACCTCGTTCTTGGCTGCACCAGGGGAAGCGGGCTGCCACGCTTCCGCTGCGGGCTCGGGAACAACCGGCCGTTTGTCCTCAACTTCTGCTGATGCTGTCAATGTCGGAATTGCCGCCGGAATCATTGTCGGCAGCGAAGCTTCAAATTCAGGAAGCTCCTGAGAGCTTGGTGGTGGAGCAATCGCTTCAGTGCTATGACTTGCCGATTGGGATGAACTGCCGACGGATACAGGAGCTGTTTTTGCGGGCATTACAGAACCTGCCGCGCCGATAGCACTGGTGTCGGCAGCGTCAGAGTTTTTCCGCAAGAGTCCCCGCGCGACCCGAAGCGTTCCCTTCGCCTGCTCAACGTTGATCGGCTTGGTGAGCACAAGGTTGGCGCCGATGCGGTAGGCTTTGGCCACGCCCGCTTGTCCTTCGACCAAAGCGAGGGCCAGCGAGTTCTGATTGGAACTGGAGTTTCTTGCGCTCTTGAAGAGCAGGGAAGCGTTCTGCTCGTTCTCGCAGTCCACGACGATGGCGTCATAGCGCTGCGCCATCAATTTCTTGACCGCAGCAAACGGTTCCTGAACCGGCTCGATTGTGAAGTCCAGTTCGCTGAACACCTGACTTACGACGCGAGCCAGTTTTCCATCGGGACAGAAAAGTAAAGCTTGGTAACCCATGATGAGGCCATCCTAGGTAATGTTTTGGGTACCAGCAAGTTACCGGGGTAATTGAGCGACTAATGACATTCCGCTAAGGCCGCTGAAAGTCGACGATCACGACGGTCTGGAAGGGCTGAGCCTTTCCGTCGCGGACGTAGGGCCGATAGCGCCACTGCTTTACGGCTTGGATGGCGGCGGTTGCCAGGGTAGCGTTTCCTTCGATCAGTCGCAGGCCGTCAACTTTGCCGTTCTCATCAACGACCGCCTTGAGGACAACCGTCCCTTCCGCTCCGCCCGAGCGCGCTTCGACGGGATATTTCGGCGCAACGCTGTGAGCCAGCCGTTTCTCCGCACCCTTGGAAGAGAGAATGATCGCGCTGTTCTCCCCTGGTAGTTGGACGTTGGACGAAGTCGCATTAGCGGCGTCCTTTTTACTGTCGCTCGGCCTGGAGGCGCCGGATTTGTCGGCCTCGGGCTTGCTGACAACCGGTGCCGCTGTTGTGGCACCGGGACTTGAGGGCGTAACTGCCGTGCCCGGGGTCGCTGCCGGTTGGACAGCAACAGTCGCAGCGGCGGACGTTGTCGCTGTACCTGTCGCTGAACTTGCGGCTGAACTTGTTGCCGGAGCGGTTGCCGACTCCGGCGCAGGTGCCGAGGTGGTGGCCGGAGCCAGTTGAGTCGACCGCTTCGTGGGATTTGCCACCGGAGTCGGCGGCAGCGCCATTCCGGCGATGGCCCGCACGCGATTAATCTGCGGTTGGGCGATTTCCCGGAATCCGGGTTGATACATCCACGCGGCATAGAAGCCGCCGCCAGCGAGCGCGAGCATCAGCAACGCGACCAGCGGGCCGCGTTTCTTCTGCCAGCCTGGCTGGTGAGACGAAAAGACCGGGGCGATGGATTCTGCTGCCGGTTGATCCGGCGTTGCTTTGCCCAGTCCCGAACCTTCCAGTTCCAATTCTTCCAGTTCCGCAAGCACGGGGTCGTCGGAAGGTCTCACTGGGCGCGCGGGCTTCGAAACTACCGAGACAGCTCGAGCCGAAGATGACTCTGACAAAGACGATGCTAAAAAAGATTCGGACGGCGGATTCAACTTTGGAGCGGCTGGTGTGGCATCGATTTCGTCTACGGCGGAATGCATTTTCGTCGTGAGGGCTGGCGCGGAGAGCGTCGCGGTTAAAGCAGCGGTTGGAGCGGCGGTCGGAGCGGAGGTTGGAACGAAGCTTGGAGTTGGGTCCGCAAAGCTTGTCAGTTGCGAAGAAACCGCTGCGGCCGCGGCTGCTTGCGCGCGTTCTTCGGTCATGGTTGCGCTGGTGACCACCGCGCTGGGCATGACTGCGCTCGCTGGCTGCGGGGGAAAAGGCTTGTTTGGCTGGACGTCTTTTCGCACACGGCTGACAGCCGTGCGAATGGTGCTCCGGGCTTGGTCTTTCGCCACCGGCTTGGTCAGAATCAATTCTGCGCCCAGGCGAAAAGCAGTGGGTAGACCAGCGCGGCCATCGACAATGGCGATCGGGACCGGATTGTTGCCGTTTTTTCCGCGACGGCAAACGTCAAAGATCAGCTTGGCTGCCGGCAGATTTTCGCAATCGACCAGCACCAGGTCGAAGCTGTGCGAATTGAGTTTTTGGGCAGCGGACGCTCCGTCCAGGGGACGCTCGCAAGTCACTGACATTTCTTCCAAAACGCCAGTAATTGCGCTGACCGCCTGATCATCCGGCGACAACAGCAGAGCATGGGGCATAGCTCTCCCATGCTAGGAACCGCCATCGAAAGCCGCAAGTTACGGGGGTAAGTGGGGACACTCCCTATAGTTTCAGGGAAGCTCTTGGCTTTTTCCAATCGCCGACTCAGGCGGAGGATAGACAATCGAACCGCGGAAGGCTGACTTGTCGGCGGCCGCAAAATCGGGGAAGGGCAACCGGTGTTGGTCCCGCCATTGCTGTACCTGCTGTTCGGCTGCGCTGGCTTTTTCCTTGTCAATGCCGGAATCGCGCGAGAAATATACCGTCTGAGACGGGAAGGCGAAGCCGCTGCCCGATTTCTCGACAATCTCCATGATACGCAGCAACAGGTCTTCGCGGATCGCGTTGAATTCGTTGGAATCTTGGGTGAGCACGTAGCTGAAAACCTCAAGGCGCAAAGCGCTGTTGTCGAAATTGGTGAAGCGGATGTAAGCGCTTTCGTTTTCGACTTTCGGATGTTCGTATAACATGCGGCGAATTTCGGCCAGCAGATAGCGGAGCTGGTCGGCCGCGGTCTCATACCTGATCGCGAGCGCAGGATTGAACAGAATCTTGTCGCGACGGCTGAAATTCTCGATGCTCATGGTGGCGAGGGTGCCATTGGGAATTGAGACCTGGGTGCGTGCGTCGGTACGAACGCGAGTCGAGCGCAGGCTGATGTCTTCCACGGTTCCGGTGCGGTCGCCGAAGCGGCAGTAATCGCCGACGCGGATGACTTCGTCGCCAAGAACGCTAATTCCGCCGAAAAGATTTTCGAGCGTCTTCTGGGCGGCGAAGGCGATAGCAATGCCGCCGATTCCGAGGCCGGCGAGCAGAGTTGTCAGGTTGAAGCCCAGTATGCCGAACGCGGCCAGGATGGCGACAATCACTACCAGCGCTGCCACCAACCGTTCGCCCAGTACCATCAGGGTGCCGGTGCCGGTGCGGCCCGCGCTGATGGCACGCATGCGCAGGCGCTGCATCGTGAGGCTGACGGCGCGCAGCAGAAACCAGAAGAATCCGATGCTGATGAGAACATTGATGGTCCGGTAGTAATAAAGACGTGGCAGCAACGGCAGGCCGAGGTAGCCGACAATCGCGCGGTGGGCCAGCGCGCTGAATGACAACAGCAGCGGCCTGGACATTTGACTGTAGGGGTGCAGGTTGGGGTGATGTCTGAGCTTGAGCCAAAGCCGGCGCGGAATCGCCAGCAGCAGAAGCACCGCCCAGCCGATCGCGAGCGCCAGAGGAATCGCGGCGAAAAGCGCCAGCCATTGCCAGAGCGGCATCCCGAGAAACACGTTTCGCACCAGGCTTTGCGGGAGTTTGCTTTCAACCTGATGAGCCTGAAGATTGTCATACAGTTCAGGGACTTTGCTGAGCGTCTCGGAAGAGAAGAGCCAGATTTTTCCGGAATTCGGATCCCCGACCCGGACAAGGACAACGGGAACATCCGTATCGCCATTGGAAAAAATTCCGATGGTTTGCTGATCGAGAACACCGTAATCCGGATTGCCTTCCGGACTGGTGCTGAGCTTTCGCAGGCTGCCCACGAAGGTGCGGTCCATGAGCACCTTCAGCTTTTCGGCCAAGTCTGGGCCCTGAGACTGGCGGCGCGCAGTGCTCATTTGCAGGTAATCGGCGGCCGTCTGGTAATTTCCGGCCTGCGCCGCTTGCAGGAATCCAAGCACGGTTCCCGAAGGCGTCCCGCGTCCCAGTTCATCGCTGGGCGTGGGAGTTGGTGTTTGAGCCTGTGCCCCACCCGGCAGCAAGCTGGTTACCGACTGGGCCTTCAGCCCATGGAGAGAAAGGAAAACGACAAAAACTAACAGCGCCAATTTTTTCATCGAGGTTCCAGTAAATGGAGTGCCGGGCGTCCCCGCCCGGCTGGACGGGCGAGGCGCCCGTCGCCCCACTATCTCTTATCTCTTTGGACGATAGATGTCGGTGGCCTGTCCGTAGAAGACTTCCGCCGATTCCATCATCGTCTCGGATAGCGTTGGGTGCGGATGGATCGTCATGCCTATATCGGCCGCCAGGGCGCACATTTCGATGGCCAGCACGCCTTCGGCGATCAACTCGCCCGCGCCCACGCCCACGATGCCGACACCGAGCACGCGCTCCGTCTTTGGATCGATAAGCAGTTTGGTGAGACCTTCGGGCCGGTCGAGTGTGATGGCGCGGCCCGAAGCGGCCCACGGAAACTTGGCGATCGTTATCTCGCGCCCTTGTTCCTTGGCCTGCGTTTCCGTCAGTCCAGCCCACGCGATTTCAGGATCGGTGAACACGACGGCGGGAATCGCGTTCGGTTCGAAGGCAACCTTGTGGCCGGCGATGGCTTCAACCGCAGTGCGGCCCTCGTACATTGCCTTGTGGGCCAGCATCGGTTCGCCGGCGACGTCGCCGATGGCGTAGATCATGGGGTCAGCCGTCTGCCGCTGCTCGTTGATCTCGATGAATCCCTTCTGGTTGACTTTGACCTTCGTCTGGTCGAGGCCGGGGATCTCAGAATTTGGCCGGCGCCCCACCGACATCAGCACGCGGTCGAACACTTGCTCCTTTTCTTTTACGTTTGAACCTTCGAGCGTTACGCGAATGCCTGTCTTCTCGTCTTTGAGCGATTTCACCGTGGTATTCAGCAGGATCGCGGAGAAAAGCTTTTCCAGACGCTTGTGCAGAGGCAGCACCAGGTCGCGGTCGGCTCCGGGCAGCAAGCCGGGCATCATTTCGACGCAGGTCACTTTGGTGCCGAGCGTGGCATACACCGATCCCAGTTCCAATCCGATGTAGCCGCCGCCGATGACGAGCAGCGTTTTTGGAACATCGGGCAGGTCGAGAGCGCCGGTCGAATCTATGAGGCGCGGGCTGTCGAGCTTAAGGCCCGGCACAACCGTCGGACGCGATCCGGTCGCGATGATGATGCGGTCGAAAGTCTGGTTTTCTTCGCCACCGGCTGCCGTCTTCGTCACTTTCAAAGTGGTGGAATTCACGAACGCCGCCTTGCCCTGCAAGAACTGAACCGCGCGCTGTTTGGATAACTGCCCAAGTCCACCCGTCAGCTTCTTGACGACACTCTCTTTCCATCCGCGGAGCTTGTTCAAGTCGATTTTGGGCTCGCCGAATTCGATGCCCCAGTTCTTCGCCTGTTCGGCTTCTTCCAGCAACTTGGCCACATGCAGCAGGGCCTTGGACGGGATGCAGCCGCGATACAGGCAGACGCCGCCGGGATTCACTTCCGGATCGATCAGCGTAACTTTCATGCCCAGGTCGGCCGCCAGAAATGCGGCGGCATAACCGCCAGGACCGCCGCCAATCACCGCCACACGGAGATTCGAAGTGTTCGCCATAGCGTTAGTTGTCCTCATCAACATGTCTTGTCATCCTGAGCGAAGCGAAGGACCTATGCGTTTTGCCGCGGAATACATAGGTCCTTCGCTTCGCTCAGGATGACAGTGCTCTTTGTCTTCTCCGCGAACTCTGCGTTCTCTGCGGTCAAAAGCCCCTATCCCTGAACCGACAGCAAAAACGGCTGCTCGAAGGCTTCCGCGATCCAGCGCAGAAAACGCGCGGCATCGGCGCCATCGATCAACCGGTGATCGTACGAGAGTGAGAGCGGCAGAATCAAGCGCGGCTCGAATTTACTTCTATCGCTCACCCACTCCGGCTCCATCCGCGAACGCGAAAGGCCCAGAATCGCGACTTCGGGATGATTCACGATCGGAGAGAATCCAGTGCCGCCGATGCCGCCGAGATTCGTGATGGTGAAAGTGCCGCCTTCCATCTCCTCGGGAGTGAGCTTGCGCTCACGAGCTTTCTTCGACAGCTGCGTCATCTCCGCCGCCAGTTCGACGATATTTTTCTTGTCCACGTCGCGAATCACCGGCACCAGCAGTCCGCGATCGGTGTCCACGGCAACGCCGATGTTGATGTACTGCTTGTAGATGATCTCTTCCTTCCCCATATCAATCGAGGCATTGAACTGGGGAAATACTTTCAGCGCCGACGCGCAGACTTTCAGCGCGATCGCCGTCACCGTCATCTTGCCGCCGGCTTCTTCCGCTCGCGGCGCAAACTTGGCGCGCAACTGCTCGAGTTCGGTGATGTCGGCGCGATCTTGCTGCGTGACATGCGGAATTGTGTTCCACGCCTGACGAAGGTGCTCGGCAGTCTTGCGCCGCACTCCGCGCATCGAAACCCGTTCCGTTTTGCCCCACTTGGCGAAGTCGGGCAGTTCAGGTTCGGCGAAGCTCCCGCGTGGAGCTTGTGCTGCAGCGGCTGCCGCTGCCAGAGCATTCTTGGCGCACAGCTTCACATCGTCTTCACTGATGCGCCCGCCCGGTCCACTGCCTTGCACGCTGTGAATATCCACACCAATTTCGCGCGCCAGACGACGTACGTGTGGCGCCGCCGGCGCTGGATCGCGGTGCTCCGTGCCGGCAACCTTGGCCAGTTGCACGGGCATGCTGAACGCCGGTGCCAGGACTTGCGGTTGATCTGGTGGCAGCGCCTGTTCTTCCGTTTTGCCCTCGGCGCGCATTGCCAGTTGGAACGCGAGCCGCGCAGTTTGCTGTCCGGAGATGTGTTCCACCGGTTCGTGCCGGCGAGCAGGTCGCACCTCGGCGACTGCACCGCCCTCCAGCGTGAAGATGACCTCACCAACTTTGACCTTCTGACCCTCTTTGACCTTGATCTCGCCCACTACGCCGCTGACTGAGGAAGGAACTTCGACCACGGCTTTGTCGGTTTCGAGTTCCATGACGGGCTCGCCTTCAGCGATGCTGGCGCCGGGCTTGATCATCAAGCGGACCAGGTCGCCGCTCTCGATATTCTCGCCCAGCTCGGGCAGCTTAAATTCTGTTGGCATTCTTTCTTGTTACCTCTAGCTCGCCAATCACAATTTCACATTGTCATCCTGAGCGAAGCGAAGGACCTGCTGTTTCGCGGCGCTGGCAAAGAAGCAGGTCCTTCGCTTCGCTCAGGATGACAATTCAAAACTGATGACAACTTAAACTTATGTCGCACAAATTCAGGGCACCGCACTAGCTGGTGGCCGGATTGCGTTTTTCCGGATCGATGCCAAGATCGCGGATTGCTTTCTCCAAAAGTTTTACGCTGACGGCTTCGGCGCCGTCCTTCTTTTCGCCGGGCTTCTCGCTTGCCAGGGCATGCAGCGTGGCCAGCACGATGTGCTTTGCGTCCACCTCGAAAAAGTCTCGCAGCGATTCACGATTCTCGCTGCGCCCGAAACCGTCCGTGCCAAGCGACACCAGCTTGCCCGGAACCCACTGCGCGATACTCTCCGGGAGAACCTTCATGTAATCCGATGCCGCAATAAAAGGGCCGGGGCCGGACGCGCCCTTCAGTGTCTGGGTGACATACGGTACCTTTGCCTTCTGTGTGGGGTGCAGCATGTTCCAGCGCGCGCAGTCGTTCGCTTCGCGATAGAGCTCCTTGTAACTGGTTACACTCCACACGTCGGCTGCAACACCATAGTCCTTCTCCAGAATCGCCTGCGCCTTGAGCACCTCAAACATGATGGCGCCGCTGCCCAGTAACTGCGCGCGCAGCTTCGCATCCTTCTTTTCAGACGCCCGGTAGCGGTACAAGCCTTTCAGGATGCCCTCGCGGATGCCCGGCTGGCTGGGCATCTCGGGCATCGGCAGCGGCTCGTTGGTGACCGTCAAGTAATAGAAGATGGATTCGCCGTCGACGTACATGCGCTTGATGCCAGCCTGGATGATGATGGCGATCTCATAAGCGAACGCCGGATCATAGGCCAGCAAGTTCGGCACCGGGAGAGCCAGTACATGGCTATGTCCATCCTGATGCTGCAACCCTTCGCCCGCCAGCGTCGTTCTGCCCGCCGTGCCTCCGATCATGAAACCGCGGCACCGCATGTCCGCCGCGGCCCAGATTAGGTCGCCGATGCGCTGGAATCCGAACATCGAGTAATAAATAAAGAAAGGAATCGTATTGATGCCGTGATTGGCATACGCGGTGCCGGCGGCGATGAAGGAACACATCGATCCCGCCTCGGTAATGCCTTCTTCCAGAATCTGTCCGTTCTTCGCTTCCTTGTAATAGAGGAGCGTAGCCATATCGACCGGTTCATAGAGCTGCCCGACGCTCGAATAGATGCCAACCTGGCGGAAGAGCGCCTCCATGCCGAACGTGCGGGCTTCATCGGGAACCACGGGCACGATGAACTTCCCAACTTCGGGGTCACGCAGCAGCTTCGAGAGCATGCGCACGAAGACCATGGTGGTCGAAGCTTCCCGACCCTCGGTGCCCTTGTAGAACTCTTCAAAAAGCGCTTCAGAAACCGGCTTCAGCGGCGTGGCGCGCACCTTCCGCACCGGCATGTAGCCGCCTAGTTGTTTGCGGCGCTCCTGCATGTACTTGATTTCCGCGCTGTCGTCGGCCGGGCGATAAAAGGGCGCATTGTGCAACTCGCCGTCTGGAATCGGAATGCCGAAGCGCGAACGGAAGATTTGCAACTCTTCGTCATTCAGTTTTTTTTGCTGGTGCGTAATGTTCTTACCTTCGCCCGCTTCGCCGAGTCCATAGCCCTTGATGGTCTTGGCGAGAATGATGGTGGGAGATCCCGTGTGCTCAACCGCCACCTTATACGCGGCGTACACCTTAATCGGGTCGTGGCCGCCGAGCCGCATGCGGGCCAGTTGCTCGTCCGAAAGATGTTCCACCATCTTTAGCAGCCGGGGATCGGTGCCGAAGAAATTCTGCCGGAAATACGCCCCGCTCTCGACGAAATATTTCTGATACTGTCCGTCGGTGATCTCGCCCATGCGCCGGACTAGCAGGCCATCGCGATCGGCCTGAATGAGCGGATCCCAATCGCCGCCCCAGATGAGCTTGATGACGTTCCATCCCGCGCCGCGGAAAATCGCTTCCAGTTCCTGGATAATCTTGCCATTTCCGCGTACCGGTCCGTCGAGGCGCTGCAGATTGCAGTTGACGACGAAAATCAGGTTGTCGAGCCGCTCCCGCGAAGCCAGCGTAATTGAGCCGAGCGATTCCGGTTCGTCCATTTCGCCATCGCCCAGAAACGCCCAGACTTTGCCGCCGGTCGAGGTTTTCAATCCGCGATTTTCGAGATACTTGATGAATCGCGCGTGATAGATCGCCTGAATCGGGCCAAGTCCCATCGACACGGTGGGAAATTCCCAGAAGTCGGGCATGAGCCAGGGATGCGGATACGACGAGAGTCCGCCGCCTGGTTTCAACTCCCGCCTGAAGTTCTCCAGTTTCTCTTTAGGGATGCGGCCCTCGAGGTAGGCGCGAGCGTACATTCCAGGCGCGGCGTGTCCCTGGAAATAGACAACATCGCGGTCGCCGGATTCGGTGGCTGCATGGAAAAAATGATTGAACGCGACTTCGTAGAGCGTGGCCGCTGACGCAAACGTGGAAATGTGACCGCCGATGCCTTCTTGAATCTTGTTGGCGCGGACGACCATGGCCATGGCGTTCCAACGCACCAGGCTCTTGATGCGGCGCTCCATTTCCTGGCTGCCGGGAAACGGCGGTTGCTGCCGGGAAGGGATCGTATTCTGGTAGGGAGTCGTCGCCGAGAATGGCAGGTTGATCCCAGCCTCACGCCGGGCATGCAGCGCCAGTTGCTGCAAGAGCCGCCCCGCACGGTCCGGTCCACCCCGTGACAGCACATAATCAAGCGAGTCCAGCCACTCCCGCGTTTCCAATACTTCGATTCCGTTCGTCGGTTGTGTCTCAGCCACTCTGCCCCCACGAGTAAAATGCAATCCCTCATCATAAGCAATCGGGAAGAATTTTGCTGGGGATCGTTTCCTCGTGTGGGGACGGGCGCCTCGCCCGTCCAAGCCGAGCGCAGTTCGGCAGCTGCCCGTGCTATAGCAGCTTTGGATTCGCCATAAAGCGGTCAACCGATCAGCGACAAAAGACCGCTCCTATTCCAGCGTCACCGCTTTTACCAGGTTGCGCGGGTGGTCCACGTTGAGGCCGCGCTTGGCGGCGACATAATAGGCAAACAACTGCAGAGGAATGATCTCCAGAATCGGCGAGAGCAGTTCCGGCGCCGCGGGAATAAAGACAGTGTGGTCCGCTAACTGCGCAACGGTTGTGTCTCCTTCCGTCGCCAGCGCGATCAACGTCGCACCTTGCTTCTTAAACCCTTCCATGTTGCTGACGTTCTTCTCATAGCGCACCACGGAACCCGGATCGTTGCGGTCGCAGGTCGCGATCATGACCAGCGGCAAGCGGAAATCGATCAGCGCGTTCGGCCCGTGCTTGGCTTCGCCGGTGGGATAGCCTTCCGCGTGAATGTAGGAAACTTCTTTCAGCTTGAGAGCTCCATCCATCGCGATCGGGTAATGGATGGCGCGTCCGAGGAACATGAAATCGTCGACTCGATAGTAAAGCTCAGCCAACTTCTCCACTTGATCGGATGCCGCCAAAATCCTTTCCGTTTTTTGAGGTAGCGCGAGAAGCTCGCCAATGTAGCGCTGGGCCAGCGCTTTCGAAACCTTCTCTTTGATTTCGCCGAGGTACAGCGCGAACAGAAACAAACACGCCATCTGCGCCGTGAATGCCTTGGTCGAGGCGATGCTGATCTCCGGACCAGCGTGGGTATAGATGAAACCGTCAGCTTCCCGCGCAATCGTCGATCCTTCGACATTCGAAATTGCAATCGTGCGCGATCCCTTCTGCCTGGCTTCGCGCTGCGAAGCGATCGTGTCGGCGGTTTCTCCTGACTGAGTAATAAAGATGCTGAGTTCGCCCCGCCCAATCACCGGGTTGCGGTATTCGAACTCGCTCGCGTAGTCCACATCGACCGGTACACCGGCCAACTCCTGCATCATGTACTGGCCCGTCATCCCGGCATGACGGCTGGTTCCCGAAGCAACGATGTTAATCCGGCGCAGCGCGCGCAGCTCCTCACGCGAGATATGGATCTCGTCCAGGCGAACCCGTCCCTCAGCCAGCGAAACGCGAGGTTCAATGGCGCGACGCAACGCGTCGGGCTGCTCAAAAATCTCTCGAATCAGATGATGCGGAAATTTGCGCGTCTCAGCCATTACTCCCCATGCCCATCATTATTCTCCGGCGCTAAATCGTTACCCGGAGCATTCCAAGCCACCGATAAAAGTCCGCAACACTTCGCCTTCCGGGTTGAGGACCACGAAGTCCGCGGCGGCTCCCACCGTGAGAACACCCCTATTCGAGATTCGCGCCACCCGCGCCGGATTTTGGCTGGCGGCTGCCACTGCCTGGGGCAGATCCCATTCTGCGAAACGCGCCACATTGCGTACGGCACGGTCCATGGTCAACACGCTTCCGGCCAGCTTGCCATCCGCCATGCACTTGCCATCTCGAACATCCACTTCGAATGACCCAAGGCGATAGCGTCCATCCGGCATGCCGGTCGCCGAAATAGCATCCGTAATGAGCACGGTCTGCTCCCGGCCTTTGGCCTTAGCAACCAGCTTCACAATTGCGGGATCGAGATGAACGCCGTCGGCGATGATGTCCGCGCTCACGCGACGATCCGTAAGCACCGCGCCCAAAATGCCGGGATTGCGATGGTCTAACGAGTTATGACCCAGCGGACGCATGGCATTGAAGGTATGCGTCGCGTGCCGCGCGCCGGCCGCGATTCCGCGTTCGGTCGCCGCAAAATCGGCGTCGGAATGTCCCAGGCTCACGCAAACGCCGCGCCGCGCGGCTTCGGCAATGACCTCGGGCGCGCCCTCCAATTCGGGAGCAATCGTCATCATGTGAATACGGCCGCGCGCCGCCTGCCAGAACTGCTCGAACAAAGTCGGTGTCGGAGCCCGCAAATTTTCCAGAGGGTGTACCCCTCGACGAGCATGGCTGAGGAATGGCCCCTCAAGATGGATTCCGAGCGGGAGGGCTCGACTCTTGCCATCCGCATTCTGTCGTTCGCACTCTAATTCGCGCTTTTCGATCGCATCCGCCAGCCGTTCCAGTGCGCGCAAAGTCGTATCCAAGGGAGCGGTGACGGTGGTTGGGAAATAACTTGTGACCCCGTGCCGAGCGAGCAGTTGTTCGATCGCCGGCAGCCCCTCAGCGGTATCGTCCATGACGTCATATCCGGCGCTGCCGTGAATGTGAAGATCAATGTAACCCGGCGCCATCACGCGATCGCCGAAGTCGGACACAGAAACTCCGGCGGGAACCTGCCGGCTGCTCCGAGGGGAAATTTCGAGGACGCGTCCTCCCTCGACGAGCACGAGAGGATGCTCGACGACGTCAATCGGAGTCAACAGTCTTCCAGCGGTAAAAGCCAACATAGAAACGTTTTAATAGCGGTAAAAAGACGACGATGACCAAGATTGTAACAGCCTTCGCGTGCCAGCCAGCGAGCACGACGGGACGGCTGGTCAGCGAAACAATCTCTTTCCTGCCGGCGAACGTTCCAGGAAACGTTACAGTATGGTAGCGTCAGAAACTCGATGCTTCCTGACATCAGACCCTGCAATAACAGCGCAGGAATGAGCGGCTGTTCCCCGACAGCACCGCATAGCCGCGCGTAATCGCCAGACCGCAGAATGCTATACTGTCGGAGTTCGAGTCGTCATATCGTTCCTATGGCGGCGGTGATCCGGCCGTCAGTCGGGGAGTGGCTCAGCCTGGTAGAGCACCTGGTTCGGGACCAGGGGGTCGGAGGTTCAAATCCTCTCTCCCCGACCAATTTTTCAAGCACACAAACAGAATTTTCTGACCTCTACGGCAGCGGTGTTAGAAAACCCGCACACAATCGTTCGCGTGGAAGCCCCGCAAAGATTGGACTTCTTCATTCCCACACCTGGCGTTAGGAATGGGTAGCTTTCTAACCGAGGTTCTTGGGTCTGTCTCAAGATTCGCGCCGCTTGCATCTTGGTCCGAACCCGCACTCATTTGGGACCAGAACACTCTGTGCTCGCGCGATGCTGCCCCTCACGACAGGTTTGTAGCCACCGTGTCAGAAACTCCCGTAAACCTTCTGGCGGCCTGATCCACACGGCGGCCGCAGTTTCGCGCCATTCGGGGCGAACCAGCACGCTTAGGCCCAGGGTACCAAGAGCGAGAAAAGCCCGCTCGTCGGTCAAGTCATCCCCCAGGTAGGCGACGGGAACCTCCGGGCCGATTTCATCCAGGATGGTGCGGACTGCATCCCCTTTATCCCTGCCTGGCATGCGCATTTCAATACCGCCATCGAACTCCAGCAGTTCCATGGGCGTACTTTGAGCAATAGGGAGCCAGCCCAGCAAGACTTGGCCGCGGATTTCCGCCGCCGTCGCTTCATCCAGCCCGCGCCAATGGATGGCGACGGCGCCGGTCTTGAACTCAGCCCGGTTGTGTAGCTCCTGATACCTTAACCAACGATCTGCGTCAGCCAGTGCGTGCAGCACAGGCTCTTCTACGCGGGGTGCCTCGTAGGTTCCATCCGGTCTCAACCGCTCTAACCCATGGCATCCCCAGATCTCGAGACTGGGGTGAATCGCAAGCAGCGGGATCACTTCGTGGGCGTTCCGACCTGTGACGATGACGACACGGGTGCGGCCACAGACGATGATCTCCTGCAGGAGTTCTGTCATTCCCGGATAGGGGAAAGCCTGCTGGCGATTGAGGCAGAAGGGCGCGAGAGTACCGTCATAGTCGAGCAGAAGCGCGGAAACCGGCGACTGTGCCACCGCGTTCATGAACTGCTCGGCTTCGACTGGATTGACCATGCGGGACAACACATGCTCCTCATCCCCTGGCAGCGGTGCTCGCCCGAAGATTCTCCTTGCTCTCTTCCGACGCGTCCAGGCGCAGCTCGCAGAGTTCCGCGATGAGGCTTCCTGCCCAGCGGTAAACGTTGTGTTCCCTGACCGTCTTCCGCATGTGTCGCATACGCAATTCCTTTTCCTCCGGCTCCATGCTAAGAGCGAAACGAATCGCCTCCGCCGTCTGGTCGATATCGTAGGGGTTGATCTGCAAGGCGTCGCGCAGCTCTTGGGCGGCACCCGTGAAGCAACTCAGGATTAAAACTCCCATTTCGTCTTGCCGGGCTGCCACGAATTCCTTCGCCACCAGATTCATGCCATCGTGCAATGATGTAACCAGGCATAAGTCTGCGGCGCGGTAGTATTTTTGAATCTCCTGGTGAGTGTGCGACCGGTTTAGAAAGACGATGGGCTTCCATTTGTCCGTCTGGAACCGCCCGTTTATGCGGTTGGCTTCCGCTTCCACCTCCTCCATCAGATCATGATAGCGCTTGAGGTGGCTGCGACTTGGAGCGCCAATCTGCACGAATGTGAACTTGCCCTGATAGGGAGGATACTTGTCCAGAAAACGCTCAATGGCCAAAAAACGCTCCAGAATGCCCTTGGTGTAGTCAACCCGGTCCACGCCCACACCCATGAAGGTAGCCTCAACCCCCAAAGCCTTGAGCAAGGCAGAACGTTCGGTGTAGGAATCCGGTATCGACTCCGGCCGTAGCACCTCCGTAAAGTCCACACTGATGGGAAAGGGTCGCACCAGGGTGAGATGGTCCAGACGTCGTACCGAAAAATGTTCCCAATCGACGCGTGCTTCCACGACCCGGTCCACCGTATGCAGGAAGTTATTGCAGTGCGACTGGATGTGAAACCCGATCAGATCGGCACCGAGCAGACCATCCACAAGTTCGCGCCGCCACGGCGAAATGTCAAATGCCTCCGGGTTGGGCCACGGGATGTGCCAGAAGATTGCCACCTTGGCCTCCGGTCTTTTTTCTTTAATCAGCCGAGGCAGCAGCGCGAAGTGGTAATCCTGCACCAGCACAATGGGCTTTTCCACGTCCCTTATCTCTTCGAGCAGCGCATCGGCGAACTTCAGGTTTACCGCCTGATAGTATTTCCAATCCTCCGTGCGAAAGATCGGCCGAGTGTGCGCGATATGACAGAGAGGCCAGATTCCCTCGTTGGCAAATCCGTAGTAATAGCCTTCTTCTTCCGCTTCGTTCAGCCAGACCCGGCGCAAGGTATAGTGAGGATCGTCCGGAGGCACGCGCAGCCGGTCCCGCGCATCAACCGTTTCGAGGTCGGCATCGCCATTGCCATGGGCAATCCAGGTTCCGTCACAGGCGCGCAGTATGGGCTCGATCGCCGTGACCACCCCGCTGGGCGGCACCATCACTTCCACTGATTTGCCCCGCCGCATGTGCACGTAAGGCTCGCGATTCGACACGACAAAAAGGCGCCCATTATCCAGGCGTTTTCGCACATGCACGGCCAGTCGGTCGGCCGTCCACAGAGATTCACCTGTCTCTCGCAAGCGGGCCTCCGTCTCGGCCGCCGACCGCGCCTGGGTAAGGCTTTCGGCGAAGGCGGCGACCTCCCGCACCAGGGGACGAAACAGATCCAGATCGGTGGCGTGCTGGCGTGAAGGTATTTGCCCCGTCCGCAAAGCGCGCATCCACCGTGCCGTACGTGCAATGGGTGCGGCAATACTCCAGCGAACAATCAACAGCGTGATCAGCACGATGAGAAACACATGTGCCAGCACTCGCAGGAATGCTTCGCGCCAAATATGAAGGCTCTCCGCCCGAATATAGCCGGCATCCTGAACAATCGCGAGGCCGCCGATGACTTCGTCGTGCTGGTGAAGAGGTAGAGCATAGATGTGCAACGAGGCACCGCCCAGTCGTTGGAACGCGCCTGCTCCATGGTTCTCACGCAAGGCTTCAGACATTACGGAGGGAACGGTAGCCAGCGTGGATTTCAGCTCCGGTGTAACTGCCAGCAAATCGCCCTGCCAGCCGTAGATCGCCAGTCCGGAGAGATGGTCCCGATTCCCGTAGTGCTCTACGATGCGCTGCAAATCCTGCAGCGAATCTTTCTCCAGGCCGGTTTCCACATTTCCCGCGAGGCTTTCGCCCAATACCTCGGCGCGCCGCTCCAGGTCCCGGCTTAGGGCACGTTTCTCACCCAAAGCCTCGTAATACGAGGACGACAGGGAGACCAGCGTGATGCCCACGATGAGGGAAACAATGAGCCGGATGCTGAGTAGTCGCATGGCACTAGCCTCCAGCATGGAGCCGGGAGGAAATTTCATCCTACCGCAACGGGCGGTTCGTTGGCATTTTCTGCCCCATTTTCCGGACTAGAGCGGCGACAGTTCGTCTTCGTTCTCGTCCTTCTTCCCGCGAACAAACCTTTTCTCCAGGAAACGCCGGGCCAAGTCTCTGCCCCCCATGCCGAATGCGATTGCCATTCCGAGCATCAGGGCCCCGAAGGCAATCCCGAAGGCAACCAGCATGGTCTGCTCTGCCAAACCCAGTTCTTCAAAGGCGATCGACAATACGAAAACAATGATGAGGGTGCGGAGAGCGAGGCTCAAAACGCGGGGTGAAGGCACATTCGCATTTACCGCAGCCAATAAGGCGGCGCGGGAAAAGAAGCTGGCTGCCAGCAGTCCGAAAAACAGGATTAACAGCGCTACGAATAGACGCGGCAAGAAAAGAAAAAATCTTGCGACTTGGTCCTGCAGCCCCAGGATCCCGAGCACGCGCACACCCAGCAGAATGAAGCCGAGCCAGGTCACCCAGAAGACGAACCGGCTCAACATTTCCGTCGCCGAAGGCAAAGCGGCCGTGTTGAGCAATTGCGAGGCGCCTGCGTTTTCCGAAAGCTTGTCGAACCTGACCAGTCTGAGAAAGCTGCGCAGCACCACTTTTACCACGTACGCGATCACCCAGCCCACCAGCGCCAGGAGCAGCATCACGATGAGACGAGGAAGGAAGTGGGCGAAACCTCTGGCAATCTCGTGCAGCGCCTGGCTCAGTTCGCTGATAATCATTTCTCGCATAGTTGCCTCACTCTCTTGATTTCCACAGCTGCAGCAGATACGGTTTCAATCGCTCGAACTCAAGGCACAAACCTTCGATATTGTTCTCGACGTCGTCCGCAGAAGCGTTGCGGTTCTCAACCAGGAATGTGAACACTCTCCCGCGGAAAAGCGGCGCTAAGGCCTGGATAATATGATCCCGGCTGATCACAGATTTCCGATACGAGGCGGCAAACTCGTAAACCGTCCTCACCCACAATTCCGCAGGGTAATGAAACTCCTCTTCTCCCAGGTGGGCGATGCGCTGGAGTTCTGCCCGAGTGGAGGGAGAAAGAATTGACTGAAAGACGGACTCCAATTCGGCAACTCCGGTCGAGAACATCTCTCGCAATCGTTTCCGATTTACTCGCAGTGGTTCCAGAAGCACTTCATGGTCGGCCCCGGTAGTAGGGGCCGGCTGGGAACCGGCCACGGCACTCCACACGGGAAAGTCTGGCTCCAATGCGGAGAACAAGGTGCCGACAGTTTTTCGCAGCGCCGGCACCAGGTCAGCGGCATGTCGCTCGACGGGATCCTTTTCTCCAAGGAAGGACTGGCAGACGCGGTATCGCCCCGCGATCGCAGCCAGGGTGAAGCGGAGTTCGACACCGGCCCCGTCGGTTCCATCAATCCAGACATTTTGTCCAAGGAATTGACTTCCGAGACGACCGGAGAATCCGAACTCAGGCGAGTATGCCTCACGGATTCTTAACCCGTAAAGTGCGCGGGTCATCGGGTACAGCAAATTCGTAACCAGCAGCCCCTCAAATTTATGTCGGCGATATGTGGGGGTCACCAGATCGAAGTCGTCGTCATAAATGGGACGCAGAAGCTTTGCGAGCCATTCGGGTTCGATGTTCACGGACTCGGGTGACATCACCACACAGGCCTTGGCGCGGAGCAGTTCGGCGGCAGCCAGAATGCTCCGCAACGCACCTCCGCTCGCCGGGCTGCTCGCATACTTCGTGCTGATTGAGTGCAGCGTGCGGAGCGCGTACGGATTTGAGGCTGGACGCACGTCATCAATAGAGACGCCCGTGACCAATTCGGGAGTACCATCACGCGACCCTCCATCGGCATTAACGATCACGGCTCGCTCTCGGGGAAATCCGCGTAGGATTCCGCTCTGAATGGTCTGGACGATCGACCCGATAGTTTTGGCGTTATTGTGAGTGGGCAAGCCCACGAGGATGTCCACTTCGCCGACGTTGATCAGTTGGCGAAGAAAATCATCCGTAAGAAAGCTCTCCTCCGCCATTTTCATCTCCGTTCGAAGTACCGCAGCGTGGCCTGGTATAGACGCCCGTCAATGTGACATCGTTTCCCTATCTACATTTGCTCAGATTCGTCGCAGCCAAAACCAGTAGAATTGGTAGGGCCCCATCGTTAGCAGATAGGGCAGGTCGCCCACACGCGGAAACATATTCTTGCCAGACATCTCGATCAGAATATTTCCCTTGTAGCGCCGCAGATCCAGTTCGACTGCTTGCGCGGTGCTCGAAAGATTGTTGACCACCAGGACCGCCTCGTTTCCCAGCCGCCGCACATAGGCCAGTATTCTGTGATTGGCTGGATGGAGAAACTCAATCGATCCCGTGCCAAAGACCCTGGTCGATCTGCGAACCATTATGATGCTTCGCATCCAATTGAGGAACGAATGTTCGCTCGCTTCTTGCCTCAAGACGTTCACCGCCGGATAACCATATACCGGATCCTGGATAAGGGCGGCATACAAGTGCTCTGGGGCCGCGGTAGAAAAGCCGCCGTTCGTTCCTCCGTCCCACTGCATCGGAGTTCTTACTCCGTTGCGGTCGCCTAAATTGATGTTATCGCCCATTCCGATTTCATCGCCGTAATAGATGATAGGAGTGCCCGGCAACGACATCAGCATCCCATTCATTAACTCTATGCGCCTGCGGTCGTTGTCCAACAAGGGAGCGAGCCGCCTCCGAATTCCGAGGTTCAGCCTCATCGTCTTGCTTTCGGCGTAGGTGTCGTACATGTAGTCGCGTTCCATGTCGGTTACCATTTCCAGGGTCAGCTCGTCATGGTTGCGCAGGAACAGGCACCACTGGCACGAGGGCGGGATTTCCGGGGTCTGCTGCAGGATTTCAGTGATGGGCTTGCGGTCTTCCAACTTCAGCCCCATGAACATCCTGGGCATCAACGGAAAATGAAACGCCATGTGGAGTTCATCTCCGTCACCGAAATATGGGCGGAGATCCGCGGGCCACTGATTGGCCTCCGCCAGAAGCATCCTGCCTGGGAATTGCTCATCGAGTTTTCGCCTCAACTCCTTCAGGACAGCGTGGGTCTCCGGCAAGTTCTCACAATTTGTGCCCTCGCGTTCCACCAGGTAGGGCACCGCGTCGAGCCGAAAGGCGTCAACCCCCATCTCCAGCCAGAACTTCATCACGTTCCACATTTGTTCCCGAACGGCAGGATTGTCGTAGTTGAGATCGGGCTGGTGACTAAAGAAGCGATGCCAATAATAGGATTTCGAAATCGGGTCCCACGCCCAATTGGAAGTTTCTGTGTCAAGAAAAATGATGCGGGTTCCCTTGTACCGGGTGTCTGTATCGCTCCAGACGTACCAATCGCGGCGTGGATTGTTCCGTGAACTTCGCGACTCTTGAAACCACGGATGCTGATCGGATGTGTGATTCAACACCATTTCTATGATGACCCGGATTCCTCGGTCGTGGGCCGACCCCAGAAACTTCCGGAAGTCCTCCAAGGTCCCATAGCTGGAATGGACGGCGTTGTAATCCGCAATGTCGTAGCCATCGTCGCGCAGAGGAGAGGGGAAGAATGGCATGAGCCATATCGCGCTGATCCCTAATTCCTGAAGGTAGTCGAGCTTCTCTTCAAGCCCTTGAAAATCGCCGATGCCATCCCCGTTGCTGTCGTGGAAGGTGCGGACGTGGACTTGATAGATGATCGCGTCCTTGTACCAAAGCACATCCCGATTTAGGGGCAAACCGCTTCCTCCTGGACCAATTTCAGTACCTCCCTGCCAAGCAGAGCGATATGCAAGTTTATATGAAGCGACCACCGCAGAATCCGCAGTAGCAGCATTCTTCCTACCGATCGTACAGGGTGACCAGGGATCGAAGTCTCGCGCTCAACTCGCCGCTCAATGCGCCTGGACGGTAACGCCATTTCCAGTTCCCGCTGACGGTGCCGGGAAGATTCATGCGCGCCGTGCTGCCAAGGCCCAGCACATCCTGCAACGGGACAATCGCAACATCAGCGACCGAAGCCAGTACCGCCCGGATCATGACCCAGTTGATCTCGGAATCGTCGCGTAAGTTGAGATACGCGCGAGCGAAGTCGTGCTCTTTACGAACATCTTCCGGAGTGCGTGTGCTGTCGCCGGCGCCCGAACTCGACCACCAGCCCACCGTCGTGTCATTGTCGTGCCCGCCGGTGTAGGCCACCAGGTCGCGACTGTAATTATGCGGACGAAACGATGGGCCCTGCGGATCAGTGCCAAACGCGAATTGCAAAAGACTCATGCCCGGCAGACCGAACTGCTGCCGCAGTTTCTCCACCGGCGGAGTGATCACGCCCAGGTTCTCCGCCACAATCGGCAGTCCGCCAAATACGTTCTGCATTGCCGACAGAAAATCTTCTCCCGGCCCTTTGACCCAGCGCCCGTGAATGGCTGTCGTTTCGCCGGCAGGAACCTCCCAGTAAGATTCAAAGCCGCGGAAATGGTCGAGTCGCGCCATATCGAAAAGCGCGAGCGAAGCGCGGAAGCGCTCGATCCACCACTTGTATCCGCTGGCGGCCAGCACGTCCCAGCGATAAATCGGATTCCCCCAAAGCTGTCCGGTGGCGCTGAAATAATCCGGCGGCACGCCGGAGACCACGGTCGGGCGGCCCTGATCGTCGAGATAGAAAAGATCGGGATGAGCCCACACGTCCGCGCTGTCGTGCGCAACATAGATCGGGACGTCGCCCATGAAACGGATGCCGCGCTGCTGGCAATAAATCTTGAGATGCTCCCACTGCTGGAAGAATTCGAATTGCCAATACTTGTAAGCTTTCAGTTCCGGCGCCAGCTTCCTCGACCACTCGCTCACGGCATGCGCGTCTCGCTGGCGAATCTGCGCGTCCCAGGAGGTCCAGATGGTTCCGTGGTGCGCATCTTTGCAGGCCATGAAGAGCGCGTAGTCGTCGAGCCATGAACCGGCGCTTTCGCAAAAGCGGTCGAAGGCCGCACCATCCGCGCGGGAGCCGTCGGCAAAGAAAACCTGCGCCGCCCGGCGTAAGGCCGCCATCCTGAATTCGATCACCGGCCCATAGTCGACGAAATCTTCCGGAAACGGCGGCGTGTGAGACAGCTCCGAGTCCTGGAGCAAGCCCTGATCGCGCAAGCGTTCGAGACTGAGCAACAGCGGATTGCCGGCAAATGCGGAGAAGCACTGGTACGGGGAATCGCCGTATCCGGTGGGATGCAACGGCAGCACCTGCCACAACTTCTGTCCGGCGGCGAAGAGGAAATCCGCGAATTCGTAAGAGCAGGGGCCGAGATCACCGATGCCGAAGCGGCCGGGCAGAGAAGTGAAGTGCAGCAGAATTCCACTACATCGAGGAAATTTCACTCCGTAACAATACGCAGGTCGGCGGCGTCAGGGCAAGGCGCTTGCCATGCCTAAGATCGACGATCGAGCAGACCTTCTCCTCGAACAGGTGTGTTGGTCGAACGCTTGCCTTTGATCTCAGGCCTGACCAGGATTACCACCGAGCGTGCTTTGACGCTATAGTTCAGGCTGCTTAGAGTTTCTTCCGTTCCCGGTTCACAGAAATCGAGTGGTTCGGGCAGATTCGTATCCACGACGCGACGCCATTCACCTGCGCCGCCTTCCTGGATCACGAACATGAGGTCTTCCCAGAAGGCGTTGATCATTACGTATAGGTCACTGTCACTCTGCGATGCACCATGTAGACAAAAGGCCAAGGTGTGAGAGTCGAATGAAACATCGGGGCTTTCACCGACGCCGTACCAACGCACGTCTTCTCTCCAGAACCGACTGCGTGATATAGACGGGTGAGACTTGCGAAACGCGATCATGAGCTTGAAGAAACGAAAGACGTCTCGGTTCTTCGCCAGCAGGTCCCAATTGAGCCACGTGATATCGTTGTCCTGGTTGTAAGGATTGTTGTTGCCCCGCTGTGTGTTCATGAATTCGTCGCCCGCTCGGAACATCGGTGTCCCATTGGAAAGAAACAGCAGACAGCAGAAGTTTTTTACTTGGCGTTTGCGAAGAGTCGTGACCTCGGTGGGTACGTTTTCGTCGCCTTCCCATCCGCAATTCCAACTTAAGTTATAGTCGGTGCCATCCCGGTTGTTATGGCCGTTCGCTTCATTGTGTTTGTCGTTGTATGCCACCAAGTCATAGAGGCAGAATCCGTCGTGAGAGGTGATGAAGTTGACGCTTTGATATGGATGGTAGGCATTCATGACGTCGTCTGGAAAAAGATCACTGCTCCCGTACAAGCGGGCCATCAATTGGCTGATCATGCCGGGGTCGCTTTTCGCGAATGCGCGCACGTCATCGCGAAACTTGCCATTCCATTGCAACCAGGAGATGCCCGGAAATGTTCGACCCAGCTGATAGCTCCCCGGGTCCCAAGCCTCGGCAATGAGCCTGATCCTGCCCAGGTCCGGGGCTGCACTGACCTCTGCGATTACAGGGGGATCCGCGACATTGATCGACCCATCTTCATTCCTGGTAAAGATCGAGGCCAGGTCAAAGCGAAACCCATCAACATGCATTTCCTGCACCCAGAAATACAGGCTGTCGATGATCATCTTGCGCACGTAACGGTTGGCGCAGTTCAGCGTATTTCCCGTCTGGGTGTCGTTGCGATAGTGTTGCATGTCTGCGTCCAGAAGGTAATATGTGCTGTTGTCTATGCCCCGAAAACTGTACGTCGGCCCCTCCTCGCCTCCTTCCGTGGTGTGGTTGTAGACCACGTCGAGGATCACTTCGATACCAGCAGCATGCAATGCCTGGACCATGGCGCGAAATTCATCCATCAGCTCATCAGTCGTTTTCCTGCTGGCGTACCCGAGGTGGGGTGCGAAGAAACTGAGCGGCATGTAGCCCCAGCGAGCACTTTCCTGAGGGTCCCGTTGAGTCACCGGCATCAATTCAACGGCAGTAATTCCCAGTTCCTTCAGGTAAGGAATTTTGTCAACTAAGCCGGCGTAGGTGCCGAGTTTGTCCGAATCTATGCCGGAGTTCGACTTGGCTGTGAAATTACGGACATGCAGTTCATAGATAACCAGGTCAGATGTGTGAACAGGTGGTTGGTCGTTATCCCAAGGGAAGCTGTGTTCGATGGCGATTACTCCAAGTGGGGCTCTTCCTGCATTGCTTCCGGGTAGCTCGGCGGCTTGACGACTGAAGTGCTCAGGAAAAAACAACGATCTGGCATACGGGTCGACGAGGATCTTCTGATCATCAAAGCGATTGCCGGCGCCGGGCTCATTTGGTCCGGCGACTCTGTAGCCGTAATAACGGGCGTCAGAAATCGCGTCACCCTTCAGTCGGCAATGCCAGACTCGCCCGGATTTGTTTATCAAGGGATTGAACCTGTATTCGTGAAGTGGGTGAACAAGGTCGCTTTTGGAATACAACAGCAGAGTCACTTCGGCGGCATGCTTCGAATATAGGGCAAAATTGAAAGCCTGTTCCTCCTCAATCCAGGTCACTCCCAGACGAAATGAAGACCCCTCCGCCCTATACCAACCATCCATGGAACCATCCTTACTTCCTTGTGAATGTACCAAGAAACTCGGAAATAATGCAGAGCCACCTCTACATGCCGTGTTTTGAGATCATGGGCAGGTGCAACGCCCTATAATGCTGACGCCCCTTCCACCCCGCGCACGCCATGAGCGAAATCAAACACGCCGCAATCCGCGCTTACTACCACACGTTGTTTTCTGCCTGGGGACGCCAGCACTGGTGGCCGGCGCAATCGCGCTTTGAGGTGATTGTTGGAGCATATTTAACGCAGAACACTTCGTGGACGAACGTTGAGAAGGCATTCGCCAATCTCCGGAAAGCGCGCCTTCTGACGATCCGCGGAATCCGGCGTACGCCTCGGTCTAAGCTTGAGCGATTGATTCGCCCGGCAGGTTACTTCCGGCAGAAAGCGCAGCGGCTGAAAACGTTTGTAAGTTTTCTCGATGAGCGTTATGGCGGGTCGCTGGCGCGGATGTTCGCGCGGCCAACGGCCGAACTTCGCGACGAACTGCTTGCGCTCAATGGTGTTGGGCCGGAGACCGCGGACTCGATTCTCTTGTATGCCGGCAATCATCCGGTCTTTGTTGTGGACGCTTACACGAGGCGCATTCTGGAGCGGCACCAGATTGTTTCCAGCGCGGCGGGCTACGACGAAATTCGGCAAATGTTCGAGCAGGCACTGGGCGAGGTACCCGCTGCGGAGAGCTTTTCACCGCAGAGACGCCGACGACGCCGAGAAAATCCACGGTCGAATTCGGAACCGGGTGGACCTGGTTGTCTCACCCGACGTCCTACCGATTTTTCCAAAACTCAAGAAGTTTTCCTCGGCGCTCTCGGCGTCTCGGCGGTGAAAAAGTATACATGCGGGCCGCAGGGCTCGGGTCATCGGCCTTCGCACGTGAGCACGGCCGAGCGCGCTGCGCTGGTCCAGGTATTCAATGAAATGCACGGGCTGATCGTCGGAGTCGGCAAGACTTACTGCCTAAAGTCACAACCGCGGTGTGAGCAATGTCCTTTGCAGAAGTTCCTTCCCGAGGCAAAGTAAGTCAAGAGTGACGACATGAAATGGCAAGCACTTGTCTTTCTTTTGGCGGCCGCAGCCTTTTGCCCGGGGTTTGGCGCAGGCGTCCGGGAGCAGTCATTGCGCGAGGCTGCGCAGGGTTCTGGACTGCTCATCGGCACTGCGGTGAGGCCGTCTCAACTTTCCGAGGCGACATACGCGTCCACGCTCGCGCGTGAGTTCAATATGCTGGAGCCGGAAGACGCCCTCAAGTGGGAGGTGGTGCATCCGGCTCGGCAGTCTTTCGATTTTTCTCAAGCGGATCAAATTGTGGATTTCGCGACCCGGCACGACATGAAGGTTCGCGGCCACGCGCTCGTCTGGCACCGGCAGAATCCAAAATGGTTGACGGAAGGAAAATACACTTCCAATGAGCTTGCGCAAATTCTTGAGCAACACATTAAGACCGTGGTCGGACATTACCGGGGCAAGATATTCGCGTGGGACGTGGTCAATGAGGCCTTCGACGAGTTGCAGCCGGGAAAACTGCGCAGCACGATCTGGCGAGACCAGCCGGGAATCGCCTTAGCTTCGAGCCACGAGCCGCGAGCTTCGAGCACCCCTGCTCGCTCGGAGCTCGAAGCTCGAAGCTCGAAGCAGAGTTACTCCTATATTGAGCGCTGTTTCCGCTGGGCGCATGAAGCCGATCCGCAAGCTCAGCTCTTTTACAACGAGGCCGAGGCGGAGATCGTGAATCCCAAGTCGGACGCGATCTATGCCATGGTTCGCGATTTCCGGCAGCGCGGTGTGCCCATCGATGGCGTGGGATTCCAGATGCACATCGCGAACCGGCACGCCGATCTCGCGTCCATTTCTGCCAATATCAAACGCTTCACTGACCTGGGAGTTCAGGTCCAAATCACCGAAATGGACGTCGCCCTGCCGGTCGACCCGAACGGCAATCCTCGCCCCGAGGACTTGCAACTACAGGCCGACATCTATCGCCAGATCGCCGCCGCTTGCCTGTCTCATCCTGGGTGTACGGCGATCCAGACCTGGGGTTTCACGGACAAGTATTCCTGGATCGGATCGCACTCGAAGCAGACCGAAGGCGCGGCCCTGCCGTTTGACCGGAACTATCGTGCCAAGCCTGCCTACCTGGCGCTGAGGAACACGCTCGCTGCGCGATGAGCCTCCAAACTACTGATCGGGTTAGCCGCAAAGACTTGGGATAGTTTCCGGATTGCCGACCAGCCACCCAGTGACGAGCCGATCCCGGCATTGTGAGTGATATGGCGATTTTGCGTTAGCTACCCATCCGCAGCACTCCATGCGGCGGGCTTGATTGCCGCTAACTTCGCAACGATGCCAGGCCCGTTCGGAATCGGAGCATACGTGCAGATTGTCATTGATTTCTCGTGCATGCGGGCCTAAACTTTGCGACGGGCGAATCCATCTGCAAGTACCCTCCACGTTGGGCGGAGAAGGGCAGGTGAGTTACCACGAGTCGATTCTTTCGGTTGTTTCTTTCCCTGCTTGTTCTTCCACCCTTTGCCGTATCGGGACAAAACGCTCCCCCCCAACAATCCGGTACGGACCGGCGAATCACCCTTGTCGTGCAGGTGACCGACAAGTCCGGCGCGCCCGTTCGCGGGCTGCAGGAGCGAGACCTTACTCTTCTGGACGACAAACAGCCGCAGAAAATCGTCGCCTTTCAAGCCGTGAACTCCGAAGCGCCCGCGGCGAAGGATCCGCCCATCGAAGTCGTCCTGGTCGTCGATGCCATAAACACTCCCTTCCAGGCACTCAGTTACGAACGGGACGAGGTTAAGAAGTTTCTGCTCCAGAATGGCGGGAAGCTTGTGTGGCCAGTGTCGCTCATCATATTTTCCGAAGATGGAACGAAGGTCAACGGTTCCTCTCGCGATGGAAATGCTGTGGCGGGGGCACTCGACAAGTACGTAACCGGGCTGCGGCCGGGCAATCTGACTAACGGCGGCTACCACGGCGCGGTAGAGCGTATGGAAGGCTCGCTCAATGCGCTTCTCTCAATGGTGAACTATGAGAAAACGAAGCCCGGCAGAAAACTGATGATTTGGATCGGTCCCGGCTGGCCGTTGTTTTCGCAAACGCACTCTGGCCTTACCTCTAAACAGGACCAACACTTCTTCGATCTAATCGTCACGGCGTCCACCGGGCTCCGGCAGGCTCACATGACTCTCTATAGCGTTGATCAACTCGGTCTGTCGAATACGGGTGGAATGCACATTACGTATTACGAGAATTTTTTGAAAGGCGTAAAGTCGCCCTCGCAGGTGCTGCCCGGCGATCTGGGCGTGCAGGTGCTTGCGGTGCAGAGTGGAGGGCGCGTTCTCAATTCGTCCAATGACGTTGCCGGCGCAATCGCAAATTCTGTCGCGGATGCCGACGCTTTTTACGTCCTCTCGTTCGATAGCGTTCCGGCGGACCACACGGACGAGTACCACGCGCTTCAGGTTACGGTCGATAAGCCGGGGATGACGGCTCGCACGCGCACCGGCTACTACGACCAGCGCTAATCGCTGCTCTTTTCCCGACTGCTTGACTCGTTGACGTTGCGGTTTATCGCTCAAATCCTTCCAGCCTATGAAATACGAAAATAGACTTAATGGCGGGCTTACAGAGTAGGATACGGATTCTCGCCGTAGACAGGCGATAGCGCTCACAACCCGGACTGGCTGGGTTCGGATTCCGGGCGGATCACGGGCTACTCAGAAGCGGCCGGCTCGGTTGAGCAGACGGGACACTCGCCACTGACCCGCCGCTGCGGTTCTATAATGGAGGCGATTCCGTCGCCGGTTCTGTGCTCCTGCCGGGACGCTTAGCCTTGGCCACACCGAACCCAATTCGCGACGAAACCAAGACCTCCAGTCGTCGGGCGTTCGTGATCACGCTGGCGATCGGCGCTTTTCTGCTGCTCGCGATCCTGGTGTTGCAGGCCTCGTTCAATCTGAAGTTCATCAGCCCCGACAGCAATGAGCAGCTTCTGTTTTTTGCTGGACTGAGCGGCCTGATTTTCTTTGCCTTCGTGGCGCTGACGCTAGTTCTTGGACGCAACCTGCTGAAGCTCTATGCGGAACGGCGCCAAGGCGTGGCCGGTTCAAAGTTCCGCACGCGCCTGGTGGTGGTCAGCCTGCTGCTGTCATTCTTGCCCGTGCTTGCCATGTTCTGGTTCTCGTACGGGCTAATGAACCGCTCCATCGACAAGTGGTTTTCCCAACCGGTCGAGGAAGTGCGCGCGGATACCGCGGCCATGTCGGCTCTGCTTTATGATTACGCCGGTCAGAATGCGGCCTCGGAAGCACAATCCATCGCGCAGACAGACGAATTTCAAAGAGCCTTTGCCAGCAGAAATCTCCCTGAAGCCACTGAGGAACTTCGGGAACACATTCCGGCGTTGCAGGGCGGATTCGTTCTGGCCCTGGATAATGGCAATGGCAACGGCAATGCGGCAGCCAGCGTGAACGCCCCGGCGCTCTGGACCGACATGAAGGGCGCCTTCCCGCTACAGTCCGCCCTGCGCGGAGAACACCCCCACTTCCAGTGGGGCCAGACGGACTACATTGTCGCGGCCGCCCCTCTCCAAGGCGGCGCTGTGCTCGTTGCCATGCCTCTCCCGCCAAAATTCGCCCAAACCGCCAAGCAGATTCAGGACAGCCAAAAGCGCTACATCGAGCTGGCGGGAAAAAGAAAGTTGTTCCGGCGGACTTATATCGGATATCTGCTGCTGCTGACGGTGGTGGTGCTGTTCGCCTCGACTTGGCTCGCGCTCCTGCTTTCGAAGCTGGTCAACCGTCCTGTGGCGGCGCTGGCGGCGGGCACGGAGGCCATCTCCAAAGGGCAACTGGATTACCGCGTCGATATCCGCGCCACCGACGAACTGGCCGAACTGGTGCAGTCATTCAACAGCATGGCGGAGCAACTCGAATCCAGCCGGCGCCAGATCGAAGCCTCCAGTCGCGATGTGGGCGCCGCCAATGAGGCGCTCGAAAGTAGACGCCGCTACATCGAAACGGTTCTCGAAAGTCTTCCCACCGGAGTGATTTCGATTGACGCGGCGCGCCATGTGACGCTGGCGAACGCCGCTTTCTCCCGCATGTTCTATCTGGAGCGGAGTGAGTACGTGAGCCCGGCGGACTTGGTGAACCTGCCGCTGCGCGACGTGATACCCGCCGATGTCCTCGCCGACCTCGAACCGCTGCTCCGTCGAGCCGATCGTATGGGCATCACCGCAGCGAACATGGAACTTGCCCTGCCCCGAGCTCAGTTGAATGTCGCCGTAACCGTGTCCGCGCTGAGCCACGCCGCCGAAGGGCTCGGATACGTGCTGGTGTTCGAAGACCTGTCGGACCTGTTGCGAGCGCAGAAACAGGCAGCCTGGCGCGAGGTGGCGCGGCGCGTGGCCCATGAAATCAAGAACCCGCTGACCCCGATCGCGCTTTCCGCCGAGCGCATTCATCGCCATTTGACGCGGGGCACGGCGCCCGATGCAGCCTCTCTTGAGGTGATCCGCACGTGTGCGGAAACCATCGGGAATGCCGTCGAAAGCGTGCGCACGCTGGTGGACGAATTCTCGGCGCTGGCGCGTTTTCCCGCTTCTCGCCCACAACCCGCTAGCTTGAATAACCTGGTGGAAAGTGCGCTCATCATGTTCAATGGGCGGCTGGAGGGCATTCGCGTGCGTACGGAACTGGCGCACGATCTGCCGGCGGTGATGGCCGACCCGGAAGCGATCAAGCGCGCGGTTGCGAACCTGGTGGATAACGCCGCGGAGGCGATGCACGACGCGATGCTGAAAGAGATCACGATTTCAACTTCGCTCCTAGCCAGCCGAGATGCCGTCGAACTGGTGGTCTCCGACACAGGGCAAGGGGTTTCGCGTGACGTCAAGGAGCGTCTGTTCCTGCCCTACTTTTCGACCAAGCAACGCGGTACGGGGCTCGGTCTCGCAATTGTGAGCAGAATTGTGGAAGACCATCGCGGTTCGATCCGCGTGGAAGAAAACAAGCCGTTCGGCAGCCGCTTCGTTATCGAGTTGCCCGTAGCCATTGAAACCATCAGCGCACCGGCGGCAAGCTAAGTATTGTTAAGCCAAACCATGGCACATATCCTCATCGTTGATGACGAATCCGGTATCCGCGAATCCTTGCGAGGCATCCTCGATGACGAGGGATACAAGACCAGCGTCAGCCCGAGCGGCGAAGACTGCCTCGAGTTGTTGCGCAAGAGCAGCTTCGACCTGATCCTGCTGGATGTGTGGCTGACCGGGATCGACGGGCTGGAAGTGCTGGAGAGGATCCGCGAGATGGAAGATCCGCCGGAGGTCATCATGATCTCGGGCCACGGGACCATCGAGACAGCCGTGCGCGCCACCAAGCTGGGCGCCTATGATTTTGCGGAAAAGCCGCTTTCGCTCGAAAAGACGCTCATCCTGGTGAAAAATGCGATCGACGCGCGACGGCTGCGCCATGAGAATCTCGACCTGCGCAAGCAACTACAGTCGAAGAGCGTGATCGTCGGCGACAGCGTTCCCATGAAGGCGCTGCGCCAGCAGATCGCGCTGATGGCGCCCACCAACGGACGCGTGCTGATCTACGGCGAATCGGGCACCGGCAAAGAACTGGTCGCGCACGCCATCCACATGCAGAGCCTTCGCAAAGATGAAGTGTTTGTCGAGATGAACTGTGCCGCGATTCCCGAGGACCTGATCGACAGCGAACTTTTCGGGCATCGCAAATCGTCGTTTCCTGGAGCCACCGCCGACAAGGAAGGCAAGTTCCAGAAGGCCGATCGCGGAACTTTGTTTCTGGATGAAGTCGGCGACATGAGCCTGAAGACGCAGTCCAAAGTCTTGCGCACGCTGGAGCAGCAGCGATTCATCCCGGTCGGAAGCGACGATCCCGTCACCGTGGACGTGCGCGTGATTGCTTCCACCAACAAAGATCTGGAAGAGGAGATCGCCAAGGGAAACTTCCGCGAGGATCTTTTTTATCGCTTGAATGTGATTCCGTTCGTCGTGCCGCCACTGCGCGATCGAAAGGAAGACATCCCATTGTTCGCGCGACACTTTCTGAAAGAATTTGCCTCGGCCTACGGCCGGCGTCCAAGAGAGATCACCGACGACGCCATCGACGTCCTCATGCGCTATGCCTGGCCGGGGAACGTCCGCGAGTTGCGCAATGTGATCGAGCGCATCGTGATCATGAATCCCACAACTTCACGTTTTGAACGCAAGCATCTTCCGCCACTGGTGCACCGCGACAGCGGCCGCCGCGTGGCGGGCAGTGAGGGCTCCACGCTGCACCAGGCGCGTGCCGCCTATGAGCGCGACTACATCCTCAAGAAGCTGGACGAGAATCACGCCAACATCAGCCGCACCGCCGAAGTGCTCGGCCTCGAGCGCAGCCACCTGTATCGCAAGATGAAGAGTCTGGGGATCGCGGCAAAAGAATAGGTCTTGTGTCAGGCGTCAGGAAAAGCCTGGACGCCGATCTGTCGCTCGGTTTTCCTGAGACCTGGCATCTGCGACCGCTGAGACCTTTATCTTTTATCTTTTCGCATGTGAATCTCAGTCCCGTTCTTGTGAAACTGGACATCGTCCATCAACTGATTGATCAGGTAAATGCCACGGCCGTGATTCGAATAGATGTTCTCACCATGGCAGGGATTGGCAATTTGGGTGGGATCAAAGCCGGATCCCGGATCGCGCACCACGATCAGGATGCCCCGCTCATCATCGCAAGCCACGTTGCATTCGATAATCTTGGATGGATCGTTTTTCGCTCCATGCACGACGGCATTGGCCAGGGCTTCGGTCAACGCGAGTTCGATATCGTCTTCGTGTCCCGGAGCGCATTTCATTTCCCGGACCACATTCATCACGCTGCGGACGACCTGGTCCACGGCATCGCGGTCGGCGGCCAGCGTCACGCTGAGTTTGACATCGAGTTTCTCCGCGTCGAAGTTACATGACTGCGGCTGCTTAGGGGATGGGGAAGGATCTGTCATAAAGGGCCGTGGCTTTTGGTTGCAGCCTTTCCTCTAATTAAGATGCAGGATGAGGCTGACAAATTCTAGGGATTCAGGTGGGTGAGATGCAACTTTATTTGGATTGCAGGCCAACCGTTAGTGCAATATACCGGCGGTTTCTATGAGAGTTCATGACTCTGGGTCTTCAGGGCCTCCGATCTGCTGTAGTTGACGCCGCCAATCCAGTTCTTCCACAAAGCTTCGCGAATCGCGCCAGCCAGCCTTGATTTTGACGAAGAGTTCGAGAAAAACTTTTGTGCCTACCATCTTCTCGATGTCGAGGCGGGCCGCGGTTCCGATCTTTTTGAGCATTTGGCCGCCTTTGCCGAGCAGAATGGCCTTCTGGCCTTCCCGTTCGCAAAAAATCACAGCGGCGATCCGCGTCAGCCTCGGACTCTCCTCGAACTGCTCGATCAGGACCGAGACCGCGTGCGGCACCTCTTCATGCGTCTGCATAAGAACATGCTCGCGGATCAATTCCGCCGCCATGAAGCGCACCGGCTGATCGGTGATCTGATCTTCGGGAAAATAACGCGGGCCGTTGGGCAGAGCCTTCAGCACACAAGACAGCAATTCGGCGAGGCCTTTCTTTTTGAGAGCGGAGATGGGGACAATCTCCTTGAAATCGTGCAGCTTTTGAAACTGTGCGATCAGCGGGAGCAGTTTACTTTTGTCGGCGAGCAGATCAATTTTGTTGAGCAGCAGAAAGACCGGAGTGCCCGCCTTTTTCGCCAGGTCGAGGACGAAGGCATCGTCCCGGTCCCACTTCTTTGTTGCGTCACTGCTTCTAACGTCCACGATCATCAGAATCAGTTCGCAGCCTTCGAGCGCCTCGCGTACCTCGGACATCATTTTGCGTCCGAGCGAAGAGCCGGAACGGTGAACGCCGGGTGTGTCGATGAGCACGATTTGCCCGGCTTCGCGTCCTTTGTGCTTGGGGACGTTAATGATTCCGAGAATGCGATTGCGCGTGGTCTGGGGCTTCGGCGAAATGATGGCCAACTTCTCGCCAACCAGCGCATTCAGCAGCGTGCTCTTGCCCGCGTTGGGACGTCCGAGGATGCAAACGAATCCGGAGTGGAAGGACATGGGGATAGACTACTAGCTTCTGGCTGCTGGCTGCTAGCAAACCGCCGCCGGGGTCTTTCTCGATGATTATTTTCCAGTTGGTTTGGGGCAGCTTCGAGGGCCGTCTGGTTTGACCGGCACACCTCTTGCTGCCCCAATCAGATTTCTATTGTCGCGCAGAGCGGGTGGGATGTCTGTGATGGATGTTGCAGTCGTAAAACGGGGGTTCGCGGGCGGCTCAAAAGGATTGTTGGCGTAACATTCCGATTACACCAACAACCGGTCATTAGCGTAAATAAGCGTAAATGTTTTCGACAACTATCGGTAGACAGCAAGCGACGGCGAAGGAAACCACAGCGGAGTGATGTCATTCGGTCTGCCCGACAACGTCATACTGCCTCGTTTTGTCAGGGAACAGAAACTCGTAGACTTGAAAGGATTCGTACGCGGTCTTGTGGTCTTTCGTAACGAGCTTCGCCTTGTAGTCGCCGAGCGTCAGTAGCCGGCGAATGGGCAGCTCAGAGCGCAGTTCATACTTCTTTCCATCAATGACAACGTCCAGCATTTGAGTGCCGTTAAGGTCTATGTTCGATGAACTGACGTGGACGTTGACGGTGTACTCAGCCGGATTGGGATCTCCCCCAGCCCAGGCCAACGCGGAGAACAGCAGGATCGCAAGTGTGATTTTCTTCACGGAGTTCCTCGTTTCTGTACGTGAACGGACTTTAGCACGATGCTGGCTCGACTGGGATTGTGGCTATGTCCGATTGGCGAAATATCCCCATAGCACAAATTTGCGGTCTCCTTTATCTCTTGCGCTTCGAGCGCGTCGATAACTTGGGAGCGTACAGCATCCCGTCGGAGACCGGCCTTCTCATCCCATCTGTTAACAACGATCACTTCCCGATTGCCCGTGAATGTCAGGAAGGACGGTCACGCGATACAACGCTAGTATTTCTTGAGCCCTGCTCGCTGCATTCCGCGCTGCGCTTCCGCGGTCTTCATGAAGGTGTCCCAGACAAACCCGGTCCGCAGATTCTCAGCCATCAACAAGATGATTCCAGTGTCGATCCCAATCACATCGGAGTCATACCAGTTCTTGAGGGGATTGAATGCGTTTACGAACCCGTACCTGCTCCAGGCCAACGGGTAGCGTTGTCGGATGGTCTTCAAAACACGCATTGTGGCTGCGGGCAGGAACGGCAGCGATCCGCCAGCCGCGCTCGGAACGACGGTGCCATCAATCGGTCCGGTGGCGGGAGGTCCGCCCCAAGCAACGTAGCCATCGTGCTCGGAGTCGGAAGCCGTAATCCCCCACAGGTCGTCGCTGTAATCGGGGAACTGCTTCCCCAACTCCAGACAGAAACGCCGGTGGACTTCCGTGGCGGTGACGGAATTCTTGAAATAGTCGGCGTACTTGTCGCGCCGGCCGCGAAAATCAAACCACGCCTGCGAATACTGGTGCACGAACAACGGCGCAAAGGAACCGATATATCGCATGCCGTCATATTCAAACGTCAAACGCTTCCATGCGTTCCAGGTTTCCTCTCTCAGCGGATGAGCCGCCGACCCCATGCCCAGCAGATAAATCATCATCAGTTCGCTGTAGTCAACCCACCGCGAGGAAAGAAATCCGGTTTCTGGTTTCCACCCCATGGTTAGCAGGGACGTGTCCTCCGACAGCCAGGTCCAATCCACGCGGTTGAAGATCAGATCCGCTAAGGTTGCGATGGTGGGATCGCCGAAGTGCTCGCGGCAGGCAAGAATCCCGCACAACAGAATCGCCGTATCCACGGAAGACACTTCGGAGTCGAACATGCGTTCCCCCGTTTCGGGGTTGGCGAAGTGGTAGAAAAATCCGCGCTGGTTGGGCAGCCTCTTCCAAAGGAAGCGGAGAGTGGCGAGGACACGGTCCAGTGCATCGCTAGTGGAGATGAAACGGCGCTGGTCTCCAATACAGAGAGCCGTAAGGCCGAAGCCCGTCGCGGCAATACTGGAGGCGACTCCTAGGTTGGGATCGTGAACATTACAGCGGTCCTTGACCATCCCCGTTTTGGGGTTGCCCTGTTCCCAGAAAAAAAGAAAACTCGCCGCCTCCAAGTCGTTCAGAAACTGATTGTCTTCGGGCGATAGGACAAATGCCTCGGCAGCGCCAACTGGAGTAGAGGGTGCGCCCTCCGCGCTCAAAGCGGGCAGGCTAGCTGCAAAGGGTAGGCAAAGACTCGTTCCCAGAATCTGACGCAGCATCTGCCGGCGCGATAGCGGAGTGCGTTTGGCGCCAGTCATGCGTTGGCCTTTCCGTTGATCATGGCAGCTTGGAAAAGGACCGAATACAATTGAATGCAATCATACGGACAGAGCATAAGGACAATTATTTCTGGGTTTACGGCATCCGTAAAGGACGTCAGGGAAGGCTCCGCCGTTGCCACACCAGCGGGAACGTTCCCGACCCAGATATCATCATATAGGGGATGCTGACGTTGATGATGTGCAGATGACTCGTACCCACAAAATCGAAGCTTGGATCGCTCTTCTTGTCGCCCTTGTGCTCATCATCACCATGGCGCTGATCCGCTGGCAAAGACAAAAGGCGATCTCTCTTCAGGGAGCCATCCTCGTACAGGATTCGGATCCCCGAAAACAGAGGCCGATCGCGGGAGTTGCAATTTCCGCTGGCGATCTCGCTACCTCCGACACCACGTCTGATTCTTCCGGATTCTTCTTTCTCAGGCTGCGCAAACCAATTCGGAAGGGGCACCCTATTGTCCTCGTCTTTCGCCACCCGCACTACCAGCCGCTTTACCTGAACGATTTTGTTACCAGTAAGCTTTACGTCGTCCATCTCGTTCCGCTGAGCAGCAATACCGCTCCGCAGAATCAACCGGAAGTTAAGGTGGCCAACGTGCGGGTAAGGTACACGGTCAAGGCCATGACCGAGCAGAATGTGGGGAGTGCAGTTAAGATCTTCGAGATTGAGAACAAGGGCAACGTACCTTGCAAAGGTGAGTCCCTCTGCTCACCCGACGGTAAATGGAAGGCAGCCGTCGGTTCGGCTACTTTGGATGCCGGCGTGGGCAATGCATTTCGTAACGCCCGTGCCTCATGTATTGCTGGCCCTTGTCCCTTCACAAAGATTGAGGCCGAACGCCTCTCGCAGGGCGACCAGATCATCACGGCGTCGGCCCGGGACTGGTCCGAAACCGCCACTTTTCTGTTAGAGGCCGAGGTCTTTCGTCCCGTGATGAGTCTAAGGGAACACTGGTCATATCCCGTCATCTTTGGGGAGGCACTCTCCTTCACCCTGCCCTCCGCTGCAGAGAGTGTAAGCATTGAGGCGGACCTCGACCGACAGACCATCATTTTTCCACTCGGACCGTCCCTTTTCTTAAGTTGGTCTACCTGCAATGCGGCAGTCAATCCCGACGAAGGGCGGATCTACCGCTGCACACCCAAACCGGGATATCGCTTTCAGTAGCCATCGCACGGCAGCTATCGCTTCGACGGTACCGCTTTTAGTCACCTACCATGCCGGGTACTTCACAAACAAAAGCGGGCGTGCTAGGGACCCCGGCGCTGCGCCACCCAAAACCACGTGCATCATCGACTTCTCTGCAACGCTTTAGTCCGGATACTTCACTGAGCAACCGTATGGACGAGTAGTCGGATTGCTAACCGGCTTGCCGGATGTGGCCTCTTCAAGCGCTAGAGAGACGTAGTTCCTGGCAGTGGGTACGTCTGCCACATCGGTCGTCGGCCGGTCATCAATCGCTCCGTTGTAGATCAGAATTCCCTGAGCATTGACGATGAACATGTGCGGCGAGGTCTTGGCGTCGTAAAGATGGCCGAGCGCGCCTGTCGGGTCGAGGAGGACAGCGGTCGGAGCGCCATTGACCTGTTTCAAATATGCATTCTCTTCCGAGCCGGTCGCGTATCCCTGCTTTCCCGGCGCGGAGGAAATCACGGTCAGCCAAATCACTCCGCGGCTCGTCCATTCCCGTTGCAGTCGCTGCATGTTTCCGCTGTTGTAATGTTTCTGGGTATAGGGACAGCCGCGGTTCGTCCATTCGAGAACCACGAACTTGCCCTGATAGTCGGACAGCTTGTGAACCTCTCCGTTGCTGTCTGTGGCAGTGAAATCGGGCGCGTGATCGCCCACCCGCGCAGCCCACCCAGATGACGACCCGATCACGAGCGCAATGCCTGCCACAACCAACGCCGCAAGTCGCTTTTTCATTTGTGACCTCCCGATTTCCGATCTCCGTATTCTCTACAACTGAATCCCTGAACACAATTCGCAAAACTAATTTGCGAAACCGACTCGCCTATCGTGGAGCCACGGGAACAGCGATTTCAAATGCTCGACCCGGTCCCAGAACCAGCAAGCCCTTCAGCGTAGTAATCGGTTTCGCCAGCAAGTCGGACTTCTTGAGGCTCAGGCGGAATCCGTTTGCCGTAAGTGCGAAACTCTGGGCAGCCGAATTCTCGATCTGGCCGGGTTCCAGGGGAAAGAATGTCGCCGTGCGCACTCTCGACTCGGTCCGAACGGACAGAATGAAGTGGTCGCTGTCCTTGCCCTTGTCGATTCTTGCCGAGAGCTTCCAGGCCTTCGGCGCAGGTCCGGGAAGCTGTGCTCTGGTTTGCTCGAAAAGCTGGCGCCACATGGTTGATTCCTGGGCGGACGACGGGGACGATAACGTGAGATGCGCCTTGCCGGGAATGCACACCTCCCGGCACACGATATATTTGACGTCTGCACTGATCGCAGGTGTGGAACTTGCCGCCCAGCTTGGGGAGGGGTCGATGGGCGTCATCAGCAACACCTGGTTCTCATAGCCGTAGTCAATCACCGATCCGGTGCCGAGTCGAACCGGTTGCGGCCAAAGAATGGGGCCGGAGGTGAAACCCGGCGGTAGTTCCCATTGAACTCTCGGCGGCTCGCCCGCATCTCCAGGATTCTGCCAATAAATGTGCCAACCCGGATCCAAATGAAACAACAGTCCCACCCAGAATGGCTTTCGGGCTTCGGCCGCAGCACTCTCAGGAATCAATTCGATCTTGACGTGAAACCCGTTCACCTGAGCAATGAGGTGATTGGCGGAGAAGAGCAGCAAGCCCGCGGCCAACGCCGCAAGTTTCATCCGGGGCAGCATACGGAATTTGACTACCTTCGTGCCCGCCGGGTTTCACAATCGTAGCGCCGACTGCGCTCAGGGCAGGCTCTGAAGCCGTGCCCTTCCACAAACCCGCTCAGAACCATTGATGAACCACGCTCTAGATCAACTTCATCTGCTTGGGCTCGGCGGTGGTGATGCGCACGCGCTCTACCCGACGATCGGTTGAGTCGAGGACTTCGAACCTCAGGCCTTCGTCTTCGATGACTTCACCTTTTTGGGGAATGCGTCCGGCGAGTTCGCTGACCAGGCCGGCTATGGTGGACGACTCGTGGCCTTCCGGTCTCATGCCGAAGAGTTCATCGAGGTGGTCGATATCCATGTTGCCGGGCACTATGTAGGAGTGGGCGTTTTCCTTCACGACTTGCGCTTTCTCGTGCTCATCGCCGATTTCTCCTACGATTTCTTCTACCAGGTCTTCGATGGTTACCAGGCCGGCTACGCCTCCATATTCATCCACTACGATCGCCATGCGGATGTTACTGCGCTGCATCTCGCGCAGCAGGTCACTTACTAACTTGCTTTCGGGAACAAAGTAAACATCCTGCCGCATCAGGGTCGCGACCTTCCGCGTGTGCGCCTCGGCATCGGGCACTTGCAGCACATCCTGGGTGTGGAGAATGCCCTTGATATGGTGAATCGAACCTTCGTAGACGGGGATGCGCGAGAAATGCTTGCCCCGGAGCAACTCGACTACCTGCTCTACGGTGTAGTCCGCCGGGACGGCCACCATCTCCGGCCTTGGCTTCATTGCCTCGCGAACGGTTTTGCCGCTGAACTCCACCACCGACTGGATCAGCTCGCGATCGCCTTCCTGGATGATGCCTTCTTCCTGTCCCGCTTCAATCAAGGCGTCGACGGCTTCGGAGGAAGTTTCCGGCTGCCCTTCGGCGTGCCCGCGGGTGAGCGAGGCCACGGACTGGCAGAATCCGAGCACCAGCGTCACCGGCAGAACCAGATAGATCAGCAGGCGCAAGAGCAGGATCCAGTTGGCCAGCCAGCGTCCGCGGGTTCGCGAAAAAAAGACGAACGGCAGCAGGCGACTAAAAAAGATGATGATCAGCACCAGGCTGAGCGTGGCTTCGAGGACTTCGTAGATGCTCCAGGCGCGGTCGCGAAACACGGTGAAGCCGACGATCATGGCGATGGCAGCGGTGATCAGTTGCGTCAGAATGGCCATGGAGAGCGAGGCACGCTCGCGCGTGACTCCGAGGCGCGGCTCGACGAGCTGCTCGAAGGCGTCGATGTTGTCCTGGAAATCGCGGGAGAGGAATTTGCCGATCTCCTGGTAGAGACGGTCCACGTAGGAGACCAGCGTCAGCAGGCCGAACAAGAGCACGAGAGCGAGGCTGACGCCGATCATTGTTATTGCTGGTGCTTCCTCCGAGCAAGGGAAGTCGTTGCTCTTTCAATCAGGCCCAGCGGAAGATGGAGTTTCGCGCGCAGCTGTTTTTCGCGCCGGGCCATCTTTCCATTGTCGCACTCGTGATCGTAGCCGCGCAGATGCAGGATGCCGTGCAACACGAGAATCTTAACTTCCTCGGCGGGAGAGTGTCCGAGAGAGCGCGCATTTTGCCACGCGATCTCCGCCGAAATAGCGATTTCGCCTGCGAATTGCTTTCGGGCGTCGGGCTCGGCGGGAAACGAGAGCACGTCGGTGGGTTTGTCTTTTCCGCGGAAACGGCGGTTCAGAGACTTCATCTCGGCGCTCGAGGTCACCAGCACGTTGACCACGCCCTTCAATCCCGCGGCGCGGCGGGCGCGAGCCAGGAAACGGCTCAGCGCCAACTGGGTCAGATCTGGGACGCGCTTTTGAAAGATGACCAACTTCCCACCATATTGTCATCCTGAGCGAAGCGAAGGACCTATGCATTTGGCCGCGGAACGCACAGGTCCTTCGCTTCGCTCAGGATGACAGTCAAATTCTTATCGCGCTAATTGCGCAGGCGCGGCTCTTCGGGCAGCGACGGCAACGACGCTGGCCGCGGAGCAGCTGGGGTCATGTTCGCCGGCGGCGTAACCGGCTTTGATTCCAGCAGCGACAATTGCTGCTCCGCCAGGCGCGCTTTGTGCTCGTCGTAGGCGCGAATGATCCGCTGCACCAGATGATGCCGCACCACGTCGCTTTCGTCGAAGTGCACAAAGGCGAGGCCGTTTACGCTTTGCAGAATCTCGGCCGCTTCGATCAGACCGCTGCGGCGCGCGGTGGGCAAGTCGATTTGCGTGACGTCGCCGGTGATCACCGCCTTGGAATTGAATCCCAGGCGGGTCACGAACATCTTCATCTGCTCTGAGGTTGTGTTCTGCGCCTCGTCCAGGATTACGAACGAATCGTTCAGCGTGCGCCCGCGCATGAAGGCAATGGGCGCGATCTCGATGATATTTTTTTCCAGATAGCGTTCGACGCGCTCGGGCTCCAGCATGTCAAAAAGCGCGTCATACAGGGGCCGCAGATAGGGATCGATCTTCTCCTGCAAGGTGCCGGGCAGAAAGCCCAGACGTTCGCCCGCCTCGACCGCCGGGCGCGCCAGAATGATTCGGTTGACCTGCTTGTTCAGCAGCGCCGAGATGGCCATGGCCACGGCGAGGTAGGTCTTGCCGGTGCCGGCCGGGCCGACGGCAAACACCATGTCATGCTTCTCGATGGCTTCGAGGTAGCGGCGCTGATTGGGGCTTTTCGGCTGCACCGTCCGCCGGCCAAACGACCGCTGGCGTCCGGCCTCGGCCAGTCCGCGAAGCGTCACGTTCGGGTCGCCGACGACCACGCGCAACATGCTGCTCAGGTCGCCGTTCAGGAACTGGTGTCCGGTGCGCCGCAGATGCTCGTAGTCGGCGAATAGCTGTTCCGCGCGGGAAACGTCGCGCGGCGCGCCTTCCAGTTCAATGCGATTCGAGCGCAGATCGATATTGATGTTCAGGCCGTCTTCGAGCACATGGAGATTTTCATCGCGGGTGCCGAACAGGGTCTCGATGTCAGGGGTGAGTTCAATGTTTTTTTTCATTCAGGATTATCGCGCCGCCTCCAGCAGCCAGACAGGGCTCACTCGTCGTTGTAAAGATGCGATGTGGGTTACGGGGTAGTTACAGCCGGATGCGGGCGAACCCGTGCCGGCGCTTTTTGCACGCAAATAGCTGGATGTAGAAGTGAAGCGGACCGGATTGCGCACCCCGACGACGGGGCGGTTACCAACCATTTGAGTTCAGCGTAGCGCGGGCGGGCATGGGAGTCAATGGGGAGGAAAGCAATCAACCGGCGGCATCAAACTTCGCTAACCTTTGCCCTGGGGAGGTCGGGATTCTTCGTGCGCCGCTCCTCGGGCACAGTCATCCAACCAATGGCCGAACCTTAGCGGATGGGGAGCGCATACATGAGCCCGCCTTGCGTCCAGAGGTTGTTTGCGCCGCGCGGCAGCTTCATCACCGACCCGGAGCCGAGATCGCGCTCGTACATCTCGCCATAGTTGCCCACGGCTTCGATGACTCGGGCAGCCCAAGCGTCGTCGAGTCCGATTAATTGGCCGTAGCCGCGCTGGGTGCCTAGCAGACGCCGGATCACCATGTCTTCATTGTTGCTCTTCTTCATCTCGTTGACATTCACCTGGGTGACTCCACTCTCCTCGGCTTGGATCAGAGCTTCGACGGTCCAATTGACAATGGTGGCCCATCGCGGGTCGTCGAGGGTGTAGGCCGGCGCCAACGGGTCTTTGGCGATTACGTCCGGCAGGATTTCAAAATTCTTTGCCACGCTTTTAAAGCCGAGTCGCTCGTAGGCTAGTTGCGAGACGTCGGCGGTGATGGCGGCGCAGTTGCGGGTGACGAATGCCGCTTCCATCTCGCCTTCTTCCTCGAAGGGAAACGGCAACCACTTGATCTTCTCGCGCTGCATGTAACTTTCTAACTGGGTCTCGATCTCAGTGCCACCGAGGAAACAGATTTTCTTGCCAGCGAGGTCCTTCGGGGAAGTGATTCCCATGGTCTTATTCACGAGAAGGCCCTGGTAGTCATAGAAAGTGGGCGGCGCAAAGCCCAAGCCGGTGTTAGCGGTATTCAAGTAATTGGGAGATCCGGTGGCGAGAAGCGCGATCTCGCCGGATTTGAGGGCCTTCAGCGCGTCCTGCTCGTCGCGGAAGGGCACGATGGTGAATTTGGCGTTTGGCCCGAGCACTGCTGTAGCCACTGCCTTACAGATGTCCGCATCGAAAACGGAGTGATTCCCGTGCGCGTCCTGGGTGGAGTACTCAGGCTCTTCGGTGTTGATTCCGCAGGCGAGGGAACCAGCGGCCTTGATTCGATCGAGTGTTGCGCCGGCATGGGCCGCGGCGGCGGTTACGATAATCAGCCATGCAATTGAAAGTAGAAGTGCGGAAATTTTGGGCATTCGGGTCCTGTTCCTTCTAGAGTGTGCTTCAAAGTGCCTGAAACACGCTCTAAACATTAATAGCTGCAATGCGCGCAAAAATCCGGCGACCGGAGGGAAAATCCGGTCGCCGGAGAAAGTGGTTGAGAAGAATTCTAGTTCGTCGGCCAGCCGGGCGTCTGCGCCGGGATGCCCGGGTTGGTGCTGGGACGAGGATTGACGTCCGCTGGGGCAGGATCGATCAGTACGCCATGCACGATATCGGTCGGGGTGATCTGCAGGACGCGGCAGCCTTGCCCACCCCAGTGGGGCAGGCTCACAACCTCAGGAGCCGGAATCGTGGCGTACTCCGCTGGCAATGGCACCGCTAGACCTTCCAAGCGAGCATTGTCAAACGCAGAGAAAAGGTCGCCGACGCCAGGAGTGTGGGCATCGGAGGGCCCAAGATACTTCTGGGGAGTGCCCTGGGGGGTGACATAAGTCTTCTTGCCCAGAGCGCGAGCCGAGGCTTCGTCGGGAAGATCGGCAAGCGGAGTCAGGTTGAAGAGCTCGTCAATGAATTTGATGATCGAGCCATGCTCGGTCGCTTCATGCGAGATTCCGTGGACGACGGCGTAAGGCGAGATCACGATCGCGGGAATGCGCGGACCCTGATCGAGGGCGGCTCCCAGGGGATCCCAGGAACGAATTACCGGCTGGGTGTGATCGTAGAGGCCATCGGATTCATCATAGGTGATGATAATGGCGCTCTGCGACCAATACTTGCTGTTGGCGATCGCGTTGATCGAGTCCGCCAGAAGGGCCTCGCTGATCTGCGCGTCGGAGTAGCCTGGGTGGTCATCATTGCCAGGGAAAGCGCCCTCGACCGCCGGGCTGGGTGAGCGAGGAATCAGGCCGTCGAGATTGCCATATCCGCCGCGGACATAGAACACACCACCCTGCCACGGCAGCGCGTTGTTGTTGATGGCAGTATAGAAGTCGCCCAGGCCCTTTAGGTGCGAGTGGGTTTCGCCCAGGTTGTTGGCCTCATAGCCGAAGTATTGCGGACCATTGTGATGGGCGATGTAGTCGTAATTGGTGATTACACCAATAGGGTCGGTCGGCTCGTGATTATAGCCTTCCTGGAACCAGCCCCACTTTACCGGCTTATTATGGTCGCCGGCGATCTTCTTGATGTCCCCTTGCACATCCAGAAGGTCGAAGGCCGGGTTCAGGTCGCTGCCCGTGATGTTTTCAATCTGGTCTCCCATAAAGGAGAGCGGCAAACTGGCAAACGTCAGGTTGGACGCCGGGTTCGAGCTCACTCCACCCGGGTTGTCGACGGGCTGCTTTTCATCCGCAGGGGTGGGGTCCAGAGCGGATCCCCAGTAGGGTTGTGGATCGCCGACAACGGGCAGTTGCGCGTTTGTGGTGACGTAATTGAGGCCCAACTCGGGATGCTTGACCCACTGCGTCATCCCCGACTGGCCAGAGATCATGGCGATGGCGTTGGGCGTCGAAGGCCCGATCACGGTGTCAAAGAAGTTATCGAAAAGCATGAAGCGATCCGCGTAGTTCCAGAGAAATGGAACGGTATTGCAGTCCACATGGCTGACCACGAGTTCGCCCTTCTGCACCTGCTTCTCGGTCGGCGCTGGTCCGGTATATGTCTTTCCATCGGCGCTCAGCGTCCCAGACAGGCCTTCCTCGGTGACGGCATAGCGATCGTTCTGGGCGACGTTACTCACATTCAAATGCAGCTTGGCGTCAATGCCCGCGTGCGAGTGATTCACCGAGTCGGTGTCCTCCGGATAGAGGAGCACCGTGTCGCCCTTGCCGTTGGTGACCGACTGAGGAATCAGGAACGGGGAGATGGTGCCCACCGTGCCGTTCGTCAAAACGATCGGCTGGACAAAGCCAGGCGTTTGGGCGGCGCTCTGCGAGAACAGTCCCCGAGCTCCAGGGTAGGTGCCGAAGTGGAAGTCAAAGGATCGGTTTTCCTGGAAGAGAACGAAGACGTATTTGATGTTCTTCTGAAGCAGAGCTAGTTTCTGAGCATGGCTGAGATTCAGCGAACTCTTCACGCTACGCGTGTAGCGGGCGACTTCAGCGCTTGATCGCGGTGCGATTTCGACAACTTCCTTCTGGTCGGCAAACCCGTCAGTTTTCAGGTCTTCCGCCAGCGTGGGGAGTGGCTGTACCATCAACGCAGCTATCATCAGGGAAGCCCAACTGGCCTTCACCCATTCTTTAGTATTCATAGTTTTTCCTTTCATGATGGAAAGCTTAGTGCTCATGTGGTTTTCGCCGGTGTTGCCCTTTCACCACCAGAGCGGGTGGCGACCCAGCAAGGGAACCCTACGGGGTCCATTGAATGAGGGGCATGTGAATGGAAGGTTAAGCTGGCGTTAAAAGTTGATAAACACTTTGCGAAAGACAAAAGCCCTGAAGAGTACCCTGAAGAGCCGATGTTGCCTGCAATCTGCAAAATTCTGCGTCACTCGCCGGCAGAGAACGGGACGACGGGCTCGGGCTTCATCCAGCGAATTTATATTGATTTGACCCGGCGGTCTTGCTCCCGTAGAATATGAATTCGGTTCCCACCGGAACATCCTCCTAGCGCAATCTAGGACAAACAAAGGTAATCAAGCCGCATGGCGAATCATTTTTCGGCGCTGAAACGCGCCCGACAGACCGAGAAGCGAACCGTCCGCAACCGGGCCAACGCTTCGCAACTGCGCACCGCTCTGCGGAGCCTGCGCGAGAGCCTGGAAAAGGGCGAGAAGACCAACGCGATCGCAACCTACCGGCAGACCGTGTCGGCGCTTGACAAGGCAATCCAGAAGGGCGTTCTGCACGAAAACACGGCCTCGCGTTACAAATCCCGCCTCTCGGCGCGGCTGAACGCGCTGAAGTAGGTACTAGGAAGGCCCGCTGGACGGCAAATTCGGTTGCAGATTCTTCTTGACCTTCCCCAGCGGTTTGTTATACTTAGCTGTCCTGTGGACATGCGGTAGCTTTCTGACGGTCCCGACGAACCTCCGTTCGCGTTGTGGCAACTCCTTAAAGAATTGAGCAACTTTCGGGTTGGCCGGGGCATCTATTTGGGTAATTCTGGCAAATCCCATTGAACTTAGCTCGAATTGCAGTCTGGCTGACCGTAATCGACCACCACCCAATGGGCGGACATGGGATCGTGGCCTAAATTATTCCAGTTGAAGGAGAACGACCGAACATGCGCTCTGATCGTGTATTTGACGCTCTACATACTTTGCGGAACCGGTATATGCTTTGCCAGCTTGCCTCGAAGGCAACGCGCAAGTTTCATAAGCCGAACACCCGCATTCAGGAAACCATGAACGATGTTTTTGACAAAATCGCCGATGCGGAACGTCATGACATCCTGAGTGAACCCGAGAACTTTGCCGAAGCACAACGGCGGGCTGCTTAAGCAGCTCCGCCGTGTGCCCGCACGGCGGCAAAGCAATCCATCCCCGCGAGAGAAAAAGACAATCCCTCCCGAAGAAAATCATCCACGTAGGTAAATATGACCATCGCAGAACTCAAAGAAAAAAACATTACCGAGCTGACCAAGATCGCCCGATCGTTGGAACTGCCCGGCGCCAGCGGCCTCCGCAAGCAGGATCTCATCTTCAAGATCCTGCAGGCGCAAAGTGAAAAAGAAGGACACATCTTCGCCGAAGGTGTGCTGGAGATCCTGCCTGACGGCTACGGCTTCCTGCGCTCGCCCGACTACAACTACCTGCCCGGGCCGGACGACATTTACGTGTCGCCGTCGCAGATCCGCAAGTTCGACTTGAAAACCGGCGACACCATCAGCGGCCAGGTTCGGCCGCCGCATGAGGGCGAGAAATATTTCGCGCTGGTCAAGATCGAGGCGGTCAATTTCGAGTCGCCCGACGAGGCCCGCAACAAGATCCTGTTCGACAATCTGACGCCGCTGTATCCGCAGGAGCGGTTGAAGCTGGAAACCGTGAAGGAAAATATCAGCGCGCGCGTCATGGACCTGCTTACCCCGCTCGGCAAGGGACAGCGCGGCCTGATCGTCTCGCCGCCGCGCGCCGGCAAAACCATGCTGTTGCAGAACGTGGCGAATTCGATTACCACGAATCACCCTGAAGTTGTGCTGATGGTGCTGCTGATCGACGAACGTCCGGAAGAAGTCACCGACATGCAGCGCTCGGTCAAGGGCGAAGTCATCTCTTCGACCTTCGATGAGCCCGCTGCCCGCCACGTGCAAGTCGCGGAAATGGTGATCGAAAAGGCGAAAAGATTAGTCGAGCACAAACGCGATGTGGTCATTCTGCTCGATTCGATCACGCGCCTGGCGCGCGCTTACAACACCATCGTTCCGCCCTCGGGCAAAGTGCTCTCCGGCGGCGTCGATTCGAACGCGCTGCAGCGTCCGAAACGCTTCTTTGGTTCAGCGCGCAACATCGAAGAAGGCGGCTCGCTAACCATAATCGCGACCGCGCTAATCGACACCGGTTCGCGCATGGACGACGTGATCTTCGAAGAATTCAAAGGCACCGGCAATTCGGAAATCATCCTGGATCGCAAGCTGGTGGATAAGCGGACCTTCCCAGCCATCGACATCCAGCGTTCCGGCACAAGAAAAGAAGAGCTGCTGATTCCGAAAGAAGATTTGCAGCGCATCTGGGTGCTGCGCAAAGTGCTGAACCCGCTGTCGCCGGTCGAAGCCATGGAGCTGTTGATCGAGCGGCTGGCCAAGGCGGGGAGTAACAGCGAATTTTTGGCCAAGATGAGCCAGCTGTAAGTTGCGCAAGTGTGGGGACGGGCGACCTCGCCCGTCCAAGGGGTGCGCCCCTTCTCGCGCTTTTCGAGAAATCTTGCCCTGTTTTGCCGAAGCCCCGAGCGTCGTCGAGGGGGATAGCCGAAATCGCGGTCCTGCCGATGCGTCTCTTACCTCGAGTTCACCCCCGGCCCCATTCCGGCCCCATAGAATTCCGAAACTGCCGTCTTCTCCTCCGTAGTTAACTGCCTCGCGATACTACGCATCCGAACGTTAATATCGTTGGCCCGATTCCCATTTGAAAAATGCTCGAGCTGCTGCTCCAGATAGCTGCTGTTCTGGGTGGCGAGTGGGGGAGCTCCCTTCACATAACTCACCGGACCGTGGCACGATTGGCAGGGTGGTATGCCCCGCTGCCCGTCTCCGAAAACAATGAGACGGATGGCCATCGAGGCGAGAGAGGGATCCGGCATGGCCTGTGGAAATGCTCGGTTGTCTTGCGCATCACTCGCCGTAGGCAGCATCGCGTAATAGGCCGCCAAATCGGCCGAGTCGTGCGCGGAAAATCCCTCGGCGATGCCCTGCATCACCGGTGAAGTACGCTTGCCGGATCGAAAATCCTGCATCTGTTTCCAGAACGACAACCGGTCCTCGCCCGCCAGGTTGGGGAAGGCGGGAACGGGGCTGAATCCTTCTTCGCCATGACAATGATTGCAGCGCCGGGCAAGCAGCAGTCCACGAAAAGCATCGCCACGGGAAATAATCGCAAGGGTTTCTTCTGTCCAGGCCACGTTCGAAGGTATGCGAACCGGAGGTTCAGAATTCTGCGGCTGCGCGGAAGAATCTCTCCACGACAATAGGAGAGTGATCGCAAACGGAACCACCAGGGCTCCAAGCCCTCGTGCCCCTATTCGCAGGCGCGCAGCCTGACTAACGTATCTCACAAGTTCGCCTTTCGCCGGGAAGCAAGGTGGCAAACTGATCTCGCGGCACCACATCCAGCTGGCCTCTCATCGCATAGTGGCCGGCTCCACAGAACTCCTGGCAGGGGATCTTGAATTCGCCTGGCTTGGCAAAGGTAAAGGTCGCCTCGGTGACCACTCCCGGCACAGCTTCGAGGCCGTAGTTCGTACCCAGGAAGCTCAGCTTGTGCGCGGCATCGGCGCTGGTAATTCGAAACGTGACGGGAACACCCGCTGGGACTACGATGCACTGAGGCACAAAAACAAATTGCTGCGCAATCATGCGCACCGTCAATCCGGCGGTGCCTTCCGCCGCGCCCAGATTGCTCTCCACGAATTCTCCCTGCAGGTGCAAGGTCGCAGGGTCGGGCGCTTTGCCGCCGCCAAAAAAATGCCATACCGGCAAGTCCACCATATAATAGCGAGTGGACAAAAGTGCCAGTCCGACCAGCGTCACTGCCGCGACAAATCCGACCTTCTTCTTCATGGCATCTCAGGCTAACCCAGTCGCCGAGTTAGATGAAAAACGCGGTGGATTGGGTACATCGATCCTGGCGGGTAGCCACTTTAACCGGGAAGTATAACGCGGGCTTGTCTCTGCCAAGGACCGAAAGAACTCGGGGTGCGCCCCTTCTCGCACTTTTCGAGAAAGCTTGCCCTGAGCGATAGCCGAAGGGTGGCCTGCCGAGCCGCCGACGCCGTTCGACTACTCATCGCGTTCTTTGCGATGAGCGGATGTGCACAGCCGAGGGCGGCTATCCCTACAATTCGCGCGCTTCCTCCGAAGTGATTCGCATCCCGTAGAACGACCGGTACACGAAAGAGACCGAGACCGCGAAGAAGCAGACCGCCAAGATGTGCGTCAGCCTGACACCATGGCTGTTGGCCAGCGAGACGGCCAGCTCGACCGCCAGCAGTCCAAACAGCGTGGTGAACTTGATGACCGGATTCATGGCCACTGAAGACGTGTCCTTAAAAGGATCGCCCACTGTATCACCGATCACCGTGGCGTCGTGCAGCGGCGTGCCTTTCTGCTTCAGTTTGGTTTCGACGATCTTCTTGGCGTTGTCCCACGCGGCGCCGGCGTTGGCCATGAAGATTGCCTGGTAGAGACCGAAGATCGCAATCGAGATCAGATACCCGATAAAGAAAAACGGTTCCACGAAGGCAAATGTCAGGGTCCCGAAGAAGACCGCGACAAAGATGTTGAACATTCCCTTCTGCGCGTACTTGGTGCAGATCTCAACCACCTTCTTGCTGTCGGCGACCGATGCCTTCTCCGCGCCCTCGAGATGGATGTTGGCCTTAATGAACTCCACGGCGCGATAGGCGCCGGTCGTCACGGCCTGCATGGATGCACCGGTGAACCAATAAATCATCGCGCCGCCGGTAATCAGGCCCAGGAAGAATGGAGCGTGCAGCAGCGAGAGCTTCTCCACATTCGTCGTCAGGCCATCAGTAAGCGCCATGATGATCGAGAAGATCATCGTTGTCGCGCCGACTACGGCGGTTCCAATCAGCACCGGCTTGGCGGTCGCCTTGAAGGTATTGCCGGCGCCGTCGTTCTCTTCCAGCAAATCCTTGGAGCGGTCAAAATTCACGTCGATGTTGAAGTCCCTCTTGATCTCCGCTTTGACGTTGGGCACCTGCTCGATCAGCGAAAGTTCATAGACGGACTGCGCGTTGTCGGTAACCGGCCCGTACGAATCGACCGCGATCGTCACCGGGCCCATACCGAGGAAGCCGAAGGCAACCAGGCCGAAGGCAAACACCGGCGCAGCAATCATGGTGGCCGCCACGCCCAAGCCCATCTGGCTGAAGAAGTAGGCAATCGACATCAAACTGACCATCGCCAGCCCCAGCCAGTACGCCGAAAAGTTTCCGGCGACAAAACCCGACAGGATTCCGAGCGATGCGCCGCCTTCTTTCGCCGAGGTCACCACTTCGTTGACGTGGCGGGAATCCACCGAGGTAAAGACTTTGACCAGTTCGGGAATCAGCGCTCCCGCCAGGGTTCCGCAGGAGATGATCGAAGCCAGCTTCCACCACTGCGAAGTGTCGCCACCCAGGTCGGGAATGATGAAATACGAAACGAAGTACGTGGCAATGATCGAAACAATCGAAGTGAGCCAGACCAGCGAAGTCAGCGGCGTTTCAAAATTCATTTTGTCCGCGTTGCCGAACCGGGCTTTGGCGATGGCTTCATTGATGAAATATGCCAAGGCGCTGGACACCAGCATCATGATACGCATCACGAAAATCCACACCAGCAACTGCACCTGGATCGCCGGATCCTTCACGCCCAGTAGAATGAAGGTGATCAGCGCGACGCCGGTCACGCCATAAGTTTCGAAACCGTCGGCCGACGGTCCAACCGAGTCGCCGGCATTGTCGCCGGTGCAATCGGCTATCACGCCGGGGTTGCGGGCATCGTCTTCTTTAATCTTGAAGACGATCTTCATCAAATCGGAACCGATATCGGCAATCTTGGTGAAGATGCCGCCCGCGATACGCAGCGCCGCCGCGCCCAGCGATTCGCCAATGGCGAATCCGATGAAGCACGGGCCGGCATAGTCGCCCGGCACGAACAGCAGGATGCAGAGCATGATCAGCAGTTCGACCGAGATCAGCATCATACCGATCGACATCCCGGCCTCGAGCGGGATCTGATAAACCGGGTACGGTTTGCCGGGCAGAGAGGCGAAGGCCGTCCGCGAATTCGCGAAGGTGTTGACGCGAATCCCAAACCACGCCACCCCATAGCTGCCCCCGATTCCCACCAGGCTGAACGCCAGGATGATCAAAACGCGGGGAACTTCGAAATGCCGCAGCACGCCAAAGTAGAGCACGATAACGATGGCAATGAAGGCCCACAACAGCATCAGGAACTTGCCCTGCGTGATCAGGTAGGTCTTGCAGGTTTCGTAAATCAGTTCCGAGATTTCGCGCATGGCGCGGTGCACGGGCAGGTTCTTCAGGCGCATGTAGATGACCATGCCGAAGCCGAGGCCGAAGACGCAGAACAGCAACCCGAACATCAGCAGGCGATGGCCATCCACGCCGAGGAACGAAACCGAAGAAAGGTCGGGCAGTTTCAAGGCCGCCTCGCCCCCTTCTGCAGCGGGTTGCGCGAGCGCGCAGCCGGTGGTCAGAAGCAGCAGAGTTGCAAGGGTTGCTGAAGTTCTCGCAAGACGTCTCTTCGCAGAACGTCTTTTCGCAAAACGTATTTTCGCAAACCAGTGTCCCACGGACGCAGGGTTAGCGTTCCAAGTGCGCATCAGAATTCTCCTAAAGATCGTATTCAGGGTCGTGACGTGTGATTTTGCTCCGGCACGTTAACCGCCCGCTGCAGGATTCCATCCTGCCGCGGGTACTGCCACCGGAGTTCCCAACACGCTTCCACCGCCAGGCATAACAATAAAAAAGAGGAGTGCCGATTTGGCCGCGTCGGAAAACTTGTGCCGTCGACATATAGCCCCATCATCAGACCACATACCTCGACACAAAGCATTCGTTTATAGCACCTTGCTGGAAGTCGGGTCAATGATGGGCATCACAGGATGAGCACAACGATGAGCACAACGACGACGGGCATAACCGGCCCACCGGAATCGGCGGCTTTCGTATAATTGACCATCTGCCATGCCAGCCTCGCTTGACTCGATTGTCGCCGCCACGCGCCAGCGCCTATCTCAGCGCATATCCGAGTACACATCTCGGAGCCGGCGAAACTCCGACCTGCGCGCGATGGAGCGCGCCGCCGCCGCGCACACTCCGCGCGGATTTCGAAATCAGCTGCGCCGAGTGGCGCAGGACGGAATCGCGGTCGCCGTTATTGCCGAACTGAAAAAGGCCTCGCCCTCAAAAGGCTTGATTCGCGCGGATTTTAGACCATCTGAACTCGCGCGCGATCTCGAGCAGGCAGGCGCCGCCGCACTGTCGGTGTTGACCGACGAACAGTTCTTTCAAGGTTCGCTGGACTGTCTGTGCGAGGCCTCGTCCAGCAGTTCTCTTCCCTGCTTGCGCAAAGACTTCATTGTCGATGAATTCCAGATCGTGGAAGCCAGAGCAAACGGCGGCGACGCCATCCTGCTGATTGTCGCCGCACTCGATCAGAAAGAACTGGTATCGCTGGCGGCAATTGCGCGGGCGCAGGGGCTCGACGTTTTGTGCGAGGCTCATGACCAGCAGGAACTGCAACGCGCGCTCGATGCCGGCTGTGACCTGATCGGCATCAACAGCCGCAATCTGCGCACCTTCGAAGTCAATCTCGAAACCGCATTCCGGCTTGCGGACAAAATTCCGGACGAGTGCGTCCGCGTAGCCGAGAGCGGAATCCAATCCGGCGCAGACGTAGCTCGTCTGCGATCCGCCGGCTACGAAGCGTTCCTGATCGGCGAATCGCTGATGAAAGCGGAGCGCCCAGGCGAAGCGCTGGCAAAATTGATGGAAGAAGCAAAAATTGTGGTCAATGGCTAATTGCTTTTACTGACAACTGACAACTGATAGCTGACAACTGCTCTTATGACTTGGATCAAAATCTGCGGAATCACGAACCTCGACGACGCCCTCGCCACCGCCGATGCAGGCGCGAACGCGCTGGGCTTTGTCTTCTATCGGAAAAGTCCGCGCCACGTCACTTTAGAAACCGTGCGCTCGATCGTCGCCAAGGTACCGCAGGGAATCGGCAGGGTCGGCGTTTTCGTCAACGAGAGCGCGGACCACGTGCGTGACGCCGTCAAACAGTTAGCTCTTACAGCCGTGCAATTGCACGGCAACGAGAGCACGGAGTTCAGCCGCGCGCTCTTTCAGGGACTCGCCAACGGATGCCCGCGCCCCATGATTCTCCGCACCTGGCCGGCGAAGGTCTTCGACGCGCCCGCTGAACAAACTGTCGGATGGGATCCGGTCGCGGCCGGACTCGTAGAGCCTGACGAGGCCTACACGGGCAAACGCGTGCATAAAATCCATGTCGCCAAGAACGGCGACCTCTTCCTCGAAACTCACGGCTTCCGACCCGGCGTGATCTCGGGTGTCCTGATCGATTCCTCTAACCTCGATTCCTCAAACCACGAAAGACGCGGCGGCACCGGACAGACTTTCGATTGGGAACGCGTCCAGCCCTGGGCCGGCATCATCAACAGCATCAGCAAGCTGATCGTCGCCGGCGGCTTGCGTCCCGGTAATGTGCAGGAGGCGATCCACCTTCTCCATCCCTGGGGCGTGGATGTTTCCTCCGGCGTCGAACGCGAACCGGGCAAAAAAGATCCCCTAAAAGTCCGCGCCTTTGTCCAAGCTGTGCGGGCCATGGAAGAGGCAAGTTGACGATGGCAACCGCAAGAAGCTTAGCGGAGCGACGGGCGTCTCGCCCGTCCAACCCGGCAATCCAGCCGATGACTAGAAAAGAGATTACTCGGAGAAATTTGACGAATGGTGCCGTTCCCGGACGCTTCGGCGCTTACGGAGGTCGCTACGTTCCGGAAACGCTGATGGCTGCGCTCGAAGAACTGGAGCGCGAATACGAAAAGGCGAAGCGCGATCGCCGATTCCAGCAACGCCTCGACCAACTGCTGAAGACATACGCTGGACGGCCCACTCCGCTGTTTTTCGCCCGCCGCCTGACCGCCAAACTTGGCGGCGCGAAAATCTATCTCAAGCGCGAGGACCTTCTCCACACCGGCGCGCACAAAATCAACAACTGCCTCGGCCAGGGCTTGCTCGTCGAGCGCATGGGCAAGCGCCGCGTCATCGCGGAAACCGGCGCCGGTCAGCACGGCGTCGCGACGGCTACGGTTTGCGCGCTGCTCGGCTTCGATTGCGTGGTGTACATGGGCACCGAGGACATGCGCCGCCAGGAGCTCAACGTCTTCCGCATGCGGCTGCTGGGCGCCGAAGTTCGCGGCGTTGATTCCGGTTCGCGCACCCTCAAGGACGCCATCAATGAAGCCATGCGCGACTGGGTCACCAATGTGCGCACCACGCACTACCTGCTCGGCAGCGTGCTCGGAGCGCATCCCTATCCGACCATGGTGCGCGACTTCCATCGCGTCATCGGACGAGAAGCCCGCGTCCAGATCCGCAAGGCCGAAGGCAAACTTCCTAATGCCATCATCGCCTGCGTAGGCGGAGGGTCGAACTCCATCGGCATCTTCTACGACTTCCTGAAAGATAAAAGAGTCGAACTAATCGGAGTAGAAGCCGGCGGCCGAGGCGAAGCCCTGGGCGACCACGCAGCCCGTTTCCGCGGCGGTTCGCCCGGCGTTCTGCAGGGAACCTATTCCTACGTGCTGCAGGACAAGTCCGGCCAGATCGCACTCACGCACTCGGTCTCTGCCGGTCTCGACTACCCGTCGATCGGCCCCGAGCACGCCATGCTCAAAGATACAGGACGTGCCGAATACGTTCCCGCCTCCGACGCCGAAGCGCTGGAAGCAACGACGTTGCTGGCGAGAACCGAAGGCATTATCCCCGCGCTGGAATCCGCGCACGCTGTGGCCGAAGTGATTAAACGGGCTCCGAAGATGAAGAAGTCGGAGATTGTGATCGTTAACATCTCCGGCCGCGGCGACAAAGATATCGGCATCATGCGCGAGAACCTGAAGCTGGATTAGCGGGTGCCCGATGACACTGAATCTTGAGACACGCAAGCCATTTCGCTGTAAAGTATTTATTCCTCAATAGCATACAAGGAAAATTGCGTTCAAAACGCCTGCCAGATCAGCCCTAACTTATTGATTTATAAATACCTTACAAGCAAGTCCTTATTCTTCAAAGACCTGCGAGAATCGCCATCTAAGTCTTTTGTTTTCAAAGACCACACCAAGGGGGTCTGTTGGTGATGGTGAACCTCGCCAGGAGAAGTTTCGAAAAAAACGCCCGAACTCGGCTCCTCAACATTCGTTAGCTTCCCGCTCGAACCCCAAGCAACTCCTCCGCAATCTACAATGCCTCAGTGCCTTTCCATTTCGAATCGAAGCCTGCTCTCGTCGCTTACGTAACCTGCGGCGATCCCGACCTCGCAACCACGCGCGATGTGATTCTCGCTGCCATTGCAGCAGGAGCCAGCATCATCGAGCTCGGCGTTCCTTTCAGCGACCCTCTCGCCGATGGACCAGTGATTCAGCGCGCCAGCGAGCGCGCCCTCAAGCACGGAACATCGCTGCAGAACGTGCTCACGCTCGCTGCCGAAATTCGCGAACATTCGCAATCCGTCGGACTGGTGATATTCTCCTACCTCAATCCCATCCTGCGCATGGGCCTCGCAAAGTTCTGCCAAGTGGCGCGGCTGGCAGGGATTGACGGAACGCTCGTCACCGATCTGCCCGTCGAAGAATCCGCCGAGTATCTGCGTGAGGCTCGCCAGCATGACCTCGCAACTGTTTTTCTGGCTGCGCCCACCTCGACCGACCAGCGTCTGAGGTTGATCGCCCAGGTTTCAACCGGCTTTATTTACGCGATCTCCCGCACTGGCGTCACCGGCGCGCGCCAGCAGATGACGGGAGACGCCAAAAATCTCGTCAAGCGCATCCGCCGTTTCACCAAGCTTCCTATCGCCGTCGGTTTCGGAATCTCAACCCCGGCGCAATTCGCCGCCGTCGGCAAATTCGCCGACGCCGCGGTCGTCGGCAGCGCCATCGTCCAAGCCATCGAACAAAATCCCGGACGGGAAGCCTCGACTGTGGCAGAATTTGTAAGATCGCTCGTAGCTCAAAGCTCGTAGCTCAAAGCTCTATGGACATTTCCGATTGGCGCAAGAAAATCGACGACCTGGACCGCAAACTGGCGGCGCTGCTCAACGAGCGCGCTGCCGCTGTAGTCGAAATTGGACGTTTGAAACGCAATACCAGCCTGCCCATTTACGAACCCGACCGCGAGCGCGAGGTGATCGCCAATGTGCAGCGCAGCAGCACGGGTCCATTAGCCGAACGCGATCTCAGGCAGATCTACGAACGAATCATGGACGTGATGCGCACCATCCAAAAGCACGCAATCGTTCCCGACTCCGGGCCCGCGACCCGCGACGCCGAGAGCGATTCAGAGTTCAAGAACTGAGAAACTACTTAGGAACGTCGCAGACGCGGTTCTTTCTTGCGTGCTGCGGCCGGGCAAAACGAGCGCACTCATGATCGTCGCAATGCAAGATTCGGCCAATGAAGATCAGATCCAGCAGGTAATCGATCAGCTGGTACACTTCGGCTTTGAAGTCCACCGCTCCACCGGAGCGCGTCAGACCGTCCTTGGCGGGGTCGGAGCTCCCTCCGATTTCGACACACGTGAACTCGAAATGATGCCGGGGGTGCAGAAAGTTCACCGCATCACTTCACCCTACAAGCTGGCCGGGCGCAACTTCCGCCCCGAAGGCACCGTGGTCAAATTTGCGAACGGGGTAGAAATCGGTGGCAGGAATATCGTCGTCATGGCCGGCCCCTGCTCGGTCGAATCCCGCGAGCAAATGTTTACCATCAGCGGCCTGGTCGCCAAAGCAGGAGCGCGCATTCTCCGCGGCGGCGCCTTCAAGCCCCGCTCCTCTCCGTATTCATTTCAGGGACTCGGCATTGACGGCCTGAAATTGCTGCGCGAAGCGGGCGATCATTTCAAACTGCTGGTAATCAGTGAAGTCATGGAGATCTCCCAGATCGAGCTGATGATGCCTTATGTAGACATTTTCCAGGTGGGCGCGCGCAATATGCAGAACTTCAATCTGCTGCGCGAGCTCGGCAAGATTCGCAAACCCGTGCTGCTCAAGCGCGGCATCGCCGCCACGCTCGAAGAACTCCTGCTCTCCGCTGAATACCTGCTCGCCGGCGGCAACTACGAAATCATTCTCTGTGAGCGAGGCATCCGCACGTTCGAAACTTATACTCGCAACACGATGGACATTTCCGCGATCCCGATCATTCATAAACTCTCGCATCTACCGATCACCGCCGATCCCTCGCACGGCACCGGGCGCCGCGACAAAGTGGCTCCCATGGCGCGTGCCTCCGTTGCCGCTGGCGCCGATGCTATGCTCATCGAGGTTCATCACCAGCCGGACAAAGCGCTCTCCGATGGTGCGCAGTCGCTTTACCCGGAACAGTTTTCCCAGTTGATGGACGAACTCCGCATGATCGCGCCTGCGGTGGGACGCGAGATCGCGTGAACTTCCCGCATCAAGAGTTGTCATCCCGAGCGGAGCGAGGGATCTGCATTTGGCGGCGGACTTCAGATCCCTCGCTCCGCTCGGGATGACAAACTTCTGGCGAACCCATGGCTTTCAAGCAAGTCACCATCATCGGAACCGGCTTGATCGGAGGCTCGCTGGGCCTCGCCCTGAAGAAGCGCCGGCTCGCCGGACGAATCATCGGGTGCGATCGTGCTCCGGTTTTGGAGCGTGCCCGCGACTGCGGCGCTATCGATACTGGAACGACCAATCCCGCGGATGCCGTGCGCGGCAGCGATCTGGTGGTGCTGGCAACACCCGTGATTGCGACCCTCGATCTGATCGGCCGGCTCGGTCCAATGCTCGGTCCAACCCTGCCGCCGAAGACACTCGTAACCGACGTCGGCAGCACCAAGGCAGAAATTGTCCAGCGCGCCGCAAAATCTTTCGGACGAAACGCCGGTCAAAGATTCCTCGCCGGGCATCCAATGGCGGGCAAAGAACACGCTGGCGTGGAGTTTGCCGATGCCGATCTTTTCGAAGGCACCGCCTGGCTCTTCACGCCGCTTCCCGGCCAGAACGTTCACGCCGGACTTTGCGGAGCATTTATCCATTGCGCGGAAAAGATGGGCGCCACAATCGCGGTCCTCGATCCCGCCGATCATGATCGCTTCTGCGCCTGGATCAGCCATCTGCCGCAGATGATCTCCACCGCTCTGGCGGCGGCGCTGGTCGACGAATTCGGCTCCGACGCGCCGGTGCTCGAGATCGGCGGACGAGCTCTGCGCGAGCTGACCCGCATCTCCGGCAGTCCCTATTCGATGTGGCGCGACATCGCCATCACCAATCGCAAGAACCTGAGCGACGCGTTGCAAAAACTCGAGCAGCGCCTCGCGCACATCCGCGAAAATTTGGACTCGCGAGAATTGGCCGCGGAATTCGAGCGCGCGCACCAGTTGAGAAAGAATCCACTACGGAAACGCTGAGCAACGACAATTTTGTAATTTCGTAATCGGGTAATTTTGTAATATAAAAATCCCCGAACGCCAACAGCCCAGGCTTTGGTTTTCAAATTACAAAATTAGAGATTACAAAATTACCGATTCTCACTATAGAATTCTCCTTGCTATGCACAAAGTTGTCGCGAGCGCTGAAGAGGCGATCCAGGACGTGTTGGACGGCGCCACCATTATGGTGGGCGGATTCGGTTTGTGCGGGATGCCAGAGAACCTGATCCGCGCTCTCGTCCGCAAGGGCGTCAAGAACCTCACCACCATCAGCAACAACGCCGGCGTCGACGGCGCCGGCATGGGACTGCTGCTCGCCAACGGCCAAATCCGGCGGCACATCGGAACCTACGTCGGCGAAAACAAACTGCTCGAACAAATGGTGCTGAACGGCACGGTGCAGCTCGACCTGGTTCCGCAAGGAACGTTCTCCGAGCGAATTCGCGCCGGGGGCGCTGGCATTCCCGCGTTCTTCACGCCCACCGGCGTCGGCACGGTGGTTGCCGAGGGCAAGGAAGCGCGCGAGTTCGACGGCCGCACTTACATCATGGAGCGCGCGCTGCAAGCCGACTTCGCCTTCGTCAAGGCCTGGAAGGGCGACAAGTGGGGTAACCTCGTCTATCGCAAAACCGCGCGCAATTTCAATCCCATGATGGCCACCGCGGCCAAGATCACCATCGCCGAAGTCGAACACCTGGTCGAACCGGGCGAACTGGATCCTGACCTGGTTCATACGCCAAGCGTGTATGTGAAACGAATCTTTCAAGGTCAGCTTTTCGAAAAAAGGATCGAGAAGAGAACAATGCGCAAAGCAGTTGCGAGTAGTTAGCGGTTAGTCCAATTGGGATTTTCCCGAGAGCTGATACCTGATACCTGAGACCTAGACCATGCCGACAGACGCGAAACCCCCGAAAGACACCGACAAACGCGAACGCATCGTGAAGCGCATTGCCCGCGAATTGCGCGACGGATTCTACGTCAACCTCGGCATCGGTTTGCCTACGCTGATTGCCAATTATGTCCCGCCGGGCATGGACGTGATTCTGCAATCCGAGAACGGGATGCTTGGCATCGGGCCGTATCCACTCGAAGGCTCGGAAGACGCCGACCTGATCAACGCGAGCAAAGAAACGGTCAGCGAGCTCGCGGGCACCGCGTACTTTTCGAGCGCCGATTCTTTCGCCATGATTCGCGGCGGCCATGTTGACCTTAGCGTGCTGGGCGCGATGGAAGTCGACGAATTCGGCAATCTTGCCAACTGGATGATTCCGGGCAAAATGGTCAAAGGCATGGGCGGCGCCATGGACCTGGTTGCAGGAGCGCGACGCACGATCATCGCCATGGAACATACAACCAAAGATGGACAGCCGAAGATCCTGAAGAAATGCACCCTGCCTCTGACCGGCGTGAAGGTGGTGGACACAATTGTCACCGAGATGGCCTACATCCGAGTCACACCGGAAGGATTGCTGCTTGAAGAGATTGCTCCCGGCCTGACGGCCGAGGACGTCCAAAGCGCAACCGAAGCAAAGTTGCGGGTGAGTCCCGAACTGAAGACGATGTAAGTAGTGAAACTCAGTTCTCGGCCTTCAGTTCCCAGTTCCCAGCTCTCAAGCGTCCAGTGCTCAGACCCCTATCAGGCCCATCCATTCCAGACAAAATGCAGTCGCATCCATCGAGAGGGCCGCGCGCGCTAGCCAATTCACCGCTCCGCTGGTTGCAGACGAATCGGGAAGATTCTGATCGGTGTCTGGTTCGCTTCTCTTCCTGAATGTGAGCGGTTTGGAACAGACGGCCAGATTCTTACCGGATAGGATTATCGCGTTTCCCCTGGATGCTCCAAGTTCTCAGGCCGGAGCCCGAAAGCCGCGAGGGTTCGACATCAGAATCGGAAGCAGAATCAAATCCCAAGCGAAATTTCAGACCGCCGCAAGGCGAGAATCCTCGGAGGAGTCCATGAAAAGAGCATTGCTGTTGATCGTTGTACCGGCCCTGCTGGTCGCGCTGGGGTTTGCACAGACTCCCGCGGCGAGCATCAATACAGACCAGAGCAACATTAAGGGTTGCCTGGGTGGCTCGGTTGGTAATTACACAGTTGTGCAAGACAACACCGGCCGCATTTTCAAGATCACCACCAGTAGTGTCGATCTCAAGCCGCATGTGGGCCATGACGTAACCCTGATCGGGCACAGAGCAAGTGGGGCGAGTTCCGCCGCTGCTGATAACAGCATTGCCGTCACCGAACTGAACATGATCTCCGAACACTGCGCTGCCGCCGCCGCTGCTGCACCCACTGCGACTGTCAGCACGCCTTCGCAAACTGCCAGCACACCTCCAGCGGCCGCTACTGCGCCCGCTGCCACTACCAGCACAGTTACGGAGACTACCATCACACCCGCTGCCGCCACCGCGGCACCCACTGCGACTGTCACCACACCTGCGGAGACTGCGGTCACACCCGCCGCCGCCGCTACACCACCCGCGGAGATTGTCGTCACACCCGCTGCGACGGTCACCACACCTGCGGAGACTGTCGTCACACCGGCTGCCACCGCCTCTTCACCCGCGGAGACTGTCAACACACCGGTTGAAGGCGCCGTTCACCCAATGCGACGGCCAGAACATGCTAGGAGATTGCCAGCAACACCGGCTGCAGCTGCCGCTGCACCCGCTGAAACTGCCACCACACCCGCGGAGCCTGTCAGCACACCGGCTGCCGCCGCCACACCCGCTGCGACTGCCAGCACTTCCTCGGAGCCTGTCAGCGCACCGGCTGCCGTCGCCACTACACCCACTGCGCCTGCCAGGCACGGGTCCTTATGGCTCTTGATTGTGTTTGCCGTGCTGGTAATCGCCATTGGCATACTGACCCCTTCCCTCAGCAGATGGAGAAAACGGAAAAGTTTGGAGCAGACGGGCGCCCCCAATCTTTCTTTTAATCGTGAAGAGAGCTCCGACAAAAACAAGACTGACTCGCAAGGGCCACGCAAAGCTGCCTAGGCTGAGTGCAGAGTAATGATTCCGAACTGTGTCGCCGGTGGCAACCGCTGCCGGCGATTTTTATGGGCAAGATGCTCGTCCAGCCGTTTCGCTCTTCCGAAGTGATGTTGGTTTTTTCCGATACATAAATGTAGAGATCTTTAGCTCCACCCGACGAAATTGCCCTGAGCTACTCCCGCTTCAACATTCCGTCGATAGTCACGATATCAACCAACCCAGAGCAGCCGTAGATTGCCGGTAGAATGCGATTTGCCGGGTGAGTGCGCCGCAATTGTGCGATTCGCTCCGTTCCTGCCCGGTAAGCCGGCAGATACATTCGACCAAGTAATGGATGGCGTCCCCAAGCGCCCGAGAGTTTGTCGGCGCGTTCCTCGGTGACGAGAAAATCGCGGCGCAGCGTGGCCGCGACCTCCGCCTGCGGCCTCCCCTCGCCCCAGGTCAGATACGACGACTGATTCTTGGCGTCGTCCTGTAACAACGCCAGGAGCACGCCGATCTGCAAATCTTCGTCGGGCAATTGCTCGACTTCCGTGACGCCGTGCGCGATCAGAATTGCGTTATTGGCGATGCCCTCGAACAGCGTGGCAGCGCGCGTGTTCATGGTGAGCACGGTCGTCTCAAAGCCGGCTTTCCCGCGCACGTACAAATCCTGCAGATAGGCGAAGGTGGTCACGTGGCCGGGCACAACCTCGTGACTGACAAGATGTTCAAACTCGGGAAACGAAATCTGCAGCGAGGCATTGATCTCGTACGTGGCTTCATATTTGGGCGAGCCGTCCGCATTTCGGGCCCGCCCAATGTAATTCATTGAGCCGGAGAACCAGGCATCCTTGATAGGCAGAAAGTCGATGTTCGCGCGCGGCACCGGCGCCAGTTCTTTCGGGAGGTAGGGCAGCAGATTCTTCGCGCAAAGGTGGTCAAGCTGCGCGATCACCGCCGCGCTCAGAGCGCGCACCGATGCCAACGGGGCCACGCGCTCACGGCGCCAGCCGTCGACCGCCTTTAACAGCTCGTTCGGGTCCGACGATGCATAGCCAGCCCGGCCGAGCAATTCGGCAACGCGAGCGCGCTTTTTCTCCGGTTTGGAAGGCTCGGGCGGTTTGCCCGTCGCGGCTTCCACGCAGCGAGGGTAGGGCACCGGCTTGCCTTTGCCCAGGACTTCCATAGCGAGGTCCCACATGACGTCGAGGCAATCCGCCAGGCCGATCAGATAAGGCTTGCGCAGGGCGTCGGACTTCCCTGCGAGCTTTCCTGCTTCTTCGCGGATCCCCGCGATCGCTTTGGGAAGATTCACTTCGCGGAGATACTGCTCTACCGCCTCGCGATCTACCTTTTTGCCCGCGACGCCCCCGGAGTCGCGCAGCCGTCCTGCGGCCGGATGCGTGTAGGCAACGGGCAGCGGTTCGTCGGAAAACCAGCAATCGGCGATGAATCGTCCCGTGCCCGAGGGGCACATGACATCGCCACCCCAAAGTGTGTCGATACCGAGAACTGCATCTGCAACAAATCGTCCTAGCGAATCCATGCGGACCTCCTCATTCTTTTTCAGCAGAAACTTTCTTCAGCGAGCCGAACCACACGTACAGACAGAGTCCAATAAACAGCAACGCGGAAACGCTTTGCGACACCGCATCGTTGGCGTAGAAAGGCGTCTGAATCCACTCTTCCTTGAAGCTCGGCAGGACGCGCAGCGCCGCCCCAATCACTCCGCCGAGTGCGCCGCCCGCCATCAAGCCGCCGGCAATGATGATGCCGCGCTCGCGGATGGTATTGCCGCGCGGGCCGCCGATTTTCTCCCCGCGCTTGTTCACCAGGTGCGAGAGGAATCCGCCGGCCAGGATCGGCGTGGTCAACTGCAGCGGCAAATAGATTCCCAGCGCAAAGACCATGGAAGAGAGGCCGAGCATCTCGAGCACCACGGTGACCATGGCGCCGATGCCGAACAACATATAGGCGACCGGCTGGCCGCTCATGAATCCCGACACCACGGCTTTCAGTGCGGAGGCCTGGGGCGCGACCAGGACCTGCCGCGAGTCGCCGGACACGGCCTCTCCGAACTGGAAGGCCTTGGCCAGCAGGATGATGGTCAACCCCGCAGTAATTGCCGCCGCGACCACCCCGATAAACTTCACCTTCTCCTGCGCCGCAGGCGTGGAACCGAGCCAGTAGCCGGCTTTCAGGTCGGTAATGAACTGTCCCGAGGCGCACAGGGCCACACAGACCATGCCGGCCAGGGCCATCACGAAGAACATGCCGGTGGTCCCGGAGAGCCCGAACTTCAGCAACACCACCGCGGAGACGATGACGGTCAGCAACGTCATGCCGCTGGCCGGGTTGTTTGCCGTGGTGGCAATGGCGTTGGCAGCCACCGTGGTGAAGAAGAATGAGAAAAGCAGCGTGAGAACCAGGCCCACGGCGACCACGGTCCACGAAACATGAAGCTGTCCGAAGAAGACGGCTACTCCGATTGCTCCCAGCACCACGCCGAGGAGAATGGTGAGGATGGGAATGTCACGGTCGGTGCGTTCCATCTGCGGCGCTTCGCCGTGGCGGAAGGCGTGCAGCGCGATGCCGAACGACCCGGCAACCACGCGCAGCGACTTGAGGATTCCGACGAGGCCGGCGCTCGCAATGGCGCCCACGCCAATGAAGCGCACATAATTGCGGTAGATGTCCAAGGCCGTCATGTGCGAAATAGGGATGGTAGCGGGATAGACCGTGACCTCGCCCATATGGCTGCCGATGAACCAGATCGTCGGGATGAGCACGAAGTTCACCAGAATGCCGCCGGCGCAAAAGATCATGGAAATGCGCAGACCCATCACATAGCCCAGTCCGAGGATGAAGCTGACAGCATCGAAATTGAAGACCATGCGCCCACGGTCGGCTAGTGACCGCACCACGGGCACGAACTGAAAGTTCAGGTATTCCTTCCAGACGTGGAACGTGGTGACAAAGAAGTCATAAAGCGCGGCGATGACGGTGGCCTGAAGCAGCAGTTTGGCTTGCGATCCGCCTTTCTCGCCGGTGACGAGGACTTCGGTGATCGCCGTGGCCTCGGGAAATGGGAACTTGCCGTGCATCTCGCACACAAAGTAGCGCCGCAGCGGGATGAGGAAGAGGATGCCCAGGCAGCCGCCGGCCAGGCAGATGAAGATGGTCTGCACCGGATGCGGGTCGAGGTGGAGAATGTAGAGCGCCGGCACGGTGAAGACGGCGCCGGCCACCACGCTGCCGGAGGCGCCGCCGATGCCGGTGATGATCATGTTCTCCAGCACGGTGGAGCGCCGCCGGTAGACGCGCGCCAAGCCGATGGCGAGGATGGAGATGGGAATCGCCGCCTCCATTCCCTGGCCCACCTTGAGGGCGGAATAGGCCGACGCGACGCTGAAGACGATGCACAGCAACGTGCCCCACAGCACCGAGCGCCAGGTCACCTCCGGTGGCGCCATGTTGGCGGGCACCAGCGGCATGTAGATTTCGCCGTCCTTCAACGGCTGGTAGGCGTTCGCGGGAAGAGACTTGGTTTCGACTTCGGCCATGCAGGAACGAGCCTCCTGAACGGGGCGAACATTTCGACCGTAAACGCGGCCGTCATCGCCGCCCCATCGCGCTCCCTTTGAGAAAAAGGGGCGCTATTCTCCGTTAAGAAGTCAAACACAGGGTGCGCAGACACGGCAAGGACGGAGGTCACACGGTGAACAGACTTTGAAGTGGATCCTCCGAAGCCGGTCTCCGGGCAGTGCTTCGTCGGTATGGAAGACTTCGAGAGCCAAGAGCCCAGCACCGCAGCGAGACTGTCTTTGACGCATGTTCAGCGACGCGCGTTCAGCTTGTCGAGCGTGCGCTTCAACTCTTCCAGCTTCTGTCCAGCCTCGCCGAGCTTGCCTTCCGCCGTCAGGCGCTGATAGTCGGCAAGGTCTTTGGCGGCTTCCGCGATGAGCGCATTGAGATTGGTATCCGCTGCGGGGTGGGGCGACGCGGCGGATGCCGGTGCGCCGCGCACCGACTCGGCGGGGACTGCCGCGGCGCTCGTTGACGGGGCATTCATCGACGGGGCGCTAAGGGACGAGGCCGCTCCGCCAAAAAGGGCCGCCATCGCCGACTCGAAGGTTGGTCCGTACGCCAGCTTATCTTGCAGCGCGAGCACAACCAGACGCAACTCCGGCATCGGACTCCGCTCGGCCTGCAGGTAAATCGGCTCCGCGTACAACAGCGCGCGCCCGGACGGAATCACCAGCAGGGCCCCGCGCCGCACGTGCGAGCCTTGCTGATTCCACAGCGTCAATTGTCCGGAAAGCTGCGCGTTCTGATCGATTCGCGCCTCGATTTGCAGCGGCCCGTCGACCAGCTTCGTTTTGGGAAAGTTGTAAACCACCGACGTACCGTAATGTGCGCCGTCGCTGCGCCCGGCAATCCAGCCAATCAGATTATTCCGGTTGGACGGCGTGAATGGCAGAATCTCCACGAACTCCTCGCCGGCTTCGCCCGGCAGTTTCATCAGCACGAAGTTCGGCTGCATCGCCTGCGTTATTTGCCCGCCTCCCTCGCTCATGCCGACTTCGGTGGCGACCGTCCACAGATCTTCACGGTTGTAGAACGCTTCCGGATCCGTCATGTGATACAGGCCGTACACTTCCGCCTGCAGTTTGAGCAACAACTCGGGGTAGCGCACGTGCTTGCGCAGCCCGGACGGCATCATGGATGCATCCTTGAACAGACTCGGAAAGATGCGGCGGTAGGCTGCGATGATCGGATCCTCCGTATCAAACACGTAAAACGTGGTCGTACCATCGTAGGCGTCGATGACCACCTTAACGCTGTTCCGCATGTAGTTGATGGGATTGTTGCCGAGACGGTAATGGGTCGAGTAAGGATAGCTGTCTGAAACTGTGAACGCATCCATGATCCACGACAGCCGGCCATCGTCGCCGAGCACGATGTAGGGATCCGGATCGTAGGCGAGAAACGGCGCTAATGCCGACACGCGATCGCGCAGGCTGCGCCGCATCAGCAGCCGGCTTTCCTGGGTCACGTCATCGCTGAACGGCAGCTTCGCGAGGTCGTCGCGGTCGAACGCAATCATGATGCGGCGCAGAAAACCGCCGAGCACGATGCCGCCGTTGCCTTCATACGACGTGAGGCTGTTGCTCGCGCCTTGCGGGTAGTTAAATTCCTTCTGCCGCGTCTTCACGTAGACGTCGGTATTCGTCATCTCGCCGAAATAAATCTCTGGGCGCGTCACGGTGAGACTACGCACCGTGCTCTGGACCGGCATGTTGCTCAGAATCAGGGTGGGCAGCCCCTCCGGCGTAAATCCATTGACCGGGTTCATGGTGATGCCGTAGCCGTGGGTGTAGATCAACTTGTCGTTAATCCAGTTGCGGCTGCTCTCCGGGAGCTTATCGACGTTTAGCTCGCGCGCGGCGAGCATCACCTCGCGAGTCGTGCCGTCAATGTCATAGCGATCAATATCGATGTCGGGGAAGTCGTAGTAAGTGCGGATTTCCTGAATCTGACGCAGCGTGTCCTGGAGCGCGCGCCAGTCCCATAGCCGGATGTTCTGAAGCGTAGCCTGATTGTTCTCCGGGTCGGCCGCGTCGACGGTCGTCTCCGCGGGAAACTCGCGCTGCGACACCCGGTTCAATCCGTAGGCCTGCCGCGTCAAGTCGGTGTTGTAAACAATGTAGGGTTTCTCGCGAACCAGTTCGTTCGGTTTGACGATAAAGCTGCTGACGTACCAGGCGACCCCTTGAACGGCGATATAACAGACTATGGCCGGAAGGATCGCCGCGACCAGCCAGCGCCCGCGTGGCAATCGCACGGAGTTGACGACAGCGATCACCGCGCCGAGAACCAGCGCCGCGCAGACGATGAGCATCCCGGTGAGCGTAATGTGCGCGTCCGTGTAGGTCACACCCCCGAAGATCGTATGATCATCGAGCAATAACTCGAACCGGCCGATATACACGCGCATCGCAATGATCAGCAACAGGAACGCAAACGTGATGGAGAGCCCGCGCCAGGGCAATATGACGGAACGGCTGAGTTGCCCGGAGAGCGCACGGCTTCCGCCCGTGATGAGGATAAAGAAAACGGCGAGTATACAGGCAATCACGGCTAGCGTCAGCAGCCAGCCGGCGATGAGCTGCCACGCGGGCAGGGTGAATAGAAAAAAGTTCAGCGGCTTGCCAAAAATCGGGTCAAAGACGGCGACGCTGCCAGTGGTGTGCGGTGCATACCAAAAGAGCGCGAGCGTCGGCCACTCCACCATCATGCCCGCGCCGGTAACAGCGGCAATGACGAGCGAAACGCCGAGCGCGATGAGGCGCAGGACAGGCTCAACCGGCAGCTTCAGCGGCTGTCCGCCGATGAAAATCGTGTGGCCGCTCGGCAAGTCGGGGAGATGCGCTCGCTTGAGGGCGAGGAACGATCCGAAGAGAATGAGAAATGTGGCCGCTGTAAAGAACGCGAAGATTCCCCACTGCAGGCTCAGTGTCTTCCAGAACACGCCCCCGTAGCCGAGCGACCCGAACCAGAGCGCGTCCACGTAATAGGACAACGCGGTCCGGCCGCCGAAGAAGATGGCGGCCAGGACGGCGAGAATGAGAAGGAAGCGGCGGCGACGGGGAGACCGCGCCGGATGCTTCGGTGGCCAGTCAATGGACTCGGGCATTGCTCTACTCCGTTTTCATTAACTCCATTAGTTATCCGCATAATACTCCCTCCGCATCCGCAAGCATGAATTCGGGCGACGAAGAGAGACGAACGTCGATCAGATGGCGGGTGTTCCTACGCTTTAACAAAATCAATAAACCCACGCTGCACATCAGTCCGCGTAAGCTTCGCCCGAATTTTGTCGCCAATGTGCAACCCCTGCGCTCCCTGGGCTAACAATCCTTCGATGTGCGGCTGCATGACACGAACAAACGTCCCACTCGGAGTGACTCCGGTGACGATGGCGTCGAAGGTTTCACCCACTCGATGGCTCATGGCCACGGCGGCTAGCCGCTTCGACATTTCACGCTCCACTTTGCGCGCTGCGTCGCCTTTCTCGGTGCAGTTCGCCGCGATGGCGGTCAGTTCGTCGTCAGAATAGAGCCCGGGTTTTCCGGCGAGCAAGGTCTTGATCAGCCTTTGCGTGACAATATCGGCAAAGCGCCGGTTGGGCGCAGTCGAGTGAGTGTAATCCTGCACGGCAAGTCCGAAGTGTCCCTGCTCGGGATCGCCCGGACGCTCCAGCACATATTCGCCCGGCCCAATCAGCTTGATGACGGCGAGCGAGAGGTCGGCGAAGTGATCGGGATCGGCGGATTTGCGCTTCAGAAGAAATTCGTTGAGTGCCTTGGAATCGGCCTGTGCGGGCAGCTTTTCACCCTGCTCCGCCGCCAGCCGCACGAGGCCGTCCCAATGCTCGGGAGTTTTCACGATGCGGCGCAATGAAGAAACTTTTTCCAGCAGCCGCGCCACCACGCCATTGGCGGCGATCATAAAGTCTTCAATCAAGTCGGTGGCCCGATTCTTCTCTTCTTTCACGACATCCACCACCTGCTGATTGAGCACCACCGGATGAACTTCGCTGGTATCAATGTCCAGCGCGCCATTTTCGTAGCGCAATTTTCTGAGCGCCTGGGCAACTTCGTCCTGCAGCTTGAGCTGCGCCTGCAGTTCCGCAGACGCGGCCACTTTGGGCGGAGCCGCCGCCGTGCCTTCCAGCCATGCTCCGACCGCGCTATAGGTGAGTTGCGCCTTGTTGCGAACGATGGCCCGATACACGTCGCTTGAATCCAGCGAGCCGCTGGCAGAGATCTCGAATTCAGTCACTACGCTCGGCCTGTCCACGTTTTCGAGCAGCGACGACGCACCCGTCGAGAGCTCCTCCGGCAGCATTGGAAAATTGCAGATGCCGGCATAGACGGTGGTCGTCTCCTTGGCCGCGTGTTGATCGATGGGAGAATCCTTGGCGATAAAAGCGTCCACATCGGCGATCCCGATCATCACTTTGACGTCGCCATTGGGCAGTCGCTCGGCGACCTCGATCTGGTCGAGATCCTTCGAGGTATCGTTATCAATCGAGGACCAAAGCAAGCCGCGTAAATCTCGCACCTTATCGGACGGCGTCAGCTGTGGCGGATGAGCCCTGATATCCGCCAGTTGTTGCTGGGTAGCCGGCGGAAAATTCGGTTCGAAACCCTGCGCCACCATGATCTGCCGCGCCATTGCCTGAAGATCGAGCGGAGAAGGCCGAGGATCGTTCATTACGCTCAAAAGGCTAACATGAATCCTTCGATGGCGGCGGCGAGTGGCTGTGCGGGTTGCGCATGACGAAGATCTGATTGATGAAGTCGCCACCAGGATCTGGCATTTCGAGGGCACCCATGAAATCACCGATTTCAAAGGCGCATATGGCGAGTACGAGGCCGTTCTCGCTTAACATTCCGGGCCCGCGGGGCGAGCAAGCTACTTACTCTTCGCGTCCTTGTGGACGATCTACAGGAGAGAACCTTTCTTCGGCTTCTTCTTTGCGCTCGGCTGTTTGCGGGACTTAGAAGAATCGCCGACGATGTCGGCTACGGTGGTGCTCTCCAGTATTTTGGCCGCGGCATCTCGCACTTCTAAAAACACGCTATAGAGCGCGCGATGGTCGGGATCGGTAACGATGAGGCTTCGAAGCTGCTCCGCATCCCCAAAAGGTGCGAGCGGGCCGTCAACCAGACGAATGATCTCGCTGAGTTTGATCTCCGCTGGTGCGCGCCGCAGCCGGTAGCCGCCCTTCGCGCCCCGAACGCTTTCCACGATGCGCGCGTTTTTGAGTTCCAGCAGAATCAACTCAAGAAATTTTTCCGGCAGGTCGCTATCGATGGCGATGTCCCGTATCTTGACGGTTTCGGTTCCGTATCGGCGGCCAAGGGTCATTATCGCTTCCAACGCATAAAGCCCTTTTTGCGAGATCTTCAATCTCGTATCCTTTCCAACTGCCTTCTGTGATTCCCGGCCACGCCAGTCATCCCAGCAGCGAACCTTCCGTATTGGACGTACTCTAGTGCCCCCGCGCCCGCTTTGCAACTGATCTTGTTGCCCAGTGCAGCGCAGTTATGCGCCAGTGCAAAATGTTCCACGTGAAACGCGGACGGGCCCGTGATTCGCATCGGATGTGCGCAGCGAGGGGGCGCGGGAAAAAGTCTTCTACCGCGTCGAAGCCATCTTCATCGCGGGCTCGCCAACTTGGTCGTGCGGTTCGCCCTCGAGACAAACGCGATGCCACAGCTCAAGATTGAGCAGTCGCCAGATGCGATCGTAGTTGTCGCGATGCTTCGCGCGATGTTCGTCGAACAGCTTCTCGACCGCTTCGCGCCGGAAGTATCCGCGATTCAGGCTGCGCGGTTCAAGCAGCATCTCGCGAATCGTTTCCAGGCGCGGTCCGGCCAGCCATCCGCTCCACGGCGTCGGAAATCCCAGCTTCTGCCTGTACACAATCGAGTGCGGCAGCAGATCTTCGACCGCCTTTTTGAGAATCCGTTTGCCGGCCATTCCCTGAATCTGCACTTCGCGGGGAATTCGCGTTGCGAATTCCACCAGCACATGATCGAGAAACGGCACCCGGCTTTCGATGGATGCGGCCATGCTCATGTTGTCCTGCTTCATCAGCAGTTCCACCAGGTAAGTCTTGATGTCGGTGTAGAGCAGCCGTTGCAGCATTTCGCCCCCTGGTAAAACTGCGGACGCGTGGTCCCAGTATTGGAGGACATTCTTGTATGCGGTGCTGGGCGCCGCCTCTCGCGCGAACTCGCTGGTCAGCAATCCGCTCTGCTCCGCTTCGCCGAAGGCGGAAAAGAAATTATCGAAATAAAAAGAAGCCCAGGAATTCCCATCCTTGGCGAGAAATGTGTGTTCCAGTTTCCGGCGCAGGGTTGCTCCCAGCAGGGAAGAAGTCGCAACCGCGTTGCGTAATCCGCGCCGCAGGACGCCCGGAATCACGCTACGGTACGCGCGATCCATGGCCGCGTTTTTCAAAGTGAAAGCATAGCGCGTGTAGCCCGCCAGGGTTTCATCCGCGCCCTCTCCGGTCAGCACCACCGTAACTCTTTCCCGGGCGAGGCAGGCGACAAAATAAAGCGAGACGCTCGAAGGCCACACGATCGGCTCGTCTTCATGCCAGATCAAATGCGGCAGGGCCGAGAAAAAATCCTGCTCGCTGACCAACACTTCATGATGCCGCGACCGGATGTGCTCTGAAACCGCGCGCGCAAAGGGCAGCTCGCTGTAAGTCTGCTCGGTGTAGCCGACGGAAAAAGTTTCGATCGGCTCGCGCCGTATTTTCGTCATCAGCGCGGCCACCGCGCTCGAATCCAAGCCGCCGCTCAGGAACACGCCCAGCGGCACGTCGCTCATCAAGTGGCTGTTGACTGCGCCTTCCAATAACTCGCGATAGCTCTGGACGTAGTAACCTTCATCCCGCGATTCGTGCGGCTTCGATGCATCCAGGTCCCAGTACTGCCGGATTTGCGCCTTGCCCTCCGGACCAATCGTCATGGTGCGCCCGGGCAGCAACTTCAGAATTCCGCTGTAGAAGCTTTCCTCGCCCGACAAATATCCAAACGCCAAATACTCCGGCAGCGCCGCCCGATTGAACTCCGGACGAATTCCGCCATGCGCCAGCAGCGCTTTGATTTCCGATCCTAACAGGAGCCGCTCCGGCGTCAATTTGTAATACAGCGGCTTGATGCCCAGCCGGTCGCGCGCTATGAAAAGCGTTTTCGTATTGCGATTCCAGATGGCAAAAGCGAACATGCCGCGCAGGTGCCGCACACAATCGGCGCCGTACTCTTCATAGAGGTGGATGACGGTCTCGGTATCGCTATGCGTGCTGTAGCGGTGCCCGCGCGCGATGAGTTGCTCGCGCAAGGCAAGATGGTTGTAGATCTCGCCATTGAACACGATCCACAGCGTGCCGTCTTCGTTCGTAATCGGCTGATGCCCGCCAGCCACATCGACAATGCTGAGCCGCCGCATGCCGATGCCCACCGCGCCGTCCGTATAAAAGCCCTCATCGTCGGGCCCGCGATGGGTGATCACGCGGCACATTTCGCGCAGAGCCGCGGCGCTTGCCCGCGCGTCGCGTCCGAATTCAAGAATCCCTGCGATCCCGCACATTCAGTGTTTCTCCGCGTATGGACTGCGATTCGAGGAGCCGTGACTTAAGTCCGCCGATGAAGAAGGCGAGTCGCACGTCAGCTCTTCAAATAACGACGTAACCGAAAACGCGCCCGGCGCTGTATTCATCAGTGCATCCTGCTTGCGCCACTCGAAAAAGCTGGACGGCCCCGCCGCCTTCACGAGAGGCTGTCCCTGCCACGCGACTTGCGTCCCGCCGATCACGACCAGGTGCGTGAGCTTCTCTTTTTCTATGCGGCAATACAACACTCGCGCGTCCGAAGACCACGGGCCGAAACTCCACGCCTCGTCGCCCAGCGCAAAAAAGAATCCCTGGCTTTCGTTATTCTGATGATAGTCGAGTTCGTAGACTTGTACCGCCGCCTGCGTCATGCTCGCCAAGCGTGGTTCGCCTTCCTGTCGGATTGCGCCCTGGCGGGGCGCCAGCACCGTCGCCGTCTCTGCCGGCAGCAACACCCGCGCATGGCATCGCACCAACGGCGCGGGCTGGAACACACCGTAAGCGGGTGACAGCAGGGTTCTGCTGACTTCCGTCGCCGTGTGCCAAACCGTTTCTTCCGGCACGATCAGGCTCAACCCCGATTTCGCCGACCGAGCGCCAGCCTCCGATATTTCCACCCGACCCGAGCCAACGGTGTGAACTTCGAGATCCGGCGCGAAGTGCCATCGTATCTCCAGTTCATGTTCCGCTTGGCCGAGCGCAACATCACGTACCAGCCACACACCGCCCGCGATCTCTGTCGTTAGCTTTAGCACGTGCCGCCGATGCACAACCGGATCCTCCAGCCGCGCATATCCATTGTGACTGCCCACAAAGTAAGTGAAGCTTTTTCCCACGATCCAGTTTTCCGCTTGCGTTGCCGGAATGTGGATCCATGAGAAAGGTTCATCCGCAACCGCTTGGTCCACCCCATCCACGCGCAGTGTGTTATGTGCAGCCGTCCCGCGAAACGTGTCCCTATCTGCTGGATCTTTCGAAATGTAGACGCCGCTTCCCGCGTCCACCAGCCAGCGCCGTCCATCCATGGTGAGCCGCAGGCTGAGTGCATCGGCATGTCCGTGCCCCGAGCGGCCGACGCCCTGCGGACCGGCATCCACGACCATCGCCTGCGCGTACGGCTGCGAATCCGCCAGCACGTAAAGCCCGCCGTCGGGAAAGGCTAGCGATCGTGCAGCCGGGGTCGCTTTCGCGTGTGCGAGTTTCTCGACGGCTTGATTGCCAAACAACCAGATCGCTTCTTCCGTCAGCCGCGCCGCGGAAGGTTCCCTGGAGTACATCACCGCACCCAGCGCCAGCGGGTCCGTCATCTGCTCCGTCCGGTTGCGCCGCGGATTCCACACTCGCCCGCCATCATCATCGCCGAAGCCTTCCGCCGGTCCTCCCTGCGCCAGCGCTGCGACTACATCGAGCATCCGGCCTAGCACCGCGTCATAGTTCCGTGGAATCTCCATTCCATTCCGCGCCGCGAGTAACCGGGCATATAGAAAAAAGTCGAGCGCATAAACGTGGTAGTACAGCGATTGCTCGAAGTAAACGCCATCCGGGCGCACCTGCCGCCCGGCCTCGCGGAGCACAATCTTCCACCCGGATTCCTTCCAGCGCGCGGCCCCCGGCATTTGCGGATACAAAGTGCCCAGAAAGAACAGCGCCACCGCTTCCCCCAGCAGGTGCGTGTTCGGAGAAAAATAAGTAGATAAATAGCGCTCAATGTAACGTCCATGAAACGCAAGCGCCGGTGTCAGTTCCGAGCGGAACTCCGCGTACTCGGCCGTTCCCGCCAGCAACTGGTCCACCCAGATCCACGACAAACTGCGGAAGGCAACCTCCAGCGTGCTTCCCCAGTTGATTCCCAACGGATACGGATTCGCCTTGATCCAACTGCGCCACTGCGCCATCAGTTCGCGAACGTATTTCTCATCCCCGCTCAGCAGCCGGGCCTTGGCCAGCGTTACCAGGTGCTGGTGCCGGTTCAGCTGCCATGTGACCTTGTGGTCGCCCACCACCGCGAAATCAAGAAAAGGAATCTTGAACCATGGATCGAGCGGTGCGCGCTTGCCGTGCACGGGATCGAGATGCCAGTCGATCTCTTTGTTCTTATCTCTGTCTCTTCCACTGCCGTCGCCAAGAGTGAAGCCAAGATTCTCGTAGCCCAGCAGCCGAAAACGGTGGCCGCAGATCTCATCGGCCTCGCGCAAAATTCCACTCGCTTCATCGGGCAGATATTTACGCAGCAACTCTGCGCGCTCTGAACTTTCGTTGCCAGAAAAGAAGAATCGCCCCTGCCGCACCGCCGAATCCGCATTCAGCCGCAGCGCCCGATTCCGCACGCCCATCCGGTGCATAAGCAGTTCGCTCTGCTTGTGGAATTCCTGCGCCACGCGCACCCGCACCTCTTCCCAGTCCATCCGGGATACGCGCGCCACCTTGCTTTGCCATCTGGAAGTCACAGATGCCCTTATCTTACATGCTGAAAAGCCGCTCTCGACCCGCCCGTTACCCCTGTAACCTCGCCAATCCTTGACTCCGACCGGGACCAGCCCGCCGCAGCACGATTGAGCTTTTGTGGCAATTTGACCCACCGCCTTTCCACCCGGTGGAAATAGTTGTCCATTTCTTACCCCGCCGTTGGACTGGACTCCGGTGGTTTTTAAAGGATATTCTGTAACATATTGAAAACAAGTGTCTTGTTGTCTGCGCTCGGGGCTGCCCGGCGCCCGGATGGATAGCGGCTTGCTACCGCCTAACTGGGGGTTGGTATAGTTCCTAGTGCCACATAGTAGCCCCCAGATACTCGATGGCCAGGAGAATTCGCTTGGGCTTGTCCGTTAGCGTTTTTGGTTTGGGATACGTCGGATCCGTATCGGCGGCCTGCTTCGCCTCTATGGGCCACAAAGTCATTGGCGTCGACGTAAGCCGCGCCAAAGTTGAGACGATGGACTCGGGCCACACCCCGATCATCGAAGCTCGCATGAGCGAAATGGTCGCCGAGGCGCACCGCGCCGGGCTGCTGCACGCGACTACCGATGCCACTGCGGCCGTGCTGAATTCCGAAGTCTCATTCGTCTGCGTCGGAACGCCCAGCCTGAAAAATGGCAAGCTTGACCTTAGCCACATCGAGCACGTTGCCCGAGAAATCGGCGCCGCCATCCGTCAAAAAAAATCGCCGCACGTTTTTGTTCTCCGCAGTACGGTGCTGGCCGGAACAACCGAAACCATCGTGCTCCCCATCCTTGAAAAAGAAAGCGGCAAGAAGTGCGGCCAGGATTTCACCGTTTGCTATAACCCTGAGTTCATGCGCGAAGGCAGCGCGGTCGCCGACTTCCTGAACCCGCCCTATACCATTCTCGGAGCCGGCGACAGCCAGCATCTCGCGCCGCTGCGCGAACTTTACAAGAACACTCCCGGCACTCTCTACGAGACGACCATTCCGGTCGCCGAAATGGTCAAATATTTTTCCAACTGCTATCACGCGCTGAAAGTCGGCTTCGCCAACGAAATGGGAACCATGTGCAAGCATCTCGGCGTCGACGCGCACGCGGTCACCAAAATTTTCCTCTCCGATACCAAGCTGAACATTTCTCCCGCATATCTTTCCCCGGGCTTCGCCTTCGGCGGTTCCTGTCTTCCGAAAGATCTGCGCGCCATCACCTACAAAGCCAAGGAACTCGATCTCAATTTGCCGTTGCTCGAATCCCTCATGCCAAGCAATGCCGCGCACGTCGATCGCGCCGTGGAAATGGTGATGAGCACAGGCAAGAAGAAAATTGCGCAGCTCGGTCTGAGCTTCAAAGCCGGCACCGACGATCTGCGCGAGAGCCCGCAGGTGCAGTTGATCAAGCGCCTCCTGGGTGAGGGTCTCGAAGTCAAAGTCTGGGACGAGGATGTCTCTCTCGGCCGCCTGGCGGGTTCTAATCGCCAGTACATCGAAGAAGTTATCCCGCACATTGGATCGGTGCTCTCTGCCGACCTCGAAGGCGTACTGCGTACCGCCGAAGTCGTGATCCTCGGCAACAAGTCGGCGAGCAAAGATCAGCTTGCCAAGTACCTTCGGCCCGAGCAGATCGTGATTGACCTCATCCACTTGGATAAGACGCGGCGTCCAGAAGGCGCCCGAACCTATCAAGGAATTTGCTGGTAAAGGAATTTGCTGGTAGACGATTACCCGAATGTCCTAGCGCCGAGCCGACCGCCGCTTCTCGACCAGCGTCACCACCGCGCCGATGTTGTTCATCTGCTCGATATCTTCGGGCTCGAACTGCACTCCGAACTTTTCTTCGATCGCGAGAACCAGATTCAGATGCTGCATGGAATCCCAATTCGCGATCGTCTCCGGCGAGGATTCCGCCGTGATCTTGTCGGCTGGAATTCCGAAAATGTCGCTGGCGACGTTCCGCACCACCTCAAACACACTGGCTGTCATTTCCCCCCTCGGGTTCGCCTCACAGGCCGCAGAAAAAACCATTTTCAATGTGCAGCCCCTAAAGAGGCAATCTGATTTCGAGGAACTTATGGCATCGCTAAAGCGATGCCCTGATTCGAAACCTCAGTTCCGCAGCCTGTTCTGCCGTCCAACCTCTCTCATCTACCTCTGTCGTTCATCTTCAGCTTAATCCAATCGGGGCAGCGTAGAGTGGAACTCTGCAGATCGAGCGCCCACAGCGAGCCCGCGCCATTTGTCTCCTGGTGCTCGAAGCCATGCTGCTGGTAGAAATCGCGCGCCGGAGCGTTTTTCTTTGTCGGCAGAAACCAACCCACCAGCCGCTTGCGGCCGCGCTCGCGAGCGCTCTCGGCCAGATGCGCGAGAAGAGCAGTTTCGACCGTTCTTCCGATCACGCGGCAGCTCAGCAGGAAGGTATCAACTTCGCACTGCTCGCCTTCGTCGTGCGCGATCGCGACCCCGACCAGCCCGTGGTCGCCGAAACGGTCGCGCACTCGGATCGAAAATATGTGCCACTCCGGCTGTTTCGCCATCGCCGCGATCTCCGGCTCGGTGTAGCGCCGGGTGGTCAGGTTGAACTGGTTGGTTTTCTGCGTCAGTTGCGCGACCCGCGCCAGCGTCAGGTCCGACACGGGTTCCAGTTCGGCTTCCTGCTCGAGGAAGCGAAAGAAATCTTCCTTCGATCGAAAGTTCTGCTCGGCGCCGGCGCGCTGCCTTTGCGCCGCATACATTTCGGTGCGTTGCTGGTCTTCGGAAGAAAGTGTGAGCCGCTCGAATGCCGCACAATTCCTGACAGCGGAGGCATACTCCAGCGGATTCTTCGGCGGATCGTTGTTTGGCAGATCGTTGTTCGACAGGTCAATGACCGTAACTTCCGGCAGCGCGGCGCAAACCTGCTCGCGCTCGAAGGGATTGTCGTCGAGGAAGGCGAGCGCATCGATGCCGACGTTCAGTTCCTGTGCGATCTCGCGGAGATTCTGCGACTTGTCGGTCCAGTTAATACGCAACGCCGCGAAATGTTTCGCGCGCACCAGCATTCCGGGATGCTTTTCCAGCGCTTCCATGGCATCGTCGAGATTGTTCTTGCTGCACACGGCGAGCAGAATTCCTTTGCGCGACAGATCGAGCAGCGCGCGTTGCAGGGCCTGATACGCCGCACCCGGGTATTCGGGGCCAACTTTAATGCCGGCCATGCCGTCTTCGCCGATCACGCCGCCCCACAGCGTGTTGTCGAGATCGACGACCAGAACTTTGGCGGTGCGGCCGCTGAGCGGCACAATAAAACGCATCCACTCCCGTGCCATCGGAAGAAGATAACCGGCGGCGATGGGAAGCCGCGCCGTCAGCCACTTGCGCTCGTCGTGCCAATGCTTGCTGCCATGGCGCGCCACCAGCGCGTCGTAGTCAAGCCCGTAAACTCCGTGGAAGCCTTCGGCGATACGCCGCAGTTCACGATTGATCTGCCGGATGAGTCCAGACTGTCCTGTCTCGGATTGGCTATCGAGAACGCCCAGACTCGGAGTGGAAGGACGCTCCAGGGAATGAATGATCAGCGCCGCCTGGCTGTGTTTTCGAAACGCGCCGACCCACTGCTCATAGCCGCGAACCACGCGCTCGGCGGCCTGTTGCGCCGCTTCCGGCGCCAGATCGGCGAAGTCGCGCCACAGCTCGGGCGCGGCCTGTTCGGTGCGCACCGCCAGCACGACCGCGTTCGGCGCGAAGCCATAGAGCGAACTCTGGCTGTCGAGCATGTCCTGCACGTGGGTATTGAAATCGCCGACGTGGACTTCGAGATCGATGCCGCACGCGAATGCTTCTGCCCGCAGCAGCGGCACGATCGGCTCAACCGTGAATGAGCGCAGGATCGCCAGCTTAAATTTTGTCAGAATGAGTTTGTCGCGCGACTTGTCGCGCAACTCTTCGAGTCGCGAAGTCACGAAACTCGCCGTGGCCGCCGCGGGATCGCGCCGCCAAAGTGCGGCTAGGCGCCGCGAGGCAAGATCGAAAGCGCCCTCGGCGATCAAGCCGTCAACTTCAGCCCGCAGGTTTGCCGGATTGTGCTCAGCCGGCGTCGAATTGGCGCTCGAATTAGACATCTAATTAGAAATCAAATCAGCCTTCCAGATACTCGATCAGCAGACGGTCGGAGCTCATCGGTGGTGGGACGCAATCCTACTTCGCATCGGACTCTGCAACGGGCTTAGCATCAGACTCAGCCATGCCCATGCGCCCCTTGTCGGCGATGCGGGCGAGCGGAGGATCCGATCCCCAGGACCGGACTGACTCGGCCACCTGCGCCGGTTCTGCTTCGAGTTCGAGCACGGACATGTTGGCGAGCCGGCCGACGAGCGTATGCAACTTCAGCCACAACTTGCCGCTGAGAAAGGCGGGATACATTCCGCGCATCCACGACTGCCGCAAGCTCCGGCGGCGCTCGGCGGCGGGCAGTGACAGTTTGTAGCCATTTTCCTGCAGGCACTCGCGCACGGTCGCTTCGAGTGCGGCGACGTCGGCGCGCGCCAGGCGTTCTTTCCAGCGGCCGAGCGGATTGATTTTTTCTTTCGCTCCTTCTTCGCGAAACGAAGAATTCGTTTCCGACAGACGGCCCAAGCCGGCGCGCTGAATCCGGTCGTAGTCCAGATCGTGATCGATAAAGCCGCCGAGTTTGCCGAGCGTTTCGCGCGGGTTGGTGATCAGGTCTTCATAGCGGATCTCGATGTAGTCGGCAGGGAACTTGCGGCCATGGGCGCGGCCTTGGCGAACCATCCACTCCCAATACAGCGCCGTCGCCACCAGGCTTTCGGTTTGGTCGCGGTCCCAGGGCAGAGGAGTGAACCCCCCCATTTTCCTGAGCGAGAGCGCAATGTCGCGGCCGTCGCGGATGATGTGCACAAACAGCGCGTTGGGCAGGTCGCGCTTCACGCGCTCGACGTGCAGCACGTTGTCAGGATCGTACACCGCCCAGCGCTGCACTTGCTGGCTCCGTGCCACCGCGTCCATGACGACACGGATGAAGTCTCCCCCGGTGCGGCAGTCGTTCAGGATGCACGCCGACAACTGCTTGGCATCGAGGCCGGTGCGCCGGAAACCCTTGCTGCGGAGCCAGGTTTCGACGAGCTTTTCGCGGTGCGCGCGGCCTTTCATGGAGCCGAAGCGGGGAATCAGAGTCCCGTAAATTGGCAGAAGCCCGCGGTAAATGGCAAACCCGCCGGATGACAGCAACATGTCGTAAAGCAGGTTCGTTCCAGAGCGGTGGCAGCCCATTACGAAGACAGGAGCATATTTGCGATCGCTTAGGTTGGGCGTGGGCACCGTAAAAATCTTATCACGCGAGGCCGTCCGGGACGTTTGAAACCCTTGTTAAAACAGGGGTTACGGAAGTCACCGAAGGCTTGATTCGGCTTCGACTTGGATTTCCGCCGGAGGTGAAAAGTTATTCGACGCCCGCCAGTGCTGCGTTGACCCCAACAATGTCGGCCCCGAGATCCTTGCCGTCGGTGCCCTTGTTCTTGTAAGGGCTGTTGGGCCGAAGCTCGTAGTTTCCGCCATTGCCGCCGTTGTAGTTGACGAACCGGACATCATTGGCAGTTTGCGGAAACATGTTGTTCGATGGCCACCTCGATGGGGGGAAGGACGGCGAAGTCTCAACCAGCGCGTTGTTGCTGAATGTATAGGTGGCGAAACAGTTGGCGATACTGGTCACCGGCACGTCGGCATGGGCGCAGTTGCTGCCGGGGCCGCCTATCGCGTCCCACACCGGGTAGCGGCCGGTGCCCACTATGTTGTTGGTGAAGACCAATCCATACATTGGCGGAGTTCCTTCCTGGCTCGCCACGACCATCATCCCGGCTTGGGGATCCGGGAAACCGGTAACGTGATTGATGGTGACACTGTTGAGCGGGTTCTTGGGCCATTCGTTGAGAATCTCGAACACGCCTCCTCCTCCTCTGTACTTCTTGCTGAGGTCGTCGATGACCACGTCATGAATGCTCCAGCGAGTGCCAGCCAGCGCCGGGTCTCCATGTCGGGTGTCCACTACGGTTGCCATCTGGATTCCGCCCGCAGCATGCGAGATGTGTACATAGCGGATCGTGACGTCGGTCACCTGACACAGCGGACAAACGTAGATATCGCCCTTGGCGTGTTGGTTTTTGGGAGTGAGCAGGATGGAATATCCGCTCTGGCTGAAACCACCCCAGGAGTTCTCGAGCAGATTGGCCTCGAACAAGACGCGGATTGCGCTCTTGAGCTCAAAGTTGTTCTTGACGACGTAGGGGTGCCCCGAAGCGGTCGGCGTGTAGCCCGGTTCGCCCTCCCTCCAGAGCATGGGGCGGAACAGATGATTGCGGCGGATCTCGATGTCAGTTGGATTTATGGCGGAGGGAGCGCCGCCGAACAGAATGTTCTCCCCGGAGGACTCGAGAAAGTTGTTATAAATCTTAACAGTGGAGACGGGTTCGTCGCCGTAGCCGCCACCGACGGCGGTTGCATCGGTGCATTTGCCGGCGAGCGCGATGCAATTCAGGCCGTTAACGTAGGAGTTGATTACGGCAATCATGTGCGAACCGTCCGTTATTCCAACGCCGTGGCCCACTTCGCTGCCATCGGCGGGGTGAACCCAATTGCGATCGAAGATGACGTGGTCTGCGTGTTCGGCGGTCGCAATAAGGTAGATGTTGCCGCCGGGGGGCGTAGTCCACTCAATTCCAATGAAGCGGACGTGATCTCCGACGACTGCGCCCGAAGGACGCCGCACTACCAGGGTCGCGAGCAACCTGGCCGGTCCACCGGAGGGTTGCGCAAAAGGCGGACGCCCGGGAAGGCTGGCGACTCCGCCCCATGCGGGAGAGATGCGCGTGCCTTCCGGGGGAAGCTTAGAATCGGGCGTGTCGGTTCGGACCGTGATGTAGTTCTGGTCGTCGCATTTTTTCGAGGGCAGCGTTTCCACCTCGAAAGAGGCTCCGGCGGGCAGAAGCAGCGTGTCTCCGCACTTGGCGCCGTCGATCGCGGCGGCCAGATCGGACTTGGCGGCGACGCGAATCTGTTCTCCCGGCGACGGAGTTCCGTCGAGCGCGGTGTAGTAACAGGTTTTGGGAAGTTCGGCGGGGCCGTCCTTGGCGCCAAACTGCGCGACATTGCCCTTACCGCAATAGGCGTTTTCTCCGGTGGGAGGTCCAGCCGCCAGGGTTGGCAGCGCGGACACGACAACAAAAGCGGAGGCCAGACAGAAGACCAGACAGAGAAAATGAAATTTTTTTGGCAGCGACCTTTTTACTACGGGAACAGGGCGAGAGGATCGACGAGGGAGCGGAGCCATGTTTCAGTTTCTCCTCTTATCTATCACACGCCCCGCGCATCCACCTGCAATCATCGTGGAGAGGCCTTCAGTCCACATGGATGGATGGATGATAGCACGGGCGGATCGATCGACTTTCCGGGGTCGTGATTAAGGAGAAAAAAGAGGAGGTCCGCGGCGAGCCGCGGACCTCGATTGCTTGGAAGCTGAAAATCCGTCGAAGCTGAAAAATGATTCGACGTTAGCCAGCGCTGCGAACCGTCCCGGATTCACGCTGGAGTTGGAGCTGTCGCAAACCGTACCCTCCACGCGTATGCCACTCTTGGCTTCGGCCCGCACATTTCGCGCCTGGTTCACTCATCGCGTTAGTTTGACCACCATCAAGTCTGCCCTGCAGTTCTGCACAGCGGTGTTTGTGGAAATGTATGTGTCGGGAGCCGCTGCCCAGGTGATCGTACCGTCCGTGAATGTTCCCACGCCAGCAACGGTCGCGGATTGCACAAACGTCGGCTTCGTGGCCCCAGTCGTGCATGTCCCGGAACAAGACTGGATTTGATAGATGTAGTGTCCAGCGTTGCCACCGTACTGCGGGTTAGGAAACACCTTCTCGCCAACCGTATAGTCGGTCGAATCGTTGGCCTCCCAGTTCGGCCCTCCGACGTTACACTGCGACTGCCCCGACAGGTTTCCAAACTGCCCCATTCCATCGGTCGAGACCAACGCAAAGTTCCCTGTTTGTGAAATCATGGAGGTTCCGTTTTGTATGTCGAAGGCCCAGCTATAGCCCGTGTTGTAGGTATGGAATGCCCTTCGCACTTGCCCCAGCGTGCCCCCTGCCCCGGTGTCATTGGGAACCCCCGGTGCCTTGTTGATCGGGGAGATGAAGAAAACCTCACGGAAGCCCCAACTGGGTAGTGTGCCCAGCAAATTGACTGGTTGTGAATCAAGAGCAGCTACGTTAAAAATCCAAGCTGTGTCGTCCGCATTGTCGTTGGTGCTGCCGTAATGTGAGTCACCGTACAGATATGGGCCGGTAAGCTGCTGCGCCAGCGTCGTGCTGGGGTTGGAGTAAGAATGGAACAGCGGTTGATGCTCGGAAGTCAGGCCGGTGTAACCGTACCAGTTGTGGCCGTCGCAATAGTATTCCTGAGCGGTTCCAAGGCCGGTGTTTCGCCATGTAACCGTCCCGTCAGTCGTATTACTGCCCGGAGTCTGGTTCCAGGCTGGGGCGGAGCTTCCGCTCGTGCCTTCGTTGCCGGACGCGATGATCTGGTAAATATAATTACCAGGATTCACGTTGGTTGCCGGCTGGATGCGATAGCCAAGGACGTTATAGAGATGATTAGCTGTCCAATTGGAGGCTCCGATGCCGCAGTGCTTGACTGTCGCCGTGCCGATCTGCCAAATGTAAGGGCCGTCGTTGTAGACCCCTTGGGAGACGGTGCTTATAGACGCGTCAAGCCAGACGTAACCATCGTTCAGTGCCGTAAATGTATCGTGGAGCTTGAACAGATCGGGTATTCCACCGTTTGCCGCGGCGCCCCATTGGTCTGGTACCGTACCCACCAGCACGCCGTTGTGCGTGACGTTGCCAGCAACGGTGTTGTAGACATCGCACCCCGATTGCCCCACGGTCCAAGCCGTGACATAGGTTCCCGAGCCCTGATTCCCCGTGTTCGACCATGCCATCGCAAACACCGTGTCGTCCAGGCTGGAGGTCATCACCCCGTTCCATGTCGCGGTGAAACTTCCCCCCGTGTAGCCGTTGACGGGGTTGGTCAAGCAAGTTGGCGAGTTGAAATCGAACATAAGCGTCGGGGTCAGAGACGCGGACCCCGGCGTCATCACCACAACGTTGCTGTACAGCTTTGTCCTGTTAGAACCAGTGGCTCCGTAGGAGTAAATAATATTGTTCGCGGTGTGTGACCAATTTGCCTGCCCAATGAACGACAGCAGTGGGCTGGTTAGTGTGGCCTGCATCGTGGTTGGGTTGAACGGCATAACAACCTGCATGATCGGGTTGTACCCGGTACTGTCCATCTCCCTGGCTAGAATTCCGGTGTCGTTCTTGTTCCAGGCCGTAGGGAACGGGTCATCATAGGTGTACAGGGTGTCATATCCCGTGCTCGGGGTATTCACGTCCGTGATGCGGACCATCTGGTTCCCGAAGTCGGAGGGAGTTTGCGCAGTCCCAGCCCCGGTAAGGTTTCCGCACGCAGAGAGCGTGTCCAGGCTGGTCGAATCGCAGGTGTTTGGCCCCCAACTCGGAATCGGCATCGTGAGGTTGACGATGCTCGTGTCCTGAACGAAACAGTCGTAACCGTTTTGTGGACCGCAGGACGACCCACTAATGGACACAGCAATGATGGTGACACTGAAATTGCCGGGTGCAGTGTTGCCGGTAGCATCGGTGACAGTGACCGTGAAGTTGAATGTGCCGACTGCCGTAGGCATGCCGGCAAAATTTCCGTTCGCATTCATCGCGATTCCCGGGGGAGGAGTGCCTGCGGAAATGCTCCAGCTGTAAGGCGTAGTTCCGCCGGTCGCGGTGAAGACTTCGCTATAACTGTCTCCCTGCTGGCCCTGGGGAAGAGTCCCGCCGGTTGTGATCTGCATTGCCTGCTTGTTCACCGGGTCAACGGTGATTGCGGCGCTAACCGACTTCGATAAGTCAGCATTGCTGGTGGCGGTGACGATTACGCTGGTTTTCGCCTTTACTGTCGGGGCGGTGTAAAGACCGTTGGCGTCGACCGAGCCCCCCGCCGCCGACCACTTCACCCCGGTATTGGAAGTTCCGCTGACGGTGGCGGTGAACTGCTGCGTCTGACTCGAGGACAGAGTTGCGCTCGCCGGCGACACGCCGACTTTGACAGTCCCGCTACTGCCGCCACTGTCGCCATCGATGACAATGACGAACGTCTTGCTCCCCTGATCGACGGGCGTCGGGCTCCCGCGACCGCCGAACGTCGGGTTCTCCTTACCGCCGAACGTCGGGCTCCCCTGATTGGGGCGCGGGGAGTCGGTCACAACCACCTCGAACGAGAAGGTGCCCGCCGTTGAAGGCATCCCCGAGAATGTCCCGGTGGCTTGGTTCAAACTGATGCCCGGGGGCAGGATGCCGGCTTTCACCGAGAAATGGTAGGGGGAGCTTCCACCACCAACTGCGAGCACAGCGTTGTAAGACTCATCGACCGTGCCTACGGGAAGATTTCCCGACAGATTCAGCTTGTTCGTTGTCGGTTTTTTCTGGTCGTCCTGCGTGTTCCGCATGCCGGCGGCTTGTGTCGGCGTACCGCACGAGGTGGTCATCATTGCGACCGCCAGCAGGAGTATTAAAATGCTCAGGCGCTGTGCGAGCGCAGGGGAAAATCCGGAATGAGAGTTTAGAAAAGCACCTTTTGTTTCAAACATTGCGAGGCCCTTGACCTTATGGAAATTGGGGGAATAGTCGATTGCCCTCACGCTGAATCTATCGAGATCCGTCAAGGGTTCCCAGATACCAGAAGTGCATCGGGGACGCGTTAGTACTTCGGGCGCGGCCTGTACAGATTCGCGCCCGCCAGTGTCCCCCGGTGTTTTTGGACGGGGTAAGCGAAAACAGGCGCGGGACGGGCGGTCTGGGCTAAGAGGTTGATCCGGTGTCTATGGCGTGGCTTGGAGAAAAAAGCTGGAGAGCAAGGAATACAAGGGAATACTAAAGTAACCAATGTTACGGTCTATTGCCGGGGCTCCCCGAGCAAAACCGCGCGCAGGTGATCGTAGGCGTTATTCCCGAGTACCGGCTGCGGCGGATCTGCTGCTGAAAGTAGAAGGTTGCGTTGAAGCCGAACTCGCGGAGCATGGGTGCGACGGCGATCAGGTCGAACTTCCCGGCGTCAGCTTACTCAAGACTTCATCAAACTGCTTCACAACGTGAGACCAGTCGTACTGAGCGGCCAGGCGCACCGCGGCCTGCTCGAGCCTCCGGCGGAGGGCAGCATCACGGAGAAGCAGGATCACAGCATCCGCAAACGACTGGGCTTCATCGGCCAGAAGAAGATCGCGCCCGCTCTCGACCTCAAGCCCTTCGGCTCCAATGGAGGTCGATACCAAGGCTTTGCCCATGGCCATGGCTTCGAAAATCTTGAGCCTGGTTCCGCCTCCAATCCTCAGCGGGACTACGACCACCGAGGCCCTTTCGAGATATTCCGCTACCGAAGGCACCGTGCCGGTTACCTGTACGGATTCGGAAGCCAAACGCTGGACTTTCGCGAACGGATTCCGCCCCACAATCTGGAAAATCGCATCGGGAAACGCCGCGCGAATCCTGGGCCAGATCTCGGAGCAAAAATAGTCCACCGCGTCGACGTTAGGTTCCCAATCCATCGAGCCGGTGAACACCACCCGCGGCGGTCGGGTCGAGGACGCAGGCGCGACGTTGAACTTCTGCGTGTCCACTCCAGTCGGAACGACGGTGATCTGGCACCCCGGATTCATTTGCAGCATTTGCTGGCGATCATGTTCAGAGACGGCGATGATGTGATGAAACCTTCCGAGCGTCGTGCGCTCGTAACGGGTCATTTTGGCCGATTCAATGGCGAATGAAAGTTTCTTCACCGGATTCGATTCCACTGCCGCCATGCGCTGCCAGAGCGAGCTTTCCACGTTGTGTTGAAACAGCACGCAGGGTATCGGCAACCGGGCCGGAAAGTTCGAAGAGGCGGCAAGAAAATCGCATACCGCAATGTCGAAGCGTCCGCTGGAAAGCCAGTCGGCGACGGTGGTCTGAACCGCGCGATGGGTGAACTTGGAGACGGCATAGGGCGCCCGCCTCGGGAACCGATACAGGTAGTCCACTCCACGTTCAATCGCGTTGGAGTCGGGTGCGGCCGTGTAAATGGTCTCGGATCCGGGGATTTCCTTGGCCAGCGCTGCCTCATAATCCGGATCGCGCTGGCCCCCATAATACGAGAGCAGCGTGACTTCGTGGTCTTTCGCGAGGAAGCGGAGAAGATTATAGGAACGGATTTTCCCCCCGGTATCGACGGGAAGAAGTTTGCCGGCCTTGACCCACAGCACTCTCACCTCGAGCTCCCCGGGGATTGCGGTGAAACCGCAGCCCTCAGTTCCGGGCTTGTTCGGATGGAGTTGTCTTTTGTGTCCAAAATACGCTCCCCGCAAATTCCGCTCAGTCCGTTACCGATTTATTGGATGAAGGTGGTTGTTCAACCGGGCCATGAGGTCGGCTTCGAGGTATGGGCCGCATGCGATCAGGCCGGAAATCAACGGATTCTTCCGATTGCACTTCAGATCGGTGTTCTCCAAAGTCCGCACGAACCCGCCCGCACTCAGCATCAGGGCCGCTCCCGCCGCGACATCCCACTCATGTTTCGGAACCAGCGTGAAAGTAACATCGGCGCGCCCCGCTGAAACCAGGCCCAGCTTGTACGCCACCGATCCCATCGGACGGATAGTGAAATCGTCCGATTCGAACTGCTTCCACTCGCCGCGCTTCACTTCGCTGCGGCTGGCCAGCACAAGCGCGCCGTGCAGATCCTTGCGCTGGCTCGGTTGTGCGGGCTTGCCGTTATAGGTCACTCCAGTTTCGCGCGAGCCGAGGATAAGTTCGTCGGTTGCCGGATTGCAGATTCCGCCGGCGACGGGAATTCCATTCTCAACCATGGCGATCGAAACGCAAAACTCGGGAATGCCTTGCACGAACTCGCGCGTGCCGTCGAGCGGATCGACGACCCAGACACGCTGTTTGTCGAGGCGAGTGAGGTCGTCCACTGTCTCCTCCGAAAGCCAGCCTTCGCCGGCGCGCAGAAGAGTTTTGCGCAAAATGTCGTCGACCGCGCGGTCGGCCTCGGTGACCGGATCATGCCCAACTTTGTATTCCGTTTCAATGGCGCCGGGAGTGAAGCGATTCAGGACGGTCCGAGCCGCTTCCAAGGCGGCGTGAATGCGCTCCAGAGTTTCCGCGGATGAGTTTGAAGTCACCATTACTCCGTAATCAGTTGCCGGTTGCCAGCAGTCAGTTGCCAGTTTTCAGCACTTAGCACCGCGTTGCCACAATCGATGTAGCAGTTGCTCTACTGACAATGGCAACTGTTCTTTCACGCCCACAGCATTCTCGCTCCCGTCATCAGTAAAACCCCGCAAAGGATTCGGCGCAGCCAGAGTACGGGAACGCGTGTGCTCAGATGCGAGCCGAGAATTCCGCCGGGGATCGAGCCGATCAGCAGGGAACCGACCAGGTGGGGATCGACGTTGCCCGCCCGCCAGTGCAGCAGGCTGGTGACACCGGTCAGAATCACGGCATGGGCAATGTCAGTGCCGACCATAACTTTGGGGGCGAAAGAATAAAACAACAGAAGCATCATCATGATGATACTGCCCGACCCGACCGAAGTGATGCCGACCAGGAATCCGCCGGTCAAGCCGATGAAACTCATGCCGGCAAACGATTTCATGGTGGGCTGGCGTCCGGCGAGATGGTCTTCAATCCGTCCCTGGAACAGAAGCAGCGTGGGAATCAATACCAGCAGCAGTCCCACGGCGGACTTGATGAAGTCGTTGACGCCGTTGCCATAGACGTGACGCAGGTGCACCAGAAAAGTTACGCCAATGTAGGAGCCAGGAATGCTGCCGACCGCCATCGCCAGCACGACTCTTCTCCGCACCGTGCCTTTGATCAAGTGCATGATGCTGGCGGGAATCTTGGTGAAGAAGTTGAACAATGCATCGCTGCCGACGGCAATAATGGCGGGTATGTGCAGGCCGAAGATGAGCATGGGCAGCAGCAATACGCCGCCGCCCAGACCCGTCAACCCGATCAGCGTTCCCACCGTGAAGCCGATCAGCACTTTGAGAAGCAAGAATTCCATGCCGTCTTTCGATAGTCCTCAGTTCCCGGTTCTCAGTAGAGCAAACCCAGGTTAAGGAATTGTGAAAACTGAAAACCGGCACTGAGAGCCTGTTTTCAGAGGACATTATGGCATAAAGTCCATCGTAATAATCGACTTGATTGACATCGCTAACCACACTCGTAGTTCTCAGTTTCAGGCCTCAGTAAAGGAAGACCGCGTCGAAATACTGAGAACTGACAACTGAGAACTGCCTTCCTAGCTATTGCCGTTGGCGCCAACGAAGCCCTCGCGCTCGAGGTGCAGAAGGATGGTCTGCGCCGCTTCCTCGGGGCTCAGTTTGGCGGTGTCAATCACGACTTCAGCATCGGTTGGCGCCTCGTACGGATCCGAGATTCCGGTGAATTCCTTGACAATGCCGGCGCGAGCCTTGGCGTACAGGCCCTTGCGGTCGCGCTGTTCACACACTTCGAGCGCGGTGGCTGCGTGCACCAATATAAAGCCGCCGAACGGTTCAATCATCTGCCGCACCGCTTTGCGCGTCGCTTCATAGGGCGCAATCGGAGCGCACACGGCGATGCCGCCGTTCTTGGTGATCTCGGAGGCGACATAGCCGATGCGGCGGATGTTGATGTCGCGATGCTCCTTGGAGAATCCGAGTTCACTCGACAGGTTCTTGCGCACCAGATCGCCATCCAGCAGGGTGACCGGACGTCCGCCCATTTCGAGAAACTTGGTGATCAGCGCATTGGCGATAGTGGATTTGCCCGATCCCGAAAGCCCGGTGAAGAATATGGTGACGCCCTGCTTGTGCCGTGGCGGATAGCTGCGGCGCAATTCCTGCACCACTTCGGGATAGGTGAACCAAGCCGGGATGTCGCGGCCTTCGTTGAGGCGCCGGCGCAATTCCGTGCCGGAGATGTCGAGCACCTTTGCGCCCTTCGGCACTTCATCGGCCGGCACGTAACGGTCTTCGTTCTGCAGATACACCATCATCTGGAAGGGAACCATTTTGACGCCCATTTCGGCTTCGTGCTTTTTGAACAGTTCCTGCGCGTCGTAAGGGCCATAGAAGGGCTTGCCATCGGTATCCTTTCCAGGGCCGGCGTGATCGCGGCCGACGATGAAGTGCGTGCACCCGTGGTTCTTGCGAATCAAGCCGTGCCAGATCGCTTCCCGCGGTCCGCCCAAGCGCATGGCCAGCGGCAGCATTGACAGCTTGACCGTGCCATGCGGGTACTTCGAGAGCAGCAACTGGTAGCAGCGGGTGCGGACGAAATAATCGACGTCGCCCGGCTTGGTCATACCGACCGAGGGATGGATGAGCAGATTCGCCTCGACTTGCTTGGCGGCGCGCATGGTCAGTTCGACATGAGCGCGATGCATCGGATTGCGCGTCTGGAATGCCACGACGGTGGTCCAGCCCAGGCGGCCGAATTCGGCGCGCAGTTCGGCAGGCGTAAAGCGCAGCGAGCGGAAATCGTAGTGGGACGGTGGCTGGAACTCTTCGATTTTTCCGCCCACGTACCACGGGTTCGATTTGTTGATGGCGTAGTCGGCGCCCGGATGCGCGGCGCTGGTGGAATTGAAAACCGCTTGGGCTTCGGCTTTGCGGTCCGGCTGCCAGACATCTTCCACGCTGAGCACGGCGAGCATCACGCCTTCGGGATCGCGCAGTGCAATCTTGCTGCTGCCCGCCGTCAGTTTCCTGGCGAATTCCTCGCTGACGTCGAGCGTGATCGGCATGGGCCACAGGGTGCCGTTCCCGAGGCGCATGTTGTGGCAGACGCCTTCATAATCGGCTCGGTTCATAAACCCGCGCAGCGGCGAAAAGCCGCCGCTCATCAGCAGTTCCAAATCACAAAGCTGCCGGGCGGTCAGGTCCCATGAGGGCCAATCCTTCGAATGCGCTTTTAATTCCGCGGCGCGCGCGGGCGGCACTTGCAGCTGAACAAGTTCTCCCCCGTGGGGGGCGATAAGATGACTGGTCGTTGCGTTCAAAGCAGTAATCCTCCCAGATGTTCTAACCAAAATTTATGCTGAAATCAAAATCACTTGGGGGCTCTATCTAGCCTAATCTCGCCCTGTTTGCCGTGGCTCGTCAAGCTACCCGCTGGGGCTGCAGGACCGCCGGACCATAAGCGGAGCCAATAATTTAAATCGGTATGCCGGTTCTTGAATCCGGCCCAAAGTTAGTGGAACCTGGGTAAGGAGCAATTCTGCCTCCGAAAGCCAGCCAATGGACCACTTGTAAACCATTAAAAACAATAGCCAAACACAATTTTACTTCAAAACGACCCAGTCCGCTGGATGGGTATGAAACAGATTGCAACCGTACACCCAGTCGGCGCATTCGCCTACGACGCCTTGTGCCGGAAACTCCTGACCATTTGCAGGAGGGCGGTGATGCGCCTGCGATGCAGCAGTAGCAGAGTGACGACGTAAGCCGCTCCTCCGGCTACTATTTCAACGACTAACCGGAGAACCAAAGAGTGACCTAAGGGAGCCTTCCATTTCAGCAACAAAACGGCCACGGACATGACGACGGTGGCATCGAGCGCGGGACGGAGGCCGCGAACGTATTCGCCCGTAGTCATGCCGATTGTCTTGAATGTCTTCCAATACAGCGGCACCGCGACCAGCGGGTAAGCCAAAACCCAGCCGAAAGCAATTCCTCCAATGCCCCAATGGCTGCCGATGAAAAATGCGATGGGCAGGATAATCAAGGCCCGCAGATCGTTCCACATGACGAACCGGGCGTTGCCAACGGAATTCAAAATCTTCGGCAGCAGGGCGACGATGGAGCGGAACGCTGCGTACACGGCGAGCACTTCAAGCGGAAAGATGGAGTCCCGCCATTTGTCACCCAGCGCGATGGGAATCAGTTCGCGCGCCACCAGGGCCAAACCAATCGTGGCCGGAAAGGTTGCCAGAGCCAGGCTTTCTGTGAGCGTCCGGAGATACCGGCGCAGAGCAGCCGAGTCGTTCTGCAGCGCCGCGAAGTAGGTTGGAATGGTGGTAGTGACCAGCGACGTGACCTTGTCCAATGGAGAATTGGCGAGATTCCATGCCATGGCATAGAAACCGAGCGCGGCCTGACCCAGGACGCGACCGGCGGTGACGTTGTCCAACCGTTCGTAAGATGACCAGGCGACCAAGGACACCAACACGTGCCACCCGAACCGCAATTCCTTGCCGATCGATTCCAGGCGGGGAATGGCAAAACCATGCGGTCGCGCACCAATAACCAGCACGCTGCGCACAAGCGTGCCCATGAGGTTGCCAAGAATCAGCGCCCAGTACCCATAACCGAAGTATGCCAAGGCCAACGTGCTGCTGGCCGCGATGATGGAGCGGATAGCCTCAAACCAGGACAGCAGTCCGAAGCGCATATCCTTGTTCAGGAGCCCCTCGGAAACACTTCGGAAGCCCTGCGGGATAAGTGCGAGGCAGGCGACGATGGTGACGGGCGCGAGCTTGGGAATTCTGAAAAATGCGGCCAAAGGATGGGCGAGCGCGCACGCGATCCCGAAACACCCCAGAGCGAAGCCGAGACCAACCGTATTCAACTGCGACAGTTGGTCGTCGGTCATGTCCCGGAAAGTCAGCACGGTCGTGGGAATCCCGATCTCGCCGAGGTACTGGAGATAGGGCCAAAAGACCAGGGCCATGGCGGCGATGCCGAAATCCGAAGGGGCCAGCAGGCGAACGACGATGAGAAAAGATGCCCAACTGAGGATCTGACTGACCCAACTGGTCGCCGCTCGAAAGGCAATGCTATGGGCGAGCGACCGGTCCATTCTGCTAGTCGCCGCCGAATTCCCCGCGAGCGGTGGGGCTGCTAGGTCCTGTTCTTCGTTTCGGGGAACTGTGCCACTCACGAAGATTCCCCCGGCACGGCGGAGACGATTGAGATTGCCCGCAGTCCATCCAGTGACGGTACTCGTTGCAACGCCTGGCTCCTCGAAATCCGAGATTTCCTTTTGACCAAAAACAGGAAGCGTCCTGCCCCCGTTTCCCCTTGCCGTGGGCAGCCTAACAGCCCGTGGTGCAAGTACGACGTGTATCAGGGCATGCCTTTAGGCATACCGTAAGTGCGGTGTTATGACTGCGCCTTTAGGCTCTGGTCTTCGGCGCTGGAGTTTCGCCACAGGCTGCTAACCAAGCTTCATCTGGGGCTTCATCCCGAGTCACCTCCAAAGAATGCTAGCAGAGGTTTTGTGACTTCTCGCAAAACCACAAAGATTCCTGGTTCCATCAGCAAGCCGGAGTCCAAAGGGTGCCCGGAAGAGTTGCTGTAAATTATTGATTTCAAAGTCTATGCTTACCGTCGTTCGAATGATTGCAACGGGGACCGCCGCGATGCCTGTCAATGATTGGTAATTTGTTTCCCTCTTTTGCCCCGCTACCAGGCGTGCTTCATCGCTTTAGCAAATTTTTGCGGGGGCAGCGTGTTCAGCACGTCGTCTTTGGTGAGCCAGGCGCGGCGGGCCTGGATGACGCCGTAACGCAATTTCTCCATGTGCGAAGTGTGGTGGGAATCAGTGTTGATCACGATTTTCACGCCATGCTGTTTGGCCAGGCGTAGATGAACGTCGTTGAGGTCGAGCCGATCGGGATAGGAGTTCAGCTCCATCGCCACTTTGTGCTCAGCCGCCGCCCTGAGAACGGCGTCAAGATCGAACTGATAGGCGTCGCGGCGCAGCAACAGGCGTCCGGTAGGATGCCCGATCAGCGAAGTATTGGGATTGGCGATGGCCTTGAGTAGCCGCTCAGTCATGGTGGCGCGATCCTGGTTGAACTGCGAGTGCACGCTGGCGATGACGATGTCCATCTGTTCGAGCACCGAGTCGGAAAGATCGAGCGAGCCATCGCCTAGAATGTCGACTTCGATTCCCGCGAAGATGCGGATGCCTTTCATCTTCTTTTCGACCGCTCGGATTCTTTCGATGTGCGCCAGCGCGCGTTCGTCGGTCAGGCCGTTGGCAAAGGCGAGATTTTTCGAGTGATCGGTGATGGCCATGTACTGGTAGCCGCGTTCCCGCGCTGCTTCGGCCATCTCTTCAATGGTGTTGCGGCCGTCGGTTTCGACGGTATGCATATGCACGTCGCCCCGAATGTCGGATAGCTCGATCAGCACGGGCAGTGTATGTCCGGCAGCGGCCTCGATCTCTCCCAGATTCTCGCGCAGTTCAGGAGGGATGAAGTCAAGCTTGAGCTTGGCATAAATTTCTTCTTCGGTCTTGCGCGCGACCGGCTTCTCGTCTGCGATTCGAGCGAGGCTGTATTCGTTCAGCGTGAAGCCCATCTTGAGCGCGCGCTGGCGCAAGGCCACGTTGTGCGCCTTCGAGCCGGTGAAATATTGCATGGCCGCTCCGAAAGACTCCGGCGGCAGCAGGCGCACGTCCACCTGCATGCCATTGCGATGTCGGAAGCTGACCTTGTTCTCTCCCTGCGCGATGATGTCCATCAAACCGGGGAAGCGGAGCAGATGCTCGATGATTTTCTGCCGAGGTTCGGCCTCGATGCAGGCCTTGCCGGTAACCAGGATGTCGAGGTCGCCGACAGTCTCGCGTCCGCGGCGCAGCGACCCGGCGGGCGTGACTTTTTCGACGCCCAAATCGCCCAATGGAGCGGCTAACAGGTGCTCCACCAGCTTTTCAGCCAACTCTTCGGCGGTGTCGAGCAGGAATCGTCCCGCGATGCGGCGGTAGTCTTCGATCGCCTTGAGCAGCTTCTGTTCGTGCTTTTCGCCCATGCGCGGCAGCGTGCGGATCTTGCCTTCGCGCGCCAACTTCTCCACGCCCTCAAGGTCGCTGACCTGATAGGCGCTCCAGATCAAGGCAATCGTCTTCGGCCCGAGACCCTGAATCTTGAGCAACTCGAGCATCGACGGTCGGTATTTTTTCAGCAGTTCGGCGTGCGCTTCGATGCTGCCCTCTTTAAAAAGCTGCAGCAGATTGGCCTGCATGCCTTTGCCAATGCCCTGGATTTCGAGAAGTTTTTTCGGTTCCTCGATCAGGTCAGCCACCTGTTGCGGCAGCGCTTCAATGGCCTGCGCCGCGTTGCGATAAGAGCGCACCCGAAAGGAATCTTGCCCGTCGATCTCCAGCAGATCGGCAGTTTCGTAGAGAATTCCGGCAATGGCCTTGTTGTCCATGGGAAGCACAACCGAATCCCGCCCCGGAGGGGCGACCGAGCTTAGCCCAGCGCTTCAGCGCTGGGGAAAATGGAATAGATGAATCAAGTCCCGGAGGGACGACCGAGTTCTCGCGCACACTCTTCAGGGGCTGGGCATCGACATCCGAACTCTTCCGCAGCCTGCTAGGTTGTTAGCCCGAGAGAACGATTGTAAACGCTCTGGAAAGCGCCGCCGCAGGCATTCGGCAGGCGCAGGAGGACACAGCCAGCACAGGGGCACACAGCCTGATCCGGAAAAACCGGCCTGAGTAAAGCGACCTCCGATCAGGGGACCTTGGTTACATTGGCCGCTTGCGGCCCTTTCTGCCCCTGGACGATCTCAAACTCCACCTTGTCGCCCTCCTGCAGGCTCTTGTAACCCTCGGTGGTGATTGAGCTGTAATGAATGAATACATCCGGTCCATCATCGCGGCCGAGGAAGCCGTATCCCTTGGCGTTGTTGAACCACTTGACGGTGCCTTTCAAACGTTCCACGTGCGCCCCCTCTTTCTTGCGGATTTCCCCCGAAAAGGCGCGATTCCAGGGCCCGCAAAAAAATGTGTAGGCATTGTGCTGCTCACCGGGTGGACTGTCAAGGGTGAGTGTCACACATCCGGGGCTGGCGGGCAGGCCCGGGAGTGACGAGATGGTTATCTTGCGGCCCTATCAGGCTGCGGACTTCTCTGCGAAAAGGGAAGATCGCGAGTTTACTCGTGCCATCAAGTCGCTGAAAATTGCTCGCACTTAGCGCCTGAGATGGTCTTTTTGCACCAGCGATTAGTTCTTCCGCAGCCTGGTTCTAGCGCGCTGGTCGCGCCGTCTGAGCCAGCCACAAGATCCCGCAGATAGTCTTCGCATCGCGGATGCGGCCATTGAGCGCCATCCGTCTCGCCTCCAGTAAAGTGAAGAATTTGGTTGCGATCTTCTCGTCCGGCTCGGGCCGGGCTTCGCCGGCCCGGAGCCCCCGAGCCAGGTAGATGGTCATGGTTTCGTCGAGAAAACCGGGGCTTGCGTAGAAATGCAGGATTCGTTGCCACTGGCGGGCGGTGTAGCCGGTTTCTTCGAGTAACTCGCGCTTGGCGGCGGTGAGCGAGGTTTCGCCATCGTCGATTCGTCCCGCGGGCAACTCCCACATCATCGACTGCGCGGCATAGCGATACTGGCGCTCGAGCAGCACGCGCGGCTCGGCTTTGCGAGCTGCTTTCGCCGGGCCGTCGCTGGCCCGATCATTGACGGCCATAGCATCGACGGCCAAAATAACGACGGAGCCGGAATGCCGGACGACATCGCGGCGGGCGCGCACGCCCCCAGGCTCTTCCACTTCATCCGTGGTGACGCTAAACACTGGGCCCTGGTAACTGACCCGCGAAGAGAGAACGCGAGCCTTGTTTGATTTCGTTACTGCCGATTTCGCCATGACAACAATATAAGGTATGCTGCGCCCGTGAGCCGAAAACCGATTGCCGAAAATATGGCCAAAAGAATAATAATGGCCAAAAGAATAATGACCAGAAAGCCCCGCGTCGCCATCGTCGGAGCCGGCAGCCTGGCAAATTTTCTGGCCGTGGCGCTCGACGCCGCCGGTTTCCCGATTGCCGAGATCGTCGCGCGCGATTCACCCCAGTCGCGGAGGCGCGCTCGTGCGCTCGCCGCGAAGGTGGGCGCGCGGACAGTCACCGTACATTCCGCCGCGCTCGACGCCACCTTGCTGTGGTTCTGCGTACCCGACCGTGAGATTCGCGGCGCGGCTTCGCTTCTGGCGGATCATCTAGCTGCTCGCGCGTCTCGTCACCAGAAGGGCAGAGTTCATAGTAAGGTTCGTTTCGCCTTCCACTCCAGCGGAGCGCTACTCAGCCGCGAACTGGAGCCTCTGCGTAAAGCAGGCGCCGCCATCGCGTCGGTGCATCCGCTGATGACCTTCGTTGCCGGAGCGCATCCTTCAGAGCATCCTTCAGAACATCCTTGTATGACGGGTGTGCCTTTTGCCATAGAAGGCGATGACGCGGCCACGCGAGTCGCACGCCGGATCGTCCGCGAGCTGGGCGGCGAGAGTTTTCGATTGCCCGCGGCGCGCAAAGCCGCGTACCACGCGTGGGCCACGATGACGTCGCCGCTTTTGTTGGCGTTCCTGGTGACGCTCGAAGAAGCCGCTCGTGCCGCCGGACTCACGCGCGAGGATGCGCGCCGCAAGAGCCTGCCCATCATCAATCAGACTTTGGCGAACTACTCGCGCCTCGGTCCAGCCCAGTCCTTTAGCGGCCCACTAATTCGTGGAGACGCGGAGACGGTGGCGAAACACCTGGCGGCGCTGAGGAAGCACCCCGGAGCGCGAGAAGTTTATGTGGCCCTGGCGCGAGCCGCGCTGCGCGGGCTGCCGGTCAAGAATCGGAATGGATTAAGTCAGTTGCTGCGGGACTGAATGCTGGTCTCTTTAATGCCGCCCCTTGCGACTCGTGAACAAATGCCCCAGCTTTTCTCGCTTCGTCTTCAAATACTCTTCCGTATGTTCGGTGGGCGCGACCTCGCACGGCACGCGCTCCGTCACCTGGATCCCGGCGCGTTCAAGCGCGGCCACCTTGTCGGGATTGTTCGAGAGCAGGCGAACTCGACGAATGTCGAGCGCTTTCAGGATCTCGACCGGCATGAGGAACTCACGCTGGTCGGCTTTAAATCCAAGGCGCTCGTTCGCCTCCACCGTGTCGAGTCCGCTGTCCTGTAGCGCATAGGCCTGCAGTTTCGCCATCAGCCCAATGCCGCGGCCTTCCTGCTGCTCATAGATAAGGACGCCCGCCCCCGCTTCGGCGATCATCGAGAGCGCCATTTCCAGTTGCTGGCGGCAATCGCAGCGCAGCGAACCAAATACGTCGCCGGTCAGACACTGCGAGTGGATGCGTACCAGCGGCGACCCAGAGTGCACCTCGCCCATCACCAGCGCCACCGCCTCTTCGGTCTTGGCGGCGTCGCTCGCTGCAGACGCCCTGGTCGCAAACCCGTGAATTAGAAAATGCCCCCAGCGCGTCGGGAAGTCCGCGGATGCGACCTGTTTTACCTTGGAAGAACTCACAACCAAATTATATAGGTTCGATTTCGTGTTCCCGTTTCGATGGTCACCGCCGCGCGGAAAGAGCTGCAAAGGGCTGATCAAGTAACCGCGTGTAGTCGAAACCAACGGACCGCTGCTAAAATTAAAAAAGTGACCCACCATCCTGTGGGGCTATAGCTCAGCTGGGAGAGCGCATCGTTCGCAACGATGAGGTCGTCGGTTCGAGCCCGACTAGCTCCACCATATTTTCAATCACTTGCAAACACTCCGTCAGCCAATCTTGTCACACTTTGTCAGACAAACATTCAAACAGGCTCGCCGGGTGTTGCCTCACAACTACCAAGAGCAAGGCGGATACATGGCAGCCGGGCTGAAATTCTCAATGAGTGTAATCGCCTGTTTTCGCCAGTTATGCAGGAATTTGTGTACTCACCGAAGCTCGCCGTGCTCGGGAAAGGATTAACAGGCCGACGGCATGAACAATGAGAGTCAAGCTTTGCCACGCAAGTGGCCGGACGGGTGAGTGAAGTATGGCAATCGATGCTGCGAGGCCGAGCGTAATGACGAGAGTGTCAATTGCGTATAGCCAAAAGCTGACCTGAGTAGCACGATGCCGCCGATGCGAAACTTTCACCGCAAGCACCAGCAACACGAAGACAAATGGCATGTCTAACATCAAGGCAGGATAAGCCGTATACCACCAAGGCGCCCCCGGCGGTTCCAGTTGCATGCCCACGAAATACGCATCAATACACTGTGTAAATGAGAGCCCAATAAAGAGGTCGATGAAACGAGAGTACTTGAACAGTATCAGCGAGTTAAGAACAGTCGCCACCGTGACGAGACAGAGCCAAATTGCCGCTGCTTTGGCTCGCGTTATTCCAGAGTCGCTAAGTTTCTGTGCGCTGTTTTGGGGCGGAGAGGTCATCGCAGCCCGCATCTTAGCTCAGCAATGTCCTTAGTTGTTGAAAAATCGCGATTACACTCATTGACCCGGAGCGGGCCAATTCTCAATGAGTGTAATCGCCTGTTAGCATTAGCCAGCCCCTCAAACGTACGGCTCACGCAGGTGAAGAGGCATAGCAGCCCTTCGGACGCGCAGGTTGATCATTTCCACACACACTGAGAAACCCATGGCGAAGTAGATGTATCCTTTCGGTATGTGCATGCCGAGGCCTTCACCGATCAACGAGACGCCAATCAGCAGTAAAAATGACAGCGCGAGGACTTTGACCGTCGGATGGCGATTAACGAAGGAGCTGATGGGTCCCGCTGAAAACATCATCACAACGACAGCCAGGATTACGGCTGTAACCATGATGGTGATTTCGTCGGCCATGCCGACGGCGGTAATGACTGAATCCAGCGAAAAAACGATATCCAGCACAGCGATCTGAATAATGACAGCGGCAAACGACGGCGGCACTCGCGCCGAGCTGTGGCCTTCTTCGCCCTCCAAGCGCTCGTGAATTTCGACGGTCGCCTTCGCGAGCAGAAAGAGGCCACCGCCGATCAGGATGAGATCGCGTCCGGAGATGGGACGCCCCGAGATATAAAACAGCGGAGCCGTCAGCCTAATGATCCAGACAACGGAAAGCAAAAGCAGGATGCGCATCCCCATCGCCGCCAGGAGTCCCATCCGCCGAGCCGGGCCTTGTTGCCCACCCGGCAGCTTGCTCGTGAGGATTGAAACGAAGATGACATTGTCGACGCCAAGCACGATCTCAAGGAACGTCAGCGTGATGAGCGCGAGCAGACCGGAGGAAGTGAAGAATGCGCCCATAGTGCCCCTCTCCCTTGGAACTTGAGCTGAGCATCGCGAACGGAAAAACTACCCCACATGCCTACTGTCAATGGTTACAGTAGACCGGTTTACTCAGCCGGGCCTCCATGGTGTGTAGCTCAACAGAAATCAGTCGTGTCAATTGGCGAAATATCCCGATTTAACTCACAGGGTTGGTTGCGTCTAGCAATACTGTGGTGGTGCATGCCTCGGTGCGCTCGGTTGGAGAACAGCACAAATGGAGAGTCCCGCATCATCACCTTCGAAGGTGAACTTGCGGGAGCTAATCGAGAGCCGTATGCGGGACCCCCATCATCATTGCTCACGCAGCAGGGCTTTTAAGCTCTTTAGTAGTATTGTCTTCGATTGCGGCCACTGGTCCGTTCTCCCTGACCGACTGAATCCCGTTCTCCATAGCCGAGGTCGAAGAATACATTTCGCTCTTGCCGATAATCTGGCCATTCGTTGCTGTCAGAACGAAGAACGGCTGTCCATTCTTCGCCGTTTTGCGTTCGTAGCGGGTATCGTCGCCGGCGTTAGCCTTCACAGAGTCGATGCCAGCAATCGCGCTCTGCTTTTGCTTGTAAAGTTCGCTAGTTAGAATCACTTCACTGTTCCCTGCTTTGAGGTTGAACATGAATTGACCATTCTTGCCTTGCTTCAAGTCGAATGTAGCTGCCATGGTTTTTCTCCTCCTGAACTGCTGGGTTATCTCCGATTCAGCTTGTAGCCAATCGTCGAGGTCATGCCCATCTTCTCTTCCGCGTTGCTCATAAATTTCGTAAGCGCGGCAACAAACTTGCTCGCGGCGCACAATGCTAGAGTCAGTTGTCCGGCTTGCTGTAGGTCGGTGGGGCATCGTGGATACACGCTTCATTTGCGGTCACTCCTTATCTGCAACGGCCACACCTAAACTCTCGGGGGTTAAGAGACCTTTATCAAGGATAGCGTCGTTTCGTGAACTGCATCTACTGACAGTATTCTGCTGGGGGAACAACCGGTAAAAGACCATCTTTAGGGATTTGGTGGCAGGAGAAGCCGAACTGGTGTAGTGCCCGCACTGGTCGTAGTTGGCTTTAAATCGCCATTCCACTTGTTGAGGGTTAATGAGTGTAAACGGTTTACAACAGACCGATGGATGGCCGCAGACTCAGTGCCGTTAATCGAGCCTGCCTCCCGGTTCTGGCTCGCCCTACTTATGAATCTTTTCCGCTTCCCATTACTTGCCTTTGTGCTGACTTTCCTCGCGCAATGGTTCTCGGCCCAGATGGGCAATTTCTATCGCGCGAAAAAAGGCCCCATGCCACAAGACGATCAGAGCGATTTCGGCATCGTTGAAGCCGCCACCTTGACGCTCCTGGGCCTTATCATCGGATTCAGCTTTTCGATGGCGATCACCCGCTACGATCAGCGCAAGAATTACGAAGCGGCAGAGGCAAACGCAATCGGTACGGAATACCTTCGGGCCGACGTGTTGCCTGGGGACGATGCCGCTCTTGTGCGAGAGTTGCTGAAGAAGTACATCGATCTGCGTGTGCAGTCCTATACAGTCCGCGACACCGTGCAGCTTAGCAAGATCGACACCGATACCGCAGACATGCAGAACGAGCTATGGTCCGCAGTGCGACATGGGGCTGAGTTCCAGCCTACACCCGTCGTCGCCTTGGCGGTTTCAGGCATGAATGATGTTTTGGATTCTCAAGGATACACGCAGGCTGCCTGGTGGAATACCATCCCCGTTGCAGCGTGGATTCTGATGATGACCATCGCGATCTGCTGCAACCTGCTGATCGGCTATGGTGCGCATCGGAAGGCTCGGGGCCTGTTATCCATTCTGCCGCTCGTGATCTCCATCTCGTTCTTCTTCATGGCCGATATCGACACTCCGAGGAGTGGCATTATTCGGGTCGTTCCGCAGAACCTGCTAGCGCTCTCTCAATCCTTGCATCCGCGCTGAGGTTGGACGCTTTCCTGTGTTGCAAATCCCGATCGCACTCACAACCGGGGTTCTGAGTGTAATCGCCTGTTTACGCCAACTGACAAATGGACTAGCGGCGATTCCGGTGGTTGTGGTAATGGTTATACGCCTAACACATGAGCAAGTCTGAGGTGTTCTGATCTTATGATTCGGCTGCCAGTATTGAAAGACGAGTTGGCCTTTCTAGAAAAGATCTTGCCAGATTTGGAAGCAAGGCCGGATTTAGGTCATTTGGCAATTGAGATCAAAAAGCGAATTGATAAGATTCGTCAAGAGATCCGCGCTTTACAAGAAAAAGGGTGACTAAAATTCAAGGTAGCTCACTGCCCGTTGTGTCGTTTGCTGAGCTTCATTTTTACGGCATCGGCTGCGGAAAGCTTCCGGTCCCGGTGTGGCTCTGTGCGGGGCTGTCCCGTGGTGAGTTCGCACTTTTCGCCCGGTCCCGCGCCACAAGTAGGGCAACGAACAGCTTGTACCTGTTTGAGAGTAGGCTTCTCGGCCTTCATGGTTATTGATGGTGCAGCAATTCTCATCAGTTTTCGTTGACGCCAGATTATGTCCCAAGTGCCCCTTTTTTCGGGCGCTTGCTGTGAACCGAGTTTTCCTCTGTCATGCGTCATTACGAATACGAAGGCAACAATTCAGATCCACACAATAGTTCGATGGCCTGGAGCAGTCGGCTGGCCGAACAGCCCTTTGGTACAAAAGCGTCGACCACCTTTAAAGCTTGCTCAGGAACATCCACCGCTCCGGAGAGCATGATGATTGGCGCTAGCGGCTTAAGCCGTCTCATCGCGATTGCAAACTCTTGTCCGTTCATCTCGGGCATGCTGTAGTCTACGATTACGACGTCAAACGAATGGAGGCCAGCTAGTTTCAGCCCTTCGGGACCACTGGATGCGGTCACGACGGTATACCCAAAGGTTTCGAGAAAGCCCTTTTCGCATTCCAGCACGGTTTGGTCGTCGTCGATACAAAGCAGTGCGGCTTTTGGGAGCGATGGTTCGGACATCCGCGCGCCTCCTTTGACTATCGGGATGGTGTCGGCTAAAGCTAAGTATTCGTTCTTAAGTGCACAACTGTCAAAAGAACTAGTCAGGACGTTGAAAAGGCGGCCCGGGTCAACTGTTGAAATATCCCGATAGCACTCATTGACCCCGGGCGAGGATCCGCCCGATTCCCAATTTACGCTCTCGCCCTGTTTACAACATCGAGGCCCAGATGCAATCCTTCTCGCATGTTCAGCGACCTAGGTCCACTACCGCACCTAGCCCTACTTGCTGTGCTGGGAGTGCTCGGCGCCGCAGCAGGCTACTGGATAGAGAAGCAAATTTCGCTTACAAATTCGCAGAAGGCGACTGATGAAACAGGGTTTCAGCTCGTCTGACCTCACCTCGAAAGAGCGCTTCTTCAAGAAGTTGGGTGAGATCACGGTCGCAAAGATTCCGCAGAAAATATCTTTTAGCGAAGTTGCTTCGCATTCTTGGAGCGAGCCTGCCAAGTATGAACAGTCTAAGGCTGCATTTTGAATCACTCGGGTTCCGACGCAGCAGTACGTTTGTCGCGTCACCGCAGGAGTGGGTTGTGGAGTTTTGGCTGGCCCCTCGGCCGCAACTCTGGGCGAAAATCATTGATTCCACCGAACGCGGAGTCTATTCGGAAGTCTCTGTGATGAATGCCGACGGCTCTACTGCCTCCTTCGAAAACACACAGGAATGCGGACTTCAACATCGCGAGCCAGACAAATGGGTTTACTGCGGGCTCATCGCGCCAGTTGAGCTAGTAGAGAGAGCTCTGCGAGAGAGGCCAGAAGAAAAAGGCGAGCCAATGAAGCTGGCCGAATGCGTGAGCGCGTACGAGCAATCCGTCAACGAATACTTGGCATGGAGGCGAAGCGTGGGGATTAGCGCGGACGAAATGAAGCGGTCCTACGAAGTCCAAAAGAAAAGGCGTTCCCGTGCGTAGTCAATTGGCGAAAAATCGCGATTTCACTCACAACCCGCCCCTGTGGGGGTTCTGAGTGTAAACGTCTGGTTTCGTAAACTATCCAGACTCGTGTCCCAGACGGGTTTGTGGATTACTGTCGCGGCTTGGATTTTGGCGCAAAACGCGTAAGATACTCATTCGCAGTCCGCTGAATTTTCGGATTCGGCGCGTGCACCGCGGCGCGCATGAAGCTCGTCACGCGGGGCCGCGCAGTATCGGACAACATCACCACGATCTTCTCCATGGTTTCCGGTGGAGGGCTCGACTGGTATTCCGCGATCAGAGCCTCCACGATTCCCGACAGGTCGATTTTGTCTTCGCGTCCCTTCCATGACCCGAACCACCGTTTCGTCGCTCCGCGAATGTGCTCATCAGGATCGGTCGCAGCAGCGGACGCCAACCGGATATCCGCGTTCAGCACACTGTCTGGGTCGGCCTCACCCAACGCCCACTGTAGCCCGGGACGACCAATCTCGCGTTTGCAATCATCGTCGCTCAGGAGCGCTTCGATGATGAACGGGACACCAATGTTATCCATGTCTGTCAGCACGCGCGCTGCCCATTCTGGATAGCCTTCACCAGTATCTTCGCACGCGGCCAAAAGAGCTTGAGCGGCCGGTGCGCCGAGATGCGCGAGCTGCTGCCCAATTTGGAAGCTGTCGTTGTCCGAATGAAACGGCCTCAGGAGCGACAGGAAAACAGGGAGCTTGCTCGGGTCGTCGTACTTAGCCAGTATCTCTAGAAGGTCGTCGCGAATGGCTCCTCGTGAGGATGGCAATGCCTTCAGCAAACCGGAGAGTAAGGTTGGATCAGGATGCTGCAAGAGTTCCACTTTGGCCGCGCCGCGCACGGCTGGATCAGAACTGAAGAGGTGGTCCAGGCGGCTATCGTGCTCTGCCTGCCGTGCTATAGCCAGCGGCTGAAACAGCAACACCAGGAAAGAAATGGAGCAGACCGTTTTCCATGCGGCGCTAAGAGTACGCATGCTCATAGATTACGCCACACAGTACCAGTAGATTACGCCACACAGTACCAGCAAGGCAGAAGGCTCTTCCGACTGAAACGTGAGTTGGGGGTTGAGGTGAGTTCGCAGGTTGTTGCAAAATCCCGATTACACCAACAACCGGGTCGTGAGTGTAATTGATCGGGAATTTAGGTAGTGGGCTACTTTGAATTTGACGCGGCTGGCGAACGTGGCATACTGGTGGTATGCAAAAGCGTTCACGTAAGCAGCCTAGAGACGTAAATCAAGCAGCACATGAAATGGTCGCCCGTTCGACTGGGCAAAGGGAATCACGAGTATCTGAATCTGACATTTCGCGTGTCATGGCCGCAATGGGACGCAGGGGCGGTAAAACGGGCGGGAAGAATCGTTGGGCTGGAGTATCGCCAGAAGAACGCACAAAAGCCTTGTCAGCCGCCGCAAAGGCACGATGGGGCAAACAGAAGGCAAAGGAGTAATCTTAGAGACCGTGAGGGGATTTGAACCCCTGATGGGTGCCGCTAGGTCACCAAATGGTTGCAGACCATTTCCCTTCGACCACGCTTGGATACACGGCCATCTCTTTGGTAACCCCGGTATCCCTTGACAGTTGGTTATAGAACTATTCTAAGCTGTGAATGGTACCAGGGCCGCCTGAAACCGCTAGGCTGGCGGCCACAGTTCGGAACCAGCGGTTTGCAGCCGCTGGTTTTTTATTGTGTCTTCCATTCGGCAAGTCCCCATTTTGCTCCTTCCTTTGTGATGTCTTGGTGCTTATCCAACCTACTGTTTAGGGTATTATAGACGGTGCGGTACATGTTTTTTGAAGCTGAGCCGATACCTCCCAGCTTTAGTGCACGAGCAATGTCTCCGGTCGCCTGTGGTTTGCCCATTGTTTTTAGGAACTTTATTGTCGCATCGGCAATCGTCATTCCCCGGTATTCTCGCGTTAGCGGCAATATTGTGGGCTTGCTTTGTGTAGCTGAACCAACATCATTGCCGTCATGCCCTGCGAACTCTTCGATAGCTGCGATTGCAGCGTCCAGCTTCGCCCGCCGAGCAATTAAATCGGCTAGGACGGACTTGTAGTTAATGCTTGTTTGGCTCATATCCATTGACTCCCAAGAGCGAATTTGTTAAAAAACAGAAAGAGGGTTTGTAAGAGGGCAGGTTTTCCCTGCCCCCGCGCCCGGTCTAAGGGCGTTCAGAGTCTCATAGCTACCCTCCGATCCGGGCCGGATTGCCTAACTTTCCTTCGCGGGGATAAAGGCATCCCGGCCCTATTTCTTTATTACCAGAGTCACCCATCCCTAGTCAATCCCCTAATGGACATTTTCAGGGTGTGTAAAACTTTCCTATTGACAATGCGATACCGCTCTTGCATACTACATACATTATGAACCGCTTAACAAGCAAAGAACGCGCCGCTGTGATAGGGTGTTTGATCGAAGGTTGTTCAATACGAAGTACAGTGCGCATCAGTGGAATTGCGAAAAAAACCGTGCTGCGTGTATTGGTCGAGGTTGGAGAAGTGTGTGGACTCTACCAAGATCATGTATTCCGCAATCTTCGTTGCAAGCGCCTCCAGCTTGATGAAATGTGGGCTTGGATTTATTGCAAAGAAAAGAACCGCACGGAAGAGATTGCACGCAAACAGCCCGATGCTGGCGACGTTTGGCTTTGGGTCGCCGTGGATGCAGACTCAAAGCTGGTGCCTTCGTGGAGGCTCGGACAGCGCGATCTAGCGACCGCAACAGACTTCGTGAATGATCTAGCCCGGCGCGTTAAGGGGCGCGTTCAGATCACGACTGATGCCCTCCGCACCTACGTCAATGTGATTGAGGATGCGTTTGGGACAGAAGCGGATTACGCACAGTTGCACAAGGTTTATCGTGCACCAATGGAGAATGAGACGCGCTACTCTCCGGCAAAATGTATCGGCTGTGACATGAAGGCAGTGAGCGGGAACCCTGATTTCAAGCATGTTTCAACTTCGTTTGTCGAACGGCAAAATTGGAGCGTCCGCACCAGCATGAGGCGCTACACCCGCCTGTCGAATGGATTCAGTCGCAAGCTGGAGAATCACGCGGCTGCCACGGCCCTGAACTATTTCGCCTACAATTTCATCAAGATTCATCGTACACTTCGCGTATCCCCAGCCATGGCCGCTGGCGTCACAGATCGGCTGTGGAGCGTGGAGGATTTGGTTGCCCTCTGGGAAACCTACGAACAGCGGAGGGCGGAAAGAGCGGCATGACGCATAAAGACATGAGTTTCTTAGTGGGATTGCTTGGAGCAATCGCGTTTTTTCTGCTAGTCATCTCCATCCAAATTGGAAGCATTGCCGCTCGTCTCAAAGAGCGATTCCCTACCTCCGAAGAAGAAGACTATCAATGGGCACAAGACGATCCGATGGGACATTACGAAGCTCACAAAAAAGACCAGATTTCAAAGTAGCCCACTACCGGAATTTAGGCCTTCTTTTGAGCCTTCCGCCACTTTGCCCAGCGCGCTTTCTGAGCTGCGACAATCCTCTTACGGGCGGCCGGGGACATTCTGCGTCCTTTGCGGGCACTGATTGAAACAACCTTTTGCCCCTTGATCTTTGCCCACCGCGCCCTTTGAGCGGCCGCAATTCTCTTGCGTCCCGCAGCCGAAATGGTTCGCTTTTTGCGAGTTGCAACAGCGGCTTTCGGTCGGCTCCCATGCATGTAGACGTTCCCGAAGGCGACCAGGGCGGTTGTTATGCGGTGCAGTTCATCCTCAAGTCGCGTGCGTTCCTTCTGGAGTTGGCTGACTACAGACTGCATCAGTGTTTTTGGCATGAAGCAATCCTATCACTCGGAATTGGACCCAAGACGGTTTCTGCGGAAGGTCCTGGTCAACTGGCGAAATATCCCGATATCACTCATTGACCCCAGTCGGCCAGTTCTCAATGAGTGTAAACGCCTGGTTACAACAAGTTGACTCCGCTTTTCGTTGATCCGCCATCTCCGCGGGGATAGAGAGACGAACGGAAGGTTATCCGATCACCTTGCTGGCCAGTTCCCGGTACATGCGCACTAGGCGGCGGGCCAGCGCGGGATCGATGACCCGCAACCAGAACATCGTTCTGCGGCCGAGGGAGTAGAGCAGTGAGACGCGCCTCCGTCGCTGGAACCGTCCGAGCGCCGTCGGGTCGAGCACCTCCAGCGTCGGTAGCGCACGCGCCGGCGTCAGCGGAAATCCAACCGCCCGCCCTAAGACCGCGTCGCGCAGGCAGGTGCCGAAGGCAGAGCTCCGCTCGTCCCCTTGGTGAATGACGAAATGCTGACCTCCCTCCGCGAAGAGGCGGATCACTCGATGGAGCACCAACTCGGCCTCGTTGGAGTTCAAGATCAGAACGATGTCGCCTGGGTGCAGGTCTTCGGCGATCGGCTCGATCCTCACCCTGGTCCCCGGTTCGATCGTGGGGGTCATGCTCCCGCCGATGACGTCGACCGCGACCGGGTGCCCTTGATCGAGGACCAGCCTGACAGCCTGTGGATGCAGGTTCACGAGCGCCTAGTATACGGCACGAGCGCACTATCTCCAGTCGCAGGTCGTTGGCGAAAAATCCCGATTACACTCATTGACCCCTGAAGCGGGGGGTTTTGAGTGTAAACGCCTGGTTTCGCCAGTCACCAAACCGATGCCTTCCACGTGATGCAAAACCGGTTGGATCCGAATCACACAGGTTGCGTGATAGTGTCCACTGCTCGCTTATCTAAGCCACCATCCCGGCGCAAAAATGATTGAGAGGGAGAATCCCACAATCACCGCAGCAGCCAAGAGCGATCCAACAAAGGCCAAAAACGGGTACCAGCCTTTCGGCTTTTCCGGCGGGACAACACTCGGACCGTCGTTTGCGCAACCGACAACATCAACCTTGTACTTGGTACTGAGAACTCGGGCACCTGCCTTGCGCACGCGCTCATCGTCGGAGTTGCTAGGGAGAGCCAAAGGTTCTGCTGCCTTTCAATTGTCAGGACAGGATAGGGAGGAATCGAGCCTCCGTCGTTGCCCGGCGGCAACGAACAAGACAAGCGAATGGGGCCCCTGGAAAACTCCAAATCTTTTTGGAAACAGCTTTCTATGAAGACCGCTAACGAAAAATCCCCGTTACACTCATTAACCGGTTCTGAGTGTTGCGAGTGGCCTCCCTGCCACGTATGCCAGGCAACCAGAGGGGGCCGATTGCGCGTTGTCGGATATCCGTTGTTCCCTGTAACTTTTGACAGTATCCGATACACCAAACACCTCTTAGTCTGCCTAGACATACGCAGTGTCTTCCTTCGCGCCCCGTCCACCCGTGCTTTTGGGCGGGGCTTTTTCGCTCAATGAAATATCGCCATGGCCAAAATGTACATCACAAAGATTGGCGATGACCGCTATCATGTCGAGGTCAGGGACCCCTTTACCCATGAACAAGTGAACGGAACACAATTTCTCGCAATGGCTAGCGGGAGGACCAGTCTCATGCCAGCCATAGAAATCCTGGGGCTGATGGATTCCCAGTTCGTTGGCTACACCATGACGGTTGATTACGACTGAATCGAACCGAGACGCACCAACTCCTTACGAAGCAAGACCCCACGTCGGAATCTGCTGGGCTCAGTCATTCGTTGTTGTTGAAAAATCGCGATTACACTCATCGACCCGGTTCCGAACGGCTCCGCGATAGAATCCCCGAATGCCTACCCGGAAAAAGATCAATCTGGAAAAGCCTGACAAGTTTTCATCTGCAGGGTTTCAATACCGTGCACACCGAGGCGCAGATGGGCCCGCCGATATTGAATGTTGCGGCAACCCCAGCCCCCTTAACCTGCAACGGTTGTGGGACCTTGCCAAGCAATTGCCATGCGCACCATCCGAGCATGGCGACGCCGGTTGCGCCGATGGGATGACCCTTCGCAATGAGTCCGCCGGAAGTATTGATGCCACACTCACCATCGACCTTGGCTTTTCCGTCGACCCAATACTGTGCGCCTTTGCCATACGCGGCTTTCCCTAAGACCTCCGTGCCGAGCGCTCCCATCACCGTGAAACAATCGTGGATCTCGGCGACCTTTACATCCTCCGGCTTGACCCCCGCCATCTGGTAAGCGGTTTTCATTGCCTTGATCGCACCGGCGGGGCGAAGCACATCGCGTCCCGCCTTCTTCAGGGGATCGGTCGCCTGCGCATACCCGGCAATCTCGACGCAGTCTCGCTTGTTGACGCCGAGCTTTGCCAGTCCTTCCTCCGTAGCCAGGATGAGCGCGGCATACCCGTCGCTGATCTGCGAACAATCGTAGGTCTTGAGCGGCAGCCCTTCGACAATGTAGCGATTAATGCCGCCGATCTGCATCGCCTGTTCGACGGTAAGTTCGACATTGCGCATCTGGGCGTACGGATTGTGGCGGGCGTTGGCGTATTCGACGACCGCGATCTGCGCCAAATCTTCCTCCCGCACCCGATGCACCTTCAGGTAGCACTCCATGATCTCGGCGAACAGGTGGGGGAAGATGTATACCTTGCCTTCACGTTCGGCGGGATGCGAGAAATACCCCAGCGCCTGGCCGATGAGCTTTCCATCCATCTTGCCTTCGGCGTCGCGCATTTTTTCGTAGCCGATCGCAATCCCAGTATCGCCCCATCCGATTTGCAGTTTCTGGATGACGGACAGGATGGCCTGACCACCGGAGGCGCACGCATTTTCGACCGACTCGATTGGCTTACCGGCGAGTCCTGGAATATCCGCCACCAGGCCCGCGAGCAGCCCTTGCTGGTTAAGGGAAATGTTGCAGGTGGCGCCGATCGAGCCCACATCGAGCACGGCGGGCTCGACGCCGATCTCTTTGCACGCTCCGAGGACAGCGTTCTGGATGATCTCTGGCACCGACATGGCCATGAGCTTTCCGAATTTCGATTGATGGTAGGTGGCGATGTAAATGCGCTTCATAAGACACCTCTTTAGTAGGATAACTTTTTCCGCTCCGGAGTGACAGCATCGCTTTCGCCGGCGACGCCAGACTTGAAATTCCGCAGTCGGTTCTGGAGTTCGAGTTTCAGAACCTTACCGTACGCGTTGCGGGGCAATGCTTCTATAAAGATGACTTGCCGGGGCAGTTTGATCTTATTGATTCGGGGACGAAGGAAGTCGATGAGTTCGAGGTCGCTGATGCTCGCGCCTGCTTTCAGCGCAACGACGGCGATTGGGACCTCGCCCCACTTCTCGTCGGTCGTCCCAATAACGGAGACCTCGGCAATGGCCGGATGATCGAGTAATTCCTTCTCGATCTCCGCCGGATAGATGTTGACGCCGCCGCTGATGATCATGTCTTTGGAGCGGCCTGCGATGTAAAAGAACCCATCTTCGTCGCGGCTTGCCAGGTCGCCGGTGTGGAACCATCCTTCGGCATCGAGCACCTGGGCGGTGGCGACTGGATTGTTCCAATAGCCCCGGCAAACGTGTGGCCCGCGCAGGCACAGTTCGCCAACCTCATCGGTTGCGACGGGATTGCCTTCGGGATCAAGGAGCTTCGCCTCCGTGAACATCATCGGCTTGCCAACAGAACCAGCCTTGCGCAGGGAATCCTCGTCGCTCATGGCAAAGCAGTTTACGCCGACCTCGGTCAGTCCGTAGCCTTGACGAAAAATCAATCCGCGCTCCTGGTAGGCGCGGAGAAGTTGCAGCGGAAGCGGAGCGCCTCCGCTGGCGCACCAGCGCAGATGGCTGAGATCGAGCGCTGCAAATTCCGGCGAATCGAGAAACATTTTGAAGATCGTCGGTACGCCGAAAAGAAGGGTGCACTCGTACTCTCCGAGAGCTTGTAAAACTTCAGCGGTGTTGAAGCCGTCATGCAAAACAATGCTGCCCCCGATGGCGAACAGCGGGGTCATGAATACGGTGAGGCCGCCGGCGTGATACATGGGCGTGTAGACCTGAACCCGGTCACTCTGCCGCAATTGCCAGGAGACAACCGTGTTGTAGGCGTTCCATGCGATCTGCCGGTGTGGAATCATTACGCCCTTCGGCTGTCCGGTGGTGCCGCTGGTATAGAGCAAGCAGAAAATATCCTCGTGTTGGAGCCTCGCGGAAAGCGGATCTGGATGAACCCGATCGATAGCTTTGGCATAACTCAGCGCCTTCCGGGCATCGTCCTCCGCATCCAGACTTATTAAGTGCTCGAAGGCCACGAGTTGTTGGAGCTCTTGCGCGAGTTTCTCGTATCGTGCGGAATACATGAGGCAGCGCGGTCCGCAGTCCGCGAGTATCTGGTGCAGTTCGTGAGCCGTGCTGCGTGTCCCGAGAGGGACGAGGATGATCCCGGACTTACCCGCTGCCCAAAAGGCATCGACATATTCAACCCGGTTCTCGGAAAGGATGCAGACGCGATCCCCTGGGACGAGAGAGCAGAGATCGGTCCAGACCCGCGCGCACTGCAAGGCCCGCCGATTCAGTTCCGCATAAGTGAATTGCAGGCGCGTGGGAACGTGGATCAATGCGACCGCGTCCGGGCTAAGACGGGCGCGCTCTCCGAGAATATCGCCGGTAATCACGAGTTCTCCCCAGGCTGTCTCGAAACAGATTGTGCGGTGACGGACGCGCGGGACGAATCTGGCGCGAGAATTTGCAGCAAGACTTGCGTCAACTCTCGGGGGCGCTCGAGCTGCGGTCCATGGCCGCAACACTCAATGACCGTAAGCGTCGAATGCGGGAGCTGCGATTGCAGCTTCTTCGCATAGTCCAGCGGAACGAGGTGATCGGAGGCACCCCAGATGAGATCGACCGGAAGCTGGAAACTTGCCAGTTTGTCATCGAGCAGGTATTTCGACATATCTTCTTCGCCTGCGGCCAGCAGCCGCGAAATCGGACCGGTATTCGAGATGCGGACCATATCATCGAGCACAAAATTCGGCCGGCGAGGCGTGGAAGGATCCAGAACGGCATCGAGCGCGCGCCGAGCCTCTTCGCGGTCCTTTGGCATGATGCCAATCTCCGATACGTTCCTGATGGGGCCGCCATCGATGAGGATAACCCGCGTCACCCGATGCGGGTTTTTCTGCCCAGATCTCTGGGAATAGAGCATCGCCATCCAGGCTCCGAGCGAATTCCCCGCCAACACCATCTGTGCGTCTCGCCATGGCATTGCATCGAGCACCTGCTCCAGTGCGGTGAGCAGCGTTCCCAGACTCAGCGCGCCCGCAACCGGGTCGCTCTCGCCATGGCCTGCAAGGTCCGGGATCACCATTTGAAAGTGGCGCTTCAGTTCGGGCGCCACTTTGTACCATGTTCCCGCTTGATCGCCTGCGCCATGCAGCAACACCAGCAAGGGCCCGACGCCGCCATGCCACACGATCTGTTTTCCCACCGTGGTCGTAAGCTTCGTCTTGCGAAAACCGGCTCGGCGAAGCGCGCTCCTCCGTAACCAGAACGTCGTGGCGATAGGTCGAAAAAAGAAAAGAATGAAGAAGACAATCAGAGCAATAACTGCGGCAAAAACCAGCAGCAGCACAATGTTGATTGCCAGGCCCATTCCGCTCCTCCCGGCCGGTTGGTTGGAAGTCAACTCCGAAAGCGCCTACGGCATACGAAACGCGCAGCCCGCCTGATTGTAGCCAACCCCGGAGCCGACCAGCACGACCAGGCTACCCGACTTCACCTTGCCCTGCTCGATTGCGTGGTCGAGTGCCATGCCGACGCAAGCGGAGCCAGTGTAGCCATACTGTTCCATGATGGTATGCGCGCGTTCCCCGGGCGCACCGAGACGTTCCATCACGCGCGCAATCGTGGGTTTCCGCACCTGCGTAAAGATGAAGCAATCGACGTCGCGCAGATTAAAACCACCGTCCTTTGCCAGTCGTTGCACGATGATCGGCCACGTCTCCTCATTCAACTCCGGAGGATAGCGGTTCTTGATCGTGCACGCGGTACGCCCCGCCTTAACCGATTCCTCACTCGCCGGTTCGAAGGTGCCGCCGGAATAGATTCCCCAATAGTCGTGATAGGAGCCGTCGGCGCGAAAGGTCGCAGTGATAAAGCCCGGCGAAGCTGCCGGCTCGAGCACCGCCGCGCCCGCGCCATCCCCATAGAAGAAGACCATGGGATCGGCAGGCGTCGTAAGTTTGTGCATGAGATAGACACCGACGACCAGCACCGTCTTGATGCCCGGGTTGGCAGCGATGATTCCCGCGCCCGCGGAAAGACCGGTTGGAAACGAAGCACAGGCACAACCGACATCAAAGGTTCCGGCATTCTTTGCGCCCAGCTTATACTGCAGTACCACCGACGTGGCGGGTGTCATGTAGTCGGGCGAATCGGTGCCGAGGATGATCAGATCGACATCTTCGGGCTTCTTGCCGGCGCGCTCCAGTGCGAGCTTGGCCGCGGGTAGAGCGACATCGCTGGTAGCCCAGTTTTCGGGGGCATGCCAGCGCGTCCTGATGCCGCTGCTGGCCTCCATTTTGTCCACGAAATCCGGGATATGTTTGAACCGCTCGCGCAGCATGTCATTAGTCACTTCTATCTCAGGTACATACCTCCCTGTGGCGACAATGGTTGCATAACGCGTCATGAATAAGTCCTCTTGAATTGCAGTAAGTCACGTCCCTAGAACTAATCCGCCATCGACCGAGAGCACCGTGCCGGTAATGAACGATGCCGCATCGGAGGCCAACCACACATAGGCCTCGGCAACGTCCTCCGGCTTTCCCATGCGGCCGATAGGCGTGTGCGAAACCATGTTCTGCACGACCTTCTCCGGCATCTTCTGCACCATTTCGGTGGCAATGAAGCCGGGAGCGACGGCATTCACGCGGATATTGTATTTTGCCAGTTCACGCGACCACGTCCGGGCAAACGCGATGACTCCTGCCTTGGTGGCGGAGTAATTTGTCTGACCGAAATTGCCATACAGACCCACAACGGACGAGGCGTTGAGGATCACACCCGAGCCTTGGCGGATCATATGTGGCACGACGGCCCGCGAGCAGAGAAAGACGCCTTTGAGGTTGACCGAGATGACCGAATCGAACGCTTCATCGGTCATACTTCCGACAACCGCACCGGCAGCTGCGTCATCCTTCCATTTGACGAACTGCGCGTCGCGCGTGATGCCCGCGTTATTGATGAGCACATCAACCGTGCCCCACCGTCCGACAACTTCTGCGACCGCAGACTCGACCTCGGCGTCACTGCAGACGCTGACTTTGCGGAAGAGCGCTTCTCCGCCGAGCGAGGACAGTTCGCGCAGCAACCCGTCCTGCCCGGCATCGTTGACATCCCATGCCGCCACCCGGCAGCCTTCGCTCGAAAACCGCCGGGCCGTGGCGAGGCCGATCCCCGCCGCGGCGCCGGTAACGACGACGACCTTGCCACGCAGACCTGTGTCTTTCATGCGCCCCCTAAAAGTTGTACTTCAGCGCAAACTGGACCACGCGGGGCCCCGTGGTGGTCGACACGATGGACCCAAAGTTGGATGAGGGAGAGATTACGTTGACGGGGTTGGCAAAATTCACGTTGTTGAAGAGATTGAAGAACTCGGTCCGGAACTCCAACCGTTGGCTTTCCGTGACCGGAAAAGATTTCATGATGGAGAGGTCCGTGTTGATCTGTTTCGGCCCCCGTATGATGTTCCTTCCCAACTGTCCCCAGTCGGGAGTGTAGGCGGGGGGTTGCATGAAGGCTGTCGGATCGAAATAGGCGTTCAAGCGATCCTTCACGTCGCCGCTCTTGATCGCGGACTGCAGGGTTCGACCGTCCACCAGGTTGGCCCGGGTTGACTCAAACCCAGTATCCTGGCCAAAGATGGAGAACGGAACGCCGGATTGTAGGGTCACGATTCCCGACACGCTCCAGGAGTTCAGCGCTTTTTTCCCGAAAGCCGAGCCGCCGTGATAAGCGTCCGGAAGGTTATAGAGGTAGCTTCCGACGAAGCGCTGCCGCCGGTCGAAATCGGAAGAGGCCCGGTTGCTTTGTTCGTCGACCAAGTTGCCCGGGATCACCCCGATGTCGCTTACATCACTCCCGGAGTAGTCGTCAATGGAGTGGGACCACGTGTAGCTGAGCAGCATTTGCAGGCCGTGGGAGAAGCGCTTGTTCAGGGTTGCCTGGAGAGAGTTGTAGTTGGAATTAGAGTTGCTCTTCATCAGTAAGCTGCCCAATCCGGGCCCCGGGAGATTGCTGAAGCCGGGGAACAAAGGTCCGCCCAGACTTCCTGCCGAGGCCGGGATCAATGCGGGTAGGTCGAACCCAAACACCGTCGTCGGGGTATTCGCTTGGTTGAACGAGAACAAGCGTGGAAACTTACGCCCTTCCGAACCGACATATCCCAGGTCCAGCATCCAGTTATTCGCGAAGCTGGTTTGCACTCCGAGGTTGAACGTTTGCACGTAAGGGATGCTCCAGTCGTGCAGGTCCGGATAGATCCCAGTGGCTGGAACAGGAGCATAAACCTGCGTAGTCGAACCGTAGGGCGTATAGGGCAGAATGGCCGGATACCCGCAAGATCCTCCGCTACAACTAAACATGCCGGGATTGGCGCTCGGGGTCAGCGGGAAGGCGCTGGGTAGCGGAACCTGCACAAAAGGATTTTCGTTCGGGGTGGCCAGCCCAACGGCCATCATTTCGTAAGGCATGTTGAACAATTGGCTGTTATACAGCCGCATGTTGGGTCGGTCGAAAAAAATGCCGTAGCCGCCGCGCAGGACAATCCTGCCGGTGTCCCCCACTTGGTAAGCGAAGCCGATCCTCGGCCCGAAGTTCTTGTAGTTGGGATTCACCAAGCCGTTGCCAACTTTGGGGTATCCAGGCAAGTTTCCATTTCCGGCCTGGACGAAGCCGCCAGTGACGATCGAGCCGCAGGTGCTCGGAACGGCTGGGCAATCAAGGCCGAACCCGGGTATCAGCAGAGGAGTAGTGGCTGCCTTCGACGGATCGAAGCCGACAAAATGGCCCTGGGTCTCGGTGGTGGGGCCGAAGTAGTCATAGCGCAGCCCCAAGTTCAGTGTAAGGCGTGGGGCCACCTTCCAATCGTCCTGGAAGAAGGCGGAAAAATCGTTGGCGCGGTTGTGCAGGCTGTTGGTGCCCGAGCCAATCACGGACGCGCCCGCAAGCCCGGCCAGGAAATCTTCGAAGACGTTTCCGGTGAAGCCCAGGTAGAAGAGTTCGCCGTTGGGGAACACATCGAAATAGGGTGCGTCCAGCTCCTGTCGCTTGTACTCGCCACCGAACTTCATCGTATGCTTGCCCTTGGTCCACGTCATCATGTCGCTTCCGCTGTAGACATTGGTCGCGGCATAGGTGATGCCAAGCGGAGACGGCCCCAAGGTAAACATGTTGGTGAAGGACATCGTCGGCATGCTGGGGAACAAGCTGCTCAATGGAGACGAAATGCCTAAATCGGCTGAGGTGACCGGTGTAGAAGGTTTGCCAGGGCCGTAAATCGTGCTCCAGCCGAACCTGACTTCATTCACCAAGTGGTTCGAGATCACAGAAGATACACCTGCCGCAAGCACGCGCTGGTAGATGTCTTCCTCGGTCGGCCAGCCGGGCGCCTGCAACGGGTTGCCATCGCCAAACTGATCGTAGAGCGCCTGATTTTCGCGGTTGAACGCTTGGAAGTATTTGGCGAAAAATCGACTTCTTTCCGTTAGCTTGACATCCAGATTGGTGTTGAACTGATCCTCTTTGTAGGTCGAGTTGGAGGGGATCGTCTCGAGAACCGGGGTGGTCGCCTCTCCAGGTGAACAATTGCCTGTCGTGGTAACGCCGGGAGCCGAAGGAATCATAAATTGCCCGTTGGGGAGTGTTTGGTTCAGGGCAAGGTACGCCGTACCCGGGTCGAAGAATCCACCCAAGCCATAGCACTTCGAAAGCTTAACCAGAGATGCAGCGTCGCGTTGCGGTCCCAAAAATGCCGGCAGGAACATCGTCGAGAGGGAGTTGGTCAGCGAGGTGCCATTAGTTTCTCGGGTACCCTGATAGGAGATAAAAAACCAAGCACGATCCTTCATGATCGGACCGCCCAGGGTGCCGCCGAACTGGTTGCGCCTATACGCGGGCCTCGGCGTAACCACTCCCTCCGCTCCGTTCAGGAAGAAATTGTTCGCATCGAGGACCGTATTCCGCAGGAACTCGTAAGCATCGCCATGGAAGCTGTTGGTGCCCGACTTGGTGACGGCGGCCACATTGCCGCCCGCATTGCGGCCCGCGGTGGCGTCGTACATGCTGGTCTGCACGATGAATTCCTGGAGCGAATCCATGGACGGGACGGAGAGATTGGGGTTTTCGCCCGTGCCGATGGAATTCGCATCCACGCCGTTGATGATCATGTTGTTGGAGAGCGCGCGCTGGCCGTTGACATACACAGCAACATCGCCGCGCCCCAACTCGGAGGAGTTCCCGAGGGAACCCGAGGCTCCAGTTGTCATAGCTAACAATTGCTGGAAGTTGCGGGTCGGCAACGGCAGCGCGTCGATCTCCTTCTCATCGATGACAGTGCCGCGGGCAGAACTTTCCGTCTGCACCAGCGGCGATTCGCCTGTAACCGCGATCGTGGTCGGCGCGCCGGCCACCTTGAGAGCAACGTCGACGACCGAGCTCTGGGTGATTTGGACAACGATGCCTTCCACTTTGGTCGAGGCGAATCCGCTCTGGATCACTTCGAGCCGATAGGCGCCGGGGGCGAGCAAGGGAAACGTGTAACGGCCACTGCCGCCAGTCGCGGTTTCACGCCGCACCCCGGCGTCGCTGGTCAGAACGACCTTTGCGCCTGTCACCAGCGCCCCGCTGGGATCCGTTACCACGCCCACGATCTGCCCGGTGGTGGCGGTTTGCGCTTGAGTCATCGGCGTCATGAAACAGAGAATGGCGGCGGCCGCCAGCAGGGTTACCAGTGTTCGCATATTTCCTCCTTGTGTCGCAATTACGGCTTCGAAGCTCGGCCCTTCCGGCTGCGGGTGTACAGACGGACAAACTGATCGACAGCCTCTTCGTCACTCACGCCCAGATAGCGTTTGGCGCCGAACAGGTTCTCCACCAGAAAATGCGTAACAAACTGCAAATACAAACTGACGTAGGCAAACCCGGGGTTCACATCGCGGGGAAAGGGAATCGGCGCCTTTTGAAACAACGCAGTTGAATAGGTCCGCAGACCTCCGGCAACTTCACGGTAGCTGTGAATGAAGTGCTTATGACGGAACTCAACCACGTCGACGTACATAAGCCGCCAATAGTCCAGATTCTCCGAGACGATACGGCCGACCGCCATCCCCAGCTTCCTCAGCGACTCCGGATCGGGGGATTGCATCAAGGGAAGAATCTTTGTCTTCCGGAGGCCTTCCATTTTCTGCTCCATGTGCTGGACCAGATCGATGAAGATGTCTTCCTTGGTCGGGTAGTAGAGGTAGAGCTTGCCCATGGATACGCCGGCTTTCCGGGCGATTTCCCGGACGGTCGTACCGTGAAATCCTTGCCGGGTGAAGAGCTCTTGCGCGGCGCGTTCGATCTTGCGCCGGTTCTTGGCGACTGTGTCGTCCAAAAGCTTGGGCATATCTTCATCCGCTTACTGCATCAAGACGAGCGCTCGCTTCCATCAAGACGAGCGCTCGCTCTTGACCGGCCATTCTAAAACGCCGCCCTCGCGCTGTCAAGGAAATCCTGCTCGTCAGGCAGAAAGTGTTCAAGATTGTTGCGGCGGTTCTCCATGGTAAGCAGAGCCGGAAGCAGGCGGCTCTGCCGGGGGATAGTTACATGTCGGTTCTCTGCTCAGCATGCCGGATGAGAAACCAGCAGGGAGGATCGCCGGAGTGTGGGAAAAGGCTGTGCACGCAGATCTCCTGTACCGGTGGATTAAAAATAAGCTCGGCCTTCCCGTCTTTGTGTGCAATCGAGTAGTAGTGTTCGACGGTTACGCTGCCAAAGGGCTGGCGCTTCGTTGCCAGACGGTATCGAAACACGCCATAGTCCGCACCATACGCGATTCCCAGCAGGCCCACCCCAGCCAGGAACGATCTCAGAGCGATTCGCCGGAGCCATGGGCCGTTCTTGTTCCCGGATTTGTTGCCTTCGACCGCGTTCACCCGCTGAATTATACCCGTCAGCGAACTGACCCGGGGACCGAAGTCTTGACAATTCTTCACAATAAACTCGGCCTGTTTTGCTCTCCCGCGCGTCAAATGGGTATAGAAATAGATAGATGATAAGATTCAGCAGAAAGCCATACATGAGAGTTCTTTCCCCTCATCTATTTGAGGAGTGCAAGTGACGGAACAACGACCAGACTCAGGTGTTTCCAGGGAATCCGAGCATCACACAACCGAGAATTCAACCACTCGCAAGAGCCGCTGGTGGATCTGGCTGATCGTTGTAGTTGTGATCCTTGTCATCGTGGCGATCTGGGAACGCCGCGGCGGTTCCTCCGACGCGAAGGCCAGCGGTGACGCGTCCTCCCGGCCCGTGATGGTGACGACGGCGACAGGGCACCAGGGCGACATCGGGATTTACTTGAACGCTTTGGGCACGGTGACGCCCGTTTATACCGTCACGGTGACCAGCCGGGTACAAGGCGAGATTACGCAGGTCTACTATCGCGAAGGACAAATGGTTCGAAAAGGCGACCCGCTCGTCGAAATCGATCCCCGCCCTTATCAGGCGGCATTAACGCAAGTTGAGGGACAACTGGCGCACGATCAGGCGGTTTTGAGAGAAGCCAAGATCGATTTGGATCGCTACAAGCAAGCCTTAGATCGCAATGCCATCGCCAAGCAGCAATATGACGATCAAGAGCAGGTCGTGCTGCAAGATGAAGGCACGGTGAAAAACGACGAAGGACAGCTGGCAAATGCCAAGGTCAATCTGGTCTACACGCATATCACCGCACCCATAGCCGGGCGCGTGGGACTGCGGCTCGTCGATCCCGGAAATATCGTACAGGCCAATAGCACCACTAGCCTGGTTGTGATCACGCAGCTTCAGCCCATCACCGTGATCTTCAGCATCGCGGAAGATCATCTCTCCCAGATTCAACAGCAATTGCTCAAGGGAAAGAAACTGACGGTGGACGCTTTTGACCGTGAAGGAAGCACGAAACTGGCATCCGGCACGCTGCTGACTCTCGATAATGTCATCGATCCAACCACCGGAACCTTGAAACTCAAAGCCATCTTTGACAACAAAGACAACGCTCTTTTCGCCAGCCAGTTCGTGAACGTCAAACTGCTCGTCGACACGCAACGCAATGTGACTTTGATTCCTACTCCAGCGATTCAGCGCAACGCCCAAGGGGCTTTTGTGTACGTCATCAAAGGTGACCAGACCGCCTCCATGCGCACGATTACCCCCGGCACGACGGATGGGTCGGTTACCGCCGTGCAGGGTGTTGAACCGCAGGACGTGGTTGCGGTCAATGGATTCGACAAGCTTCTGGATGGCGCGAAGGTTTCAATCCGCCCACCCACCGGCGGCAGCGGAGCTTCGGGACAGGGACAGAGCCAGAGCCAGGGCCAGCCTCCGTCCGGAACCCGCACTGGAGGCGACTCCGCAGGCAAACAGGGAGGCTCGTCCCGGTGAGTCCGTCTCGTCCGTTTATTTTGCGGCCGGTAGCAACGTCGCTCTTGATGGCGGCCATATTGCTCGCGGGCTTCGTCGCCTATCTCCAGCTGCCCGTATCCGCGCTGCCCGAGGTCGACTACCCTACCATTCAGGTAGTTACGTTTTATCCCGGCGCCAGTCCTGACGTGATGGCCTCGGCCGTAACCGCACCTCTGGAGCGGCAATTCGGTCAGGTCCCCGGCCTCAATCAGATGACCTCCACCAGTTCGGACGGGAGCTCCATCATCGTTTTGCAGTTTTCCCTCGAGCTGAACATCGACGTCGCCGAACAGGAAGTACAAGCCGCCATCAACGCCGCCCAAACCTATCTGCCTTCCGATCTGCCGGTCCCGCCGATCTATAGCAAAACGAATCCGGCTGACACGCCGATTCTCACCCTGGCGCTTTCTTCCAGATCGATTCCCCTGTCGCAGGTCGAAGATCTCGCCGACACCCGCTTCGCGCAAAAAATCTCTCAGCTCCCCGGCGTGGGACTCGTCAGCATCAGTGGCGGCCAAAAGCCGGCCGTCCGTGTCCGCGTAAATCCCACCGCGCTTTCCTCCTACGGCATCAACCTCGAGGATGTGCGCACCGCCCTGCAGCAAACCAGCCTCGACCAGGCCAAGGGCAACTTCGACGGCCCGCAACAGGACTACCAGATTCAATCGAACGACCAACTGCTCACCGCCGCCGATTTCGCGCAAGTCATCGTTGCCTACCACAATGGGTCGCCGGTAAAGCTCTCGGATGTGGCTACGGTCGACAATGACGTGGAAAACAATCGCCAGGCGGCATGGATGAACGAAACTCCCGCGGTCATCGTCAACATCCAACGTCAGCCCGGCGCGAACATCATTCAGGTGGTCGACCGCATCAAGAAGCTGCTTCCCCTGCTCAAGAGCAATCTCCCCGCCGCCGTTCAAGTGGATGTGCTGACCGACCGCACCACGACCATCCGCGCTTCCGTCAAAGACGTCGAGTTTGAACTCATGCTCACCGTGGCGCTGGTCGTCATGGTCATTTTCCTGTTCTTGCGCAATGTTTCCGCCACTATCATTCCCAGCGTTGCCGTCCCGCTCTCCATCGTGGGCACGTTCGGAGTGATGTATCTCGCGGGCTTCAGCCTAAACAATCTCACGCTGATGGCCCTCACGATTTCCACCGGCTTCGTCGTCGATGACGCCATCGTCATGATCGAGAACATCATTCGCTTCATCGAAGAGGGAGATCCGCCGCTCGAAGCGGCCCTCAAAGGCTCGGAGCAGATCGGTTTCACCATCGTATCGCTGACCATCTCCTTGATTGCTGTATTGATTCCTCTACTCTTCATGGGCGATATCGTTGGCCGGCTTTTCCGCGAGTTTGCCATCACCTTGAGCGTGACCATCCTCGTCTCCGCGGTGGTTTCGCTAACCCTCACGCCCATGATGTGTTCGCGCCTGTTGAAAAGTACGCACGGGCAAAAACAGACCCGTTTCTACGTGGCTTCGGAGCGCGCTTTCCAAAGCACCATTGCCTTCTATGGGAGAACTTTACAGTGGGTGTTGAAACGCCAAACCGCCACTCTTCTTGTGGCCGCGGGCACGCTGGTGCTCACCATCGTTCTCTACATCATCATCCCGAAGGGTTTCTTCCCGGTTCAAGACACGGGAATCATTCAGGGCATTTCGGAAGCCGGGCAGTCCATATCCTTCCCCGCCATGGCGGAAAAGCAGCAGCAACTCACCCATGTGATCTTGCAGGATCCTGCCGTCGAGAGTCTTTCTTCCTTTATCGGCGTCGACGGCACCAACACGACCTTGAACAGCGGGCGTATCCAAATCAATTTGAAACCCTTGGAAGACCGCAAAATCAACGCCTCGGATGTCATCCGGCGCCTCCAGCCCAATCTGGAAAAGATCGATGGCATTACTCTCTACATGCAGCCGGTGCAGGACCTTACCGTCGAAGATCGCGTCAGCCGGACGCAATATCAGTACACCCTCGAAGATCCCGATCAGCGCGAACTGAATTACTGGACGGCCAAGCTCATGGCCAAACTGCAAGCGATTCCGGAGCTTCGTGACCTGGCCACCGACCAGCAAACTTCTGGTCTCGCCGCCTCCCTCGTCATCGACCGCGTCACCGCCTCCCGCATGGGCATCACGCCGCAGGCGATCGACCAGATGCTCTACGATGCTTATGGCCAGCGCCAAATTTCGACACTGTACACCCAGTTGAACCAGTACCACATCGTTCTTGAGACTCAGCCGGAGTTTCAGAAGAACCCCACGAAACTGCAGGATCTCTATGTTCGTTCCGCTTTGGCTTCGACGGCACTCACAACCGGCTCTTCGGGTACGCAGACGATTACTGCGACGACGGCCTCCGGCAATTCTGCCTCCACCGCTCCGCCCAGCCCTTCCGCTTCTCCGAATACCGCTGCCAGCTCGGGTTCTGCCAATCCCAGCGCCGTAACCACGGTGAATGGCGCCGCCATTCCCCTCAGCGCCTTCACTCGTTTCGAAATGAAGAGCAGCCCCCTGTCCGTCAACCACCAGGGACAATTTCCCGTCGTCACCATCTCTTTCAACCTCGCGCCCAACGCTTCGCTGGGTGAAGCCACCAAAGCCATCGACAAAGCGCAACGGGAAATTGGCATGCCGCTCAGCGTGCAGAGCGCGTTTCAGGGCACCGCCGCTTCCTTTCAAGCTTCCTTGTCGAACGAGCCGCTCTTGATTCTCGCCGCTCTCGTCACCGTTTATATCGTCCTCGGCGTTCTCTACGAGAGCTACATACACCCCATCACAATTCTGTCGACCCTGCCCTCCGCCGGCGTGGGTGCGATTCTGGCCCTGTTGATTTGCCACCAGGAACTCAGCGTCGTCGCCCTCATCGGAATCATCCTTCTGATCGGCATCGTCAAAAAGAACGGAATTATGATGATCGACTTCGCGCTGGAGGCGGAGCGTAAGGATGGCAAGAGGCCCGAAGACGCTATTTATGAAGCGTGCCTGCTGCGTTTCCGGCCCATCATGATGACCACCATGGCCGCGTTGCTGGCCGGCTTGCCACTTGCCCTCGGCACCGGAATTGGCTCGGAGCTTCGTCGCCCCCTGGGTATCTCCATGGTTGGCGGCTTACTCTTGAGTCAGGTTCTTACGCTCTACACGACTCCGGTCATTTACATCTTCTTCGACCGGCTCGCGCACCATTTTTCTTCGCGCCGCGCGCCAGAATCCGGGCCGGAGGCGGTTCCAGCGGATTAACGCGGATTAAATCACGATGAGCCTCTCTTCTCCATTTATTCGGCGGCCCGTGGCCACTACCCTCCTGACTGCGGCCATTGTGCTGGCGGGCGGCGTCGCCTTTCGGGAGTTGCCCGTCTCCCCGCTTCCGCAGGTCGATTTCCCCACCATTTCGGTGGGGGCCAGTTTGCCGGGCGCCAGTCCGGAGATCATGGCATCCTCCGTCGCCACTCCCCTGGAGCGCCAGTTCGGCAGAATTGCCGGCATCACCGAAATGACGTCGTCCAGTTATCTCGGCACCACCAGCGTCACGCTTCAGTTTGATTTGAACCGAAACATTGATGGAGCCGCTCGCGACGTCCAAGCCGCCATCAATGCCGCGCGCAGTTACTTGCCCACCAATCTCCCCGGCAATCCCACCTATCGCAAAGTCAACCCGGCCGATGCTCCGATCATGATTGTGGCGCTTACCTCAACAGTGTACGACCGCGGCAAGCTCTACGACGCCGCCTCCACCATCATGCAGCAGCGTCTTTCTCAGATTCAGGGCGTCGGGCAAGTGAGTGTTGGCGGTAGTTCGCTGCCGGGAGTGCGGGTGGACGTGAATCCGACCCAACTCAACAACTATGGCCTCGGCTTGCAGGACGTTGCCTCGATGTTGAGTCATCAGAACGCCAACAGTCCGAAAGGGCAAATCGCTGATAGCACCGTCACTGCGGACATCACGACCAACGACCAGCTTCTGAAGGCGGTGGACTACATGCCGCTGGTGGTCGGCTACCACAATGGCGCCGCCGTCAAGTTGTCCGATGTCGCCAAGGTCCAGGATTCCACGGAGAACATACGCGCTGCCGGCTTCGTCAACGGCAAGACCGCGGTCCTCATCATCATCTTCCGCCAGCCCGGCGCCAATATCATCGATACCGTGGACCGCATCCGCGCCGCGCTTCCGTCGCTAAAGGCCTCAATCCCTTCCGCCATTAACACGGAAATTGTGCTCGACCGTACTCTCACCATTCGCGCTTCCGTTCGCGACGTCGAGCGCAGCCTCATGATCTCGATTTCCCTGGTCATTCTGGTAGTTTTCGTTTTCCTGCGAAGTGTCCGCGCCACCTTGATTCCCAGCGTGGCGGTTCCCGCCTCTTTGATTGGGACGTTTGGCGTGATGTACCTCTGTCACTACAGCATCGACAATCTTTCGCTCATGGCCCTCACTATTTCGACGGGCTTTGTGGTGGACGATGCGATTGTGGTCATCGAAAACATCACGCGCTATCTCGAGCAGGGCATGGCGCCCATGGAAGCGGCGCTCAAGGGCGCCAGCGAAATTGGATTCACCGTGCTGTCCATCAGTATTTCTCTGGTCGCCGTGTTCATCCCCATTCTGATGATGGGTGGCATCGTCGGCCGGCTGTTCCGTGAATTTGCCGTGACCCTTTCGGTTGCCATCCTGGTCTCCCTGGCCATTTCTCTAACCACGACACCGATGATGTGTTCTCGCCTGCTGAAGAATCTTCGGGATGAGCGGCACGGCAAAGCGTACCGCGCCAGCGAGCGCGCCTTCAATTCCGTCCTCGGCCTCTACGAGCGCAGCTTGGGCTGGGTCCTGGAACACTCCGCCCTGACGCTGGTCGTTCTTGGCCTTACCATCGCTCTCAACTTCTACCTTTTTGCGATCGTCCCCAAGGGCTTCTTTCCTCAGCAGGATAATGGCGTCGTCTTCGGCGGCATTCAGGGCTCGCAGGACATTTCTTTCCAGGCCATGCAAAAGTCTACGCAGCGCATCGTCGATGTCGTCAAAACGGATCCGGCCGTGCAGAACGTCATGGCGTTCACCGGCGGCGGCGGCGCCACCAATGGCGGCTTCATCTTCATGGGTCTGAAGCCTTTTGCAGAACGCAACGCGAACTCCAGCCAGATAATCGACCGTCTGCGCCCTAAGCTCCTTTCTGTCTCTGGGGCAAACACCTTTATGCAAGCCGGACAGGATCTCCGCATCGGCGGACGGCAGAGCAGCGCCCAATATCAGTACACCATTCAGAGCGACAATTTACAGGATCTCGTGCAGTGGGGCCCGGTGCTTCTCCAACAGATGCGGAAAATACGGCTCCTCACCGACGTCAATACCGACCAGCAGAACAGCGGCCTTCAGGCCATGCTTACCTATGACCGTGACACCGCTTCCCGCCTCGGCATTACCCCGCAGATGCTCGACAACTCTCTCTACGAAGCCTTCGGCCAAGCCCAGGTTTCCACCATGTATACCGCCATCAACCAGTACCACGTCGTGCTCGAAGTCGAACCGAAGTTCTGGCAGTCGCCGGTGAACTTGAACGACGTCTATATCCGGGCCGCGCAAGGAAAAGTCGTCCCCCTCAGCGCCATCGCGCATTACGAGCCCTCCACTGCTCCCCTGGCGGTGAATCACCAGGGTCAATATCCCTCGGTGACCATTTCCTTCAACCTTGCCCCGGGTGTAGCTCTCGGCGACGCTTCCAGGGCCATCCTCGCCATGGAACAGAAAATCGGCATGCCCAACACCATCCGTGGCATGTTCTCCGGTACCCTTCAGGCCTTTCAGTCTTCCTTGGCGACGGAACCTTTTCTCATTATCACCGCTCTCATGGCTGTCTATATCGTCCTGGGCATTCTCTACGAGAGTTACATCCATCCCCTCACGATTATTTCCACCCTTCCCTCCGCCGGAGTTGGCGCCGTCCTCGCGCTCATGATCTTTCACAAGGACCTTAGCATTATCGCGATAATCGGCGTTATTCTCTTAATTGGTATCGTGAAGAAGAACGCTATTCTAATGATCGACTTTGCCCTGGCCGCCGAACGCATCGACGGCAAAAGCCCGCGAGAGGCCATTTACCAGGCTTGTATCCTGCGCTTCCGGCCCATTCTCATGACCACCATGGCTGCCTTGTTTGGCGCTTTGCCGTTGGCTCTCGGCCGAGGCACGGGTTCGGAACTCCGCAATCCCCTCGGCATCACCATTATCGGCGGCCTGCTTCTGAGCCAAATGCTCACGCTTTACACCACGCCGGTCGTCTATCTCTCACTGGATCGCTTGCGAGTGAAATGGCTTCGCGCCCACGGAAAGCTAGAAGCGCAAAGACAAATCGAGTCCTTCGGATGATAAGTTCTTACGCGATCAGAAGTGATGGAGCGCCGGGCGTCCTCGCCCGGCCAGATGCGACCTCGACATTAGCCACAGCAAGGAGTCCGAGACACCGATGAAGCCAACCAACAAAATGCGCGCGGCGACCGCGCTTCTCTCGGTCGCACTCCTCTTCCAGGGCTGCGTTGTCGGTCCGCATTACAATCGCCCCCCAGTCGACACACCGGGGACGTTCAAAGAGGTTACTCCGGACGATCTCAAGAAAATGGACGGCTGGAAAGTCGCGCAACCACAGGACAGCGCCCTGCACGGCAAGTGGTGGGAAATTTTCGGCGATCCCCAGCTTGACGCGCTCGAAGAGCAAGTCAACATTTCCAATCAAAACGTCGCCGCGGCCTTCGCCAACTTCATGGCGGCGCGTGCAATCGTGCGGGAGGCCCGCGCGCAATACTTCCCGACTCTTTCCGTCGGCGCCAGCGCCACTCGCCAGCGCACCGCGATTGCCTCCACCAATGGCCAGTCCACCGGGACGGCCTTCAACGAATTCTCTCTACCCTTCGACGCCTCCTGGACGCCCGACTTGTTTGGCCGCGTGCGCAACCTGGTTCGCGCCAATGTCGCGAGCGCGCAAGCCAGCGCCGCCGACCTCGAGAATACCCGACTGACCGCGCAAGCGGAACTGGCGGTCGATTACTTCCAACTGCGCGGACAGGACGCTCTCAAACAACTGCTGGATGAGACCGTGGTGGCTTACGAGGAGTCCCTGAAACTGACCACGGCGTTGTATGAAACAGGAATCGACTCCGACGAATCCGTCGCGCAGGCCGAAACTCAACTGGAAGCCACCCGTGCTCTAGACACCGGTATTGGCATTCTGCGGTCGCAATACGAGCATGCGATGGCACTCCTGGTCGGTAAACCTGCCTCTTCCTTCTCGATCGCCGTCGAGCCCTTGAAGACTCCTCCACCCGCCATTCCGTTTGGCGTTCCCTCGCAACTTCTGGAGCGCCGCCCGGATGTTGCCGCGAACGAGCGCCTGATGGCTCAGGCCAATGCGCAAATCGGCGTTGCCGTAGCCGCCTACTATCCCACGGTGACCCTTAGCGCTTCTGCCGGGTTTGATAGCCAGAAGGTTTCCAGCTGGTTAACCTGGTCCAGCCGTGTCTGGTCCGTCGGCTCGGCCGTTTCCGAGACGATTTACGATGGCGGCCTGCGTCGTGCCACCGTCGAACAATATCGCGCGCAATATGATGCGACGGTTGCCAACTATCGCAACACGGTCCTCACCGCGTTTCAGCAAGTCGAGGATAATCTCGCCGCCCTGCGCGTTCTTTCCCAGGAAATTCAGGAACAAGATACGGCGATCGGATCTGCCCAGCGCAGTCTTAAACTGGCCACCGACCGCTACCGCCTCGGCATCGACCCTTACCTCAACGTCATTACGGCCCAGACCGCACTCTTTAGCAATCAACAGACAGCCGTGAACTTGCGGATCACGCAAATCGTGGACAGCGTGCAACTGATCGAGGCACTCGGCGGAGGCTGGGATTCTTCCACGCTTCCCACTTCGCAGCAGATTATTTCGCGACATGCTCAGTTCCCGGCGATTACTCCGGTTCAACCCTCCCAGAGTCAGCTGCCAGCCTCATCGACTCCCTAATCGGTCGAGGCCAAACTCGTCCATCCCGAGCATCGCCATTTGTGGATTAGGTAGGTTCACAAATGACAGCTTGTATCTCCGAGCTACCACGTTGGAGGGGAGTTCCGAGCCGTTCCCGTGACCGCGGAGTCGGGATCGACCCAGCTGAGAAGCCCAACAAAGTCGTGCACCCTTTACGAACAATTTATGACCTGTTTATTCGAAACTTATGGATTGTCGTATCCAATGATCTGGAGTGATTCCAGGTAATGTTTCAGGCGCTGGGATCCGAGTCTGGAGACTGAATGTTCGTGACAGCGATAATGACGGTACTGTGCACGGCAGGCATAGCATTTAATGTGCGATTCCTGGTTGCGTCGTGCTGGAAGTCGAAGCCTCGTCGAATTGGTTATTGGGTGCGTCTGAGGCCGGCTCTACGAGGACGCCATAGCGAAACTCAGGAAGCGCAAAAGGCCAGTGAATGAACTGCCTGAGAACGGTTTGAATGCAAGCCACTCTCCAATCGAAGCAAGCTCAGTAGAAGTACAAGGTTCACGAATCAAGAAAGGGTGTATCTGATGTCGATCCAAGAAGTATCCGCGGAACAATTGGCAGAGATCCTCCACCACTATCACCAGGCGCTCGGGCAGGATGTTGGCTGCGCGAGCAAGCCAAGCGCTGAAGCATGGGAGCAGGTACCACAACAGGAAAAAAGCCGCCTGGTAGCTGCTACCCGTCTGGCATTACTGGAATTGGCCTCAACGGCCAGAGAACGGGAAGACTCAAGGCGCTATTTCGCGAAGCCGGGTCAGGCCGAATGGGGCTGCTGATATAAGGAATTCGCCGCAGTCGGAACTAAGAGATGGGCGAACTCAAATGACCAGAAGTCGCAGTTTGCGGCAACTATTCACCAGAACTTAGGATAGAGCGCCCGAGGATCGTGCGATTTTGAGCGGTTGGTCATTGCGTTCATCGTCTGCGGCTGCATCGTTGAACCGCGGGCGTTGCTATGTGCTACCGTGCTGGCTAGGACAACACGGGGATGTCCACTCGGCCAATGCTCGCTCGAATCTTCACTGTGCTACTGGCATTTCTTTTGTCTGGAATGCTGCCCCTACATGGTCAAGATCAGCCACCGAGTGTTGGCGCTGCGGAACCGATCGCCACCGATCGGCCCGCAGTTACGAACTCCAGCGTTGTCGTTCCGCCCGGCAGCCTTCAGGCGGAGAACGGTTTCCTTGAAACTAGCAGCCAGGGGCAGAGTGTTGTAGACGGCCCGGAGAGCTTAGTGCGTTATGGTGTCGCTAAGAGGACTGAGTTGCGTTTCACGGTGCCGGACTATTTCCACAACCTGACCGACGGCGGCGGCTCCGGCACGGGATTCGGTGACTTTGCCTTCGGAGTAAAAGAACAGCTTGGCCCCACACCGGGTAAATTCGATGTATCCGTGATCCTGTTCCTCAGTTTCCCAACCGGCGCCAACACCGTCTCCAGCGGCGGGTACGATCCGGGATTGCAGGTGCCCTGGTCGCGCGCGCTCTCCGCCAACTGGACGGCGGCCGGAATGTTCTCCGTGTATTGGCCCACTCAGGGCCGCACGCGAAACGTGACCGGCGAGTCTACGTTCCTCTTAGATCGGCAATTGACAAAACCCTGGGATGCGTTTGTCGAGTACGCGGGCGACTTTCCCGAAGCTGGCGGCGGTCCGCGGCACTTGCTGCACTTCGGCACAGCTCTAAAGATCACCAGGCAGCAACAGATTGACTTCCATGTCGGCGTGGGCCTATCGGCGGCGGCAGTCGATCATCTCATCGGGATCGGCTATTCGTTCCGCTTTCAGACGACCCGTCGCTAGGCTGGGCTTCAGGTGAAGGCCTTCAGGTGAAGCGTACATGCGCACAGCGACCCGCGCTGCGTGAGAACGGTTTTAAGGCACGCGCTTTCCCATCGATGCAAGGTCAAGCAACGTGCTAATTCACAAGGAGAGAAATCGGATGGTTATCCAAAAGGTTACAGCAGAATCGTCCTGGAGATACTTGGCCGGTGTAGTCGCGCTATGCGTTTGTGCGGCATCGCTCCGGGCCCAATCGACGCAGCAGCAGCAATCGGTTCCATTGCAGTCCGGAACCACTCAAACCCTGCAGCAGCGGGTAGCACAGCTGGAGTCAGAGGTGACGGAGTTGAAAAGCCTGGTAAAACAGCTGCAGTCGAGTAGCCAGCTCCCAGCTCTAGAGAAACGGCCTGCTGCTGTTACCCAGAGTATTCAGGCATTAACCGCTCCCGCGGAGGAAACTACGACTGCGAAGGATAGTGCCAAGGATAGTGCCAAGGATACAGAAACTCTCGGTTTTCTCCGAGATACAACCATCAATCTCGGTCTCGACAGCTATTACGCGTACAACTTCAACCACCCGGTCGGTCGCGTAAACCTGCTGCGCGCCTACGACGTCCTCAGCAATAATTTCAGTTTGAATCAGGCCAGTGTGATTTTTGATCACCCTCCTGACGCAGCTATCGGTCGACGCTGGGGCGGGCGCCTCGACCTGCAGTTCGGCCAGGCCACGGACACGTTGCAAGGGAACCCGGCCAACGAACCACGTCCAGACATCTATCGCAACATTTTCCAGGCTTACGGTACCTACATCGTTCCTGTCGGCAAGGGCCTCAACGTCGACTTCGGCAAGTGGGGGAGTTCGCTCGGGGTCGAAGGCAATTACACCAAGGATCAAATGAACTATTCCCGGTCGTACTGGTTCAACTTTCTGCCCTTCTATCACATGGGCTTTCGTACCAGTTATCCGGTCAACGATCGCTTTTCCCTGAACTACTGGGTGATCAATGGAACTAATCAAGCTGAAGCCACCAACGGCTTCAAAGATGAGTTGTTCGGATTCACAGCCAAGCCACAAAAAAGCCTTACCTGGACTGTGAACTACTATTTCGGACAGGATCATCCGGATCGAGTTGCGGCGTCGAATTGTGGACCTGTCCCAGTACAGCCCGGCCTCTGCTTCGTTGCCATTCGTCCAGCTCCGGATGGGCGGACGCACATCTTCGACAGTTATGCAACGTGGCAGACCACTCCCAAACTGACGTTGCAGATCGAAGCAGACTACGAGATTGAACGTCTCTGGAGAAACGCCGCACCAGGCGAGTCGTCCACTCCTTCGGTGGTCACCGGCGGCGCTGCGTACGCACATTATCAGTTCAACTCAAAGTTTGCGTTGGCTGCGCGAGCGGAGTATCTGTCAGACGGCGGCGGGCTTTTCAGTGGCATCAACCAGGACCTGAAGGAAGCCACCGTGACCTTCGACTACAATCTCGGCGACGGATTCCTCACGCGCTACGAGTGGCGGCGCGATTTCTCCAACCAGCCGTCGTTCTTGACCGACGTACAAGGCCTTCTGACCAAACAACAGAATACGGCAACGCTTGGCCTCATCTGGTGGTGGGGCCGGAAGCAAGGATCGTGGTAGGGAGAGAATCTGCATTGGGATGTGTTCTTTGCTTTTCAAACCGGCGCGGCACTAGAATGCGTAAGGTGTTCTCCTAAGCACCCGACGAGAGCTCCGTTGGCCTCTTCCGAGCAGGCTTTTGGTGGATTTCTACAGTGCAATTCAATACGCGTTGTTTGTGGCCATCGTCACCGCCCTAGTGGAGCCTTTGGGCGGCTACATCGAACGGGTCTTTTCGCGGAAGAGAACCGTACTTGATCGCTTATGTCTTCCAGTTGAGCGGCTTATCTATCGCATTACTGCGGTTGATCCCAATGTCGAGATGACCGGCAAGCAGTATGCAACGTGTTTCGTTCTGTTTGGTTTTGCCGGCACGCTCCTGTTGTATGTCATTCTCAGATTGCAGCAGTTTCTTCCCTGGTTTTTCCCGCAGTATCAGACGACTCCCTTAACACCCGACTTGGCCCTGAATACGGCGATCAGTTTCTCGACGACCACTACCTGGCAGGCCTACGCGGGCGAGAACACGATGAGCTATTTCAGCCAGATGGTGGGACTCTGCGCCCAGAATTTCCTGGCTGGCGCGGCGGGGCTGGCCGTGGGTATTGCCTTCATCCGCGGTCTTGCCCGGCAACTCTCTGACACGCTCGGCAACTTTTGGGTTGATTTGACCCGCGGCCTGCTCTGGATCCTCGTCCCGGGGGCGCTGATTGGAGCCATGCTGCTCGTCTGGCAAGGCGTTCCCATGAACTTCCACCACTATGCGGTCGTCACCACCGTGGGAGGTACGCAGCAGGTGATACCGCAGGGTCCGGTCGCGGCATTGGAGATCATCAAGAATCTCGGTACCAATGGCGGCGGCTTCTTTAACGCGAATGGGGCTCATCCCTATGAGAACCCCACGCCGCTTACAAACTTTCTCGAAATGCTGGCCATCGCGCTCTTGCCTGCAGCATTGACGAACACCTTCGGCAGAATGGTTGGCCAGCCTCGACAAGGGTGGCTTTTCTACTGGGTGATGGTGCTTCTTTTTGGCAGCGGACTTGTCTTCGTACATCTCTCTGAACAACGAGGCGACCCCCACCTGGCGAATGTGGATTTCCGAAATAGTGGCATGCAATCTGGTGGGAACATGGAAGGAAAGGAGGTGCGCTTCGGCATCGGCGGTTCGACCCTGACGGCTGTGGTTACATCCAACACCTCCACCGGATCCAATAACTCAATGCACGACAGTTACTCCTCGCTCGGTGGCATGGTTTTGCTGGTAAACATGCTGCTCGGAGAACTCGTATTCGGAGGTCTGGGGACTGGCCTTTACAGCATGGTCATGGCCGCTGCCATCGCTGTGTTTCTAGCGGGACTCATGGTTGGACGCACTCCTGAATACCTGGGAAAGAAGATAGGACCCTGCGAGAACAAAATGATCATGCTGTACGCTTTGGCCGCGCCGCTCGTCGTCCTCCCACTCACCGCGATTGCCGTGAGCACCAGGGTGGGACTCGCTGGGTTGACGGTCAACACCGGCCCCCATGGTTTCACCGGGATTCTGTTTGCCTATACTTCTTGCTTCGCCAATAATGGCCAAAGCTTTGCCAGTCTGAGTGCGAACACTCCGTTTTATAACCTCACCACAGCATTGGCGATGATGGTGGGGAGGTTCGGCCTGGCGATTCCTGCCTTGGCATTCGCAGATCTATTTGGCCGTCAGAGAGGCGCCCCTTCTTCGTCGGGAACTCTTCCGACCCATTCTTTTTCGTTCGGTGTCCTGCTCACCATGTGCTTGATAACGATGGTGGCTCTGAGCTATCTTCCTGCCTTGGCCCTCGGTCCCGTCCTGGAGCGATTGCTCCTCGGAAGATAATCGGAAGATAAGAAGATAATAAAGATAAAAGCGTTTGAAATTCACAAAGAACTCGCCATCGTGTCCGAAGCCTTTCACGGGCAAGAGGCGAGAGCTTCTCGCCTGCCAGCGCAAACCACGGTCTTGAGGCACAAATGTCTACACATGATCTTTCAGCAAACGGATTTGCCGCCTTATACCCTCAGCCTTCTCCGTTTCTGCGTGCGACAATTTGATGATTTCTCGCTGGTATTCGGGATCGGCCAACTGACGAGCCATGATGGAAAGTTTCTCGGCGTGTGCCTCTAGCATTTTGGCTTCGGCTTCCAAAGCTGCGACGGCACGATCAAATTTATGCTGCATTGTCATTTGAGGTAGCGCATCCCGACTGAACTCCAGTCAGCTGTGAGAAGTAGTACTGCAAGGAGAGAACCCAAAAAGGGGAAACAAGTTGCGCGAACTTGTGCAAATAAATGGCCCGGGGACGCCCGCGCCGCGTCTACTTGCTTCGTCTGACATCCGCTGAAATCTTAGCCTCGGAATAGGCCCCTGCACACAACCCGGCTCAGCCCAGCAGGTGCAAAAATCCGGGGTTGCGGAAGCCGGGAAAGACGCGCTCCGGCCTCGGATTACCCAGTTGCTGCGCCACTGTCTCGGCCATCACCTGGCGGA
>JBEKGW010000006.1:0-195447 GCA_050012595.1 Terriglobales bacterium
CGCGACCTCCTTTCCTCACCGAATTCGTAAATCACATCGGCTAGCTCGCGCTCGTCGATGTGGTTTACCACTTGTTCGGCGGTCTCGCCGGACATCGGGTTCATCCGCATGTCCAGCGGTCCTTCCGCCTGAAAACTAAATCCCCGCGCCGGGTCGCCGAGTTGCAAGCTGCTAACGCCCAAATCCGCCAGCAACCCGTCCAGAGAAGCAGGAGCAACGCGCCCACCAACCTCGGCAAACGAAGCATGAATCAGCGTGACGGTCGGCCAGTCGCCGGTGGAGTGACGGGCGTCCTCGCCCGTCCGCTGCAATCTGCCACGCGCCACCGCCAGCGCCGCCGCATCCTTATCGAAGCCAATCAAATGTCCCGGTGCGCCGAGGCGTCTTGCGATTTCGTAACTGTGCCCGCCCAGGCCCACCGTGGCATCCAGATAAGTTCCGCCACTCTTTACGGCCAGAAAATCGATCGCTTCTTTTAAAAGAACCGGGACATGGCCAACCTCCGCGTCCCCCAACGAACCATGCTTTTCGGTTCGTTGGGGCGGCTCTCCATGCCCACCCCGCTCGGGGGTGTTTACTGAATCCGAATCCGTCTGCACTAGATGCCCAATTTATCCAGCGTACTGGTGTCGTCATCCGTGAAGGCCTGCTCGTCGATCTCCTTTTGAAGCGCTTCCAGGTTCCGAACTTCCAGGTAGGTCAACTGGCCGAGCACCGCTACTTCACCGCGAAGCTGCGCCGATTCACGCAGGATCTGCGGGATCAGCAGCCGCCCCTGCCCGTCCATCTCCACCACCTGCCCGTAATAGTTGACGCGAGTCAAAAACTTTTTCTTGGTCGGGTTGTAAGTCGATAGCGCCGCCAGCTTCTGCTCGATCCGCTCCCATTCCTCGAAGGGATATACTTGAGCAACAATTCCATCCAGACTTGTGATGTAGAATTTCTGGGCATATTTCTCGTCGATCACGCGCTTGAATTCCGCCGGGACTTTTAATCGCCCCTTTTCGTCGACGCGCGTTGGATGATTTCCGCGAAACATATGCCGTCTGAGGACGGGCGCCCTCGCCCATCCAGGCCGAGCGGAGCTCGGCAGTCCTTATTGGGCTCCTTTTATGTATGGCTGCTACCACAGCCGCTATCACGAGGGAGGTAGAAGCGGTCACAAAAGCAGTGGATTCGGGTTCCTTGGGCTCGTTTTTTTCGGTGTCAGTCTCGGAAACCACTGGCGCCTCGAAACTTATGGTTTATGCCCATAACCTCTACTGATCGTTCCACTTTCAACCACTTTTGACCACATCCTACGCCTAAATCATTTGTTGTCAATAAGAAAGTTTCAGGTTGAAACTGCCGCCATGGACTCAAGGTGCAAAACGCGAAATGTTGCGGTTAACCAGGAAGATGACCACTAGAACTTGTGTTTAGAAAAGTGGTTCGTTCTTACTGAGAACCAAGAACTGAGAACTGGGAACCGAGAAGTCGCTGGAGTACACTTGTGCCGGATTTAAGCCAGACGCAAACAGGGGGCACCATGAAGCTGAATAGGACTCGGGTGTGGCTGGGGGGCATCGCCGGAGGAGTAGTCTGGAATGCGTGGAGTTTCTTCATTCAGACGCGACTGGGCCCCCTCTACGAGGGCGTGCAGAAGCAAGGATTGCTCCTCAAGGAACCGCGCTATCCATTTTTCGTCGCGGAGTGGCTTGTGCTGGTGTTCGCAATGTCGATAGCTCAGGCGTACATTTACGCGTGGAGCCGCGCCAACGCCGGCCCGGGGCCAAAGACGGCTCTCAAAATCGGAATGATCGTCGGATTCTGCGCCGGAGTGCCAGGCAACTTTGCCCAAGCAACCTGGTCGCCGGTTCCGCGCATGTTGCCGCTAGGATGGATGCTCGAAATGTGGGTAGGCGCAATCCTGGCTGCAGTGGTCGCGGGTTTCCTGTACAAAGAGTAAATCGACGAACACTCCGTAGAGAAGCGCCTCGCCGCGTCTCCTACCCATCCCTCGGCCGTTTCTCAGTTAGCGTAATCGCGATGTTACGTCAACGCCCAGCAGGCAAAGAAAATTCAAGACTGGCCGCTGACAAGGGAATTCAAGACTGGCCGCTGAACTCCTCCCGAAGACGCCGGACGAACGCGATCGGGTCACATTGAAAACCGTGAAGAGGCATCGTGGCGGCCACTTGGTATACGCCGTCATCCAGTTGGGTGCCATGTTGCCAATCAGCCAGCACGCCTTGTTTAACCATAAGGCCGAGCAGCGCGCTACGAACCCACACAGCGCCCACGTCAGCTCCGGGGCTGCATTCAGTTGCCATCAGGTCAGCCTCTATGGCGCCACTCCCTTCCATGCCTAAGTTATGACGCTGTGCATCTACACGCTCGTAGAGTTCCAGAACGTGCCTTAGGTCGATTGGGTCAACTGGAGGGATTGCAGCACCCTGCTCGACGCCTTGCATAAACGAAATTTGTCGCTCCGAGTTAGACATCGTACTTAATTTGTCTAAGGCATCTTGCGCAATCTTCAGCGCCTCCGGGGCGTAATGTTGTTTGGAGAGAAGTTCGAGTGCGCCTCGCGCAGTCGCCAGGTCAATGCTTATTACTCCGTCTTCATATTCCAGCTGCTGTGTATCGACATTCATCAAACGATAATGGTGCTGAAGCCTCCGATAGCGGTCTGCTTCGTTGCCAGAAGACGCGAAGTGCCTATCAGCGGTCCCGGCGACATCAATACCTGCGTCTCGAAGACGTTGGACGAAGGTTTGGGGTTTCAAGTCCTGACCCTCAAAGGGGATGGTCGCGGCCACTTGCAGCACAGCATCATCTAGGACTGCACAACTCCGCAACGGAGCGAGATACCCTTCCCTGAGAAACATCTCCAGCAGCCCGTTGCGCAACCACAAGGCTTGTGCATTAGCGCCGGAATCGCAGACTCCCTCAACCACTTTCTGCAACCCGGACGCAGCAATCGAACCTTTTGGCTCTTTATCGCCATCTGTCGAGACGTCTAGTTCTGCGGCTAGGTTCTCCAGAAGCTGCCGGTAATGCCTCAGGTCAGTAACATCGACGGGTGGCGTCGGATTGTCCGCGACTAAGAACAAGCACTGTTTTTCAGGCGGCACACTGGACACATTCAACTCTTTCAATGCCTCGCGTGCGATTCTCAGTATTTCTGGCGCGTGATCCCCACCGGCAACCATCTCCAGCGCCGTACGCGCAATCGGCAACCTTCTCCTCATCATTTCAGTCTGATGTTGAATTCGCTGGGCCTTTTTGTTCAGCTGACGGAACTGCTCGCGCAAATCATCGTACGTTGCCATAGCACACCATCTGAAGAATTGACCCAAAACATTAGCACGTCAAGGGAGATAACCGACGTAATCAGGCGTTAGCACAAGCTTGCCCCGTCTCTTCGCCCTTTCTCGGGGGTTTTGAGTGTAATCGCGATGTTACGCCAAATGGGATCGGGAGCTGGCGGCAAGCGCTTCACCCAAGATTGGACACGTCCGAGGATTCAGCGTAGGGTTGAGATTGAGTGAGCAGTCCCTCTCCTCTTTCAGGTCCTCTGAACTAAGGCAGTTCATCTGAAGCCCTTCCTCTTAGTGCACTGCACTCAGGAGCTGCCCCGATGTTCAAAACCAAGGCTCTCAAGCAGTCAAAGCCAAACGTCGCTGTTAAACCCAACAACTCGCCCGCCAAGCTGGCGATAATGCCTAACACTGTCCTGACAGAGGACAAGATAAGTGAGCGGGCCTACGAACTGTATGAAAGTCGTGGCCGCGAACCCGGCCAAGACAGGCAAGACTGGTTCGGCGCGGAGCAGGAGATCCTCAAGCGGTAAAGAAACCAGCCAACAACAAGACAGAAGGGCAATGAGAAAAACGAAGGTTCAATCTGAGAATCGGGGCCCCAATATTCTCACGCGGGATTATCAGGAAGCGAATCTCCCCATTTTGAGCGAACTGCTGTTTGCAGCCGAGTTAGTTCTGCTGCACACCGCGCCCGTCTATTATGGTCTTGGAACACCTCACGGCGACGGTTCGGGAGTGGTTCTCATCCCAGGTTTCCTGTTGCCCGATCATTACTTATTCCCGCTGCAGAGATGGCTGGGACGGATAGGGTACGAGGCCTTCTTTTCCGGCATGAGTTTGAACGCAGAGTGCCCGAACATCCTGATTCAACGCTGCCTGCATGAAACCATGGAGAAGGCGCTCGCCAAGACCGGCCGCAGGATCCATCTGATCGGCCACAGCTTGGGAGGCGTTATCGCCCGTTCGATCGCCGGACAACGGCCACAGGACATCGCTTCCGTCACCACGCTCGGCGCGCCGTTCCGCGGCACAGTGGCTCACTCCACCATCCTGCGCGCCGCCGAAACGGTCCGCCGGCGTATTCTGAAGCGGCACGGCACCGGAGTGCTTCCCGCTTGCTACACCGGACATTGCACCTGCGATTTTGTCGATTCCCTGCAGCGCACCGTGGCTCCGTCGGTGTTACAGACTGCAGTTTACAGCCCCAATGACGGAGTGGTGGATTGGCGGTATTGCAGGACAGACAACGCTGAAGCGGATTTCCCAGTTTCAGGCACCCACATCGGACTGGTCTTTAATTCTTCGGTGTATACCATCATTGCCAATCGTCTGGCTCAGACCCATTACGCACAGAATAAGCGTAGGTCGAGGAGTGGTCGTGTCCGGTCACTTGGTTATGCAGCCGGCTCCTCGTAGACGTGACCTCCCTTTGCAGTCGATTAGCCAGGTGCTTACACCCGCAACCGGATTGCTGGTGTAATCGCGACTTATCAACAGTGTTGGCTCTGACTCAGTTGTGTGGGGCAGCCTCGGGCCGACCAGTTCCGCAGTCTAGATCCGTTTGATGGTCGCGAACCACGCCGGTGCGCCGAAGTCGTGGATTCTCGTCTGAATCCGGTCCGCTTCGATGGCGGCGACATTCCATCCATTGCTGGGGTTGAACGCCGCTCTCAGCTCTTCCTGACTGATGGGGTGCGGGCCAGTATCGGGACCCTCGTCACTGAAGCACAACACATACAGGGTTCCATCGTGTTCGGTCACCGACGCTAGACTCGCCACGTATCCTGGTCGCTCGTCGCCGTCAAAGGTGTGGAACAGTCCGCAGTCCAGCACCGTCTCAAACCTGCGCCCCAAACGCTCCAGCTGGAACGCGTCAGCCGCAGCGAACTCAACCTCGATCCCACGATCGTGGGCCTTCTCTCTCGCGATCGCCAGTGCCGTCTCAGCCACGTCAACGCCCAGAACCGGCAATCCCAGCGAGGCGACGAGAAGAGTGTTCTCGCCGGTCCCGCAGCCCGCATCGAGCACCGCTCCGGCGAATCCGCCTTCGGATGCCAAACGCACGATTGCTGGCTGCGGCTGGCCAATATCCCAGGGCGCAGGGCCGTCGTGGTACGACGCATCCCATGGCAGTCCCGTCATCCGTTCGTGACTGGTTGGGCGCCGGCCATGGAACGGGTCGTCAGCGAGGGTTCCGGATCGCTCCGACAACTTCGCCCCCTTCCTGCAACGGATCTTACCACCTCATCGTGGCACGCCAATCCACAGGTCTTGACCATTCCTCGTTGCCGATCAATGGTTGCGGATCAATGAGTGATAAGACGATTTAACGTCAAACACCCCGCGGTTGAGAGCCTGCGACATACCTCGAAAGTCAAAACAGGAAGAGAACTAGGCCAGGTTGGAGATTGTGCTAACGGGATTCTTCACCAGGAACCACTTCTGGTTCGCTCGCAATCAAAGTTCAGGTCAGAAACTCACGCAAATCTTGTCAAGCCCCCATTTCCCCGATTTTCCAGCTAACTCCATGAATAGGATAGGAAAATAAAGTCTGTAACTTTGTCGCGTTACCCCCCCGCGAATTGATATAATAATAGTAAGTAGTAGAAGAAAAGGGTGCGGATCCACTCCCGCACCCTTTTTCCATTGGCCCCGGAAAATCCCCTCGTACCGCGACCGTGTGATTGTTACAACGGTAGATTTGAAGTTGCCAGTGGAGCGCCGGGCGTCCCCGCCCGGCCGCCATACTGCAACCAAAATACAGCACCCGTCAGACCGAGAACCGAGAACCGAGAACTGATTTCCAAAGGAGAACACCATGCCAACCTATCCCGTAACTATCCGCCGCTGCCAGCACATCAAAGTCAACGGCATCCAATGCGGATCGCCCGCCAAGCGCAATGAAAGACATTGCCACTTCCACGAGGAATGCCGCCTCATGAGCCGCGAAATTAACATGAAATTCAGCGAGCACGGCATCATCAAGCTCCCCACCCTGGAGGACGCAAACTCCATCCAGCTCGGCCTCGCCGAAGTCATGCGCCTGCTCGTGACCCAACAGATCGATCACCGCACCGCCTCTCTGCTCCTGCGCGCCCTTCGCATCGCCGCCGCCAACGTCAAGTTCACCTCCCTGGAGCCCAAGCCGACCCACGTTGTAATCGACCCCAACTGCGTGGAGAATCGTCCGCTAGGCGCAACCGCCTGGTCCACCGTCGAAGGACGCGACTACGACCTCGTCGACAACGACGAAACTGACAAGAACCACGCGGACAATAAAGAAGACCAACCGGATCCGGAAGGCCGACGCTTCATGTCGGAATGGATGCGACTGACCGCCGGCGTAGCCCGCGACCCAAATTTTCTAGACCGGCCCGAACCGAAAGTGGCGGCTGCGCCAGAAACCCAGAGCGCCCCGCCCTTTTCCGAGACCCAAGAACAAAGACCCGAGAACCGCCTCTAACCCCTTATTCCATAATATTTTACAGATAAGTCCTTTAAACTCAAAGATTTTGGAGGAATTTCCGCCTAAACCAATGATTCCAAATAACAATAATATTTATTTTTTCAGCCCAATCGTGCCCTGTGGGGACGGGCTAGTGGAGGGACGGGCGTCCTCGCCCGTCCAGCCGGAATTACGTAGGGACGGCCGCCCTCGGCCGTCCAGCCGGGCAAAGCCCGGCAGCTGCCCGCAGCCAAAGCAACTCCGGACTCGCGTCTAAGCCCTCGGTGCCGCTTCCACAAAAACGGCCGTCCCATAGGCCAGAACTTCCGTGACGCCCTGCATCACTTCCGTTGCGTCGTAGCGGGCGCCGACGACGGCGTTGCCTCCGATGTCGGCCGCGTGTTGCAACATCAGGTCGAACGCTTCGGCGCGCGTCCTCTCGCACAGATTGGTCAGCAAAGTGATGTTGCCGCCGACCAGCGTCTGCAGCCCCGCTCCAATGGTTCCGAAGATCGACCGCGAACGCACTGTTATTCCGCGCACCACGCCCAGCGTGCGCACAACGCGAAAACCATCGAGCTCGAACTGCGTGGTCACCATGTTATGCGGGACCATCCGCCCCGCGGTTACCGCATAGTTGCCCATCGCTCCTCCGAAAAACTCATCGTGTAAGAACGCTTTATTCTAATGGAGCGTCGATCGCAGATTCTGGCAAAACCCGCGCAAGGAAAATTGCAAATTACACGATTGCCAAATTACAAAATCCTCATTCCACCACCCATTCCCGCATCCGCCGCAGCAGCGACGCGGGAGCATCCGCTTCCAGTACCACCAATCCGTCCTGATACTGCCGGGAATAGATACGGGCGCCGGCCTGCAACTGGGCCAGCATCTTGCCTTCTTTTTGCGGGATACACAAGCGAACGCGGCAGGGGCGGTCTTCTTCGAGCAGAGCATCGACGCGATCGAGCAGAGTGCTCAATCCGATTCCTTTCGCCGCCGAGACGTGGATGGTCTGATCCTTGTTCAGCAGATCATGGTCACGCAGATCGTTGTCACGCAGATCGCTGTCAAGCAGCGACTCGCGCTGCTTGGGAGGCAACAGATCAATCTTATTCATCACTCGCAGCCGGGGCTTCTTGTCAGCTTCGAGTTCCTTGAGGACGCTTTCCACTTGCGCGTCCTGCTCGGCGGAGACCGGGCTGCTTGCATCCGAGACCTGCATGATGAGCGTGGCGCGTTGCACTTCTTCGAGCGTGGCGCGGAACGCCGAAACCAGCGTGTGAGGAAGATGCCGGATGAAACCCACCGTATCGGAGAACAGAACTTTGCGTTTTGAGGGCAGCTCGGCAGGTCGGATGGTCGGATCGAGCGTGGCAAACATGCGCGACGACGCCACCACGTTGGCCTTGGTGAGGGCATTGAACAGCGTGGACTTTCCCGCGTTCGTATACCCCACCAGCGCCACCGTAGCCACCGGAACCGATTCGCGCCGCTGCCGCTGCTGCGCTCGTATGCGGCGCACATTTTCGATTTGCTGCTTGACGTGCCGAACGCGGCGGAAAATCTTTCGCCGATCGGTCTCCAGCTGAGTTTCGCCCGGTCCGCGAGTGCCGATCCCGCCGCCGAGTTGCGACATTTCCACGCCGCGCCCCGCCAGCCGCGGCAGCATGTATTCGAGCTGCGCCAGTTCCACCTGCAACTGACCTTCACGAGTACGGGCGTGCCGCGCGAAGATATCGAGAATAAGCTGCGTGCGATCGATGACGCGCGTGTTGACCACGCGTTCGATGTTGCGCTGTTGCGAAGGCGAGAGGTCGTGATCGAACAGAATCACATCCGCGGAAACCGAGGCGGCCGCGCCCGCAATTTCCTCCAGCTTGCCCTTACCGATCAGCGTGGCAGGATCCGGCCGGTCGCGGTGCTGTGTGAATTCGCCGGCGATCTCGGCGCCCGCGCTCGTGGCCAGCGCCCGCAGTTCGTCGAGCGATTCTTCGGAACTGAAATCCGGAGAATCCGCCGGCAGGAACGGCGACGAGGACGACGACGAGGCGGCCACGCTCGTGGCGTGATCTCGAGCCGCCTGCGCGCCCGGAGTGATAGCTGCAGAGCTTATCTTCCCTTGGTGGCCCGCGCGCCCTCGGGTGCGAAACTCCGCCCCCACCAGGAACGCCCGTTCCCGCTGCTCCGATGGATTCAGCACCGCCTTGGGCTCTTTCCGCGAACCATCGCGGCTGCTCAGTCTGGAGTCATCTCGGCGCAAGCAAACTCACTCTATCCCTCGGTCCCGGAAGCGGAGGTCGGGATTTCCGCCTCGCTTTGGGACGCCACCGCCGCCGGTTTCGCATCTGCGTGGCTGTGGGCTCCCCGCACGATGACGACCGTCGAAATCGCATGCTTGAAGATGAGCTGCTCCTGGTTGCTGGTTTCGAGGACAACCGAGTACTTGTCGAACGATCGGATACGACCCGTCAGCTTCACGCCGCTGACCAGATAGATCGTAATATTGTGCCGTTCCTTTCGTGCCGTGTTGAGGAAGGAATCCTGAATGTTCTGTTGTGCCGGCTTGGCTTCCATTTGCCGATCTCCTTTTTTCGGGTTCGATGCTGCGCCATGAGCTTAGGGAGGGCAATTGGCTGCAGCTCTCTTCCTGTCCGTCCTACAATACGGCCTTGCCTCGCGCTTTTCAACTTCCCGGTGGCGGATCGCTCATGCGGATGGCTCATGATATGAGCCATTCTGCACAGTATTCCTACAGCAAGTGCGCGAACCTGTGGACGTCCCAAAAATGGAGGACAAGGAATGTTTCTAGCCAGCAAAGCCGCGTGGGCTGGGATTGTCTTCATATTGCTGGCGACGGGGATCTCCGGCCCACGCCCGGCGCCGCCCGCTTCGGGAGCCAACCTCAGCAAAAGCAAAGAAGTGCCCGTGGACGGGCATCGGGACGATGTCAATCGGAACGATGTCAATCGGAACGACGTCAAGAAGATGCAGCAAACCTTGCAGGGCAAAGGGCACTACCGCGGGGAGGTCGATGGCGTCTTCGGTCTCCGAACCCGGGCGAGCATTCGCGGATTTCAGAAGGCTGAGAATTTGCCCGTCACCGGGCAACTTGATGCCCAGACGGCCGGTAAACTCGGAGTCAGACCAGAGGGTCGCGAGGAGACTGACTACGAGACTGCGAAAGGTAAACCTTCGGCAGGCATAAAATGGGCGAAAGGTTCCGGCCGAACAAGCAAGACACGACAGAAAGCAGTCAAGACAGTCGCCACTGAAAGCGGCCCCGGAGACCGCGAGAAGACGCTCCAGGCGGAGAACGACAACCACCCACAGTAGTTTAAGTTCTCTCCAGTGGAAGAGCAGAGCCACGCCGATCGGATTGGATGTTCGCGAAGAAGTTCGCGAAGATGCTCGCGAAGAAGTTCGCGAAAATGAAGATCAAAGTCCAGTTGTCCATGCGGCGGCCGCTGCTCTATCCTCAAGGCTAGCGTTAATGGGGTTGGACTGTCCCTCTTGGGGAATTTTCTTATCAACTGGATGGCCTTTTTACTCGCATGACATTAACCCGCTTCATGACGAAAAGTGCGTTTCGCAACAAGCGGCGCAGCATCCTGACCGTGTTAAGCATCACGTTCTCGCTGCTGTTGCTGACTCTGATGATGACCATCTGGCGTGCCTTCTATATCGACACATTCAGCGCCGAGTCCGCGCAGCGATTGGTCACCCGCCACCGCGTCTCCCTGACCGAATCCATGCCGTTGTTTTACCGGGAGAAAATCCGCGCCATTCCCGGCGTGGTGGCCGTCGCCCCCAACAACTGGTTTGGAGGCATATACAAAGACGACAAGCCGGAGAATATGTTCGCCCAGTTCGGTACCGACCCGGACGAAATCCTCAAGATCTTTACCGACTGCAAGATCCCCGCGGATCAGTTGCTGGCCTGGCAGCGCGATCGCGCCGGCGCCATCGTCGACGACCACCTCGTCAAGAAATATGGCTGGAAGCTGGGCGATCGGATCGTGATCAAGGGCACTATCTATCCCGTGGATCTTGAGCTCACGATTCGCGGGATCTATACGGCGCCGGAAAGCACGGAATCTATTTACTTCAATCAGAAATATGTTGAAGAAGCAGTCTCGTTTGCGAGGGGAAAAGCAGGCATGTTCGATATCCTCGCCGATTCTCCGGACGACGTTTCCAAGGTCGCCTCGGCGGTGGATGCCATGTTCCGCAATTCTCCCGAGCCCACAAAAACCGAGAGTGAAAAGGCGTTCCAGCTGGGCTTCATCAATAGCATTGGAAACGTGAAAGCATTTATTCTGAGTATCTGCTTCGCGGTGGTGTTTGCCACGCTGCTGGTCTCGGCCACCACCATGGCCATGTCGATCCGCGAACGGACCCGCGAAGTAGCAGTTCTGAAGACGCTCGGATTCACGCGGCAATCGATCTTGCAGCTTTATATTGGCGAAGCGGTACTGGTGTCTTTGACCGGCGGTGCGCTAGGCTGCCTGCTGGCGATCGGACTGGTCTCGGCAATATCGCACGCGCCTGGGATGAATTTCTTTCTTTCCGGGGTGAAGGTGACGCCCCCCACCTTGCTGGTCGCGATCTTCGTCGCAGGGATGGTGGGATTCCTGAGCGCGATCCTCCCCGCCTACCATGCGGCAGGATTAGACATTGTGGAGGGCCTGCGTCACATCGGCTAGAGACTAACCTAACGACTAACGACCAACGACTAACGACCAGCGACTGACGACCAAACACTATGGCGATTCCGATCAGCTATAACATTCGCAATCTGAAGCTGCGCAAGGGCCTCACCATCATGACGGCTCTCGGCATTGCGCTCACCGTGACCACTGCCGTTTTCCTGATGGCGCTGCTGGCCGGTCTGAATAAGGCCTTCATGGCCAGCGGCGATCCGGTGAACGTGCTCGTCATGCGCAAGGGATCCACGGCAGAGCTTTCGGGAGGCTTCGACGCCGATCTTTTTCCGACGCTGAAGACGCTGCCCGGCATTGCCACGGACAGCCAGGGACAACCGCTCGCTTCCGGTGAATGGGTGGTGGTCGTCGTGCTGCCCCGCAAGGATGGCACCGGCGAGGTGAACGTGTCGGTTCGCGGCATGATGCCGGCGGGCCTCACTCTGCGTCCCAGCGCAAAGCTGGTCGAAGGCCGCTGGTTTACGCCAGGACAGCGCGAAGTGGTCGTTGGCAACTCCATTCACAATCGTTTTTCTGGAGCCAACGTCGGTGACAATCTTGACTTTGCCAAGGGACAGTGGAAAGTCGTTGGCGTGTTCGATTCCGGCGGCACCGCTTATGATTCGGAAATCTGGGGCGACGTCAACCAGATCGCCGCGGATTTCGACCGCCAGGGAGCCTATTCTTCCGCGTATCTGCGGGCAACCGATCCGGTTGCAGCGGACGCGCTAAAACACCGCGTCAGCGACGATCAGCGGTTGAAGCTCGAAGGCACGCTCGAAACCGAGTATTACGAGAAGCAAACGAGTTCTGGTGGCGCGATCAAATTTATCGGCACGTTTGTGGCGATCATCATGGCAATCGGTTCCAGCTTCGCCGCCATGAATACGATGTACGCGGCAGTGGCGTATCGCTCGCGCGAGATCGCAACCTTGAGGATCATAGGATTTTCCCGGCCGAGTATTCTCACGTCGTTCGTGATCGAAGCGTTGCTGCTGTCGCTGCTGGGAGCGTTTGTCGGAATCGTGTTGATGTTGCCCTTTAACGGCATGAGCACTGGAATCGGTAACTCCCTCACCTTCAGCGAAACTGTTTTCAGTCTGCACCTGACTTGGGGAGTCGCGATGGCCGCGGTTGGCTTTGCGTTGATCATGGGCTTGCTGGGAGGCTTCGCGCCCGCCTGGCATGCGGCGCGGCAGGATATTCTGATCTCGCTGCGAGCCTAGGAATGGTTTCACAAATGGGTTTTGGGTAGGGCACGGCTTCAGCCGTGCCGTTTAGGCTGGAAAAATGCGGGGCTTTAGCCCCTGAGGGATGTGCCTCCGAACTAAAGCTGCGAAGCCGGCACACAGTTCGTACAATGTTCATGCGATCAATTTTGAACCACTAGACGTTTTGGGAGCATGTCTTCACCAATGCCCACCGACATCGGACCCACGGACGCGAAGCACGAAGACCTGCGGAGTCTGCGCATCGATCATTCGCTGCGCGACGGAGGCGGAGAACCGCCCGCGTGGTCGCGCCGCCTCATTCTGGGCGGAATCGCCGCAGTCGTCTTGCTGGGATTAGTCGCACTGGCGTACCGCGTGCTCGCTTCGGAGACGCCGCAAGTGGAAGTCGCGCGGGCCACCGCGGAAGGCAGTGACGTCGCGGGCAGCACCGTGCTTTCGGCGAGCGGATACATCGTCGCTCATCACAAAATCAGCGTGAATTCGAAGGTCACGGGCCGCGTGGCGTGGATTGGCGTGGAAAAAGGCGACAAGGTGAAAGAAGGTCAAGTTCTGGTGCGGCTGGAGGACGAGGAATTCCGCGCCCAGTACGAACAGGCTCGAGGCGCGGTGGAGAGCGCCAAAGCGCGCCTGCTCGAAAATCAAAACGGCTCGCGCCCGGAGGAAATTCAGCAGGCGGATCACAATCTGCAGGAGGCGCGCGCTACGGCAATCAACGACAAAATTAATTTGGACCGCACGCGCGACTTGGTTACCCAGGGAGTCATGTCCAGGCAGAATTTGGATGATGCTGTCGCCAAGTGCGACGCTTCGCAACAACGAATGAATTCGCTGGAACGGGCTTTCCGGCTCATGCAACTAGGTCCGCGCTCCGAAGAAATTGAGCGTGCCCGAGGCGACCTGCTGCAGGCCGAAGGCCAGATGGCATACGCCAAATCTCAACTCGATGCCACCGTGATTCGCGCGCCCGTCAGCGGCACGATTCTGGAGCGCACGGCGGAAAAAGGCGAACTGGTCACCGCTCAATTCGCCAGCGGCGCCGAAGGCGGCCCGCGCGGGTCGGTGGTCGCCCTGGCGGATCTCGATGATATTCAGGTTGAGCTGGATATCGCGCAGGATGACTTTGCCAAACTGTCGCCGAAGCAGGAAGGTATTGTCACCCTGGATGCGTTCAAGGATCGCTCCTACAAAGGCGAGATCGCCGAAATGTCGCCGGAAGCGAATCGGCAGAAAGCGACGGTCCAGGTCAAGGTTCAGATTCTGAAACCCGATTCCTACCTGCGTCCGGAAATGAATGCGACCGTGCAGTTCAAGGCGAAGCCCAACGATGACAAAACCGCCGGCACGAAACAGACCTACGTCTTTGTGCCCACCGCCGCATTGCGCGATAAGGATGGGAAAAAGTTCGTGCTGCTCGCTTTCAAAGGCAAGGCTCTCCGCCGGGATGTTCATGTTCAGGGCCAGCGTTCGGGAGGCTATCTGGTGGACTCCCTCGTTGGCGGCGAAAGCGTAATCACGGCAGGGCCCGCGGATTTGCAGGACGGGCAAAAGATTCGTATCAAGGGGCAATCATGAATTCAATGACGCCGACAACAACAACGACACAGCCAGCGGTGGGCAGCAATGTCGTCCAGGCCCGTGGGGTGAGCAAGATTTTCAAGCGCGACGCTTTCGAGGTGACTGCGCTCGACAACGTTTCCCTCGACATCACCGGCGGCGAGTTTCTGGCGCTGATGGGGCCTTCAGGATCAGGCAAGACGACCCTGCTGAACATGATCGCAGCCATCGACCGCCCCAGTTCCGGCGAACTGCTGGTGATGGGCGAAAATATCTTTCGCCTGAACGATGGGCAGTCCGCCAAGTGGCGTAATACTCACGTCGGCTATGTTTTTCAGACTTTCAACCTGATTCCGGTGCTGACGGCCTTTGAGAATGTCGAGTTGCCGCTGCTCCTGACCAGGATGTCGCCACAGCAACGCCGCGATCACGTGATGACCGCGCTCAAGCTCGTGGGACTTGAGGATCGCGTCCATCACCTTCCCAAGCAGCTATCCGGTGGACAGGAGCAGCGTGTAGCCATCGCTCGCGCCATCGTAAGCGATCCTACGCTGATTCTCGCCGACGAACCGACCGGCGACCTCGACAGTAATTCAGCAACCGACATCCTGGAGATTCTGAAGCGGCTGAATGAAAGCTTCAACAAGACGATTGTGATGGTAACGCACGATCCGCACGCAGCGGGGTATGCGCACGTGACGCGGCACCTGGAAAAAGGCCGCCTGTTGCCGGCATAGCCCTCACCCTCCATGAATTGTCATCCCGAGCGAAGCGAGGGATCTGCAGTTTGCCAGTTCCTCACGCCGTTCGCCTCGAAGCCATCGCGTCCTCCGCCGGCTCGGGTTCGCTGATCCACTCCCAGACTCGGCGCCCGCGGTCGTTGCTCAGGCTGCGAGCCTCCCCATAATCCACCAGACGATTCAAAACGGTTGTGACCGAGGCGAGCGGGTCCTTATGCCGCGCCAGGATTGCCGGAGCATATCGTTCCAGTTCCACGCAAACCTCGCGGGCTCCAAGCGGACGCCGGACTTCCATGAGCACCCTTCGGCACGCCTTGGTAAAGCCGGGCTGGCGGCCGTTGGGCTTGCGATCGATCAGTTCCAGCAAGTCGTCGCCCAGCACCTGCTCGCCAAAAAGATTCGCCAATCCGGCGATAGTCTGCTTCACCGTGCCAATGCGCTTCATGACCTCGGCACGCTGCCGCATCAGCTGGAGAAGTTCTTCGTGCGCCGCCTTCACCACCTGCTGCGCCGAATTACTATTGGCTTGAGCATCAGTGGCGCGCGCGTGCAAACCATCGCGGCCATTTTCCCCAACTTCCATAACTCCCCCCAGGAAACAGACAATAACGAGGATCTCTCGACTCTCGCCTTCTAATACGGAAAAGAGTCCTCTGAAGTTCCAACATGAGTTGGACTCATTTGCGGAAGAAAGGTTATCCGGGAAAGGGGTCGATCGTGTGGCGCGGACATTCCTGTCCGCGGACTTTGGCGGTATTCTTCACGCCTTCAGGCGGTCCGAGGCGAGAATCAAGTTTCTCAGCAGCCCGTCTAGCCCATCACGGTGGTGTGCTCCGGCCGGATCTTGTAAAGTACGCGAACCTCTCCCGGCTGGGCATAGGGATACTTATCGACTCCCAGGTACTTCTTTGCCATCTTGTCGATGTGTTGGGCGGCGCCGTCTTCGGTAATCTCCACCACCGTGCCGCGGATCTCCAGATAGCGATAGGGATTGTCGGGATCGACAATGGCTAGAGCCACCCGCGGATCGCGGCGCACGTTGCGATCCTTCTGGCGTCCGCGAGCCGAGTTGAAGATGACATATTGGCCGTCGAAGTCGCACCACACGGGAGTAACCTGCGGCCGTCCGTCGGGCATGAGTGTGCCCAGACTGGCGAAGGCGGGCTTCTTGAAAAGGTCGGCGTATTTTTCAGGAATGACGTTGGACATCGCTAGCTCTCTCCTGTTTGATTGATTGCCAACTAGCTTTAGTGTCGCCCCGATTATAGATGCCGGAGGCGTAATGATGGCGCATCGTTTTCTCTTCTCTGTAGCTGAATCATGAACCGCAGTTGCATTTTCCTTAATCCCTAATAAACTAGTGGTCTTTTCGGAAAGTTCGGCCTTATGCGGATGACATCAATCCCGGCAGGAAAATCGGCGCGATTGTCGTGTTTGCGGTTCGTCGCCGCGGCCGCCTTTTTACTTCTGGCCGCGACCCCTCTTCTGGCGCAGCCGTCTGCTGTCCAACCTCCGCCCACCATCGTCTTCATGACCGATTTCGGCATCCTCGACGATTCGGTGGCTCTCTGCAAGGGCGTCATGTACGGCATCGCGCCGAACCTCCGCATTGTCGATCTCACGCATCAGGTGAATGCTTTTTCCGTTCGAGACGGCGCTCGCTTCCTGTTCGGCGCCACGCCCTACTTCCCGGCCGGAACGGTATTTGTGGCCGTCGTCGATCCCGGTGTAGGCAGTGCGCGCAAGGCTGTGGTGGTGAAATCGAAACGCGGGCAATTTTTCGTGCTGCCCGACAACGGCCTGATGACGATGGTCGAGGACCGCGACGGCATCGAGGCCATTCGCGAGATCACCAACCCCGATTGGATGGTCGGCGCCAAAATTTCCTCCACTTTCCACGGCCGGGATATCTTCTCTCCCGTCGGCGCTCACATCGCGCGCGGCGACGACTGGACCCAGGTCGGACTCGTAGTCAAGGAACTGGTCCGCCTCGATCTGAAACCCGCAACCGTGGACGGCAAAGGTCTGACCGGAGAAGTGATCGCCCTGGATGGTCCGTTCGGCAACCTGATCACGAACATCAGCGCCGAAGATTTTCTGAAGCTCGGCTATCAGCGCGGCGATAAGTTGAAGGTCACGATCGCGGGACGCGAAGTCGAGATGCCGTTCGTCAGGACGTTCAGCGACGTGCCGCTCAAACAGCCATTGCTGTTCATCGATTCGCGCGGACGAGCCAGCTTTGCGCTCAACCAGGCCAGCTTCGCGGCGGCGTACGACATAAATCCGCCGCAGGCGGTATTCATACCGCGTAAGGGACACTGAGTTCGAAAAAGAGAGTTCGAAACACATCTTTAAAACAGACTTCACACAAGGAACCGGTCATGCATAGAGGCAGCAGTCAACGATCCCTGGCAATCTTGATCCGGACCATCGGCGTAGCAGCGCTGTTGCTGATCAACACGTCCGCATGGGCGCAGAGCTTCCGCGGATCCATTCGAGGCACGGTAACCGACCCGAGCGGCAGCGTGATTGCCGGAGCGAAGGTCTCCGCAAAGAGCACCGGTACCGGCTTGCAACGCAAGGCCACCACCGGCGCAGATGGTGGCTACGTCCTGGCCGAACTCCCGGCCGGCGAATACACGGTCACGACGGAAGCCGCCGGGCTGTCGCCGTCGGCGCAGAACGTTCAGGTCAACGTGGGATTGGACACAACGGCGAACTTCGATCTGACCAAGGTTGAGAAGCGGACGGAGCAGCTAACCGTGACGGCAGAAGCGCCGGTGATCGAAACAACCCGCGATGTCCTTGGGCAAGTGGTCGAACGGCAACTCGTGAACGAGCTCCCACTGAACGGGCGTGATTTTGGAAAGTTGGTCGCTCTAACGCCTGGCACAACGGTCGATCCCTCCGGAGTCGCGGGCACGGAGGGAGGTTTCGGCCAATTCAACATCAATGGCAACCGCGACCGTTCGAATAACTACACGCTCGACGGAACAGACAACAACGATCCCTTCTTCAACAACTCTGCTTTGAATCAGACCGGCATTGGCGGCGCACCGGCTTCTTTGCTTCCCATCGATGCGATTCAGGAATTCAATCTGCAATCGCAATTCGGAGCAGAATACGGACGCAACAGCGGCTCGATCGTCAATATCGTTACGCGATCTGGGACGAACCACATCCACGGCTCGGCATTCGAGTTTTTTCGCAACAGCGGTCTCGACGCTCGCAACTACTTCAACACGGAATCAAGGAAGTCGGTGTTCCAGAACAACAATTTCGGATTCTCCCTGGGCGGCCCAATAGCCAAGGACAAGACCTTCTTCTTTGGCGCCTACGAAGGGCAACAGGAGCGCGTCGGTTCGGATTTTCTGCTACAGGTGCCGACCATTGGTGAGATTGCGCACGCCCGCGCGATCGCACTAGGGCTGGACGGTGTCGTCAACCCAGGTCTCGACGCTGTTCTGGCCTTCTATCCCCAAAGTACCGTCAACAGCATTCCCGGCGTCGTGCAGGACAAGAATGACGGCAACAACTTTATCCTCAAGCTCGACCACAACCTTTCGAACAATGAACTTTTGACTGGACGCTACGCGCTCGCCCAAAGCTACCAAGTCTTTCCATTCGGCTCTCCAGGAGGGTACGGCACCGGTTCTCGACTAGCCGCTTTTGCCCAAACCTCGCCAGCGCGCGTACAGGTCCTCTCGGCAAGTCTCCTGTCCACGCTCAGTTCCACCAGGATCAATGAAGTCCGCTTCGGATACAGCCGCTATCGCACATCTTTTAGTTCACTGAATGCGAGCTGGGATCCTGTCGCCCATGGCTTGAATTTCGGTACGGGCAAGCTGGGTCTGCCCGAGTTTGACTTCACCGGAATCGAGAACCTCGGAGCCATTGGATACAGCGTACCGCGCGGGCGTACCAGTGGCAGCTACCAGATTCTCGACAATTTCACCTGGCTCAAAGGTAAGCACACCCTCAAGTTCGGAGGAGAATTCCGGCGTGCCGTCATCGACAACTTCAATGACAACTTGGAGCGCGGGATTTATCAGTTCACTGCCGGCGTATGCAACCTCGGAGACAATCCATGCTACCTGTCGGATGGCGTCACCCCCAATCCTAACTACGATCCCATTGTGGATGCGCTGGCCGACTTCTATACCGGCGGCGCGTTCGATACCAGTTCCTGCTGCAGTTCCGTTTCTGTTGACACGGGCAACACCCAGCGGACCACGTACAACAACGGGTTGAGTTTCTTCGCCCAGGACGACTACCGTCTCGCGCCGGTCTTTACCTTGAATGCGGGCTTGCGTTGGGAGTATTTCGGTCCGCTGAGCGAAAAGAACAATCTCCTCTCAAACTACGCGCCCGATGGAACCTTGGCCATGGTAGGCACCCATGGGCTGAATGGCCTCTACGAGCGGGATCTCCGCGACTTTGGTCCGCGCCTAGGCTTCGCCTGGAACGTCCTGAAGAACACCGTTCTCCGCGGCGGCTACGGCATTTTCTACGACTATGTGCCGCAGGATCTCCTCATCGCAAATTTCACCACGTCGGCCGGAGTGGCCACCAATCCGATAGGGTCACAGGCAGTGCTGCCCATGATCTTCAATTCGGCCGCCTTCAACGGCACCGATACGATTGATTCAATCATGACCGCAAACACCACCCCTCCCTACTCCATTTTCGGAACTCCGCATAAGTTCCACAGCCCGTACACTCAGAACTTCAATTTGAACGTGCAGCAGAAACTGGCTGAAAATACCTCGGTTGAGGTCGGCTATGTCGGCAGCAAGGGGACCAAGTTGGTGCGTCTGACCGATGCCAACGAGCCCGATGCAACCGATACCCGTCCGAACCCGAAGTTTGGCGCGATCGACTTGCTGACACCGATCAGTTCATCCACTTACCACGCATTGCAGGCAACCTTGAGAATTCAGAACAATCATCGTGTCTCTGGCTTTGCTAGTTATAACTGGTCCAAGTCGCTCGACGATGCTTCCGACGGCATCGACTTCGCCCCAGCCGTTGCCTTCCCGCAGGACCCAGGTAATCTGAAGGCCGAACATGGGCCTTCGAGCTTCGATACGCGGCAACGTTTTACGGCGGCGATCAATTACGATCTGCCCGCTTGGCACGCACTTGGGAAGTTCGGCTCGGGTTGGCAGTTGAACTGGGTTGCCAGCCTGCAAAGCGGCCGCCCGATTCCGATCGTAACCGCCATAGACACCACCGGTCGCTACTACTACAACCAACGCCCCGACGTGGTTCCGGGAGTCGATCCGATTGTGCATAACTGGAGCCCGGCAACGGGTTATTTGAATCTGAATGCGTTTTCCCAGCCTGCCTTTGGCAGCTTCGGAGACTTGGGACGTAACTCCATCTACGGTCCGGGCTACAAGAACCTTGACTTCTCCTTCACCAAGAACACCCATGTAACGGAGCGACTCGCACTGCAACTGCGCGCCGAGTTCTTCAACATCCTGAACCATCCGAATTTCGCACAGCCCACGCACACCCTGGTCTTCGGTAGCCAACCTTCGGGGGGCGCACTTACTCAGACTCCCGACGTGGCCCAGACCAACCCCGGTCTTGGTGGCGGCGGGCCAAGGGTGCTTCAACTGGCTTTGAAGGTGACTTTCTGAAGAATTCCGCTGGACATGATTCCTGCTGGACATGATCCCTGTAGAGACGCGGCTCGCCGCGTCTCTTTCTCGTGAGGCAAAACTTATCCAGGCTTCTGCAAATCCGCCGCGATTCGCGGCAGCACGGCCCGCAGCAGCGCGATGAACTGTCCCATCACTCGCCGTCCCACTTCAAGCACTTCTTCGTGGTCGAGCGCCTGATCGAGAATTCCAGCGGCCATATTCGTCACGCATGAAATTGCCAGGACGTTCATCCCCATGTGTCGTGCAACGATAGCTTCCGGGACGGTTGACATACCCACCAGATCGGCGCCGATGGTGCGCAGGTATCGAATCTCTGCCGGAGTTTCGTAACTCGGGCCGGCCAGCGCCGCGTAGACGCCCTCGCGCGGCGGAATCGAAAGCTTCTTCGCTTCCTCCAGCGCCATCTCGCGATAGCGCTTGGCGTAGGTGTAACTCATGTCGGGGAAGCGCGGGCCAAAGCGCTCGTCATTCGCGCCCGTCAGCGGATTCTGTCCCTGCAGATTGATGTGATCGCGCAGGATGACCAACGCGCCCTGCCCGTACTCGACGTTAATGCCACCGGCGGCGTTCGTAAGAATCAAAGCGCGAATGCCCATTCGCCCAAGCACACGCGTAGGAAACGCGACCTCGACGGCCGAATAGCCCTCATACAGATGCACCCGCCCTTGCATCACGGCAACAGGAACGTTGCCGGACTTGCCGACCACAAGTTGACCGGCATGACCAATCGCCGTCGAACGCGGGAATGTAGGGATGTGGGCGTAAGGAATGCGGACAGCTTCGGTAAGGTCGTCAGCAAAAGATCCAAGGCCAGAGCCAAGAACGAGCCCGATCTGCGGGCGCAGGCCGGTTTGGGAAAGAATGAATGCGGCGGCGGATTCAGCGCGAGCAAAGAGGTCTGAGGGCATAAACACACGTTGTCACAAATACAAGTTGTCATCCTGAGCGAAGCGAAGGACCTGCTTTTTGCTGGTGTGAGAGACAGCAGGTCCTTCGCCTCGCTCAGGATCACAACCCTTGCTCTAGAACTTTTTCTCGAACGCGGCGAACGCTTGCTCCAACTGCCACTGCACGCGGGCGCGCTCATTCGCTCCAATCAATTTCTGACATTTTCCCGAGAGGCGGTCGCCGGACGCCTTATCGTCTGCGCAAGCCGCGGTAAGCCTCAACTCGCGTCCATCGCTCCCCCCACCAACCCAAAGACTATCACCCGGAATAAAACTATGTTCCAAACTCTCGCGCGCCATGCGCTTCAGATCGGCATACGACAAGCCATAGGTCTCGACCCCCCGCAGATATTCGTGCGTCATATCGCCGCGCGAGACGCCCTCATCGTCGGTAGCGAGTGCGACCGGCACACCGTATTTCATGTACACCGGCAGCGGATGGCGATCGCCGCTCACGCCCAGAATCACATCATTCGAGGTCAGGCAAATCTCGACCAGCACATTCCTTCTGGCCATTTCCTGCAGCAATCCAACGGGATCGTCTTCGCTCATGACGGCGACGCCGTGCCCAATCCGCTCCGCGCCGCCGCGCTCAATCGATTCGCGAATATGAAATCGCAAGCCCTCAGGAGGAACCAGCCCCATCGCCAGTTCATCGGCATGCAACGACACGTGCGTCGCCGGATAGAACTTGTGCAAGGCCTCGATGATTCGCATGTGCAGATCAAAGTCGTGCATGGGCGTGTACCAGTCTTCCGGCATCACCAGGTTGAAACCGACGAAGCGTCGATCGGCCTTGGCCAACTCGAACCCAAGTAATATCTGCGCGAAAACCTGCTCCCGAGGCAAGCCCCGCAGCACCTGATAGAGATAATGGATCGCAACTTCGCATCCCGGAGCAGCCAGCGCCGTCCCACAATGCAGCAACTCTTTCTTGCGGGCTTCATCGGAATCAAGCTGGCTGCGCACCGACGCCACAACATCCAGCATTCCGCCGGCAAGCAGTCTCTCGCGGAGCTTGCCAAAGTCGTCATCCCATCCAATCTTGGCGCCCAGAATGGCCGCCTGCATCCCGTCGGCCGTGTGCATCAGCTCCACATACTGCAAATGATCTTCCGCCGCCCGCGACGCCACTTCGGCCACGGCCTCGCCGATGTGATTTTCCAAAGCTGGACCGAACTTCTCGAACGTAGCAAAGAAATGGTCGTGACCCGATTCCTCCTCGCGGTGCCAGTTGCGCATCGACCAAGCGTCCACGAGCTGGTTGTAGAGAACGTGGTCCTGATAGGCGCAGCGCACCGACGGCTTATTCTTGTACGGCTCGCAAGAATCGCACGACGCGTGCATCAGCTTCGAAGTGCTGCGATCCACGCAGAGAGCACTCTCTGACGCCCAGTCAATCATGCTTTCCGCATAAATCGCACCGAACAGGTGGACATGCAGGTCGCCGCCCTTGGGCATCTGCTGCAGAAATGCCAGCAGCAACCCCGGCTGATGCCGCACCGATTCCAGATACTTTGCCGCCTTCGCTTCGTGGCTTTGCGCCCGGGACACTTGTGCCAGGCCTTGTGCCAGGAAAAGAACGGGCAGGAAACAAGCCACTGCTGCCAACCTCAGGCTTCGCATCACAAAGAGGGCCTCCAGCCACGAATTCTATTCACATTGGGATTGTAGGGAAAGCACTTGGAGGATATCAGTAACCGCGTGAGAACCGGACAATCTGCGCAAAAGATCAGGATCCATGCGGTCGAAACGTCGATTTGCACAATCACAATCTTATGTGACCAGCGGACGATAGCGCAGATCTGCCGCGGGGAAACCCAGCAAAATAGCATGGATGCTGGGGATTTCGCAGTCGCGCACGGGCGAGTGCACAATTTCCGAGTCACCCGGCTGTGCATGAGCTGCACTTGATTGATGAATAAGAAGTTACAGGTGCACGAATTTCATTGACGTAGAAAACGAGCGTGGTAAAAACATAATCGTTCTTTGACACGTTCTGAAGTTTTTCCGGTTGGTGCAGCGTCCGGGGCTCAAGCGTAGTCACTCAGACAACCGCGAGGTGAGTTTGGGAGGGTGAGCAAGGGTCTATAGCTAAGCGCTGGTCGAGGAGAACAGGAGCCTCTGTTAAAGGCAGGATAGAGTCCCGAGGCGTTGAACTAATTTATCCGGTTGGCGGTGAGCCCGGAGCCCGAGCAGAGATCGTCTTACAATGAACCCGCAAGGGAGTTGTAGGAAAGGGTCAGCAAGGGTCTAAACGCGAGCTACTGGCCGAGAGGAATGAGTTCAACATCACCTCGGGACTCTCTACGTTTGTGGTCGGCAGCTGTCAGTCTCTCTCCAACCCCACTTATATTCCCCCAGTTGCAACGTACCAATAGGCTGTCATCTTGGCGAAGCGCCCTGGTGAACATGCGCGGGCCTAACAGTTCGCTGCTGCGGTACGTCAAATGCATCCAGCTCGGCTTTTGAGCGAACTCTTTACGCTCACAAGGGCTCGTCCGTCTCAAATCTCAAACATAGCGAAACAGCATCATGAAACCGAAATCCATGTGGCTCTGCTGGTGACAGTGAAATAGGGTCGCGCCCGGGTTTCCCGCGACAAAGTCGATTTCCGCATTGCTGTTTGCCTTCACCACCACCACGTCCTTGCGCAGTCCTGACAGCGGCTTGCCGTCCAAGCTGGTGACTTCGAAGGTATGACGATGCAGGTGAATCGGATGATCGTCGCTGCTCTTGTTCCGCATCGCCAATCTGTAGTGCTTGCCTTCTCGCAACGAAATTGAGTCTGTCTTCGGATACGACTTACCATTAATCGTCCAATAGTCAAAGTCACCGTGCCCGTGAAACTTTGACGCAAACAGTAGAGGAATCCGCTCGTCCGGCTCGACTGCGACCAGTGCCTGTTTTGCGAATAGCGTGTAATCCCACAATGTCTCTGGCGGACCGATCCACTTGGGCTCGCCACGCTGGTTGGCATACTCCACCACAATTCCCATCCCCGCCCGGCGAAAATCAGACCGCGTCTCACCTAGCACCCACACTCCTGGTCGATTCATTTCCACCAAAAGATCAATGCGCTCCGCCGCAGCCAGTCGCACCGCCGACACCTTCGCCTGCCGCGGCACATCATTCCCATCCATGGCTACCACAGTGAATTCATGCCCGGCTAATGCCAGCCAATGGGTTGCCGTCGCACTGGCGTTCAGCACATGGAAGAGCAACCTTTGCCCTTCGCGCACCTTCACTGGATCGCCATGCCCGAGCATGCGAGCATTGATGGTCGCGTAGTCGTAAAAGGCGTCCATGGAGGCGTCCCCGCTGCCTCCCATATACGCATTCCAGTCGTGCAGCGTGAGGAATATCTCCTGATCGTACGCACCTGGCTCTTGTTTCGCCTCAATGTAGAAACATCCGAACTGACCGGTATACCCGCCCCGCTTCAAGTCGTGCCCGGCAAAGGCATGGGTGTGGTACCAGCGGAAACCCGCTGGTCGCGGCGTAAAGCTGTAGCGCCGTTGTCCGCCTGCCACGATCATGGGCGAGCCCTCTTCCGCAGCGCCATCCTGGTCTGACGGAATCCACAACCCATGCCAGTGCACGATCTCGGGCACGTCCGTATTGTTCACAACATCAATCGTGATGGGCTTACCTTCCGGCCAGCGAATCAGAGGCCCGGGAACACCCCCGTTGTACGCAACCGTGTGAATTACCTTCCCCGGCGCAATGTCCAGCTTTAGGGGCGCAATTTCAAGCCGCACATCGGCCGGCGTCTGGGCCCACAGCTTCCTCTTCGAAGCTGCTCCCAGCAACGCGAAACTTGCTCCAATCAGAAACTCACGCCGATCCGTTCGCATGTGTGTCCTATTGAGTGCTGTCGGAGCTGCCCGCTCGGTGATGGGTCCAATCGAACCGTCGCCCCAGGATGCCCTTCACAATCAGATGATCAGTACTGGCCGTCGCCCCAATTCCGACCCCAAAATTGATCTCCCAGTTTGGCGACACATTCAGATCAATCGTCGGAAAAAACTGCTGCTCCTGATTGTGTAACGAAGACACACCTGTGATCGATCCGTAAGAGGCGTAGTATTCCAGTCCACCAGAAATGTATTTATTGAAGTCGTAGCTGAATTTCGCACTTGGCGAAAACCCTATGCCCTGCGGGACGCTGGGCCCGTGGAAAGATCGCTCGAGGGCCGGATTCACCGCGAAATACCATCTTTCGATCTGCTTATCGATGATCGGCCGCAGCTCCATCGTCCATGTATCCTTCGAAAATGATGCCCGCTGATAGCCAAACTCCATGGACAGGCTTACGCCCACGGGCCAGTGCCAGCTGTCCGGCGCTCTTACTCGCGGGCGAATATGGTCGCCCACCCATTGCCAGCCATCTCCATTGCGCGCACTGGTGAAAATGTAAAAGCCAACCTCTGACCAGCTATTCACTCCCTGAGTAATCTCGACCGTTTCGTGCTCTGCATGGTTCGTTGGATAAACTCCCTCCGCCGTAAACCGCGAGCCGGGTTCCGGACAACTACCCTCCGCGGTGAAGTTGCTGTGCAACTCCAGCATAGTTGTCTTCGGCGCTACTGTATCCGAACCATACACCTGGATTTCATAGTTGTCCTGGGCCTTCGCGGGTCTCAGGGCTAGAAAACCCAACACCAGGAGAATCAATAACCGCCAATGCTTTGCTCCAGGTTTTTCTGTTATCAAGACTATGCCGCCTCTCCCAAACAGCTAATGGAATTGTTTGGGGTTGCCTTAGATGCGTCTCCACGGGTGGGAATCGTTTCGCACCTGTACTACAGCGGAATATTCCCATGCTTCTTAGGCGGATTCTTGTCCCGCTTGGTCTCGAGCATCTCCAGTGCCTGGATCACCTTCTTGCGCGTCTCGCGCGGCTGGATGACTGCATCCACGAATCCGCGATCAGCGGCAACGTAAGGGTTCGCCAGGCGCTCACGAAATTCTTCGATCTTTTCTTGGCGAACCGCTTCGCGATTCTTGGCGCCGTCCAGCTCGCGCTTGTAGACGATGTCCACTGCGCCTTCCGGCCCCATCACCGCGATTTCAGCGCTTGGCCACGCGTAATTCACGTCCGTGCGGATGTGCTTTGACGCCATGACGCAATACGCTCCGCCGTAGGCTTTGCGTGTGATTACGGTCACTTTCGGCACGGTCGCTTCCGCAAACGCAAACAGCAACTTGGCGCCGTGCTTGATGATGCCGCCATACTCCTGGTTAGTGCCGGGCAAGAAGCCGGGCACGTCTTCAAACGTCACCAGGGGAATGTTGAAGCAGTCGCAGAAGCGCACGAAGCGCGCGCCCTTCACTGATGCATTGATATCGAGCGTGCCGGCGAGCATCGCGGGCTGATTGGCCACGATCCCGACCGGCTTCCCGTTGAAGCGCGCAAATCCCACGACGATGTTCTTGGCATAGTGCTCGTGAATCTCGAAAAAGTAGCCGTCATCCACCACCGTGTGAATCACGTCTTTCATGTCATACGGCATGTTCGATTGATCGGGGATCAGCGTGTCGAGCTTCTCGTCCAGGCGATCGATCGGGTCGGTGCAGGGCTTGCGCGGCGGGTCTTCCAGATTGTTCGACGGAATAAAGCTCAACAGCTCGCGCACCATCGACAAACACTCGGCGTCATCACGGCACATGAAGTGCGCTACGCCTGAAGTTTCGTTGTGCGTGTGCGCTCCGCCGAGCTGGTCCTTTGTGACTTCTTCATGCGTCACCAGCTTGATCACGTCCGGCCCGGTGATGAACATGTACGAAGTCTGGTCCACCATGAAGATGAAATCGGTGATGGCCGGAGAATACACGGCGCCGCCGGCGCACGGGCCCATGATGGCCGAAATCTGCGGCACCACTCCGCTGTAAAGCGTGTTGCGCAAAAAGATGTCGGCATAGCCGGCCAGCGACATCACGCCTTCCTGAATGCGCGCCCCCCCCGAATCATTCAGTCCAATGACCGGCGCGCCCATCTTGGCCGCCAGATCCATGATTTTGACGATCTTCCCGGCATTGGCCTCGGAAAGCGAGCCGCCGAACACAGTAAAATCCTGCGCGAAAACAAACACCAGCCGTCCTTCCACGCGACCGTAGCCGGTGATGAAACCGTCACCGTAGTACTTCTGCTCGGCCATGCCGAAGTCGTGGCAGCGGTGCGTGACCAGCTTATCGGTTTCCTCGAAAGTGCCCTCATCGAGCAGAAATTCGACGCGCTCGCGAGCTGACATCTTGCCCTCTTTGTGCTGGCGCTCCCGCCGCTGTGCCCCGCCGCCTTCCTGGGCCATCTGATCACGTTTTTTCAGTTCGGCAATCTTCTCTTCAAGTTTCATAGGCAGCCATTATAGGCGAGCAGGGCTTTAGTGGAGCGCCGGGCGTCCCCGCCCGGCCACGATCCTTCCTACGCTGATTTGCAGAGACTAAGGAGGACGGGCGGGACGCCCGGCGCTCCACTGTCTTACTCATCACGCCCGCAAGGCCGCGGAGTCAAACAGATTCAGAAACTCGATTTTCTTCTCTGGCGGCAGAAACGACGCCTCAAACGAATTGCGCGCCAATTCTCGCAGCTGTTCGTCGGTGAAGCCGAACGCCTCTTGCACCAGCCCGTACTCCTCGACCAACGACGTACGAAACATGGCGGGATCGTCGCTGTTGAGGGTCAGCATCAGCCCCTGGTCGAAGTAGCGGCGCACCGGATGTTGCGCCAGTTCGGCGCAGCAGCCCGTCCGCAGATTGCTGGTCACGCAGACTTCAATCGGCACCTGGCGCTCGGCCAGCTCTTCGATCAATTCCGGATCCTGCCCGGCGGTAAGGCCGTGGCCAATGCGTTCCGCCTTGAGGTTCAGCGCGCCCCATATGGACTCCGGCCCGGCGCTTTCACCGGCGTGCGCCGTAAGATGCAGACCGTGCTCGGCGGCGCGCGCGTAAACGCCTGCGAACCACTCCGGAGGCCCCGCGCGCTCATCGCCGCCAATGCCGAAGCCCACTACATTGCGATCATGAAACTGGATGGCAAGATCGAGCACGCTCTGCGCTTTCTCGGCGCCAAATTGCCGGATGGCATCGAAGATCCACACGAGCGATAGGCCGAAGTCTTTCTCTCCGCGCAGGCGCCCACGTTCCAAACCCTCAAAAATCGCAGGGAAATCCTGCTTGCGCCACAGGCAGACGCCGGCCGAGACAATCACTTCCGTATGCAGAATGTTCTGCGCTTTCAGCCGCTCCATCAGCCGGTAAGTAATCAACTCGTAGTCTTCCGGAGTGCGCAAGTGTCCCGTCACATCCTTGAAAGCCGTGAGGAAACCCGTGAAGTCTTTGTAGGCGTAGAGTTGCTCCACTTCGGCAAGCGAAGCCCCATCCATCCCATGACGCTGACGCAGTTCCAGCAGCGTGGACGGCTCAATCGAACCCTCGAGATGCAGATGCAGCTCGGCTTTTGGCAGCAAGAGGATGAAGGCGTTGGACGAGCCGGAATTCATAGCCGGAAAAGTCAAAGGTTTAAAGTCAGAAGTCAGAAGTCAAATTGAAGAAGTGCCCCCATATCCCTCAACGAACGATCCTCACTTCAGCATTCTAACCTCTGACTTCTGACTTGCTCTTACAGAACTCGCTATGGTGGCGGCTGTAGAAAATGTAAATGACCAGCCCCAGCGCCAGCCAGATTACAAAGCGTAGCCAGGTAAGGAGCGTCAGCCCTAACATCAGTCCGCCGCACAGAATCACTGAGATCAGCGGAAACCACGGCACAAATGGCACGCGGAACGCACGCTTGCGATCGGGCTGCCTCCGCCGAAGAAAGATGACCCCCAGCGAAACTAGCACGAAGGCAAACAGCGTCCCAATGTTGGCGAGATCGGCGGCGTCCCCAATATCCACGAGCCCAGCGGGAATTCCCACGGCAAAACAGGCGATCCAGGTCGACCAGTACGGGGTCTTATATTTCGGATGCACCGCGGAGAACAGCTTCGGCAAAAGGCCGTCGCGAGACATCGCGTACCAGATACGCGCCTGCCCGTACTGAAACACCAGCAACGAAGAGATCATCCCGGTCAGCGCTCCAATCACGATCACCGATCGGAACAACGGGCGCGCTCCCAGGTACTTCAACGCGTAAGCAACCGGGGCTTCGGCAGCTTCTCCGGAAACGAAGGTCGTGTACTTCATCATGCCGAGCAGCACCACGGCGACGCCGACATACAGCAATGTGCAGACAATCAGCGACGTGATAATGCCGAAGGGCAAATCCTTTTGAGGATTGCGCGATTCCTCCGCGGCAGTTGAGACCGAATCGAATCCGATGTAGGTAAAGAAAACGATCGCCCCTCCGGTGACGATTCCGGCAAAGCCAGAAGGCGCAAAGGGCGTCCAGTTCGCGGGCTTCACCAGCATTCCACCGACAACCAGGAAGGTCAGGATGGCGCCGATCTTGACCGCGACCATGATGTTGTTGGTCTCGGCCGATTCCTTCACCCCGCGCACCAGCAGCAGCGTGAGAATGAACACGATGAGGAAGCCGGGGAGGTTGAAATACGCGCCCGTCCATTGCCCGCCCGCCCAGACCGGACCCGCCCATTTGTCCGGCAAGTTGAGACCGAACGTCGCCAGTTGCGCCTTCGTATATCCAGCAAAACCAACCGCCACCGCGACGTTGCTGACCACGTATTCGAGAATCAGGTCCCAGCCGATAATCCAGGCGAAAATTTCGCCGAGCGTCGCGTATGAGTAGGTGTAGGCGCTGCCGGCAATGGGGATCATCGACGCCAACTCGGCGTAGCACAAGCCGGCAAAACTGCACGCGATCGCCACCAGGAAAAACGAAATGGCAATCGAGGGCCCGGCGGGTGGACGGCCATGCATGAGCGCTCCGGCCGTGCTGCCGGTACGCAGGAAATTTACGATCAGGTCGAGCGCCTGCGCGTGCAGGATGGAAGGCGCCTGGAAATATTCTCCGGCCGCCGCCGTTCCCGTAAGCACGAAAATTCCCGAACCGATGATCGCGCCGATCCCGAGCGCCGTCAGCGACCACGGCCCCAGCGTTTTACTGAGCCGGTGTTCCGGGTTCTCCGACTCCGAAATCAGTTTGTCGATGGACTTGCAACAGAAGGCCTGGCTGTTGGAAGTACGAATAACGCCGACGCCAGCTGCTGGCTCAGTGGATGATTGCGACAAGAGTCATTGTCTCCTCACAGCGGGAGTCGGGCATGAGCGCGTGGCCCATGCCCGGCACTACTCACGGCTCAGGCTAGCGGCTTACCGTTTCGCCTGACCGCGTGCCAGCTTTTTCACCTTGCGCTTCTTCGATCCGCGCGCGTAGTCGCGGGGCTTCTTCGGCTTTTCCGCTTTCATCTTCTTGCGGGAAGCGCGCTTGCTTTTCTTGCGTTCGTCTTTAGCCAGCTTCTTCGTGTTTGCCATCAGTGCGTTTCTCTTCTCTTTTCTTGTGTTTTATCTCGACCTTACTTATCCGCTTGTCATCCCGAGCGAAGCGAGGGATCCGCAGTTTGCCGTCCTTGCGGGATTCTTTCGCACTACCTACGCCTTCTCCAACTGCGCGTATCTCTCCACCAGCTTCTTCAAACCGAAGCGAGGAAATTGTACCGTAATCTTGGCGTCCTCCCCATCACCTTCGCGCTGATACACCGTCCCTTCCCCATATTTCGGGTGCTTAACCTTCTGCCCCGGACGGAATCCGCGCCTGCCTTTCGGCTCCTCGGACGCCATTTTCGCAACATTGAACTTCTTCCCACGTGACGCAAAGAATTCGGCAATGTTGTCGATGGAGTTGTAATTCCGCAGCGGAGTCGGCGTCTTTGGCTTGACCCGCGCCGGATTCCAGGTAACGCTCTGGTCTTCGTCTTCGTAAGAAAAGTGCGGCCTCTGCTCGTGTGGCGCGGACACTCTCGTCCGCGAAAAGCCGGCAGACGAAGACGCCGTTGCCGAAGAGCCCCGCCGCCGCGATCCACCCAGCTCTTCCACCAACTGCGGCGGGACTTCATCCAGAAACCGCGAAGGCACGCTAGCCTCCGGCATATCTGTCCCATAGCGTCGCCGATACACGGCGCGCGACAAAATCAGCGTATCCATAGCCCGCGTCATCCCGACGTAGCAAAGCCGCCGTTCTTCTTCAATCGAATCCGGCTCGAGCATGGTGCGCGAATGCGGAAACAGACCTTCTTCCATTCCGGCCAGAACCACCAGCGGAAACTCCAACCCCTTGGCCGCATGCAGCGTCATCAGCGTGATCTGCGCGTGTTCGTCGTATTGGTCGGCATCGCTAACCAGCGCGGCGTGATCGAGGAACTGATCGAGCGTCTCCCCGCGATCGCGCGAATCCATGGCCGCATTCACCAGTTCGCGCAGGTTCTCGATACGTGAGTAAGACTCCGGCGTGTCCTCCTCTTCCAGTTGTTTGATGTATCCAGTGCGGTCAATCAGGAATTTGAGAATCTCGGCGGTATTCGCCGAAGCGCCCGCAGCACGGAACCCCTCACCCACCCCGTCGGTTACTTCGTCGGTGGAGAAACGGGCGCCCTCGCCCGTCCCAGCGCCAGCAGCAAAATCAAAGCTAAAGTTGCCCGGATCAAAATCCGTGTCGCCCCCAGCCTGTGTGGGACTAGCTTGCGTAGGGACGGCCGCCCCCGGCCGTCCAGCCGAGCGCACCGGGGCCCCCGTCAAGCCCGGTGTTGGCTTGACGGGGTGGAGAAGCTCGGCAGCGTCCTCGTCGGACGCCAAGCCAGCCGTCTCCTTCACCCGCTCCACAAACGTCCCCGCCAGCATCGCCCGCCCATCCTCAATCAACTCCCGGAAGCTCTTCAATGCCGCCACTGCCCGCGCCGGCAGCAATTGCCGCCCAATCGCTTCGCCAACCGCGCCCCACATCGACAATCCCGTTTCAAGCGCGAGCCGCTCGATCATCTCGATAGTTGTCTTCCCAATCCCGCGCACCGGCGTATTGATCACGCGCAGCAGCGAAACCGAATCATCCGGATTCTGGATGACCTTCAAGTACGAGATCAGATCCTTGATCTCCGCCCGCTCATAGAACGAGAAGCCGCCCACCACGTGATACTTCAACTGATAGCGGCGCATCGCCTCTTCGAACAGTCGCGATTGCGAGTTCGTCCGATAGAGCACGGCCGCGCGTGCCATTTCGCCATTTTCGCCCGCCTGCCGCACGTAGCGGTTGATCGTGTCGGCCGCAAACAGCGCCTCGTTCTCGCCGTCCGGAGCCTCGTAGTAACCGATCTTCACGCCACCCTGCCGCGACGTCCACAGGTTCTTGCCTTTGCGCCGGACGTTGTTTCGGACCACCGCCGACGCCGCCTCCAGAATGTTTTGCGTCGAGCGATAGTTCTGCTCCAGCCGAACGATTTTCGCTTCCGAAAAGTCGCGCTCAAACTCCAGAATGTTGCGAATGTCGGCCCCGCGCCACGAATAGATCGACTGATCTTCGTCGCCCACCGCGCAGACGTTGTGCCCGCTGCCTGCCAGCAGCCGCATCAATTCATACTGCGGACGGTTCGTGTCCTGATATTCATCCACCAGTAAATACTGGAATCGCCGGTTGTAGTATTCGCGCACCGCCGCCACCGACTTGAGCAGCCGCATGGCCTCAAGCAGCAGATCGTCGAAGTCCATTGCATTCGCTTTCAGAAGCTCCTTGCGGTACTCCTCGAAAATATGCGCGATGCGCTCGGTCTTCGGATCCCCCGATTGCAGGTAGATTTCCTGCGGATCCAGCATGTGATTCTTGGCCCAGGAAATCCGCGAAAGCACGTTGCGCGGCGTCAGTTGCTTGTCGTCCAGCCCCAGCCGCCGCATGACGCCCTTGACCACCTGCTGCTGATCGCTCTCGTCATAGATGACGAAATTCTTCGTGAGCCCGATCGGCGGCTGTCCCGGCACAGTAGAAGGAATCCGCAAAGCCTCAATGTCCCGCCGCAGCACGCGCACGCAAAATGAATGAAACGTAGAAATCACCGGCTTGGCAACACTAAGCCCGCCCACCAGCCTTTCCACCCGCTCAGCCATCTCCGCTGCGGCCTTGTTAGTAAAAGTCATGGCGAGGATCGATTCCGGCATCACGCCCATCTTCTCGATCAGGTAAGCAATGCGAAACGTGATGACGCGAGTCTTCCCGCTGCCCGCGCCCGCGAGGATCAGCACGGGCCCCTCGGTAGCTTCGACCGCTTCGCGTTGTTGCGGATTTAACTCGTCCAGAAACGACAAAAGAGAATAGCTCCCATTGAACCGGTACTTAAATTCTACACGGCTGTATAATAAAAAATTGCGCTCATGAAGAAGAACAGACCAGTAGCCACGCCCGCCGAACGCGCCGCCGAAGCCTTGGCTCCCCCCAGAATCCATTCCACCACGGTCCTCTGTGTCCGCCGCGATAACAAGGTCGTCATGGCCGGCGATGGCCAAGTCACGCTCGGTGAATCCATCATCAAGCACGGGGCAAAGAAGATTCGCCGCCTCTATCAGGACAAGATTCTCGCCGGATTTGCCGGCTCGACCGCCGACGCTTTCACTCTGTTCAGCCGTTTCGAGGCCAAGCTGGAGCAGTATCACGGCAACATCGGCCGCGCCGCCGTCGAACTCGCGAAAGACTGGCGCACCGACAAATTCCTCCGGCATCTGGAAGCCCTGCTGCTGGTTTCCGACAAGGAGGCTACGTTCCTGCTGAGCGGCCAGGGAGATGTGATCGAGCCCGATACCGGCATTGCGGCGATCGGCTCCGGTGGCCCGTTTGCCCAGGCGGCAGCGCAAGCCCTGGCCGATCACACCCAGCTATCGCCGCGCGAAATCGCCGACGAAGCCATGAAGATTGCCGGCCGGATGTGCATCTATACCAATGACAAGGTAACGATTGAGGAATTGTGATGCACACGTAGGGACGGCCGCCCTCGGCCGTCCTGTCGAGCGCAGCTCGACCGCGACTGTGTAAGGCTGTCGGGTCGCCGACCCGGCTTGGACGGCCGAGGGCGGCCGTCCCTACGCGAACTTTTATGGCAATTTATCTACCCGGAACCGCCGAAGAAGAACAAGTCACGCTCGACGAACTGACGCCGCGCGAAATCGTCACCGAACTCGACAAGTACGTTGTCGGTCAAAAAGACGCGAAACGCGCCGTCGCCATCGCCCTGCGCAACCGCATGCGCCGGCAGAAGCTTGGGCCCGAAATGGCCGAAGAGGTCATCCCCAAGAACATCATCATGATCGGCCCCACCGGCGTCGGCAAAACCGAAATCGCCCGCCGCCTCGCCAAGCTCGCCAACTCGCCGTTCCTCAAGGTCGAAGCTTCCAAGTTCACGGAAGTCGGCTATGTCGGCCGCGATGTCGAATCCATGATCCGCGACCTGGTTGAGATCGCCATCGAAATGATCCGCGCAGAAAAGCTGGAAGACGTTGCGGACAAAGCAGAGCTCAACGCAGAAGAGCGGCTGCTCGATATTCTTCTGCCCCCGATCTCGCCGCGCCCATCGGATTCCAACTCATCCGGCGGCGTGGTCATCGACGGCAGCACCAGCCTGACCGAATCCTCCAGCCGCACCCGCGAGAAACTGCGGCAGCAGTTGCGCGAAGGCAAACTCGACGACCGCACCGTCGAAATCGAAACTCGCGAGCGCAATTTCCCGTCGTTTGAGATCATCTCCAACCAGGGCGTCGAGGAAATGGACGTCAATCTCAAGGACATGTTGCCCAACATCTTCGGCCAGCGCACCAAGAAGCGGAAGATGAAGGTTAACGAGGCCTTCGAGTACCTGATCCAGGAAGAAGAGCAGCGCTTGATCGACATGGAGCAGGTCACGCGCGTCGCCATCGATCGCGTCGAAAACTCCGGCATCATTTTCCTCGATGAAATCGACAAGATCGCCGGCCGCGAAAGCGGTCATGGTCCGGACGTCTCGCGCGAGGGCGTGCAGCGCGACATCCTTCCCATCGTCGAAGGCACCACCGTCAACACGCGCTACGGTATGGTCCGCACCGACCACATCCTGTTCATAGCCGCGGGCGCGTTCCACGTTTCGAAGCCGAGCGACCTGATCCCCGAGCTGCAAGGCCGCTTCCCCATCCGCGTGGAACTGCAATCGCTCACCATGGAAGACTTCGTCCGCATCCTGACCGAGCCAAAGTCTTCGCTGACCCGGCAATACATCGCGCTGCTCGAAACCGAAGGCGTAAAGCTGGAGTTCACGCCCGACGCGCTCGAAGAAGTAGCGCGCTTCGCCTTTCGCGTGAATGAAGGCACGGAAAACATCGGAGCCCGCCGTCTGCACACCATCATGGAAAGAGTGCTCGACGAAATCAGCTTCGAGGCGCCCGAAAAAAAGGGCCAGCAGTTCATGGTGGACGCGACCTACGTGCAGAAGATGCTGAGCGAGATCGTGAAAGACCAGGATCTATCGCGCTACATCCTATAGCGGCTACCCGCCCGCGCGCTCTCTGCCTCTGATACTCTTTCTTGTTCCCCATGAAAGTAATTCCAAAAAACTTCATCGCGTCGACCGCGCTCTGCCTGCTGCTGGCCAGTTGCGCCCAGACCGGGCCGCCGCTGCCGCCATCGCTCGAACTTCCCAAGCCGCCCACAGATCTGCGCGCCAGCCGCAAAGGCAATCGCGTCACCCTGATCTGGAGCGAGCCCACGCTTACCACCGACCGCCAGAGCGTGCGCTACCTCGGTCCGACCCTCGTCTGCCGCAGCCTCGAATCTGAATTGACAGAATGCGGAAATCCAGTCGCGACGTTGCCCGCACCACCTCCCGCTCCGAAGAAGTCAGGCTCCGCCCACCCGGCAGCGCAGAAGTCAGGCTCCCCGCGCCCCGCGCCGCAGACCTACACCGACGCACTGCTCTCGGCCATGCAACAGCAGGACCCGGCCGCCGAAGTCACCTACGCCGTCGAGGTCTTGAACCGCAGCGCCCGCAGCGCGGGATTATCGAATCGCGTGCACGTTTCCGCCATCGTGACCCTGCCTCCGCCGAGCGATCTGGCCGCCGAACTCACCGGCGATGGCGTCGTGCTCACGTGGACGAGCGCAGGCGAATCACAGAACCTCTCCGCCAACGTTCCCGGCAAATCGCCCACCAACTCCCCCAGCGTCCAACATCGTTATCGAATCTATCGGCGCGACGAAAGCTCCGGCAAAGACGCGATTGCGGGCGAAGTCCCTGTGGGCGACCCTGGCGCTGCCCACTTCACAGACTCAGGCTTCGAATGGGAACAGACCTACCTCTACCGCATCACGGCTGTAAGCATCATTAAAAGGCCCGACAGTGAGATACAGGTTGAAGGAGACGACACTCCGCCAGTTCGCGTGATCGCCCATGACATCTTCCCACCCTCCGTGCCAGCCGGGTTGCAGGCCGCGTATTCCGGCGAGGGACAAAAACCATTTATCGATCTCGTTTGGGCGCCGGTCACAAATACCGATCTCGCCGGATACAACGTCTATCGCAGCGAATCGAATGGCGCCCCAATCAAGCTGAATTCCGAGCTGGTGAAATCGCCGGCGTATCGCGATAGCGCGGTCGCCTCCGGCAAAACCTATACCTACACAGTTTCCGCCGTGGACGTGCGTGGCAACGAAAGCCAGCGATCCGAGGAAACCAGCGAGCCCGTCCCGTAGCTCGTGTGGGGATGGGCGCCCTCGCGAGCCTGCCCTGAGCGCAGCCGAAGGGTCCAAGCCGAGCGCAGCTCGGCAGCTGTCGGTGGTCGCACAACTCTAGTCCTGGCAGCAGGCGACTGGCAGGGCAGCGCCCGCGCACGGCTGCAGTCTTTTCGTTCGTGATCTTTCCGCCCCGTGTGTCTGGAAATTGTGTTTAGATATTGCTCTGATGAAATACTGCCGATTTGATCTCAACGGTTCCGCCCACTACGGCCTTGTCGAGTCTGTAGCGGGCAGTGGCGAAGACGAAATCACTCGCCTGCTCCTCCAGTCTCCGCACCATAGCGATGGCGACGTCGAAGGCCTTCCCAGCCGCCGCATGGACCGCATCCCGCTCGCACAGGCATCTTTGCTGCCGCCGGTGCAGCCTTCGAAAATCGTCTGCGTCGGCCGCAACTATCGCGAGCACGCTGCCGAACTCGGCCACGAAGTTCCACAGGAGCCGCTCTTATTTTTCAAGCCGCCCTCTTCCGTGCTTTCGCCGGGTGGAACGATTCTTCGGCCTAAAGTTTCCACGCGCACTGACTACGAGGGCGAACTGGGCGTCGTGATCGCCCGGCGCTGCCACCAGCTCACCGACAGCGACGACGTACGCCCCTACATCCTCGGCTACACCTGCGTCAACGATTTCACCGCCCGCGATCTGCAGAACAAAGAACCTCAGTGGGTGCGCGGCAAAGGCTTCGATACCTTCTGCCCGGTCGGACCCGTGGTCGCCGACGGCATTAATATTGATCCCTGGGCCGGCGTCCAGGTCGAAACCCGAGTGAATGGCCGAGGTACTAGCGAGCTGCGGCAGTCCGGCAATACGCGAGATTTTATTTTCCCGCTCGACGTCCTCATCCGTTACATTTCGCAGATCATGACCCTCGAACCCGGCGACCTGATCGCGACCGGCACGCCCAAGGGCGTCGGACCCGTAGTCGCAGGCGTTACCATCGAAGTCTCGATCGAAGGCATCGGAGTGCTGCGCAATCCCGTAGCCGACCAACCATAGGCTTGTGTAGGGACGGGCGCCCTCGTGAGCCTGCCCTGAGCGAAGTCGAAGGGTCCAAGCCCAGCGCAGCTCGGCAGCTGCCTGTGGTCACAGCAACTCTGGATTCGCTATAGGAGGAAGCACCCATGGAAGACTCCCGGCGTGATTGCGAACATAGTTTCGAAAGATGTTTCGAACTCTTGCAGGCCGGCGATGCCGACGGACTCCGCCAAATTCTGGAACAAGATCCCGCCGCTTCCGAGGCGCGCGACGCGACCGGCGTAAGCCTGCTCATGCATTCCCTCTATCGTGGCCGCCGCGACCTCGCGGAACTGATCGCGAGCAAGAAGAAGGCGCTCGATATTTTCGAAGCGACCTCGCTCGGCCGTCTCGATCGCCTCAAGCAGTGCATTCGCGACGCCTCCGCCATCGACTCCCGCTCGATCGATTCCCGCTCAAAAGACGGCTTCACCGCCCTGCACTTCGCCTGTTTTTTCGGACAGCCCGAAGCCGCGCGTCTGTTGATCGAAAGCGGAGCGGCGGTCGATGCCGTGGCCGCAAATCCAATGCAGGTCATGCCGCTGCACTCCGCCGCCTCAGCCCGCAACCTCGAAGCCGCTCGCCTTCTGCTCGAACACGGAGCGCCCGTCAACGCCCGTCAGCAAGGAGGCTGGGTTCCACTCCACGCCGCCGCCCAGAACGGAGACCGCTCCATGGTGGAACTATTGCTCAAGCACCGCGCCGATCCCAAGCTCGCCAACGACGACGGCAAAACCCCAGCCGTGGTAGCCAGAGAAAAAGGCCACGAGCAGATAGCCGCTCTATTGGAAAGTACCCATAGCTGGTGAAGAGACGCGAACTAGTGGAGAGACGGGCGCCCCGCCCGTCCCAGGCCGCGTAGGGACAGCCGCCCCGGCTGTCCAAGCCGAGGACTGCTAAGTTCATGATTTTAATAGACGGGGAACAGGCCTACTTGTAGTCCATTCTCTTCATGTTACTCGCGACTTTGCCCCTGCAATTCTGCTCCCGATCTATGCATCAAACCGTTTATAATCAACTACCGGTTCCTCGGGGGAGCGAAGTCCAAAAAAATTATGTCGACGAAGTTGAAGGTCACAATTCTCGCCAGTTCGCTGGCCATTCTGCTGTTCACCATCGTTGGCGGTTTCGTCAACGTTCGCGCCTCTTCGAATGACGGCGCATATCGCCAGTTGTCGGTGTACAGCGAAGTGCTGTCCCGCATCCGCCTCGAATACGTGGAAGAGCCCAATATCCCTGTCGTCACCGACGGCGCGCTGCATGGTCTGCTGGAGTCGCTCGACGCCAATTCCAGCTACCTGTCGGCGGCCGAGTACAAGCGCTACAAGACAACGATGAAGACCGACGGCAAGGCGGATATCGGCGCCACCGTCTCGAAGCGCTTCGGATACGCTGACGTAGTCGCGGTGATTCCCGGAGGCCCGGCGGACAAGGCCGGTGTCGAGAACTCCGACATCATCGAGTCCATCGCGGGCAAGAGCACGCACGACATGTCGCTGGCTGAGATTCGCGGCATGCTGTCCGGCGAGGTCGGATCTACGATCACGGTGGCGGTGGTGCGGCCGCGGCGAGCCGAACCGGAGAAGATTGTGATCACGCGCGACGTGGTGACCATCCCGCCGGTTAGCGACAAGATGCTCGCAGACAATGTTGGCTACATCAAGGTGGACGCGTTCCCCGAAGGCAAGACGCAGGAGATTGCCGCAAAGATTCGCGACCTGCAGAAGCAGGGAGCGAAGAAGCTCGTACTCGATCTGCGCAACTCCGCCAGTGGCGCGGAGTCTGAGGGCGTCGCCACCGCCAATCTTTTCCTTGACCATGGCACCATCACTTATCTGCAGGGGCAGAAGTATCCGCGCCAGGCTTTCAATGCCGATCCCGCCAAGGACATCACCAGGCTGCCCGTGGCCGTGCTGGTGAATCGTGGCACGGCGGGCCCAGCCGAGATTGTGGCTGCCGCGATCCTCGAGAACGCTCGTGGCGACGTGGTCGGAGACAAAACCTTCGGCGACGGCTCGGTGCAAAAACTGATCGAGATGCCGGACAACTCCGCCCTGATTCTTTCGGTCGCGAAGTACTACTCGCCGGGCGGAAAGGCAATTCAGGATGCATCCGTCACGCCGAACGTCGTGGTAGCTGACGCTATTGAAGACGACGGCGGATTGCCCGACGTAGACGAGCAGGCCGCTCCCGGCGAAAAGCCCGGCGAAAAGAAAGACGAGAAACCGAAGAACCTGCAGGACGACCAATTGAACAAGGCGTTGGAAGTGTTGAAGAACCGGGAATCGAAGGGTTAAACGTTTCAGGATTTCAAAGTTTACGATCGCTCGCCTCGGCGGGCGATTTCTTTTTGCAGACAGCATTCGAATGCCGTCGAATGAATTTTGTTATCGAAATGAATTTGTGGTCGAATGAATTTGTCGTCCTGAGCGAAGCGAAGGACCTGCTGTTTCGACAGCTATCACTAAACTCGAAGTTCGGCTTTACTCTAAGCGATAGAAAAAGGCAAGCAACAGCGCTTTTCTGTAGTAGGTCAATCTGAATTCCACAGGCTCGGCCGAAGTACCCTTTCTAGGAGGGCCGCGACTGCGCCATACATCAGGACATTTAGAGCGACCGAGATTACAGTTAGCGCAATTCCAAACAGGGTTCTGTCCCATGTTACTGTGAGCATCAAAGAAGACGGCCAAAGAACATACATAAGGTCGTTGTGGCCAATCCTCAGAACGCCAGCTGCTCCCCACCACAAGAGCACTAGCACAATTCCAGACGCCAGCAGTCCCACCGCACCGCCGACAATCGCTACTCGCCGTGTGGTCAAGAAACCTTCTCTCCAAGTGCTTTCAGGATAAGCCCCTTGTCAATCCGCCTTGTGGGTTTAACATTGAACTTTGCAACCTTGAAACCTGCGCCCTCCAATGAAAATCATCTACCAACATCTTCCGAGTGTAGAAATTGGCGGACGGAAGTTGGTCGGACTCGTCCTGTTCGGATTGCTCGTCCTGGTCTCCGGCGTGGTGGGTGCGTTCGCTGGGCTGCTTCTGGTCTACTCGACGGACCTGCCCCAGGTCGAAGAACTCGAACGTTACCGTCCCATCTCGGTCACCGAACTCTATGATGGACAGGGAAGAGTCATAGGCACTTTTGCCCTGCAGCGCCGCGTCATCGCTACCTATGACGATTATCCGGAAGTTCTACGCGACGCGCTGATCTCGATCGAAGACAAAGATTTCTACCGGCACTCAGGCGTCAACATCTGGCGCATCGTAGGCGCGGCGTATCGCGATATTGCATCCGGCGGGAAAGTGCAGGGAGCGTCCACGCTCACCATGCAACTCGCCCGCAACCTGTTTCTCTCTCCCGACCGCTCGTTCTATCGCAAGGTGCAGGAGGCGCTGCTCGCCATTCAGATCGAGCGCCGCTTCACCAAGCCGCAGATCTTCACGCTGTATGCCAACCAGATATTCCTCGGCCACGGCGTTTACGGCTATGAGGCTGCCTCGGAATTCTATTTCAGCAAACCGGCGAAGCAACTGAAACTCGAAGAAGCCGCGCTCCTCGCGGGACTTCCCAAGGCGCCGCAATATTACTCGCCTATCAACCACCCGGAACGCGCCCTCAAGCGCCGCAACCTCGTGCTCAATGCCATGCTTGAGGACGGCAAGATCACCAAGGTCCAAGCGGAGGAAGCCAAGAGCAAGCCGATCGTGCTCGACCTGCAGAAAGATCCGAATTCGCTGGCTCCGCACTATGTGGAAGAAATCCGGCGGTACCTCGAAGCCAAGTATGGCAGTGACCAGGTTCACGAAGGTGGGTTGCGCGTTTACACCTCGCTCGACATGGATCTGCAGAAGTCCGCACACCAGGCGCTGCTCGACGGGCTCGCTGCCTACGAGCGCCGGCACGGGTGGCAAGGCAAACTCCTGAATGTAATTGCCCAGGGTCAAAAGCTCGATAAATATGCCGATCCGGATTGGGATGAGGAGCCCGAAGTAAACGGATACATGCACGCGCTGGTCACACAAGTCTCGCCGGGCGCCGCCGAAGTGCGCTTCGGCCAGCACACAGCCACGCTCGTGCAGGCTGATGTGGCTTGGACCAAGCCGAAGCCTAAGCTCAAGCTTCCCGACATTCTCCATGTCGGCGACATCGTTTACATCAAAGTGCTCTCCCTTGACGCGGGCGGAAAATCACGCGTCAGTCTGGAGCAGGATTCAGGCGCCGAAGGAGCGCTCGTTGCTATTGATAACGCGACCGGAGAAATCAAGGCCATGGTCGGCGGCCGCGACTTCAAGCTCTCCAAGTTCAACCGCGCCACGCAGGCTCTGCGCCAGGTCGGGTCGTCTTTCAAGCCGTACGTCTATACCGCGGTGATCGACCAGGGCGGCAGCCCCGACGACACCATTCTGGACGCGCCGGTAACGTTTCAAACTGCCTCCGGCCCTTATTCGCCGCACAACTACGACGACAAATTTGAGGGAACCATCACGCTGCGTCGCGCGCTCGCGCAGTCCAGAAACATTCCCGCGCTCAAGCTTGCCGACCGCATCGGCATTAAGACCGTGATCGAATACACGCACCGCTTTGGCATTACCGCCAACATTCCCGCCTATCTTCCCGTGGCGCTGGGCTCGGCGGAAATCACGCCGCTCGAGCAGACCTCAGCCTTCAGCGTGTTTCCTAATGACGGCGTGCGCGTCGCTCCGCGCTACATCACCCGGGTGACCGACTACGAGGGCCGCATTCTGGAAGAAGATTTCTCCGACATCAAAGACGTCGTCAGTTCGCGCACGGCGCGCGTGATGACCACCATGCTGCGGGAGGTTGTGCTCCATGGCACCGCACTTGCCGCCGCGAAGATGCCCTATCCGCTGGCCGGGAAGACGGGAACAACGAACGATTTTACCGATGCCTGGTTTGTGGGCTTTTCTCCGTCGCTGACCTGCGGCGTCTGGATCGGCTACGACGAAAAAAAATCCCTCGGCGAGAAAGAAACCGGAGCCCGCGCTGCCCTGCCCATCTGGATGCAGTTCATGAACGTCGCGCTGGCCGGTAAAGATCCCGGCGAATTCCAGCCGGCGCCGCTTCCCCGGAACTCAGCCGTTGCGCAGAAAGTGAGTACTCCAGACGTCGCGCCCGGCGACGGCGAATTGCACTAGCGCTCGTGTGGGGACGGGCGCCCTCGCCCGTCCAAGCCGAGCGCAGCTCGGCAGCGGCCTGTGGTCACAGCAACTTTAGATTCGCTATCAGCCTTCAGAAACATTTCCCGATCAATCGGCCAATGCGCACGATTCTATAAAGAGGAAAAAGCGCTTCCGGCAATCGCACCGCCGCAACATCTCCTAACCCCGGCGTCCAGACCAGCCGCCAGAGATATCGCCAGCGGTCGCGGCGTCGTTCACGCAGTTTCAGGATCAGCCGGAAGTATTCCGTGGATTCGAAATCATAGGCCGCACCGCCAGCGAGACGCTCGGCGAATTCGCAACCGAGAACAGGCACTCGTCGATCGGCCGCAATCATTTCTTCTGCGGATTTCGGAAGCTCGGTCTGAAGCACGTTCTTCACCAGCCAGAAACTTACGCCGAGAATGCGAGCGATTCCCAGCGCGCGCGCCTGGGAAAATACCAGCGAGTAGTCGACGGTCTGGTTTCGGGATTGAGACCGCAAAGTCTCCGCAATGTCCGAAAGCCAGATCAGCCGCGTCCAAAGATGTTTGGCGGCATGCAGGCACAGCACCAACACCGAATCTTCGGGAGACAGGCAAAGCATTTCGTACCCCGCCACGACGGTGCGGCCGGCGCGCCGCAGCAGATCCTCCACGCGAAGGCCGTCTAGGTGAAGATCAACCGCATAGAACCGCGGCAACAACGCCCACTGCAGTTCGACCAGGTTCTTACCAGCCGCGCCGTCGAACGAGCGCTCGTAGCCGGTCCGCAGCCACAGCCGTTCGGCGGACGCGCTTTCGACGGCCGGAGTAACGTCCACAGAAGGGCTATACCCGATTTCGGCAAGAGCCTGCTTCGCTCGCTCGAAGTCCGCAGAAGAGATCAGGAAGTCGAGATCCGAAAAACTTCGCAGCCCCGGATCGCGGTAAAGCGATTGCGCCAGCGCCGGCCCTTTGTACGGGATCGCCCGCAACTCTCTGCGCTCGAAGTGCTGCATGATACGCGCCAGTTCGGCGGTGAACCACAAGCTGCGCCGCAGGTTCGCCTCATACGCAGATCGCAGCGCGCGCTCGATTTCCGGCGGAAGGGCGCGACCTTGTTCGACGCAACCGGGTTCAGCGCAAAAAAGTTCGATCAGGTTGCGCGCCGCCAGCGGAAGAACTCCATGGTGCTCAGCCAGGCGAAGGAATTCGCTCCAGTCGAGTGCGGAAAGATTCCAGTTCGCAATGCGCTCGAGGCGCTCCGGTGGCAGCTCCACGGTCGCCAGGGCGCACAGCAGCTCAAATTCGTCTTCTTTCTGCAGCCGAGAGCTCGACAAGGGAGACGTAGGCAAAGGTTCGGTCATGGAAGCGGATCCCGGCGAATAGACAGACGGCTGCAAACCGGAATCAATAGGATCGCGAATCGCCACTATAATACAGAGTCTTCGGCGCGCGTCCGAACTTCGCTTCGCAATTCGCCGTTCGCGCTTTTGTCGTTCGCGCACTTTCGTCGTTCACTTTCATGGACCGAGTCGTCTTCGAATCCGTTCGCAAGATCTTTCGCCATCGTCCAGCTCTGTTCAATTGGCTGGGAAGAGAGCGGGCGGGCGAAACCGTTGCCTTGAAGGACGTTTCTTTCGCGGCGGCCCGCGCCGAGGTCTTGGTGCTGCTCGGCCCGAACGGCAGCGGAAAAACCACGGCCCTGAAGCTGATCTCGACCATGCTCCTGCCCGATGCCGGATCGGTGCGCGTGGGCGACTTCGATGCTCGGCGCGAGGCCGGTGAAGTGCGGCGGCAAGTCGGCATCGCCGTCGCCGCCGAGCGCTCGTTCTTCCCGCGTCTCTCCGCTAGGGAGAACCTCGATTTCTTTGCCGCCCTCGACGAAGTGTCGCGCGCCGAGCGGGCGCAAAGGATCAAGGAAGTTCTCCGCGATACCGGGCTCGAAGAGCAAGCCGACACGCTGGTCATGAAGTTCTCCAGCGGCATGTACCAGCGGCTGGGGATCGCGCGCGCTTTGGTCAAGCGCCCCAGCGTGCTTTTGCTCGACGAGCCGACGCGCAGCCTCGATGCCGGCACCACGGCACACTTCTGGGCCACCATCCGCGCCTTGGCACGGCAAGAGACGACGGTTCTGCTCGCCACCCACAATTTCGCGGAGGCGGCAGCCGTCGCCGACCGGTTGCTTCTGCTGCATCGCGGCGAGTTGCTCGCCGATCGCTCCCTGGGCGACGGCGAAAGCGCGGACGCGCTGCGCGCTTTCTACTTCCGTATGACCGGCGAATGACCGGCGAGATCGATGAGAAAGATTTGTAATGTGTGAGATTTTGTAATGTGGTATCGGATAATTTTGCAATTCAAAACCCTGCTGAAAGGTATAGGAAGGGGTTGTTAGATTACCAAATTACCCAATTACAAAATTACAAATTGTCTTATGACTTCGACACTCGACAAGCTCCACGCCATCCTGCGTCGCGATCTGCTCACGGCCATCCGCCATCGCAGCGGTTTCGTCATGACCCTGGTTGGAGTGTTCACCGAATTGGCGGCTTTTTATTTTCTATCCCGCGCCATCGGCCCCGGCTTTCGACCCGGTGGCGTCGAGTACTTCCCCTTTCTTCTGGTGGGCACCGGCGTCTACACTTTCTTCGTAATGAGCGCGCAAGCCTTCCTGAGCGCGGTGCAGGAAGCGCAGCAGACCGGGACGCTGGAAGTGCTCATGACGACCTCGACCGCCCCGGCGGAGCTCGTCATCCTCAGCTCCATTTCTGCCTTTGCCGGAAACCTGGTCAATCTGCTGTTCTATCTTTTCGCGGGGGTGGCAGTTTTCCGGGCATCGATCCACGCCAATTTTTTTTCCTGCGTGGCAGTATTGATTTTTTCCCTGGCGATCGCCCTGGCCTTGGGAATCGCGGCGGCCACGCTTCAGGTTGCGTTCCAGAAAGGCTCGGCTCTGCTGTGGCTGCTCGGTTCCGGACTCTGGTTTCTAAGCGGAACCATGTTCCCCATCCAGAGCTTGCCCCGACCGCTCGAGCTTCTCGCTCGCGCGGTTCCTCTCACTTACGCCATTGATGGAATGCGCAAGGCGCTGCTTGAGGGGCAGTCCATGGTGACGATGGCTCCGACATTGGCCGTCTTGGCCGGATTTGGCGTGGTCCTGCTGCCGCTCGCGCTCGCCGGCCTGTCGCTGAGTTTGCGGCGAGCGCGGCAGGATGGAACTCTGTCATTTTATTGAGGATGTTGATTCGCCTTTTCGGTCTGCGACGCTGCCAAGTCATATCCTTTCCTTGCCAAGGCGGATGATTTTGCTGTACATTCGGGAGGAACTGTAGCCTTGGGGCCTCTGAAGGAGGACTTCCCCCCTCGGGTACGAGGCCTATCCTGAGCTGTTCCTGGATATGGATCATGCTGCACACATAGGCCGACTTCATCTCTTTTGGCTTGGACTGTAGCACCCGATTAGGGGGAACAGCATGAACTCCCAGAACCGTTATTCCAGCATGTCAATCGCCGGCGTTGTGTTTGCCTGCGCCGCTCTGCTCTCTGGTCAGCCATCTCAGGCCCAGCAGATCGGCTTCCCGGAGGATTGGAGCCACCGGCACGTTGTTTTCTCCAACCCCGGCACTTATCGGGAAGCGATAGAGAACGGCTCGTCCGAGAAATGGGTCAGGATCAATAATGATCCACGCTTCATCATGCAGCGCATGAAGCGGAACGCGGAGGCATCGGCAAGCAGGAGTCAGGAGATCACCGCTGCGCCTGTCAGCGAATTGAGAGCATCCCTGCGGACCCGAAAGGAAATACAGCTAGCGCCGTTGAGCCGGGATTGGAGCGTGAGTCTCGGCGCAGGGGGTGTCGCCGCAGGGCAGTATCCCGCAAAATTCACTTTCGCCCCAATCGGGACTCCGAGCTGTACTGCCGACTTCGCTACATACGGTGTGAATGCCGCCGGCGCTTCCGGTACTCCCGGCCAGGCCAACATCGTAGGTTTTAACCAGCTTTACGTCAATTCGACTGGGACCGGCATTTGCGCTGGCACCGCACCCACGGTGTATTTTTCTTACTTTGTTGGCACCGGCCAGGTTCAGACTTCGCCGAGCATTTCATTCGATGGCACCAAGATCGCATACATAGAGAGCGTTGCCGGCGCTTCTAAGCTGCACGTGACCACCATAGGGACGACCGGGAGCAATGGCACAAGCGCCACCAGCCCAGTCGCGCCGGGAACCGGAAACAATGCTGCTGACACTGCAGTAACTTTGAACGGCGCCGTCAACGTCAGCGTGTCTTCACCGTTTGTGGATTACACCAACGACATAGCCTACGTCGGTGACGACAACGGCATATTGCACAAGTTTACACACGTCTTCGGCGGCACACCCACGGAAGTCATCGGGGGCGGCACCGGCTGGCCCGTCACGGTGAACGCCGGGAAAATCCTCACCGGCCCGGTCTGGGACAGCGTTACTTCTAGAGTCTATGTCGGCGACTCCGCGGGCATCCTCCATTCCGTAAGCACCACCGGGACGGTTACGAGTTCCGGCATCGTGGCTGCCGGCGGGGGGATTGTGGACGCGCCCCTCCTCGACAGCGGCGCCGAGAGAGTGTACGTCTTCGTGGGAGATAATGCCGCCGGAACCGCCAGCGCGGTCGTTCAATTCAATATTTCCAGCGGCAACATCATCAGCGCCGGCAAGGGTACCGCAAAAACCCTGGGGTTGAGCAATGCCACCACCCCACTTTACATTGGGATGTTCGACAACACGTATTTCTCTACCGGCAGTGTACCCGGCCCCACCGGGAACCTCTATACCTGCGGGAAAACCGGCGGACTTCCTACCCTGTACCATATCCCAATCAACGGGAACGTCATAGGAGCACCGGTTGCTGGACCCGTTCTGGCCAACGCGGTCGGAGCGGGATGCTCGCCGGTCAGCGAAAATTACAATTCGCCCGACGATTGGATCTTCGTGTCCGTTCCGTCCAACTCTTGCGGAGCGACAGGCGGGACCACCGCGGGCGGTTGCCTCATGAGTTTCAACGTCGCGAGCGCTGCGCCCACGATTGGCCCATGGCTGCCCTCGACCGTTTATAAAGTCGGTAATGAGGTGGTAGACACCAACGGCAACATTCAGGAGGTTATTGGTGTTGTCGGTGCAAAAACAAGCGGTACTTCCGCGCCGGCTTGGACCACCACCTTCACGCCTGATGCCGACGTGGACTGGGAATACCAGAGCGCGAGCAATGGCCAGACGACCGCCGCACAGCCGACAGGTACGAGCGGAATCGCCGTCGATAACGCCACCGCTTCCCCCCTGACTTCAAACATCTATTTTGGTACCTTAAGCGGAACGGGCACCACCAACTCGGCAGTGAAAATGACCCAAGCGGGGTTGCAATGAACGAATTAGAACGGAAAAACCGGGTACCGGGAGCGGAGGCAAAGCGGGCCAAGAAGCCTTACCAGAAGCCCGCCATGCGCCGTGAGAAAGTCTTCGAGACTACAGCCCTGAGCTGCGGGAAAGTGCGGGAAACGCAATCATCGTGTGCGCATAACAGAAAAACCTCTTAGCGGTCCAAACATGATGGATCATGCTGCACACATAGGCCAATTACATCTCTATTGGCTTGACTACGTCCGAAAATTTCTGTGGCACCCGATTAGGGGAAACAGCGTGAACTCCCAGAACCGTTATTCCAGCATGTCAATCGCCGGCGTTGTGTTTGCCTGCGCCGCTCTGCTCTCTAGTCAGCCATCTCAGTCCCAGCAGATCGGCTTCCCGGAGGATTGGAGCCACCGGCACGTTGTTTTCTCCAACCCCGGCACTTATCGGGAAGCGATAGAGAACGGCTCGTCCGAGAAATGGGTCAGGATCAATAACGATCCACGCTTCATCATGCAGCGCATGAAGCGGAACGCGGAGGCATCGGCAAACAGGAGTCAGGAGATCACCGCTGCGCCTGTCAGCGAATTGAGAGCACCCCTGCGGACCCGAAAGGAAATACAGCTAGCGCCGTTGAGCCGGGATTGGAGCGTGAGTCTCGGCGCAGGGGGTGTCGCCGCAGGGCAGTATCCCGCAAAATTCACTTTCGCCCCAATCGGGACTCCGAGCTGTACTGCCGACTTCGCTACATACGGTGTGAATGCCGCCGGCGCTTCCGGTACTCCCGGCCAGGCCAACATCGTAGGTTTTAACCAGCTTTACGTCAATTCGACTGGGACCGGCATTTGCGCTGGCACCGCACCCACGGTGTATTTTTCTTACTTTGTTGGCACCGGCCAGGTTCAGACTTCGCCGAGCATTTCATTCGATGGCACCAAGATCGCATACATAGAGAGCGCTGCAGCTTCCAAGCTGCACGTGACCACCATAGGGACGACCGGGAGCAATGGTACAAGCGCCACCAGCCCAGTCAAGCCTGGAACCGGAAACAATGCTGCTGACACTGCAATAACTTTGGATGGCAGCGTCAGCGTCAGCGTGTCTTCACCGTATGTGGATTACACCAACGACATAGCCTACGTTGGTGACGACACCGGCAAATTGCACAAGTTTACCCCCGTCTTCAACGGCCCGCCCGCGGAAGTAACCACGAGTCCCTGGCCGGTTACGGTGAGCACCGGGGTCCTCACCGGCCCGGTCTGGGACAGCGGTACTCTTAAAGTCTATGTCGGCGACTCCCTTGGCAAACTCCATTCCGTAACTACCACCGGGACGGTTGCGAGTTCCGGCGCCGTGGCTAGCGGCTTGGGGATTGTGGACGCGCCCCTCCTCGACAGCGGCGCCCAGAGGGTGTACGTCTTCGTGGGAGACAATCACGGGGGAACCGCCAGCGCGGTCGTTCAATTCAATATTTCTGGCGGCGGCATCGGCGGCGTGAGTACCACAGAACCCCTGGGGACGCTCAGCACCACCACGCCACTTTACATTGGGATGTTCGACAACAAGTATTTCAATTCCGGCAGTGTGCCCGGCCCCACCGGGAACCTCTATGCCTGCGGGAATGCAGGCGGAGAACCTACCCTGTACCAGATCCCCATCTCCGCGGACGCGATGGAAACACCGGTTCCCGGACCCGTTCTGGCCAACGCGGTGGGAGCGGGATGCTCGCCGGTCAGCGAAAATTTTAATTCGGCCGTCGTTCCGAACGACGATTGGATCTTCGTGTCCGTACCGTCCGACTCTTGCGGAGCGACAAACGGGGCCACCGCAGGCGGTTGCCTCATGAGTTTCAACGTCGCGAGCGCTGCGCCCACGATTGGCCCATGGCTGCCCTCGTATGCTTATGCCCTCAACGATGAGGTGGTAGACACCAACGGCAACATTCAGAAGGTTACCACCGCCGGCACAAGCGGTACTTCCGCCCCGAACTGGAATACGAGCGGCACCACGAATGGAATCAATAATCCCAGCGTAACCTCGGTGACAAACGTGGGACCGGGAACCGATGTGAGCCTCAAGAACAGTACCGGCAGTTCCATAACCTTTTCCTGGACAGGCACCAGCGGTGACTTCACCATGAGCCCGAGCACCCTGGCCGCCGGGGCAACGGGCACGATCACGCCCAGTCCGGACCCTACGGTCGGGGATACCGTCACCGTGGGGAGCGTCACCTATTATGTCAGCGCAAGCACTCCCACTGGGGGTACGGCTGCCAGCCCGCAAGTATATATGCACACCGGCAACAACGGCCACAGGTCCACGGTGGTGCAGAACCTCTATGCGGCGATTACCGGTGTGGAGTCGAATTGCAACTCTAACCCTTGCTTTTCCCCCGACCCCGGCAGCGTGGTCTGGGCCTACCAGAGCGCCAGCAATGGTCAGACGACCGCCGCACAGCCGACAGGTACCAGCGGAATCATCATCGATAATGTCAGCGCTTTAGCCGGGACTTCAAACATCTATTTTGGTACCTTAAGCGGAATGGGCACCACCAACTCGGCAGTGAAAATGACTCAAGCGGGGTTGCAATGAACGAATTAGAACGGAAAAACCGGGTACCGGGAGCGCAGGCGCAGCGGGCGAAGAGGCCTTACCAGAAGCCCGCCATGCGCCGTGAGAAAGTCTTTGAGACCACAGCCCTGAGCTGCGGGAAAGTGCGGGAAACGCAATCAGGTTGTGCGCATAACAGAAAAACCTCTTAACGGTCCAAACATCGATCATGGAAGCGCTAGCCGATACCCGTGGTGATTTGAAGCAGGACCTCTTCATCGAGGTCCTACATTTTTTCGGAGAGGCCCGCCTCGCCGTAAACGGCGCCAGCATGTTGCCCGCCCTCTGGCCCGGCGACACGCTCACTGTAGAGCGCCAAAGCCTGGAGAATATTCTTCCCGGCGAGATCGTGTTGTGCATACGGGAAGGCCGCTTCACCGCTCACCGCATGACCGGGAAAATCCAGAATCGGCAAGGCACGCAGGCGGTTACTCAAGGCGACTGCCTGCGGCGAACCGATCCGCCGTTTTCCGCCCACGAACTTCTGGGCCGCGTCCGGTCCATCCAGCGCGGCCATCGAACCATCCTCCCGCGCATGACGCTCCGGATTCGGATTGCCGCCTGCATCCTGCGCCGCTCGGAGTTGTGCGCCCGCGTGCTGCTGCGCCTCGCCACCCTCCGCCGGAAATTGCATGCCCCGGACACGATATGGGCAAATTGATCGCCTCCGAAAAAGAAACCGCCCGCGCTAACCTACCTGCCATTGAGCTTGCCATAGACATTGGCGGCATGCCGATCCTGGTCCGCACCGCCAGCCCGGAGTTCGCCCGCATCCTGCAAAATCGTTACGGCGGGTTCGTCATCGTCAATGCGGACGCGCGGCATAACCCCTCTGATGCGCCGATGTTTGAACTGGATGTCGAACTGATGCCCCCCGGCCTCATCAATCAAGACGAAGACTTGCGCGTCCGGCTGGAAGCGGGGCGATGGGTGATGGAGCGCGGCGACTTTCGCGCCGAGTGGGACACGGAACGGCGGCGGGGATGGGTGCGGCAGACGGCCAATCCTTACTCGATTGACGCCGTGCTGCGCATTCTGCACAGCTTGATGGTGGCGCAGCGCGGCGGATTCCTGCTGCACGCCGCCAGTGCGATTTGCGATGGCCGGGCTTATCTGTTCTCGGGCGTATCCGGCGCGGGCAAAACCACGATGACGCGGCTGGCGCCAGCCGATATCACCCTGCTTACCGACGAAATTTCCTACCTGCGTCCGACCGCGGGCGGCTACGCGGCATTCGGCACTCCTTTCGCTGGAGAACTGGCCAAGGCCGGCGAGAACTGCACCGCTCCGGTCTCCGCTCTGTTTTTTCTGGAGAAGGGTGCGGAGAACCGCGTCGATGAGTTGTCATCCGCAGAAGCGGTCCGCCGCTTGATGCGCAATATTCTGTTTTTCGCCGAAGACCGAGCCCTGGTGGAAAAGCTTTTCGCCACGGCATGCGATTTCGTCGCTCGGGTTCCCATTCGCCGCCTGACGTTCTATCCTGATGTCAGGGTGTGGGACCTGGTGCGTAACTTCGACCGTAGCTTCGACCGTAGCTTCGACCGTAACTTCGACCGCAACGTCGCACGCAGCTCCCAGGAGATGCCCGAGCATGCCTGAAACCTGCATTTACATTGCGCGCAGTTCAGCCATTGCTGCCCGCGCCCTGGCCGGCGAAATGATGGTCATGAACTCGGCCGATTCGACGTTCTTCACGCTGAACGAGGTCGCAACCGCCATCTTCCAGGCTGCCGACGGCCGCACTCCGCTGCGGGAAATTGTCCGCGACCGGATCTGCGAGCAATTTGACGTCGATCCCGAACAGGCCCAGGCCGATGCCGAGCAGTTCGTCGCCGAACTTTCCGGCCACGGGATTCTTCTCGTTTCGAATCAACCTCTGGCCTCGGAGACACCCTGATGAGCCTGATGAGTGAAGTAGGCCAGAAAGCGTTTAACCTGGGCGTGCCCCTCACCGTGCACATGGATGTCACCTATCGCTGCAACGAGCGCTGCGTGCACTGTTATCTCGATCACGACGATCACGGCGAGATGACGACCGCGGAAATCAAGGACGTGCTCGATCAACTGGCCGAGGCAGGCGTTTTCTTTCTCACGTTCAGCGGCGGCGAGGTTTTTATGCGCCGCGACTTCTTTGAGATTGTCGAACACGCCCGGCGTCTCATGTTCAACGTGAAGATCAAGACCAACGCGGTCATGATCCACGAAGAGGAAGCGCGGAGAATCCGCGAACTGGCCGTGGACACAATTCAGATCAGCGTCTACTCGCATCGCCCCGAAGTTCACGATGCCATCACCAAGCTGCCCCACTCGTTCGAACGCACCATCAAATCCATTCGCTTCTTACGCGAACAAGGGCTGCGCGTCACCATCGCCAATGTGCTGATGACCGTGAATTCTTCCGATCATATGGGCGTGCAAAAACTTGCCGCCGAACTCGGCGTGCATTACACGCTCGATCCCACCATCACGCCCATGATGGACGGCGACACTTCGGTTCTCTCGCTGCGCATTCCGGGAGAAGAACTTCCGGAAATTTTTCACAACCCCGCGCTGGTCGGCAGCCAGGAAGAGTTCTGCGCTCCTCCCAAGCCGCCCTCGGCGGAGGATCTTGAAGGTTACTCGTGCAGCGCGGGCCATTCTTTCTGCTACATTTCGCCCTACGGCGATGTCTTTCCCTGCGTGCAGTTTCCGCTTCCCACGGGAAATGTTCGGCAGCAGAAGTTTTTGGATATCTGGAATTTGTCCCCGCAGATGAAAGAGGTCCGCTCGATCCAGGCCAAAGACCTGACCGTCTGCTCGTCGTGCTCGCACGTCGCCAGTTGCTCGCGTTGTCCAGGCTTGGCGTATGTGGAAGGAAATATGCGAGGCCCATCCACCGCGGATTGCGAGAAGTCGTTCTACCGGACGGGCGTGCCGACGGAGAACATGCTGCGACAAGGGCTGTCGAAGCCGCGCGCCATATCAGGCAACACCGCACCGCTGATCCAGATTCAGCCGATCCAGATTCAACCGATCACGGCTCGGCCGATCACCGTTCCCGCATAATCCGCGAGTGCCCGTTACAGTTTGCTCCCGGCAACAGCCTTCTGGCTGCGATTTAGATCCACGACCGCTTCCGCGCTGGCCAACTGCTCCAGAATACGCTGCAAGGCGGCGCGGACTTCGTGCGTCGTTTCATTGAACTTCAGCGCCGCTCCAATCCCCATGTCCATGCGCACGACCTCGCTCTCCATCGAAACGTTCGTACGTTCGTGCGAGAAGGTGAGTTTCAACTGCGATCCCGGTAACAGAATGCCGCTGGTTTCAACATAGCAACCGCCCAGGCTCAGGTTGGTAACGATGCCCAGCATCGCCAGTTCCTTGCCGTTTCCAGCAATTTCCGTTGTGAGCCGCCCCCGCACTCGCGGATACTGACGGCGGTTCTTCTGAGGCGACTGGCTCTGCTTCTGCAGATACATGCGCTTGTCGGCTTCCGAGAGGAGCTTTTCGGCATCCTTCCCGTCCTCGGGATACACCGCCTTGCCAACGCTCAGCGATAGAATGTCCTCGTTGCAGATGTCCTTACCGGCTTGTTTTGCCAGGTCTCGCATCTGTTCCGCTTTGCGCGCGGCAGCTTCGGGCGTGAGTCCGGGAGCGATGACCACAAATTCGTCGCCGCCCATGCGCGCGACATAATCGTACTCACGGCTGGTTTCCTTCAGGGAGTGCGCAAACAGCCGCAGGACGCGGTTCCCTTCCAGGTGTCCAAAGCGGTCGTTGATCTGCTTGAAGCCGTCCATGTCGGCGACCATCACGGTCAGCGTTTTGTTGTCGCGTTTGCAGCGCGCCAGTTCCCGGTCGAGTTGCAGGAATAGCGAGCGCGCATTGGGAAGACCGGTGAGGTAATCGGTAACCGCCGAACTCTCCGCCTGCTCGTACTTCATCGCGTTCTCGATGGCGAGCGCCATCTTGGAACTTACCGCCAGCAGAATGCGCAGGTGGTCGGAGGTAAAGAAATCCTTTTCCGCGTGGTACAAGGCGACCACGCCGACCACGCCCTGCAAGCCCTCGAGCGGCACCGCGAGCGCCGACGTCAGCGTGCTGTACTTCGACTCATCGTTCAGATAACCGGGCTCGACCGAAGGATTGCCATTCAGGATCGGTTTAAGGTTTTGCGCTACCCACCCCGAGAGCCCCTGTCCCATCGGAATGCGCAGCGACGCGAACAGCCGAAAGTTGTCGCCATTCACATATTCCGGCACAAGTTCATCGCCGTGACGCACGTAGATCGCAATCGCATCATAGGACATGGCCCGGCGCAGCTTCACCGCAAATACCGACAGCGTTTCTCCCAGACTGAGCGAGGCCCCTAGATCCTGGCTGAGTTCGAAAAGAGTCTGCGCTTCCTGACGCGCCGCCGCGATCGAACCCAGAAAACTGCGCTCCGGCACTTTCCCCCGTCCTTGCGCCTCGAACCCGGCTGCCGGCTTGATCGCCGGCTCAGCTTTCGTGTCTTTGACTTCCGTGGATAATTTCTGCTTGCCCAGGCTGTCGGTGCGGTGGTGGACCAGTTGCTCCAGTTCCACGTATCTTCGTTCCAGCACGTTGACCACTTGCGGATCAAACGACTTTCCCGATTCTTCCACCAGCCGCGCCATCGCTTCGTGCAGAGGCAGCGCCCGCCGATATTGGCGATCCGAAGCCATCGCGTCCAGAAAATCCACCGCCGCCAGGATGCGAGCGCCAATCGGAATCCCGGTCCCGCGCAACCCCAGCGGATAGCCCGTCCCATCGTACTTTTCGTGGTGGGCCCGTACGATGGGCACGACTGGGTATGGAAAGCGCACCCGTTCCAGGATTTCCGCTCCCACCAGCGGATGAATCTTCATCTTCTCGAATTCTTCCGGCGTCAGGCGGCCCGGTTTCGAGACGATGTGCTCGGGAATCGCCAGCTTGCCGATGTCATGCAGCAAGGCTGCGGCCTGCAAGGCCTCCATTCCCTCCCGGTCAACCTTGAGTTCCTTCGCCACCTCGACGGCGTAGACGCGAACCCTCTGCAAGTGGTCGTGAGTGGTCTGATCCTTGGCCTCGATGGCGAGCGCGAGCACCTCGATCGTGCGCAGGTGCAGGTCGGCCATCTCTTGCACGTGCCGCTTCTCGTCTTCCAGTTTGCCGAGGTAGAGGCGGTAGGAACGGTAGATAAGGTAGACCACCGGAAGCGTCAGCAACGACGTCTGCCAGTCGGTAAAGCCGTGCAGCCAGCTCATCATGCCGGCCACGCCCGCGCCCACCAGGTAGTAAGGGAAGCTCCAGAAGTAGCAGTCTACCCAAATCTTTCGTAGCGACCTGCGCTCCGTCAACGAGACGACGACCGCAATCGGAAGCGTGTTGGCCACGAAATACATGCAGGCCGCCAGGAATAGCGATGTCGAGGGGTTATTTACTGCGTGATGCAACAAAGCGTAGCGATACCCCACGAAGGTCACCGCGATGGCCAGCGCCGTCGAGCAGACGTTGAAGGCGACTAGAATCGGAATCGGACGATCGCGACCAAGGCACTGCACTACCACCGCCGCGCAGCCTAGAGCCATGGCTTCCGAAAAGCTCAGTTCCAGCACGCCCAGCAGCAGAAATAGAAAGTTGACCGACATCGTTCCGGTAATCCCGGGCAGGTTCACCTTGAGCCGCGAAGCCGCCAGCGCAATCACCAGATAACAGAGAAATTTGAGCGGATTTTCGCTCCTGCCATGCAAGACCGAGTAGGTCAGGACGGCCGTCCCGCAGAGCACGACCACGGTAATAAAAAAGCGTGGCGCGGCGCTCATGTTCTTCCACGATTGCGGACTGGTTTTCACCTTCGACGAACTCCTCCCCAGGAAGCCGGGTCGCAATTCCCAGGCCTAAAAACATGGGGAATGTTTATTGATAACAGGCACCGGGCCGGTAGGAAAGGGTTCGGATATTTGGAGGTAAACTTCCGTAACTCGGGACGGTGACCTTTTGCCCATGCTTGACCCCTCCGAGCGCCCAAAATACTGCTCTTGAGTCATAGAAAAAAAGATAGTGCCGACCACCCCTGAACCAGGAACTTGGCGCCCCGCCGCATCGTATAACCGATAGGTTTGACTTGCCGGAACCCACCGGCCTAACATGAATGACTCTCTCCCAGGAGTGTTCCCCGGAATGAACGGCCAGACCAAGATCGACCAGACCATGATCGGTCAGACGAAGACCGGCCAGACTATGATCGGCCAGACCGTCTCCCACTACCGTGTTCTCTCGCAGTTGGGCGGCGGGGGTATGGGCGTTGTGTACGAAGCCGAGGACATCAATCTGGGCCGCCACGTCGCGCTCAAGTTCCTGCCACCCGAGACGGAAAAAGATCCTCTCGCGCTCGACCGTTTCCAGCGCGAAGCGCGCGCGGCCTCCGCCCTAAACCACCCGAATATCTGCACCATTTACGAAATTGGCGAGGACAGCGGACGCCACTTCATCGCCATGGAGTTGCTGGAAGGCGAGACGCTCAAGAGCCGCATCCACGGTCAGCCCCCCAACCAACCGATGGATCTTGAGCAATTGCTCGATCTCGGCACGCAGATCGCCGACGCTCTCGACGCCGCCCATGCCAAAGGGATCATCCACCGCGACATCAAACCCGCCAACATTTTCGTGACCAGTCGCAACCAGGCGAAGATTCTCGATTTCGGCCTGGCCAAGCGCACCGTCAAGCCTTCCCTCCTGTCTGACGCCACGCTCGGTTCCGCCGCGACCGTGGACGAGCCCTTCCTGACCAGCCCCGGATCGACCGTCGGCACCGTGGCGTACATGTCTCCGGAGCAGGCGCGCGGCAAGGATCTCGACACCCGCACCGATCTATTCTCTTTCGGCGCCGTGCTCTATGAGATGGCCACCGGCGCCTCGCCCTTCCGCGGAGACACCTCCGCAGTTATTTTCGACGCAATTCTGAATCGCGCGCCGGCGCCACCGCTTCGCCTGAACCCCTACTTGCCCCCGCAGTTTGAAGCCATCCTGCACAAGTTGCTCGAAAAAGACCGCGACCTGCGCTACCAGAGCGCCGCCGACGTGCGCTCCGACTTGAAGCGCCTGAAACGCGACTCCGAATCGGGCTCGATTTCGGTCGCGACTTCTTCCAGCTCTTCCATTCATAAGACCCCGGCGTCATCCCGCAAGCTGCCCCTGTGGCTGATCCCGGCCCTGATCGTCGCCGTCGTCGCCGCCGGCGTTGGCTTCGTGTTTCTCAAGCGTGGCCACGCGCTCACCGAAAAAGATTCGATCCTGATCGCCGATTTCGTAAACACCACCGCCGACCCGGTCTTCGATGGCACGCTCAAGAAAGCGCTCGCCGTCGATCTCGGCCAGTCTCCATATCTGAACGTCTTCCCCGAACAGAAGATCCGCCAGACATTGCAGTTCATGGGCCGCAGCCCCACCGACCGCATCACCGCTGACGTCGGCCGCGAAATCTGCCAGCGCGATGGCATCAAGGCTATGCTGACCGGCAGCATTGATAGCGTCGGGGGCCAGTATGTCATCAGTCTGGAAGCAACCAATGTTGCTTCCGGCGATTCACTCGGACGCCAGCAGGCTCAGGCCGACCGAAAAGAGGATGTGCTGAATGCGCTGCATAGCGCCGCCACCAAATTGCGCGGCCAACTCGGCGAGTCATTGTCCATGGTGCAGAAATACGACATGTCTCTCTCCATGGCCACCACTTCATCGCTCGACGCGCTGAAGGCCCTGTCCCTCGGCGACACCAAGCACAATATGGGCGACGAACTGGCGGCGATTCCCAACTACCAGCGTGCCATCGAGATTGATCCGAATTTCGCCATGGCCTATGCCCGCCTGGGCACGGCTTACAGCAACCTGGAGCAGACTCAACTGTCGGAGCAAAACCGTCAGAAGGCTTTCGAGCTTCGCGACCGCGCCAGCGAGCGTGAGAAGCTCTACATCATGTCCCACTATTACGCCGACAGCGGTCAGCTCGACAAAGGCATTACCGCCTACGAACTCTATCGCCAGACCTACCCGCGGGATTCCATCCCCTTCAACAATCTGGCGGCGATCTATAACCAGCTCGGACAATTCGACAACGCGTTGGAGAACGCGAAGCGTGCCGTGGATCTCGACCCCGACATGGTGAGCGGCTATGAGAATGCCGCCGTGGCTTACGCCGGACTGAACCGGATCGAGGAAGCACGCGCCACCCTCAACACCGCGCTCCAGCACAACGCATCCCATGCCGGCTTCCATCTGGGGCTGGCTATGTTGGACTGGTGCGAAGGCAAAGATGCCGACATGGAGAAGGAACTGCAAAGTGCCTCCGCGACCCCCGACGGCGAGGCGCGCGTTCTCGATTTCCGCGCCGGCGTCGCCAGCACCCGCGGGCAAGTGCGCCAGACGCGGGAATTTGCCCGCCAGAACGAAGATGCAGTGGATCGCCTGCACCTGCAAGGCCGAGCCGACACCGAGGCAGGGCTCGCCGTGTTCGAAGCAGTGGTGGGAAATCGCGCCGAAGCCAACAGCGAGGCCACCGAAGCGCTGCGTTTATCCCGAACCGTTTCTGTGATGGGGAGTGTGGCCACGACGTTCGCCATATTGCGCCAGGATCAGAAAGCGATCGCATTGGCCGACGAAATCCAACGCGCCCATCCGAACGATTCCATGGCAGTGAACGTGACCGTCCCCATGATTCGTGCGGTCGCTGCCCTGCGGCCCGCGAATTCCGCCAAGGCAGACCCGGCCAAGGCCATTGACTTCCTTAACACCGCGGCCCTGTACGCTCGCGCCAACTCCGGCGTTTTCTACGCCCGAGGCCTGGCCTATGAACAGGCTGGACGCTACGCCGAAGCGCAGCAGGATTTCCAAAAAGTCCTGGCCTTCAAATCCCACCACTACCCCGACGTGGTGCTCATCATCGCTCAATTGGAGTTGGGCCGGGTGTTTCAGAAGCAGGGCGACATCCCCAACGCTCGCATCGCCTATCAAAACGTTCTCGCCGCCTGGAAAGACGCCGACCCCGACGTTCCACTCCTCCACGAAGCCAAAGCCGAATACGCGAAACTGCAATAGAGCCACGGCAAGCCGCGGTGGAGCGACGGGCTCGGGGCGTCGCCGAGTTTATAGCAAGCAAGCCAGGGAGCAGGCGTCATTGCCCGACTTCGGAACGGCGCGGCAACAATCTCGTGGAGTTTAGAATGAAGGCCAATTCCGAAGTAACGTGAATGAAGGCCGCGAGCAGGGGATTCAGCAGGCCAAAAGCTGCCATGCCAACTCCTACGCTGTCCACGACCAGCGTGCCAACGAAATTCTGCATGATGATCTCGTGACAATGTCGCGCCAGCCGCAAGGTCTCGACAAGCTTGGACAGATCGCTTCCAATTAAGATCACGTCCGCGCTCTCCTGGGCCACGTGAGTTCCCGAGCCCATGGCAATCCCAACGTTGGCTTCCACCAGAGCGGGAGCGTCGTTGATGCCGTCACCGATCATGGCGACTTTGCGCCCCTTGCTACGCAGCTCAGTGACCCACTTTGCTTTCTGCTCCGGCAGGAGCCCTCCCACCGCTTCGTCCACGCCAAGATCGCGGCCAACCGATGAAGTCGCAGCTTGTGTGTCTCCGCTCAACAGAACAGTTCTTAAACTCATCTGTCGCATTGCCGCGACCGCATTCTTGGCTTCCGGCCGCAAAATGTCCGCAATTCGCACGCTCCCAAGAACTTGCCCAGCTCGAGCGACGTAGACTTCCGACGCCCCGTCCGCACCGTTACTAGGCATGGGCAAACCCCTCGTCAGGCCGTGCTCCACCAAGAGCGACAAACTGCCCACAAGGATCTCCTCGCCTTCATAACTCACCCTGACGCCTCTTCCCGGCGTGTACGAGAATTCCTCAGGCTCCATGAGAGGAACGCCGAGCTCTGTTGCCCGCGCCACAATTGCCTTGGCGAGCGGATGTTCAGATTTACGCTCCGCAATACTGGCAGCGGCTAGGATCTGTTGCTCCCCGAAGCCATTGGCAGAAACGACTTCCCGGATCTGCGGAGTGCCGAAAGTTAGCGTACCCGTCTTGTCCAAGAGCACCGTGTCCACAGCGGCCAGCGCTTCCAGATAGAGGCCCCCTTTAATGATGGCTCCCTGATGCGCCGCTCGGCCGATTGCGCCGAGAATTGCAAGAGGAGTTCCAGCCGCAATCCCACACGCTCCGGCAACGATTACGACCGAAATGGTTGACCTGACATTGTGAGTGACGATGAACGTCAGAACCGCTGCCCCGAGGGCAAAATACACAAGATATCCCGCTAGTCGATCGGCAGTCTTCTGAATGGGAGCCCGTGACTTCTCCGCCCGTTCGACGGCTTCAATGATTCTCCCAAACGTAGTGTCGCGCCCCAGTTTCTGAGCGCCGATTTCCAAAGCTCCCGATTGATTGACGGTTCCGGCGTAGACCATGTCTCCGACCACCTTCTCTACCGGCATGGCCTCGCCTGTAATCGCCGCTTGTTCCACAAACGAACGTCCGCCAAGCACGACACCGTCCACCGGGATGTGTCCACCCGGTTTCACAATGACGGTGTCACCGCCTTGAACTTGGTTAGACGGTATTTCCAGCACGTCACCCCCACGCCTGACCGTGACAGTCCTGGGAAGAAAATCTAGAAGATCCTGTATAGCGCGTCGGCCCCGCCCAACCGTAAGGCCCTCCAACACTTCGGCGGCAAGGACGAAGCCCGTGATCACCAGTGCGGTGAAGAACTCCCCGATGGCTAGCGCCGAGAGAAGAGCAATCGTCATCGAGAGTTCCATCGTCATCTTTCGTTCGACGATGTTCTCGAAGGCTTCCTTGAAAATGGGATATCCGCCGATCAGGGCAGCGGCGATGCCAATTACACTGATGTGCGGAAATGGTTCCCAAAGCCGAAACCAGACCGCGAGCGCAGCTAAGGCCACAAAAGCGATGCGGACGAGGTCAGCCCACTCGAATGCGTGGTCATTCTCGGAATGCGGCAAGGTCTTGAGCTGTTCTATCTCCGCAGTGTCCGAGTTCTCGCGAAGTTGCGGACCGTTTGCAGGGCTTCTTTCCTTCAAATGAGGAACACTCATACAAATGTCCTTCCGTGATGCGGGAGGCGATCATTTCAAATAGGACTTGACCATGTCGATGACTTCGTCAGCGGCTGCCGCCTGTTGCGAGGTTGGCCTTTGCTTGCCATTCAGAACGTGGCTGCGGATGTGGCCTTCTAAAAGCTCCGCCATCAGGCTGTTCATGGCTCCTCTGGCCGCGCTCATCACTTGCAGCACTTCAGAGCATTCGCGCTCTTCGGCGAGCGCTCGCACCAGGGCCTGTACCTGCCCTTGAATGCGTTTTGCTCTCAGAATTAGCTTCTGTTTATCTTTGATCGTATGACTCATTTTCCAGATCCTGACATACCATACCAGGTATGGTATCAAATCCTAACGTTCAAAATTCAACCAGATTTGAAGTGAAAGCGCAAGAAATAAGGGCAGCACGGTCGAAGCCGTACTGCCCTTACCGGGGGAGGACATCCCTTAAAAGTGGAACCCCAGCTGTGCCGTCAGCGCCCGCGGCGTCACATAGTGCGTACCGCTGAAGGTCGAAAGGAAGTTATACAGCGCCGTTTTGTTGGTCACGTTAATGGCGGTAAGTTGCAAGCTCCACTTGTACTTGTCGCCGTGAAACAGGTTGTCGTGGCCGACGGAAAGGTCGAACAAGTTGCGCGGCGCAACGCGCTGCGGGTGATGGTCGTCATTCTCCGTGAAGGGCGCAGGCACTTTGAGGAACGTGGATCCGAACTGTGTCGCCAGGCACTGATAGACGCCGTCGATTTGTGTTCCGATCGGAGTGGTCGGAGTTGGATGCTGCGATCCACAGAAAAATCCAGCCTGGTACTCCTGATCGGCCGTAAGCGGCGCCCCGGTGATCGTGTTTAACAGTCCCACATAGCCATGCTGGATGTTCGGGTTTGAACCCCCATCCACCTGCGCGGTCGTCGGCGAGCAGGTTGCGGTCGCTCCTTCACATGGAGTCGCGCCCGCGACCAGCCCGCTGTCGTACCTCCAATTAAATCCAACCCACGGCCCACGCTTCCAAGGCTGATATTCCAGGTGCGTGGTCTGATTGAAAACTTCGTCGTGGTCAATGCGGAATACGCCCGTCGCCGGCGGAATGATGGGTAGCCCCGCGACTTGCGGCAGGAAGAATCGCGCCGCCACGCTCGACATCGTCACCAACGCCGAAAATCCATGGTAATTCGGCACGCTCACGCGCAGCGCAAAACCCGGTATCTTCGAGTTGTGCCACTCAATCGGAAAATAAATAGGAGTTGCGCCCACATTTCCGAAGTCGTAGCCATTGTGTGTGTACTTCCAGATGTAATCGCCGCTCACCACGAGATATCGTCCGAATGCCTGTTGCAGGCCGGCGTGGAATTCGTTGCGATAGCCGGGACGAATTGGTCCCGATTTACAAGGAACCCCGGGCGGAGGCACCAGGGTGGGCAGGAATCCGGTCGGATCGCTGCATCCAGTGCTGGCGATGATCAGATTCTCGTTGAACGGGCTTTCCATGGTTCGCGCATAGGAAACGCGCAGCACTGTATTGGTTTGCTTGATGTTGTAAGCGATACCGAGGCGAGGTTCCGCTTGCCGGTCGTGGCTGATGCCGTTATAGAAGTCGCCGCGCATGCCTACGTTGAACGACCAGTTCCGCACCGTGATCGAATCCTGGAGATACAGCGCCAACTCCTTCACGTCGGTGTGGCCGTTAAATGGAAACAGAGTCCCTGGCGTGTACTGCGTGCCTCCGCCGGTCTTTGGGCCTCCGCCCGTCAAGTCGTAGGGGGCCAGCACCGCGCATGGGGTGCCGGATTCGGGTTGACCGCTCGCATCCAGACACCCCAGTCCGGGAACAAGTGTCGGGTCTACGATGCCGATCCGATCGTCTTCGGTGAGAAAAGTCTGCTCGTAAACGCCCCCCGCCTTCAGATTATGGATACCCTTCACGTACGAAACATACGAGCGAACGCCGACATTAGTCAGTTTCCGATTCTGAGTGACGGTCTCGCCTTGCAGGTCCGGAGACAGGTCGTTAAACAGGTTCGCGCTCGGATAGTAATTGTACTGGTCCTTGCGCACATAGCCGCCGAACGAAAATGCAGTGGACGAATTGAGCAAGTGCGTCCACATCGGAGCAATGTTATAAGTCTTGATCTGCGAAACCTGATCGGCGCGACCAAGCGGCGAGCCGGTCAGCGGGTTTGTGAGCACGACACCGTCAACATTGTGAAACTGCTGGTCGAACGAATTGGGATTTTGAAACCATGAGCGGGTGAAACCAAGATTCACAAGAATCGAATCCGCGTTTGAAAATTTATAGTCTACGCGGTCGAAAACGTTCTCCTGGTTGCCCCGATCATTCATAACGGCAAACTCGGGAGGGTCGAGAAAGCGGCCGCTGTTCAGTCCGCTAACCGATATGAAGTTTCCCCACTTGTCGCTGCCGTAGCCGAAATTGAAACCTGCATTCGAGGTTCCAAAGCTGCCGTAGGAGGCCGTCACGTCGCCATGCGGCGTCGTCATACCCTGGCCGGAGCGCGTCGTCACGTTGATGATCAGGCTCGTCTTGCCGCCGTATTCGGCGGGCGGCGCGCCTTGGATCACCTCCAGCGACTGGACAGAATCGAGAGGAACCTGGTTGGAAAAAACCTTGCTTTGCTGATCCGTGATCGGCTGCCCATCGAGCGAGAAGGAATTTTCCGCGTGGTCGCCCAATCCGTGAAACAGGCCATTGGAGTCGGCGGCCACGCCCGCGGTGGCCTCCGTCACCAGAGAACTGAGCGATGAAGACTGGCTATCCAGTGGAAGTCTGTCGAACAGGTTCTTATCCACGTCGGTATGAGAGATTGGATCGTTCTCCACCAAATCGGCGCCCGCCTCGACCGTGACCGTGTCGGTGCTTCTGGCCACCGTCAAACTGACTTTCACGTTCACGCCCAACGTTGAGCGGATCTCTACATCCTGCGCGTATTGAGCGAAACCCGCCGCCGTCACCGTCATGTGATAGGGATTGAATGGAACGTTCGGGAAACTGAACTTTCCGTTGCTGTCGGTGGTGGTCGTTCGGTCAAAGCCGCTGACCGGGTTATGAATCTCAACGCTTGCATTCGTAACCACCGCGCCCGAAGGGTCGAGGACGGTGCCGCTAATCGAACTCCCGCCCGACTGCGCACTCGCAGCCCCAGCACTCAACACAAAAGCAGCGGCCACAACAGCCGCAGCCAGCCAACTCCTGTAAGACGATTGCATGATTCCTCCAATAATGGTTCTGGGGCGAGTCCGATCACGGATCTTCCGATCACAAATCTGAAAATAAAAGATCGAAGATCGCCGTAGTTTGGGAAATATTTATTGGAATTGGGCGCGGAATCAGAACGCAGGTGGAGGACGAATAAACTGGGTAGTGACGGGACGGAAGATCACGGAAACTTCGGCAACAAGAATCGCCAGCGCTGCCGTGATCAAAACCGGCGCGGACGCAACCGTCGCCGTACTGAGTCCGGCGTGAGCGGTCGCGCAAATCGAGCAGGTGTGGTGGGATGTGGTTGAGTTCTCAGGATGCGAGTGGGTGGCCTGCACCGTCCCCATCACGCACACCAGGGCGACCGAGAGCACACACACGGCTCTGACGAATCCGCCCCGCTTTCCCCATACCTCTATCATGCCATCCCCACGTTCCTTATTTAGAACGGTGCCTTTACACGATTCTATCGTTAGACGGTCGTCTACGGGTACCCGTCGCGCGAAAAAAAATGGCCCCCCCCGCACACCCTCCGGAACATGGCCTTCCGGCTCCCGGACGACGAGAACCAACAATAGCACTACCACCAGCCCTGGCATTCTCCGACAATCGTTGCAGGGATCACCGACGCTCGTTTGTTGCGCCGCCACCTGCGTCTTAATTCGATCGTTCGCGGTGGCATTTGCGTTTGCTCCATGCGGGCCCTGCGAAGTCAGACCCAGGGAGAAGTACTATGTCGGGACAAGTCATTTTATATTTTGACGACCAAGCGGACGCGTTGCGCTTCGCCCTCGTCGCAGGTTCAGTGATGGCGGGAGACGGAACTCGCGCCACCGGCGATTTGGTCCAGGAAACGGCGCGAGTCACGCGCATCCGGCTGGACGACGCAAACAAAGGAAAGGGCAAGCAACCCAATCCTCCCGATCGCACTGCGTAAACCGCGCCGCTGCGTCCGGTTTTCACCCGCGCATTGAACCGCAGAACGAAGGCCCCGGCGTCCATGCCGCCGCCTTCCATTAGAATGTCTGCTATGCCCATCGCTGAACAGACTTCTTGTTCATCCTCGTCATCCAGCGCGCTCGACCTCACCTGGGTTCGCTCGCAGTTCCCGGCGCTTGCGCAAACCATCAATGAGCATTCCAATAAACGCCCCGCAGTTTTTCTGGATGGGCCGGGAGGCACGCAGGTGCCGCGGCAGGTGATTGACGCCATCGCGGACTATCTGGTGCGCAACAACGCCAACACGGGCGGCGCTTACCAAACCAGCCGCAACACCGACCGCATGATCGCAGAAGCGCGGTCGGCGATGGGTGATTTTCTGAATTGCGATGCCGACGAAATCGTTTTCGGCCCGAACATGACGACGCTGACTTTCGCCATGAGCCGCGCCCTCGGACGCGAACTCGGGCCCGGCGACGAGATCGTGCTCACCCTGCTCGACCACGACGCGAACTTCTCGCCCTGGAAGGCGCTGCAAGACGAAGACAAAGGCGTGACCATCCGCACCGTGAAGTTCAACGAAGACGATTGCACGCTCGACATGCAAGACCTGGCGGAAAAAATTGGCGATCGCACGCGGCTGGTTGCGGTCGGATACGCGTCGAACGCGGTGGGCACAATCAACAACGTCGCCGAAGTGGTGCGGCTGGCACGCCAAGCGGGAGCGCTGAGTTACATCGACGCCGTCCACTACGCTCCGCACGGGCCGATTGACGTGCGCGCCCTCGACTGCGATTTTCTGGTCTGCTCGACCTACAAATTTTTCGGTCCGCACATGGGTGTTCTCTACGGCAAGCGCGAGCATTTGAAGAGGCTGCGTCCGTATAAACTCCGTCCCAACACCAACAACATTCCTAACTGTTGGGAATGGGGGACGCTGAACCACGAATGCATCGCGGGCATCAAAGCCTGCGTCGATTACTGGGAGGAACTCGGCCGGCGCGCGCAGCCTGCAGTCACAACCCGCCGTGCAGCGATCCTGGCCGCGCACGAAGCCATCCACGGGCACGAGCGCAAGATGATGGAGAAGATGATCGCGGGCTTGCTTGCCATTCGCGGATTAAAGCTCTACGGCATCAGCCACCCGCGGCGCTTAGAGAATCGCTTCGAGGAGAGATGTGCCACGTTCGCGATCCGCATCGAAGGCCACACGCCGCTCGAACTGGCAACGAAGCTCGGCGAGCGCGGCTTCTTCACCTGGGACGGAAACTACTATGCCCTGAACCTGACCGAACAGTTAGACGTAGAGCGCCTGGGAGGCTTTCTGCGCATCGGTCTGGTGCACTACAACACAATGGAAGAAGTAGAGCGGCTGCTCGAAGCGCTGCGGAAAATTGTGGGCTGAGCCCGACAGCCCCCACGTAGGGACGGCCGCCCTCGGCCCTCCAGTCGGGCGAAGCCCGACAGCGCTTTCGTCAGCTCAACTCTTCCACGTGGCCTCCGCGTCCAACCAGCGCTATAGTCGCCAGTCCAATAAACAGACCGTGCTCGACGATGCCGGGAACGTTGCTGAGTGCCAGCGACAGCGCCGATGGATCCGCGATCTTCCCAAAGCTGCAATCGAGAATCTGATTGCCGTTGTCGGTGATGAAAGGGCTGCCGTCGGCCTTCGCGCGCAATTTGGGCGATGCTCCGAGCGCCACGATCTTGTTCTCGACCACGGTTCGCGCAAACGAAATTACCTCGACCGGCAAAGGAAATTTGCCGAGCACGGGAACAACTTTGCTGGAGTCCGCGACCACAACCATCTTTTTTGACGCCGATGCGACGACCTTCTCGCGCAGCAGCGCACCGCCGCCGCCTTTAATCAAGTTGAGCTTGGGATCAACCTCATCGGCGCCATCGATGGTGATGTCGATTTGCGGACGTTCGTCCAGCGTGGTCAGCGGAATGCCGAGTTGGCGCGCCAGGTCACCGGTCTGCACGGAAGTCGGGATTCCAATAATTTTCAGTCCCGCCTTCACGCGCTCGCCCAGAGCGATGACCGCGAAGTAAGCGGTTGAGCCAGTGCCAAGTCCAACGACGTCGCCGTCACGCACCAGCTCAGCGGCAGCGCGGCCGACGGCTTCCTTCTCCTCCGAATTGCCCATCGATCACCTATTTAAGATCACCGTTGAGGATCACTTCGAATATGCGAGCCCGCTATTATTCCACAGCCTTCTGAATCAGCGCAGCAATCCCCGCGATGTTTTTCAGAAGGTCGGCGGGAAAGCCGTGCCGTTGCTGAAGATATTCCGGCGAATTGTAGGAGAGCCACACCTGGCCCTGCTCGTCTTGCCATGCAAGAGCTTTCAGCGGAAGATCGATGGCCAGCCTGGGCGCGACGACCATCAAAGGCGTGCCAGCTTTCGGACTGCCGAAGATCAGTAACTGTGTCGGCCGCATTTTGAGGCCAACCTTCTCCCCCTCGCCGCTGTGGTCAATGAGGGCGAAAACCATGATGCCTTTTTCTTTGAGGATGGACTGGAGCCGTGCCAAAGTTTCGGGCACGGAGTAGCGGCTGGACACATCAATCATTCCGCTGGCCATGGGGCACTCCAATTTATTCGAGCGCTGTATTCGAGCAGCCGTAGTCTAGCGTAAAACCGTGGCGCCGGACGCCCTTACCTACACAATCGGGAATCATCCGTTATTCTATAGGAGACCTCTTATGGCGACTTCAACTCAGCAGACCAGCGGGGGCGCAGCTCCTGCCGTCATTCAAAACGACGAACGGGAACACGTGTTTGGCCTGTTCCGGCAATTTGGATATTTGGAAGCCGAACTGGACCCGCTCGGCCTGCTGCGTCCACAACCGCATCCAGACCTGCAGTTTGATACGACGACCGATAACGAATGGGCTGCGGAAGCGCGGCGCATTTATTGCGGAAGCGTAGGCGTGGAGTTCATGCACATCGCCGACCCCGAACGGCGGCGCTGGATTCAGGAACGTATCGAGATTGCGGCGGAACCGGCTGCGGTCGGCGTAAACCGAGACCGCGCCCTGGACCTGCTGGTGCGCGCCGACCTGTTTGAACAGACGCTGCAGCAGCGCTATCTGGGCAACAAACGATTCTCCCTGGAAGGCAACACGTCCTTGTTGCCCGCGATGGACGAGGTTCTGGATGTAGCTGGCGAGCGCGGCGCGGTCGAACTGGTCATGGGCATGAGTCATCGCGGGCGGCTGAACGTCATTATTCATTTGGCCAACCGTCCGCCGGAGCAGGTGTTTGCGGAATTTGAGGATGTGGATCCCCGCAGCGTATTGGGGTCGGGCGACGTGAAGTACCACATGGGCGCGACCGGCGAGTACGTGACAAAGAGCGGGAAGAAAATTCATATTCACCTGGCGTCGAATCCCAGTCACCTGGAAGCCGTCGATCCAGTGACGGTGGGACGCACTCGCGCCAAGCAGGATCGCGCCGGCGAAGGCGGCAAGGCGCAGTATCTGCCCCTGCTGGTGCATGGCGACGCCGCGTTCGCGGGGCAAGGCATCACGGCGGAGACGCTGAATTACGCGGACCTCGGCGGCTATACGGTGGGCGGGACGATCCACGTAATCGTCAACAACCTGATCGGCTTCACAACCAATGCCCGCGATGAGCATTCCTCGCGCTTCGCGGCGCAACTGGCGCGGCGGCAAGCGATTCCAATCTTTCACGTGAACGGCGAAGACGTGGATGCGGTGATGCGGATCGCCCGCATCGCCACCGAGTACCGCTACCAATTCGGCACGGACGTGGTCGTGGACCTGATTGGCTACCGGCGCCACGGGCATAGCGAGGTGGACGATCCCACGGTGACGCAACCGCTGATGTACAAGGCAATCAAAGAACATCCGCCGCTCTATCGGATTTACGCCAAACAAATCGGCATGGATGATGACAATATCGCCGCGCGAGTGCAGACGGTCAAGAGCGAGTACGAAGCCGCGCAGAAGAGCGCGACGCAAGTCACCAAAAAGCCGCTGATGCGAGATCTGCCAAACTACTGGGACGACTACTTCGGAGGTCGATACAAAGCGGAGTACGAAAAGCCGACAGGCACGGGCATTGACCGCGAGGAGTTGGCGGAACTCACAAAGCGTTTGACCACGTACCCAGAGGGTTTCCACATCCATCCCAAGGTGAAGAAGTTGCTGGAGCAGCGGCAGGAGATGGGGACGGGCAAGAAGCCGGTCGACTACGGCATGGCCGAGGCGCTGGCTTTTGCCAGCCTGGTCAAACCTGATCTGGGGAAGCAGGGGATTCCGGTGCGCCTCAGCGGGCAGGACTCGCGGCGCGGGACGTTCAATCAGCGCCACTCGGTGCTGCTCGACATTCAGGATGAGACGGAATATGTCCCTCTGCAAAACATCGCGCCGGGGCAAGCCGCGTGCGACATCTACAACTCGCCGCTTTCGGAAGCGGGCGTGATGGGGTTTGAATACGGCTACAGCCGGGATTATCCCGAGGCGCTGGTTCTCTGGGAAGCGCAGTTTGGCGATTTTGCGAACGTTGCGCAGGCGGTGATCGATCAGTTCGTGTGCGCGGGCGAGGACAAGTGGAAGCTGCTGTCAGGCTTGGTGCTGTTGCTGCCCCACGGCTATGAAGGACAGGGTCCGGAGCATTCGAGCGCGCGCATCGAGCGATTTTTGCAGTTGGCGGCGCGGGACAATATCCAGATTTGTCAGCCCTCGAACGCAGGGCAGTATTTCCACCTCCTGCGGCGGCAGGCGCTGCGCAAGTGGAGGAAGCCGCTGGTGGTGTTCACGCCTAAAAGCATGCTGCGCCATCCAGACGCCCTGTCTCCGCTGGAAGATCTGACGCATCAGAATTTTCTGCCCGTGATTCCAGACACGGAAGCGCAGAATGCGAAGCGGATTCTGATCTGCACCGGGAAGATCGGACACGAACTGCGCACCGAACGGCAGAAGCGAAATGAATTAAGCACCGCCATTATTTTCCTCGAGCAGATGTATCCGTTCCCGGAGGCCGAACTGAAGGCGGAACTGGAGCGCCACAGGACAGCGCGCGATATCGTGTGGGTGCAGGAAGAGCCAGCCAACATGGGTGCGCTTTCCTATATGCTGCCGCGCTTAAAGCTCATCACAGATGACCGGCCAGTGTTTTCGGTGAAACGTTCCGCGAGCGCGAGTCCGGCTACCGGCTCGGCAAAGGCACACGAGGTCGAGCAGAAGACATTGCTGGCACTGGCGTTCACGACGCTGGACTGAAGTGAGCACGTCAGAACTCATTTTCGGCCAGTCCAGTGGAACGAAGCACAGGAGAATCCAGCCCCAGAGGGGCGATCCAGCTTAGCCCAGCGCTTCAGCGCTGGGGAAAGCGGAAGATATTATTCAAGTCCCGGAGGGACGGCCGAGCCGTTCAGGCTGGGGGGCTAGAACTTCGCCGCGGTTTATCAGCGCAGCGCCATTCCCGCCTCAGCAGAGAAATCCATAGCCACAAACTCCCGGCGCAGAAATTTCGGGAAGGCCGCGGCTGCGATCATGGCCGCATTGTCGGTCGAAAGCGCGCGCGACGGGAAGAAAACGGGCAGCCCCTGCATCCCCGCTTCGCGCTCAAACGTCGTCCGCAATTCCCGATTCGCGGCAACGCCGCCGCTGACGAAAAGAGTTCGAACGTCATACTCGCGAGCCGCCGCCAGCGTCTTCATGACCAGATCGTTGACCATCGTGCGCTGGAAAGAAGCCGCCAGGTTGAGGGTTTCCCGGTCGCAGAGCCTGAGAATGTCTTCGATTCTCGGCTTGCCGATGCCCGCCAGCGCCCGGCGGCGAGCCTCGATCGCAGGTTTCAGGTTCTCGGTCTCGACGTATCGCAAGACGGCCGTCTTGATTCCGCTGTAGGAAAAATCAAAGCGAGGCCTAACGAAGCTCGGCCCGTCCTCTTCCGCCTGAAGTTGTCTATGATCACCTTGCCTGTGCTCGCCTGGCTTGCGATCGCGCCGGTCCGGGTGCTTGATCTGCGCAATCTGGAATTTGACCGCGTGCGGATCGCCGTGCGGCGCCAGCCGGTCGATGATTGGTCCGCCGGGATAGCCGAGTCCCAGCAGCTTCGCGACTTTATCGAACGCCTCCCCGGCGGCGTCGTCGCGAGTGTGGCCGATGTTCCGGTAGGTCCAGAGATTTTCCTGCACCTCGGCGAGATAAAGATGCGTGTGGCCGCCCGAGACCACCAGCGCCAGCACCGGAAAATCGAGCACTGGAAAATAAGGATCGGCATCTTCGCTTTGCCGCTGCTGCATTTGCCGTTGATGCAGCAACACGGCATGGATGTGTCCCTCAAGATGGTTCACGGCGATCAGCGGCTTCTCCAGCCCGAAAGCCAGCGCCTTGGCAAAGCTGATGCCAACCAGCAAAGCGCCCGCCAGTCCCGGACCTTGCGTGACCGCGATGGCATCGATGGACTCATAAGTCTGCCCAGCTTCAGCCAGGGCTTGCCGCACCACCGGAACGATCGCGCGCAAATGCTCGCGCGAAGCGAGTTCCGGAACCACTCCGCCATAAGGCTGGTGGGTGGCGATCTGCGAGGCAACAATGTTCGACAAAATTTGGCTCGACAAAATTTGGCTCGACAAAATCTGCTGCCCCGAGCGCACCACAGCCGCGCCCGTCTCATCACACGAGGTCTCGATGCCGAGGATGCAAGCGTCAGGCATAATGATGGCGGCAGCCGTAGTGCCGTGTCCAAGTTCGAGACATAAGCGTAATTTGTCATCCTGAGCGAAGCGAAGGACCTATGCATTTGCTCGCAGCGATGGAATGCTTGGGTCTTTCGCTTCGTTCAAGATGACAAGTTGGGGTTACGCCACGAACATGCGGAACACCATACCAGTCTAAATGCCGAACGCCAAACAACACGCCACCGAAATCGTCCGCACTCTGCGCCAACGCGGACACCAGGCCTACCTTGCGGGTGGATGCGTCCGCGATCTTCTTCTCAGCCGCGAGCCTGCCGACTACGACGTTTCGACCGACGCAACTCCGCAGCAGGTCATGCAAATCTTCCCGCAAACCCTCGCCGTAGGCGAGCAATTCGGAGTGGTCCTGGTCCCAGAATCCGGTGGAGCGACCACCGCCATCGCCGATGGAGCGACGGGCGTCCCCGCCCGTCAAGGTACAGTCGTCGAAGTAGCCACCTTCCGCTCCGACGTAGGCTACTCCGATGGCCGTCATCCCGACCAAGTTCGCTTCACCAAAGACCCGCGAGAAGACGTGCAGCGCCGCGATTTCACCATCAACGGCATGTTGCTCGATCCGGCAACCAACGAGGTTTTGGATTTTGTCGGTGGCCGCAACGATCTGCGGGCCGGAATCGTGCGCGCCATCGGCGACCCCGAACGCCGTTTCGCGGAAGATAAACTGCGCATGCTCCGAGCCGTGCGCTTTGCCGCGCGCTTCCACTACAGGATCGATCCCGCAACCATGGCGGCAATCCAAAAGTTGGCGCCAAAAATTCACCAGGTCTCGTGCGAGCGCGTGCGCGACGAGCTGACCAAGATGCTAACCGAAGGCCAAGCCCGCCGAGCTTTCGAATTACTCGATACAACCACCCTCCTGCCAGAAGTCCTGCCGGAAATCGCCGCCATGAAGGGAGTCGAGCAGCCGCCCCAGTTCCATCCCGAAGGCGACGTGTTCGTACACACGCTGCTCCTGCTCGAAAAGCTTCCAGCCAATTGCTCCAAGACGCTAGCCTGGGGAGCGTTGCTGCACGATGTCGGCAAGCCGCCAACCTTCCGCGTGGCGCCCGACCGCATCCGCTTCGATGGCCACGTCGAAGTCGGCATAAAGATGGCCGCTGAAATCTGCCGACGCCTGCGCTTCTCGAACCACGAGACCGATCAGATCCTGGCGCTGGTAGCGAATCACATGCGGTTTGCGGATGTCCGGCGCATGAACCAATCCACGCTGAAGAAGTTTCTGCGCCTGCCCGCCTTCGACGAGCATCTTGAGTTGCACCGCATCGACTGCCTCTCCAGCCATGGCCAACTAGACTCGTACGAGTATTCACGCGAGCAGTTGCATTCGTTGCCGCCCGAAGCAATCCGCCCCACTCCGCTGATTACTGGCCAGGATTTGATTGAAGCAGGCTATGAGCCCGGCCCACGCTTCAAAGAGGTGCTGACGGCCGTCGAGGACGCGCAACTGGAGGGCCGACTAGCATCGCGCGAGGCGGCGATGGAGTACGTGCGCCGCGAGTTTCCCGTGTGATGGAGAGACGGGCGCCCCCGCCCGTCCCTCCATCGCTCGCAAGTCTGTGATGTGCACAGATTAGGAGTGATGAAAGACATCTAATTAGGAGCGATGAAAGACATCCAATTAGGAGTGATGAAAGACAGCCCAAGAAACCCGAATCCGCTATCTCAACTCGATCACAGGTCGCCGCATTAAAGTGACTCTTCAGTTGAGCGGATACGCCGCTTCTCCCGGCAAACGTCCGTCGACCTTGACCACCTTCATGCCGGGCTTGACATCCTGGAAATTGACTAAAGCGACAGCGCCGGGAAAGGTGGCCAGAGCCTCCTTTTGCATTCCATTGGAGAACAGTGCAACCGGCTCGGCCACCGCCTCTCCCCGAAACACCTGAGCCGTCCAATAATGTTTGTATTCACTCTCTGACATATCCAGCAATTTCAACAGAACGACTCGTTCGTATGCGCCAGGCGCGCGTACGAATAACCTGACGGGCAGGCCGCCCGCCCAGGCACGCTTTTCTCCGGCAAAGAGTCTGCGAAGCTCCGGCGTACTGATGTTCGTGACGGGGTTCCTCTCGCTGACCACGACCGCCACGATGCTGGTCTGCGCAACGGCGGAAGGAAGGCTTGCCAGACCGGCGAGCGCGACCGCAGCCCAGACCCCAACTCGGACGACGATCAGTTTCGGTTGCATAAAATTTCATTCAAAATTTGAATACCAACTGCAAATGCAGGCCGTTAAGGTCCGGTTCGCCTTTCCTCACCGTGTGATCCAACTGGGTCTTGAAAGCGATGGAGTCATTGAAATCGTAGCGCACGCCAAATGAGGGCCCATAGCGAAGGTCAACGTCACTCAGGATGCCGCCTGCATCTGCGTTTATATACTGGTAGCGGAAGTACGGCCGAGTACGGTGAAACTGCTTCGATATCTGCGAGTAGAAGGCGGGCGTGTCGAACACCGTCGAACTATGCTCGTAGGCATGCCGGATGAGGAAGCCTTCGCTCAGGAACTCGATGCAGTGCCGGATGTACACAACATGCGCGTTGACGATCATCTGGCCAAGCCTGACGTTTGGTCCTTTCGCGAAGTCACTGATCCGATCGTGATAAATTGACCCGCCAATCTGCAAACCCGGAATGGAGTCGGGGCGGCCAAACAGCCCGATATTAATGTGATTGCCGTTGTTCTCGTCGGTGAGCGTTTGGCCGTTCAGGTCGGGACGAATCGTATTGCTGGATCCGTATTCGGCAATGTAGTGCAGACCCAATTTCCCGGAAGGAATCGAGCCGGTAAAGTAAAGTCCCACAGCCTCGGTTGGCAACACACCCCCGTCATCCGAGAACTCCATGACCAGCGGGCGGTCCGCCGAGGTTTGAAACCAGCTGCCACTATGGAAGGCGGTGTTGTAGAAGCCAATCGCCGTCTGATAACGACCGAATGACATTCTCAGATGATCGTTGTAATCGTAGTTAAATAGCACGCGTTCCAGGTCGACGCTATAGGACTGCGCGTCCCCTTCTCCAATCGCAATCTCCGACAGCACACTAGCTTTGTCGTTAATTCGGGCAGTGAGCAATAGATCGAGGTCGCCGGTGTAGAAGTTTCCGCTGGAGCCGGGCAGAAAACCGTAAGTTCCCAATTCCGGGATTTTCTGATTGAGCACCTTGTAGTCGAGTTCTCCGAATCCTTGCCATTGAAAGCCCCGGGGTTCATGAAGTTCTTGTGAGAGGGAAGGAGATGGCGCGTTGTTGTCCACAGCTTGCGGAGCAGGCGGGCTCACGGGCTGAGAAGTTGCATCGGCATCGGAGGGGGAATTGGCTCGCTCCCGGGCCTCAAGCGCTGCAACCTTCTCCTGAAGCGCTTTTACCTGCTGAACCAGCTGTTGAATCATCTCTTGTTCAGACGGATCTTGTTTAGACGGAGCGGCGTCCTGAGCGTGGCTCAGGCTTGCGACGAGTAACAGCAGGATTGCCGTCCGGTGGTAGTTCATGCTCACCTTATTCATGCCAACAGCAAACGGCGTCGACTTCGACCCATGCTGCGGTAGCGTCCGGCGGCGTTGTTCGCGCAGCGCAATTCGCCGCGAGGCTCCCGCCTTAAGGTGTCATCGGACTTCTGGGCAGAATCATCACCACGAAAGGCCGTACTGCCGTAATCACCGAAATGAAGGAAATTCGTCCGGTGTTCTTCTTGTCCCGCCGCGTGCCCCGCTCATCGCGTTCCTTGCGATGAGTGGGATTCCGCGGGCGTCGCCGGCGCAACCACACCGAGGGTGCCCCATCCTTCGCGTGCTGTTCGCGAAGGGTGGGCGGAGCTCTGATCGCACCATGGGGCCCGCGCGCCTTCACGCCGCGCGGTCCCACTAGTCGGCGCTCTTTGACAACACGAAGTTGAGGCAGTCAGCTGTCAAGCCCCCCGCCAGCGAGTGAGCCCAACAGGCTAACTCCTTATTCCGGAATATTTTACATATAACTCCTTTAAACACAAAGATTTGAAAGGAATTTTCCGCCAAATCTTTGATTCTAAAGGACCGTAATATAAAAAAATTCTGACGCCGAGGGAATAGGCCGCCCTCCAAAGTGGGACAGCCAAGCTAAGTCCTTATTCCTGGATAAGTTAAAGCTAGGTCCTTTATATTCTATATGTTGTCGGAAACTTGGGTGGGAACCCGACGCAGATCGATCAACGGCAATCCCGCTTTCTTCAGCTGTTCGTTCAGCGCCGGAATATCCTTCGACCTGAGCTGGCCCCATGCTGACAACTGTTCTTTCAGCGCCTTGTCCAGTTCTCCGAACATCGCGACTTGCTGGGTCGTGGGTGCGGCGTCGGCGGTATCGAGAGCGCCGACGAGTGCACTGAAGCCGCTATTCAGACGAGCCAGGCTGCGGCCTTCGGGGGTGCTCAGGTAGCGCTCGCCGAAGCCGGCTTCCGCGCCTTCGAGTAACGCGGCCTTTGCTTCTAACTCGGCGGCGATCTTTGCAGCCTGATTGAGGCCCGTGCTGCTGGCCATGCTGGTTGAATGTTGATCTCTTAGAAGCCACTTTATCTGGGATCGCAGGCTGCGCACTTGTTGCAGAGCTTCATAGTCTTGATGAAGCGCTTCGGCAATTTTCCGGTCGAGTTCGAAATGGCGGCGCAAGTCTTCGGGCGATGTCTTCACACGCGGATCCATGCGGACTTCGAGCGGCTGCGAACGCGCTCCCGCACTGCCTAACCCTCCTGCTTCCGTGATCGCCTCAAGTTCTACTGTGTATTTCCCAGGCAGAACCGTCGCGCCTTGCGGATAGAGCGGCGTGTTGCGATAGATTGCAGAAATCGGGAAATCGCGCGACAGCACATCCGGCGCGGGATACGTGAGGTCCCAGACAAAGCGGTGCATGCCCTTCGCCGCCGATACCGTCTGCGACGGACGCACCCAATACATCGGGACATTGAAGTCCTTCTCGTTAACAGCCTCGGGTTTATCGGCGCTCGAGAATTTACGGATTATCTTTCCCGATCCATCTCTGATTGCGATGACGATCGGAAGCGATGAATCGCCATTGAGCCAGTAATCAATGATCGCGCCATCCGGGGGATTCTGTCCCGCAGGCTCTTCGGGCGGCAGAGGAGTATCCGGATTGTTGTTGCGGCGAATGCGATAGGTGAGTTGCGGCGCGAACAAGTGTGCGGGAGCGCCCGCAACTTTCGCGCTCATCTGGCGTAGCGGCGTGATGTTGTCCAAGATCCAAAACGAACGCCCGTGAGTTCCAACGACAACATCGTCATGATGCACGACGAGATCGCGGATCGAAGTCGGCGGAAGATTCATCTTGAGCGACTGCCAATGGTCGCCATCGTCCCACGACACATACACGCTGCGTTCGGTTCCGGCAAAAAGCAGTCCCTTGCGTTCGGGATCCTCGCGCACCGTGTTGACGGGCCCATTCTCGGGCAAGCCGCTGACGATCTTCTGCCACGACTTTCCGCCGTCGTGCGTGCGGTAGATATAAGGCTGCAGGTCATCGAGCCGGAAGCGGTTCACCGCCGCGTAGGCAGTTGGGGTATCGAAATGTGACGCGTCCATCTGCGCGACCTTGCTCCAGGGCGTCAATTCGGACGGCGTCACGTTCTGCCAGTTCTTGCCGCCGTCGCGTGTCACGTGAATCAGGCCATCGTCGGTGCCGGCCCAGATCAGGTTCGCGTCTTTCGGTGACGGAGCAATCGAATAGATCACGCCGCGATGCTTGCCCTTCTCCGGGTCGGCCTCGATAAACCGCCCCAGAGTCGCAGGAGATCCTGGATCTTCACGCGTCAGATCGGGACTGATGATCTGCCAACTGTTGCCACCGTCGCGAGTGGCAAACAGCACGTTCGATCCGAGATAAAGCACGTGCGGGTCCGCCGCCGAGAAAAGCAACGGCGCGGTGCGATTGAAGCGATACTGCCCGGTACGCAGAACTACCGGCGAAACGTCGCGCGTCTGCCTGGTATTGCGGTCGAACACGGTAACTTTGCCGCCGTAGATCAGATTGGGATGCAACGGATCGGGCGCAACATAGCCGTATTCTTCCACCCCAACCGTTGTCCAGTCGCGAAAAGTGATTTCGCCAAAGTCGCTGCGGCTGGTGATGCCGACGGAGCCGCTTTCCTGCTGCCCGCCATAGACCCAGTAAGGAAACTCGTTGTCGGTGATGACGTGATAGAACTGTGCGGTCGGCTGGTTGTACCAGGAACTCCAGGTCTTTCCACCGTTCACGCTGATGGTCGCGCCCTGGTCCACGCCGAGGGCGATGATGTCGGGGTTTTCGGGATTGATCCAGATGGTGTGGTAGTCGTCGCCGCCCGGCGCGCCCTTGATGGCGGTGAAGTTCTTGCCAGCGTCATCGGAGCGGTACGTCGTAGTGTTGGCCACATAGATCACGTCTTTATTTCGCGGATCGACGCGCACGCAAGCGAAGTCGTCGCCGCGTCCCCAGACGCGTTCCTCCGTATTCACCAGTTGCCAGCTTTCGCCGGCATCGTCGGAGCGATAAACGCCGCCGTTTTTCCGCGCGTCCACCATGGCATACATGCGATCGGGATCGCTCGGCGAAACGGCGAGGCCAATGCGGCCCAATTTGTCGGCCTCACTCGGCAACCCTGTAGTGATTTGCCGCCAGTTGTTGCCGCCGTCAATTGATTTGTAGAGACCGCTCCCCGGGCCGTCATAGCTGTTGTCGGTCGTCCACGGCGGACGGCGCGAGGCCCACATCTCGGCAAAGATCACCTGCGAATTTCGCGGATCGAACACCAGGTCAATCGCGCCGGTGTTTTCATCTTTATAAAGAATCTTTTGCCACGTCTCGCCGCCATCGAGTGAGCGGTAAACGCCGCGCTCGGCATTCGGACCATAAGGATGCCCAAGGGCGGCGACAAAAACGCGGTTCGCATTCTTGGGATCGATGATGATCGATCCAATCTGCTGCGCGTCGCGCAGAACGCCATCACGTTGACCCAGATGCTGCCAGGTACGCCCCGCGTCGGTCGACTTGTAGATACCGTTGCCTACGGACAGATCAGGACGACGCAGGCCTTCACCGCTGCCGACATAGACCGTGTTTGGACTCGACGGCGCGACGGCCAGCGCTCCGATTGAACCAAAGGACTGGGCCTCATTTAGTTGATCGTCCTTTTGACCATCGGGTTGACCATCGAAGATCGGATTCCAGGTGCGGCCGAAATCCGTCGTTTTCCAAACTCCGCCGTTGTTCGGCGCCATGTAGAAGACATTCGGCTGGCCCGGAACGCCGGAAATCGCCACGGTACGCCCGCCGCGAAATGGGCCGATCATTCGCCAGCGAAGTTCCTGGTACATCGCGGGGTCATACGGTTGGGCGAAAAGTGCGCAAGGAAAAAGCAAAATGCAGAGCAAGGCCAGCGGAATCCACAAGAGTCGCTTGTTCACAGTTGGTCCCCGAAGAGAGGTAAGGATAAACCACGGCGGCGGGGATTGGACAGACCGCGCCCAGTCCGGGCGGAAAGGGAACCGTTACAGGACCTCGGGAGGTTGGGTGCCCTCGGGATTGTGTTTCTCAGTACGAAACAACCTAAATTTCAGGCTTCGCTCGCGACGGCTCTCTTCCTCCAAGTGCCGCGAGCGCGCCTTCAGCAGATCATTGAGCGAGACCAGACCCAAAAATTTTCTCGTGGCGCGCTCTACTACCGGCATTCGCGTGCACCCCTTTTCAACCATGCGATATACAACCACCCGCAACGGCTCGTCGGGATAGGCCTCAGTTGCGCTCGCTCGCACGAGATCACCGATCGGCCACCCCAGGGCTGCATCTCCGTTCTGCTCCATACGCTGGCTTATGTCTCCGCGGGTTACCACACCGACTAGATGCCCGTCGGCGCTCACAACAGGCAACAGGCGTTGCTCCTGGCGGTGATCCTCGCGCAAGGAGTGCCAGATATCGCCTAACGTACTTGCAGCTGGCAGTACCACAACCTTTGTTCGCATGACCTCGCGCACAAAAAGAATTTCCAGAGGATCGACCGCATATTCGCGGCCAAGGTGGAAGCCGCGCCGCGCGACTTTCTCGGTCAAGATGGACCGTTTCAGCGTCAAGACTGTGAAACCATGGGCGATCACGCTGCCTACCAGCAGGGGCAAAAACACATTTGCGTCGTGGGTTAACTCAAAGGCAAAGACAATGCTCGTAAATGGAGCGCGCATGGTGCCGCCAAGAGTGGCACCCATGCTGATCAGCGGCCAGAAACCCGCGCCTTCGTTGGGAAGAAACATGGCTTCGAGCCCGCCTAGCGCTCCGCCCATCATCAGCAATGGCGCCAGAACGCCGCCCGACGTGCCTGAGCCGAGCGAGACCGCCCAGATAAACCACTTGACGAACAGGACACCCAGAATCACTCGTGTGGTGACGCTTCCCTGCAGCAATGCCCCAATCGTGTCGTAACCCACGCCCAGTGCTTGCGGGAAAACCAGACCTCCCAACCCGATGGCCAGGCCGCCGATGGCGGGCCACCACATCCAGTGGATCTTCAGCCGCTGGAAAGCATCCTCGGCCGCGTACACGGAGACGGTAAGCAGCGCCGACAACACCCCGGCCAAAAGACCGACCAGGGCGCATCCCAATAGTCCTTGTGGTCCAATGAACAAGGGGTGAGCCGGCACTGGAAACAGCGGCCCGAACCCCAAGATATATCGTCGCACCACCGCAGCCATTGCACTGGCTAATGCCACCGGGATCAGGCTTCGCGGCTTCCATTCGAAAAGCAGCAACTCGACGGCCAGCAGCGTCGCAGCCACCGGCGACGCAAAAGTCGCGGACATGCCGCCGGCAGCTCCGGCCACAAGGAGAGTTTTGCGCTCCGCGCTCGTCAAGTGAAACAGCTGGGCGATCATCGAGCCCACCGCGCCGCCGGTCATGATAATTGGGCCTTCCGCCCCGAACGGGCCGCCCGAGCCGATCGAGATTGCCGACGAGATTGGTTTAAGGAGCGCAACTTTCGGTTCAATTCGGCTACCGCCCAGCAGAATGGACTCGATCGCCTCGGGAATGCCGTGACCCCGTATGCGCTCGGAACCGTACCTCGCCATGACACCGATGATGAGTGCGCCAGCGATGGGAACGAAAACGCTGTATACACCTAGATGGTTGCCAGCTGGCGAAACCATCGCCGTGCTCCACCGGCCAAAATAGAACAGATTGGTGAATAGCCCAATTAAGCGGAGCAACGCCAGTGCCACAAATGCGCAGACCAAACCAATCCCCGTGGCCAACAGGGAGATCGGAACCACCCGCCACTGGGTTGTGAAATCTCCCAACTCATCGTTGCGGTCCTTCTTGTTGACTGTCGCCTTGTCGGGTGACTCCGTTTTGCTATCCTTGCTCACTGGCCTTTCCGCGCCTCCTCGTTTGCCCCGTCTGGTTTTGGCTTTGATGCGTGCGCCTCTTCACTCCCCTTGATTTCGGTCTGCGTGACAGAAGCGTATCCAGTGCATTCGCCAGCGCTGCTCCTCCTGTGTGCAACTCAGTAAGCCGCCGCCGGGCTACCCTTTCAACCAATTCTTCGCCCCGGGGAAGCAGTTCCACTCGGACGCATCGGCGGTCATCCCGGCTTCGGCTTCGGCATACATATCCGCGCCTTTCCAGCCGGTCAACTAATTCCACGGTGCTGTTGTGTTTCAATAGCAACCGCTCCGCCAGTGCCTGAATGGTCGCCTCCACACCTTCCGGGATGCCACGAACTGCCAGCAACAACGAATAATGCTGCGGTTCGAGGCCGGCGCGGCGTACCGCGGCATCCACTTCGTGCAGAAAGAGGCGTATTCGATAGCGCAGGGCGGCGAGGGCGCGAAAGTCAGCGGTCTCAATCTTTGTCTTCATCGCTGCAAGATACTTGTATCGTAACACGATATATTATTGTGCAACCTCCGCTCTGGGGGATTTGAGGGTGCCGGTTTCAGAGGCCCACGGAAGTGAGGCCAGCCGGAGCGCTCGCGAGATAGCGCCGCAACGCGTCCTGCCATTCCGGCATGTGGATGTTGTAGGCGTGCAGGCTGTCAGGCGACAGAACAGAGTAGGCGGGCCGCCGCGCCGGACGCGGGAATTCGGCCGTGGTCACGGGTTTGACCTTGGTCCGCATGCCGGACACGCGCACGATTTCGGCGGCAAACTCGCACCACGTGCAGTTGCCGGAATTAGTGACGTGCATGATCCCGCTGGCGGGCGCGCGGCAAAGTTTGACGAGAGCGGATGCGAGATCGCGCGTGAAAGTCGGGCTGCCACGTTGATCGTTCACCACGGAAATCTCAGGACGGGTTGACGCCAACTTCAGAATCGTTGCCGGAAAACACTTGCCTCCGTGCCCGAACAGCCACGAAGTCCGCGCGATGCACACTTCCGGCAGGATCTCGATCAGCCGTTTCTCGGCCTGCGCTTTACTCTCGCCATAAACGCTTGTCGGATTTCTGGCATCGCTGGTTTCGTACGGCGAGCGTTTGCTGCCATCGAAAACGTAGTCCGTGCTCAGGAACATCAATCGCGATCCCGCTTCGCGGGCAGCCTGCGCCACATTGACCGCGCCCTCGCAATTTACCGCGAAGGCCAAGTCGCGGTTTGACTCGCAGCCATCCACGTCGGTGTAGGCAGCGGACAAGAGAATCCAGTCGGGAAGGGAATCGCGAATCACGGCGCGAACCCGCGCGCGGTCTCGCACGTCGGCGTCTTTGGAAGACACCGCAGTCAACTGCTCTTGCTCGCTGCTCAGTTCGTTACCGGTTAACTCATGAACCAGTTCCTGGCCCAGCAGCCCGGATGCACCGAACAAGGTGACGCGCATAGCGGCATTGTAAATGGGAAGGCCGCACACAAGATTGAACGCCCCGCGACTTGGTCTTCTTCTTCCTACTCGGTCGCAGTTGATTGCGGTGTTCGAACCCGCCGTCGCAGTGCGTGCAGGATGAGCGCTCCGCTGATGCCGAAGCAAACCACGGCGCCAAATGCCACCAGATCCAGCATTCGGCGTGTCATCCGGAGGTAATCCGCGAACAGCGAGACCATGGCGCAGAAAATGCCGAGGACGTTAAGCCAGAGGGGAGAATGAATATTCGGAAGATCCCGGCGAAACCAAACCTGGAGCAGCAGCGCGGCCAGCCCGATCGCGGCCACCACTACCAAAGCGATAGGACTGAGAAAAGCATTCGGCCCCGTATAGATCACCACCAGCGCGAGCGCCAGAAGGAGCAGCCCTGAAGCGATCACCGTCCATCGGCGCACGACGCCCGACCCGGAACTCGTCACCAAGCGATCTCCTCGCCTTTCCGTATTTTGCCATTGTACGTCGGCCTTTCCTTCTGCGCTCAGGCATTGCTGCTCGGCATCCATTCCGCCGGGCGATGCTCGCCGTGCGACATGGCATAGAGGACCAGTTCCACCCGGCTCGAAATCCCCACCTTATCGAAGATGCGCAGCAGATATTTCTTGATCGTGTGTTCGCTCAGCCCCAATTCGACGGCGACTCCGCGGTTCGTCAAGCCGTCGGCTACGAGCGCCACCACCTGCTCCTCGCGAGGCGTCAACAAACACCTCCCATTTGAGTTGACCACACGCAGCGTCGGCACCTCCGATAGTGCATCCAGCACGTAATTCATCTGCTGGCTGTTGATCCAAATCTCTCCCCGGAAAACGCAGTGAATGCACTTGCAGAGCATGGGGAAAGGAGTGTGGGTAAAAAGAAAAATCCCCTTCGCGCCGGCGCGCAAAGCATTCACCACCAGTTCGCGGTCATCATGCTCGGCCAGCAGCACGGGAGCGATCTTCGGATACGAGACGCGCAACCAGCGCAGCAGGCTCAAGTCCGGCAGGCGGTTGCCCGCAATCAAGACCACGTCGGCGTGATTCGATTGCATGAAGTTGTGAAGAGCAGGCGTCTCCAAGGCGACAGCGGAAACCTGAAAGTCCCGCCGGTTTTTCAAGGCCCGCGTCAAGAGTTGCGACTGAATAGGACCCGAGTCGGCGACCAGGACTTGCACTACTTCGGTCCCGGCCGGCCCGGTTCCCGTGGACTGTTTCTCGGAGCGTATGGTTTTCACGCCATCATTTTGCCCAAGAGCGCATGGATCGTATGTGGGCACCGTCACACACTGTTGGTGATGAATTCTGTTCCCATTGCCTACTTTCGCAGGGCTACTCTTGTGCACAACTTCTGTAGCAGCAATCTCCCGCCCGACGTGCGCCCCGGGGGCCTGGAACCCAGGCCCTGGAAGCCCAGTTGCTCATTTCATCACCTTTCCGATGGCTGGAACGTGCCCGGTACCTCGGTGGACAGTACTTTCCAAGTCTTGTTGTGCTCGGGACGCAGCGGTACCTTCGGGCTAACAACTCAAACGCCCGAGTTGCTTAGTGCGCCGTTCAGAGCAACGGCGAGAGTCCGGAGATGAATGTACTTACTAAACACGTCGTTTTGGGGGCTGCGGGCATGCTCATCCTGCAGCCGGCCGTGGTCACCTCCGCTCAGGAGACTTCACCGTCGCCCGCTTCGGCGCCTGTGTCCTCTGCTCCGCCAACCGGCAAACTCGCCGCGGCGGAGAGCTCGCAGAGCCAGGACCGGTCCGGCACCGGCGGTTCCAGCAACGGAGCGATCACACAGCCCGGGAAAGCGGGTGGCATGGGAGATCCTGCATTCGGAGGGGAACGCCATCCGCTTTATCGGCTTTCAAAATCGGACGCCGTGGACGTAAGTTTCACTTTTTCGCCCGACTTTAATCAGACCTTGACCGTGCAGCCCGACGGCTTCGTGGCACTGAAAGGCGCGGGCACGTTGTTAGCGGAAGGACTCACGGTCCCCCAGATGCAGCAGGCGGTTGCGTATGCCTACCGCGGTTTTCTGCACGAGCCCGAAGTCACCGTGACTTTAAAGGATTTTGACAAGCCCTACTTCCTCGCTTCGGGCGAGGTGGCACGGCCAGGAAAGTATGAGCTGCGCGGGGATCTGACCGTAAATGAAGCCGTGGCGATTGCCGGCGGCTTCACGCAGCAGGCCCGTCATTCGCAGGTCGTTGTGTTTCGCCGGATTTCCGCGTACGTAGCCGAATCCCACGTGATTGACGTAAAGAAGATGCTGGATTCTCGCGATCTTCGCGAAGATCTTCACCTTCAGCCCGGCGACTTTATCTTTGTGCCCCAGAGCCGGATATCAAAGATACGCAAGTATGTTCCGACCAACTCCATGAGCTGGTACATGAACCCATTGCAGTTTTAGCGGAAAGGAGTAGCAGCATTAACTGATTGCGTCTTCAAAATCTGGCGAGTTCCCATAAAGCCCGCCGGGTGTGATCGGCTTTGCTGTACGATCCATGTCCGCGGAATTGAACGGAAACTCGAACACCGATCTTTCCCCAACGCCCCGCGATCTTGCGGCCACGCTGTTCCGGCGCCCGCGACTCGTAGCTGCTTCTTTTGGGCTCGTATTGCTGGCGACGATGCTCTTCGTCGTCTTCTCAGCCCGATATGAGTCGCACTTCAAGGTTCTGCTGCGGCGGGGCCGCTTTGACCCCATCGTCTCGTCTCAGCCGCCCAGCGCCATGGATTTCACCCGTCCCGACATTACCGAAGAAGAACTCAATTCCGAAGTCGAACTCCTGCGCGACGAAGATCTCCTGAAGCAAGTTGTGAAAATGGCGAGACTTGTTCCTGCGGACACCCCGGATCTCGAGCGCCCAGCCGAGATCGAACATGCCGTTCGCAAGCTGTCGCGCCGCTTGGATGTCGATGCCCTCAAGAAGTCGAACCTTATCCAGGTCAGCTACAAGGACACCAGTCCGGAACGAGCCGCTCGCATTCTCTCAGCGCTTTCCACCCTCTACGTGCAAAGGCACACGAATCTCCAGCGCCCCCCGGGGGAGATCCAGTTTTTCGACCAGCAAACCGCGGAATACGAAAAGAGACTGCATCAGTCCGAAGCCGAACTCGTGCGCTTTACTCGTGCTCGGGGCGTGGCTTCGGCGGCGCTGGAACGCGACATTGCGCTGCAGAAGTTAGGCGAAGCGGACGCGGCGTACCGCCAGATCGACCAGGATCGTGTCGAGGCCGAGCGCCGGATTGCGTCGCTGCGGGAACAGCTCAAGTCGTTTCCCGCCCGGTCGGTCACCCTCAAGCGCTGGGCCGATAATCCGGAGGTTCTCGAAAAGATGAAAACGCACCTGCTGGAACTCCTGCTCAAGCGCACCGACCTTCTCAGCCGCTTTGAACCGTCCTACCGGCTGGTGCAAGAAGTTGAACAGGAAATCGCGGAAACTCGCGCGTCGATTGCCGCCGAGGCGCTCACCCCGGTACGCGACGAAACCACCGACAAAGATCCCAACTACGAGTGGGCCCGCATGGAGATGGAGAAAGCCCAGGTGCAGTGGGATGGCTTGCGGGCTCGGCAATCCGACGCTTCCGCCCAAGTCGCATCCCTGCGCGCGTTTACCCAGCAGATGCAATCCGACTCGGTGGATCAACAGGATCTGATGCGCGCCGCCAAGGCCGAGGAAGACAACTACCTGCTCTACCTTCGCAAGCGCGAGGAAGCGCGCATCGGCGACGCGCTCGACGAGCGTCGCATCCTCAATGTGGCCATCGTGGAACCACCCGTAGCCCCGGCCCTGCCCGTGCATTCTTTGCTCCTTTATTTCCTGCTCACTTTTGGACTGGCCATGGCGTTCAGTGTCGGCATCGCCTTTACGACCGAGTACTTTGACCCGACGATTCGCACTCCCGGCGAAGCTTACGGCCTGTTGGAAGTACCGGTGCTGGCTTGGTTGCCCGCGCCTGAGCCTGCGATTCTGCGTTCTTCTAGTTCTCGAATCGACCGACACAGGGCGGTGGTGTAGTGAACACTCTCCGTGAGCTTCTTGCCGAAACACCAACTGCCGCTGAACAGCGGCGTGTGACTCCGATTCGCGAGCAAGTCCGGCGCACAGCAGTTTCTCCGGCGGCTTCGGTTCACGATGATCAGATCCATGCACTGGTCCAGCAGCTTTTCTTCCGGCATGAATCGAAGCCGGTGCGGCACGTCGGATTTGCTACGGTCGAAGCGTCGACGGTGACTGCGACACTATGCCTCGAAGTCGCCAAAGCTCTGGTTGAAGAAGACAGGTACGACGTCGGGCTGATTGACGCTCAGCCAGGCGCGGTCCCCCTGCAGACTCAGCTGCAGATTCCGGCTCCCCACTGTGCGGAGGTGAACTGGCCGATCAAACCACGGCTCTGGATGGTTCCTCGCCAGAGCTGGCTGCCGGACGCCTGCGGGCAGCGGATCACCGATCAGAATTTATCGCGGCTTCGCGAACTCACGACGGAGTTCGACTTTTCCATTCTGTGGTGTGCTCCCGTCTCCTGGCTCACGGCGAGCATTGGCCAGGCCTGCGACGGTCTGGTACTCGTGCTGACCGCCAACAAAACAAGACGTCTCGTTGCCGCTCAAATCAAGGATCAGCTGAGCAAGGCGCAAGTTCCTCTGCTCGGAACCGTCCTCGCGGAACGTCGTTTTCCCGTGCCGCAAGGCCTGTACCGGAGTTTGTGAATGCTATGAGCGAATTGACTACAAATCGACTATGGGACACCGTACCCAAAGATTTCCCCTCGCAGTATGCCCGCATGATTCTTGGGACTTCTGCAATGCCACCTTCCAGGTTCGCGCCGACGGCCGACGCCATTCCCACACGTCCAGTCAACGCGATCGACGAAACCAGCACGAGACGCGCTCAGGCGCGAACGCTGACTCAACAACATCCACCGCAACCTACCGTTGATCGATTCACGCTTTGTGAGCTGGTGGCAGCCGATTTGATCGTTCTCGTGGTAGTGTGCGGCGCGTTATCGCTGTTTTCTCCCGCTTGGGGCCTGCCGTGGGCTTATCTGCCGATTTTTGCTGTCCTGGTAACCCTCTTCGGCTTCTGTGAGGGGCTCTACAAACACGCCGGAGATCCGTCTCCCGCCGGGATCGTCCCCGCACTGGCGAGGTCAACCCTGTTCGCGATCGGACTGGTCTTCATCGCTCGGTGGGACGGAATGCGTCCTCTCGCCGCCTCCAGAATATTTGCCAGCAGCCTGGCCGGCTTGGCGCTGTTACGCTGGTTGAGGCAGGTTGTGTGGAAGCGGCGGCGCCGCGAAACAGAATCGCGCAATATCCTCATCATTGGCGGCGGTCCAGTCGCTCGCTCCATCGCCCGGGCGCTGCGCAATGATCCTCTCCGCTGCGCAACCGTCTGCGGTTTCGTGGATGACGACCAGCCTCTTTCCCCGGCGGTATTGGGGCGAATCGCAGACCTGGACTGGCTCGCTCGCGCCGAGTTCATTGACGAGGTCATCCTCGCTCTCCCCGGTCATCCAGCCCAGACGCGAGAAGCTGCCGAAGCCGCCTTCCGTAACCACCTGGACATTCGTGCCGTACCCGATCTGCCCCCGGGTCCGTGGCCCGACTCAGGTATCGATTACATCGGAGAAGTGCCAGTCGTCACCCTTCATCGCGAACCACTACCCAGCGCCGCCCTATTTCTCAAGCGTTTGCTGGATGTCACCGGTGCAATGTTCGGTCTGGTGTTGGTCAGTCCTCTAATGGCGATCGTGGCCTTGCTCGTCCGGCTGGACTCGCCCGGTCCGGCCGTCTACTCCGCGGAACGCACTGGCGCCAAGGGCCGCCGCTTCCGTTGCTACAAGTTTCGCTCCATGGTGACCGATGCCGCACACCTCAAGGAAGACTTGCGCGCTCGCAACCAGAGACAAGGCCCCATCTTCAAGATTGACGACGACCCCAGAATCACCCGCATCGGCCATATCATCCGCCGCTACAGCCTCGACGAACTGCCTCAGCTCTGGAACGTGCTGCGCGGAGAGATGAGCCTGGTTGGACCGCGGCCTCATCCCGTCGACGAGGTCAACCATTACGAACTTCACCAGTTCCGGCGCCTGGACGTAAAACCCGGCATCACGGGTCTCTGGCAGATTACGGCGCGCGGCTGTCCGTCGTTCGAACTCAACATGCACCTTGATCTCACCTACATCGAGAACTGGAGTCTGCTTCTGGACCTGCGCATCCTCGCCAGCACAGTTCGCGTGCTATTCGCGCCGGAAGGAGCCTGACCGTCGCCATGGGCAGCCACGCCATAACTTGGGACAGTGACGGCAACCCGCTTTGGCGCGCTGCCGCTCTGCTGCTGCGCCCCCTTCACCTGGGACTAGCTTTTCCCTCGATCCTTTACGTGGCCGCGATGACCGTTTTCCTGTTCCGGCCACCAGACCTTTTTTCCTTCTATGCCGACCGAATCGCGTTCGGCATCCTGGTCTTCTTTGTTGCTCTGCGTACTCTGGCGCTCCGTAATAAGATCCCATTCTTTGCCGGACTCAGTTTGCCCATGCTCAGTCTCATGGTGCTGGCCGTGTTCCGCGCGCTCCGGGAGCCGTTCGACGCACAAACCTGGAGCATTGTCGCCAGCAAGTTCGTCGTTCCCTTTGCGCTGTTTCACCTCGCTGTGCTGGTCTTCCGAGGCGCATCGCAACGAAGACACTTCGAAATCTTCGCGATCTTTGCGCTCGCCTACCTCGTGTTCATTGCCATTGCCTTCCTCGTGGACGCCCGCTCATTCATTTTTCCGCGTTTCATTCTTGACGAAAGCCTTGGTTTCCATCCGGATCGCGCTCGCGGCCCATTCCTCCAGGCAGTGGCCAATGGCGTTTCCTTGAACATCCTTGGGATTCTTGTCATCGCGTTCTCGCGAGCGCGGAAACGCGTCGTCTGGTTGCTGTGGCTGGTTCTGCCCCTGGCCGTGCTCGCCACCATGACGCGCGCCGTTTGGATCTCGTTCTCCGTCTCCACCATCATTCTCGGATTCCGTCTGGTCGAACGCCGTCTGCAAGCGGTGTGCGCCTTGTTGGCAGTTGCGGGCCTCGTGATCGGCTTGGCAATCGGCCTCAGCGACCATTCGCGGAAGACTGCTCTGTGGGACCGCACCGGAGAACGCGGTCCGGTGGCGGCACGCCTCGCCGTGTACGACGCCGGCTGGGCGATGTTCCAGGAACGGCCGTTTACGGGTTGGGCCGCCGGTGGCATGTACGCCGAGCTTGCCCGCCGCATGGAGGGCTATCATCTCCGCACCTTCTACGTGCACAACACCTACCTCGCCTTGCTGGTTGAGTTCGGTGTGCCGGGGTTGGCCCTGTACGGCATTCTTTTCTTCAACCTCTTCCGCCTCTCCTGGCACCGTCCGCCCGGTGAGTCCGGCCCCGTCGCTTCCCTGCGCAAGGTATGGCCCATCTTGCTCAGCGTTTATCTCTTCAACGCCTTCTTCGTCGACATGGCGTACCAGTTTGTCATTGGACTCATGTTCACCGTTGCCGGGATGCTCTGCGCGTCCGAGGAGTCCATATGACCACTATCGCCTACATCGCCAATGAGTTCCCTTCGCCACTCGAACCTTACGTGATCGATGAAATCAGAGAACTGCGCCGCCGCGGGGCGCAAGTGATCTGCTGCAGCGGCAAACGCGTCTCCCCGAAGGATCTCAGCATGGCGGAGCGTGCTTTCTGGAACGAAACGCGCTTTTTTCAACCCCTCGCCGATGATGAGCTGATACGGGCCGTGCGTCGGCTTGCCTCCGATCGTCACAACCTCTGGCGGTTGTTGCGGCCCTTGCTGTGGGAGCGCGGTGCTTCCCCGCTCCGCCGCATTCGTACGCTGGGCCACACGGTGATGGGCGCCGCATTGGCAGAACAACTGGCGCCACTCGATGTCGAGCACATCCACGCTCATCACGGATACTTCGCTTCATGGATGGCCTTAGCCGCTGCCCGTCTGCTCGGAATCGGCTTCAGTTTCACCCTGCACGGCTCCGATCTGCTGCAGCGCGCGGATCTGCTCTCGCCCAAGCTGCGTGCCTGCCAGTTCTGTGTAACGGTCTCCGACTTCAACCGCCAGTACATTCTCCGCAACTACCCGTCCACTCCCTCAGAGAAGGTCATCGTGCAACGTCTTGGGGTCGATCGCGTCCTATCCTGGCCCACATCCGCCGTCACAGCCGGCGCGGAAGTCGATGCGGACCACCGGCGGTTCTGTCTTCTCTCCGTCGGTCGCCTGCATCGCGTGAAGGATCATGACTTTCTCATCAAGGCCTGCGCCGCGCTTCGCGATCAAGGTCTCGACTTCATCTGCTGGATCGTCGGCGAGGGCCTGGAACGCCAGTCTCTCGAAAGCCAGATTATCGCGATGGGGCTCCAAGGACGTGTTTACCTGATCGGTCACGTACCTCGCACCGATCTTTCCGGCTATTACCGCTACGCCGACTTGGTCGTCATGACCAGCAAGAGCGAGGGAATCCCGGTGGTCCTAATGGAGGCCATGGCTCACGAAAAACTCGTGCTGGCTCCTGCCATCACAGGGATTCCTGAACTGGTCGAGCACCAGCGCACCGGGTTTCTTTACAAACCCGGCTGTTTGCCTGATTTCGTTAGCGCCGTCCGTTGGATTCAGGTCCACAAAGCTTCCCTGACCGGAATCCAGCGCGCGGCCGCGGCCAGCATCGCCGCTTCCTACAATCGCCAGCGAAACCTACGCGCTTTTGCGGAGCAACTCCTGGCCCGCATTCCACAATCGGAGGGTGACCATGCGCATCCTGTATTGCAACAAGTACGACTATCCGTTTAGCGGCACTGAAGCATACCTCTTCGACCTCATCCACCAGATGGATGGGCGTGGCCATGAAACCGCTCTGTTCAGCATGGACCACGGCCAGACTTCCGCTTTCACCGGCCGTAGTTATCGCATTCCTCATCTTGACTTCAAGGATCCAAACGCCGGCTTCCTGAAGAAGGTTAAGATGGCGGTGCACGCCCTCTATTCCCCCTCGGCCCGGCGTGCTATGCGCAGTTGTCTGGCTGATTTTTCACCCGATCTGGCGCACGTTCGCGGAATTTACCACCACTTGTCGCCCTCGATTCTTTGGGAACTGAAGCACCAGGGCATCCCCGTCCTCTACCACCTGAACGATTTCAAGATTTTGTGCCCAACCTACAATTTTGTCGCCGATGCCCGCCCCTGCGAACTCTGCAGTCACGGCGCTTTTCACCACGCCGTCACCAAAGGTTGCTACAACGGCCCACGTTCCAGCGCGGCGGTTCTTGCCGCCGAAGCATACTTGCACAAATGGTTGAAAACTTACGAACGCTGTGTGAACATGTTCCTCGCTCCCAGCGAATTCGTGCGCAACAAGTTGATCGCCAGCGGTTTCCCTGCGCAACGCATCGAAGTCCTGCCCCACTTCCAGGCTCTGCCCGGCGATGAACACCTCACCGCTGATGAAGGATACCTGCTTTACTTCGGCCGGCTTTCGCCAGAGAAAGGCGTTTATGAGCTCTTGCGCGCCATGGTGCGGCTGCCACACACTCCTCTCATCATCGCGGGAGACGGTCCCGAGCGCCCCCTGCTCGAGGCCCTGGCGCGAGAACTGAACTTGAACCAGGTTCTGTTCGCGGGCATGGTCCACGGCGAAAAACTCCAGAAACTCATCGCCGGTTGCAGCTTCTCCGTATTTCCGTCCCATGCCTACGAGACCTTGGGCAAATCCATTCTGGAATCCTATGCGTGGGGACGGCCCGTCATCGCCTCCGATCTGGGTTCGCGCCGCGAACTCGTCCAACATGGCGTCACCGGCCTCCTTTATTCCGACGGCGACCGCGAACAGCTCGCTCAATGCATGGAATTTCTGTTTGACCGCCCCGACCTGATCGAGAAGATGGGTGCCGCAGCTCGCAGTCGCGTCAAAGCAAACCACGACCCCGATCAACACATGGAGAAGCTGCTCGAACTCTACAGCCGGCTCACATCCACCAGGAAGCTTCTGTCCTTCCCCGCCGGGACGGGCGAGGACGCCCGTTACTCCACCGGCCCGCGCCGCAGGGTCCGCGTCGCGTTCATCGGGGGTCGCGGCGTGGTCTCCAAGTACAGTGGCATCGAGTCCTATTACGAGCAGGCTGGCCACGAACTGGCCCGCCTGGGGCACGAAGTCACCGTCTATTGCCGCAGCTATTTCACTCCTCCTATTCCAACGGGCACGCACAACGGCATGCGGGTGCGACGGTTGCCGACCATCCGCTCCAAGCATCTGGAAACGGTCGTCCACACTCTGTTGAGCACAGCGCACGCCATGACGTCGGACTACGATGTCGTCCATTACCATTGCCTGGGACCCGCGTTGTTTTCTTTTCTTCCCCGGCTTGCCGGGAAGAAGACCATCGTCACCGTGCAGGGTCTCGACTGGCAGCGCGGCAAGTGGGGCCGGATCGCATCGCGCGTACTGCGCTGGGGAGAAGCGGCTGCCGTTTCCTCCCCCGATGCCACCATGGTCGTCTCGCGCACCCTGCAGCAGCACTACCGCCAGCAGTACAAGCGCGATACCATCTACGTCCCAAATGGAGCCACGCTGGCGCCCCGGCGCCTCCCCCGGAAACTGATCGAGTGGGATCTGCTCGCGGACAACTACGTCCTTTTCTTAGGCAGGTTTTCACCGGAAAAAAACTGCCATCTCCTGATCAACGCTTTTGAAAACGTCCACACTGGTATGAAACTGGTGCTCGCCGGAGGATCGAGTGGAGGATCGAGCCACTCCGATTCCTACGCCGAGAGCTTGCGCCGCCACGAATCCGACCAAATCCGCTTCCTCCCCTGGGTCGCTGGAAGGGATCTCGAAGAGCTTCTCTCCAATGCCGCTCTGTTCGTGCTTCCGTCCGAGCTTGAGGGCCTTTCTTTGGCTCTTCTCGATGCCATGGCGGCCGGTGTCTGCGTGTTGACCAGCGATATTCCCGAAAATAATGAAGTGGTCGATGGCGCCGGCTTCACCTTCCACCGCGGCGACCAGGCAGATCTTGAGCGCATGCTCGACTTGCTCATCCACAATCCCGAACTTCGTCGTCAGTCCGCCGCCCGGGAACGCGAGCGCATCCAGGGCCAGTATCTCTGGCCCGCAATCGCCCGCTCGATCGAAAAAGCCTATTACAACGTGCTGGGCTGGGGCTCGAGCGAGCACGTGCCCAGTGAGCAGGTCCAGGTCCGCAGTTCTGCAGTCCGGTAGCGCCGCTGGAGCGAGCCCTGGCCGTCCGGCCCCCAGCCCGACCGTACCCGCCTGATCTGGATACCCGCCACCGAAGCTGGGCACGACTTCGCGCCCGGCGGTGATTATGATTAGAATCGGAACGCCGGGTGTTTGCGCGATGCGGCATATCTAGCATGGAAGATCTAATCCTGGTTACCGGTGGCGCTGGCTTCATTGGCTCGAACTTCATTCTCCAATGGATTGCCGCGAAAGACGCGCGCGCGGGCATCCTGAATCTCGACAAACTGACCTACGCCGGCAATCTCAACAATCTGCGCGCCGTCGAAGCCCATCCGCGCTATCGCTTCGAGCAGGGTGACATCGTCGACCGCGATTTTTTGCGCGACTTGCTGCGGCGTGAACAACCCCGCGCCATCGTTCACTTCGCCGCCGAGAGCCACGTCGACCGCTCCATCCACGGCCCAGATGATTTTGTCCGCACCAACGTCAACGGAACATTCAACCTGCTCGAAGAAGCGCGAGCCTACTGGTCGGCGCTTTCGGAGCCTGAACGCGCCTCGTTCCGTTTCCTGCACGTTTCCACCGACGAGGTCTACGGATCGCTCGGCCCGAGCGACCCGGCCTTCAGCGAGACCACTCCCTACGCGCCCAACAGCCCGTACTCCGCGTCCAAGGCGGCTTCCGATCATCTGGTCCGCGCCTATCACCATACTTACGGCCTTCCCGCTCTGACCACCAACTGCTCCAACAATTACGGACCTCACCAGTTTCCCGAAAAACTGATTCCGCTCATGGTCCTGAATGCCTGCGCCGGCAAGCCGCTCCCGGTGTATGGTGATGGTGAAAACGTTCGCGACTGGCTCTACGTCGAGGATCACTGCCGCGCCATCCGCACCGTGCTTGCCCACGGCCGCGCCGGAGAAACCTACAACATCGGCGGGCGAAGCGAAAAAAAGAACCTGGAGATTATCGGAGCCATTTGCCAACTGCTCGACGAACTGCGCCCGAACGACCCCGCCGTTCCCCACAGCAAGCTCATCACTTTCGTCAAAGACCGCCCCGGCCACGACCGCCGCTACGCGATGGACACGCGCAAAATTGAGCGCGAACTGAACTGGCACCCGCTGGAGACGTTTGCGAGCGGCATCCGCAAAACCGTTTGCTGGTATCTTGAACACGAAGACTGGGTCCGCGATGTTACCAGCGGCAGCTATCGTCAATGGATGGCGAAACATTACGCCACCGAACGTTAAGGAAAGCCGAGACGGAAAGCCGAGACCAAAACTCGACATGACCAAAACCGCGCAACCGAATTACAAAGGCATCATTCTCGCGGGAGGCTCGGGCACGCGCCTCTATCCCGTCACCCACGTAATCGCCAAGAGCCTGCTGCCGGTGTACGACAAACCGATGGTGTACTACCCGCTCTCTACGCTGATGCTGGCCGGCATCCGCGAAATTCTGCTCATCTCGACGCCCGCGGATCTGCCCCGCTTTCAGCACTTGCTCGGCGATGGCTCCCGCTACGGCGTCCACTTCCAGTACGCGGTTCAGCTGAAGCCTGAGGGCATTGCCCAGGCATTTCTGATCGGCAAGGAATTTATCGGCTCCAGCGGTTGCGCGCTCGTGCTCGGCGACAACATTTTCTATGGACACGACCTGGTTAAAGAATTGCACGCAGCCACGCTCCAGCCCAAAGGCGCCCGCGTTTTTGCGTACCCCGTCAACGACCCCGAGCGCTACGGCGTCGTCGAGTTCGATCCGCATGGAAAGTCGCCAAAGGCGCTCAGCATCGAAGAGAAACCGAAGCAGCCGAAATCGCGTTACGCGGTCACCGGACTTTATTTTTACGATCGTCAGGTCCTCGAAATTGCCGCGACCCTCAAGCCTTCGAAGCGCGGCGAACTTGAAATCACCGACGTCAATCGCGTGTATCTCGAGCGCAATCAACTCAACGTCTGCGTCATGGGCCGAGGCACGGCCTGGCTCGACACGGGCACGCACGAAGCCTTGATGGAAGCCTCTTTATTCATTCAGACTCTGCAAAAGCGCCAGGGCCTCGTGATCGCCTGCCCCGAGGAAATCGCCTATCGCTCCGGCTACATCACCGCCGCGCAACTGGAAGCGCTGGCGCAGCCGATGCGCAACAATGGATACGGCGCCTACCTCCTGCAATTGCTGCGGGAACGCGTCTTCTAATGGATGAAAACTTTCCAATGAAAAAGATCGCCACTAGCCTCCCGGGACTTCTACTCCTCGAACCGCGTGTGTTCGGCGACGACCGCGGCTTCTTCCTGGAAAGCTACAACCAGCACACCTTTGCCGAGCTCGGCATTCCAGAGCCATTCGTCCAGGACAACCATTCCTATTCAGAGAAAAATGTCATCCGCGGCTTGCATTACCAGATTCGGCAGCCCCAGGGAAAGCTCGTGCGCGTCATCACCGGCGAGATTCTTGACGTCGCGCTTGACCTCCGCCGCACTTCTCCCACCTTCGGAAAGTGGGAATCCGTCAAACTTTCCGGCGAGAATAAACACATTTTATGGATTCCGCGCGGATTTGCTCACGGCTTCCGAGTTGTTTCCCAGGCCGCCCATGTCATGTACAAAACCACGGACTTCTATGCGCCCGAGCACGAGCGCACGGTGGCGTGGAATGATCCTCGGTTGAACATCGCGTGGCAACTCGACGGCGAACCCGCCGTCTCCGCAATCATCTCCGCAAAAGACCAGCGCGGCGTGCCCTTCCAGCAGGCTGAAAAATTCGAGTAGCGCCGCGTCAATTCAGCCGGAACTCGACCGCAATCGTGGTTTCAACCTCAATCGCCTTGCCACTCGATAGGTACGGCTCGAATTTCCAGGACTGCACCGCCTGCGTCGCCGACTGCACCAGCAGGTCGGGTCCGGACACAGGCCGCAAGCGTTTCACACTGCCATCCGGCGCAATCACGGCATCCAGCACCACCAGCCCTGCGATCCCTGCCGTTCGCGCAGCCTCCGGATAAACCGGCTCCACCTTCGTTACAATCCGCTCCTCCATGGTTTCTGGAGAGACTCGCAACCCCGACTCCGCAACCCGCGCGCGCCCCTCCAGTTCGTTCCATGACCTCTGCCACTGCCACCATCCGAGACCAGCCAAAGCCAGCATGCAAACGAACAGCACATAAAATCCGCGCCGCCCAATGCGAATTCTGCGCATTGGCGTAGCAGCCAGTTTCGCGGGGACTATGAGCGCTTCCGGCCTTGCTGCTCTGCCTTTCTCTTCTGTAGAATCGGCCGGCGGTGAAGCGGAGCGGTAAACCCAATACCGGATCATCTCCCGCTGCTCCGCCGATAGCACTACAAACTCAAGCCCGCAACGGAACCGCGACTGATAACGAACCAGCCCACGCGCGCGAACCGGCACGCCAACATTCGGAAGCCGCAATTCGACCGCGACCTGTTGGCCTGCGGCCAGTTCTCCCGCCACCACCGCCCCCACGCCCGCTTCGCTGAGGTCAGTGCAGCGCCCCGGTAAATTTTCGGGAACCCCGGATCGCAATGCGATCACGTCCAGGGGCACATTGATCGGGTGCCGGGGAAAAACGCGCCGTGACGCTTCTTCGAATGCCGGCGAGGGAGCTGCACTCATCAGACTGTCTCCGCAGGATTAGAAATCCTTGTCATGCGTCTGAAATCAACCGGCTGGAATCAACAAAGAACACGCGCTTGCGAGGATCCTTCTTCCGAGTATATCGAAACACTGGAACAGAAATGGCGGAATATTATCCTCAGCGTTGAACTTCATCATTTGCTGCCTCGATGCGTCTCCTACTCCATGTCCCGCCAGTTTGGCCCCACTCCAATTTCCACCAGCAGAGGAACCTCGAGCGAACGCGCTTCCTCCATGTGCTCCCGCACCAGCGGCTTCATTGCGTCCACTTCGCTCTCTGGCACTTCGAACACGAGTTCATCGTGCACCTGCAAAGTCATCCGCGACCTCAGCCCCCGCTTCCGGATTTCCTCATCAATCCCGATCATCGCCAGCTTGATCAGGTCGGCGGCCGTTCCCTGCAGCGGAGTGTTCACCGCAGTGCGCTCCGCAAACCCGCGCTGGGTGGCGTTCTTGCTGTTGATGTCGGGAATTGGCCGGATGCGCCCGAACAGCGTCTTCACTCTCTGATCGCGCCGCGTCTGCTCGAGCGTCGCATCAATGAACGCCCGCACTCCCGCATATTTTTCAAAATAGGCATCAATGAATTTCCTGGCCTCACCCGGCTCAATGCCCAACTGCTGAGAGAGACCAAACGCCGACAAACCGTAAACAATCCCGAAGTTCACTACCTTTGCCTGCCGCCGATGATCGGGCGTAACCATCAGCGGTGGCACGCCAAACACCTGCGACGCGGTCAGTGTGTGAATGTCGTCCCCGCGCCGGAACGCCTCGACCAGTAGCTTGTCTTTTGTGAAATGTGCCAGCAGCCGCAGTTCGATCTGCGAATAATCCGCGGACAACAGTACGTGCCCAGGCTCAGCAATAAAGGCCGCGCGAATCTCCCGCCCAAGTTCCGTGCGAATCGGAATATTTTGCAAGTTCGGATTGGTCGAAGAGAGCCTCCCCGTCGCCGTTCCCGTCTGCCCAAAAGTCGTATGCACGCGGCCACTCTGACTGCGAATCAGCGCCGGCAATGCGTCCACATAAGTCGATTTCAACTTCGTCAGCTGCCGGTACTCCAGCACCAGTCGCGGAACTTCGTGCTCCGCCGCCAGTCCTTCCAATACATCCACCGCCGTCGAAATCTTTTTTCCTTTCCCGTATTTCGATGGCATCGGCAGGGCCAGCTTGTTAAAGAGCACATCGCCCAGTTGCTTCGGCGAGTTGATGTTGAACTCCACGCTGCAACGCTCATAGATGTCCTGCGCCTTGGCTTCGGCTTCGCGCTGCAACTTCACCGACATCTGCCCCAGCACCGCCGGATCAATCTTTACTCCCGCGTCTTCCATGCGCGCCAGCACGGGCACCAGCGGCTTATCGATCTCCTCGTACACCGAGGTCAGCCCCAGGTCGTCGACTTCTTTGCGGAGCGAACTCGCCAGCCTGCCCGTTACATCCGCCGCTTCCGCCAGGTTGCCGCTCAGCTTCAAATTGAATCTCCGCAGCGCAACCTCCGGCAACGAATGCGACGAATAGGTCGGGTCGAGCAGGTAGGAATACAGCATCGGATCATGCCTCACTCCGGTCAACGCAATTCCCCGCTCTGAAAAATAATGCAGCGCAGATTTGAGATCGTGAACCGTCTTCGGCACAGCGGCATCTTCGAGCACGCTTTTCACTCGATCGGCGAGCGCCCTGTCTTCCAGCACGACCATCGCCCCCGCCCCTGGCCCATTCGAAACGGCTATGCGCTTTCTATCTCCCGCACTCTGATCCTCCGCATTCGCGGGCTGCAAGGCCAGAAACCCGGATTGTGCAGGCTGCGGCTCGTCTTCTTCTGCAATGCTCTCGGCGTAAATGCTCTCAGTGTGCTCCGTCGGAATTGCCAGAGCGAGCGGCGTGCTCTCGCTCAAGCCTTTCAAATACTCCTCGAATTCAGCTTTCGACTTGATCTCGCGGTAGTCGCCCTCTCTCACTTCAACGACGGGGAGCAGTTCTTTCAACAAAGAAGTAAATTCGAGCTCGGCAAACAGCGCGCGCAGAGATTCAACCTCCGGTTCGCCCGCTTTCATCGCGGCAACGTCGAGCTCGACCGCCACGTCGCAATCAATCGTCACCAGTTGTTTGCTGTGCAGGATGTTGTCGCGATTGTTCTGCAGCGATTCCCGATACGTCTTCTTCTCCACCTCAGCCGCATGTTCCAGCGCCTGTTCCACACTTCCAAAGCGCCGAATGAGTTCCACCGACCCCTTGTCACCGATCCCCGGCGCTCCTGGAATGTTGTCCACCGAGTCGCCGCGCAGCGCCATCACATCCACCACCTTCGACGGCGGCACTCCGAGAATTTCCTCGACCTTCGCCGTATCGCAAATCAGGTTGTCCTTCGGTGGATTCAGCACCTGCACCTTGTCGTTCACCAATTGCAGCATGTCTTTGTCGCTCGACACCACAAACACCGGATACGATTCCGCGGCCGCTTTCCGCGCCAGCGTTCCGATCACATCGTCGGCTTCGTAACCTTCCAGCTGCAAAATTGGAATGCGATATCCCTCCAGCGCCCGCCGAATGTACGGAATCTGCTGCGCCAGATCCCCAGGCATCTCGGCGCGGTTCGCCTTGTAGCCGCCATACTCCGCTTCTTTGAACGTCTGCGTCTTGATGTCGAACTTGCGGATCGTCGTGATCGCTTCCGCCTGCTGATTGCGGATCGTCGGCGCGCCCACATCGAACACCGCCGCCAGGTACTCGGGCGAAAAGTCGTCCCGCAGCTTCCGCAGCATGTTGACGAAAACATACGTCGCCGCCGTCGGAACCCCCGTCTTCGTGGACATCGGCCGCTGCCGCGCCATCGCGTGATAGGCGCGGAAAATGAACGACATCGTATCGATCAGGAAAATCCGCCCCTTGCCCTTACCGTGAGCGGAAGCGGGCCCAGGTGGGGCACTCACTTGCGGCGACGATTTCTTTTTGGCAGGCAACTGGCCAAGTTTAACAGTTGTGGAAGGTCAGGAGCCGGGGACGAAGAGCGAATTGCGACTCCCGAGCCGCGAACCGCGAACAGCGAACGACGTTCTCCCAAACCTCGGGCAATCGCGTATGATAAGGCGTTTTCGGCTCTCGACCCGCCGAGTGCTGAATCCTGCGTGCTGCATGCTCCCATTCAAACTCGTCTACAGCGACGACTATTACCTGCCCATCGGCTCCCATGTTTTTCCTGCCGAAAAATACAAGTGTGTTCATGACCGTCTGCTCGCGTCCGGAATTGCGGCGCCTTCCGATTTTGTTACGCCTCGTCCGGCAACCGACCAGGACGTGCTGCTCGTGCACACTCCGCAGTACGTCGAGAAGTTGAAGACGGGCACGCTCAGCGCGCGCGAAGCGTTGGAACTCGAAGTCCCGTACTCGCCGGAGTTAGTGCGCGCCTTCTGGCTTGCCGCGGGCGGCTCCATTTTGGCCGCCGATCATGCCCTCAACGACGGCGTGGCCATCAGCATCGGCGGAGGATTCCATCACGCGTTCCCCGATCACGGCGAAGGCTTCTGCGTGATCAACGATGTGGCCGTCGCCATACGCCGCATGCTGCGTGACGACAAGATTCGCACCGCGATGACCGTCGATTGCGACGTCCATCAAGGCAATGGCACTGCCGTTATTTTTGCCGGCACGCGTGTCCCCAGCGATCCGGTGCTCTCGGCGTCCGGGTCAGTCCTGAATCCCCATCGCACCACCAAAGGGCACAGCGCCCACGCCGGGGACGTCTTCACCATCTCGCTCCATCAGCAAAACAACTACCCGGTCTTTAAGCCCCCTTCGTCGCTTGACCTCAATTTGCCCGACGAGATCGGCGACGGCGAATATCTGGCGTGCCTCGGCGACGCGCTCAGTTTGGGATTGAGCATGTTCAAGCCGGAACTCATCTGCTACCTCGCCGGAGCCGATCCTTATCGCGAAGATCAGCTCGGCGGATTGTCGTTGACGATTGAGGGATTGAAGGAGCGAGATACTCTCGTGTTCCAAATCGCCAAAGCCGAGCGCATCCCCGTAATGGTCACACTCGCCGGCGGCTATGCCCTGAAGCTCGAAGACACAATCACGATTCACTGCAATACGGTGGTCGCCGCGAAGGAAGTGTTTGCCGGGAAGGGCTGACAAAGCGCTTCGATATACTCGACGCTATGGACGTCACTCCTTCTCAACTTGCGCACCGTGAGTTCTATAACATACTGATCAGCGCCGTGGCGCCAAGGCCGATCGCATGGGTCTCGAGCCTCAGCGATTCCGGACAGCCCAACCTGGCGCCCTTTTCGTTTTTCAACGCCGTGTGCGCGAATCCTCCCCTATTGGCCTTTGCGCCGGGGATGCGCTCGCCGAAGAAATCCGGACCAGCTTCAGGAGAGCCCGCCGGAGAGCCCGGTGGAGAAGCAAAAGACACGCTGCGGAATATTCGCGAGACCGGGGAATTCGTGATCAACGTGGTCACCTACGAACTGGCCGAGGCCATGAACCTGACCAGCGGCGAATATGACTCGTCCATCAATGAGTTCGAAGTGGCGAAACTCGCGTCGGCGCCTTCGAAACTGGTGCGGCCGCGGCGCGTGGCGGAGTCTCCCGTCAGCTTTGAATGCAAGCTGCATCAGATTCTCGACTTCAATCCCGGCCCCGAGGGCGGCAGCCTGGTGATTGGCAAAATCGTCTCGATTCACATCAGCGAGCAGCACATAAAAGAAGGCCGCCTGGACCGGAACTCGCTCGATCTGATCGGGCGCATGGGCGGCGTGCAGTACACGCGAACCACGGAGCGGTTCGAAATGGCGCGTCCGAAGGTTGGATGAAGGGGAACGATTACTCGGAGACTCATAGCCCGTGGCTCGCAGCTCGCGGCCCACAGCCTGCGTCCGTCTTTCCGCCTGCTAAAATAGTGTTGGTCCCGCATGTTCGAGAATCTCCAGGAAAAACTCCAGCGCGCCTTCAAGTCTCTCCGCGGACAAGCCGTCCTCACCGAAGAGAACATCTCCGAGGCGCTGAAACAAATTCGACTGGCGCTGCTTGAAGCCGACGTTAACTTCAAGGTTGTCAAAGAACTTATCGACCGCATCCAGGCCAAGGCTGTCGGCCAGGAAGTGCTGACCGCGCTCTCGCCGGGCGAGCAGGTCATCAAGATCGTCCGCGATGAGCTGGTCGAAACTCTCGGCAAAGACACGGCCAAGTTAAAGTTCGCCTCGCAACCGCCGACCGTCGTGCTTATGGCCGGGCTGCAGGGTTCCGGCAAGACCACGACCTCCGGCAAGCTCGCCAATTGGCTCAAGAATGGCGGACACCGGCCGCTGCTGGTCTCGGTTGACGTCTATCGTCCCGCCGCCCGCGAGCAACTTAAAGTTGTGGCGGCGGCGATCAAGGCCAACCTTTACGAAGGCGAGGTCGGCGAAGCGAATACGGCTACCGTCGAGCGCCTTGCCAAAGAAGCGCGGCGCGAAGCGATCAACACTGGATGCGACGTGCTCATCGTTGACACGGCCGGGCGTCTCCACATCGACGACCAGCTTATGGAGGAGATGCAGTCGCTCAAGCGGCTGCTGAATCCGCAGGAAATCTTATTCGTCGCTGATTCGATGACCGGACAGGACGCCGTCCGCTCGGCCGACGAATTCCATAAGAAGCTCTCGCTCACCGGCGTCATCCTCACCAAAATGGACGGCGACGCCCGCGGCGGCGCGGCGATTTCCATCCGCCAGGTCACTGGACAGCCCATCAAGTTCATCGGCATCGGCGAAAAATACGACGCGCTTGAGCCCTTCCACCCTGACCGCATCGTTTCGCGAATTCTTGGCATGGGCGACATCCTCTCGCTCATCGAAAAGGCCGAGTCGCAGATCGACAAGAAGAAGGCCAACGAACTTGCCTCCAAGGTGCTTGCTGGCGACGGCTTTTCGCTCGAAGATTTTCGCGACCAGTTGCGGCAGGTTCGCAAAATGGGATCAATGCAAAGTCTCATGGGCATGCTGCCCTCGATCGGCGCGTTTTCCGGCCTGCAGAAAGCCGCCGACAAGGTTGACGAAAAACAGATCAACCGGGTCGAGGCCATCATCAATTCCATGACCGGGTACGAGCGCAACCATCACGAAGCCATCAACGGCAGCCGCCGCAAGCGCATTGCCCGCGGCTCCGGCACCAGCGTGCAGGAAGTCAACAACCTGCTCCGGCAGTACGCCCAGATGAAAAAAATGTTCAAGCAGATGGGCAAGCCCAGCTTCGCGCGGCGCATGGCGGGGATGAAGTTTCCGGGAATGTAGAGGCAGTGGTCGGTGGCCAGTTGCCAGTAAAATCCTGGCTAGCTCAGACGCTCAGCGGGTCGCGGTGCAAACGCGAGAAATGTTCCACGTGGAACATTGTACTGGTATTTATGTTAATATATCCATGTACTTACATGGCGACTTAAATGAGACAACGAAAGCGAGTTACGAAGCGAGCACGGGCGTCGCGAAAAGTGACTAAAATTGAGGCGCCGGCGGGGTCGAAGGGGCGTCCGCGGTACCTGCCGGTGGAATGGGCTGGCATGTACAAGCCGGTGAAGAAGCCGGTCACGCTGCGGCTGGATGCCGATGTGCTGGCGTGGTTCCGACGGGCCGGGCGAGGCTACCAAACGCGGATCAACCAGGCTCTGCGGAAGGTGATGATCGGGGAGAGAAAGAAGGCACGGGAGTGAGGGGTTGCAAGTCTTTGATAATGCTCAGGGTCGGGTTGTTTAGTGGGCGGAACTGGGCCACCCACCCGCCAGCGGCATTGTGAGAATGCCTTGCGGCAGAAATCAGAGCACAACAGTGTAGGGGTCCCTTCGGCTTTGCTCCGGGCAGGTTCTTCGACTCCGCCGTGTCTTGCGCTTCGCAAATGACTTGGCTCCGCTCAGGATGACTCGGTGGGAAAGGTGAAAGAGCGGCCGAGCTTCGCTCGGCTTGGACGGGGCTCAACTAGCAAAAGCAAACGCAACTTCTTCATTTCCAAAGCATCTAAACATTGACAATGATTCGCTCAGGTTATAGCATGAGCTTAAGCGTAATCGTCATCGTACTCATTTTAAATGACTTATTTGCTTTGGAGGATGCGATATGAGCAAGACTATTGGAATTGACCTTGGCACCACCAACTCCTGCGTAGCGGTTATGGAGGGTGGAGAGCCGAAAGTTATCCCTAATGAAGAAGGTGGACGGACTACGCCTTCGGTCGTTGGATTTACGAAAACCGGCGAACGACTTGTAGGGCAGGTCGCCAAGCGGCAGGCCATCACCAACCCTGAGAATACCGTTTACTCGATCAAGCGGTTTATGGGACGCCGCTATGACGAGGTGAGCGAAGAACTGAAGATGGTCCCTTATAAGGTCGAGCGGGACGGCGATCATGTGGCCATCATCGCGCAGGGGAAGAAGTATACCCCGCCCGAGATCTCCGCGATGATCCTGCAAAAACTGAAGAAGGCGGCGGAAGACTATCTCGGAGAGAAAGTCACTGACGCGGTCATCACCGTGCCGGCGTATTTCAACGATGCGCAGCGGCAGGCCACGAAAGATGCCGGGCGAATTGCCGGGCTCGACGTGAAGCGAATTATCAACGAGCCGACCGCGGCCGCGCTGGCTTACGGGCTCGACAAGGGCAAGGACGAGACCATCGCCGTGTACGACTTCGGCGGCGGGACTTTTGACATCTCGATCCTCGAAGTCGGTGGAGGCGTGATCGAAGTGAAAGCCACCAACGGCGATACGCACTTGGGCGGCGACAACATCGACCAGCGGCTGGTGGATTGGCTGATTGACGAGTTCAAGAAAAACGAAGGCCTCGACCTGCGCGCCAAGGGCAACGAGATGGCTTTGCAGCGTCTGCGGGACGCGGCGGAACGCGCCAAGATCGAGCTTTCGACCACCATGGAGACCGAGATCAATCTGCCGTTCATTACGGCGGATGCTTCCGGGCCGAAGCACCTGGTCATTAAGCTGACCCGGGCCAAGCTCGAAACCATGATCGAAGACATTTTGCAGCGGTCGGTTGGCCCCTGCAAGCAGTGCATGAAAGATGCGGGTGTCGACACCAGCAAAATCAACGAAGTGGTGCTGGTCGGCGGACAGACGCGCATGCCGCGCATCCAGGCGATCGTAAAAGAACTGTTTGGACGCGAAGGCCACAAGGGCGTGAACCCGGATGAAGTGGTCGCGGTCGGCGCGGCGATCCAGGGCGGCGTGCTCAAGGGCGAGGTGAAAGACCTGCTGCTGCTGGACGTTACTCCGCTGACTTTGTCGATCGAAACGCTGGGCGGGGTGGCTACGCCGATGATTCCACGGAACACTACGATTCCGACGAAGAAGACGGAGACGTTTTCTACGGCAGCCGACAGTCAGACTTCGGTTGAAGTGCATGTGCTGCAGGGCGAGCGTCCACTGGCGGCGCAGAACCGTACGCTGGGCAAGTTCCATTTGACCGGATTGCCGCCGGCGCCTCGGGGCATACCGCAGATCGAAGTGACGTTTGACATTGACGCGAACGGCATCCTGAACGTGACCGCGAAAGATATGGCCACGGGCAAGGATCAGAAGATCACGATCACGTCGTCTTCGGGATTGTCGAAGGAAGAAGTGGAGCGGATGGCGAAGGAAGCCGACGCGCACTCGGCTGAGGACAAGACGCGGCGTGAAGAGATCGAGGCCAAAAATCAGCTCGACTCGATGGTTTACAACATCGAGAAGATGCTGAAAGAGCATGGCGACAAGATCTCGGGCACGGAGCGCGGGGACGTGGAGAACGCCTTGGCGGACGCGAAGAAAGCCATCGAAAGCGGCGACAAGTCGCAGATGGATTCGGCGCGCGAAAAGCTAACGGCGGCATCGCACAAACTGGCGGAGCAAATGTATAAGGCGACGCAGGCAGCGGGCACGCCGGGCGCGGGTGCAGGACCAGCTCCGGGGGCTGGCGCGCCTTCGGGCGGCGATGGCCAGGCCAAGAAAGACGAAGGCGTGATCGACGCCGAGTACGTGGATGTCGAAGACAAGAAGTAACGCGTAGGGACAGCCGCTGCCGGCTGTCCGACCAAGCGAACTCGGCACTTGAGAACGCAATTGGCGGCGCGAATGCGCCCCCATTCGCATCATACTTAAAGGACTTGTCATGCCGATCGAAGCGAGCGATCCGTTAGCCGGGCCCAGGAAAGAGGGAAGCGAATTGAGATTCGAAGTCAATGGACAGATGTTTTTTGTGAACTTCATCCCGGAGGAGGGACGCTGGTATTGCTTTGCGCCAACCGGGACAGGGGTGCAGCGGATCCCCGTGTCGATGGATGCTTCGCCATTTGAGGCGTTCGCGGTGGCGGTGGATGAGGAAGAGAAGGAAGTGGTGAACTGAGGAGCCAGTTGTCAGTTTCGGGTTCTCAGTTCTCAGAATTCCGATTCATGAGCAACAATTCAGAGCCTGCCGTTCTGAGCGGAGTCGAAGGACGCCCTAGCGCACGCGCTACAATGAAAAGCTGAATGCTGACGGCTGAGTACTGACGGCTGACATGGCCACCGCGACGAAAGACTATTATGGTGTTCTCGGCGTAAAGAAGTCGGCCTCCGCCGACGACATCCGCAAAGCGTTCCGCAAACTTGCGCGCAAGTATCATCCTGACGTCAATCCGGGCGACAAAACCGCGGAAGAAAAGTTCAAGACTCTTTCCGAGGCCAACGACGTCCTTAGCGACCCCAAGAAGCGGAAGATCTACGACCAGGTCGGGTTCTACTCCGACAATATCGATGCGGCTACGGCAGAGGCCTACGCGCGCGGCGGCGGACAGCCTGGGGCCGGCCCCGGCGATTTTGGCGGAGGCTTTCCGGGAGGCCGGCATCCCGGTGGGCAAAGCAACGTTGATTTCGGCGGCTTTGACTTTTCGGATTTGTTTGAAGGCGGCCACGCTGGCGGGCGCAAGGCGTCGAGCGGCACGAGCGGCGGGTTCCGCGATATCTTCTCCAACATTTTCAGCGGCGGCGGACGCGGTGAGGCCGCCGAGGAGGGACCGGAGCCGGGCAGCGATCTTGAGTACCAAGTCAACGTGCCGTTCTGGACCGCGATCCGCGGCGGGGTGATGAAGCTGAATATCGCCCGGCGCGATGCCTGCGGAAACTGCCACGGCAATGGCTTCCTCGAAGCTCCGGGACAATGTCCGCAGTGTCATGGCAAGGGAACGATTGAACAGACGGGCGGCCGGATGAAGTTCAACGTCACCTGCCCGCGATGCCATGGAACGGGCAAGAATATTTCAACCTGCCCGGTCTGCCATGGCGAAGGCAGCATCGAGCGCACTGATCCGCTCGAGATTCGCATCAAGGCCGGAACCCGCAACGGACAGCGCATCCGGATCGCGGGCAAAGGCAATGCCGGGCTGCGGGGAGGCGGGGTCGGCGATCTGTACGTGATCATCCGCATCGGCGGGCACCCACTGTTCCGCCGCGAAGGCGACGACATCTACATTACGGTGCCGGTGACGGTGGTAGAAGCGGCGCTGGGGTCGAAAATTGAAGTGCCCACCATTGATGGCCGCAGCATGCTGAAGATTCCTCCGGGGACGCAGTCCGGCCAGAAGCTGCGCCTGCGCGAAAAAGGCGTGCCCTCAGCAACCACAGAGGGCGCCCGCGGCGATGAAATCGTGGAAGTAAAGATTACGGTCCCGATGCCGCGCGATGAGAAGACCAAAGAACTGCTGCGGGAACTGGCGAAGTTGAACCCGGAGGACCCTCGGGCCGAGTTGTGGAAGGAAGTCTAAGAGCTGTCAGCTCTCTCGCCCTCTTTCGAGCCACGTAAGTGCGCGCGAAGGGAACTGACAGCCAATCGTTCACACTCATTTCTTGCTGGGGTCGTCCGCGGGATTGACATAGTTAAACTGCAGCGGCGACATGCCGTGTACCTGAACCACCGTCTCTCCGGATGCCATCGCATAGTGGTGCATGTCGGGATCAAGGTAGGCGAAGCTGCCTGCCGGGAAAGTCGTCATTTTCGCCTCTTCGAACTTGTCGCCCATGCCGACTTTGAATTTGCCGGAAATTACCGTCACATTTTCGCGCTTGGGATGCCAGTGCGGAGCGATCTTGTAGCCGTTTGGCATTTTGAGGCGGATCGTGAAGTCGCCTGCGTTCGCGGTTGGATCTCCTTCGACCACGGCCAACTGCGCACCCGGAGCGACGAACGGTGGTGGCGGCCCGTACTTGATCTGGTCGGGAGTGAACGTATTCTGGTGTGTCCCCGGTTGAGCTAACAATCCACCTACGCAAAGCAACAGAACTCCGAGCATCATTTTCCTCATCGCTGGTCCTCCACTGTTGATTGAATGGCTGATCCCCGCGCAGACTTATACATCAAATCACCGAGAATGGCCATACGGATTTTGCTTTAGGGAACATCTTGCTGGGACGACCTCCACCAATCATTACCTCCGTACCCGCCCTCGTTGATAAAATTTTCGCTATTTCTTAAAAATATTCTTGCATCTGTGGAAATTTGCCGTAATCTCACACTTGCGAACTAACTTTGCCGAAAATGCCCGGGAATCGCCGTGCACCCGGGAGCCGCGTAAAGGAAGTCAAGGGAGACGCGGTGGTGAGAGTGAGTCGCCTGAGGAGGAAGCCATAGAAATTGGCAACAGCTACCGCAACCACTAACCTTTCGCAGCCGAGCTTTGTCCCTGCCGTCACTCCACGGAAAAAGTCTATCCGCCTCACGCTGTGGCCCCTGGTCGCCGCGACCTTCTTTATGGTCTCGGGCGGAACCTATGGCACCGAAGACATCGTGCACGGCGCCGGGTATGGCAAGGCGATTCTCATCCTGCTGCTGACTCCGCTTCTCTGGAGCCTGCCGACGGCGTTCATGATCGGCGAGCTTTCGAGCGCGCTGCCCTTTGAAGGCGGTTACTACGCCTGGGTGCGACGCGCCATGGGGAATTTCTGGGGATTTCAGGAGGCCTGGCTGTCGCTGGTAGCGTCCATTTTCGATATGGCGATTTATCCCACGCTGTTTGTCCTCTACCTCACGCGCATGTTTCCTTATTTCCAGGAGAATCATCGCGGCGTGGCTGTCGCGCTGGGCGTGGTGATCGTCTGCGCGATCTTAAACATTATGGGCGTGAAGGTCGTCTCGACTACTTCGCTGTGGCTGTTCTTCGCCCTGTCAGCGCCCTTCGCGGCCATCTTTGTGCTGGCGCCGTTCAAGATTCACGCGCTGGCGAATGCGGTGACCAAGCCGACAACTTCAAATGTGGACATTCTCGGTGGCCTGCTTATCTGCATGTGGAACTACATGGGATGGGATAACGCCTCCACCATCGCCACCGAAGTGGAGCGTCCGCAGCGGACTTATCCTCGCGCCATGCTTTGGGCGGTGGTCATTGTCTGCCTTACTTATGTTCTTCCGTTTGCCGCCATGTGGATCACCGGCCTTCCGGCCAGCGCCTGGGAAACGGGCGCGTGGGCCGACGTCGCCCAGTTGATGGGTGGGCCGGTGCTTCGGATCGCGCTGGTGGCGGGCGGCATGATGAGCGGCTTCGGCATGTTCAATGCGCTGGTCATGAGCTACTCGCGCCTGCCGCTGGCCATGGCGCAGGATGGCATGCTGCCGAAAGTTTTTGGCAAGCTGCATCCGAAATCGCGCGCGCCTTGGGTTGCGATTCTGGCGCTGGCGGTGGGCTGGGGCCTGGCTCTGAATCTCGGATTCGAACGGCTGGTCACGCTCGACATCATGATTTACGGCGCCAGCCTGACGCTCGAATTTATGGCGCTGATCTGGTTGCGCATTCGCGAACCGGAATTGAAGCGCCCGTTCCGCGTACCGGGAGGCCTGTTTGGAGCCATTGCGGTTGGCATTCCTCCGGTTCTGCTGCTCGGATTTGCCATCATTCGGAGCGAACACGAAGTTGTGCTCGGCATCAGCTCGCTCTTGTTTGGGCTGATCCTGATTGGCGCCGGCGTGGTCGCCTACCTGATCAATCACGCGCTGAAGCCGGCGGGCTGGGCAGCAGCCAGGCCGAAACCAGAGTTGGCGTCGTAGCTCTTCAGCGGGTCAACCTTTACCTTATGACGTAGTGCAAGAAAGCCTACGATCGGGAGCCGTGGCGTGGGCTAAGACTTATTGCCTTACCTGCTTTGAGCGTTAGAATGCTTGCTCAGTATGCCTGACCTTTCCCAGCGAACTCTAGCCCATGACGGTGCGGGAAAGTCTCGCCGCCGAGGATGCTGATACGCCACTAGACCACACTCCGGAGCAAGCAATCGCCGGCGAAACTCAGCTTAGGCCTTGTAGTTTTTTCTCGAATGTCGAAGCGCGGACGGAGAGTTTTTCTGGCCTGCTGGACCGGCGGACGACCTGGCTTCTCGCGGTACTCTTGTTGCTGTATATCGCAGCCACTGTCCCCTTCGCCTGTTTGAAATTCATGGGTCTGGATGAACTCTTCACCTATTCCATTGCCGGCCTTCCCAGCGCCAACCGAATCTGGTTGGCGCTCGCTTCGAAGGTCGGCCCGATGCCTCCCACTTTCTACTTCGTTACCCGCTTCACGCAGAACTTGTTAGGTCCAAGCCATTTCGCAATCCGCCTGCCGGAACTGGCAGGCTTTTGGATGGCCAGCTGGTGTTTATTTCATTACGTGCGCCGTCGCACGGGCGCTCTCTACGGGCTAGTAGGCGTGATGGCTCTGTGGATCACCGCGGGATATCGGTATGCCTATGAGGCCCGGCCGTATGGGCTTGTGCTGGGCTTCTGCGGGTTGGCGCTGGTTTGCTGGCAGGCAGCTCCAGAACGGGTTCACCGCCGCCGCGCACTGCTGGGTCTTTTCGGAGCTTTGGCGGGGGCGGTTTTCAGTCACTATGGTGGAGTCATGCTGCTTTTCCCGTTGGGACTTGGAGAACTCGTCCGCTCGATCTCGCGCAGGAAAGTGGACTGGCCGGTGTGGCTCTCCTTCTGTGGAGCGCTCGTGCCGCTTCTTCTTTTTCTTCCGCTGCTGGGCGGTAGCATTAGCGCGTACGGGGTTGCGATGTGGTCCCACCCCTCGCTTAGATCGGTTCCCTACTGCTATGAACAACTCCTTTCCTCGGCGGCGAGCCCTCTGGCTGCGGTTCTCGTGACGGTGGCCCTATGGCGGGTGCTGCCGGCGGTAAGAACCGATTCATACCGCCTCCGGCGATCTCAGCCGATACCTCTTCACGAAATTGCGGCTGCGGTTGGATTGTTTTTGTTCCCGTTGGTCTGTCTGCTCCAGGCCCTTCTGGTTACGCACCAGATCACGCCGCGCTACGCGATTCCCCTAGTCATGGGGTTCGGCATCCTGTTCGCCTTCGCCGCCTATCAAAGCTTCAGCGGCGACGCCGCTAACGGACTGCTGCTTGCCCTAATCTTGCTCGGTGGATGGGGAACGCACCTGTGGTCCGAGGCCGCGTCCACCAGGGACACGGCCAAAGCCAGCCAGGAATTTGACACTTTGGCGGCGCGACATGACACCGGATTACCCATCGCGATCTCTGACGGCCATCTCTTTTTTCAGCTTGTGCACTACACGTCTTCCCGAACTTCCTCGCGTCTGAGCTACCTGGCCGATCCCGAGCTTGCCAGCCAATACACCGGCTCAGACAGTCTCGATTTGGATCTGCTCGCGTACAGTAAACTGACTTCCCTCAAGGTGATCGAGGCTCGCCCGTTTCTCCGTACTCACGCGCCGTTCTTCTTGTACGTTACCCCTGGCCAGTGGCAATGGAACTGGATACTCTCGGCCTTAAAGGACAGGACCGCCCAAATCCAGTTCGTCGACATGACACACTATGGGACGCTTTATCGCGTCGTCCGAACTAACTGAACCAATCCGGCAGCGGGATGTGCTTCTTTTGGCGCTCTCAGAATCGGATGGATCATGAGAATTCCCAAATTGTGCTGTCGACACTGCCCGCTCTTTCCTCCGCGCTGCTTCGAGAACACAAGGGATCACGGACCGACCCGGTTTCTTCTCGCTTGCTGCCGCGCAGTAGAATAATGGGGACGGGACCGAGGCCGAATGACCAAGCGTAAATCCAAGGGCGCGTACATGATTTCGGCGGTGGCTGAGATGTATGAGATTCATCCCCAGACCTTGCGCCTCTATGAGCGCGAAGGACTGCTGAAGCCGAGCCGCACCGAAGGCAACACCAGGCTCTATACCGATGAAGATTTGCAACGGCTTGAGTTTATTCTGTCGCTGGCGCGCGATCTGGGCGTCAACATCAGCGGCATCGCCATCATTCTCCAAATGCGCGAGCGCATGGAAGAGATGCAACGCCAGATCCAGGAGTTCGTGCAGTACATCCAGCACGAGGTTCTGACGCGCGCCTCGGCTGCCGCAGATCCGTCCAAGGGCGCAATCGTAGCGCTGCGGCGACCGCTCGTCCCTACTGTGGATTCGTCCCGCCGCAAGAACTAATCGCTCCGGACGGGCGAGGACGCCCGTCGCTCCACTGGCAACGTCAGCTTCTCGATTGCTTTCCCCTGTGGTCCTCTGTGTCCTCTGTGGTTTAGAACTTCAAGTGCTTTTAACCACAGAGGAACACGGATGATCACAAGGACTACTTTTGTCGCTGGAAGCGATAACGGCCGCCTCGGTCTTTTGCCACTTGCTCCGCCACTTTCAAGAACGCTCTTCCCGCGTGCGATAGCGTCGATTCCTCCCGATACACCAGGCGCAGCTTGCGCTCAAAATGCAGATCGTGCACCGGAACGCGTATGAGGTCTCCGCGGCTGATCTCGCTTTCCACGCTGATCTCGGGCATCAGCGCCACCCCATTTCCCATGCACACGAAACGCTTGATGGCTTGCAGCGTGGGCAGTTCCACGTCCATGTGTAAGGGAGTCTTGTGGCGGCGGAACGCTTCGATCACTTTATCGCGATAAGGAGACGTGACGATGTGGGCCACGAACGACTCGGCGCCCAGTTGCCGAACGCTGACTTCGCCCGCCGAGGCCAGCGGATGGCCCGGAGGAACGACAAATACCAACTCATCCAGATAAACTACCGCCGATCGCAACTGCGCCTCCTGCGGATCGTAAGAAAGCACCCCGAGTTCCACGTTGTGCTTGAGCAGATCGTCGGGAATGTGACTTCCCAGCGAACGCCGCACCATGATCTTGATCATGGGATGCAGGCGGCGAAACTCGCCCAGCACCGGCAACAAGTAGAGCGCGGTAAATTCATTGGCGGCGATCGCCAGCCTGCCTTTCTGTAATTCGCGCATCTCTACTAGCGCCGTCTGCGCGTCTTGCCGCAGGTTGAGCAACTGCTCGGCATATTCCTGCAAGACACGCCCGGCATCGGTGAGTACGCCATCGCGGGAAGAGCGGTCGAAGAGCGGTTCGCCGATCTCCAGTTCGAGTTTCCGGATGGTCTGGCTGACCGCCGACTGCGTGCGAAACAGCTTTTCGGCCGCCCGCGAAAACCGTCGTTCGCGAGCCACGGTGAGGAAGACTTCAAGTTGCGAAAGGTCCATAAAGATCAGGTGTCAGGTCCAAGGTCGCTGGCCTTGATGTCCGCGGCCCCGGGGTTCCTGAGACCCCAGACCTAAACCCTGCGGCCTTTTCCATTATAGATGAACCATAAGTCTTCCTAATACTATCATCGCCGCTAATTCTATTGTAAAGATAATAACCTTTTCTTTCACCCCCATCCGCCGATAGAGTGTAGAGTAATAAGATTTTTCGGAGGTACGGTATCCATGGATCGGCCGCGCATCACCATCTTCGACACCACGCTTCGTGACGGCGAGCAGTCGCCGGGCTGCAGCATGAATGTGCAGGAAAAGCTGCGCCTAGCCCAGCAACTCGACCGCCTCGGCGTGGACGTGATCGAGGCGGGATTCCCCATCGCCTCCGATGGCGACTTTGAAGCCGTACGACGCATCGCCGCTTCGCTGCGCCGTCCCATCATCGCCGGCCTGGCTCGCGCTTGTCCGGGCGACGTGGACCGGGCCTGGCAGGCCTTGCAGGGAGCCGCGCGCCCACGCATCCACGTTTTTCTCGCAACCTCTGACATTCATCTGAAATACAAGCTTCGCATCACGCGTGAGAAGTGCCTGGAGCAGGCGCGGGAAGCGGTTCGGCACGCCAAGTCGCTCTGCGCCGACATTGAATTCTCGCCCGAAGATGCCACCCGTACCGATGTTGCATTCCTCTGCCAGATCGTCGAAGCGGTGATCGCAGCCGGCGCAACCACGGTCAACATTCCCGATACTGTCGGTTACAGCATGCCCGAGGAATATGGCAATCTCATCCGCACGCTGCGTGAGAAAGTTGCTGGTATCGATAAAGTAACGATCTCGACGCACTGCCACAACGATCTTGGTTTAGCGGTCGCGAACTCACTCGCGGGTGTGCAGCAGGGTGCGCGCCAGGTGGAGTGCACCATCAATGGCATCGGCGAGCGCGCCGGCAATGCATCTCTCGAAGAAATCGTCATGGCCATGCGGGTGCGCCCCGACCGCTATCGTTACGAAACCGCAGTCGCCAGCGAGCACCTCTATGCTTCCAGCCAGATGTTGGCGGAGATCACCCGGGTTCCGGTGCAGCCCAACAAGGCCATCACCGGCCGCAATGCGTTTGCGCACGAAGCCGGAATTCATCAGGATGGCATGCTCAAGAATCCGCTGACCTATGAAATCATGACGCCGCAATCGGTGGGCGTGCCCGATTCACGGCTGGTGCTGGGCAAGCACTCCGGCCGCCACGCGCTGGCTCTGCGCTGCGAACAACTGGGACACCAGTTTGAGCGCCGTGATCTCGATGAGATCTATCGCAGGTTCGTAGTTCTTGCCGACCGCATTAAAAAGGTTCAGGACAGTCATTTGCTTGAACTGATCCAAGACGTTGCCAGCGGCAACGCAAGCAATGGCGATGGCGCCAACGGCCATGGCAAGAAATTCCCGCCTGCCGCGGCTTCATTGCCTTTACCGCGTGCCGCCGCCGCTCGAGCCAATGCCAATGACGCGCATCCGGCTCACGTCTCCGGGAGCGCCGGCCAGGCGTCGGTGGCGATCCCGTTCACCGAGCATCACAGCGAGCAAGAAGACTATCTCTGGGGTGTGTAACCACCACGCGCAGCGACAACTGGAACGGCTTGAAAGGCTATCACTACAGTCTCGTCCTCATTTATCCTTTCGGAAAGAAGCGAGGATTTCCATGCGACTCTCTGTCACTTCCCTCCCCGGCGACGGAATCGGTCCTGAAGTTACATCCCAAGCCATTTGTGTTCTGGAAGAAGTGGCCAGCGGCTTTGGCCATGATCTCGAACTCGACGAAAAAGAGATCGGCGGAGTTGCCCTGACAAAGTTCGGCAATCCCCTGCCGGACTCGACCATTCAGGCCTGCCTCGCCTCAGAGGCCGTGCTGCTTGGAGCGGTCGGCAATCCGGCCTTCGATCACAATCCTCGCGAACTTCGCCCCGAAGCTGGACTGTTGCGCCTCCGCCAGAAACTCGGAGCGTTCGCTAATCTCCGTCCTGCCGTCTTTTATCCGGCGCTCGCTGCCTGCTCGCCGCTGCGCGAAGAAGTCGTCAAAGGGACCGACATTCTTATCGTGCGCGAACTGCTCGGCGGGTTGTATTTCGGCCAGCCTCGCTCCATCGAAGGCACTGATGGCACACGTCAGGCGCTCAACACCATGCGCTACACTGAGCCGGAAATCGAGCGCATCGCGCGCGTCGCATTTCAACTCGCTCGCACCCGCCGCCGGCGCCTGCTCTCCGTCGACAAATCGAACGTTCTGGAGTGCTCGCGGCTGTGGCGCGAAGTCGTCACTAGCATCGCCCGCGATTTCTCCGATGTCCATCTCTCCCACATGTACGTGGACTCGGCCGCCACGACGCTGGTCCTTAAGCCCACCGAGCTCGACGTCATCCTCACCGAAAACATGTTCGGCGACATCCTGTCCGATGAGGCGGGGGGAGTCGTGGGGTCGCTTGGGTTGCTCGCTTCGGCCAGCATCGGAGGACGCGTCGGTCTCTACGAACCCGTTCATGGCTCGGCTCCCGACATCGCAGGTCAGGGCATCGCTAACCCGCTAGGCGCCATCCTCTCGGTCGCCCTGATGCTGCGCCATACTTTTCATCTGCCCAAGGAAGCGGAGTGCGTGGAAGCTGGCGTCATCTCAACCTTGATGGGAGGCTTTCGCACCCGCGATCTGGCGCGTCCCGGCGAGCGCACCGTCTCCACCGAAGAAATGGGCGCCCAGATCACCGAGTTCGTGCGCTTGGCTGCAGCCGCAAACGATCGAGCTGCGTCGTAGCCGGTGTGGAAGCGGGGCTCCGCCCGAAGCCCCATCCCCACACGAGCGATTGTCTGACTTACAATTTTCCTGGAGAAGGCACTGCGCCAGTCGTGTACTCCCCAGTCATCGCATTCCACCGGATCCGCAAAACTTCCACGAACATGCGCAGTCCGTCGCGAAAAGGATGCAGCCGCGTCCCCTCGCGGTGCGCCCACACCACCGGAACCTCTTCCACCCGCAGGCCCGCGCGCCTGGCCAGAAACAGAATTTCCGGATCAAATCCCCAGCGTTCAATTTTCTGCAGAGGAAAGATGCGTTGGGCCGCGTCTCGACGAAAGGCTTTGAATCCGCATTGCGTGTCCGCGAAACGCAAGCCCAGAACCACCCGCAGCACCAGGTTGAAGATTCGTCCAAATGCCTGCCGGTACAGTGGCTGCCGCTCGGTCTGCAGTTCGGCGCGCAGCCAGCGCGACCCGATCGCGATGTCGGCGCCTCGACCAATCGCGTCGAACAGCTTCTGTGCCTCCGTCATCGGTGAAGAAAGATCGGCATCCGTGAACAGGCAAATATCGCCGCGCGCATGCAACATCCCGTTGCGCACGCTGTAACCTTTGCCGTGGTTCCCGATATTCTCCAGCAGCAGAATCTGCGGATGCGACTTGGCGTATTCCCGCACAACTTGTGCGGTATCGTCGCTCGAGCCGTCGTTCACAACCAGAATTTCCGCGTCCCAGTTTTGTTCCTGCGCATAGCCGAGAAGCTCATCGAGCGTGGGCCGGATGCGGCTGCTTTCGTTATAGGCGGGAATGACGAAACTGTATGTCATCGGGTGATCGGGTGATCGGGCCATTGGGCCATTAAAATTCAAAATGCCAAAGGGTTTGACTTTCGATCACCTGGTGGCCCGATCACCCGATGGCCCGATGATCAGATCATGCCACTTGCCGGCGCTTGTCGAGCATGCTGAAGAATTCCGAGACCAACTCCTCGTCCCAGAGTCCGCTTCGCGCCTCGTCGCGCATGGTAATGGCGGCCTGCTCGTGGCCGAGCGCCGGCTTATACGGACGTGCCGTGCGCAAGGCATCGTAAATATCCACCACCTGCAGAATGCGCGGCAGAAGCGGAATCTCGCCTGCCCGCAGCCCATCCGGATAACCGCTGCCGTCGGAGTGCTCGTGATGGTGCCGGATGATCGGAAGCACCAGACGCAACGACTTCAACGGACGGCAAATTGTCTCGCCCGTCACCGGATGCTGCTTCATGATCTCCCACTCCGCCGGCGTTAGATCGCTGCCCTTCTTCAGGATTTCATCCGGCACCGCGATCTTTCCCAGGTCGTGCAGGTAGCCGCCCCGCTGCAGGGCCACAATACTTTCTTCATCCACCCCGAGAAAGCGCCCCAGATCCGCGGCATTGCGCGCCAAGCGCTCACAGTGGCCTTCGGTATAAGGGTCGCGCGCCTCCACACTCAACCCCAATGTGCATAGCACCGAATCTGCCGTCTCCAGTTCGTCGGTGAATTCCTTCAACTTCAGCAATGAACTCACGCGCGCAAACAATTCTTCGGCGCTGATCGGCTTGGTCAGAAAATCGTCGGCGCCCGCTTCAATTCCCCTCAGGCGGTCTTCTCGAGCGCTCAGGCCGGTAATCATGACGATCGGAATCAGCCGCGTCTTGGAATCCTCTTTGAGTTCGCGGCACAATTCGTAGCCGCTCTTGCCCGGCATGACCACGTCGAGCAGGACCAGGTCCGGAGCCTCGCGCCGGATTTCCGCCTCGGCCGCAGCCGCGTTCTGCACCGCAACCGTTTGATAGCCGCGGCTCGCCAGCAACTCCTTCAACAGCGCCGCGCTCACCACATTGTCGTCGACCACTAGAATCGACTGCTTCCGGCGGCCCGCCAGCAGATCGCCCATACCCGCATAAGAACTCGATTGCGGAGAAAAAGTTGTCCGGCGCTGTCGTGGTGGAAGACTCATCACTTTACTTTGCTTCGCAGTTGATGGTATCTGAAATCAACTGGCTGCGATATTCGAAGCGCGCGAGCGAGAAGACATGCACCCATCAACTATTTTCCCGCAACTTTGGCAGTTTTTTCCTCGATCGGCTCTGCTTTCTGCCTGGCGTCGCACTTATGCGCGTTGAACTGCTGCTGAACTCCCGGCTGCCCGAGCTGACGAGGGTCCGCCGAGAACTGGGTATTGCACAATTCACAGATTCCCCGCGACGGAACGTTGCTGACTCGTTTTAAGATCCGAAGACTGCGCTTGGCCATGATTCCAGTCTCCCACAGCCCCGGAAACTGCGCCACCCGCCTCCACAACGGACCGCGTAGGGACGGCCGGCCCCGTCCAGCCCCGCCAGAAAACCGAACATTTTCCCTGTTCAGACGTCCTTGCGCCGGTTTCCGCGCCCGTGCCAGTCTTCCATCATGATGCTGCGGAAACTCTTGCTGATGTTCGTCCTGATATTCGTCATGCTCTGCCTACCGTGGCGCGAATGCGCGGCCGTTCCGAAGCCGCATGTCATCGCTTTTGGAAAATGGATTTCCGCCAAGTGGCCCAACGCCACCGGACAGAAACTGCTCGATCTGAAAGTGCGTCCCCTGTTCGTGGATACGCGGCTCAAGGAATACACTACAGGAAGTCCGCATGAGCTGACCGACCGCCTGTTTGTGGTCCGGCGCGCCTTTCGCGTGAACGATGCGCTGCCTACGGAGAGTGCCAACGCCACGCGCTGGCAGTGGCAACGTGGTGGCTGGCTGCTCGTCGACCGCGCCACCGGACGAGTCTCCCAGCTCAACCTGCCCGAGTTCGATCCCTTCTATTCGACCGCGAGCTGGTATCGCGACTACATCGCCTACTGCGGCGTCTCCGAAGACGGCAAGAAACTCTACGCTGTCATCGCCCAGGTAGGACGCCGCAAACCGATCCTAAAAAAAGATGCAGGCGAACCCGCAGGCGCCGACGATCCCGACTCGGAGTGCCCGCCTCCAGTCTGGGAGCGCATTCCAATGCGAGTCACCTTTCAGCCCGGCGACAAGCAGAAGCTGGTCTTTTCCATCCGAAGCCGCGTAGTCGACATAGTCAATGACGCCGAAGAACCGGAAGAGTAGCCGCAGCCCGCCACAAATTAACCGCCGCTTTTCACTGATGGCTGAGAGCTGACGACTCTGAACTCAGTCTCCCGCGGCCTCGACCGCAGGAAGTTCCTCCGCCGCAGCCCGCTTTGAAATCTTCGCGCTCGTCACCAGCACCACCGAAGCCACGATGATCGCGCTCCCCATCAGGATGTAGCGGTCGATGCGCTCGTGCAGAACCAGCCATCCCAGAAACACCGCGACCACGGGATTGACGTAGGCGTAAGTAGAAACCTTCGAGGTCGGAACGTGCTGCAGCAACCAGATGTAGGCCGTGTATCCGATCCAGGAACCGAACACCACCAGATACAGAATCGCGGCCACTCCGCGGAAGGTCCACGTTACGTTCGAACGCTTCTCAACGAGCAGCGCGAAAATCAGATTCGCGATGCCCGCGAAAGTTACCTGCCAGGCGATGGCGCTGAATGGATCGGCCGCCGCAGTCTGCCACTTTTTCGAGAGCACCGAACCGAGCGCCCAACTGAAAGATCCGAGTGGCAACGCCAGCGACCACCAAAGTTCGCGGCGGCCAAGAACATTAGGGTGCCGAAGATCGGGCCAGATGAGCACGACTACTCCGGCGATGCCGATTGCCAGCCCGATCTTGCCGCGCCGCGAGATGTGATGGTCGCCCAGCAACAGGCTATCGAGCACCAGAAACCAGAGCGGCGAAACCGCAATCAGCAGCGCCGCCAGGCCGGTGGGAACGATGCGCTCCGCGTAAGAGAGCGTGAGATTACCGCCCATCAAAAGCAGAATGCCGACCGCGGCGAAATGGCCAAGCTGTCGCGCCGAAAAACGAATGCGGCGTCCGGTCAGCACACAGTAAGCGAGCATGACCGTGCCCGCAGTCAAGAAGCGCGCGGCACACATGACGCCCGGAGGAATCTGCTCAACCGCGATGCCGATGCCCAGATAAGTCGAGCCCCAGAAGACATAGACCAACCCGAAGGCAACAATGATCTTCCATCGACTCGCGGACGCAGCAGTACTCATGAGAGTAAGAGGGAAAAACTCAGAATATCAGAAGAACATCGGGTCATCGGGTGATCGGGTGATCTAAGTTCAAATGTCTTTGACTTTCGATGGCCCGATGACCCGATCGTCAGATGACCCGATGTTTTAGTCGGCGTGCTGGCGATCGACCGACCAGATCTGCGCCGCGTCTTTCTCGAGCGGATAAAGATGCACCATCCAGTTGAAGATGACGGGATGAAACTCGCCGCCCGCGGCGTCGCATTCTGCCTGCGTGGTGATGGATCCTCTCAGGCCAAATTTAGCATTCGGTCCCAACATTTCTTTCCTGCGGCCCTCGGGCGCCCGGCAGAAATTCACGTGCTCATGCCACTGCGCAATGCTGAGCGGAATGCGCCGGTTCAAGTCGTCTTCGGTGAAACGCTTGGGAGCCGTGTACATGACGCCCACCAACCGGTAATCGTCGCCATTCTTTTCGTAGAGCAGCGAGGTCGGATGCTCGGGATTGAAGTTGAATGCCGCTTCCATGGCGTAGCGGTAGTGGGTGAAGTGGTACTGCTTCTGCGGCACTTCGGGATGGAAAATTTTGAAGCCCTCGTTGAGCGCGACGTGGTAGTCCTTATACTTTTCCATTACGCCGCGCGCCGTTTCAACGACCTTTTGGGCCCTCTCCGCATCGCCCGCTTGCGGAGTGCGGAGCACGGTCATCTTCATGTGCGGACCCATGTCCATGTGATGGCCTTCCATGGAATGCATGGCATGCGCACTCGCGTCCGCGTCTTCTCCGGAATCTTGCCCTGACATTTGCGACATGTCGTGTCCCGGCATGTTCATGCCCTTCATGTCCTGTGGCGAATTTTGCTGCGCGAAGCAGAGCGCTCCCGCGAGGCAAAGCAGAGTCAACAGATTTTTCATAACGCTTCCCCAAACGCTGCAGGACGGTGCTGACTTCGATTGTACTAACCGTGCCCCAGCTTCATAGTTTCGCGCAACCGAGAATTCGGACGAGACATTACGCCGGTAATTGCGGAGGCTCCGGCGGCTAGGCAGACGACCACATCCCCATCTCGGCGAGGATTTTGCCGGCCGCTTCGGCGCCCGAGCGAACGCAGTCGGGGACGCCGATGCCGTTATAACCGTTGCCCGCCAGCGCCAGGCCGGGAAGTTTCTGGCGGAGCGATTCGATGCGCTGCAAGCGTTCGAGGTGGCCGACGGAATACTGCGCCATGGAGGATTTCCATTTATAGACGCGCGCAAACAGCAGTTCGGCATCGAGGGCAATGCCAACGATCTGCCGCAGTTCGCCGCGAACGATTTCGAGAATTTCTTCTTCGCTCGATTCCAGGATCTGTCCGTCGCGCGCACCGCCGAGAAAGCAGCGGACGAGGGCACGATTTTCCGGCGCACGGTGAGGAAATTTGTTGTGGACGAAAGTGGCCGCGAGCATACGATAGCCTTCACTGCGCGGCACCAGAAATCCGAAGCCCGGTGGAAGCGAGCGGCGAACTTTCTCGTCGTAACCGAGCGTGACCGTCACCGAAGAGCTGTACTTAATCTCGCCCAGATCGCGGGACAGGTTCTCATCCACGCTTTGCAACATGTCCGCAGCCGCATGTGCCGGGGTCGCGATGATCACTGCGTCGAACTGGTCGCTCTGGAAACCGGCAGAGACTGTCCAGCCGTTATCCTTCCGATTGACCAACCGCACCAGCGAAGACGTCTTTAACGAATTCGCATCCAACCGCGCGACCAGGGCATCGACCATCTGCTGCATGCCGTCTTTGAGCGAAGTGAACAACGGCCGCGCTGGGATGCTCGCGGCTGCGCCCATTTTCTTACGGGCCTCGAGCATGGCGCGGCCCAGACTGCCATGTTTCGATTCCATGTCAGCGAAGCGAGGCAGCACGGCGCGCACGCTCAACTCCGAAGCTTCGCCACCGTAAACTCCGGAGAGCAGCGGATCGGCAAGCAGTTCGACCATCTCGCGCCCGTAGTGGCGTTTCACCATCGCGGCAACGGTCTCGTCCTCGGAGGCTTTGCGCGGCGGATGAAACCATTCCGCAGCCATGCGGATTTTTGTGCGCAAGGAAAAAAGCGGCGACAACACGGTGGGCATGATCTTGGTGGGCACCATGAACATGAGCCCATCGGGCATCACCACCAGCTTGCTCCTGGCTACGATGTAGGTCTTGCGCTCAGAGTCATTCGAGCCGATGAGTTGGTCGCCCAATCCGATCTCGCGGCACAGGTCGGCGGCCCAGGGCTTCTCGGTGAGAAACGAGTCGGGTCCAGCTTCGACCAGGCAGCCGTCGACGCGGTCGGTCACCATCACGCCGCCGAGGCGCGGGCTGGACTCGAACAAAACGTACTTGATCGGCGTGCCGGACTGGCGTTTTTCTTCGATCGTGTACGCGGCTGAGAGGCCGGAGATTCCGCCCCCGATGATGGCAATGCGTTTCATGGGTACTTCGCTCTTGGCTCTTAGCTCCTGGCTTTTAGCTAAAGGCCCAGCGCTTTCACGCGGCTGTCTATTACTTCCGCCAGAGCTGCCGTTAATGTTTTTGAGCCGTTCAATGATTCGGCTCGCCACAGGCGCATGCCTTCTTTTTCCGCAAACTGTTTGAAGGCGACGTCGATATCGTAGAGCACCTCGACGTGATCGCACACAAATCCTATGGGCTGCAGGAAGACACCGCGATGGCCTTTCGCTTTCAGACCTCGGAGCGTGTCCTCCACCGTGGGGCCGATCCATTGGCCGCCGGACATGCCTTGGCTCTGGAAGGCGAACGTCCAGTCCTCGGCTGCGAGGCCCGCCTCATTCGCTACCAATTGTGCGGTTTCCTTGGATTGCCTCTCGTAGGGATCGCCTTCAGTAATCGTGCGCTGCGGGACGCTGTGCGCGGTGAAGATCACGGGGAGTTTGGCTCCGTTTTCGGCGCTGGCTTTTTCCCAACCGGAGCGCAGTTTCTCTGCGAAGGCTTTTACCAGCAGCGGCTGATCGTGCCACTCATCGACGAAATCCAACTTGAAAGGAAGGTTTCCGTCGCCAGTAACTGCGCTGCGATAGAGGCCAACGCTGGTGCGTGAATTCTGCGGCGCGAGGCAGATGGCGATGACGCGCTCGTAGCGCTGGTTCGCAATTGCCTTCACCGCATCGGCGATGAAGGGCTTCCAGTTGCGCATGCCGACGAGGACCGGCATATGCAACGATTGCGAGAGCCGATCGGCTTGCAAAAGAGTCCAGCAGGGGAGCGGCGAGAAACCGATCAGCGAATAGCGACGATGGACCTCTTCGACCACCGGCGGCGGCAGGGGACGTCCGCCGGTTACATAACTTAGAAACTCGGAAACCTGGCCGGGGTTCTCGGGGCTGCCGTGTGCCAGCAGAAGCACGGCGGTTTTCGCGGGCAGTGCCGAGGGAGCAAACGAACTCACCCGATTGGCGCAATAGCACTGGCCGGCGAGGCCCAGCGGGCAGGGCGTCATTTTGTGAACTCCCCTCAGCGCCTGAAGGCGCGTTGATGCTAGCGCACTTGCGGCATCGCTGGAGCGATGCCCTGATACGAGCCTCATTTACGTGCGATTTTGAAATCCGCCGAGTGCTCGCGGATGAAATCGCAGAGCGCTTTCACGTTGTCCACCGGAGTCTCTGGAAGAATGCCGTGGCCGAGGTTGAAGATGTGGCCGGGGCGTCCGGCGGCTTGGCGCAGAATGTCTTGAGCCCGCGATTTGAGTTCTTTCCAATCGGCGAAGAGCAGCACCGGATCGAGATTGCCCTGCACGGCGCCTTGGAGACCGAGGCTCTGCCATCCGGTGTCGAGCGGAATGCGCCAGTCGAGGCCAATGACTTCGGCGCCGGTTTCCTGCATCGAGGGCAGAAGCGTCGAGCTGTCGGTGCTGAAGCAGATGATGGGTGCGCCGGTCTTTTGCAAGCGCTTCACCAGGTCGGTCACATGCGGCAAAACATAGCGGCGATAATCTTCGACGCTCAGGCAGCCCACCCAGCTATCGAAGATCTGGATGGTGTCGGCGCCGGCGCGCACTTGCTCGGCGGAATACTCGGCGGTCACCGCGACCAGCTTCTTCATCAGTGCGTTCCACGCGGCGGGCGCGGAGTACATCATCTTCTTGGTGAAAATATAGTTGCGAGAGCCTCCGCCCTCGATCATGTAGCTGGCGAGCGTGAAGGGCGCGCCGCAGAAGCCGATGACAGGGAGCTTGTCGCCGAAGTGCTTGCACACCAACTTCACGGCTTCAGAAACGTAGCCGAGATCGGCGGCACGATCGGTGCGCAGGTGGGCAACGTCTTCGGGCGTGCGCACCGGCCTTTCGATTTTCGGACCTTCGCCAGCGGCGAAGTGAAAGGGCAGTCCCATGACTTCGAGGGGGAGAAGAAGATCGGCGAAGATGATGGCCGCATCGACTTTGAGGATCTCGGCAGCTTCGATGGTGACTTGGGCCGCGACCTCCGGCTTCTTGCAGATCTCGATCAGGGAATATTGCTTGCGGACGGCGCGGTACTCAGGCATATAGCGTCCGGCCTGGCGCATGAACCAGACTGGGGTGCGTTCGGCGGGCTGAGCCTTGGCGGCGCGAACAAAGAGAGAGTTTGGGGCAGACATGAATCTTCTAATTTAGCATTTTCGAGCGAACTGCATCGCTAGAGGCACTGGAGGACGAGTCGGCGGTGATGGAGTCGGCGGCACTGGAGTTGGCGCAGGCGGGGCGATAGCGCAGCATTGTGCCGCTACTCCCAAGTCTCGAAAAGCGCGAGACCTGGGGCACCAAGTGTCTAACGTCCCGGGTCTGACTCTCCGTAGAGACGCGGCTTGCCGCGTCTCTGGAGACGGGGCAAGCCCCGTCTCTACAGGAGAACTTCATACGCGATCAGGAAGCGATTGGTTGTTCTTTGGAGTTGGAGACAAGTGGGGTGATGAGGGGCATCGACTTCGTTCTCAAGTAAGCGTCTACGCTCGCGGCTGTCTTCCGGCCTTCGGCGATTGCCCACACAACCAACGACTGGCCGCGCCGCATATCGCCTGCCGCGAAAACTCCCGGCAGGGATGACATATTGTGCTGGTCCGTGGCCACGTTGCCGCGGGGATCTAGTTTCACTCCCAACTGGTCGAGCATTCCGTTTCGAACCGGTCCCACAAAGCCCATCGCGATCAGCACCAGATCCGCTTCCAGCGTGAATTCTGTGCCGGGAATCGGCTCGAACTTTGGCGGCGGACCGACCCGCACGGCGTGCAGTTGCTGAACTTGACCGGAGTTGGAGCCGGTGAATTTTGTGGTGGCAAGGCTCCAGTCGCGCACGCCACCTTCTTCGTGCGCGCCTTCGGTGCGCAGTTGCATCGGCCAGAGTGGCCAGGGCGTGAGGGGCGAGCGGTCGTCTGGAGGCTTCGGCATGATTTCGAACTGGTGCACGGATAGAGGTTTTTGCCGATGGCAGGTTCCGAGGCAATCGGCGCCGGTATCGCCGCCTCCGATAATGACCACGCGCTTGCCGGTTGCCAGAATCTCCGCATCCGGGTCGATGGTATCGCCCAGATTGCGCCGGTTCTGCTGCGGCAGGAACTCCATCGCGAAATGGATTCCTTTCAGCTCGCGTCCGGGGACATTCAGATCGCGCGGCTGCTCGGCTCCGCCGGCGAGCACAGTCGCATCGAAATCGCTGAGCAGATCCTCTACCGCGATATTCTTGCCGACCTCCGCGCCGGTAACGAATTTCACGCCCTCGGCGGACATCTGTTCCAGGCGACGATCAATGATGTGCTTCTCTAACTTGAACTGCGGGATGCCGTAACGCAGCAAGCCACCGATGCGGTCGGATTTTTCGTAGACCACTACGGAGTGTCCGGCGCGGCACAACTGCTGGGCTGCGGCCAATCCTGCGGGCCCCGAACCCACAATCGCTACTTTTTTCCCGGTGCGAACTCTTGGCGGCTCGGGCCGGATCCAGCCTTCGTGAAATCCGCGCTCCACGATATTTTTTTCGATTTGCTTGATCGTAACCGCAGGCTGATTAATCGCCAGCACACAAGATGCTTCGCAGGGCGCGGGACAAATCCGGCCAGTAAATTCCGGGAAGTTGTTGGTGGCGTGCAGTTGGCGAACTGCCTCTTTCCAACGTCCGTGATAAACCAGATCGTTCCAATCGGGAATCAGGTTGTTGACGGGACATCCCGTCTGGCAAAAGGGAACGCCACAGTCCATGCAGCGCGCTCCCTGGGTGCGAAGATTCGCTTCGGGAAAATCGAGATAGATTTCGAACCAATCGTTGACGCGCTGAGCAACCGGACGTCGAGGGGCAAGCTCGCGCGAGTATTCCAGGAAGCCGGTGTCCTTACCCATGTTGCACCTGCTCGGGCGGGGCCATTGCGGCGACGAGCGGACTCGGGATGTAAGGCTGGCGTCTGCGGCTCACTCCGAGCACTCGCTTGTGCTCGTGAGGAAATACTTTGATGAACCGGGACCGTGCTTCCGACCAGTTGTCGAGAATCCAAGCGGCGCGCGGACTGCCGGTCAATCCGAGATGGCGCGTGACGAAATTCTTGACAAGCTTTGCTTCGGCGAGCTGAGCATCCTGCGCTTCGAAAACGGGCTCGAGGTCGACCGAGTCCAGATTGCAGCGTTTCTCGGTGAAGTCTCCGCGCTCGTCGAAAACGTAAGCGACGCCACCGCTCATGCCGGCGGCAAAATTTCTGCCACAGGCTCCGAGCACCAGGACCAAGCCCTTGGTCATGTATTCGCAGCCGTGGTCGCCGACGCCCTCGACCACCGCGGTCGCGCCGGAGTTGCGAACGGCAAAGCGCTCGCCGGCGACTCCGTTGAAAAAGGCTTCGCCGCTGGTCGCACCGTAGAGGGCAACGTTACCAATCAGAATATTTTTTTCGGGTGCAAACCTCGAGCGTCGCGGCGGAAAGGCGACCAAACGTCCTCCGGACAGGCCCTTGCCGACGTAATCATTAGCATCGCCTTCGAGTGTGAGCGTGACTCCTTTGGCCAGGAACGCGCCCAAGCTTTGCCCCGCCGATCCGTCGAGGTGAATCCGGATGGTATCGTCGGGCAGGCCGGCGGATCCGTAGCGGCGCGCAATCGCTCCGCTCAGCATGGTTCCCACGGAGCGGTGAACGTTGCGCACTGGCAGTTTGATCACAACCGGAGTAAGGGTTTCGAGCGCATTCTGCGATTTCGCAAGAAGCTGATGATCCAGCGCCTGCTCCAAGCCATGATCCTGCGCCTGCACACAGTGGCGCGCCACATGCGCGGGCATGGATGGATCATGGAGAATGGCCGATAAATCCAGGCCTCGCGCCTTCCAGTGATTCACGGCGGGCTCGACGTCGAGCATGTCGACGCGCCCGATCATCTCGTCCATGCGGCGGAAGCCTAGTTCGGCCATGTACTGCCGCACCTGCTCCGCGAGAAAGAAGAAGAAGTTGATGACGTGCTCGGGCTGCCCTTGAAATCGCTTGCGCAGCACGGGATCTTGCGTGGCGATGCCCACCGAGCAAGTGTTGAGATGGCACTTGCGCATCATGACGCAGCCCATCGCAATCAGCGGCGTGGTGGCGAAACCGAATTCTTCGGCGCCGAGGAGCGCGGCGATCACGACATCGCGGCCGGTCTGCAGCTTGCCGTCGGTCTGCACGCGGATTCGGCTGCGCAGATCGTTCAACAGAAGCACCTGCTGCGTCTCCGCTAAACCAAGCTCCCAGGGAATGCCGGCGTGCTTGATGGAACTCAGCGGCGAAGCTCCCGTGCCTCCGCTGTCGCCACTGATCAGGACAACATCCGCGTGTGCTTTGGCAACGCCCGCTGCCACCGTGCCCACTCCGACTTCGGCCACTAACTTCACCGCGATGCGGGCTTGCGGATTCACATTCTTCAGGTCGTAGATCAGTTGCGCCAGGTCTTCGATCGAATAGATATCGTGGTGAGGCGGGGGCGAGATTAAACCCACGCCAGGGATGGAATGCCGCAGGCGCGCAATGACTTCATCCACTTTGTGGCCGGGAAGTTGGCCGCCTTCGCCGGGTTTTGCGCCTTGCGCCATCTTGATCTGTAACTCGTCCGCATTGACGAGATAGTTCGCAGTAACTCCAAAACGCGCCGACGCTACCTGCTTTACAGCGCTCCGCCTCAGGTCTCCGTTTGCATCCGGGTTGAAGCGTTCTTCATCTTCACCACCTTCGCCGGTGTTTGACTTCCCGCCGATGCGGTTCATGGCAATGGCTAGAGTTTCGTGGGCTTCTTTGCTAATTGAGCCGAATGACATGGCTCCCGTGGTAAAGCGCTTCACGATTTCTTTGGCTGGCTCCACTTCTTCGATCGGAATTGGCCTGGCGCTCTTTTTAAATTTCATCAAACTGCGAAGCGTAGCCAGGTTGCTGCTTTGGTTGTCGATGAGATCCGTGTATTCCTGAAAGGTCTGGAAGCTATCCTGCCGCACTGCCTGCTGCAGTTTGCTGATGGTCATTGGATTGAGCAGGTGATACTCGCCGTTGACTCGCTGGTGGTAAGTTCCTCCAACCGCGAGTTCGGTCTCGGACTCGGTCAGGGGACGGAATGCGTGCTCGTGCTTCATTTGCGCTTCGCGGGCGAGCACTTGGAGGCCGACACCTTCCAACCGCGAAGCGGTGCCTGCGAAATAGGCGTCCACTAACTCTTTGTTCAATCCGATGGCTTCGAAAACTTGCGCTCCCTGGTAGCTCTGTAACGTCGAGATACCCATCTTGGCGAAGGTCTTCAGCAAGCCCTTATTCACCGATTTGATGAAGTGCTTCACCGCAAGTTCGGGAGTTACTCCGTCGGCCAGTTCGCCACGCCGCGCCAGGCTTTCAACGCTTTCCAATGCCAGATACGGATTGATGGCGCTCGCCCCATAGCCGCTGAGCAGCGCAAAGTGCATGACCTCGCGCGGTTCGCCGGATTCCGTAATCAGGGCGACCTGGGTTCGCGTCTCCTCTTGAACTAGCAGGTTATGCACGGCGGCCAGCGCCAGCAGGCTGGGGATGGGAGCGAAGTCTTTGTTCACACCGCGATCGGAAAGAATCAGCAGCGTGTAGCCGGCTTTGCCCGCGAGCGACGCTCGCTGGCACAATTCTTCGAGCGCCCGCTTCAGTCCCGCTTCTCCTTCGCTGGCTCGGAACAGCGCAGGTAGAGTGATGGCCAGCAGATCTCCGGTTGAGACGCGACGCAGCTTCTCCAATTCGACGTTGGTCAGCAGGGGGTGGACCAGCTTCAGCATGTGGCAATTCTCGGGCTCTTCCGAAAGAATGTTGCGCTCGGCCCCGATGTAACTGATGAGCGACATCACGATCTCTTCGCGAATCGAGTCAATGGGAGGATTGGTGACCTGCGCGAAGAGCTGCTTGAAGTAGTTGAACAGCGACTGAGGACGGTCCGAGAGACAAGCGAGGGGTGTATCCGTCCCCATCGAGCCAACCGGCTCTTCGCCTTTCGAAGCCATGGGGCCCAGGATCATGCGCAGGTCCTCATCGCTGTAGCCAAACGCGCGCTGGCGGCGAAGCAGGGTTTCCGCAGCCGGATGGTGCATGCGAGAGGGCGCAGGCAATTGATCGATCGTGATCTGATTGTCTTTGAGCCACTGCGCGTAGGGCTGTCGCGAAGCCAGCCGGTGTTTGATTTCCTTGTCCGGGACGATGCGGCCTTCGACCGTATCAACTAAGAACATCTTCCCCGGCTGCAGGCGGCCTTTCATCTTTACCTGTTCGGGTTCGATGTCGAGCACACCGGCTTCGGAGGCCATGATGACGAGATCGTCATTCGTGACCACATAGCGTCCTGGACGCAAGCCGTTGCGGTCGAGGATCGCGCCGATCACTCTGCCGTCGGTGAAGGCGATGGCCGCCGGCCCGTCCCACGGTTCCATCAAGCACGCGTGATATTCGTAGAATGCTCGCTTATCAGGCTTCATGTGGGGATTCCCCGCCCACGCTTCCGGAATCAGCATGGCCATCGCGTGCGGAAGGCTGCGCCCGGCTTGGAACAGGAGTTCGACGGCGTTGTCGAAGTTCGCGGAATCGCTGCCATCCGGCGCAATGATGGGATGTAGCTTCTTCAGATCTTCTCCGAACAGCGGAGACCGCAGCAGCGACTGGCGCGCGTGCATCCAGTTGACGTTGCCCTTGAGCGTGTTGATCTCTCCATTGTGCGCGATGTAGCGATAGGGATGCGCTCGCTGCCAACTCGGGAAGGTGTTGGTGGAGAAGCGCTGGTGCACCAGGCACAACGCGCTGGTCACGTCGGGATCGGAAAGCTCCCGATAGAAGTTGGTGATCTGCGGGGCGAGCAGCAGACCTTTGTAAACAATGGTGCGGCAAGAGAGTGAAGGGATGTGGAACATCTCCGCGTCTTCGATGCCGGACGCTGCCATCTCACTTTCGGCGCGCTTGCGCACCACATAAAGCTTGCGCTCAAAGGCGTCTTCATCGGTAACTGCGGCGCAGCCTACAAAGATCTGCTGGATGTAAGGCTGCGAGGCTCGCGCCACGCGGCCAATTGCGGAAGCGTAGACAGGCGTATCCCGCCAGCCGAGTACCGTCAATCCCTCCTCGCGCACGATGCGCTCCAGAATTCCTTCGCATTGCAGGCGCTCATGTTTTTCCACCGGCAAGAATGTCATTCCCACGCCATAAGCGCCGGGCAGGGGCAGTGCGAAACCCAACTTGCCGCACTCGCGCACAAAGAACTTGTGAGGGATCTGGAGGAGAATGCCAGCGCCGTCGCCGGTTTCGGGATCGCATCCGCAGGCTCCGCGGTGCGTCAGGTTGAGCAGCACCTGGATTCCCTTGCTTATGATTGTGTGACTCTTGTGGCCGCGAACGTTGGCGACGAATCCGATCCCGCAGGCGTCGTGCTCTTGCGCAGGATGGTAGAGACCCTGGGCGGGCGGAGGACTGTTCGTTTTTTTCAGACGCGTCGTCATTATTAAGGGCACGTTTGGCATTGGCATAATTCGCCGCTACCGAATCAGTTGTTCTTGAGTTGGGACTTCGCCCGCCAAGGGCGACGGGGCTGTCGCACACTTCGGCTCAGGAACACAGCTCTGTAAGTTCTTACTTACTGCTAGGCGAGCGGGAAAGTACAATTCAGAATTTCGATACAAAGGATGCAAATTTCAGGATTTCGCGGTTCCGGGGCGAAGTCAGCCTAATTTCCCGCGGGACCTGCGGCGTCCGTTATAATCCCGGCATAAACTCAATGGATTTCGATCAGCTCATTACGTTTCTGGAAGTGGCAAAACAGGGCAGCTTTTCTCGCGCTGGAGAGAAGGTTTTCCGCTCGCAATCGGCGGTCAGCGCCCAGATCCGCCAGTTGGAGCAGGAGTATGGGGATCGGCTGCTGGACCGCTCGGGCAAGACCGTAAAACTGACCCCGGCCGGACAAGTGCTCTATGACTACGCCGAGCGGCTGAAACTACTGCGCGAGGAATCGCTGATCGCGGTAGCGGACCATAGCCGCACGCCTCGCGGCACGCTTCGCGTCGGCGCCAACGAGGCGACCTGCCTGTACGTCCTGCCGGAGGTGTTTGCGGAATACTGCCGTCGCTACCCGCCCGTGCAGATCAACATTTACCGGAATTTCAGCTACAAGATCACGGAAAAGCTCGAGAACGGCTCCATCGAAGTGGGTTTTCTGACTTTGCCCATCCAGTCTCCGAGTCTGGAAATCCAACCGATCTTCCGCGACAAGCTGATGTTGATGGTGAGCCCCAACAATCCCCTAGCGAAGCATAAAACGGCTGCGGTCCGCGATATCGTCAAACATCCCGTGCTGCTCCCCAAGACAGGCCACACCCGAAGGCTCATGGACAAGCTGTTCCGCCCTCATCGCGACGAGTTGCAAGTGCGAATGGAACTGCCCAGCATCGGCATGATCAAGAGCTTTGTGGCAGCCGATCTCGGAGTGTCGATCATCAGCGCGTCGTTCGCCCGCGACGAAGTGGCGTCCGGGAGAGTCAAACTGATTGATTTGGAAGATGTGGAACTTTTCCGCGAATTGGGACTGGCCTACCGCCGCGACCGAACACTTTCCTGCGCCACCACTGCATTTATCGATGTTTTACGCCAATTGGCCATGTCAGCGAAAAAGGCGTGAGTTGCCTCGCTTGAGCGGCCTGCGTTTTTGTGGGTGAACACCGGAGTGATTGCGCGGAAAGCGCTGTAGGAAGCTCTCGAAGTGCCTAGTTACCAAGAAGCCGCAGTGAATAGCGGGACGGACAAGTGGGACAGATGGCAGCCCGAATGTGAAATGATTAAAAGTATGAGCCAAGCAGCAATCGTGAAGGTGAAGGTGGAACTGGCCGTTAGGGACGGAACACGGATGGCAGCCTATGTGGCTCGTCCGGAGCGAGGTGGGCCGCATCCGGGGCTACTCTTGTTTCAGGAAGCATTTGGCGTCAACCACCATATCCGCAGTGTGAGCGAGCGGTTTGCCGCCGAGGGATACGTCGTAATTGCTCCGGAACTGTTTCATCGCACGGCGCCGCCGTGTTTTGAGGGCAGTTATACCGACTTCGCCGGCGTGAGGCCGCACTACCAGGCGGTGACAACAGAGACGGCGGAGATGGACATACGGTCGGCCCATGAGTGGCTGCGCTCGAACACGCAGGTAAAACCAAACGAGATTTCGAGTGTGGGATTTTGCATGGGTGGCCGCGTTTCATTTCTTGCCAACAGTGTGGTTCCGCTGCATGCCGCAGTATCGTTTTACGGAGGAGGAATCGCTCCCGGATTGCTGGACCGATCGTCGAAGATGCACGCGCCGTCATTGCTCATCTGGGGTGGATTGGACAAGCATATTACGCCAGAGCAGCGGAAAGCGGTGACCGACGCCTTGAGCGCGCAGCAGAAGATTTATGTGAATGTCGAGTTCTCCCAGGCCGACCATGGATTTTTCTGTGACGAACGTGCATCGTATGAGCTGCACTCGGCGCGGCAGGCGTGGGCATTGACTTTGGAGTTTCTGCGCTCGTGAACAAGCTCGGGACAGTTTTCACGGCCGCGGTCTCTATCTTCGCCTCCTGACACCATCCATAAGTTATGAACCTGTTCGACTCATTCCGAATCCGCGATATTTCTTTTCGTAACCGCATTGCCGTCTCCCCCATGTGCGAGTACTCGAGCGAAGACGGCTTTGCCAACGACTGGCATCTCGTCCACCTCGGCGCTCGTGCGGTTGGCGGCGCCGGCACCGTCCTCACCGAAGCCACCGCCGTCGTCTCCGAGGGTCGCATCAGTCCCTCCGACCTAGGCATCTGGAAGGACGCGCACGTCGAGAACCTCGCGCGTGTAGTTCGCTTCCTCCGCCAGCATGGCGCCGTAGCCGGAACCCAGCTTGCCCACGCTGGCTTCAAAGCCTCCACGGCCGTGCCCTGGCGCAATCACGGCACTCCCGTCCCGATCGCCGATGGCGGCTGGCGTCCCATCTATTCCTCCACGGCCAAGGGCTTCACGCCGGAATCCATTCAGCCCGAAGCTCTCACACCTGAAGGCATCGCGCGCATCGCCCACGCTTTCGCTGAGGGCGCTCGCCGCAGCCTCGAAGCCGGCTTCGAACTTGTCGAAATCCACGGAGCCCACGGTTACCTCGTGCACCAGTTCCTTTCGCCGCTGGTCAACACCCGCACCGACCAGTACGGCGGCAGTTTTGAGAACCGCGCCCGCATCCTGCGCGAGATCATCGCAGCCGTCCGTAAAGTCTGGCCCGAACGTCTCCCTTTGTGGCTCCGCATCTCCGCCTCGGACTGGACCGAGGGCGGCTGGACCATCGAAGATTCCATCGCCCTCGCCCGGCAGGTCAAGCCGCTCGGCGTCGATCTCATCGACTCATCCTCGGGAGGCATCGTTTCCACGGCAAAAATTCCTCTCGGCCCCGGCTATCAAACTCTCTTTGCCGACCGCATCCGCCGCGAGGCGGGAATCCTCACTGGAGCCGTCGGCATGATCACCGCGCCCGAGCAGGCCCAGACCATCATTGCCACGGGACAGGCCGACATAGTCCTGTTGGCTCGCGAACTTCTCCGCGAGCCCTACTGGCCGCTTCGCGCTGCCCACGTCCTCAAGCAGCAGATCGCCTGGCCGAAACAATACGAACGCGCCCGCTTCTAAAAAAACGGACGCCGCGGCTTTGGCGGCGCATGCAGGCTAGACTTTCGTGGAGAAAACTAACTAACTGCCCGAGTTAGCCATCATAAGCGCGAACAGCGCAGGGAGATAGATGATCGTGGCCCGCAGCAAGCGCCGAGCCGACGGTTTGGATGCAGCTGCCGTTGGCAGCAGTTGCGGATGCGCCATTCCCATGGACACGCGGAACAGCGCCGCGCTCATCAGGATGGCCCCAACTAAGTAAACGCGTCCCGCCATTCCCAGGGCAACCGGCAAAACACTCACCGGAATCAACGCTCCGGAATAGGCCAAAATCCGCCACACCGTGGACTTCCCATCGGAATCCACCACCGGCAACATGCGAATGCCGCCTTGCACATAATCCTCGCGATAGAGCCATGCGATCGAAAGAAAATGCGGAAACTGCCAGACGAACATGATGGCAAAAAGAATCAAAGTCTCGGCTTCCAGCTTTCCGCGCGCCGCCGTCCACCCCAGCACCACCGGCATCGCTCCCGGGAACGCGCCCACAAATGTGCACACTGGAGAAACTTTCTTCAGTGGAGTGTATGCCGCCAGATACACGATCGCGGTCAGCAGCACTAATAACCCAGTTAGCAAGTTGGCATAGATCGCGAGATAAGCGGAACCACCGAGAGTCAGCTCCAGTCCTACTATAGCCGCGTGGGCCGTGGTCATTCTTCCCGCAGGCAAGGGACGCAGCGCCGTCCGCCGCATCCGCGCGTCCACGTTCGCTTCCAGTACTTCATTCAGCGCCGCCGTTCCGCTCGAAACCAGCGCCACCCCCAACAAGGCATGGAACAATCCCAGCGACCACGACGAAACGCCCAAGCGATGCGCGCCAAAGAAGTAGCCGCACCACGCCGTAAGGACGATCAGAGTCGTAATGCGCGCCTTAGTCAGTTCGGCGTAATCGCGCAGCAGAGACACGAATGTTTTCAACCTGGACCCCACACTCGACGGTTTGCCCACTCCCGCCTCCATCCGGCGGTTTAGCTCAAACCGGCAATCACTCAACAGATCCCCACGAAACACACCAACCCCAAGAGACAGCATTGGTATCGCGCAATCGGTTCAATGTCAAGCCAAAATTTAAAACGACCGCCACGTCTTGCCCCCAGATGCTTGCACCCAACGAGTCCCTCGCAATTCGCCACGGACCTAGTGTCCGCCTGCGGGGCTGGAAACGCTGAAGGTCTCGGGTGGATCAAAATAACACCGATGCCAAAGAGCCGCGTCGGTCAACTTGCCCGCCTTCCATTGCTGAACCGTGGGCAGCGTTATGGCGATCATACCGCCATCGACGGAATCGAAAATGAGCACCACTCCAGCGAGTTCCTGCGATTTTGCCGCCAGTTCGGCATAGTTCTTATCGAGCAAAGATTTGGCGTATTCCAGCTTAGCTGGCGCGCCGCTGTTCTTTTCGTCTTCCTGAACCTTTTGCACCGAGACGATTTTCACGTTCTTGCCCCGCAGTGGCTCCCAATCCCCCGGAAAGGGCGCAATTTCCTCGCGTTTCACCAGAAACAGATCGGCCGCAACCGGTGCGGCACTCGGATTGTTGGGCGGAACATCTGAAATGCCCTCCGGCATTTCCAAGCTGGTGCGCCAAATCCATCCCCGTGACAAACCCGATATCCGCACGTGAACCCAGTCCGCGTTGAAATCCAACATCTCAAACTCGTCGTGCGCTGTCGCCAGAAATAAAGGCTGGGCATTCAGACTGGGAGACGCGACGACCGGGGTTCCTGTTTTCTTTATCGCGACTAGATTCTTCGGATGCGCCTGATTCTTGAACACCTCCTCGAGACTCGCCGCCTCCGCCTGCAGGCTCGCGGCTGCCGGATCGGCAGCTTTGTTCAGCGAATCTTTCGTTTCCGTGCTTTGCCGACCCGACAGTCCCTGTTTCAACGAAGACGAGAACGTGCGCTCGATCTCCGGCAACTGGGGCATCGGCGCCGAGACGATAGCTTCCGAGTCGCCCTGGTCCGTAACTCCTTTTTCCGCAATTGCTGGCCGCTTAGCCGACGCCGATGAAGCCATCACCGGGAGGCTCTCGGTGGAATTCCCGCCCGAATCCGTCGCACCAGAGCTGCTCGCCAGCAGATCGGTTAACTGGTCCAGCAGGTCAGATTCGAGGCGGCCATTCGACGTCAGCAGTTGGTATTCCGAGCGCGATGGAGTTGAATCGGCGTACCACGCCGTCAACTTCGTCGTCACCCGCACCAGCGATCCGCCCGATGCAGTCGAACTCACCTGCACGGCAGACTGGTAATAAGCCCGCTGGTACCGGTTCAAGGGATGATTTCCCGGCAATGCGAAACCTTCCAGCACCGGCAGCCTTCCACGCATCGAGGGTTGCAATTCTTTCAGCGCTTTCTCCACAGCACTTTTCGACTGCCGGTAGGTGCGCTCGTAGGGCCCGGCTTGCGGATTTGCTTGCGCCCTCGCGCTTTGCGCCGTTGCACCTAGGAGCACGATTGGGAGAAACGCAGACAACGCAGCGCGAAAAAATCGCCGCGCGCGTGGCCAAGCAGCGCGTGGCAAACTCCGCCCGGTCATGGCAACTGCTCCAACTGGTCGCGTCGAATCCACCCGTGTTGTCCGTCGCGGGTTTCGACCCCGTACCAGTAAGGGGTTGCAATTTGAATCAGGACTTCGACGCCAGGCTCCAGAGATTTCAGCGTGCTCGCGGTGTGGAACGGAGCGGACTTGAGCGGGGCCCCGGGCTTCTTGACCAGCCGCTCAACCTGCTGGCGCAACTCCGCAACGTGCTGCTCGAGCGATTCAGCGGGCTGCTCAGGCGCCGCGGGCTGGCCGCTCGCGCTTCCGCCATTCGTATTTTCGATATTTTCGATGGACGTCTCCGATGGCGGAGTGCTCAACACAACTGTGTCACTGCCCAGGCCGAAGTTTTGCTTCGCCAAACGTTCCTGTTTCGCTTGTAAAGCCTCGGCAGTTTCCTTTTTCACCAGTTCGAGCGCATCCAGGTGTTCCTGGATGTCCTTGTACTCGCTGCTTTCCACCGAGCCGTTTGACAGGTGGACGCTGTGCCGAAAATCCTCCACAAACAGAGCGTCAATGCGCAGGACGGTATTTTTGTCGCCCTGCGGTTGCACCACGTAGCGCACGGCCAGCGTTCCAACATCGCCGCTGTCTTTGAAATTCCGCGGATCCAGCGCTTGCTGCCGAACCTTGTAGAAGACCTTGCCGCCCTCCGTCCATGCCGCAAACACCGGCGTAGACACGGCCGCGACCGCGCCCTCGATGTACTCGTCTTTGTTGTATTCCTTGGTGCCCCGGATAATCCCGTTCTGCGCCACGTCTTCCACGACCTGCGCGACTTCGGGTTCCGGCAGCGGAACATTGACGATCAGGCCCGCGCCGTACTGAAGAACGTTTTTTTCGCGGCCAAGCGCGGGGAGCGCCGCTGCGGTGAGCATAAGCAAAACTGCGGCCACCCCACGATAAAGCGGGAGTTCAAGCGTAACTCGATGCGACACCAGCGAACTATTCAGTCCCTTACCGCAAAAACTCTTGTCCCTGATCACAACCGGCTCCAGCGTCCCTGTTGCAGAGTCTTATACGCGGGGCTGATCGCTGTCAACTCGCGCAGCAAGCACCCTGGGTGCTATTACCCCCCCGGTCCCTCTCGGGAGACGATGTAAACAATCTGTAGAAAAATTTTTACAACCCTCTTGCACTTCCTGACAGAGGGTAGTAATATGCACCGCCTAGTGGGGGTGGTCGCCCCTTCGTGCGAAAAGTTTTAACGGTCTGTGGTCTGGAACTCAGGAGCCAGGCACCGGCTGTTCCGATTGATGGTTGCTTGGCTGTCGTCGTTTTCGCATGGTGGGGAATTTCGTTTTTGCAAAATCTATGAACTTGTCTGAGGAGTGCAGCATGCGTATGTGGGCGCAGTCTCATTTCTGTCAGAAGCCGCAGCGGGTAACTTCCGTCCTCGCCGCTGCCTTCGCGTTGGTCTTTCTGATCGTGGGCGCCAGTCAGTCGGCGGGCGCGTTACCTGCCTTCGCCAGGAAGTATGGCCTGCGTTGCTCGGCTTGTCATGAAAGTTGGCCCATGCTGAATTACTTCGGCCAGAAGTTCAAGGACAACGGCTACCAACTCATGAACGATCGCGACTCCCCGATCTGGCAGAACCCGGGATACTGGCCAGTCACGTTCCGCATCACTCCGATCTGGCACCGGGTCAGCACCGGCAAAGTTGCCGTCGACAGCGGCGACGGTCAAGTCGAGCAACGGATCACCTCATCGGGTTTCGACCTCAGCGGTCTCGATTTTCACACCGGCGGCACGCTGGAGAAAAACTTTTCCTTCTACGTGCTCCCGTCGTCCGATCCCACCGCCTCCTTCCATTTTGAAACCGTCATGGCCCGGCTCGACAACATCTCTGGCAGCCCGTGGTTCAACGTAAAGCTGGGCAAGTTCGAGCTCGACAACCTGCTCTCGGAGAAGCGCATTCTGACGCTCACTGGAAATGGTGGCATTTACCAGCTCTACCACTTCATTCCTGCGGGCGACGGCAACGTCTTTGGGCAGATGGGAGACAACCAACTTGGCGTTGAGGTGATGGGGCATTCCTACAACGATCGCACGCGCTACTCCGTTGCGCTGCTGAGCTCGAACGATGGCCAAGTCGGCTTGCCCTACGGTGCCGAATCCTATTCCACATTCATTACCGGCAGTCAGGCGTTCGATGCCGGCAAGCTCGGCGTGCAACGCCTCGGCTTCTACATTATGGCGGGCGAAGCCCCCACCACTTGGCTCACCAGCGGCGGGCCGAATGCGGCGATTGCCGGTTCGGGTACCAACAACAAGGGCTACAGTCGTGAAGGCTTCGTCGGACAATTCTACTTCGGCCAGCATGTTGATCTCACGGTTGTCACGCAGCATGGATCGGACAGCGCATGGTTTGGCCAAGGCTACGGCGACTTCATAGACGGGGTTGCCCCGAACAACAATCTGTCGGGAACGGCGTTGCCCTCCGGTTCGCGCAACCCGACTTGGAATGGCGTTCTCCTCGAACCTCACTATGTCTATAGTCCGCAGCTGATCTTCCTCGCGAGATACGAGACGATCAGGATGTCGCAGCAGTCGACTCCCGGAACGCGCTCGGACCTCGGCAATATCACCACCTACACGGTTGGCTATCGTTACAACCCATTTATGACGAGCCGGGCAGGTTTTGCCTGGCATAACGAGTTCAACCTTTTCCATCAGGACGGGACGTCGCCACTGACCAGCACGAACATCAACACGAGCGAGTTGTTGATGGGATTTGATTTCGACTTCTAAGAGGGGGATAGCCGTGTATACAAACTTACTCAGCCGGTCGCTGTTTTTGAGTGTGGTTGCGGCTTTCTGGTTGTCCGCTGCCTCGTACGCCCAACTCACTACCTACCAACAGGAGCAGTGGTTGACATCGCCGGCGGCGTCCAGCCACGTTGGCAACCTGACCGGAGACGCCAAGGCCGCCGCCTTGCCATATCGCCGATACTGTGTCGGTTGTCACGGCCCGCTTGGAGATGGCAACGGGGAAAACGCTGTCTGGATGCCACCCCCCATGTACCAGCAGCCTCGCAATTTCCAATTGGGCGTGTTTAAGTGCCGCTCGACCCCGACCGGAACTTTACCTACCGACCAGGATCTTTTCGACGCCATCACTCGCGGCTTTGACCGCACCAACATGCCGCAGTGGAATGCTTTAAGTAAACAGGAGCGCGTCGACCTCGTGGCGTGGATTAAACACTTTTCGCCGCGTTGGCAGACTGAGAAACCTGGGACACCTATCCAGATCCCTCCTGAGCCGGAAATCACTCCGGAGCGGGTCAAGGCCGGGCTTGACGTGTTTGCCAAGATGCAGTGCTACAAGTGCCACGGTGTCCAAGGTATGGCCAACGGGCCGTCCGCTTCCACCCTCACGGATGATCTCGGGCAGCCTATTGCGGCTTTCAACTTTACCGACGGCTCCCGACCCAAATGCGGCGATACCGATCAGGATATCTATCGGATTTTCATGACCGGACTGGACGGCACGCCCATGCCATCATTTGCAGACAACATTAAACCGGAAGAGGCGTGGAATCTGGTGTTTTATCTGCGCAGCCTGCAGCCACACAACTCCTTCAACGCCAAAGAGAGGGAGATTGCCCACCAACTGGGGTTGAAGCCGGTGAACCCAAATGCACCGGCACAGTGATGGGAGGGGTTAACCCTTCCCGAACTTAGGAGAAAAGCCATGAAGCGTCAGTACAGCCGTGCGTTGGCTGCGGTCTCAGCCACTCTAGTGTTGGTCGGTTTCGTTTCGGTAGTGATTAGCCACAAGGCGAGTGCCGCCGCTGAAGGCAAAATTACTGGCACCGTCAAGCTCGATGGAACTGCCCCGCACATGCGGGGTATTGACATGTCAAAAGACCCTTGGTGCGTCAAACAAAACTCCTCCGATCCGGCTCACCTCCAGCTTGTCGAGGTCGGTAAGAATGGCGGCTTGGAGAATGTTGTTCTCTACATTTCCCAAGGTTTGAGCGGCGAGGCGGCAAGCGCAAAGCCCACCGCGGTTCCTGTATTCAACCAGAAAAACTGCATGTACACGCCGCACGTGCTGGCCATGGACGCCGGTCAGGATTTTAAAGTGGAGACCAGCGACCAGACGGCCCACAATATCCATCCGAATCCCAATCCTCTTGCCGGCAATATCCCATGGAACCAGTCGCAACCGCCCGGCGCTCCGCCCATCGTTAAGAGTTGGAAAGTCGCGGAAATGATCCCCGTCAAGTGCAATATCCATCCCTGGATGAGCGGCTGGTTCGTTGTCGTGAAGGGCCCGTACGCGACCACGAACGAGGATGGCTCTTACACTATCGAAAATGTGCCTCCTGGAAGCTACACGGTCTCTGCGTGGCAGGAAACCTATGGTACTCAGACCCAGAAGGTGACGGTAGCAGCGGGCGCGGCGGCCACGGCTGATTTTACCTTTAAGGCAAAGTAGATCAGCTTTAAACAATCCAGGCGGTCGCAGGGAAACTGCGGACTCTCGGCGATAGGACGAAGGTCAGAATCGGCACTCGCGGGAGCACGAATATTGACTTGACAAATCTTCACCCTCGGCACAAAGTTCTGCGCCAGAAAGACTGGTAAGCGCAGATGGCCAGCCCAGCTTGGCATACAACGGGCTGACGGTAGACCAAGCTTGAACGCCAAATCACCGCCGGGGACAGGGGAGGGGATATGGAAACTGCAATCGGAGTATTTGCTTCGCGCGATCACGCGGAGCAGGCGGTCAAGGAGTTGCGTGAGCGGAGTGTGCCCGAAGAATCCATCGTTTTCCTGACGCGGTCGGAGAACGAAGCCAAAACCATCGCCAAGGAGCTCGGCGCATATGTTGGTGGTTTCATGGGCGGCGCCGCCGGAGTCACAACCGGGGTGGTGGCTGCAACCCTGCTTCTGCCCGGGATCGGGACGGTATTCGCTCTAGGCATCGGCGCTGCCGCACTGCTCACCGGCGCGGGGGCGGGCGCGAGTGCCGGCTCCGCCCTCGGATCGGCGGCAACCCACGAGGCGGACGCGCCTCAACCGACCACGCCTGAAAAGTGCTCTGATGACGTCGCGTTCTTCCGCGAAGTCCTCAAAGAAGGGCGCTCCCTGATCGTGGTTCGGACGGAGTCCAAAGAGCTTGCTAGTTCAGCGTGCGCCGTCCTTGACCGGCTGGGAATTGGAATGGAAGGACGGACCCCCATCAAGATGCAAACCGCTATCCGTCAGGTGGGCGGAGTAACCATCGTTGACATCAGCGGAAGAATTACGGTTGGCGAAGGAAATGTCGTTCTCCGGGAGATTGTTCGAGATCTGGCGGAAAAAGGCAAGAAGGCGATCGTGCTGAACCTGGGCGAAGTCCAGTACATCGACAGTTCTGGAATCGGGGAATTGGTCAAGGCTCACACCACGATGCGGAACCAGGGCGGACAATTGAAACTCACCAATCTGAACAAACGAATACATGATTTGCTCGAAATGACGCGACTGTCCGCCGTTTTCGACATTCAAAAGGATGAAACGAGCGCGATCAAGTCCTTTGGCGGCTCATCGCAAGTGGTGGCATAGCGCATCAGCTTTGCAATGCAGTTATCGTTATGTCCTCCGTGGGGGAGGACGAGTAATCACAACAAACACATGAGGGCGGGCTGATCCCGATTAAGACGAGGACGTCATGGCAAAATTTTTTGCGATCACCATCATCGTAATCGCGATCCTTTCCGCGATTCCCATACTGCGACACACCTGGGAAGCGCCAGAGGATATTTCGACCCATGGAGCTCTGATCGACGAGCAGACGTCAGAAACCATGGCGGAGGCCGGCATCTCGTTTCTCGCCGCCCAGTTCGTTCTGGCTTTTTTTATCTGGAAGTTCTCAAACCCTGGCCCCAATGCAAAGCTTAAGAATTTTCCAGGCGGCGCCAAGGGCTTGGTGATTGCTGCCTTCCTGGTCGTAGGCATAGAGGTCTTGGCCCTCGGAATCTTCGGCGCGAAGGCGTGGGCCAATGTATATCTCACTGCGCCATCGGCCGATGCCGTGCCGATTCAGGTGCAGGCCCAGCAATTCGCTTTTTATTTCCGATATCCCGGTCCCGATGGAAAATTCGGTCGCCTTGATCCCGCCCAAATCAACGACACCACCGAGAATTTCTTCGGCATCGACGCCAACGATCCTGCTGGCAAAGATGACATTGTAACTGCGGAGATGGCAATCCCGGTTAATCGCGAGATCCATCTCCTGATGCACTCGATAGATCTAGGCCACTCCTTTTTTGTGCCGGCATTGCGGATTCAACAGGATTTTGTTCCCGGCCTGGATGTTTCTCTGCACTTCACTGCGACGAAGGTTGGCAAGTACGAAATCGTCTGCACCCAGCTTTGCGGCTTGGGACATTACAACATGAAGGCGTATCTCTACGTATATTCGCAGGAAGATTTTGACAACTGGTTGAAGAAGGAAGCGGCATTGCAGTAGCTCTTCCCGTGCGCGCTCAAGCGCGGCGGATAGAGTCATCTCTTTCGAGGTAAGCATATGCACGACATGTCAGCGCCTGCGGTGCACCACCACGCTCCTCCGACCGGTTTCATTCGGAAGCACGTCTTCAGTCTGGATCATAAGGTCATCGGCAAGCAGTATTACGGGTTGGCCCTGATCGCCGCGTATGTCGGAATGGGTCTTTCCTGGATGATGCGCATCCACCTGGCTTGGACTGATGCCCCCATCCCCGGCCTGCAATTGCTTTCGAAGACTGGTGCTCCCGGCGGAGTGATGACGCCCGAGTACTACCTGCAATTGATGACCATGCATGGCACGATCATGGTCTTTTTTGTCCTCACCACCGCCCCTTTTGCGGCATTCGGTAACTTCTTCCTGCCCATCCAGGTCGGCGCTGAAGATATGCCTTTCCCGCACTTCAACATGATGTCGTTCTGGGTCACCTTCACCGCCTTTATCGTCCTGATGGCTTCATTCTTCGTCAGCGATGGACCGACGCTGGGTGGCTGGACCCAATATGCGCCGCTCAACGCTGTGGGTGCTGTTGCGGGTCCAGGCCAAGGCACGGGTGTCATACTCTGGATGACTTCTATCGCGTTGTTTTGTGTCGGCCAGTTATTGGGCTCATTGAACTTCATCCCCACCACGCTCGACCTCCGGGCCAAAGGGATGAGCCTCATGCGCCTGCCACTCAGTGCCTGGGCATGGTTCATTACCTCGTGCATGGGGCTGACAGCTTTTGCTGTGTTAATGCCGGCATGTATCCTCGCCATTCTCGACCACGTGGCCGGAACCAGCTTCTTTGTCGCATCGAATCTAGTTATAAATGGCCAACCGATAGCGCACTCCGGAGGATCAACTCTCCTATGGCAGCACCTGTTCTGGTTCTTCGGACATCCCGAAGTCTACATCGCGATCGTGCCCGGTATCGGCATCGTTTCCCATATCCTGATCACCAACATGCGCAAGCCGATACTGAGCCATCGAACGCTGATCTATTCCATGGGAGCGCTTGCCGTCCTCAGCTACATGGTCTATGGGCATCACATGTTTGTCAGCGGGATGAATCCGTATTCCTCGCTGGCGTTCTCTTTCCCCACGCTGGTCATCACTATCCCGTCCACCATCATCGTGCTGATCGCGACCTTTAGTCTTTATGGCTCCAAACTGCGCATCAACTCGGCTTCTCTGTTCGCTTTGGGTTTTATTTCGATGTTCGTCAGCGGAGGCGTGAGTGGTTTCTTCCTGGCTCAGCCATCGATCGATATCATGCTCCATGCAACCTACTTTGTCGTGGGCCACTTCCACCTGGTGATGGGTGTTGCCGCGATGTTTGGCATCTTCGCGGGAACTTACTTCTGGTTCCCCAAGATGACCGGACGAATGATGAACGAGACTTTGGGGAAAATTCATTTCTGGCTCAGCTTCGTGGGCGCGTATTGCATTTTCATGCCGTTCCATTACCTGGGCATGGCCGGAAATGTGCGCCGCTATTCGTCTTTCCCGGATGACTTCCTGCAGCCGCTGATCCCGGTCCATCGCTTCATCACCGTCGCAGCGCTAATAACTGGCGCAGCCCAGCTAATTTTCCTCTACAACCTGATTCACAGCCGCTTCTGGGGCAAGCCCGCTCCCGATAACCCGTGGGAGGCTACGTCGCTGGAGTGGAGCACGCCTACGCCGCCGCCTTTCGATAATTTTGGCGGTGAGCTTCCGGTGGTTTACCACGATCCCTATCAGTACGGCGTGCAAAGCTCGGCTGGTGACTACGTCATGCAGACTTCGCCGGAGCAAGTCAAGACGGAGCACGAAGAAAAATAACTTGAGACGGAACAGTGGCATCTGCGTGAGGGGAGTTTAAGTTATGTCAACTACGGTACATGAACCACCACAAATCGATCCGGACCGCTTGCCGAAGCAAGGGCACCCGGGGAACGGCGGTTGGCGCGACTTGGTTCCGGCGAATGGTGACTTGCATGTGGCGCTCGACCACTCGCCGCCGGCGTCTTCGTCCGCCATCTATGTAGTGCTGTTTGCCATTACGATGATGTTTGCCGCGTTCAGCAGCGCCCTGATCGTTCGCAAAGGTTCGTCATTGGACTGGCAGACGTTCACGCTGCCGTCGATCCTCTACCTCAACACCCTGATCCTGCTTGCCAGCAGCGTTACTCTTGAAGTCTCGCGCCGCCGCGTTGCCGTTTTCATGGGAGGGCTGAAAAGCCAAGCAGAGAGCCCGGCGCGCTGGCTATACATAACGTTGTTTCTCGGCCTGCTTTTTGTGGCTGGTCAATACGCCGCGTGGTCGCAGTTGCGCGCCGAGGGGCTCTATCTAGCCACGAACCCCAGCAGTTCTTTTTTCTATGTGCTTACGGCCACCCATGCGCTGCATGTCCTGGGCGGTCTGGGCGGGCTGATCTACGTCATTCGCAAGCTGAGTAAGTCGACCCTGCGACGGAACGCGCTGGATGCGACCGCGCGCTATTGGCATTTTATGGATGTTCTTTGGGTGTACCTGCTTTGCCTGCTTTGGATGAAGCTTTAACTGACTCGACCTTACTAGGAGGCGTCGTGAGCCAAGCGGATTTGACCATGGGAGGACACTCGACAGGCTTGACCGTGGGACCGGCATTTTCGATTCCTACGAAAAAGCTAGCGATGTGGCTATTCATTATCGCGGACACCATGACCTTTGCCGCGTGCCTAGTGGCCTATGGATTTCTGCGTAATGGAACTGCCAACTGGCCCCGGCCGTTCCACAGCATCACCAATGTCGCGCTGATGACGTTCATTCTTCTAACCAGCAGCTTGACTATGTTGATTGGATTGCGCTCAGCGCGGGCTGGAGACAAAGCCGCCGCATTCCGTTGGATCATGATTACCGCGGCCTTGGGTATTGCTTTCGCCCTGCTGCACGTTCGTGAATGGCTGGCGCTCATCGATGAAGGCATGACCATGTTTAAGAACCCTTGGGGAACGGGTCTGTTCGGGGCATCGTTCTTCAGCATCACAGGTTTGCACCTTACCCACGTCACCTGCGGCGTAATTGCATTAATCACGGTGGGTGTGCGCTACAAGGGCGGCCGCTACAAGGCGGATGACATCGAGGTTTTGGGCCTTTATTGGCACTTCGTGGATCTGGTTTGGATGTTCGTCGTACCGTTGGTCTATCTTTTGAACCTCACCCACTGAAACAGAAAGTTCGGGAGCAGAATGCTATGACAACCGCGGAAGAACACAACAGCAACGGAATCGGGAAAGATTTGATCGTATATATTTGCCTGCTCGCTCTCGCAGGCGTGCAATTTGTCATTGCCTATCAAAACATTGATGCCTCGCAAATGTTCACGCGCATGCTGGTGGTCGCCATCGTCGAGGCGGGGCTGGCAATGCTGTTCTTCATGCACCTTTGGTCAGAGAAGCGGGCTTTTCTGTGGTTTGTCGTCATCTTTACAGTTTCGGTTCTGCTGGGGATGCAGTATGGGTGGACCGACAGCATGCGCATGATTAACGGCGCGCCCTATTCGAAAATCCAATGAAAGGCACGCGTTGAGAGGAGTGAGATGTCAAAAGGAAAGCTGAGGGTCGAGAGACCGTTCTTGCTGATTGGCATTGTCCTGGTTACATTAGTCATGCTCGCCGCCCCTCTCCCGGCCTTCTCCCAAAGTTGCGCGCTCTGTTATACGCAGGCGGCGTCGGCCGGCGCTCGAATGATTCAGGCCTTGCGCAGTGGGATTCTGATTCTTATCGTCCCTCCCACCTTCATGTCGATTGGAATGATCTTCATTGTGTATCGCAAGCGCAATCAATTCAGACAGGCCGACGACGCGCCTGGCTCTAAGCGCAATTGGTAGTTACTCAACGACAATTGCCAGGCGCAGCATAGCACGCAAACCGCGCCTTGATCCAACTGAACTGGTCTGCGACCGACGCGCCCATCACACCGCTGGCATCGACACCCGGATACCTCAGAAAAAGGATTCGGTCCCCTTGCTTGCACATGCGGGCTACCGTTTTTGCGACATTTCCCCCGGTATGACAGGGTCTGCCTCGCCGCTGATCACCAGGAGCGGACCGTGGGCAGGCTTTTGACCGGGAGTGTTCCCGCTGAAAAATTCCTTCACGAACCGATTGTTCGCCCAAGCCACTTTGAGCATCCCATTTGTGAACTCCGGCTCTGCTTCCCCTCCACAGGTCTCCGCGACATGCTGGTACGCAGGAAGGACTGAATCTTTCAGCATGTCGCTCACTTGAAACTCCGGATAAAGCACTTTGACCGTGGATGTCAGGACTAGCAGCATGCGATTGGAAGAAGAAGGCTCCTGCGCGAAGTGCTGGAAGGCCTGCTGCGCATCCGCCAGACCCGAAGTGACGCGGCCTGAGCTTGTGCAAATTCTGGATTTCCAGCGAGCTCTGACAAAAGAAGAGAAACGTCTAACCAACACCACAAACATTCGGGCATGCGTAATAATTGAAACCTTCTCATCTCGTACCCACAGGGATGCCTGGCCCTAGCGGTGGGATATCAGGGTATGTCACGGCTGTGGACTGACCTCGAGCAGCAGATGATCCTTGAACTCCGCCGCCAGTTTCGCCACGCCATTGGCCGCCGCGTCTACCAAGCCAAGGTCTTTTCCCTCGCCGTAGTCGCTCACTCGATACTTCCCGGGCTTCAATCCGCGCAATTCGACTTCGCCTTTCCAGCTGGCGGAGGTGAAGAACGCGTAATACATTTTGCCGTCTTTCGCGATTGCATATCCCTCGGGCGCGTCGTAGCCAGTCACGTAAAGGTCCCTGAACTCTCCCGTCGATAGCAACTTTTCGTTGTACAAGCCGATCCATTTCTTCCAGTGCTCTTCTTTCGCGGCGGTCAGATTGACGTCCTTGAATTTTGGTCCGGGATCGGGCCAGACGAACTTTGTCCCTACCACGCCTCCGGCTCCAATCGTAGAGGCGAAATCATCGCCGTGTTCTCTCCAGTCGTTGCCCACTTTTGTCATCGCAGAAAGTTCGACGTGATCGCCGTAGACCGCCGCCTCGGGCCCGAGCAATGCCTTATACATCTTGATCCGTCGCCGCACCTGCACCGCTCCCACCGGGTCGGCGGTCACCGCCTGGTCTATGAACGGCAGCCATGCCAGGGAGGGCGGCGTTCCGCACGGGCAGGCCTGCGTCACGCTCTGCGGCTTCAACGCACGCGTCGTCTGAAAAATCTCCTTGTAGACATCCCCCATCGCATTCACGGAATCCTGCGGCGACTTGTGATGGTGCGCCGGGTTATAGCAGGCCGGGACGCTGTAGATATTGTCGAGCTTGCTGCCGTCGAATCCCCAGTCGCGAATGAATTTCTCTGTCAGCTGCTTGTGATACGCCCGAACTTCCGGGACCGCCGGACATAGCGCCGCCAGGCCGCGCGTCATATGTGCATGTTTGCCGTTCTTGTCAAGGATCAGCCATTCTGGATGCTCCTGCACAACTTTCGAGACCGCGTATTTGTGCGATTCGTATTTTCCCTCGCCATCTTCGACTCCCAGCGGCAGCCACCATAACTGCGCCAGCATGCCTTCCCTGTGGAAGTCGTCCGTCATCTTCTTAATGGAATCTCCGGGAAAAGTATCCGGGCGCGGATTCCAGTCGCCATAGACGTCGAACCAGCGATCGTCGAGCGTCACCCACTTGATACCCATCTCCTTCAGCTTCGGAATTGTGCCCAGCATCTGCGCCGGAGTTACGTCGGCCTGATATCCCCAGCCGCACCAGCTCACGTTGTAGGCTTCGCTCGACGGCTTCGGCAGTTCCCAGCCTTCTTTCTGCAGCACGCTCGACCAGATCCGCAGCGGCTCATAGAAGTCGCCCACATAGACCGAAACAAAACTGCGCGGACTAGAGTATGTTTCGCCTGGCTTCAGCGTGAGGTTGGCGGCGAAGTCCACTTCGGTGTTCACGCGTCCATCGGCTGCGACTTTTGCCGGGATCGCCGCGGAAATCGGAATCGTCTCCACGTGCCCGACCGCCTCGCCCATCTGGCGCGTCCAGAAGGCTACCACCGGGATTCCGCCACCATAGCCGCCTTTGACCATTTCTCCCATGACGTTGGGCTGGGAAAAAGCCGACGTCAGCTTCACTACATCATCTTTTCCCCAATCGTAGCTGGCGCCATGAAATGACCACATCTCCCAAGGATGCGCCTTCGCGTTGCTCAACCGCGCATTCAACCGGCGCCGCTGATTCACGCTTTTCTCGATGACCACTTCGCTCGCGCCAGTGTTCTTGTATTCCACCGTGCTCAGCAAAATGTTTGGGAACTTGTCATAGACTTCGAGCGCCAGCACGCGCTGCAAATCCGTCCCCGATGGCCCGAGCGGACGCGCCGGAATTTCCACCCGCTTCCCGACCCCCATCTTCCCAATCGCTTCATGCACCTCCGCCTGCTGGAAATCGAGCGTGAAATGCACATCCTTTCCCCCCACCCGCACAAAATCGCTGTCGGCGGGAGCGCCAATCTCGGGCTCGTCCAGCGAAAGCTTCTTCCCGTCTTTCAACAAAGATGCCTGCACATAACCATCTGGGGTGACCTGAAACTCGGCGGCGCTCGTCGTCAGCAGCACGGGCCCGCCCCCGGTCACGTCCACGTTGATATTGGAAGGCTGGGTGGGTTCCGGCTTGGCGGTCGCGATCTTCAGAGGCGACTTCGGCAGCTTCGAGCAAGCCATCAGCAGGAGTGCAAGATCGAGCGTGATGCAAAGCAGCGCAATCCGGTTTCTTCGGGTGATCATGGGTAGCCTCTCTCTTGGTTGTTCCGAGCTGTTGTTCCGAGCTCCGGCAAAACATTGCAGTTGACAAAAGCTATAAAACGAAAGTAAAAGTAATTGTTCGTAATATTACACCGAAAGCTTGTCGTCCCGACTCCCGAACTTTCGCCGGGCCCAACCACGCCGCTTGCGAACATTCGGGCTTCGCGTCCAGGAGCATCGCCATGCCATTCTCTTTCCGTTGTCTGCAAACTCTCTCGGCCCTGTTTTTTTCAATATTCCTGTTGCTGGCCCCGCCGCTATGGGCGCAAAAAGATGCTGGAGCCATTGTAGGCCTGGTGCGCGACGCCAGCGGTGCGGTGGTGACGGGCGCCAAGGTCACCGTGACCGAGGTCGATCGCGGCATTGAGTTGATCTTCTCCACCAATAATGAGGGAGAGTATGTCGCCAGCCCGCTCAGGATCGGCCGTTACAGTGTCACCGTCGAGAAAGAGGGTTTCAAGAAGGCCGTTGCCGGCCCGGTTCAAGTGAATATTCAGGATCGCGTCGGCGTGGACCTGAAGCTTCAGCCTGGCATGGTCACGGAAGTCGTCACAGTCACCGGCCAACGTCCGCAACTCGAGACAGAAACCTCCGAGCTTGGCCAAGTGGTAGACAGCCGCCGCATCAACGCGCTCCCCCTGAACGGACGCAACTACGCGCAGCTCGCTCTTCTCGGAACGGGGGTGGTGCCGTCTGAACCGGGCTCGCGCGTGGAAACCAGCTCTGGTTTCAGCGCCAACGGCGCGCGCTCCCTGCAAAACAATTTCCTGCTCGACGGCATTGACAACAACGCCAATCTGGGCGACGTGCTCAGCGGTTCCGCCTATGTGGTGCAGCCGTCGGTGGATGCCATCGCCGAATTCAAGGTGGAAACGAATTCCTACAGCGCCGAATTCGGACGCGGCAACGGCGCCATCATGAATGCCGTCATCAAGTCCGGCACAAATCAGTTTCACGGCGACGTTTTTGAATTCCTGCGGAACGAAAAATTTGACGCCGACAATCGATTCGACATTTTCGGCAAGGTGCCTTACAAGCAAAACCAGTTTGGCGCCACCTTCGGTGGCCCGATCGTAAAGAACAAGACGTTCTTTTTCGGAGACTACGAGGGCACGCGCATCCGCCAGGCGCTCCCGCAACTCGCAACTGTTCCAACTACGGCCGAGGCAGGCGGAGATTTTTCCGCGCTTCTCACAAACAATTCGACCGGCAACACAGGGCCCGTGCCCGGGGTTGTCGATTGCTTCGGGAACGCGACGTACTACGGCGAGATCTTCGACGCGCGACAGGTAGCAACCTCCGCGACGAATCCCAGTGGACTCTGCGGCACTCCTGCCTCGCCCGTGGTTGGCGGCGTGCCGACCAATGTCATTGGGCCGTATGCCGGGAATCCCACTCTCCAGCTCGATAGCGTCGCCACCAACCTCATCGCCAACGGAAATCTCCCGGCGCCTACTCCCAACCTTCCGTCGTCTCTCAGTTCGGGAGGAAACTTCTTCTCCGAACCGAAGCGGAGCGAAACGGACGACAGGTTCGATATCCGCGTGGACCAGGCATTCAGCCAAAAGGACAATTTCTTCGCGCGCTTCAGCTTCGGCAACTCCAACAATTTCTTGCCCTCGCCGTTCCAGACCGTGTTGGATGGCGGCGGCTTCCAGGACGGCTATAGCCAGAACAATTCCCGCGGTCTGGCGGCGAGCGAAATCCACGCTTTCCGGCCCGAGCTGATAAATGAGCTGCGCTTTGGTTTCAACCATCTGAGTTCGCACCGCTTTAGCCTCAACTCCAACGAAAACCTTTCGCAACAATACGACTTTCAGGGAGTTCCTTTTGGGCCCAACCTCGGCGGCCTGCCGTCGATCTCTTTTGGCAATGGGGACCAAATGATCGGCAGCGCCCAGTACTTGCCGGCCATAGAAAAACAATACAGCTATGTCATCGGCGACAACCTGAGCTGGGCGCGTGGACGCCATGCGCTTAAGTTCGGCACCGAATTGCGATTCGAGCAGTTCACGCTTTATGAGCCCGCCGCCGCCCGCGGCTACTGGACCTTCGGCAACGACTTCACCGACAATCCCGGGACGCTTACGGTTGGCACCGGTGGAGATGCTTTTGCCACGTTTCTGCTCGGGATTCCGGATAGCGGCGCGATTACGGGCGTGAACAATGTTGACTATCGGCGCCAGATTTATGCCATCTATGCCTTGGATGACTTCAAGGTGACACCGCGCCTCACCTTGAATTTGGGTCTGCGCTACGAGCTGTTCAGCACCATTAAGGAAGCTAACGACAACCAGGGAACCTTCGATTTCGCCTCTCAGTCCATCATCGTTCCCGCCGGACAAAAGGCGACGTTTGCACCCAGCGAGACCACGCTGGCTTCCGAGCTAGCCATCCAACACACTGGCTCACGCGGGCTCATCAATCCGGACTTGAACAATTTCGCGCCCCGGATTGGTCTGGCGTATCAACTGACGGACAAGCTGGTGCTGCGCAGCGGTTATGGCATCTTTTATGGCGGCCAGGAGAGCGGTCCCTTCTCCAACCCCAGTCCGGGATTCAATCCTCCGTTCTTTGCCTCCCAGTCCTATAGCACTGCCTGTGGTGCGCCGACGGCAAGTAGCGCGAACTACTGCGCAATCTACAACGGTGTTTCCCCGACTTATTTCAGTAACTACAATGTGCTCAGCGGGGCCTTTGTCGGCGCCCTGGCAAACCCCAACACGCCGGCACTCTATTCGATCGACCCGCACCTGGTTACTCCCTACACACAGCAGTGGCACCTCGGACTCGAGTACCAGCTTCCCGCTGAAACGGTTCTCCAGATCACCTACGCCGGCTCGCGCGGGTTGAAGCTTTTTGGTTTTTACAACGGCAACCAAGCCGTACCGGACGCAGATCCCAACGCTCCCACCGCGCCTCGCCGTCCGGCCCACAACAATAACTGGCCCGGCGCTGCCGGCCCTTGCGATCTGAACCCTCCGACCTACTCTGATGCTGCGAATTGCAATCCAGCATTTGATGCCACCATCGATACTCTCCGCTCCAACACGCAGTCCAACTACAATTCGCTCCAGGCTCGCCTGGAGAAGCGCTTCAGCCACGGATTGCAGTTCGAAGCCGCCTACACCTACGCTCACTCTCTCGACAACGCTTCGAGCGCCAGCCTGGGCTCAGCGAACAACGGAGATTTTCGCCTACAGACTAACCCCAACCTGGAATATGGCAACTCCGATTTCGATATCCGCCAGCGCTTCGTTTTGAGCTATGTGTATGATCTGCCTTTCGGCCGGGGGAAGCGGTTTGGCACGGGTGCATCCGGCGTTTTGAATCAGTTCATCGGAAATTGGCAGCTCGCCGGACTGTTTTCTGCCGCCACCGGCAACTGGTACACCGTAAGCGATATCGTCAGCCACACCAACGCGGACTGCGGTGGCACAGTTGTTATATACTGCGCGCGCCCCAACGTTCTCCCCGGCATGAATCCAAATGGGCATCCCACTGTCCCGGGCACGTTGTTTAACACCGCCGCGTTCGATGACGCTTCGGTCCAGCCAGGATCGTCTGGAAACGCCGGGCGCAACATCGTCCTCGGACCCGGCTACAAAACCTGGGACACTTCGCTGATCAAGCAGTTTCCGATTCGCGAGCAGATGCACGTTGAATTCCGGGCGGAATTCTTCAACATCCTCAACCATGTGAATTATCTGTTCCAGCAGTTTGGCGCGATCAGCGTAGAACCGACGGCGTTGGAACTCGGCCAGAGCGCCTTCGGATTCCCGCAGGCAGCCCGCAACCCGCGCCAGGTCCAGTTCGCGCTGAAGTTTTATTTCTGAAGCGAAGATTCAAAGAACGGGCATTTTCATCTTCAGGCCAATGCTGTGGGTTTCGACTGATTACGTTTTCTTTCGAGAGGCTGATTGCGGCTTCGTTGGCCGTTCGTCAGCAGCACGGACAAAATTCCCGGAGGGAGGCCCTACATCATGAAGGCGATCTTAACGACGGCTCTACTCCTCGTTTTCTTCTCGGGATCAGAGGGTTTTGCGCAAGAAACCGGCATCGGCTACAAACCCGCCGCCGATGCCGACAACAAGAAGACCATCCTGCTCAAGGACTTTCACCCCGAGCCCGCGCTTCACGCCGCCGCGCACGAAATCGAGCGCGCGAAGTTTCCCGTGATCGACGTGCACACTCACACCAACGATGCCGCCGGCATCGGAGACCGAGTCGATCCCAAAGAAATGGTCGCGCGCATGGACCGCCTCAACATTAAGACCATCGTCATCCTCACCGGGATGTGGGGCGACAAACTGCAGACCATCATCGATACCATGGTCAAGCCCTATCCAGGGCGGTTTATAGTGTTCACGCAGTTTGACTGGTCCAAGATCAACGATCCGCATTTCAGCCAGCTCATGGTGCGCCAGATCGACGACTCGGTTGCCCGCGGGGCGCGCGGGCTGAAACTTTTGAAAGAACTCGGCCTCGGCGTGCGCGATGCGACCGGCAAGCTGATAACGATCGACGACCCGCGCCTCGACCCGGCATGGGAAGAATGCGGGCGGCTGGGCATCCCCGTGTTTATTCACGTGGCCGATCCCGAGGCATTTTTTCATCCTATCGACGCTCGCAACGAGCGTTACGAGGAGCTTATCGAGCACCCGGATTGGAGCTTCTTCGGCCCGCAGTTCCCCTCCCTTCAAGAATTGTTAACGCAGCGCGATCGAATGTTCGCCAAACATCCGCATACGACCTTCGTCGCTTTGCATTTTGGCAGCTGGCCAGAGAACCTGGATTTCGTCGAACAAACGCTGCAGAAATTTCCAAACGTCATGATTGAAACCGGCGCGCGCGAAGGAGAACTCGGACGCCAGCCGCGACGGACAAGAGAAATCTTCATGAAGTATTCCGACCGCATCATGTTCGGTACTGATGAAGGCGCCGGAGAAACGATGTATCAGAACTATTTCCGCTGGCTCGAGACCGAAGATGAATACTTTCCCTACGCGCAATATCCGGCGCAAGGGCGCTGGATGATTTATGGCCTGGACCTGCCCGATGACGTACTGGAAAAGGTCTATCACCGCAATGCGGAAGCGCTATTCGCGCGGTTCCATAGTTCAGACAGAGGTTCAAATAGAAGTTCGAATAGCCCCTGACAATCCCGGAGGCCAGCACGAAAGTTGCTATTCGAAACAAGTCGAAACATCATGCCTTCGAACGGTCTGCTCAACGAAGAACGCCGCCGTGAAATCCTTGGGGCCCTGCACCGCGATGGACGCGTGCTGGTCAAGGATCTGGCCCAGCATTTCCGTATTTCGCAGATCACGATCCGCAAAGATCTGGAGTTTCTCGACCGCCAGGGGGTCATCCAGCGTACTCACGGCGGAGCTCTGCCGGTGCAAGCTGGCGCGCTGCTCGATCCGACGCTGCGCGAGAAAGAGCAGCTCCACCGCAGGGAGAAGACGCAGATTGCCCATGCCGCGGTCCGCCTGGTGGAAGAAGGCCAGTCCGTGTTGCTCGATTCAGGAACGACGACGACGGCCATTGCGCGCGCTCTGAAAAACAGGGCGCAGCTCACCGTGATCACCAACGCGATCAACATCGCGGCGGAACTGGCCGGCACGCACGTTGAAGTCATCCTGACCGGAGGCATGCTGCGCAAGAACTCGTTTTCCCTGGTCGGTCCCCTGGCCGAGCGAACTTTGCGCCAACTCAGCGCCGACATCCTGTTCCTGGGCGTCGATGGCTTCGACACCAAGGCTGGCCTTTTCACTCCGAATTTATTGGAGTCCGAAGTGAACCGGGCGATGGTCGCCATTGCCCGCAGGACGATAGCGGTTTGCGACTCGAGTAAGTTCGGCCGTCGCAGCCTGTGCAACATCACGCCAGTCAGTACGGTTCATGAAGTGATTACCGACAGGCAGATTTCAAAATCAGATTTGCACGCGCTGAAAGAGGCGGGAGTGAAGGTAACGTTGGTGTAATCGGAGCGGGACAAACCAATGAAATCGGCGGAAATCACGGAACAGGGCCAGCATACGCTGAGCGAGATTTTTTCCCAGCCCCAGTGTTGGAGTACGTCTCTAACCCAGCTGGCGAGCAGCGTGGAACTGCATGCGGCCACTCAACTCGCGCGGTCCGGAGCGGAATGGATCTTTGTAGGCTGTGGGACGAGTTACTATCTTGCGCAGGCCGCTGCATCGAGCTTCAACCATCTCAAGTTACCGGCGCGGGCCGTCCCCGCTTCGGATCTGCTGATGTATCCCGGACTAACTCTGCACGCCGGGCGGGATTATGTTCCGGTTGTGATTTCGCGCTCCGGTCGTACCTCGGAAGCAGTCCGCGCCGCGCAGATGCTGGAGAAAGGTCACAATCTTCGCACCATCGCCATCACCTGTGCCGATGGCCAGCCGCTGGAACCCGCATGCAGCGTGACGTTGAAGCTTCTCGACGCCGACGAGCGGAGCACGGTCATGACGCGATCGTTCACATCCATGCTGCTGGGGCTGCAATACCTTGCAGCAATGGTCTCTGGTAATGATACCTTTCGTCGCGCATTGCTCGAGCTCCCGCAACAGGTCGAACCCCTTCTGAAGGACAATCCGCAGCGCCTGCGGTTGTTTGTCGAGTCTCGCAGTTTCTCAGATTTCGTTTTCCTGGCGCAGGGGCCACTGTTCGGCATTGCCTCGGAGTGCATGTTGAAGGTGACCGAATCCTCGTCCTCGTATGCCCAGGTATTTCACTCTCTGGAGTTTCGCCATGGTCCGAAATCGATCGTCGGTCCGCAGATGCTGATCACGTTCGTTATGTCGGAAACTTCTTACGATGCGGAAGTCGAGTTACTCGAAGAAATGAAAGCTCTGGGCGCGGCCACCATGGTGATTGCGAATCGCGTCGATAACCGGGCTCAGCGTGCCTCTGACTTCGCCATCGAACTTGGCCTCCAGTCGCCCGAGTACGCGCGCCCCGCGGCTTTCGTGATCTGGGGTCAACTGTATGGGGTTTACAACGGGCTCAAGAAGGGTCTCAATCCCGACTCGCCGAAAAACTTGACGCGCGTGGTCGAACTCATGGATTAAGACCAGCCGTTCGCACTTTGCAGTTAGCACTTAACGAAAATGTCGAAGACCTGCTCCATGGCCAAGCTCGATGTCGCGATCGTTGGGGAGATCAATCTTGACCTAATCCTCTACGGTTTGCCTGAGCACATGCCCACAGAACGCGAACTGCTGGCCAGCGGCTTTGCCATCACGCTAGGCAGTTCCTCGGCCATCCTGGCGCATAATCTCGCCGCTCTTGGCAGCCGCGTGGGGTTCGTCACCAAGGTCGGCGACGACGCTTTCGGAGCTCTCGCGATGGAACGCCTGCGTGAACGAGGTGTGGACCTGGCGGGCGTCGCGCATGGCGCCAAGTCCGGCGTGACGTTCATTCTGCCCCACGGACCCCGGCGCCACATCCTTACGTATCCGGGCACAATTTCCGAGTTGCGCTTTGAGGATCTCGACCTCGATTATCTGGTATCCGCGCGCCACTTCCATATGTCGTCGCTGTTTTTGCAGCGTGAACTATTGCCGCATGTGCCTGAGCTTTTTCGGCGGATGAAATCCGCCAGCCTGACCACCTCGCTCGACACTAACGACGATCCCGAGGACCGTTGGGACGGCGTCCTCGAGATCCTGCCTCACGTCGACATCCTGCTGCCGAACCAGCGGGAAGCGATGAAGATGTCCCGAGCTGACGACGTGGAAACCGCGCTCTCGTGGCTCGCACAAAAGGTGGAAACCGTCGTGGTCAAAATGGGCGCCAGCGGAGCCGTTGCTATTCGGGATGGGCACCGATTCAGCGCACCCGCGGTGCCGGTAACGGTCATCGATCCGATTGGCGCAGGTGACAGCTTCGACGCCGGGTTCCTCCACCAATTTCTGCGCGGAGCGGATCTCACGACTTGCCTGGCCTACGGAAACCTGTGCGGAGCTTTCTCCACCACCGACTGTGGCGGCACGGAAGCGTTCCGCGACGCAGCCCGAATGCAAGAATTTCTTCGCCGGCACGACGCCAGCAATCAAGGCCTCCGACCCAAGGTTCGTTTGTAACTTCTTGCTGATTCGCAAATCCCATGTACTTTGTCTTTTGTCGCCTAGTTGTTTCTGCAGTCTGCCGGGGGCGATGACTTTCGTTACCATGACAGCGGGTTACCTCTGCCTGCACTCTGTAGCTGTCTGAGAGACTTGAACGAGCATTCCTTCGAGTTCGCCCGAGGCGCCGACGAAGCGAATGATCCTGGTAGAAACGGAGTTACCTGTGAGCGCTGGAACAATGCCGGCCCAAATTAAAATTCCTCCCCCAGAGGCGAGGGCGGAGCGAACGGAAGAACCAGCAGTCGCGAACCGCGGCCGGAGGTGGTATTTCTCCTTCTTCTTGATTTCCGGATTTTGCAGCATTCTCTACGAGCTGATATGGCTTCGTCTCGCCATGGCGGAATTCGGTGTCACCACGGCTATGGTGTCGATTGTGCTTTCGAGTTTCATGGCAGGATTGGGGATGGGCTCGTGGGCGGCTGGGCACCTGGTGCGCAAATACGCGCGGCGCCTCAACTCTCCGCCTTTGCAGGTTTACGCCATTGCCGAGTTGTTTATTGGCTGTTCCGCCGTCGTCGTGCCCCTGGAACTCATGGTTGGCCGCTTCGTGCTGGAGCACTTGGGGAGCGGGCTGTCACTGTCGTCGTCTGGCTACTACGTTGCCGCCGGAATATGGGTGGCATGCAGTCTGATTCCGTGGTGCGCTTGCATGGGGGCTACGATTCCGTTGGGCATGTTTGCCATCCGCAGCGAGACGGGCCTGGAGTCGCGACGCTCATTCAGCTTTTTTTATCTCGCGAATGTGCTGGGGGCGGTGGCGGGGGCGGTGATTCCCCTGCTATTGATCGAGGTCTTCGGTTTTACCGGCACCCTGCGACTTGGGATGTTGCTCAATCTTGCGATCTGCGGCGGGGCCTTTGCGCTGGCCCGAAAACAAAGGCCGCAAGCAGGCGGCAGCTATGAAGAGGATGCCAGGGGCAAGGCCGCCCTCGCCTGGCGCGAGATGTTGGGCAGCGGCACGCTCTGGTTGCTGTTCGCCACCGGACTGACCAGCATGGGGATGGAGGTGGTCTGGACCCGGCAGTACACACCCTATGTCGGCACATTCGTGTATTCCTTCGCAATCATCCTGGGTATTTACCTAGGCGCGACGTTCATCGGATCGACCGTGTACCGCATTTGGAGCCGCCGGCACAGTGGCGAGGGAACGCTGGTATGGCTGTTCGTCTGGTTTGTTTCTCTAATCCCTTTGCTCGCCGTCGACTCGCGCGTGGGGGTTCATGGATGGCTGCGCGTGCCCCTGGGGATCGCGGCGTTCAGCGGTCTTCTGGGATTTCTGACTCCGAGGCTGGTCGACCGCTTCTCGGCAGGCGATCCCAACCGGGCGGGAGTGGGGTACGCGGTCAACGTGGCCGGCTGTATCCTGGGCCCGCTGGTTGCGGGTTTTGTGTTGTTGCCGTATCTCGATGAGCGGTACGCTCTGGTGACGCTGGCTCTGCCCTGGTTGCTGGTTGCTTTGTCGTTCAGGTTGTTCCGACAGCCCGGGCCGGCGCCACGTTTTACAGCTCAGCGTGCGCTCGTGTTCGGCTTGATTTTATTTGCGTCGTTCGCTTTGATCTTCATGACGCGGAGCCATAATCAGGGCATTCCGAAGGCGCAGGTGCGCCGGGACAGCACGGCGACGGTGGTCGCATCTGGCCAGGGAATGGAAAAGCTTCTGTTCGTTAACGGCGTGAACATGACCGTCCTGACGCCAATCACCAAACTGATGGCCTCTATGCCCCTGGCGTTCCTGGATCATCCGCCCCAGAATGCCTTGGCGATTTGTTTTGGCATGGGCACGACTCATCGTTCAATGTTGTCGTGGGGAATCGACTCCACAGCGGTGGACCTTGTTCCCAGCGTTCCCGCACTCTTCTGGTACTTCCACGCAGACGGCCCGGAGCTGCTGAAATCGCCGCGCTCACACATCGTAGTCGACGACGGCCGGCGTTTTCTTGAGCGCACGACTGGACAGTACGACGTGATCGTGATCGATCCGCCCCCGCCGATAGGAGCAGCCGGCTCAAGCCTGCTTTACTCGCGCGAGTTCTATTCCGCCGCGAAGAAGCGCTTGCGACCGGACGGCATCCTGCAGCAATGGTACCCCGGTGGAGATCTAGCGACGACCGCCGCGGTTGCGCGCGCCTTGAAAGAGTCGTTCCCCTATGTTCGCGCGTTTATTTCACTCGAGGGCTGGGGCATCCACTACCTTGCCAGCCGCCAGCCCATCCCAGTTTGGTCTGCGGCTGACCTGGCAAAGCGTATGCCGGCGAGTGCAGCGGCGGACTTGGTGGAATGGGGACCGTTCCCAACCGCCGAACAGCAGTTTGCGGCCGTCCTAAAGAGAGAAGTTCCGATCGACTGGGTGATCGCCGCGGATAGGGATGCGCCCACCATGCAGGACGACCGCCCAGTCAACGAATACTACTTGCTGCGTGAGGCGGGCGTATGGCTGCATAAACACTAAGAGATCGCTTGGACCCACCTTCCAAGTGCAGTCCGCTCCAGTGCTGGCTTTCCAGCGGGGCACCCTCAGAATTCAATCACAGATTCTTAGGCATTCAGCAGTAGTGCAACTTAAAATATGCGTGCGCAGGTGTAGCATGAATATTTCGATTCGAATTGCACTGGCTCTTGTGCTGCTTGCATCCTCCATGTCTGCCCGAGACCGTCCTAACGCGCGCTCAATGGTCGTCACACGCTATGGCATTGTGGCTACCAGCCATGTGCAAGCTTCGGTGGCGGGTGCGCAGATCCTGGCGCGGGGAGGCTCTGCCGTAGATGCGGCGATTGCCGCGAATGCCGTGCTCGGGGCGACTGAACCGATGATGAACGGCATGGGCGGCGATCTGTTTGCGATTTACTGGGACGCAAAAACCGGCAAGCTGTATGGTCTTAACGCCAGTGGATGGGCGCCGCGCGGACTGACCATCGAGCACCTGCGGGCGAAAGGCGCGACCTCCATGCCGCTCGAAGGCATTGACTCCGTCACGGTTCCCGGTGCGGTGGCGGGCTGGCACGCACTCCACGAACGCTTTGGACGGCTGATGTGGAAGGATCTTTTTCAGTCCGCGATTTTCTATGCCGAGAATGGCTATCCGGTCCCTGAAATCATTGCGTCCTATTGGAACGACTCGGCCGAATGGATCTCGAAGGATCCGGAAGGCCGGCGAGTCTATCTGTCCAATGGCAAGCCTCCGGCGGTGGGACAAGTGTTCCAGAATCACGATCTCGCGAAGGCCTTGCGGCTGGTAGCGCAGAATGGAGCGGCTGCGTTTTACCAGGGTGAGATTGCGCATGCGATTTTGAGCACGTCGCAGAGCCTGGGCGGAACGATGGCAGCGGATGATCTGGCCGAGTTTTCGCCAGAATGGGTCGAGCCGATTTCGACGACATATCGCGACTGGACCGTCTACGAACTTCCTCCCAACGGACAAGGAATGGCGGCACTGGAGATGCTGAACATTATGGAGACTTCTCCGGCGTCGCCCGAGGGGCCGCTCAGCGTTGCGGAACTGCATAGAAAGATCGAAGCCATGAAGCTGGCTTATGCCGATCTCGGGCGTTACAACGCCGATCCACGCTTTGCGAAGATTCCCGTGAAGGGGATGCTGTCGAAGGAGTATGCGCGGCAGCGCGCCAAACTGATCGATCCCGGCAAAGCCAATTGCGAGGTTGCGGCCGGCAAGCCGCCCGCAAGTGATACGACTTACCTTTCGGTGGTGGATCGCGAAGGAAACATCGTCTCGTTGATTCAAAGCAATTATGAGGCGTTCGGGTCGGGCGTTGTGGTGCGCGGCATGGGATTCGTGCTGCAAGATCGCGGGGCGCTGTTTTCGCTCGACCCTCGGTCTCCGAATGCGCTCGCCCCGCGCAAGCGGCCGTTCCACACCATCATTCCGGCTTTCATGGAGCATGGCGAGCAACACGTTGGCTTCGGGATCATGGGAGGAGCGAACCAGCCGCTGGCCCACGCGCAATTCGTTTCCAACGTGGTCGACTACGGCATGAACATCCAGGAGGCTCTGGAGACCGCCCGTTTCACGATCAGTCCGCAGAGTGGGTGCAACATCGTGATCGAGTCGCGAGTGACGCCCGAAGTGCGGCAGAAACTTTCCGCGATGGGGCACCAACTCGACGTGCGGCACGAATACACCACCGCCATGGGTCGTGGGCAGGCAGTTCTGCACGACTCGAAGGCCAAGGTCAACTACGGAGCCTCGGACGCACGCGCCGATGGCTCTGCCGAACCCGAGCCTCCACCGATGCAGTGATGGAATGATGCCGTCATCATCATCCATGCGTGTTTCGTCTATGGCTATCGTCAGATTAAAGATTGACGTTTCCGGCACGGTGGGCGATGAAGCCTGGCGCGAACTGAAGCCGTTTGACCAGATCCAGAGCGCCGATTTCGGTCCTCAGTTCGGCAGTGGCGGGCGTTGCAATCATCCGCTCAACGAGCCCCACAAAAAAGGGGAATGGATCGGCGCTGAGATCCGGCTCCAGACGCCGCTTCTGGCGCAATACGCTGTTTCCCACTATCTGGAGCAGGACCGCGTGCTCGATGCGGATGTGGTGGAGTAGAAGTTCTCAGTTATCAGTTATCAGTTCTCAGTGAAACCAGGATGGACTTTGGATTTTTCTGAGGACTGAGAACTTGGGTATTTACGGTTGAGATATTACCTAGTATTTAACGTCCCCCCAACCCCCCTACCCCCCCCTCCCCAATTATGTGCAAAATATTGAGTTTAAAGGACTTACTTGTAAAGTATTCCGGAATAAGGACTTAGGCTCGACTTTCCCCTCTTTGGGTGCGGCTTGTTTACCCCCGTCACAATTTTTTTTAATATCCATCCCTTTAGAATCATAGATTTGGCTGGAAATTCCTTTCAAATCTTTGAGTTTAAAGGAGTTATTCGTAAAATATTCCGGAATAAGGAGTTAGCTTGTTGGGCTCACTCGCTGGATTTCGGCAGGGGGACTTGACAGCTGACTGCCTCAACTTCGTGTTGTCAAAGAGCGCCGACTAGTGGGGCTGGGGCGGCTCCGAGGGCTGTCTTGATTGACGGGCACAACTCGGCCCTGCCACAGGTTAGTCTCCATTAGGTCAGTCTCCATTGTCGCCGATGGGCGGTTAGAAGTCTGTGATGGGTGGCCCGCGCGTTTGTGATGAAAAAGGGTAGAAGGCCTGTCCGGTCGAGACGTTTGGTGGGGGGACGGGTGCGAGCGTCCCTCTTGTTCGCGGATACCCACTCATTCGCGTTTTTTGCGAATGAGTGGGTTCGTCACAATTTGGTTGAGACCCAGGTCACAGTCAAGCTAGAACCCTTTGTCTACTCTAACGAGATGACCAGGGGCTTGCATCGCTACTACGGCAGCCATGATCTGCATTTCATTACCTGTAGTTGCTACCATCGCCAGCCGCAACTGGGCACGGCCGAGCGCCGCAACCTTTTTCTGAGCGTCCTGGAAGAAGCGCGCCAAAGGTATCGCTTCGTGGTCCACGGATACGTCATCATGCCGGAGCATTTTCATCTGCTCATGACGGAGCCAGAAACGGGCGATCCCTCGGTAGTAATGAAAGTCCTCAAAGAAAGGTTCACAAGGAAGCTAAGAGCCGAGGGGGTCCTACTCATGGCGCGCTTTGCGAGTGGGTTCCACCACCCCGAACCCGCGCCGGTCTGGCAGAAACGCTTTTACGATTTCAATGTGCGGACCGAGCAGAAGCAAATCGAGAAGCTGCGATATATGCATCGCAACCCAGTGAAACGCGGATTGGTGGACAATCCGGAACTGTGGGCGTGGAGCAGCTTCCGTGCTTATCTTCTCGGAGAGACCGGACTGGTACGGGTGAAATTTCAGGAGTGGCCTATGGGGATCAAGGCCTGTCCGGTTGCGACGTTTGGCGAGGGGACGGGTGCAAGCGTCCCTCTTGTTCGCGGATACCCACTCATTCGCAAAGAACGCGAATGAGTGGGGCACCCGGCACCCGGCCGTTTTTGATTTTGCGGCAGTTACGGCACGGCTGAAGCCGTGCCCTTTCAAAACAAATTCAAACTGACCCACTACCCGACTTTCCCGAGCCAGAGACCCGAGATCCGCTTTCTGCTATATTTCCGTGATCCCATGCCGGTTCGCCCCGACGCAACTCTGCAATCTTTGCCGGATGCAAGCAGTTCCCCTAGCCCTCTACCCAAGCCGCGGCCTCGCATGTCCACGCGCAATCGGCTGCTCTTCTTCCTGACTGCGTGGCTGATCGTGCTGATGCCGTTTCTGTTCTGGTGGAACACCTGGTTCGGCCGCCAGCTCTCCGACAAACAACTGGCCGAGTATCTCGAAGACGAGAGGCATCCCCGGCACATTCAGCACGCGTTGGTGCAGATGGGCGAGCGCATGAGCCGCCACGACGCTAGCGTGACCCGCTGGTATCCCGATGCTATCCGCCTGGCCTCAGATTCGGTCGAAGAGGTGCGCAACACTGATGCCTGGGTGATGGGGCAGGACCCGTCCGGCGCCGGGTTTCATGAAGCTCTGCTGAGAATGCTCGCCGATCCTTCTCTCAGCGTGCGCGGCAATGCGGCGCTTTCGCTGGTCCGCTTCGGAGACGCAGCCGGAAGGCCGCAGATTGTTGAACTTCTGCAACCCGCGCAGGTGATCGCGCCCGATGCCGGACGGATGACGGATACGAGCGCTATCGGCACCAGCATTCACCAGGGCGGAGTCGTCGCCAAGCTCCAGGTTAGCGGTAACGGCGCGAGCCATAATCTTGAAATGCGTTCCCCGATTACTGGTCGTGTGCGCACACTCTCGGCTCAGGTTGGGCAGCAGGTCAGGCAGGGAGACCTCATCGCGACTATCGACCCGTCCACCGAGCAGGTCTGGGAAGCGTTGCGCGCGCTTTACCTTGTCGGCCAGCCAGAGGACATTGCCGCAGTTCTTCCCTATGAACGAGAGTTGCCCGACATTCCGGATCACGTGCGGCAGCAAGCGCTGGAAACGGAGAGAGCGATACGTCAGAGGGGGAAATGAGGAGTTGGTCGGCGGGAGTTGATCGGCGATGAGCGGTCAGTGGCGGGTGTTCAGCGAAAGTCGTGCTTGAGCTAAGAGCCAGAAGCTTTATGTGTGATAGCCAAGACTTGACCTTGCACACCACGCTCTCGGATGGGGTCGCTACTGTCAGGCCGTAACAGGGTTTTTGAGCGTAGTGGCTGAAGGGCGAACAAACGGCGCACAGTTGTGTAATCGCCTGGTTTCGTCAACAATGGTTCCGCGCTTTCCCCGCCAGCCGTACAATTCGAGGATTGCTTGGGCTGCAAGCCTGTCGGTCGAGGGTTAGGAGGAGCTATGAAATCCATTGGCTTCTGTGTTTGTCTTGGGACGGTTGCGCTTTTGGGAACGACAGGAATGGCGCAGTCCTCGAAGGCGGCATTCTCAGTCACAGCCGCGGCGGCTTATTCCGAGGTAAAGAGCGGGGAGGACGTGTACGTAAAAGTCACCCTCACGAATAACTTGAGTCGTGTTGTCACACTTGAGTTCGCCACCCCGCTTTGTGACTATTCGATGGAGGTTCGTGACAGTGCTGGCAATCTGGCGCCAGATACGGAGGTCAAGTCCAAAACGACGTGCCCGCCCGACTCCACGGGTGCACACGGATTTGTGCCAGTGAAGCCGAATGAGTCCTACACAGGCACGATTTCAGTGAGCATGTTCAGCGACATGTCGCGACCCGGAGAGTACTCTGTGCAAGTGGCGTGGAGAGAACCGAGGGAGCTTGGAGGCGTGCTGCTCAAATCAAACACGGTTAAGATGACCGTGGTTCCCTAGCGAATTACCGGGAGATACTTGTCGTAATATCATCTCGATTACACTCAAAATCCACCGATCGGATACCGGTCTGTGCCCGATACGTGGAGCCTTGCCAACCCTGTCCGCAAGGTCGAGTTCGAACTATTACACTTTATGCTGCCTTCAAATCGGCATCACGCCGACTTCTTTTTCTACTTCGACGGTGTCCACCATCACGATCGCGTCCCACGGACAGCCGTCAAGAAAACATCCGTCGGGGCCCTTGCTGATGCACTTCTTGCAGCCGATGCATAGGATCGGGTCGACCTGGATGCGGCCAAACGGAGTGCAGTCTTCGTCCGGAACCCAGAACATGCAATCTTCCACCGGACAATACTCTACGCAGGCCGGCGAGCCCGCGCAGCCGGTGCAGCACTCGGTAATCACCGCCAACTCCTTTGGTTTTTTCTTTCGAGGAGTTAATAGCCCCTTGGATTTGGGCTCGAATTTGAACTCTTCGGGCACCATCCCGGCGGGTTTCACGGGGTCCAGTTCAGCGGGCATGCGGGTGAGTATACCGTAGATGTTGGGGATTTTCATCGGTCATCGTTCTTCATCGTTCTTTGCGGTCATTTGCCGTCAGAGGCTTGGCCGTTTTTTGATATATTGGGTGTCGAAAATGGACGCACAGGGTCGGGCGGCCATTGCTGGTGGGGGACTGCCGGGTGGAGGCATACCGTGTCAAGTGATGAGCGCGACATTCTGCAAACTCTGAAGTTCGAACTCGCATTTCTGGAGCAGGGAGGCTATGGACGTTCGGTGAGGACTCCGCGGACGCCCACGAGGAGCTTCCAGGATTCTCTTACCTGCCTCAATTTCAGCGATCCGACGATGCCGCATTCGTGCAGCGAATGCTTCCTCACCGACTTCGTTCCCAAGAACGCCCAAGGTGAAGGCGTGCCGTGCCATCATATTCCGCTGAATCCGGAGGGGGAGACGGTGGACATGCTGAGGGACCATCAACTGAAGTTGGAGGAAGCCTTGGGAAATTGGCTGCGCGCGACCATCCGCCGCATCGAGCGGGAGCGGGCGGCGGCAGCCAAGGCGGAGCAGGGTTAAGCTCAAGCAGGAAAGCGAAGGAGACGTAATCCTGAGGGAAGTCCTCGGGACAGCCGGCAAGACGCCGGCGCCACAAAGGGAGCGTGCAAGCCTATGATGCTGGTGCTTTCCGTCGTACTTGGGATCGTCCCTCTGCTGGGAGTGGCATGGATCGTTTTGCGGGGAAATATCGGCACGGTTGACGGCCTCTTCATGAGCCTGATTCTTCTGCCGCTTTCCGGCATTCTGTTCCTGAATGCATTTCTGGATATTCGGGGGCGATTGAAAGCGAGGGCGGCAGCGAGTCCTTTGGCGCCTGGGAAGATTACTACTCCCGGTCTGCAAACTGCTCCGCAGCTTCCCCGTCACAAGGTCAAGATCAAGAAGGCCGGGCAGCGCGCATGCAACGAGAAAAACGAGAAGGGCAAGTTCTGCGGCGGGCATTTGAAGCGCTGGTTTTATAGCGTCGATTTGATCGAGCAAGATTGCGGGGATGCGGAACAGGCCTGGGGACTGGATGCTGAGGTCTACCGCTGCGAGCATTGCAAGACTTTGTATCTGCCACACCCCGGGGAATCGGTGGTGAATGTAGCCGGGCAGGGACAGATTTCGGTGTTTGGACTGACTTTGCCGCCGAAGGAGAGCTGACCAGCTTTACTTTTGTTTTGACTCTTATCTTCGGAACTCGGAACTCGGAACGACCGGAAGGCCTATCGGTCCGGTCTTCGATCTTCGCTCCAAGCGAGAACTTCAGGCCTTCCGGGCAACAATCATTTTCAACTCCGCCTGCGTCAGTGCGACTCCGCTTTGAAAGTGAAGTTGACATCTTTGGTTTCGTTGCCGGTAATGGTGACGTCGGCAGTCTGAGTGCCGTAGTCCTCATGCCAGGCAGTGAGGGTGTACTTGCCGGGAGGCAGGTTGGGCAGTTTGAAGTCCCCGCCACCCTTGCTTACGTCGTAGTGATTCGTCTTGAGAACCACGAAGTAGCCGTGCATCCAGGGATGGACGTTGCACTTCACCGAGATAAATTCTTCTCTCGCGAATTTCTCGACAATGGGCGCGGCGCCGGGCGCCTGGGATTTGTTCCACTCGCGGTTCACTTTAGCCAGTGGGTGAATGTTGTGCGTAGCCTGGTCGTCGTTGGTGACCTTGAGTTCCTGGTTGGTGTGCATGACCAGAATGTGGGGAACATACTGGCAGCCTTTCTGCTCGAAGCTGACAGTCTGGGCCGGAACCTGGGCGTCATCGGGGGCCCCGGACGAAACGTATACCACCACGTTTTCCAATGCATTCTTGGGCCCGGTTACAACCGATTCGTAAGTCACGGGTTTCGAATGCTGCTTGGCGCAGTACGGTTCTTTGCCCATATCGATGGCCTTTTGCCGGTCGGGCGTGCCGGTGTAGGTTACCTTGCCGGTCACCGTTCCAGCGAACATCAGTGACGAACCGACCAACAGCGTGAAAAGAGCTAGCAGCATTTGCTGAGTGCGCATTCGAGTACTCCTCCTCGGGTTTTGGTATTCATTAGTGGCCTCCACCGGGCGATGCATTGGCGCCTGGCTTGACGCTGTGCGACGGCTGAGCCGAGGCCTGTGGGCGACCCATAGCCGCGGCCACCCGCCTTTGTTCCTCGGGCGTGAGCAGGAACATGTAATCCACCAGCAGCTTGGTGTGGTCCTTATTGTAGCCCTCGAACGACGATGGAGTTGGACCGGCGAAGACCCAATGATTACTCAAGCGCCGGAACAGGTCTGAAGGCATGGAAGTGCCCGGGCTAATGGCTTGCGGATCGATGAGCCAGCGCTCCACCCAATCCGGCTTCAGGCGCCCCCGCACCAAGAGGAGATTGGGAGCGACAGCAGTCTTATCGTGCGGCGGATCGCCGGTTTCGTGACACTTCAGGCAGGGGGCTGCCGGACTGCTGAACAGGCTGCGCGCCATCTCGGTTTCCTTCGCCGTCAGCTGAGGAACCTGCTCCGGTATGTACGGAAAAGGCTGCCGCGAAAGCGCCTGGAAGAAGCGCACCAGCTTGCCCAGTTCATTCTCGGAAAAGGAGAAAGTGGGCATGTGCACTTGCAGGTAGTTCCGCACGCCGTTGCGATTCGTGTCTTTGTCGTTCAACGCCGGGTTGGTGAGGAAGCGCAGGAGCCACTGCGGATCGACCCTGGCCCCTTCGGTCAGGAGCTTGGGAGGCAGTTCTTCCTGGGCGTCCTGATAATGCTTCATCCCCATGAGCGCAGTTTGCTGGCCGGGAATGAACTGATGGCAACCCATGCAGTTGTACTTCCTGACGACCCACCAGCCTTCCTGGATGTCGCGGCGATAATCGAGCGGCCGGTATTGATAATTGGCGGGCAGAGCACTCTCCTGGCTGCCCATCAAGAAGGTGGTGAGGGCGCGCACCTGATCCTTGGTCAAGTGCAGGTTGGGCATCCGCAGCTTTTCTTCTTCGCTCTTGATCTTGCCTCGATCGTAGACATTGGGCTCGGCCAATTTGTGCTCGAAGAAGCCCTTGTGGCCATACCAGGGACCTTGCGCGGGGCCGTCCGGCAATCGCGCCAGATCTTCCGGGTTGGTAATCGGTTCGGCATTCTTGCCGCCACGCTGCGCGGCCTCGGTGAACAAGGCGAAATCAAGACGCTCCAGCGGCTTGCTGCCCTCGAAGGTCAACTCGGTTCCGATGCGGCCTTCCTCTTCGAAGCCGGCGATCTCGTGGCAACCCGAGCAGCCGAAGTGACGAATCCACTTCTTGCCTTCATCCTTCAGTTTCGGGTCGTCCATGAAGGAAGCGTCGGCGTAAGAACTGGGCTCCTGCTTCTTCTGCGCTACCAAAAACGTCGCGATGTCTTCCGCGTCCTCGGGGCTGAGGCGCAGGCTGGGCATCACCGTCATGTTCTGCACCTGCAGTTCGTGGCCATCGTTCGGGCATTTGCTGTGTTGCAGGTCGAAAACAAAAGGAAGCCCCTTCTTGGCATAATCTTCGGGGCCAATGTCTTTCTTTTCATACGGACAATAGGGACGCGTACGCTCGCGCGCGTTATGCACCCAGCGCACGAGATAGTCATAGTTGGCCTTCTCCCCGACCCGGGTAAGATTGGCGGCGAAGGTTCCACCCACCATCTGATCGCCTTCGCCGATGGAATGGCAGGCCAGACAGCCGCGCGTCTCAAAGAGTTCCTTGCCGTGCTCGCCATTGCCCGGTTTGTGCTTGGGCTGTGGGTCGACCAGCGCCGACTGCCATAGATAGGCGGAGATGGCCTTGATCTGGTCGTCATTGAGGCGGAAGTTCGGCATCCGGGTAGTGGGCCGGAAGTCGGTCGGCTTCTTCAGCCAGACAGGAATCCAGTTCTTGTTGAGCTTGAGCCGGATGTCCTTCAGGTTGGGTCCCACCTTCTTCATGTCCTGCAAGAGGCTCTTGGTTTGCCGGTCCAATTGGGCGATGCGGCCGTCAGCCTTGCTGTTGGCAACCTTCAGGGCCACGGCTCTGTCGTTCAGCCGCACGGCTTCTTCGTTCGTCTCCGCGGCATCGGCCTGGCTCATCAAGTAACCTGCCTGCTTGATGTTCTGGATCTTCTCCTGCTCCAGTTGCTTGATCTCCTGGCTGACCGAGTTCAGTTCCTCCGGTTCTTTGTCGTACCCTTCATAGCGATGGCAGCCGACGCAGCCCCGCTGGCGAAACAAGAACTTGCCCTCGCTGATGGTCGTGCCTACGTCGTTGCTCACCAACATCATGTCTGCAGCGTGGCAGGTCTGACAGCCAGCTTCAGTGTTTTCTTTGGGGAAGAGCGGCCACAACCAATGCTCATAAGTTCCGTGGGCCTTCTCAACGCCGGTGGTGGCGCGGCCATTGCCCTGGTGGCAAGGCGAGCAGCCGAATTTATCCGGATCGTGCGTCTTCAGTAAGCTGGGTTCAGGATGGCTGGTGAAAGCGCGCGCATACGCGTCGGGCTTTTTGTCATGGAGGGCCATCGAAGCTGCCGTCAGCACGAGCGGCTCGCGGATTCCCATATGGCAGGATTCGCAGCGGTCCACGATGTTGGCATCCGCCACGTTGATCTGCACGATCTTTGGTTCCCACTCTGAGGTTTTCTTCTTTAGACCGTCGATCTGTCCCGGTGTGAGATCGACCATCTGCTGGCTGATGTACGCTGACAGCTTGGTGCTGGCTTCGGTCACCGGCTTGAGCACTTCGCCCAGCTCCGCGCTTAACTTGGTGCGTTCGTCTTTAAGCTCGTTGTATTTTGCTACCAGTTGGGGGAAATCATATTTCTCTTTGTGACCGTCGGGATATTCAACGGCCCAGGTTTCCTTCTTGTACTTTTCGAGTTTCTTCCCCTTGCTTTCCTTGCCCGAGGCACTCGTGTCGGTCTCGATCTGGTAGGTGAGAGCATTCACATAAGCGCGTTTGTCGACGAAGACGCTCTGCACCGCCAGAATTTTTGCGTTCAGGTCAAGGATCTGTTTCTGGAGCTCATCGCGGTGAGGCTTGGCAGCTTGATAAACCTGCTGGTAAGCCTGCTCAAGTTGCTGGTAGTCGGCGCTCTGCTCGACGTTCTTTTCGGACTGCGCGGACTTCGACCCGGCTGTCTTCAGGAAGTCGCTGTAGCGCTGTTTCCACACTTGCTGAAAGGCCTTCCAGGGACGCTGGGCGAAGTCTTCGTCCCACAGCGCCCAGAAGAGCGTGGCCATGAGGATGACCATGGACACGACGTAATACAGCGCGAAGGACTTGGTGACAATCGGATCCTGCTTGCGGATTGGTTGCTCGGGCAACACCGCCTCCCATTAGTCGCTGGTCGTTAGTCGTTAGTCGTTAAGCAAACCACCATTTACACGTTGAACCAACTACACGTTGAACCAGGGCGTGATCATCACGTACTTGATGTTGAACATGAGCCGCAACATCATCTTGAGCGGCAGTGCCACCATGGTGAGAACGAAGAACACCATGATGGAGTACTGCAACAGGCTCATGCGCTGATAATCCTTCGGGTTGTAACGGCGGAACAGCGCGTGGATGATGAACCCGCCGACCGCGTAATAACCCCCGACAACCATCGCCCCGAAAATGGCTTTGGCCAGGTTGGACGTGATCCCGAAAAGATCGGGCAGATCGCGGTTTACCTCATAAATCAGGCGGCTGTGATCCCAAGTTTGTCCCGGCCAGAACCACTGCCAACCCGGACCGCGTATAAACGTGCCGATAATGATCATCGCGACCCAAAGAATGATGAAGCCAAAGAGAAACGAGCCGATGGCAAACTTGCGCTGCTTCCAGGTGTAATAGCCGTTACCCAGCGGATTGGTGTCGATGTAGGGAATCACCATCAGGCCAATGATGATGAGCGTCGGCATCACTACGCCGGCAATCCAGGGGTCAAAGTACACCAGCATTTCCTGCAAACCGAGGAAGTACCAGGGGGCCTTTGCCGGATTCATGGTCAGGTTCGGATTCGCCGGTTCTTCCAGCGGTGCGTTCAGAGTAACCGACCAGATCATCAAAACGATGGTGACGATGATGGCAGCGAGGAACTCAATGCGCAGCAGGAACGGCCACACGTGCACTTCCTTCTGCCAGCCCGGCTCGAACGGCCAAGTCTTGCGATGGTGAGTCTTGGCCATCGCGGGATTGGTTTCCAGTTCCGCAACCAGGTCGTCGTTGGCCTTCGCCTGCTTCCATGCCAGATAGCAATAAAAGGCCAGAAGCGGAATCAGAGCCACGATGGGTACGTTGTCGGGCGCGGAACAGATCTCCCAAAGTTGTCGCCAATCCATAAGTGCTCCCATTAGTCGTTGGTCGTTAGTCGTTGGTCGTTGGCCGTCAACACCCGGGATTCCGGGCTAACGACTAACGACCAACGACTAACGACCAGCGACCATGCGTGCGATGTCAGACCGCTCCCTCAGGCGTGCCTTGCGCCACGTTGCGCTTTATCTTCCGACGCGAGCACCACCGACCCCGGGCCGGAGATGCCACCATCCTTCCGCACGCGCCAGAAGTGAACGATCATCAGTACGGAAGCCACGATCGGAATCCCAATGCAATGCCAGATGTAGGAACGCAGCAAAGCATTCGCATCTACGATGGAGCCGCCCAGCAGGCCGAAGCGCACGTCGTTGTATGGCGTCATCCCCAACATTTTGCCAAACGGCCCTTCGTGACCCAGCAGGGGCGTGGCGCGAGCCATGTTGGTGCCGACGGTGACCGCCCAGAAGCCAAGCTGATCGTCCGGAAGCAGGTAACCGGTGAACGAAAGCAGTAACGTGAGCACCAGCAGCAGCACGCCAATGTTCCAATTGAACTGGCGGGGCTGTTTATAAGAGCCGGTGAGGAACACGCGGAACATATGCAACCACACCGTAATCACCATGAGGTGGGCGGCCCAGCGGTGCATGTTGCGCAGGATCCTGCCGAAGGGCACATCGTGCTCCAGGTAGAGCACGTCGCGAAACGCCTGCAGTTTGGTGGGATGGTAATAAAACATCAGCAGGACGCCGGTCAGGGTGAGCACGATAAACAGATAAAACGTGATTCCCCCCATGCCCCAGGTGAAACTGTAGCGGACGGCGTCGCGATTGATCTTCGCCGGATGGAGATGGAGGAAGACGTTGGAAAGCACGCCCAGAGCCCGGTTGCGCGGCGTGTCGTCGTGCTTGTGGCGGAATATCGATTTGTAGACCTCGGTCTTGGTTGGGTCTTTGAGCCCCTCGACTTGCTCCTTGGCTTTGGCGGGCAGATCGGTCTTCATTGATTGAACGTCCTCTTGCAGGGCGGACTTCAATCGTTCGAGCAGGCCAGTCGCTTTGCCGTTCTTTCCGTTTCCATTCTCTTCAGGCATCGTTTCCTCTGATCGGTCTGATAATCAGCCCGTCTCTTTCACGGCCAAGGCTCTGGCAGTACACAAACTACAAGGGCAAGTAAGATCCATCATCGTTGAACTGGCTGGGCTGCCCCTTCGGCCACTGGTAGAGTCGCGACACATCTACCAGGATCTGACCGTCCGGAGATCTTTCGAGATGGGCCCGGTCCATGGGACGCGGCGCCGGACCCTCAAAGTTGACGCCTTCGCTGTCGTAGCCACTGCCATGGCACGGGCATTTAAATTTGTTCTCGCTGGGTTTCCAGTCGGGCGTGCAGCCGAGATGAGTGCAGCGCGCGTAAATCACGAACACGCGGTCGGGCGTGCGATCTACCCAGATGCGATATTTCTGTTGCCACTTGGTGTCCACTCCCAGACCGTATTCTTCGGGATAGCCGATTTTGAAGCTGGTTGCGGGCTCGAATAGAGTGCGCGGCAGGAAGAAGCGGAAGAATGCGATGAACCAGGCGGTGAGGAAGGCTGCTACGGTACTCCACACCAATCGGCGGCGTTGCTGATTGACTTCATTGTTTTCCGGACCAACAGAGGCTACTCCTCCACTGGCTGCTGCTTTGGAAGTCCCCACCGCCGGTGTGCCGACATACGTGGTCGGTTCGCCGCTGCGCGCTACGGAAGCCGCCGCGGAAGCAGTTACGGTTGCCGCCACCGGTCGAGGCGCAGGGGCCGGAGTGGCTGCCGCGGGTCGAGGAGCAGAGGCTGCGGCTGCCGCTGGAGGAGTCGGAGCGGCCGCCGCAGGAGCGACGGGTTCGCCGAGCAGGGCAGCGACTTCGGCATCGTTGAGTGCCGGTAAACCGCTGCGACTGCGCCCTGCCTGTTCCGCTGCGATGGCGGATTTACTCCACTTCTTTCCAGCCGCAACCCATTTTGCGACTTGCTCGCTGATGTCGGCACTGGGTGCGGTCATAGTCATAGTCGTGGCCGCAGCCGCAGCCGGGGGTGGGGCTGGGGGTGCCGCGGCGGTAGTCGCTGGCGGCGGAGCGGGTGGAGGACCCGTGGTGACGGGCGCTGGAGCTGCATCGCCGCTCTCCCACGACATGGGCCGGCCAGCTTTCAACGCTTCAATATCTGCATCGGTGAGTAGCGGTAAGCCTTCACGCTGGCGGCTGGCCTGCTCCATCGCGAGGAACGAGTTGCTGAGCGCCCTTCTCGGCAAAGGCGGAAGATGCCCGAGAACGCCATTTCCGACGCTCTTGGGTGAGTCGTCTGCCATCTGTACTTGCCCCCTGGTGTTGGACCCCAAAACTCACGCACAGACTTAAGACTTGGGGGTCGCCCCACTTGCGACGGGAAGAGTATAGCCGATATTGTCAACTTCAATCCATCGATTGCATGATCTGGTAGTGGGCGGTTTTGAAATCTAGGACTTTGCTCGAAGTTGAAACTGCCTAATCAGAACGAGTAATCCCATCGCTACGAAGATGGCGGGGATTGCGCGGAGCAGCCAAAGGATTAGCGGCCCGGTCGCGCCCATCATGACCAGCATATAAGCACCGCCGAGCATCCACACTGCTCCGACCATGACGAAAACCGGATTGTACTCGTCCCATTTCTTCCAAATTAGCCTCATGCTGCAACTCCCTGCGCGTTCCGCTCCAATAATCCCACCAATTCCTCCAAACTCCAAACGTGATCCGTTAGGCCAGCTTCCATCGCGGGCCTTACTCTCAGCGCTTGGTGGACGCGGCAAAAATTATAAGAGGCATGGTAGATCGCAACCATGTGGCAGTGGTTCTCAAACTTTTTTGAGAACGCAACCCTTAATCGCCTAAAATTCAAAACAGCCCACTACCCATGATCTGTTTCAGTGGTATTCCAATGCATTTAATTCTCTTTGAGTGTGCCCTCGTTTGTCGTAACGAAAAAGGTGCTGCACTCAACAACTTCGCTAGAGCATTGCATCCTGGCGAAGGTCGGTGTATGTTATCGGTCAATTGCTGAAGTCGAAACTGTGAGGGCGTGGGGAAGCCTCCGGTAAACAAACCCAAGAAGTGACGGCTGCTGCTGGCCAGCCAGCGACCGCCGATTTCACCTTTACGGCGAAGTGGAGAACGAGAACAAGGGAATTCCTGCTTAGGCCATGGCAACTCTGAGTCCTCCGGTAACGGTGCACGTGCCCCAAACAGGTAGAGATGGAGGCGGTTCTCTTCCCCCTGTTTTTGGTGGCGGCGGGGACGGTGGGCGCAGTGATAGTGATGGGTCTCCCGACTATACCGCGCGTCTGCGGCGCGCCCGCCTTGGGCTGGCCGTGGCTATCGCTCCCATTGTGATGTTGTTTGTGTCCTTTACCAGCGCCTACATCGTGCGTAAGGGCCTGCCCACACTGGACGAAAAAACCAATACCTACGTTCGCGATTGGACTCCAGTCAACCTTCCGATTGCGCTGCTCCTGGTGAACACCGGATTGCTCTTGCTCAGCAGTATTTCCGCAGAATTGGCCCGCCGGCAAATCACTCGTGAGGCCGCAGTAGCTTCAGTTGGCTCCATTCCTGGCGTTTCTCTCGGCCCGGGTAAAGGCTTTCCCTGGCTCGGAATTACGGTCGTGCTGGGTGGCGGCTTTCTGACCGGCCAGTGGTTCGCCTGGCATCTGCTGGCCGAACGCGGGTTTTACCTGGCAACCAGCGCCAGCAGCGCGTTCGTGTATTTGCTCACCGCTACTCACGCGGTGCACCTCATGGGCGGCATGCTGGTGTTAGTCTATGCCGCAATAGTTTCCCTGCTCCATAAGCCGGTGGAAGCGCGGCGCATCGTGGTGGACGTGACCGCCTGGTATTGGCATTTCATGTTTCTGTTGTGGGTCTACATTCTTGCTCTTTTGTGGTTTGTGTAGCAGCTGAGTCTGTTCCGCGGGGGATGGTAACCATGGGGAAAGTGTTCGCCGTAGTGCTGACGATCATCACCACTGTCACGGTCGCAATCTTTGTCTCACGCCATTGGTGGTTTCCCCAAGTCGCCTCGGCTCATGGTGGCGCGATGGACCACCAGTTCGTGGAGACCTTCGTCGGCGCCGCCATTGGATTCATCCTCGCCCAGTTGAGTCTGGCTCTGTTTGCCTGGAAATACGGAGAGCGGAAGGGCGAAACCCGGCCGATCCGCATCTTCCCGGGCGGGGCGAAATGGCTGGTCGTGCTCGCCCTGGTTTACGTCGGGTCGGAGATTATCCTGCTGGAATTTGTGGGGCAGAAGGTTTGGGCTGCCATGTACTTCACTCCGGCGGCGTCCGATTCTCTCCAGGTTCAAGTACTCGCCGGGCAGTTTGCCTTCTACTTTCGCTATCCCGGGCCCGACGGCAAGTTCGGCCCCATCCACACTGCCAAGATTGATGAAAGCAGAGGGAACCTCTTTGGCATTGTCCAATCCGACCCTGGGGCCAAGGACGATATTGTGACCGTGGAGTTGGCGGTTCCGGTGAACAAGCCCGTGGAACTGCTGCTGAACTCCAAGGACGTGGGTCACGGATTCTATGTCCCGGAAATGCGCATTCAGCAGGACATAGTTCCGGGGATGGAGATCCCGCTGCACTTCACCCCAACCAAAATCGGCAAGTACGATATCACCTGCAACCAGCTTTGCGGTCTCGGCCACCACACCATGCGGGCTTTCCTCGAAGTGATGTCGGAGGAGGACTATCAGAAATGGATAGCCGAGCAAGCCAGCTTGCAGTAATGTTTTCCGGCGACAGCGGCCGCCAAGACGCGCGGGCGCAGGGAAGGTAACGAGGGAAGGTAACTCAGGGAAGGTAACTCACGATGGCAAACATGCCCCTGGAAGCACAGCACCACCACAGCCCGCCAACCGGTTTCATCCGCAAGTACGTCTTCAGCCTTGACCACAAAGTGATTGGCAAGCAGTACTATTTCCTCGCGATCTTTTCGGTGTTCGTGGGAATGGTCCTTTCATGGCTGGTGCGGATTCACCTGGTTTGGCCAAACGTTCATATTTGGGGATTGGGTGCGCTCTCGCCCGCGGGAGCGCCCGGGGGCGTAATTTCACCGGAGTATTACCTGTCGCTGCTGACGCTCCATGGCACGTTGATGGTGTTCTTTGTGCTGACCACGGCGCCCCAGGCCGGTTTCGGCAACTATGCGCTGCCCATTCAGATTGGCGCCGAAGATATGGCCTTCCCCACCTTGAACATGCTTTCGTTCTGGGTGACGTTCTTAGCCCTATGCGCGTTGGTCTCCACCCTGTTCGTCGAGGACGGTCCGCCGATTTCGGGCTGGACGGCATATCCTCCGCTCAGCGCCGTGGGTAAACTTGCTGGGCCGGGACAGGGAATGGGGCAGAATCTCTGGGCTGTCTCCATAGCGCTTTTTTGCGTGGGCTCTTTGCTCGGCGCGTTGAATTTCATTACGACTACGGTGGACTTACGATGCAAGGGCATGACGCTGACGCGCATGCCGGTGACCTGTTGGGCCTGGCTCATTACTGCAATCCTCAGCTTGTTGAGCTTCGCGGTTCTATTTGCGGCGTGCGTTCTGCTGATCCTTGACCGTAATGCCGGGACTAGTTTTTTCCTCCCTTCTGGCTTGTTGATCAGCGGCCAGCTGCAAAACCACTCTGGTGGTTCACCCTTGCTGTGGCAACACCTGTTCTGGTTCTTCGGGCATCCCGAGGTGTACATCGCAATCGTCCCCGGCTTTGGGCTGATCTCGCATGTGCTCTCGGTTTTCTCCCGCAAACCCGTTCTCGGCTACAAGGTAATGGTGGCTTGCCTTTTGGGGATTGGTTTCCTGAGCTTCACCGTCTGGGGACATCACATGTTCGTCAGCGGGATGAGCCCCTATTCCGGTTTCCTGTTTTCGATCCCGACATTGATTATCACCATACCCGCTACCATCATCTCCTTGCTTTGGTTGGGTACAGTTTTTGGCGGTAGACTGCGCTTCACCACTTGCATGATGTTTGCCTTGGGCTTCGTCTCCGTGTTTGTGACGGGCGGCTTGGGTGGCATGTTCCTGGCGCAGCCCTCGCTCGACATCTTTCTACACGGAACCTACTTCGTAGTAGGACATTTCCACATGGTCATGGGAGTGGCGGCGATCTTCGGCATGTTCGCCGGCACCTACTTCTGGTTCCCCAAGATGTTTGGGCGCATGATGAATGAACGGTTGGGCAAAACCCATTTCTGGATCACGTTTGTTGGCGTCTATTGCATCTTCTTGCCGATGCACTTCATCGGGCTTCAAGGCATGCCTCGCCGCTACTCGAGTTTCGTCAACGAGGTTATGCAACCGCTCATGCCCGTGCACAAATTCATGACCATCGCGGCACTGATTACGGGTGCGTCCCAGTTCCTCTTCTTCATCAATCTTTTCTGGAGCATGTACAAGGGGCCTAAGGCGCCTGAGAACCCCTGGGAATGCACGACTCTGGAGTGGACCGTGCCGTCTCCACCACCTTTTGATAATTTCGGAGGCAAGCATCCCGTGGTTTATCACGATGCCTACGAATACGGAGATGTACAGAACGGGAAGGACTACGTCATGCAGACCGATCCCGCCGGGTCACCGGCAAGCGGTTAGTTGAGCCTGTCACAGTACGGAGACAAAGTAAATTCAGGACGGGGCGAACGAAAATATGTCGTCTTCTTCAAGCGATCCACTTTCAGCAGCAGAAGTTCATGGTGGTCAGGGTATCGGGGTTTGGGGCGGCGGAGCGTCGCCTTACGCCATACCCTCGAAGAAACTGGGAATGTGGTTGTTTATTGTTTCTGACGCCATCACTTTCTCGGCCGTAATTTTTGCCTATGGGTATTTACGGCTCGCTGCTGCGGATTGGCCGCGACCCTTCGAGGCGCCGAGTATCGTCAACGCGGCGGTTATGACGTTCGTCTTGCTCTCCAGCAGCGTTGCCATGGTTCTGGCCGTCAGAGCCTCAAGCTTGGGCAAGGTGAGCGGCACGGTCGGATGGCTGGTGGCGACGGCACTGGGCGGGGTGGCTTTCGACATTCTGCATATTCGCGAGTGGCTGGGCCTTATCGGGGAGGGCGTCCGACCTTTTCACAACCCCTGGGGCACGCCCATGTTCGGGGCTGCATTCTTTACCATGACCGGGCTTCACATGCTGCACGTCACCATTGGTGTTGTCTATTTGCTGGTCATCGCCGTCGGCTTTGGGCGGAAAAAGTTCTCCGCCACGGATGTGGAGGTGAGCGGCCTTTACTGGCACTTCGTCGATTTGGTATGGATGTTCATCTTCCCGCTGGTTTACTTGCTGTCAGCGAAAACGACCTAGGGGTGGAAGGATCAAGACAATGGAGCACGCGGAAACTGCTGGAAATAAAATCATCTTCTCGGTCTGGTTTGGGTTGCTCGGGTTGACGGTGTTGGAAGTGTTTCTCGCCTATCGTCAATTGCCGTTGGAGACCATGCTCAGCGTCTTAATGGTCTTGTCCGTTATTAAAGCGGCATTGATCATTGCCTACTTCATGCACCTGCGGTATGAGCAGCCAAGCCTCTTTGTGACGCTGATTCCGGCACTGGTCTTCATACTCATTATGATGACAGTTATCTTCGCGGACAGTTCGCGGCTCGCGCATATGCGATCGCTGGTTCAGTAACGAGTGCCGCTGCTGCGCTCGTTTCTAGCAACGGCGCAGGGCCTCGAAAGAAAGCGTGTATATATGGACGGCCGGCCAGACTCGGGAAAGCTCGAAACACCACCGATGCGACGGGTACTCATTCAGCTTATCGGCTTATGGCTGGTGGTGGTGGGGGCAGGACATGAGCTCTATGGCCAAAGTTGTGCCATGTGTTACACGACTGTGGCTGGCGGCGGCAAGTCCATCATTCACGCTTTGCAGGGAGGAATCATCGTTTTGCTGATTCCCCCGGTGCTGCTCTTTTCAGGGCTCACGATTCTGCTGTTCCGGTGGAGAACATCCGCTTCGAGTGCTCAACCATGACTGACGTGAATCTCGCCGCGGGTGGGAGTAAATTCGTCCGATCTGGGGATTTTGGGGAATGACGCGCACATCACCGCGGGTGGGAGTAGTGCTCTTTCAGTTGGGCGGACCGGGGAGTCTGGAAGAGATCGAACCTTTTCTTTATAACCTTTTCTGCGATCCCGACATCATTGATTTTCCCTTTGCCCGCATCGGGCGTAAACCTTTGGCCAAATTGATTTCGACGACGCGAGGGCGCAAGGTGCGGCACCACTACGCGACGATTGGGGGCGGTTCGCCCATCCGGCGGTTCACCGAGCGGCAGGCGCAGGCCCTCGAGGCGGAGCTTTCGAGCCGGGGAATCGATGCCCGCTGCTTTGTGGCCATGCGGTACTGGCACCCGTTTACGAGCGAGGCGATTCAGCAACTGCAAGCGGCGCAGTGCGACGAAGTGGTGTTGCTGCCGCTGTATCCGCAGTATTCGTCGACCACGACGGGCTCGAGCTTGAATGAGTGGCGCAGGCATTTTCACGACGACATGCCCGTATATTGCGTGGAGAATTTCTACCGGCACGAGGCCTATCTCGACGCCGTGGTTCAAAAAGTTGACGAAGCGCTGGCACGGTTCGCTGTGCCGGAGCGAGCGGAGATTGTGTTCAGCGCGCACAGCGTGCCAGTTTCGGTGATTGAGAAAGGCGATCCTTACCAGCGGCAGATTGAAGACACGGTGCGGCTCCTGGTGCAACGCGGTGGATGGAGCAACCGGCACCGGCTTTGTTATCAGAGCAAGGTGGGGGCAAGCAAGTGGCTACAGCCTTCGCTGCACCGCACGCTGCACGATCTGGCCGCGGAACACGCTCGCGAGGTTTGCGTCGTGCCGGTGGCATTCGTCTCCGATCACGTGGAGACGCTGGGTGAAATTGATCACGAGGCGCGCGAAGAAGTGCGCCGGCTGGGCATCGCGCAATTTGAAATGAGCGCGGGGCTTAACGACTCGCCGAAATTCATACAGGCTCTGGGCCAGATCGTGTTGCAGGCCATGGGCGAGACGGACATTACGGTGAAATATCTTTAGGAGGTGCTATGAAATTCAAAAAAACACTCACCGGTGTGCTCTCGCTGATTTTGGTTGTATCCTCGATCGCGGCAGGCAAGGCCTTCGACATTGCTACGCTCGACGAAATGATGGCTCTGCTCGCCCGCGCCGATGGACGTGAAGTGGCCATATAAAATAGCCCCCCGTCGAGAGCAGAATGAGGGTGTACAACCAGCGTACCTGCGCTGAAGCTACCCAGCGCTATCACCGATCAAGGCCGCGATGTCATCGGTCGGAAGTCCAGCGTTGAGCGCCCAGAAAACGTAAGGTATGGCGCATGCTGTGGCTGGTGAAGTGTAAAGGCTGGCCGTGATCGTCGCGCAGATCAGCCAGCAGGCCGAGCTTTCTAAACCGATTGCCCCACCCTCTAAACTTCCACTGATAGGGGTCTCGCTCTGACGCTAACTATATAAGATAACGGAGGTAATTCATTTTGGGTGACGCCCCTCCGGGACTCCATGGCCGTTTCAGTGGTGATTACCTAACCCAATGAAAACACCGTAACTGCTTCTGTTTTCATCGTCAAGCGCAGAATGCGAAGATGGTTATAAAGGTAACGTGACCGGGCAAATTGTGGATGAACTCTTGCGCCGTACCGAAGGTCTCGGACCGCAGAGACAAATCTGAGGGGAATGATCGATGCGCTGGTGCTTCGATGCTCAGCTCGGTGCCACAAATGCCGAGCACGGGGCTACAGTTTTGTCGAATCTGCGTAGAGAAGATGTCGCACTTTCGGCTCGCCGGCGACGTAACTGTAGACCCGTTGCTCCAACTCATGATCCGCTTTTGTCTGCCGCTCGTGTTGACGCAGATGTTCTGCCCACGAATGGACCAAGAATATCTCCACAAACCGATTGGCTACTTCCATATCGCGATAGATCCCCCATCTATACGCGCCATCCCGACGCCGAACGCGGGCGTATTGACGCATGGCCTTCACGAACGTTGACTCCTGCTCTGCAACGACGGAGTATTCGATCGTGACCAAAACTGGACCACCAAGAAGTTCATTGCTGACTTCCTTAACGATGACCGGCATGCGCCAGTGATTCCAAGGACTGAGATCTGCGGTGGAATCTGGAAGCCTGGCGAACAGGGCAAGGATCGCGCACGCGACAGTTCCAGATCCAGAATACACAAGAGCTAACCGAACACTCTGATGCTGGGCGACCCCGCCCCAGGCAGCACTTCCTAGGGCAAAACTCCCCATATAAACAAGGGTGAAAATCGCCAAAACTCGCGCTCGCACCCAGTCTGGAGCGAGGTTCTGCACCAAAGCATTAATAAGGGAGATAAAGAGGACCCATGCCGCGCCGCTCACGAGAATAACGAGTGCAAGGGTGCTCAACCGATGCAACCAGGTAATCGTTACGATCGCGCTACCCAGGATCACGACGCCTGCCGAGACAATCATTTCTGTGGAGAAACGGGCGCGGAGCGTTTGCATGACCAATGCACCGCCGATCGCACCGGCCCCAAAGCACCCCAGTAACAGCCCGTACCCGATCGCCCTCTCATCCACGCTTCTAGCCACCGAAGGGAGTAACGCAAACAGCGAACTGGAAAAAAACAGAACAATGCCCGTTCGAACTAGAACCGTAAGTATCGCGGGGGAATTGCGGACGTAGCGAAGCGCGGCGACAGTGGCTCCCGTCAATGTTTCTGCCGGCGCTGTCTGCTTTCGAATTGGTCTTTTCCATCTGGCGACCACTAGAATGACCCCGAAAAATGACAGGAAGTTCGCGACAAAAGCGGTGGCGACGCCGGCAACAGCTATCACCATACCCGCTAGTGCCGGCCCGACCGCTCTGGCAAGATTAAATTCGATCCCATTTAGAGCTGATGCTGCAGGCAGATCGTCCTTAGACACCAATTCAGGCAGGATGGCGCGCCAGGTCGGGGTTTCAAACGCATCTCCCGCCGAGAGGGCAAATGTCAGCGCAAGGAGCAACCAAGGCGACATAGAGCCGCGGATGGTCAGCACGGCCAGAATCAGGGCGACCCCCATCATCCAGGCTTCGGTAAACAGAATCAATCTGCGGCGATCGAAGATGTCTCCAGCAGAACCCGCTGGAAGCGCCAATAGAAAGTAAGGTAGCGAAGCCGCAGTTTGTATAAGTGCGACATAACCCGGGCCGGCGTGCTGTGAAACCATCAACCACGCGGCGCCAACGTTCTGCATGAAGGTGCCGACATCCGACACGAAATCTGCGATCAGCAGACTACGAAAGGTCGGAACACGCAGGGGTCGCCACAAGCTCGATGAGCCCCGGGCCCTCAAGTTCTCTTCAGCGGTATCGGTCAACCGGCCTTGCCCCCTTGCCCCTGTCTGCAGCCGGTAGCCAAGATGCGTGCGCTCCGACCGTCAGCGCCCAATCGTCAGGCGTTGATCGAGCAGGAACCTATTATTGATTTAAGGCAAATATCCGTCGCTTCTCCACTGCTTGTAAAGGACCAACTGCTCATTGCTCCAGTAAGGGCCACCGGGAGGCATGGATTGGTTTGTCAGACTGTCCTCGACATCTTGAGCGTTGCCGTAGTCGTTTGAAGGATCCGCCATATATGTGTAGTTGTCGAGCAAAACGTTATGCTTGTTCATATGGTCGATATCAATCTGCCTGAACAGCGGTCTAATGTCTCTTTCGAAGGAAACTGGCATTCTCTCTCCCCCTTCTTAACATCGTTCACACTGGCGAAGGCTTAAGTCGAACGTTCGTGACCGAATCCGCGCCGTTGCAGAAACCGTTGGAGTGCTACGTAAAACTTGGCTTGGGCGGTGCGCACACTGAGTCAAACCAACGACTGATATACACCTCGGCGTGAGCTTCACCGCAGTAATGGCGGGCTCCGGCCGCGTTGGCGGTTTCAGAATTCCAGCGGTACACGGTAAGATCGGAATCTCCACATCGAATCACGAACCAGTGGATGGGATTTGTGGTCACGCTTCCACAGACTTCACACCCGAATTCCTGCAGCGTTGTCATGCTCTCAGTTCCGTACATCAGTGGTTAGTCACTCTTACTTCGCGATCGAGGCTGGTCGCTGACTTGGTGTCAGAATCGTCAGTTCGCCGACTTGTTCCCTCTTCGCGGTACCGCGAAGGTGGGCGGCATGATCCATCATCCAAACCTCGGGGATGATTTCGCCGACCAGTTGTCCATGACAGAAAAGTCGCACTACCGAACTCTCAGGCGCGCCATCCGCGGAGGCAATGCGTCCCGCCTCCCGCGTTTGCATTCAGTCGTTCGCGAAAGGAGATTTGTCGGGAGCGGCAAAACGAAAGAAACACGGCCAGATTGTGCTTCGCGAGGCCTAACGGGGTAACGTAGGAGATTGAGTCATGGTCGGCATCGTAGTCGTAACACGCGCAGCCCTGTTGATCGCTCGGCGCACGTCCACCTGGATGGTCGACGCACACTTGGGCGTCCTATCGCCCGAATGTGTCGCGGTCGACCTGCGCAATCCGGCTCAAGTGTACTGCGGAACTGCCCGTGACGGTCTCTTCCGAAGCCGCGACAGCGGCCGGAATTGGGAGCCAGTCGGACCGGGTATCGACCACCCGAAGATCACCGCGGTTGATGTGGGTCACGCGGGACAAGCTGACGGGTTCGGTATCGTCTATGCCGGTACCGAACCAAGTACGGTGTTTCGCTCCGACAATGGCGGCGATAGCTGGGTGGACCTCGCCGGATTGCGCGCGCTGCCTTCTGCTGACACCTGGAGTTTTCCCCCACGGCCCCAGACGCATCACGTGCGGTGGATCGAAGCCGACGTGAGCGTCGCAGATCGCGTGTTTGTCGCGATCGAGGCTGGCGCGCTCGTGCGCACGTTCGACGGCGGCCGGACCTGGCGTGATCGCGTTCGCGGCGGGCCGTACGACACGCACACAGCGATGACGCATCCGTTTGCACCCGGGGGGATCTACTCGGCCGCCGGCGACGGGTACTTTGAAAGCACCGATGCTGGGGACTCGTGGAGATCGCCCGAGGATGGATTGAAGCACCTCTACCTCGTGGGTGTTGCCGTGGATCCGGCGGATCCAAATACTGTGATCGTGTCGGCAACAGACGGACCCGGCTCCGCCTATTCGCCGCGAGGGGCCGAGGCGTACGTGTATAGGAAGACTTTGGTTCAGAGGTGGGAAGCGTCAATGAGCGGCCTGCCCGCGGCGAAGGGCACGACGGTGAGCCGTTTTGCCACTTATGCTGGCGAACCAGGCGTCATCTACGCCGCCAACAACCGCGGCCTCTTCAGATCTTGTGATGCAGGACGGAGCTGGAAGGCTATGGACCTCCCTTGGCCAGGCCCCGGCCTTGCAGATGGCGTGGCGGCGCTTGCCTGCCTTCCGGAGTGATATGGAAAGACGTTCTGCTGTCGTGTCCCCGATCGTTGTGCTGCCGGTTCGTGTCGAGCGAATGAATCTCCGAATTGCCTCTGTTGGCAGCGGAGTTCGAGCATGTCAATTAGGATTTCGTGAAACTGAACGAATAGGAGGGAACCGTGACAATGATGGAGAGGATCGAGAAAATGAGAGTGAGTGATGACGCCCTAGACCTGGTGTTCCGGAAAGCCCGTACCTACAACGCATGGCTTCCCAAGCCAGTGCCCGAGGAGTTGCTGCGGCAACTCTACGACACACTGAAGTGGGGGCCCACGAGCGCAAACATCAGTCCTGCGAGGTTCTTATTCATTCGTTCCACGGCTGCAAAGGAGCGTCTCCGTCCAGCGCTCGCGCCTGGGAACGTTCAGAAGACGATGGCCGCTCCGGTCACAGTCATCATCGCCTATGATCTGAAGTTCTATGACAAGTTGCCCAGGCTGTTTCCACATTACCCCGCCATGCGCGATATGTTTGTGGACAACCCCCAGCTGATCCAGGAAACTGCGCTGCGGAACTCTACCTTGCAAGGAGTCTACATGATACTTGCGGCGCGGGCTCTGGGACTCGACTGCGGGCCGATGTCAGGCTTTGATAACGCAAAACTCGATGAGGAGTTCTTTGCGGCTGGCAAATGTGAGTCCTGCGAGCAGGAGTTCTTCCCTGAAGGACATGTGAAATCGAATTTTCTCTGCAACATCGGCTACGGTGACCCTGCGACGCTCATGCCGCGGGGCCCTCGGCTCGACTTTAGCGAGGCATGCACCCTGTTGTGATTGCCGTTTACTTGCACTCGAAGACGCAGCAGCATAGCGACAGTAGCATTAGTAGTTCGCCTCGTGAGTCTGATTGGGGCTTTTCGATCACGCTTCTTGGAAGGATGACGGGCAACCCGGAAGTTATTCCGGGCCAGAAGTCCTCTTCGAGGAGATCACCAGGAAGCCCATTCCCGGATGATTTCCTAATAAGCTACGGCGCGCTATGACCAGCGCACTGCAGCACGCCCAGATAGACGCTCCACGGACCTACTGCGTCGCGATACTGGTGAGCCATCACGCGTGAAATTTGATGCAGATGCGTGAGGTCATGAACGACCCATGTCGCCAAGAGTTCCGACAGTGTCACCGGGCCCAGCGCTGGATGCCTTCCTTGCCGAGTCAAGTCTCCGGGCTGCAAATTCAGTGCCTGCAGCGCAGCTAGATTCTCCTCCCGTAGGCGGGCGAAATCGTCCAAGAGTTGCTCCAATGACTTGTCTTGACTCTCTTGCAACTGTGCAGAGCGGTCAAAGCGATCGAATGGCCGCGCCTCGCCCTTCTCCAGTATGATCCGTGCCCGCGGCATCCAGTCGGTGCGCTCTCCAACGATCAGGTGGCCCACGATGTCGAACGCGCTCCAGGTATCTTTTCCTTCGTTGCAGCGCACCCACGTATTGGGCAGCCCGAGCAACAACGCATTTAGGGTCGCGGGAGTGCGGCTGAGAACTATAACCGCCTCGGCCAGGCTGAATTCCGTCACGTTCGCCATGCTAGGTAGATGCATGCCTCGCGCTTTGGACTCAGGCGACGGAGTGGAAGCGCCCGAAAATCCCCATCTAGGCCGGATAACCACCGAGACAGGCCAGAAGTCCTCTTCGAGGAAATCGCCATCGATTTCCCCCAAGCCCGTTTGTGGACCGCGACACGGAGCGCTCATGGACTCACGGATTACTCCCGAGAGGCACGCCGACGATCCGCTTTCCGTCAGGCGACGGCCTGCTCTTCCCTCACAATGGCGGTCGGAACGTACGGGAAGGTTGTCGAGGGCTTCGACGTGACCGACTCCTTGCCGATCCCGAGGCTAACAGGTGTGTTCGCCGCTATGGAGAACATGACATCTGGCGCGTTGTCAGTAAGGGAGCGACCGTTCCACTCAGCGAAGCCGAACACGCCCGGCGTGCCGACCTCGTACTGGAGGATGTTGGGGAAGAACCGGTGGGCGACCTTCTCCGCATAGGCTCGGGGATCTTGTGCGGTTCCATTTGCGGACACGACTCTGGAGATTGCCTTGGTTACAGCCTCTCCGTAAGTTGCGAAGTCATCGGCCGGACGCCCGGCATTGAGACGGTTGCCAAGATCTTCGTTGTACTGGGTGAACAGCGGGTGGATCATCGGAAGACCGACGCGGTTGATCGAACGCCATCCCCCAGCGTCGGTGGCGAGCGTCGACACAGCCCACACTCCGATCCGCCGCTTGTCGCCTGCGCCGGCGAGTAGCTCGCCATCGGGCAGTTCCAGCACGATCGAATACACCGTGTGGCCCGCAAACAAGTTCTTCGCGTGACTTGGATCCCATCCGGACAGGTCCACGACCGTGCCATCCTGAAACGCGTGGCCGACCGCGTGCAGCACATCGGGCTCGATCCAAAATGGGTCACCAGCCTTGCCGGCCCAGATGCGCAGACCGGCCGCGGTGTTAGTGGTCTCGCCGGTTGCACCTTGCGCGGCGACAGTGCCAGCCGCATGCGGATCCACAGCTTCCGCGCCTCGGATGCACCGCACGACGTAGCGCTGCTTCCCGTGCATGTCACGCTCGTCAAATGTAATGCGGTAGGTTACATCTTCGACCGCATCGCCATTGAGATCGACCTTGAATTCGTACATACCTTCCGGATGGTAGCCAGGCGCGGGAATAGGACCGAAAATTGAGTGGCAGACGTTGATCACGAACACGGTGCCGGTTTCGCCGCGGAATACATAGAGGTCCGTGATGTCGAGGCGGATGTCTTGCCGAGCGATGGGTGAGTCGAGGTGATGGGACATGGTGCTCTCCCTTTGTTACTTCGAAATCGGATGAACCCTGTGCCTCGTGAAGCGAGGCAACCCCACTGAAGTGTCCCGAGATCATACAACGATTGGGGCCCGATGTAGTGCTCGGGCAACACGTCATGAGCTTGCCATCTGGACACCTCGATTGGCGTACAGGAGTTGTGACCTCCGCTGCTGACAGCCTGCAAATTCGTTTGTTTGGGCGTGGTGCGCATGGCTCGATGCCAGAGGCCAGCATTGACCCTGTTGTCATGGCCGCCTCCACCGTCATGAGGCTGCAAACCATCGTCTCGCGAGAAGTCGCTCCAACAGATTCCGCCGTGGTGACGATTGGGGCGCTGCAGGCTGGTACGAAAGAGAATGTTATTCCTGACGAGGCGATTATCAAGTTAAACGTGCGCACCTTTGATGAGGGCGTCCGCAAACATGTGCTTGCAGCGATTGAACGAATTGTGAATGCCGAAGCAGCAGCCTCAGGTGCGCCGAAGCTACCGGAGATCACTCCACTGGACCGCTATTCATTGGTAACAAATGATGTCGATGCGACAGAGAAGGTCGTTGACGCGTTTCGACAAAACTTCCCTGACGGCTCCGTAGAGCAAACTAAACCTACGATGGCGAGCGAGGATTTCGGATGCTTCGGGGCGGAGTGGCACACTCCGGCGGTGTTCTGGTTCTTTGGCGGCGACGATCCTGAGGTATATGACAAGGCGAAGAAGGATGGAACGCTCAATTCGCTACCGACCAACCACAATCCGCGCTTTGCACCGGTGATCCACCCAACTCTGGAGACTGGTGTGAAGGCCCTGGTTGTTGCGGCGTATGCATGGCTGGCCTCGTGAACAGCATCCTGATGCACGGGCATCAACTAGCGGGTCCTTTTCTGGATGCGGTGGATCTGCTTGGCACATCCGTCTTCGCACTAAGCGGTGCGGCAGCGGGTGTCAAAAGCCGGTTCGATCTGTTCGGTCTAATGGCGCTCTCGTTCGCGGCCGGTAATGCCGGCGGGATCACACGAGATGTGCTGATTGGTGCGGTGCCACCATCGGCCATCAACGACTGGCGCTATCTCGGAGTCTGTCTTCTGGCAGGATTCGTGACGTTCTTCTGGTATCCCAACATCGATAAACGTCGCCGGCTGGTGTTGTTATTCGACGCCGCGGGACTCGGCCTGTTTGCCGTGGCCGGCACACAAAAGGCACTCATCGCGGGACTCAATCCGGTGATGGCGATTTTTATGGGAGTGCTAACCGGGATTGGTGGTGGCATATTGCGCGACGTGCTTGTCAACCAAACGCCGACGGTACTCGAAGCGGATATTTATGCTGTTGCTGCCCTAGCCGCGGGCGTCGTAGTCGTGATCGGATACGAATTGCATTACCCGGCCTTTGTGGTGTTGACCCTGGGCGCACTACTTTGCTTCTGGCTGCGAGTCATGGCGATATACCGAGGATGGCATTTGCCCGTCGCCCAGTCGCAGAACAAGCGGGATTGAATCATCGTTTGCTACGTCGCTTAAGAGTTTGAGCCAGAGAAGCGAGCTTTCCGATCTAGGAGCTTGTCAGCCAAGCGCTTTACCCTAGCACATCAGAACATATGATTGTCAGCGAACTCGTCGGTCGATATTTCGGAACGAAGTTCCACGGCTTACGTTCCCGATATTGATCCCCAGAAGTCGCCTTCTGGGAAGTTTGCCGCTGACAATCGCTGAGATTCCTCCCGAGCGGCGGGCAATACAGAAGTTGTCTGCGTTTTCGGGATTCGTACCTAGAAACGCGCTTGTGGCGGGTAATCTCCCGGATTGTCGGCAATCCAGAAGTAATGGCGCGATCAGAATCCGCTGAAATCATGTGCCCATTATTGGATCCAAATGGCCCCAGATTGACCCTCGGGGAGTCTCCGAGAGATTGAAATGTGCAGTACTTATGGTGTCAATCAGCATTCGGGGAGACCAAGGAGAGCCGGGATATGCTGCTCGGTGTCCGACAACGGTTGTCGCCTAAGATGGGATGTTGTGAGGCAACTCAATTTCTCGCTCGCCAATTCAGTCGCGCATCGCGTTAAGATAGTGCTGAATTTCTAACGAGCGCTTACCGCGCAGGTGCTTCTCGCTGTTTCTTGTTTGGAACCGGACCACGTATTTGCTCAGGTAAATGCTTCAACATTTGCGACCAGTAAAAGTTGTCCTGACTCCGCTCCATCTCCGCGTATTGTTCTGCGATCGGTTCTTGCACTTGGTTTTGCTCTTGTTCTTGAGAGAGAATCTCCATCCCTCCATCCGTTTCCGGAATCGCGGGTGGGAGGCTGGCAGGTAAGGTGGTGTGTTTCTTGTGTGCTAATGCTGCAGCTGCCCAGACAACCGGCTTTGGCTTCCGAACAGCCCGGTTTCAGCTCTTCGGCAGCTCGGTTATTTCCATTTGGCAGCGCGGATTCGAGATCCCGTAGCCCGGCTGAGGGGGACATCATGGCTGCCCGCCCCCGCCCGGGTTTTCGCCCCCTTCGCGATCAGGTAACGGGGCTCGGGTACTAGCCACTCCCCGCTGGGAGCTCTTTCCGCAGATCGAAAAATCAACTGCGGAATTTTAGAATTCATTTCGGGCCCACGCGTGTTTCGACGGCGCACGCTCGCCAAGCCGCTCGGATTTCATTTTTGGACCCCCTATCCCCTCTTTAAGGACGGCGGGGCTCCGTTCAACAGCCTTGAGTCGCACGCCGAACCGCATGCACCAATAACTGCCGGGTTGCCCGTAATCCGCCCAGAATCGATGCCAAGTGCGAGATCAGTTCCTGAAAGCCGATTTCACGATACCAATCCGCCAACTTCCTCGAAGCCCGTTTGTGGACCGCGTGGGGTCTGTCTTCCGGCTAGCGACCCCTCGAACGCAGGCGGCCACCGAATCTGTACGGCAGCGGCGTTAGAAAACCTGTCCCGAATTGCTACCGTCGGAACCCCCATAAAGATGGCCTTCTTGATCTCGACAGATGGCGTTAGGAATGTGTAGTTTACTAACCCAGTGGGTGTTTGCATGACTTCTACTTGGGCACAATTGGCTGATTTGTTCGCGCAGGTGAAGCCGCTCCACTTCTTTCCCAAGCAGAGCCTCCTCTCGGGAGCAGGCGGACAGGGCCGACCTCGACCTTGCCTTCCACTCGTTTGCCGTCCTCCTGCCTAGTTCGATTGGACGCTGCCTGTCAGTGGTACGACAAACCCACATCGGTCGCGGATTTCCGCACCTGAGGTCTCACTGTGCAGACGGTCCCGCGGCATCATTTGACTGGGTGCCCCGAGTTCCAAGCCCGATTACCATAGCCATGTCTTTCGGATAGACCACATCGCGCCCTCGGGCCAGAAAGTGGTAGTAAATCGATATCGCCGCTCCATACGATCCAAACCCGGCGGACACCACGCGCGAATGCGCAGCAATCCCCACAATCATTCCTACCAACTTAAATCCCGATGCCCCGCTCGCCGCGCCGCCCCCCGCTTCACCTACGCTCTGTCCTCCCTGTCCCGCATCCCGGTCCGGAGACGCCTGCGATACCGCCAGCATCACCTGGATTCCGGTGATTAAATATCTAGTCCGCGGCGTCGTCACCTCAGCTCCACCTTCGGCATCCAGCTTCAGGTGCTCGTCCTTGGCCACGGCCACGCCCTCCAGATTCGTCTCGACCTTCTGCTCCAGCCCGTTCGGCGGCGCAACCTCACGGAACAGGATTCGCAACTGCCCGTTGCGTCCCAGCTGGCGCGCCGCATGTACCTCCGCTACTGAGCCTTTAATCACGCTGCCCTCCGGCAAAATCAGATGATCCGAAGCCACCAGCGGTTCGGTTATCAGTGCCTCCACCGGATCTCCCTTCTTCGCCGTCGCCGAGCTCAACCCTGTCTCCAG
>JBEKGW010000007.1:0-184623 GCA_050012595.1 Terriglobales bacterium
GCGTCATGCAAACGTACTTCAGGTTCTTAGGCACGCGGTCGCGCGGGATGGTTGCGTCCAGGTCCGCTGCGCCCGGCAAATCGCTCCCACCCTGCGCATTCAGCCCGCTGTTGCGGCACAGGGCGCGCGTGATCTCGCGCACGCGATCGGCGCGAAAATTAAAGCAGATGCACGAATCGTCGTCCTCGATCTTAGCCGACGCCTCGCCGCGCGCATCCGTGCAAACGAAGGGCAGCACGAACTCGTCGGTCACGCCTTTGTTGTAAGACTCTTTCATGCCCTGTACAGCGTCGACGTAAGTGCCGCCCTCGGCTTTGCCCGCGACCATCGCGTTGTAAGCCTTCGCGATGCGCTCCCAACGGCGGTCGCGGTCCATGGCATAATAGCGGCCGTTGACGGTGGCAATCTTGCCGGAGTTGTACTCGCGCATCTTCTGCTGGAGCTGTTCGAGATAGCCGGCGCCATTGGTCGGCAACGTGTCGCGGCCATCCATGAAGGCGTGCACGAAGACGCGATCGACTCCGTTCTGCTTGGCCATCTTCAGAAGCGCGTACAAATGCTCCTGCCGCGAGTGCACGCCGCCATCTGACACCAGCCCGAACAGATGCAGCTTGCGCCCTCCCAATCGAGCGTTCTTCATCGCTTCGAGCAGCACTGGGTGCGAGAAAAATTCGCCGTTCAAGATCATCAGGTCGATGCGCGTGATATCCATGTGCACGATGCGCCCGGCGCCCATATTCAGATGGCCGACTTCGCTGTTGCCCATCTGGCCTTCGGGCAGCCCGACAAACGGGCCGCTGGTGTGAATCAGCGTGTTCGGATACTCGCGCAGCAGCCGGTCGTAAATTGGCTTGCGCGCCAGGGCGATGGCATTGGCCTTGGTTTCGGCTCGGTATCCCCAGCCATCGAGAATGATGAGGACGAGAGGTTTGGGACGGGGCATAAAATCGCTTCTGGCTCCTGGCTTTTGGCTTTCGGCTTTTGGCTTCAGGAAGATAGACTGAATCCCTTCCATCGACCACGCATCTCATACTATTGCAAAAACTGTCGCTGAGGATAACCATGCCGATCAATGAACTTCTCCTGACCGAATTCGATGAAGAAATAAAAAAGACGCGCACCATGCTGGAACGCGTTCCGGAAGACAAGAAAGACTTCGCGCCGCATCCCCGATCCATGCCGCTGAACAAGCTTGCGCCTCACGTGGCGCAGTTGGCTGGCATTGGTCTCACGATTCTTACAACTCCTGAACTTGATTTCTCAAAAAGCAGCATGAAGCCTCTGCCCTTTGAGTCCGCGGCACAACTGGTCTCAGCGTTCGATGAAGGCGCTGCGAAAGTACGCACCGCGCTCAAGAACACTCCCGACGATGCCTGGACACAGCCGTGGAAGCTGAGCTTCGGGGGCAAGCCAATTTTTAGCGGGTCGCGCTTTCTGGCCTACCGGCAAATGTTCCTCAATCACTTGGTGCACCACCGCGCGCAACTCGGCGTGTATCTGCGATTGAATGGGAAGCCGGTGCCATCGACGTACGGGCCTTCGGCGGATGACGCGATGGGGTTCTAGCAAAGACGACTGTGTAATGCTTGTCATCCCGAGCGAAGCGAAGGATCTACTTCTTGCCGGTACCCGAGACAGCAGGTAGTTCGCTTCGCTTAAGATGACAAGATTATCCTTTATAGTTCAGCGCCTTCACCCCCAAAAACCGCGCTGCCCCGCCCAACTCCTCTTCAATCCGCAGCAACTGGTTGTACTTGGAAATTCTGTCGGTGCGTGAGGCCGAGCCCGTCTTGATCTGGCCCACTCCAGTCGCTACCGCAAAATCCGCAATAAACGTGTCTTCGGTTTCACCGGAACGATGCGAGATCACCGACGTGTATCCATTGCGCCGGGCGAGGTCGATTGCGTCCAGCGTCTCGCTGACCGTGCCAATCTGGTTCAGCTTGATCAGGATCGAATTCGCGATTTTCTTCTCGATGCCCTTGGCGAAGATCTCAATGTTGGTGACGAAGATGTCATCGCCCACCAGCTGAATCTTGCCTCCCAGCTCCTTGGTCAGCAGCACCCATCCGTCCCAGTCTTCTTCGGACAAGCCGTCTTCGAGTGAAACTATGGGATAGTCTTTCACCCATTTTGCCCAGAAGCGAACCATGTCTTCGGAACTCTTTGCCGACTTGTCGGATTTCTTGAAGACATATTTTCCGTCCTGATAGAACTCGCTGGCCGCCGGATCGAGCGCAATCGCGATCTCCTCGCCCGGCTTGTAGCCCGCCTGCTGAATCGCTTCCACTACGACTTCAATGGCCTCCACGTTCGACTTCACCGACGGAGCAAAGCCGCCCTCGTCGCCGACCGACGTGTTGTAGCCGCGCTTTTTCAGCACGCCTTTGAGCGTGTGGAAGACTTCTACGCCCCAGCGCAGCGCCTCGGAAAACGACGGCGCTCCCACCGGCATCACCATAAACTCCTGGAAGTCGACGTTGTTATCGGCGTGCGCGCCGCCGTTCAGGATGTTCATCATCGGCACCGGCAACACGTTCGCCGCCGCTCCGCCCAGGTAGCGATAGAGCGGCAGTTCAAACGCGCGTGCGCTGGCGCGGGCAGCGGCCATCGAAACTGCGAGGATCGCGTTCGCTCCCAGTCGTCCCTTGTTGGGTGTGCCATCAAGCTCGATCATCCTGGCATCGAGCGTGCGCTGCTCGGCTGCGTCCATCCCGCTGAGGGCTTCCGCAATCTCGCCATTGACGTTCGCAACTGCCTGCAGAACGCCCTTGCCGAGGAACTTGCTCTTGTCGCCGTCACGCAATTCGACGGCCTCATGCTCGCCGGTGGACGCGCCACTCGGCACAATGGCCCGCGCGCTGGCGCCGCCATCGAGAAAAATTTCCGCTTCAACGGTCGGATTGCCACGCGAGTCAAGCACCTGGCGTCCGCGGATATCAGCAATACTGGTAAGAGGCATAAGTGCATCCTTTATTCGTCTAACGGATTTAGAAACATCGCTAATTGTGGGGCGCGGTTGCCGCGCGTCCGGCACGCGAACGAGAATTATATCGGACGGAGGCGGAACAAGGTCTGTGGACTGGAACCGCCGCCGCGCCCGCCGCGTTCAAGACTCCGCACGCATCCCTCCGGCCGGGCGGGGGCGCCCGGCGCTCCATTGGTGAGCTAGAGCCATCCCCCGTATCCGATCCGTTATTGTTCCTGATTTCCACCTCGCTTAAAGTCGAACTCAACATGAAGAACCGCACCGAAACTCTGGAAATCGGATCGCGCGCCCCGGACTTTTCCCTGGGAGCGGCCAACCGCGAGGGCACGTTCACTCTCGGCGGTCTGGTCGCGCAGGGCAAGCTGATTCTCGAGTTTCTGCGCGGCACCTGGTGACCGAATTGCGTGAAGCGCATGACTCAGTTGGAGTCGCGGAGACCGGAAATTGAAGCAGCGGGAGCACAGTTGACGTTCATTGCCGCTGAAAAGCGGGACGGCGTGTGGAGGCCGGGAAAATTCCTGGAGAAGCATCCCATCTCCAGCGTTTTTCTGCTCGATGAGGATCGGGCCGTGACCAAAGCATACGGGCTCCATCACGCATTCGGCACCGATGCACTCAACATCGCGCACCCGGCCACGCTCGTGATTTGTCGCGACGACGATTCTCGCAACAAAGATCGTGGCGGCCTTGTGTGCTACATCTATCGCGGCGATAACCAGCTCGACCGCGCGCCGCTGGATGAGATTCTTGAAGTTTTGCAAGGAATAAAAAACTGAATTTTGGAGGTAAGAGGCAACATGAAAAAAACACTTTCGCTGACATCGCTCATCCTGATCGCAAGTTTCGCCTGGGCACAAACTGCCCTGCCCACCGGCACCGCCGTCAAGATGAAGCTCGAAACCACGCTTGCAACCTTCAGTTCGAAAGCTGGAGATCCGTTCTCGGCAAGAGTCACTGAGCCGGTCGTACTCGACGGCAAGACCGTGATTCCGATCGGCACGACGGTCGAGGGCCGGGTCACGAAAGCGAACGAACCTCGTCGTGTTGCCGGCAGGCCCACCATCGCGATCTTCCCCGAAAACCTGATCCTTCCGAATGGAGACCGGTTCATGCTGAATGCCTCGCTGGTTGATACCAACAGGGGCCACGGTACCGACGTCAACACGGAAGGGCAGTTCAAAGGCGCGGGCTATGACGGCAAAGATCTCACCGAAATCGGCATGGGCACCGGTGGCGGAATGCTCGTCGGTGGATTAGCGGGCGGCGGCAAAGGCTTCCTCATCGGCGGAGCCGTGGGCGCCACCGCAACCGTCACGCACTGGCTCGGCAAGCACCGTTCCGCGATGCTTCCCGCAGGCACCGAGATGGTGATGGAATTGAGCCGTCCGATGACAATGACAATGACCAGCGCCAGCACCGGCCAGTAGCGAGAGTTAGCGGCTAGACCATAGTGCAGTTAGAAGATTGTGCTGAGTGGGTAGTTCAGGACAAAGACGCAGCAAACCGCTTTCTCTGAACTATCCACCATCCACGATCCACTTGCTGTTTCAACTGCTCAATGCCAGCAGATCCTCTTCCGTTAGCAGCTCCAGTTCGATCCACCCTTCCACCGGCAAGGCGTCGACCGGCAGATTGCTCTGCCACAAACTGAAGCGCAGACGCAGCCGAGTGGTCAGCACATCCGAGCTTTTCGGTCCGCGCACTTTGTCAATTTCCAGCGGAGCCGCGAGCAGCCAAGTGAGGGGCAGGCAGAACTCAAAATTCCGGACGAGCGCCACTCGCGCATCTTTCGAATCCGTCGAATCCGCCAAAGCTTTGTCTTCCCCCTCCGTCACTCTCCACGACTGTATGCGGCCTTCATCCACCGCCGCATCCAACCGCAGTTCGCGCCGGGGCTTGGCTGCATGATTAGCCCACGACTCCAGATTGACCACCACTTCGAATGCGTCTTGCGGCACTTTGCCGGCGAAATCCAGGCGGCCGTACACATACTGCTCGTCGATCCCGGCAAACACTTCATCCATTAGAAACTGCTTGCCGTGCATGGCGCCCGACCGCTGGTCAGCCGTGAAACACGCCGCCCCCATCCACTCGAAATAGCGCACCCTGTCGCCTGAGACCGTCGGATGGATGTAGGCGCTCTGCGGCGTGAACCAAGGCCGCGCCACTCCCGCGATGATCGGCTGCGCCAGATAATCCGGCGGAGTCCCGCCCAACGCCTGGTAAACATTCGAAAGGTGTTTGCGGTAGAGTTCGTCGAAATCGCGATCGTTGGCCGAGTGGTGCTCCGGTCCGTACCACCAGTTCCAGTCGCTGCCCTCGGCGATCAAGATCTCTTCAAACGCCAGCTTGCGTTGTTTTTCGGTTGCGGCCGGCGCGGCCTGCGCATAGAAATTGCGCGCGTGATACAGGTAATCCCAGGCCTTGTTGTCCTCCGGCGCTCCAATCCAAACGTTGAAGTTCGCGTTGATCCACGACCCCGGCACCAGCGACTTTAGCTGGCCGAAGTTCTTGTGGCGCGCAATCGCCTCCGAAACCGTCACCGCTTCCATCCCCGGATCCTTCTGCAAAGCGTCATAGAACCTCCGCAAGAATTCCCGCCCCGAACGCGGGTAGTATTCCCAGGCATTCTCGCCGTCCAGGATGATTGCGACCACAGCGTCTTGCCCTTTCGCAACAACCGGCTGCGCCGATTCCTTAATCTTTTGCATGAGATTATTGGCGGCCTCTTGTGGCGGCATTCCCGAATATACGAATCCGATCAGATCGGAGAGCGTGTGATCGCGGAAGAGCAGATTCATGCGCGTATCGGCATTGGCGTCGGCATTCTCATAGCGATAAATCGTGTACAGCCGCTGCACCAGATCCGAATTCAGATGACCATAACCGTCGCGTGAGAAATTTATCCCCAGACTCCGTCCCAGCACGCCTTCGTCGGTCGCCATCCACCGCACTCCAAGCTGGTGCACAATCGCCACTGTCTCTTCGGAGACGCTGCCCTCCGACGGCCACGCCCCTTGCGGCCTCACCCCAAACACCTTCTCGTGCAGATCCAGTCCGCGCAGCACTTGCTCGCGAGCATCCTCAGGATGGCAATAGCGGTTCTGCGGCAGGGCCAGCCCCGGCGAGGAAACCGCCCCCATCTGTGTGTCGCACACCAGCGGCAGAATAGGATGATAAAAAGCCGACATCGAAATCTCGATCAGGCCTTTCTTTGCCGCCTCGGCATGCGCCGGCAGAACCCGGCCGAGCAGCTCGCGCTCCCGCGCCATCACAAACCGCTGGTCTTCGAGCGTATAGTTCCGGCCTTTGCGGATCAGTTCGGCAATGTCTTTCTCCACCAGAAAATACTCGTCGAACCATCCAATCTGCGAGAGCACCTGCAGGTCGGTGAAATCCTGAGTCTGAAAATATTTCTCCGCTCGCTCGGGCGAATCGCCCGTCCCGTGAAATTTCTCCCACAGCTCGCGGTACCGCGGATAGCGCCCGATTATGTTCACTACATTCGCCTGAAATAAATATTGCAGCGCAAACCGCCGCTCCTGCTCGGTCAGGTCTTTCGCGGGCTTGCTCGCAACCTGCAGAAAAGGGTCCTGAGCCTCGCCCGAAACGTAGTCCTGAATCTGGGTGATCAGCGAGGGCACCAGATTGAATGTCTGATGCACCTGTGGGAACTCGTCCAGCAGCTTCACCATCCCGTAGTAGTCTTTCAAAGCATGGAGGCGCGTCCAGGGCAGGCGATACTGCCCCGTCACCAGGTCCTTGTAGAACGGCTGGTGCTGGTGCCACAGGACGACAAGTCGCAGTTGGGCCATGACCTTCTGATTCCACTTAATACATTGGCAATTTTTCAGTTTAATTCATTCGGCAATTTTTCAGCGCGGCATCGCCAGGCGCGGCTGCTCGTGTGGGGACGGGCGCCCTCGCGAGCCTGCCCTGAGCGAAGTCGAAGGGTCCAAGCCGAGCGCACCGGGGCCCCCGTCAAGCCCTGTGTTGGCTTGACGGGGTGGAGCAGCTCGGCAGCTGCCCGTGGTCACGGCAACTCTGGATTCGCTATAGTGGTGTTTGGTTGTCATGAATCCGAAAGTCAAAGTCATTTTCTTCGACGTTGGCAACACGCTGCTGTTCCCCAATCGCGAGCGCATTCACGCGCCTCTCGCCGAACGCGGCTTCGTACCCGATGGCGAGCACCTGCGCGATCTGGAATGCCGAACCAAGAATCGGTTCGATGGGATGATGACTGGGACGATTACAAAGAACGGCAACACCGACCACGGTTTCTGGTGGATGTTCTACACCCAGTTGCTCTCGGAGATTGGACTTGAAGACGACGCAATTCGCGACCAGCTCGTCGCCGGCATCCGCAACTCCGGCAACTGGGACACGATTCGTCCCGGCACCGCCAACCAACTGCATGAGATCGGCGAGCGGTACCGGGTCGCTGTCATCTCCAATGCGGACGGCAAAATCGAAGACGTGTTGCACAGGTGCGGTATCGCGCATTGCTTCCGCAGCATCACCGATTCCGGGCTCGTCGGATACGAGAAGCCGCACCCGGAGATCTTTCGCAAAGCCATGCTGAGCATGAACACCGCGCCGGAAGAGAGCCTCTATGTCGGCGACGTCTATTCCGTGGACTACCTCGGCGCCACCGGCGCAGGCATGCAAGCGATGTTGATGGATGTCGCAGGCGCCTACCGTGATAAGGGCGTACCACGAGTTGAATCGCTCGAAGAGTTGCAGATGGTCCTGCGCGACAGCGAATCGACCGTGAATTAGCTGGTGGAGCGCCGGGCGTCCCCGTCCGGCAGGACCGGCGAGGCGCCCGTCACTCCACCGTATGACTCATCACGCAGTCACGGTATTCGCGCTGGCAAATCGAAATAAATTCAAGACAGGAAACAACTACCGCACCTCAATCACCTGGTGATCGTGGCAATCGGGTTGGATCATCTGATAAAGATTTGCGAGCAGCTCCGTCCCATACCGCGCCACAAAGCTCACTCCTGCGACCTCGCGCTCCTGGAGCGCCTTATGCGGAAATAGGGCGTGGCTCAGGGCATCCGCCTGCCGCGTGACGACCTCATTCCGCAGTAGTTCCGCTCGTGACGCCCGCCGATGCAGCCGGTTGATTTGATACCACATGCGGGTCCGGGCACGGTCCGCCGCCTCGATGAGGGTTGAATCCAATCTGCCGATCGATTCGCGAACCGCTGCCATCGACTGCTCAGCGCTCGCATAGGCTTCCGTAAAGCGGGCCTGCAAGTCCGATGGCAACGAACGCGCGGCAATGGCTTCTCGAGCCTTTTCCGGGCCGAGGAACAAATCGGGCAGACCCAGTTGGTAGCGCGTCAGAATGCGCTGTGGCTTGGCTTCGACCAACGTCGCCGAAAAACGCGGCAGGATCGGCGTCACTCGCCCCAGCAGTTTCTCGTAAACTACGGCGGCCTGCGCGAAGTATGCGACTTCGGCCGCTCCGCCCGTATAAACGAGCGTCGGCAGCAGGTAGTCCTGCACCACAGGACGAAAGAGCACATTCGGGCTGAACTTCTCCGGAGCCTCTTCAATCTGGTCCCGCAGCTCTCGGTAAGAGATCCGCTCCTCACCGACCGCAAACTCACCACCGTTGCCGCCATTATTTCTGCGCCGCACCACGGTGCGCGCCCCATTCTTCACTTCAAAAAGCAGCGTGGTCGCAGAAGTCACTTTCACTTGCTGGTGATATCCCGCCGCCTCAAGCGCCTTGCCACGCGCCAAAAGTGCCTCATCGAGATCGGAAGCCCGTTCGATCACCGCGCGGAACAAGGGTTTTGCGAGAGTATGAAAATCTTTGTCGGCCGGATCGAGCAGGATGACACCCCAATCCGCAAACAGCCGCGCAAACAGCAGGCCAAACGCGCTGCCCAGAGTTTCACCCGGGCGATACGCCTCGCGCAGCCACGTCGTAACGTCGGAATTGGAATCTCCCAACAGCGTCGCGGCGCGCTCGACCACCGGCTCAATCTCCGGCCCAAACTTGACGGTCCCCACGGGAGCATCGCCAACGGCATTACTTTCAAAGGCGCGGCTTTCCACCGCGAATCGTTCCGGAAGGCCGTTCTCGGAAAGCAACGCTACATGATTGACCTCGGCCAAATCGTGATCCTCGGTCGCCAGCCAGAAGACCGGGACACAGTCCACCCCCGCCGCCGTCGCCTGTTCCGCCAGTTTGACCGCGGTCAGCGCTTTGAAGATCGAAAAGAGCGGCCCGCCGAAAAGACCAACTTGCTGTCCTGTAACCGCCGCGAGCGCTCCTCGCCGGAACCGTTCAATATTGGCCAGCGTCTTGTCAGAAGCTCCCCAGGCGCGATTCTGCCGCTCGAGAATTTCGCTGACTTTGCCGCGACGCGCGGCGTCATAGACAACGCGCTGCGATTCGTCCTTCACCCACTCGGAAAAAATTGGCGACCGTGGATACATCCCGCGAACGGAAGGACTGTAGGAAAGATAATCAAGGAAGAGACGCGTAGTATGCGGAATCTGCTGGAACGGCAAACACTGCGCCTTCATCGGCAGCTCTCCGTACATCTCCCGGCACATCGGCGCATTCTTGCGATCGGCATATGCTTGCACTCTCTCGAAAGCTCCGCGTGGGAGTTCTCGCGCGCGTTCAAAAGTAGCACCTTCGAGGCAGTCGGCCAAACTCAACTACATCTGATGATGCGGAAGCGCCCAGGTTGCAGAGAGTGGAGAGGGATTCGGGGCAGGCGACACAGAGGGCCAAAATGATGCCACTCGGGTTGCTGGTGTAATCGCGGTGTTACGCCAACTGAGGTTCTATAGGCATTTTGTGGCATACTCAATCTGCGATGGAGTTATCTTCGAGCCTGTACCGCGCTGTGCCGATAGTTGTGGCTGGACTCGCAACCTTGTGGGTAGTGTGGCCAGAAAAGTACGTGGCGTGGATTCAAGCAATGAAGCAGAAGATGCCGCCAGCGATGCGGGCTGGCGCGGATGGAGTTCAGGCGATATTTCCGCTCTCGTCCACGAAGCCTTGGTATCCGAAGTTTCTACGTGCAGTAGGTATTTTGCTCTGGGTATTCCTGCTATGGTTTGCCTACACTTTTTACAAGTTCTGAAATCAGAAATCTGACATTCATCAGTTTGTCCAACTGTCGCTATCAGGCGATTGCGCTCAAGACCAGAAACGAATCCGCTACGACGCTATCGCCTAACGTCTAACGTCTCTCAAACAGCACTGCAACTTTGTCTTCGTACGCAACGCGCCAATCCTGCGGAAGCTCGCGGAGCAGGTTGGCTAGTGTCGAGTCGGTGGGCAACAGCGCCGTCCGAATCTGCCACTGCTCGAGCACGCTCTGCCATCCCGGCTCTGCCTGGGTCAGGATCAGGTACTGGCGAATCCGGTCTGAGCCATAGAGGTCGTGACGGTCATCTATTACGACCTTCCGTTCGAGATACATCGGCCCGGGGTTCATTCGCCCGGGGTTCATTCGCCCGGGGTTCATTCTGTAGATGAGATAGCCTCCCCAGGCGTCGGTCGAGAAAACCGGCTCCGTGCTCGGGTGCTTTCCCTGCAATTCACTCTGCAGGAAAGTAACCGCCGCGACCGGCAGCTTCTGCGGATCAAATTGCGCATGAATCAACGGGCGCGAGCCGAGCCATCCACCTTGAAGACAAATCGCGAATGCACAGGCCACCGAGACAACCGGCCACAGATGCCCGCGAAGCTCAATTTCCTGCGCGCCCATCCGATCGGAGAACTTTGAAATTCGGGCCGAACCATTACGCACCCATTGCCAGGCACCCGGCTTATCCGCCAGGGAAGCGAAGTTTTCCCACAGGATCGGCCCGGCCACCAGCACCAGCAGCATCGAAGAAACCGGAAGATTGCGCGACGAATAGAATCCCGCATACACCGCCAGCAGCACGACCAGCAGGTGACTGAGCCGCAGCCTCCTGCGCTCGCCCGAGAAACGATTGCCCGCAAATGCGATCAGCGTAAGCAGCAGGATGACCGCAAACGAGCGCTCGGCCCAGCCGTGAAAATCAGGCGAGCGGAACTCGTCGATGCGGTTCATCAGGTAGCGATCGCTGAGATAGCGATAGATGTGCGCGTGCAGCCGCCAGCCAAATGGATTCACAAGTGTCGCCGCCGCCGAAGCCAGCCAAGCCGCGGCCATGGCACGAGCCCGATGCGCGGCGCGAATCGCGGCAAACGGATCATTCTTCCTCGCGCGAACGCTCTCAACCCACGCCGCGAGGGTGTAGATTCCGAGCAGCGCTGTTCCAAAGATCCAGCCGCCATGCACGTTTACCCAAAGCAACATCGAGGCGGGAAAGAACCAGGGAATCCATCGCGGCAGGCTCGCGTGCTCCCAACTTTCCCGTCGTTCCCAATGTTCCCAACGCTCCAGCACGACAAACCAGAGCAGAGAGAAAAGCCAGCTCACAATGTGCGGGCGCGCGTAGAGATGAATCGTGGCAGCGGCCAGCGCCAGCAGCATCAGCACGATCGCCAGCGGCAAACCGGTCCCGCGCTTCAGCAATTGCGAAAATAGCAGCGCGAGAATCGCAGCCACCAGCAAGGCGCACAGCCAAACCACACCGTTCAGTCCGCAAGCCTGGTGCAGGACCCCGAGCAGTATGTCGTACAACCACTCCCAGGCAAACCAGGGCTGACCTTGCATGGTGGAAGAAAACGGATCGGTGCGAGGAAGGGAGTGCGTCGCCAGAATCTGCTCGCCGGTTCGGATATGCCATCCGACATCCGGGTCGGCCAGCGGCCGATTCGACAAAGGCCCCGCCAGTAGCGACCAGAAAAGCAAAATGAAAATGATGTCGCGGACGGAAGGCAGGAGAAAACGCAGGGCTCGCGAACTGGGCTGCGCCGGGGCCATTCAAGTGTGAAGAAGAAAGTGCGAAGAAGCAGTGTATGCGGAGGTTGGCGATGAAGCCAGCGGAATGGTGCGAGGCCGAGCTGCTCCACCCCGTCAAGCCAACACCGGGCTCGACGGGGGCCCCGGTGCGCTCGGCTTGGACACTTCGACTTCCCCCTCGGCTTCGCTCGGGGCTTCGGCAAGAACAGGGCAGGTTCGCGAGGGCGCCCGTCCCCACACCCCTACCGATATAATCGACTTGTCGTGAAACGCGCCGCTGTTTTCGTCTTTGTGGTTTCGCTGCTTCTCTACCCGTCGCTTCGCGCCCAGGACACTCCCGACTCCGGTTCAACTGTTGCCGGCCCTGTCGTTGCCGGCCGCATCGTTGTCGGTCGGACCATGGTCGTGATTCCCTTTGAGAATGCCTCTCCGACCCCAGGCCTGGAATGGCTCGGCGAATCCTTTGCCGAAACTTTCCACGAGCAACTCAATTCTCCGGTTCTGTACGTAGCCAGTCGTGACGAGCGACTCCGGGCCTATGATCGCCAGGGCGTTCCGGCCGGTGTTCATGCTTCGCGCGCCACCCTCTACCGCATTGCCGAGCAGATGGATGTCGATTACGCCGTGCTCGGCTCTTATAAGTATGACGGCGCGCGGCTGACTGCAACCGCCCAGTTGCTCGACATGCGGGCTCAGAAACTCTCGCCCGCCGTCACGGAGTCCGGGTCACTGGCCGATCTCGGCAGCCTGCAATCCGCTCTCGCATGGGATTTGCTGCGCCTGATTCGCACTGACTTCTCCATGCCCAAGGACAAGTACATCGCGAGCGTTGCCCCCGCGCGCCTGGATGCCCAGGAAAATTACATTCGCGGCATACTGGCCGCCACTGCTGAAGAAAAAGTACAGCGCTATCGCGAAGCAGTCCGCCTTAATCCGGCTTACGCTCAAGCCTGGCTGGAACTGGGTAAGACTTACTACGCGCAGCGCGCTTACGAACCGGCGATTGCTGCCCTGAGTCAGGTTCAGCATTCTTCTTTAGCGTCAGGCGCAGTCGCTCGCGAAGCAAATTTCTATCTCGGTCTCGCTGCCTACGCTCACGGAGACTTTGCGAAATCCGAGAGCGCCTTTGCCTTCGTCGCCGCCCGCCTGCCTTTGGCCGAGGTTTATAACAACCTTGGAGTGGTCGCCGCCCGCCGCGGCCACAGCCCGAAGACGGCCGCCGACTATTTCGAGCGAGCGATTCGGAACGACCCGAGCGATGCTGACTATCACTTCAACCTGGCAGTGGCGCTTACCCAGGCTGGCGATCGCGCTGGCGCGGCCCGTGAATTCCGCACAGCCCTCGATCATCGCCCGAACGATGCCGAGGCTAAAATGTCGCTCGACTCCCTGACGCCCACTGCTGGCAGTGGCTCTATCGTGCCGAGCAGCGCGGTGTCGAAGATCCCAATAGAGCGCATCAAGCGCAACTACGAGGAAGACGCCTTCCGCCAGATGACCATGCAAATGGGGAGCTGGGCTGAAGAGCGCTTTGCCCGATCCGACCCTCGCGCCCACGCGCGCTTTCACCTCGAACTCGGCAAAGAACTCCTGGCCCACGGATTCACTACCGAAGCCGAAGCCGAATTCCGCCACGCCGCTGCGGTCGATCCGTCGAGCACTGCGCCGCTCACCGCCCTTGCCGAAGATTACGACGCTCGCGGCGACGCGCGCGAAGCCCGCGCCCAGGCCGAGGCTGCCCTCCGCATTCGCGAGTCGGCTGAGGCTTATCTGATTCTTGCGCGGCTCGATTTGAGAGAAAATAGAATGGAAGCGGCCGCCCAGAACATCAATCGGGCGCTGCAACTGGAACCCGGCAATCCCGCGGGCCAGGACCTGAAGCGCACCCTAGCAGCCAAGCTCGCGGAGAAAGCGCAGCCGCTGCCACAACCATGAAATCAGCTCTCAGCTCGAAGCTCTCAGCTCTCAGAGGCGCTCGCCTTCCTTTCAGTGGAGGGACGGGCGTCCCCGCCCGTCCAAGCCGAGCAAAGCTCGGCAGTTGCCCGTGCCCACGACAACTCTGGATGCGCCATGCCGCCCGCTGCTTCGCACTACTCTTTCTCTTCGCCGCCGTCTGCTCCGCCGACGTCTTGAGGATCGTGGTGAACGATGCCATTCAGCCCGTCACCGCCGAATTCATTGGCCGCGCACTCGATCTGGCCGCCGCGAACCACGACCAAGCTGTCCTGATCGAGATTAACACTCCCGGCGGACTGGTCGATTCGACGCGCGACATCATCGAAAAAATTGTGGCCTCGCCCGTGCCGGTCATCATCTACGTGATGCCCAGCGGCAGCCGCGCCGCATCGGCCGGCTTCTTCATCCTCGAATGCGCGGACGTTGCCGCTATGGCGCCGGGAACCAATACCGGCGCAGCGCATCCCGTCATCCTGGGCGGCGACAAAATGGACGACGTGATGAAGCAGAAAATGGAGAACGACGCCGCAGCCCTGATGCGCTCCGTCGTTGCCAAGCGCGGCCGCAACGTCGAACTGGCGGAGAGCGCTGTGCGCGAATCGAAGTCCTTTACCGACCAGGAAGCGCTCGACAAGAAGCTGATCGAATACATCGCGCCGAACGAGCAGGACCTGTTTCACCAATTGAGCGGGAAGAGCTTCAAGCGATTTAATGGCGAGACCGTATCGCTCAGCCTGGACAACCAGCCGGTCCGCGACTACCGCATGTCGCTCAAGGAGCGCATTCTCTCCTACCTCATGGATCCGAACGTCGCGTTCATCCTGCTGGCCATAGGCGCGCTCGCGCTGTACGCCGAATTCAACCACCCCGGCGCGGTCATTCCTGGAACCGTGGGCGTGGTCTTCATTCTTCTGGCGGCGTTCGCCTTGAACCTGCTGCCCGTGCGCTTCGCGGCGGTTGCCATGATCATCGGCGCCTTTGCGCTGTTCGCCGCGGAAGCCAAGTTCGCAAGCCATGGCGTGCTCACCGCTGGTGGGATTGTGCTTCTCACCCTCGGTGGCCTGTTCCTGGTTGACGCGCCCATCCCGGAAATGCGCGTCCGCCTGGTGACTGCGCTCGCCGTCAGCATCCCGCTCGGATTGATCACGGCTTTCCTGATGAGCATCGCCTTGCGCGCCCGCCGCAACAAAGTTGTCACCGGCGAGCAAGGATTGATCGGCGAAATCGGAATTGCGCAAACCATGCTGGGGCCGTCCGGAAAAGTGTTCGTGCATGGCGAGACTTGGGACGCCTTCTCCGCAGTCCCCATTTCCGCCGGAGAACGCGTCGTCGTGCGCCAGGTCGATGGACTCACGCTGCGAGTCGATCCCGTAGCGGCGACAAAGCAGGTGATGGCGTGAGAATTAGGCGCTTCAAAATAAAATGTCATCCTGAGCGGAGTAGCCGCTTCGCGAAGCGAAGCAGCTACGTAGTCGAAGGACCCTTCCATGTCCAACGCCCTCCGCGAAGCGTCAAGGCGTTCTCCCCGAGATCCGTGTAGAGCGGACACCCGCGCAGTTGCTTAAGCTGGCTCCACGTCCAAAAGTGTTCGCTGTTTATTCGCCAACGGTGTTATCATGGCATTCGGACCAAGAAAGGCCGAGTTTTCAACAGGCTGCGCCCAGAAGAAGCGATGCTAGAATGCGGTCACCCTGTCACAACATGGCGCATAACATCTTGCAAGCGAAGCTAAGGCCACGACTAGGCCTTGTTGAAATACTCGCGCAAGATCGTGTTCACGAGGTCGGATTGAGGGACTTTGAGCTTGTCGGCGGCGCGCCTGACCAACTCCTTGTTGTCGTCTCCGATAATGAGCTGCTTGTATTCCTCCGGGAACGCCCAAGAGCATACCTGACAATTCAATGTGCACCCACGGCAAGCGTTGCTCTTGATGTTGTTACACTGCTCGCAGAGCGGTTGCCAATTGCCAAAGTCATTCGAGCCATTCCGGGACCGCGGGACTTTGTGGTCAGGGCTGAGTTTTGCGTCCGGTTCCTGCGCTCCACACGAGGCGCACCTGTACCCGTACTTTTCTTTTATCTTTTTCCATTCAGCCTTGCTGGGTTTTGCCCTTGGCTCTTTCTTTTGGCTGACGTCCAAGCTCTGCAACTGGTAGCGGGTGCCTTCTTTTCTGATGGAAGTGAAGCCTTCATCGCCCTGCAGTTCCCGCATACGCCGGAAAGGGTCTTTGTACGGGACGCCTCCCTTTTGGCTGCGGTAAGCATCAACTGCGGCGCGAATGTCTTTTTCACTAAGTACCGGGCCAGGAATGCCATGCCGTGCAGGCCAAAGCGCGTTCAGAATGACCGAGTAGTAAAGTTTGTTCGCCGGGGTCGGATTGACAAAACCAGCCGCCGCGTCCGCCAGCCACTTCTCTCTGCGAGCTTCGGATTCGTTCGGCGCGGCCCTAGGCGGAAGGAGCAGGCCCTTGCTAGCACGAGATTTACCCATTTGGGAGCGATACTCTAAATGCGATTCGCTTCGTTTTTCGCCGGAATAGGTGGATTTGATCTGGGATTCCAGCGTGCTGGAATGATACCAGCCTTCCATTGCGAAATCGATCCATTTTGCCAACGCATTCTCAAAAGACACTGGCCGGAGGTTCCACTTCATGACGACATTACGACTCTCAAGGCGAAGGACATCCCAGATGCCGCTCTTTGGGCCGGAGGCTGGCCGTGCCAAGACGTCAGCCACGCGAACGCACAGCGCAAAGGCATCAATGGCAGCCGGAGCGGATTATTTTTCACGTTTGCGGAACTGGCTAGAGAAGTTCGACCGACATGGATTGTCCTGGAGAATGTCTCAGGCCTCCTCAGCTCAGACGGAGGGGCTGCCTTTGAGTCAGTTGTCAACGAACTCGAAGAGATCGGGTATGTGGGGGTATGGTTCACGTGTAACACTCTCAGCGCGGGCCTTCCCCACAACCGCGAAAGAATATTCCTTGTCGGCTCTTATAGATCGCCGCTTTCCTATCAGTTCTATTCTGACTGCGGCGAATTGCTTAGGGACGATTCGCCGCGAAGAGAGAGCCGGACGGGCTCTCGATCCGGTGTTCGCGGAGAGTTTGTCTCAGACACTCCGCTTTTGGTTCAACGTCGCGGAGGCTTTGGGTACACCAAAGCAACGAGCTATTGCCCCACGATACGCGCCCAAACTGGAAAGCATCAAGGCGGCCACTCTGACAGGCCAATACTATGTGGCCAGAAACTTGACCTGGAACGAGTGCGAGAAACTAATGGGCTTCCCGGAAAGCTGGACGGTAGACGAGGGAGACTCATTGGCAACGCCGTAGCCCCGCCCATCGCGGAGTTTATCGGCCGCCGCATATTGGCTATTCAACGCAGCGCCGCGAGGACCGCGTCGTGAACCGCAGCGAAATGATGGCTGCGGTTCGTTCAAAGAATACCAAGCCAGAAATGCTGGTAAGGCGCCTTGTTCACGGGAGCGGTTACCGGTATCGCCTTCACCGCCCGGACCTCCCCGGCAAGCCGGACCTTGTCCTGCCCTCCAAGAGGAAAGTCATCTTCGTGCACGGCTGCTTCTGGCACCAACATGGATGCGCCTTGTCGCACATGCCGAAATCCAATGTGGCCTACTGGGCCCCGAAGCTCCGGAGGAATCAAGCGCGCGACCGCGAGCACATAAAAGCCTTGCGAGCCGCGGGCTGGAAGCCCTTAGTGCTATGGGAATGCGAATTGAACAAACCGGGCCCGCTTCTTCGCCGGCTTTCAAAATTCCTAGGTTAGCTACCCCTTTTTCATCACAAACGCGATGTACGAGCCATCACAGACATCGAACCGCCCGTCGGCGACAATGGAGATCGACCTAGCAGGCCCGAGGTGTGCCCATCACCAGGACGCCCCTCAAATCTGCCCCACCCTCACTAGTCGGCGCTCTTTGACAACACGAAGTTGAGGCAGTCAGCTGTCAAGCCCCTGCCGAAATCCAGCGAGGAAAACTGCCAAGCTAACTCCTTATTCCGGAATATTTTACGTATAACTCCTTTAAACTCAAAGATTTGAAAGGAATTTCCCGCCAAATATATGATTCTAAAGGACCGTGATATAAAAAAAATTGTGACGCCGGATAGTACCTTTGGAGTAAACAAGCCGGACCAAAGTGAGGACAGTCTAGCTAAGTCCTTATTCCGGAATACTTTGACAATAAGTCCTTTGCTCTCAAATCTTTGGCGGGAACAGTCCCTAACCCCATGATTCGAGAGACTATAGGGAGGGGGTGGGGGGGGTAGGGGGGGTGGGGGGGACAGTACGGACAACGCCACCGTCCCTGGACTACCTGCTGGCTACGAAGCCGTGTACGATGCCGGCGCTATCCTGGTAGCTACCGACGATCACACCGCTCGCATTGATCCCATGAACGTCAGTGCCAGAAAGAGGTGCACCTGATTTGGCCATACTGGCCCCAGGAGCATCGATCTGGGTGAAATTACCTTTGCTAAACAGATAGCCGTGCCTCACATCAGCGACGACCGTACTACCCACGATTTCCCCGTTATCGTTGATGCCTTGGGCATTCGTATTCGTAGCGCCGGGGAAGTCGACTGTGGTGATGCTTCCATTACTCATTAAAAATCCATGCGTTACTCCGCTCGCGTCTATGTAGTCTCCCACGATGTCGCCGGGATTGTTGATTCCGAACACGGAGGTAGCGGTAGCCGCCGGCACATTGATCGTGGTGTAGTTCCCATTGCTGAGCTGGAAGCCCTGGAAGCCCGGGCTAATCCCGAAATATCGGCCCACGATGGTGCCGGAATTGTTGATCCCGTTTGCCTCGGTATAGCCTGTAGAAGCGGGCGGAACGATAGTAACCACGCTCCCGTCGGGCTGCCGCAGAAAACCAGGCTCCAGCCCGCTACTGACGTCATAATACGTTCCCGTGATCTCGGTACGATCGTTGATCCCCTCCGGTTGCGTACCGCCGACTCCACCCGGAACATCGAACGTGCTGAAACTTCCTCCTTGCAGCAGGAAACCGTGCTCGACATTGGGGCCATCAAAATAAGCGCCCACGATCTCCCCGCTAGCGTTGAGTTTGAAGGGTACTGTTTCAGTAGACCCTGGGAAATCGAAGGTCGTGAAGCTAAAAGATCTCTGTGGGTCCGAGGCCGAGCCTTGGCCGCACGAAGCCAAGGGAATGGAAGCAACGACAACCAGCCCTGCCAGAAGACAAGACGAGACGGTGAACGTGAAAGAGCCACGCTCGCGCATGGGGAAATCCTCCTGAGTAGCGCTGGCAATTCACCGATGGCCGGAGGAATAAATGATGACGAGAATGCGGCGGATTATAGCTACACCTTTCTATAGTGTCAATAAAGCTGATGGTCTCCTCAGGCCCTTTGCGATGAGTGGGGCACTCGCCACTCCGCATCTTCCTCAACAACTGCGCGAGCGGGCGTCACCGCCGATAACCGCCGGCTTGCGCTACAATCCGCTTAGACTCTGAATCGCGAATTGTCTGGAGGCATGTATGGGGTTCCCCGTGGGCACCGTTGCTATCGTTATCGTCGTTATCTACCTGCTGAGTTCGATCAAGATTCTGGCTGAATATGAGCGCGGCGTCATCTTCCGGCTGGGCCGCCTGTTGGGTACGGCCAAGGGCCCGGGCATCATTCTGGTCTTCAGCCCGGTCGACCGCATGGTGCGCATTTCGCTGCGGCAGGAAGCGCTTGAAGTGCCGCCACAGGACATCATCACGCGCGACAACGTCACGCTGAAAGTCAATGCGGTTATTTTCCTGCGCGTAGTCGATCCGAACAAAGCGGTGGTCGAGGTTTCAAACTACGTGTACCAGACTTCGCAGTTCGCGCAGACCACGCTGCGCTCGGTGCTCGGCGAACAGGAACTCGACGAACTTCTGGCGCATCGCGACAAAATTAACCTGCGCCTGCAGAGCATCCTCGATACGCACACCGCGCCCTGGGGCGTGAAGGTCGCTAACGTGGAAGTCAAGCAGGTGGATATGCCCGAGTCGATGTTGCGGGCCATGGCCAAGCAGGCGGAGGCGGAACGCGAAAAGCGCTCGAAGATCATCCACGCCGAAGGCGAGTTCTCGGCCGCCCAGCGACTGGTGGATGCCGCACACCTGCTGTCGACTGAACCGGCCAGCATTCAGTTGCGGTATTTGCAGACGCTCACGGAAATCGGGGTCGAGAAAAACACGACGGTGGTGTTCCCCGTGCCGATCGATTTCTTCTCCGGTTTGCAGAACTTGCTCGCAAGCCCGAAAACACCCGCCGCACCGGCAGGAAGCTAGAGGTCAACGCTATTTCCCATGCCCACGGCGGAGCAGGATACGGAGATCACGCTTGGCACCGGCCGCATGCTGGCCATTTTTTTCAGCTTTGTCCTGGTGTGCGCTTTCTTCTTTTCGATCGGCTTTTCGCTGGGCAGAAGAACGGCCATCGCGGGCGCGGGCAGTTCGCTGAGCGCTCCCACGGCGACTCCGGCGACCATCGTCCGGCCCTCGGCGGCAAAAAACGGCGCTACCACCCAGGCAACGCCGCAGTCTTCGTCCTCGCCTTCGTCCAACGATTTTAGCTTTTACAAGGCCGTAGGCGAGAAGAACGCTAATGCCGCGCTCACGCCTCCGGATTCGAAGGCGCAACCGGCGGCCTCAATCGCAGCGACCGCAACCGCGGAAGCGCCGTCAACGGCCGCGACAGACGCTGCAACCGCTGCGTCCGCGGGCGGCGGTTACTACGTGCAGGTCGCAGCGGTTAGCCGGCAGGAAGACGCCGAATCGCTAGTCGAGGCGCTGAAGAAGAAGCAGTATCCAGCATTTAGTGCGAACAATGCCTCCGCCGACAAGTTCTATCACGTTCAGGTCGGACCTTACGCCGAACTGAAGGACGCCGAGGCCATGCGCGCCCGCCTCATCAGCGACGGCTACAATCCGATTGTGAAAAAATGAGCTACGAGCTTCGAGCCGCGAGCTTCGACCAGACCGCGAGCCCGCAGCTCGTGGGTCGTAGCTCGTAGCTCGAAGCGCTCGTCGCTCTTCTGTTACCCTTCCTGATCATGGCTTACGTCGCTCCCAATCTTGATCGCTTTCTGCACGCCATTGCCGACCCCACTCGCCGCCGAATTCTTGGCGTGCTCAAAGAAAAAGGCGGATGCTCGCTCGACAAGGAAACCGGGCTCTGTGCCGGCGATATCGAGCAGCGCGTGAAGCTGGCGCAGCCTACTATTTCGCATCACATGCGAATCCTGGAAAAAGCCGGCGTGGTTGAAGCCAAGAGAGAAGGGCACTGGCGCTGGTACCGGCGCAACGAAACATTGATTGCAGAAATGATGCGGGGATTGAAGGGACAACTTTGAAGTGGTTTTCAGTTGTCAGTTGTCAGTTATCAGTTTTCGGTCGTCAGTGCACAAAACTGATAACTGACAGCTGACAGCTATTTGCGGTTATGCGCCCGCGCTGGCGACGGAGGATTTTTCTTCGTTCTTCTCCTCCGTCTTCATGGCAGGCTTCCCTTCCCTCTGGATCAGCCCCCGCACCTGTGAAATCAGGTCTGCCACTTCAAACGGCTTCGCCAGCGACGGCACGCCATGTTCCTGGAGGAAACTTCGAGTCTGCTGGTCAGTCACAGTGGAAAACGTCAACAGCAACCCTTTCTCCAGACCGGAGCAGTTTTTCGCGATCCACTCATACATTTCCTGCGCGCTGCACCCGCCCGGCATGCGACCGTTCATCACGATCACGTCGAAAGAGCCATTACGGAGCCGCCGCTGCGTGTCCTCAACGCTCATGGAGGCAGTGACTTCGGCACCCGCACCGACCAACACGTCTCGTTCAAATTCCAGCACCGCTTCTTCGTCTTCGACCAGCAGCACTTGCCCTCGCAGCACCGACTCTCGCCGCGTGGACGCCACCGTGTCCGGCAACGCTGGTTTCTCGCTCGCGAGCAAACGGACTTCAATCGTCGCTCCGCCCTCTTCCCGGTTGCGCGCCACGATTTCCCCGCCATGTTCCTTGACGATCCCATAGCAGATGCTCAAGCCAAGACCGGTTCCTTTGCCCACTGACTTGGTGGTATAGAAAGGATCGAAAATCCGGCTTGGGTCCTTGATACCCGGACCACTGTCATCGAACTCCACGCACACGTAAGCGTCCTTCTTGAACACGCGCACTTTCAAGACACCGCTGCCGCTGCCTTCTACCATGGCATCGAGCGCGTTGTTGATCACGTTCAGGAAGACCTGCTCCAACTGGTGCGGATCGGCCACGACCGAGGGCAAGTCATCGGGAATTTCGCGTTCCAGCGAAACGTTGTTGACCTTCAAATCGTATTCGCGCAGCGTGAGGGACTCTTCCAGCACCTTGCGCAAGTCCACTTCCTGCTTCTGCGGCTTGCGCTGGCGGGCAAAAGAAAGCAGATTCTGTACTACACGGTGGGTTCGCTGGGCCTGCTTGAACAGCTTGCGCACATAGTCGGCCGACTGATGATCAAGGCCCGCGCCTTCCAGCAGTTGCGCGTAACCGAGGATTGCGGTCAGCGGATTGTTCAACTCATGCGCCACACCGGAAATCAATTGGCCGACCGCCGACATCTTCTCGCTCTGCAGCAGTTGTTCCTGTGTCCGCCGCAAGTCTTCGTAGGCCCGGCAAGTCTCCTCGTAGAGCTGGACTTTTTCTATCGTGGTGGCCAGTTGCCGGCTGATGGCGACCAGCAGATTTTCATCGTTACTCGAATAGTGCCGGTCTTCCCTGCTGGCAATACCCATGATGCCGATGGGTTTGTCCTTGCTCCAGAGCACAACCCAGATCCAGAAGGGCAACCGGTCCGCGCACACAAACTCGACCACCGCCGCGGGCAGGTGGGGCAGAAAATCCTGGGTCACCACTTCCGCTCGCGAGCGCATTACCAGATCGCCCAGACCTTCGGGGAAGACGACTTCGGCCATGCGCACGCGCGCCTCGCTGCGCGGGCCCCAACCCGCGCGGCGCCGGTAGGTGCCATCGGGTTCCGCTGCCAGATAGACCGAGCCGGTCTCCGCGCCAAACAGCGAGATCACCTGGCGCAGCGTCAAGTTCAAAATTTCATCCAGATCGAACGACTGGGTCGCGATGACGGCCATCGCGTTGAGCGCGTTCAACTCGCGATTGCGCCGCCGCATCTCATCTTCCGAGCGTTTCTTTTCGGTGATGTCGAGAACGAAGCCCTGATAGCGCTCAATGTTTCCGCCTGAATCGCGCGTGGCAAAGCAGCTCTGCGCCACCGCCAACAGCGTGCCATCCTTACGCCGCACCGTGATTTCAAAGTTGCGCACGTAGTTGTGCGCCTCAATCTCCTTGCGAAAAGCCTCCCGCTCCTCGGGAACCGCGTGCAGCACGCTGCCCATGTCGAGCGCCATCAATTCCTCGCGGCTGCCGTAACCGAGCATGGTGACAAAGGCGTCGTTGCAGTCGAGCAACTTGCCATCCGGCGTGGCTACGAACACGCCTTCCTGCGCCTGCTCAAACAGCATGCGGTACTTTTCTTCCGCCACTTGACGCGCGGTCGTATCGTGCACCACGTGGATGGTGCCCTTTTGCTGGCCTCCCTGCTCGGCATACGATGAAGTCGAAACCACCGACTGGCCGCCGAAACAGGGATCCATTCCTTCGGTCAGTCCCGAGCCGCGTTCGCAATACGGGCATCCGCTCCAGGCGCGCAATTGCGGCAGAACCTCTTCACAAAGATTGCCCAATACATCGGCCGGCGCCTGTTCCAGCCGCTGCAGCAGGGCCTGATTGGTCTTGAGGATGCGGAAGTCGGCGTCGTGCGCCAGAATCAGATCCTGGATGGAATCGAAGGTATTCATCCACTGCCGCTGCGAGCGCAGCACCTGTTCCAGCAAGCGCAGATTCTCTACCGCAATACCCAGCTTCTGCGCGGCCGTTTCCAGAAACTCCAGTTCTTCCCGAGTGTGGTGTGGGCTTCCCGAGCAGCCCAGCGACAGCATGCCGATTACTGACTTCTTGCCCAGCACGGGCAGCAGCACCACGTGATGAATGCCGCGCTTCCGCAGTTGTTCCCGCTCCGGCTCCGGGATCTGCGAAAGTTTCATCACCGCCGCCCGGTTGTCCTGGAGGATGCGGGCCTCGGTTTCATCCGTCCCGGATTGTCCCGTCTCGGCTTGCCCCGTCTCGGCTTGCCCGATAACTCGCAGAAATTCCGGCGACAGGCCGGTGTGCTGCGTTGGCACCAGATGGTCGTCTTCCATCAACTGGAACCACGCTGCCTTCGCTCCCACGACGGCTTTCAATTTCTCCAGCGCAGTCTGCATCATCGGGGCATGATTCTGGCCGCGCGCAATCGTAGCCGCCAACTCGTTCAGGACCGCGAGCCGGCGCGTGCGCAGCCACGAGTCATCCAGCACTACCAGCAGGATGCTCGAACCGAACAGCACTTCCGCCCACAGGTAACCCTCACTCGGAACGCGACTGGTAAATGGAGGCCAGTGCAGATTCAAGGTCAGCAGGCCAGCGCCGAACAGGAAAGGCCCCAACCCAATACGCCCGAATCGGTAGCGCAGCAGTTCGACAGCGGCCCCGGCCGCAATCAACCGGCATGATATTTCCAACCCCAGCCCGAGAGTCTTCGAATCCGGAAAATACAGCGACCGCATGGCGAAGCAGACCATCAGCACCCAGGAGACGGCCACAAACACGGTCAGCGCTCGCCGCGCCTGCGCCGAGATCAGCGCCGCCGCCGCAAACAACCCTATCGCCAGCACAAAGTCGGCTTGCGCGAATGCCGCCACCGACTTCGACGCGCCGTGCAACTCGGCCGCTCCCGCCCAAAGAAACGCCCCGTAGGCGAGCCAGCCCGCTCCCCACGCCAACAGACATTGTTCCCGAAAAACCCGGAAGAAAAGCAGACTGACCACCACCATGATCAGGGCGGCCGTTTCCCGCGCCGTCAACCAGTGAACGGTGAACCAGGGGACGGTCACTAAACCAACCGATTTCCCAAATAGCAGGGCAGGAGCCATAAATGAACGCACGTACACCTAACCTTTTTAAATATCACGCTCGCCGCCTCGCGTTACCGGATTTCCGTCTCCCGTTGGTTACTTTCGGAATGTGAAGTCGTGGCCTAAAATGAGCGATATATACACTCAGCGCCATGCCAAATGACCGCATCCTCGTGGTGGACGACGAGGAAACAATCCGGGAGATTGTTTCCTCCATGCTTGGCGGAGCCCATTATCAGACGCGGCAGGCCGCCAGTGGCGTCGAAGCCCTCGCGATTCTGGAATCGGGTGACCAATTCGATCTCGTCCTCTCCGACCTGATGATGGCCGAAATGGATGGGATGGGCCTTTTGGAACGCGCCAAGGAACGTTACCCCGACATGCCGATCGTCATGGTCACTGCGGTGCACGACATTCAGGTTGCTCTGCAGGCCCTGCGCCATGGGGCGTACGACTACGTGCTTAAGCCTTTCGAGCGAGAGCAGTTGCTGCACACGGTGCGCCGTGCGCTGGAGAATCGCCGCCTCAAGCGCGAAAACGATGCCTATCGCACCAACCTCGAGTCGCTGGTTGCCGCCCGCACCCAGCAATGGAAAACGGCGCTCTCCGACCTGGAGCAGTCCTACGACATGATGCTCGAAGCCCTGGGCGGTGCGCTCGACGCCAAGGACGCCGAGACCGAGGACCATTCCAAACGCGTTACCGCATTCACCATCGCCATTGCACGCAAAATGGGCCTGTCAAGAGAAGAAATCAGAGTGATCGCACGCGGCGCTTTCCTGCACGATATCGGCAAGATGGCCATTCCGGACAAGATCCTGAACAAGCCAGGCAAGCTCACGGTCGAGGAAATGGACGAGATGAAGGAGCACTGCTACCGCGGCTACAAGATTCTCTCCAAGATCCCTTTTCTGGGTGAGGCTGCGGAAATCGTTTACGCCCACCAGGAGCACTATGACGGATCGGGCTATCCCCGTCGCCTGAAGGGCGATGAGATCCCGCTTGGCGCGCGCATTTTCTCGATCGCCGACACGCTCGACGCCATGACTATGGATCGCCCCTACCGCCCCGCACAATCATTTCAGGCCGCCCGCGAGGAAATCAAACTCTGGTCCGGCCGCCAGTTCGATCCCAAGATCGTCAAGGTTTTCCTCGAAATGCCCGATAATATCTGGGAAGACCTGCGGAAAGACATCAATGAGAAGAACCCGAATGAGCCGAACCAGTCTTTCCCGAAGGTCTAACCACGGACAACGCTGGCTGAGCTTGCAACGCTGACCGTCCCACTCAGACCGGCATTTCCCGCCAGACAGACAGGCATCGTTTTGCCCCGATCCGCTCATCCAACAGAGACAGTGAAGTCAATCCATACGGCCCCCACCACGGGCGTGTCCCGCCATTCTGGGGTAAAGGGCCTGTGCCCGCCAGAATGTGCCTGTTTCACATCTGGCGGGCAGGTTTTATATCGCTGCGCCAGAAACTTTGCGAGGTCATCGTGAACAAACTTTCATCGTGGGTCGGAATACTCTTTTTGACCGCTACAACGTCACTGCTGGCCCAGGCAATCGATCCGGCCGTTGCGCCCATTGCTCCGCCGAACGCTGTCCCGGAAGGTACGAGCTTCCTCGTCCGTCTGCAAGACAAACTCGACACCACCGAACTGCATGCGGGTCAACATTTCAAAGCTCAGCTGGACGAAGATCTCGTCTCCGCCAATGGCAACGTGATTCCGCGTGGCAAGAAAATTAAGGGTCACGTCAGTTCCCTGGAGCAGGGCCTGCACGCACGCCTGCTGCTCAGCTTCGACGAAATCGAAACCAACCACGGGTGGGTCGCGGTGATCGCGACCGTCACCGGAGTGCCCGGCGAACGCGGTCTCAAGGCGCCCGGCTCCGAGGGTGAAATCGAACGCGAGGGACCGAGTGTGAAGCACACGGTCGAAGACGCGGCCGTCGGCGCAGTCATCGGCTCCGGGGTTGGCGCAGCCGCGGGAGGTGAGAAAGGAGCCGGCGCCGGAGGAGGAACTGGCGCTGCGGCCGGAGCCATGGCCAGCCTGCTAGCCAATCGCAACCTCCGGCTCGAAAAAGGAACCACCCTCGAGGTACGCCTCGATCGCGCGCTGCAGATTCCCTCGCACTGACGCTCGTTGCTGCTCAACTTTCCCGGTAGAGACGCGGCTCGCCGCCGCGTCTCCCTCGGCGGCGTCCTTCTTGTCCCGCAATTTTCCTCGTTTTCACTTCTTTCGATTGCAATTCGGGAAGCTCGTCGCGTTCTAATGACAGAGGTGTATAAGGGGAGTTTCAGGAGCTTGATGAAAAACTTTGAGAGTTTATCAAATCAAGCGAAGCGACGGTTCTGCAATTCTCAATATCCATCAAGGTCCAGGAGAAATCCGATGAAAACTATCTTTGTCACGCTTTGCGCCATGCTCGTTCTAAGTGTTCTCTCGATTGCGCAGGGTCCCACGCTCAATCCGCTGCCCAGCACGATTTTCGTCGGCGGCGATGGCAAATTTGAAACCGCGCCGGATATCGCGCTCATCCAGTTCAACATCTCGGCCCAAGCCGACAGCGCCAAGGACGCATACGACCAGGCGGCTAAACAAGCCGAGGCCACGCGCCAGGTTCTGCGCGCCAACGGCATCGATCCCAAGTCTGCGGAAATCGGCTTCTTCTCGGTGAATCCGCAGTACGACTGGAAAAACCCGAAGCACAAAGTCATCGGCTACCAGGTCTCGACCAGCGTCAGCTTGAAGCTCAAGGATTTTTCCAAGATCGGCCCAGTCACCCAGCAGCTTGCCGACGCCAGCGTCGTCGGTGAAAGCCAGTCTTTATCTCTCAGCTACACGCTGGACTCGACCGAAGAGGCCAAGAGCAAAGCCGTCGCCGACGCCTACCGGCGCGCCCGCGCTTCCGCTCAGTCTCTCGCCACTGTCAGCGGACGCACCCTCGGCGAACTCTCCTATGCTTCCGTCGATACCTTCGAGAACATTCGCGTTTTCGCGCCCATGCCGCGCGTTGCGATGGCAATGAAGGCGGCTGGGCAAAGCCCCGCCCCGACCGAGGAATTCTCTCCCCACAACGTGACGGTGACCGCGCACGTGAACGCCATGTTTGTATTGAAATAGAAGATGGCAGGTGGAGAGCCGGGCGTCCCCGCCCGGCTGGACCCTTCGGCTGCGCTCAGGGCAGGCTCGCGAGACGCCCGTCCCCACACGAGCGGGGTACAGCGACGCTGGATCTGCTCTAGTCGTTGCGAACAATAACCTCACGCCTCGAGGAAATCCGGCTCGCATCCACCGTCACTTCGCGCTGGATCTCCATCTCGATCGAAGTTCCCGGCTCCAGCCTCACGTCGGCGCCGCGCGACAGCATTCCTACCGCCAGCCCAGTGACTCCTCCAATTCCCGCTCCGATTCCGGCTCCTTTTCCCCCGTTGGCTATCGCACCGATCACCGCTCCCGTGGTTGCCCCTTCGGCAGTTTCCTTAGCTTTTTTCCCGGCATCGCTATCCTGCCGAATCGTGCCTTCCGAATCTTTCATCGACGTCTTCTCGGCGCCGGGCGTATTCTCGACGGAGCCCCCCAGCATCACCGTATAGCCGTTGGGATAAATCATCGAGGTGAAGTGGATCAGCACCTCGGCGCGGCCCTTTACGTGCCCACCGCGCTGCGCGCGCTCGATTTTTCCCTGGATGTAAGTCCCCGCCGGAATCACGACCCGCTCGTTGACCACAAACGGAAAGGCAGTCTCGGCGTAAACCGGGTCTCCGTCCTTAGCCGTCTTCGTCGAAATCGCCTGCTTCAGCGATAGTGGAACCCTGGTTCCCGCCGGAATGGTCAGCGTAGCCTTCCCGGACTCCACCGAGGGCGCAGCCGGGCCCGGGGCCAAGGATGTCTGTGCCGCTGCGATCTCGGCTAGCAGCAAAGCGCAAATACACGCAGCACGGATCTTCATTGAAAACCCACCTCTTCAGAGCACTTAGCAATACGCTTGCAAATTCAGATGCGCCCGCCAGAGTGCCCGGTTAGCTGCGAACCTTCAACCAAGAACTGATAGATAGTTGTTCTTCCGCCCGCAAGCCTAACCACTGCTTCTACGCATACGGTTCTCGATTACATTCCCCATAAACTGCGACTGCAGTTTCTGCGCGCACCCCTCGCCGCAAACATGCATCGCACCTTCCTGCAAAGCCAGTTTCTCGTCCCAGGGCGCCAGATGCATCACCGGCAATTCGTAATCGCCAAACGAGCTCCACATTATCCACCAGCGGTCGCTGCCGCCTTTTAGCACCCCACAATTCGGACCGGCGCAACGATAAAACGGACTCGGAATGCGAAATAGATTTTCGGACATGGTTAACCTGCGTACCCCGGAGTCATTGTAGCTGAGGAGTCCGCGCGAGACCACGGGTTACAGCGCATGTATTGGTACGTGCGTTGAAAGTTGTGCGCCTGTTACTTGTACAACAAATACTTTTCCCGGAGGCGCACAAATTCCTCCAGCCGCTCCTGCCAGTCTTCGGCAATCCGTCTCGGGTCCTCTCTCGCCTCGATCGCCTCAAACACCGCCTGATTCACCAGCAGATCCGCCATCCGCTCCATCTTGAACTCGCTCGGATACAGCTTATGCAGCGCCGACGCCAGCTCAATCCCCAATTCTGGCGAGTCCAGAGTATTGCGACCCAGGGCAATCAGATTCACGCCTTCACACCGTTCTCCGGCAAAGTTACTCGATGCCGGAGTGAAAACGATGGGAACGAAACGCACACTCTGAATGCCGCGGCCGTTCAAGTAAGCGGCCAATTCCCTGCTCTTGATCCAGGGTGCGCCCACTACTTCGAACGGCGTGTCTGTCCCACGCCCCACCGAAACATTCGTGCCTTCAATCAGCGCTACCCCCGGATAAAGCGCCGCCTCGGTTAAATTCCGCAGATTGGGCGAAGGATTCACCCACGCGAGACCCGTCGAATCGAACCAGTCCCCCCGCTGCCAACCTTCGATCGCAACCACCTGGAGCCGCGCCCCAATGTGCCGTTCGGCATTAAACATTTTCGCGAGCTCACCCAGAGTCATTCCGTGGCGCACCGGCTCGGGAAAGTAATTCGTAAAACTTTCCCGCCCGTTATCGGAAACCGGGGAATCGGAAATCGGCCCTTGCACAAACGAGCCCGTAATCGGATTCGGCCGATCCAGAATGACCACTTCAATTCCCGCCTTCGCGGCCGCTTCCAGAAAATATCCCGTCGTAGTCTCGAAGGTGTAAAAGCGCGCGCCCGCATCCGCCAGATCGATCACCACGGCATCCAGCCGCTTCAGAACGTCCATTGGCGGACGCCGCGCCGCGTCGCTCGCTCCGTACACGCTGTAGACCGCAACTCCGGTCGCCGCATCCTTCGCATTCTTGATGTCCGTAGTGTCCAGCGTCCCCGTCACTCCATGTTCCGGACTGAAAATCGCATCCAGCGAAATCCCCGGCATGTTCGCCAGCACGTCAATCGTCCGGCGCCCTTCCGAGTCCACGCCGGTCTGATTCGTCAGCAGTCCGATGCTTCGCGGCGACCCGCCACTGGCTGGATGCAGCGCCGCGAACTTCGTCTCCTCGAGCACATCAATTCCCGCCTTCACCGCTCCATTCCGCACCGCCAGCTTGCGCGCCGCGCTCTGCATTTCGTTATAGCCGGTGATGACTGCCACCCGCATCTTCTCCGCTTCGGCCGGATCGAGCGCCAACGCTGCCGCCAACGCCGTCGCCACCTTCGCCCGAAGCGCGACCGCGCTTCCCTTCTCCTTCACCGGCAGCGTGTTCATGTGCACTGCGTTCGTCAACAGCACGATATAAGTCTTCGTCGCCGGATCAATCCACAGCGAAGTTCCAGTGAATCCCGTATGTCCGTAACCGCCCACCGGCAACAGCTCTCCGCGGTTAGTAGAAAGAGGAGAATCAATGTCCCAGCCAAATCCGCGTAGCGCCGTTCCATTCACTGGCTGTTGTGGCGCCGTCATCTTCGCGATCGTCGCCGAAGTCAGCACGCCGCGCCCGCCATCCAGCAGCGCCTGCGCAAAAACCGCCAGGTCATCGACGGTAGAAAATACTCCCGCATGACCGGCGACGCCGCCCATCCGGCGAGCCGCGGGATCATGCACCACGCCGCGCAGCGGGTGATGCTTCTCGTCTTCGGTTGGAGCAATACGGGTCAGAGCAATGCCCGACTCCCGCGACGGCAGAGGAACGAACCGGGTCTCCTTCATGCCCAGCGGTGCAAAAATATGCTTCGCCGCATACTCATCGAGCGCCTCGCCTGAAAGCCGCTCCACCAGCGCTCCCAGCACCACGAAGTCGATATCGCTATAAACGAACGCCGCTCCCGGAGCCCGCTCCGGGGCCCCCTCAAACGCCATCCGATACGCCGTCTCCTTGCCTTCCCACGACTTCGTCAAATCCAAATCCGGACCGAGGCCCGAGTAATGCACCAGCAATTGCCGGATCGTAATGTCCTGCTTCCCGTTCTGCCCAAACTCGGGAAGGTACTTCGCCACAGGATCGTTCATCCAAAACTTTCCCTGCTCCCAAAGCTGCATCACAGCCATAGTTGTTGCCAACACTTTTGTAAGCGACGCACAATCAAACACCGTATCAAGCGTCATCGGCTCCCGCCGAGGTTCGATCGCCCGGCTGCCATACGCCTTGCGATACACCACCTGCCCATCATGGCCAACGATAAGGACAGCGCCCGGAATCTGCTGCTGGGCGATGGCGTCGTTGATAATGGGGTCGAGAATGGTGAGGCGCGCATCAAGCGAAGTCTCGGAGAACGCGGCGGCAGAAAACAGAAGAGCGGACACGAGAGCGACGACCGGCAGATTGTTCGGTAAGTGTTTCACGTCTCCTGTGACTCTACATGACCCCAGAGACGCGGCTCAAGGCCGAAGGTTACAAACGATGCTCTCAAAGTAACTCCCCGTTTGCCTCTACTCGCCGCCTTTGCTATAACCCCATCAGTTCGCAAAACACCCTTGAACCTGACGCTGCCCAACCGAGACTCTGGCTTTTCCTTCCTGGCGCGCAATTTCGTTGCGCAGGATGATCGGTTTCGCGGCGCATTCGGCATCCTGGAAACCGGCATCGCTGAGCGCGCCTTCCCCGCCTGCTCGCTCGCCGTCACCTTCCGCGGAGAACTCGTAGCCCACAAGGCCATCGGCCGTTTCACATACGATCCGGGAGCGCCCGAAATCACCACCGCGAGCCTCTTCGATCTCGCGTCGCTCACTAAAGTCCTCGCCACGACCGCCATGGCTATGATTCTCTACGAGCGCGGCCTGCTCGATCTCGAAACGCCGGTCACGGCCATCGTCCCCGAATTCGCCGGACAATTCGCTGACCGATTCGCCGACCGAGTCCCCGACAATGACCCTCGCCGACGCGAAATCACCGTGCGCATGCTGCTCGCGCACAGCTCCGGCCTGCCCGCCTACGAGAAACTTTTTCGGCGCACCCAGTCTCGTGAAGGCCTTCTGCGAGCCGCTTTCACCACGCCGCTTGCCGCCGACCCCGGCGCGCGCGCCGAATACAGCGACATCGGTTTCATCATTCTCGGCGTCGTCCTCGAGCGCCTCGCCGACGAATCGCTCGACGCATTCTGCCAGCGCGAAATCTTCGGTCCGCTCGGCATGACTCATACCACCTTCAATCCCGGGCACGCTTTGAAGAACTCTATCCCGCCAACTGCCGATGATCGCACCTTCCGCCACCGCATCATCCAAGGCGAGGTGCAGGACGAAAACGCGAGCGTCCTCGGCGGCATTGCCGGACACGCCGGCCTGTTCTCCACCGCCGAAGATCTAGCCATCTTCGCTCACGCCATGCTCAACGGCGGACACCCTATCCTCCGATCTTCGACCGTAACCATCGAACTCTTTTCGCGCCGGGAATCCGCCCCAGAACGCACTTCCCGGGCGCTGGGCTGGGACACACCCTCGTCTCCCTCGCAATCCGGAAAATATTTTTCATCCAGTTCTTTCGGACACCTCGGCTACACCGGCACGTCCCTGTGGATCGACCCAGACCGCCAACTTTCGATGACTTTACTAACCAACCGCACCTGGCCTGACTCCGAGAACCAGGCAATCAAACAGGTACGTCCAGCGTTTCACGACGCGGTGATTGAAGTCTTGGAGAAGACAGCTTGAAACGCAAAGCAAGGAGCATAAATCTCCGCCGCCTCGGCACCGAAAAAACAAACTCCGCCTCCGCCGATCTCGATCAGAAGTCCGCGTTTGAAATCGCGCGCATCATCAACGCTGAAGATGCGAAGGTCGCCGCCGCCGTGAAGGGCGCTCTCCGGCAAATCGCGCACGCGATCGATCTGATCGCCGCGGCGCTCCGCCAAGGCGGGCGCCTGATCTACATCGGCACCGGAACCAGTGGACGCATTGCCGCCCTCGACGCGGTCGAATGTCCACCCACGTTTGACGTCGACCCGCACATGGTCCAATTCATCATCGCCGGCGGCGCAAAAGCGCTGGGCGCAGCCGTGGAGGCCGACGAAGACTCTCGCGAGCTAGGCCGCAAAGCGATTGCGAAGAAGAGGCCAACAAAAAAAGATGTCGTCGTAGGCATCGCTGCCAGCGGACGCACTCCGTTCACCATCGCCGCCATCGAATATGCGCGCGCACACGGCGCAAAAACGGTTGCCGTCGTCTGCAACTCAAAATCCCCGCTCGGCAAAGCCGCACATGTAGCCATTGTCGCGGACGTCGGTGCGGAAGTTGTCGCTGGCTCGACTCGGATGAAAGCCGGCACGGCGCAGAAGATGATCCTGAACACGCTCACAACCGGGGCGATGACCCGTCTTGGATACGTCTACGGCAACCTGATGGTCAACGTCAGTCCGAAGAATGAGAAGCTGGTCGAACGCGGAGTGGGCATCCTGGAAAAAGCCGCCGGACTCGACCACCGGGCAGCGCACAAGCTCCTGGTCGCCGCAAAAGGTCGCGTCCCGGTAGCCCTGGTAATGGCCAAGGCCGGCGTCAGTCGCGCCGATGCTGGCGCTGCCCTGAGGGAATCCCAAGGTCAAGTGCGCAGAGCGATCACGCTGGCAAAGCATGGATCGGAGTCTAGATCGTAACGGTGAAAAAGCGTAACCACAGGGGGCACAGAGGTTCACAGGGGGGAAGCGCGCGGCGTGAGTTCAAATCGAATTTCGAGCAGCAGCCGCCCCGCAATCATAGTTAGAATGAAGGCGATCCTGATTTCCGAAAACGCACTCTATGGATAAGCTCGTAATCCGCGGCGGTAATCCCCTGCTGGGGACGGTTCGAATCAGTGGCGCGAAGAACGCGGCGCTGCCTTGCATGGCGGCAGCCCTGCTTACCGACGAACCGGTGATTCTTGAAAACATCCCGCAGGTGCGCGACATCGAGACCACGCGCAAGCTTCTTGCGGCGATGGGCGCTGAGGTCGAACTCGGCTACGGACGCGCCCATCATCGGACAACAATTTGCGCGCGCACGCTCGCCGCGCCCGAAGCGTCCTATGAACTGGTCAAGACGATGCGGGCCTCCACGCTCGTACTGGGACCGCTCGTAGCCCGCTGTGGCCGCGCCCGCGTCTCGCTGCCCGGCGGATGCGCCATCGGCGCCCGCCCCATCGATCTCCACATCAAAGGATTGGAACGTCTGGGCGCCAAAATTACGCAGGAGCACGGCTACGTCGAGGCCGTCACTGATCCGCTAAAAGGCGACCGCCTTCGTGGCGCCGAAGTTGTGTTCGACAAAATTACTGTCACCGGCACTGAGGATGTGCTGATGGCCGCCACGCTTGCCGATGGTGAGACCATCATGCAGAACTGCGCCCGTGAACCTGAAGTCGCGGACCTTGCCGCACTGCTCAACGCCATGGGCGCGAAAATCCAAGGCGCCGGCACGTCCACCATCCGCGTGAAGGGGGTCAGCAAGCTGCACGGCGCTCGGCACCGCATCATTCCCGACCGCATCGAAGCCGGAACCTTCATCATCGCGGGAGCCCTCACCGGCGGGGACGTCAACGTTGCGGGCTGCGATCCCGCGCACCTTAGCGGCATCCTGCAGAAGCTCGCGGAAACCGGCGTGAAAACTGTGGTGAAGGCCGACTCCGTCCGCGTCATGGGAGATCAGCCACTCGAAGCCTCCGATATGAACACGGAAGAATATCCCGGCTTCCCTACCGACATGCAGGCGCAATACATGGCGCTCACCACGCAGGCCGCAGGCACGTCGATCATCACGGAAAATATTTTCGAGAACCGCTTCATGCACGCGCAGGAACTGGTGCGCATGGGCGCCAACATCAAGATCGAAGGGCGCCGCGCCATCGTCCGCGGCGGAACTCCGCTTAGCGCCGCCGCCGTTCTCGCCTCGGACTTGCGCGCCTCCGCCTCGCTTGTGCTCGCCGCCCTGGTCGCCGATGGCGAGACCATCATCGACCGCGTCTATCACCTGGACCGCGGCTACGAGAACATCGAAGAAAAACTGAAAGCTGTGGGCGCCGAGATTCGCCGCGTTGGCAACATCTTCCCCAAACGAGCCGCAGCCCCCGCCCGCTCATGACGGGTTAACGTGCATCCTTCTGTGAGTTCGATGGTCTGGTCAAAAACTCTAGGGAGTGACTCGAGTCTTTCACGCCATCAAACTGCAGATCCCTCACTTCGTTCGGGATGACAAGGGTGTGGGGTCCCTAGACTTAATCAGAGATTCCCTGAGCGATCCCAAAGAAAAAGGGCCGCATCGCTGCGGCCCACTCTTACGGCTGTGAAGTCGTGCTTTGCCCGAGGCGATTCTACCTTCTTCCGCGTCCGCCACCACCGCCAGAGTGGCCGCCGCCGTGACCACCCTGACCGCCGGGACCACGGCCGCGACCGCGCCGCCGGCGATTACGATCACGATCGCCACCGCCGCCGGGACGTCCGTCACGCGTACCTTCTGGACGCGCGACGCCCGCCTCAACCGAGGCAACGACTCCATCCACACGGTTGAAGTTCGGCTCGTCATCCGCATCGAAATCCGCGCCGCCTTCGATTACTGCTGTGGGTGCGCCTGTGGGTGCGCCCAGTGGCGTTAACGGTACCGCGTCCGCTGCCTCGTCGGTTGTTCCCGGAGGCGGAGTTCCGCCGCCCATTTTGGCGCGCTGCTCTTTCAGAATTGCCTTCCGGGACAGTTTGATCCGGTTGCCTTCGACGGCCAGAACTTTCACCAGCACCTGGTCGCCTTCTTTCAGTTCATCGCGAACATCCTTGATTCTGTGCTCGGCGACTTCGCTGATATGCAGCAGCCCGTCCAGGCCCGGCAGAATCTCGACGAACGCGCCGAAATCGGCCAGCCTGCTGACCTTACCGAGATAAGTCTTCCCCACCTCGGCCGAAGCCGTCAGATCGCGGATAATCTGCAAAGCCTTGGCCGCCGAGACTTCATCATTCGAAGCTACATTGACCTTGCCGGAATCTTCCACGTCGATCTTTACGCCCGTCTGCTCGATGATGCTGCGAATCATTTTGCCACCGGGCCCAATCACGTCGCGAATCTTGTCGACCGGAATCTGCAGGGTGTAGATACGAGGCGCGTAGGCTGAAACCTTCACGCGCGGCTCGGTCAGAACTTCGTCCATCTTTCCGAGAATGAACAACCGCCCACGCTGCGCCTGCGCCAGCGCCTCGCGCATGATCTGCGAAGTGATGCCCGCAACTTTAATATCCATCTGCAGCGCGGTGATGCCGTCTTTGGTTCCGGCAACCTTGAAGTCCATGTCGCCGTAATGATCTTCCGCGCCCGCAATGTCGGTCAGGATGGCGTACTGCTCACCTTCCTTCACCAATCCCATTGCCACCCCAGCCACCGGAGCCTTCAAAGGCACGCCTGCATCCATGAGCGAGAGCGAGGCGCCGCAAATTGTGGCCATCGAAGACGATCCGTTCGACTCCAGAATGTCGGAGACGACGCGCATGGCGTAAGGCCAGTTGTCTTCGGTCGGAAGGACGGAGGAAATAGCACGCTCGGCGAGCGCGCCATGGCCGATTTCGCGGCGTCCAGCGCCACGCATGAACCCGACTTCTCCCACGGAAAACGGCGGGAAGTTGTAGTGCAGCATGAAGCGCTTCTTGGCTTCGCCTTCAAAGCCCTCGAGACGCTGCATGTCGTCGCTGGTGCCGAGGGTGGTGGTGACTAACGCCTGAGTCTCGCCGCGGGTGAAGACTGCGCTGCCGTGCGCGCGCGGCAGAACACCCACTTCGGTCCAAATCTCGCGGATCTGGTCGAAGGCGCGACCGTCGGGACGATGCTTGTGATCGATTACCTGGTTGCGGAAAATGCGCTCGCGCAGCACTTCGTAATACTCTTTCAGCTTGGCCTTGGCGGCGGCATCGTCTTCCGGGATCGCAGCCAGCAGTTCCTTCTCCAAGGTGCGGACCAATTCGTGGCTCTCGGATTTCGGATGTTTTCCGGTGTCAAGAGCCTCGGCCAGTTGCCGGCCGATCTGCGATTCCAGGCCTTTGAAGTAAGTGTCGTCGAATTCCGGCGGCGTCACCGGGCGCTTCGGCTTGCCGACCTTGCTGCGCAGTTCATTGATCCCAGCACAGATCTTTTTAATCTCGGTGTGCGCGAATTCGATCGCGTCCACCACCGTCTCTTCTTTTACTTCTTTCGCGCCGGACTCGATCATGACGATCGCATCGGCGGTGCCTACGACCATGATGTTGAGCAGGCCATCACGCATTTCGGTGTAGGTGGGGTTGGCGATGAAGCGGCCGTCGATCAGGCCGACGCGCACGGCACCGATCGGGCCGAGAAACGGAATGTCGGAGAAGGTCAAGGCAGCCGAACTGGCGTTAATGGCACAGACGTCGGGATCGTTTTCCGTGTCGGCAGACAGGACGAAGGCGATGACCTGGGTCTCGCACTTGAAGCCTTCGGCGAACATCGGACGAACCGGCCGGTCAATCTGGCGGCTGGTGAGGATCTCGCGCTCGCTCATGCGCCCTTCGCGCTTGATAAAGCCGCCGGGGATGCGCCCGCCGGCATAGGTGTACTCGCGGTAGTCAACGGTGAGCGGGAAGAAGTCGATGCCCAGGCGGGGTTCGGGATTGGCGGTAGCGGCGGCGAGGACAACGTTTTCGCCGAAGCGCACGACGGCCGAGCCGCCGGCCTGCTTGGCAAGTTTTCCGGTTTCAATAGAGAGGTGTTTTCCGCCTGCGATTTCAACGGAAATTTTGGTAACTTCAGGCTTCATAGATCATCCTTTGTGGGCAGAAGGGCAAGCGCGGGCACGGAGTTCGCGTGAACAGGTGGATGCCAGGCGGTTGGGAACGCACTTTGCTGAGGCTCTCGTGATCTGGAAACCCAATTCTGGAAAACCAGTCTGGAACCGGCTCCACACGGAGCCGGTCGCGCTCTTATTTGCGGATGCCGAGCTTGGAAATAACGGTTTTGTACCGTTCCGAGTCGTACTTCTTCAAGTAGTCGAGCAGGCCACGACGCCGGCTCACCATCATGAGAAGTCCGCGGCGCGAGCCGTGGTCTTTCTGGTGCGTTTTGAAGTGTTCCGTCAACTGACCAATGCGCTCACTCAACAGGGCGATTTGAACTTCGGGACTGCCGGTATCGGTAGGGTGCGTGCGATACGTGTCAACGACGGATTGCTTTTGCTCTCTGGCTAGCACTAACCTGTTGCACTCCTGTCTCTTCTCGTTTTCGTAACGTGTTCGATGGTAACACGCGGGTGCGGACGGTGGCAACTGACAATGGACCTCGATCGCTCGGCCCCGTAGCAGTAACCATCGCATCCAGCTTTGTTATACTCGCGTCTGAAATCCGGTTGGAGGTGTTCTTTGCGAATCCACATTTTGCGAATTTTGGCGGTCTTGCTGGCGATGTGTGCGGCCGCGGCGGTTCCCTGCTCGGCACAAGACAAAGATCAGGATAAAGATAAAGATAAGGACAAAGTCACGATCCTCTACGATGCGTTCGGGGAATCAAAAGAACTGACCAAGGACTGGGGATTTTCCGCTTTGGTCGAGCACAACGGAAAGCGAATTTTGTTCGATACGGGGAATGATGCTGCGATTTTTGAACACAACGTGAAGGCGCTAGGCGTAGATCTGACGAAACTGGACTTTGTGGTGATTTCGCACCGGCACGCGGACCACACGACCGGGTTGAAATATGTGCTGAAGGTGAATCCGAACGTGACTGTGTATGTGCCTGCGGATGGGGCGAACGGATTTGGGGGAGCGCCGGTTCCGGCGGCGTTTTTGCGGGCGGATGAGAGCTTGCCAGCGAAGATGCGCTATTTCGAGGGAGCCCAGCCTAACCACTTCACAGCAGGCAAACTTTACGACACCGGCAATTTCCTGTTGGTGAATCAATTAACGGAAGTATCGCCCGGAATCTTTCTGGTGCGGACAGTTTCGCAAAAGAAAGGGACTCTGGAACTGCCGGAACTGACGCTGGCGATCAAAAGACCGAATGGATTGCTGCTGGTGGACGGGTGCTCGCACGCGGGGATTGAAGCGATTTTGGAAGCGGCAAGCGCGGTGGATCCGAGGACGGAGATTGTGTTTGGGGGATTGCACCTGGTAACGACGCCGGTGGAAGAGATTGATGCGCTGGTGGAGAATTTAAAGACAAAATGGAAGGTGCAGAGGATTGCACCGGGACATTGCACCGGTGAACCGGCGTTCGCGCGATTGAAGAAGGCGTACGGCGATAACTATCTCTACGCCGGGCTGGGAGCCAAGTTGGATCAATAAATGAAGTTGGAACAATGAATGTGGCGCGCATCCCAGAGCGAGCAAAACCCCAAACATCGCTTGGAATGGCACAGCCTCTACCTCTGAAACATTGCAGCGCGAGCGTCGGGTTGTGAGCGCTATGGCCTGATCACAAGTCATTGATGTGGTTCCCGATATGGACGACATCGACCCCAAGATTCTTGAGCGGTCACAGCGGATCGCCATTACAGATTCAAAAAATAGACGGGGGCCATTGCGGCGAGCGCAGCACCGGCTTGCAGAGCAAGTACATACAGTGTTTGTCTAGGAGCTCTCGGCAGCCACTTGATCGCGAAGAATATCAGCACAGGCAGCTGCCCTGCCATTAGCAGCTGCCACAAATGTGCAATCGCCCCCTCATCTTGCTCGCGCTCAAGACCGGCTTGTCCCGTGGCAAGGCCAAATATGTAGGCGCCGCCTAGCAGGGCAAGGGCGGTGAGCGACATTGCCAACGGAAGAAACGCGCTCGGCTTTCTCACGATAGTGCCAAATGATTGGTTCATCTTGTGTCGTCCTCTTTCGAGGTAACTTGCAATCACGCATCCGGCTGCCCACCTCAGAGCCTCTACATCGCCTTCGATGTGGTCGAGTTCGTGTTTCATCGCCTCTCCCCACGGAGAACGCAAGGGCGGAAGCACATCGGCCGCATGAGCTATCAAAGCAAACGCAAGCCGGCGCACAAGCGAGGCTCGTACGTTCATGTAGTCGCTCCCACCAATTTGCGGCGAACTGTGGATGCTGTGTCTGTCGCCGCCGTCTCGCGCGCGAATGCCAACCCATTTGAGGTCAGTTTGTAGGCATGACGCGGCGGCTTGCCTGGGCGTTCTGGTTCCTGCCACTTCGATTCCAGCAAGCCTTGGTCGCTGAGACGTATGAGCAGTGGATAAAGCGTGCCCGATTTCAGCCCGGTCTGCTTGGAGAGCTCATAGCCGTATTGCCACGCGCGCGGTTGCCGCAACATGGCGGAGACCAGTTTGCGCGTTTGAGCAGAGTTGTTCGGCTTACGTGCCATAGGTATAATGTCAACATATGTAGAGTTTGTTGTCAAGCCATAGAACCGCGTAAAGCGGCAGCGTTTCGCGATGTTTGGGTGCTCTGGTAATCAGGCCGGTTCTGTAGTTGGTGAAAAATCGCCATAGCACTCACAACCCCAGAATCGGCTGGTCGCCTGCTCATGGGAAGCGGTACGCCGCGTGCTGCAGGATCGGCGTGCGCTGCGACTCGGCTGGAGGTTATACTAGAGTAGCCGGTCATAATAATAAAAATTAGAGATACGGGGGTATTGTGAATGCCACGAGGCCGATCGACTTTTTCCAAACGTCAGAAGGAACAAGCGCGCCAACAAAAACAGCGGGACAAAAACGAGCGCAAGACTCAACGGAAAGAGGACAAGCCGGGTGGCGGAGTGGTGGATGAGGCGGAGGAATTGCGTCAGATGCGCGAACACGCCGCAGAGCAGGCGGCGCTGTTCGGCATCGGCAGCGACGACGAAACTGATTCTGTCGAACTAATCACACCGCACAGCAAACCAGCCGATCACTAAACGCCAAGCTAGTGGAGGGACGGGCGTCTGGCCCGTCCAGCAATGCGGCGGCCGGGCGGGGACGCCCGGCGCTCCATCAACAAAAGCTAAACAAAAACCTCACCCGGCAAAGCGGTTAACGTCCGCGATGCGAGGGTGTTTTGCACAAACCGCTTCGGCTGGTCGTTGAACGAGCCCGACGCATCCACCTGCTTGCGTTCGATGCGCAGCTTCAGGGTGCGCTCGATATTGCGGAGTTCCAGAACCTCCACGCCTGTGACCAGAGTCGACGCTCGGCCCGGAGAGCCCATGCGCCCGGTGCGCCCGACGCGGTGAATGAAATCTTCCGCCATCTTCGGAATGTCGTAGTTGATCACGTGCGCTACATCATCCACGTGCAAGCCGCGGGACGCGACATCGGTCGCGACCAGCACCTGGTAACGGCCTTCCTGAAATCCGCTCAAAGCGGCGTTGCGCTGGGACTGCGTGCGATCGCCATGAATCTGGGCGGCCGAGAAGCCATCGCGCTCGAGTTCCTTGGCCAGCCTTTGCGTGCCGCGCTTGGTGCGCGTGAAGATCAGGGTCTGCCCCTTTTCCTCGTACAGCAACTGCCGGAGCACATCCAACTTTTCGGACGGGCGCACCTCATAGGCTTCGAGTGACACACTTTCCGCAGGCTTCAGGACCGAGCCCAGCGCTATCCGCACCGGCTCGCGCGTGTAATCATTCACCAGCGCGGCCACCGACTGCTCCATAGTGGCGGAGTAACAGAGCGTCTGCCGGCGCTGCGGCAGAATTTGCACGATACGCCGGATGGCCGGAAGGAAGCCCATATCCAGCATGCGGTCGGCTTCGTCGAGCACGAGGATCTTCACGTGATGCAGGTCCGCGAACTTGCGGGTAATGAAATCCTGCAAGCGTCCCGGAGTCGCGATTACAAACTCGCAGCCGGAGCGGAGACTGTGGATCTGCGCCTTCTCCGCTACGCCGCCGATCACCAGCGCCGCCTTCGGCATTTTCTTGTCGCGCAGCTGTTCATACTGCTCGTGAACTTGCATGGCGAGTTCACGCGTGGGCAAAAGGACCAGGGCGCTGACGTTCCGGGCTGATCCATTTTTGGATGATTCAGTCTTTGTCAGTTCACTCTTTGTCAGTTCATTCTTGGACGATTCAGCGCGCAGCATCTCGATGATCGGAATCAGGAACGCGAGAGTTTTGCCGGTGCCGGTTTGGGCGGTGCCAATTACGTCCTTGCCTTCAAGGGCAGGAGTAATGGCGCGCGCCTGGATGGGTGTGAGGGTAATGAATTGAGCTGCCGCCAACTTCTGCTGCAAGGCAGCAGACAGGGGCAGTTCGGTAAATGTTGTCATTCGATTGTTTTCTTTCTGGAGGGGCCTAATGTCAATTTCTCAGACTCGTGTTCTTAGACTCATGTCGAGAGTTCGCATGCCGCTCGCATTGAAATTGGCGCTGGAACCAAACGGCGGGCAGGAAATGGCGGAAGTGTATCGGATCCAACAGGATCCCCGCGTGACTAGCAAACCGTAGCAAAAGCGTTAACAACAGTATAGCAGAAGAAGACGCGGCGTGCGGTTACGTTGGTTTTCCCGTAACTATTGATAACCCGGGCCCCTGGGGGTGTCTGGCATGGGCACCGCCTCCCACGTTCTGATTGTCTAAGACGTGTGCGTGAAGATTTAGATCGCTCTTGGGGACGGCTTGCTATGGGCGGAAACCGGGCGCTCAGATTCTAATATGAACAGACGAATCTAATGGCATCGCTCGCACGGGTTAAACTATAAGAGAGTACATAATTGGAGAACCAGCGTGATCTGCCCGAAGTGCGGTGAGGACAATTCGAACAATTTCCATTTTTGTGGAATGTGCGGCACATTGCTCGAAGCTCGGCCCGAAGCTCGGCTCGAAGCTCGGCGACCGGCGGGCTCACCAATACCGAACCCAGTATCAACGGTTCCCGCAAAGACAGCGAACGCGCCGGCTCCGCTGCGGCCTCCCGTCATAGAGAACGAAACCAGGCCCGCAAACAAAACGGTACCGCCGATCAGCGGGCCCTCGATGCTGGGCTTGAATCAGCGTGGCCCGAATCAGCCCAGCCCGAATCAGCCGAGCATCGATCAGCCGAGTATGGACTCGCTGCGGGACAGGGCTTTCTCCGGCTTCGATTCTTTTTTTGAGCCCGAGCAGCCAAAGACGGGCGGCCGACGGATCCTGCTGCTGGTGGCGCTGCTTGTAGCATTGGGAGTAGCGGGTTGGTGGACGTACACGAACTATCTCGGCGCGACGGAGGGTCGAAAGCCCGAGGCCGCCAATTCGGGCGCCAGCGAAGCTCCGGCCGAGAAGCCATCGACGAAACCGGCGGCCCAGAATGCGGCTCCAGCGCTCGATGCAGGCTCGTCGCAGGCGGCGGTTCCGCCCGCGGTAGTTCCGGCGGGCCATGCCGAGAATGCAAGCGCGGGTCCCGAGCCTACCCCGAAGACCGCGGAAGCAGCAGTAACGCCCAAGGCGAAACCGGCGGCTCCGCCGAAGATTGCGGTGGGCAACAAGAGTGCGGCGAAACGCGAGCTCATCATGAGCTCGGCCAAGGCTTCGAAATTGCCCGCGCCGACCGCGCCTGACACCGGCGATGCGGCCTTCCGCAAAGGCGAGGCCTATCTCTACGGGCGAGGCGTACCGGAAAACTGCGACGAGGCAGTGAAAAATCTGAAGGCCGCTTCGAGCAAATCGAATGCCAAGGCCCGGAGCGCGTTCGGAACCATGTATGCCACCGGCCACTGTGTGCCGCGCGATCTGCCAACATCGTACTTATGGTTTGCGCTGGCTCTGCGGGTGGATCCGAATAATCAGATTCTGGAGAAAGATTTGAGCGCGATTTGGAACGAGATGACGCCGCCGGAACGGCAGCTGGCTACAAGAATGAAACAGTGAGAAATTGAAATGATGGAGAGCCGGGCGCCATCGCCCGGCCGTCATACTGCTGGACGGGCGAGACGCCCGTCGCTCCACTACTCGCCACTCGGAACCAGGTTCAACGCCTTCTTCATCGAGCCGCGTTCGATCATGATTTTTTGCTGCAACAGCGTGATCGCGTAAATCAACTGCTCGGGACGCGGCGGGCAGCCGGGGACATAGATATCCACGGGAATGACCTGGTTCACACTCTGCACCAGCGCGTAATTATTGAAAACGCCGCCGGAAGTCGCGCACGCCCCCATCGAAATGACCCACTTCGGCTCCGGCATCTGCTCCCAGAGCTGGCGAATCACTGGGGCCATTTTCTGCGAGACGCGGCCAGCAATAATCATCAGGTCCGACTGCCGCGGCGACGGCCGGAACACTTCGGCGCCGAAGCGCGCGATATCGAAGCGCGATGCGCCCATCGACATCATTTCAATCGCGCAGCAGGCGAGGCCAAATGTCATCGGCCAGATCGAATTCTTGCGCGTCCAGTTGACGGTCGCGTCGAGCGTGGTCATGACGATGCCTTCGGGCACGCCGTCTCCAAAGACAAGCTCCTTGACTACCTTCTTGCCGTTTTCGATATCAACGTAGGGGCCGAAACTGAGCTCTGGGGCCATGGAGTTATTTTAACCGCAGACGACGCCGAGCGTGCAGAAAGGATTTGTTCGCCCAGGGTGTGATTTCATATTTTAACCGCAGACGACGCCGAGCTTGCATAAGAGGTTGTGAGTGAAATGCCTGTTTACAATAGTGATCCGCAAATGGTTCTCGCGAGGAATTCCTTCCCGGCACATTGGGAGGGCTGGCCTGGGTTATGGGCAAGCTTCAATCGGCGGTCCAACTCTGGATGGGATAGTTCGCTTCAATGTCTGACTACTTACGGCTCTTCTCGTCGAGTTCCGCCAAGTAGTTCTTAACCATAGCCGTATCCTTGGGATCGGTGGAGTATTTCAAATACTCCTGCAGTTGAGCAATCTCATTGGCGCGATCGCGTTTGGCTTCGTAGATTTGAGCGAGCAAGTAGTGCACCCTCGGTTCGGTGTTGTTCCTGTCGATTTCCAAAGCCTTCAGTGCACTCTTTTCCGCTTCGGGTAAACGATGCAGATTCAAGTTGGCCATTGCATTATAGGCGTAAGCGGCCGCATCGGTGGTCAGGTCAATTTCGAGAGCGCGAGTACTAAACTTCAGCACCTCATCCCAATTCTTCAAGCGTGAGGAAATATCCGTGAGACAAAGATAGGCGGGCAGGTAATTGGAACTGGCGGTTAGCGGCTGAGAACAGGCGTGACGGGCTTCTTCAGTCTTCTGCTGCGCCACCAGCACTTGACCGAGCAGGACCCAAGCGGCGGAATACTTCGCATACTGGTTCACCGCCTTGCGCAAGTGATTCTCCGCAGCGGCCATTTTCCTGTTCCTCAGGGCCGCACAGCCATCTTCGTACTCCCTTTGTGTCTTCTCCGGAACCTGCAAATCCTCAACTCCGACCGTGCCCGTGTGCAGCCCATTCAGCGGTGGAAGAAAACAGTTATCTCCCTTCGGATTCTTTGACGGAACCGGGTTGCGGTTGTTACCGAGGACCATATTGGCTTCATCAAACGATGTTGGGGGAGCGGGTGGCATTGCTGCAGGGTTTGGCATAGTTTGGATTGGAGGCGAAGGCGGAGGCTGCGCTCCTCCACCTTTTCTTCCCTGCCCGTGCGCAAGCGTGCCGCAAAACATTAACGTAACGGCACAGAATAAAGTCAGAGTGGAAACGTCGCAACGATAGGTGGGCGATTTCCGCTTCATGAGCCACCTCCCCTGCAGGCTTCGACTTCAACCTGCCATTGAGGCTTTCATGAAATGTAATGGTAGACCGTTTCTTGCTTCCAGTCGAGCTATTTCGAGGGAATGAAGTCGCTGAACAGAGCATTCCTGAAATGGACTCCAGTTATGCTCGGCGCACTCTGCGTCTAGGCGGTGAAAGCTCTTACGGGTTCAGCACGATTTTCCCGAACATCTGACTCTTCTCCATATACTCGTGGGCAATGCGAATATCTTTCAACGGGAAAGTACGGTCGATGATTGGCTTGAGGCGTCCGGCGAAGACGTGGCCGAGCACTTCATGGAGTTCGCCCATCGTGCCCATGTACGATCCGAGCAATGCCAGTTGGCGCGAGAACAGAAACCGCAGATCGAGTTCGACTTTCGGTCCCGTGGTCGCGCCGCAGGTGACGAGTGCGCCGCCGGTCTTGAGCGACCTGACACTCTCTTCCCAGGTAGCCAGTCCTACGTGCTCGACGACGATGTCGACCCCCTCGAAATTGGTGATCTTGCGGACTTCCTGCGAAATCTTCTGCTGATAGTGGTTGATGACGAAATCGGCGCCGAGTTCACGGGCTCGCTCCATTTTGCGCTCGTCGCCCGCGGTAGCAATCACGCGCGCGCGGAACAGTTTCGCGATCTGGATGGCGGCAATGCCCACGCCTGAGTTCGCGCCCAGCACCAGCACGGTTTGGCCGGGGCGAATGGCGGCGCGTCCCGTGAGCATGTGCCACGCGGTGAGAAAAACCAGCGGAACGCTGGCGGCCTCGTTGAAACCGAGCGAGTCGGGGATCGGAATGATGTTGACCTCCGGAATGGCGAAGAGTTCGCAGTTGCCGCCGTCGACGGCGTTGCCGAGCACGGTGAACTGGCGGCACTGATTCTGCAGGCCGGCAACACACTTCGCGCAGTGATTGCAGAAATGCATGGGCGCAACCAGCACGCGCTGTCCGGGCTTGAGGTCGGTGATGTACTCGCCGACTTCAACGATTTCGCCGGCGATGTCGCTGCCCAGGATGTGCGGCAAGTTGACCCCGGGCAGGCCTTTGCGCGTCCAGAGGTCGAGGTGATTCAGAGCGCAGGCGCGCACACGGATGAGGACTTGATCTTTGCGTGGTTTGGGATCAGGAACGTCCTCGTAGGTGAGGACTTCCGGTCCACCGAACTGATGAATGCGAGCGGCTTTCATGGGGACTCCTGAGCGCGGACAAGGAGAATTTGAACCCTACAAGCTAGCACAAACTGCTTTGGCTTTGCGGAGAGACCGCTCCGGTCGCTTGGACGGCCGAGGGCGGCCGTCCCTACGCAACCCTTGACTCCCAGGTTTGACCTTCCCCGCTCGCCGAACCATAATCATCGCTATGGACTTGTACGAGGAGATCGTCCGGCTGCGAAAAGATGGGCGGCGCGGGGCAGTGGCGACCATTGTGAATGTGCGCGGGTCGATTCCTTCGTTCAAGACCGCCAAGATGCTGGTGCGGGACGATGGCTCGATCGTCGGGACAATCGGCGGCGGCTGCGTTGAGGCCGAGGTGTGGCAGGCGGCGCGCGAAGTGATGGAATCGGAAAAGCCGCGAACCCTGACGTTTGATCTGAATCAGGATCCGAAATACGATACCGGCCTCGTCTGCGGCGGAACACTGGAGATTTTCGTGGAGCCGGTTTTGCCTCCAGCAGAGCTTTATATTTTCGGCGCAGGTCATGTAGCAGCAAGCCTTTACAAGGTTGCGCGCATCGCCGGATTCGACGTGACGGTGGTGGATGATCGGGAAGCCTACGCGAACCGCGAACGCTTCCCCGAGGCGCGGCAGGTGATCGCCGAAGATTTCGACAAGGCCGCGGCGCAGCTTGCGCCCGGCGAGTCTTCGTACATCGTGATCGTCACGCGCGGGCACCGCGACGATATGCGCATGCTGCGGTGGGCAGTGCAGACTCCGGCGCGCTATGTCGGGATGATTGGGTCAAAGCGGAAAACGATCACCATCTTCAAAGAGCTGCAGCAGGAAGGACTGGCGGCGCATTTATTTGATCGCGTCCACGCCCCGATCGGGCTGGATATTGGGGCGATTACGCCGGAAGAGATTGCCGTCGCGATCACGGCGGAATTGATTGCGAAACGGCGAAAAGTGGAGCGCGATCTGCCGCACATGAGCTGGTTCCATCGGAGGGAGCGAGAGTCCGAGGTCGAGCCGAAGCCTTAGTTCGTGTGGGGACGGGCGCCCTCGCGAGCCTGCCCTGAGCGAAGTCGAAGGGTCCAAGCCGAGCGTAAGCTCGGCAGCTGCCTGCGGGTCCAACAACTCCGGATTCGTTTTTCTCGGCTTCCTTGGCGTCTCGGCGGTTAAGATTTCATCATGCCGAAGGAAATCGAAATTAAATTTCGAATTGAGAATCTGCCCGCACTGAGCCGGGCGCTGAAGCAAGCAGGCTTCAAACAGCTTACCCGCTCCACCCACGAAATGAATGCACTCTACGACCTGCCCGGCCAGAAGCTGCGCAAGCGCGGCGAAATGCTGCGGCTGCGCAAGTATGGCGACACCTGGGTGCTGACCCACAAGGGAAAACCCACCCTTGCGCACAGAACGCGCAAGGATGGGACACCCGAGGCCGGGCGCCATAAAGTTCGGGCTGAACTGGAAACGCGGGTGGAGAACGGCCAGCAGATGGACGCCATTCTGCGCACACTTGGGTTCGCGCCCACGTTTCGCTATGAAAAATATCGCGCGGAGTGGACCGACGGGACGGGCCACGTGGTGCTCGATGAAACTCCGATCGGGAACTTCGGCGAGATCGAAGGGCGGCCACGCTGGATTGACCGCACGGCGCGCGCGCTCGGGATCGGCCGCGGCGATTACATCACCCAGACCTACGCCCCAATGTTCTTTGCATGGAAACGGCGCACGCACAGCGCGGCCACGGAAATGACGTTTCGCGCGATCGGCAAGAAATCAATTCCAGAGTTGCGGTGACCACAGGCAGCTGCCGAGCTGCGCTCGGCCCGGACCCTTCGACTTCGCTCAGGGCAGGCTCGCGAGGGCGCCCGTCCCCACACAAGCGAGCTACTACAAGCGCTGAATCGGCTCTCCGGAATTTACGAATTTGCGCCGCAACACTTCTTATATTTCTTGCCGCTTCCGCAAGGGCAAGGATCGTTGCGCCCTACTTTCGCCCCCGAGCGCACCACCTGTTGCACTTGCATGTCGCCAGCGCCGGCCATGCGCGCTTGTTCCAGTTCGCGCTTTTTCTTGCGCTGGAAGGCTTCTTCGATCTCGTCCACGGAGGTCGCGACCTGGCGCGGCGGGCGCCCGTTGCCGCCTCGACCGCCGCTGATGACTGAAGGTACGCCGGCTTCCGGCCCCTGGCCGGACAGTTCGTTTGCACCGTCTCCGCCGGCAGACAGCCTCGCTCCCGAGTCCGGCGGACGCTCCATGATCTGCATCAGGTACAGATAGCGAACCGTTTCTTCCTGAAAGCGCTGCATCATTTCTTCGAACATGTCGAAGGACTCACGCTTGTACTCGACCAGTGGATCGTGCTGGCCGTAGCCACGCAGGCCGATCCCCTCTTTGAGGTGATCCATGCCGAGCAGATGATCTTTCCACTGCGCGTCGATCACGCTCAACATGATCATGCGCTCGTGATAGCGCATGGCCTCGGCGCCGATTAGCTTCTCTTTGGCGTCATAGCGCTGTTTGAGCTTGTCGAAGATGGCGTCACCCAGTTCCTGGCGGTTCATCTGCTCAGGCTTGAGGCCTTCGGCGTAGATGTCGACGCCGAAGCTGGTGAAGATCGCGTCTCTCAGAGCTTTGAGATCCCAGTCGGCGACGTGCGCTTTAGGCGGACAGTGCCGTTCGAGAATGTCGCCGAGAATCCCGGAGACGTAGTCTTCGATGATGAGATCTTTCTGGTCGAGGCCTTCCAGCAGACGGCGGCGCAGACCGTAAACCGCTTCGCGCTGCTTGTTCATGACGTCGTCATATTCGAGCAGGTGTTTGCGGGCCTCGAAGTTCTGGCCTTCGACGGCTTTCTGCGCGGCTTCGATTCGGCGCGTGATCATGCGCGATTCGATGGGGACGCCTTCTTCCATGCCGAGACGTTGCAGCAGGTTCGAAACCCACTCCTTCGCGAAGATGCGCATCAGGTCGTCTTCCAGCGAAAGATAGAAGCGCGAGGAGCCGGGATCGCCCTGGCGTCCGGCGCGTCCGCGGAGCTGATTGTCTATGCGGCGCGCTTCATGGCGTTCGGTGCCGAAGATGTGCAACCCGCCTGCCTCGATCACTTCCCGATGTTCCTGGTCCGTATCGTTTTTGTAGCGCGTAAAAATCTCGTTCCACTGGTCGGTCGGGACCGCGTATTCATTGCCGGCGTAATACCAAACCGTGCGGTTCGGATCGTCGACCTCGGCTTCGATCTTGCCTTGTGCGGCGCGGATCGGCTGCGCGATTCCCTTCTTCACGCATTCCTGCTTGGCCATGAATTCGGCATTGCCGCCGAGCAAAATGTCGGTGCCGCGGCCCGCCATGTTGGTGGCGATGGTGACCATGCCTTTGCGTCCCGCCTGCGCGACAATCTCCGCTTCGCGCTCGTGATACTTCGCGTTCAGGACGACGTGCTTGATTCCCTTCTTCTTCAGCAGCTCGGAAAGCCGCTCGGACTTTTCGATCGAGGTCGTGCCGACCAGCACGGGCTGGTTGCTGTCGTGCAGCCTTTGGATCTCGTCGGCGGCCGCAAAATATTTTTCTTTCTCCGTGCGGTAAACGATGTCCGGATTCTCTTGTCGCAGGAGCGTGCGATTGGTCGGAATGACGATGACTTCGAGCCGGTAGATCTTGTCGAATTCCGGCGCTTCGGTTTCCGCCGTACCCGTCATGCCTGCCAGCTTTTTATACATGCGGAAATAATTCTGGAACGTGATGGTGGCGAGGGTTTGATTCTCGCGCTCGATCTTCACATTCTCCTTGGCCTCGATCGCCTGGTGCAGCCCGTCGGACCAGCGGCGCCCCGGCATCAGACGGCCGGTGAATTCATCCACGATCAGCACTTCGCCGTCTTTGACCACGTACTCGACATCTTTCTTGTAGAGCGCGTGCGCTTTGACGGCGGTTTCCACGTGATGCTTCAGCGCCCAGTTTTCCGGGTCGGCGATGTTGCCGATCCCCAGCAGCTTTTCGACTTTTACCCAGCCGTCATCGCTGACCGTGACGTTGCGGTGCTTTTCGTCGACCACATAGTCCCCGGTCATGATCTTGGGCTCGCCCGGCTGCGTATCGATTTCTTCACCCTTTTCGAGCTTGGGGATAATGCGATTCACTTTGTAGTACTTGTCGGTGGACTCTTCACTCGCGCCAGAAATGATGAGCGGCGTCCGGGCTTCGTCGATCAGGATGGAATCGACTTCGTCGACAATCGCGAAGTTGTGCACGCGCTGCACGCAATCGTGCAGGTCGAACTTCATGTTGTCACGCAGATAGTCGAACCCGAACTCGTTGTTGGTGCCATAGGTCACGTCAGCGGCGTAGGCGGCGCGGCGCTGCTCGTCATCGAGGTCATGGACGATCACGCCAACACTAAGACCGAGAAAGCTGTAGAGCTTGCCCATCCACTCGGAGTCGCGCTTGGCCAGATAATCGTTGACAGTGACCACGTGCACGCCGCGCCCACTGAGCGCGTTGAGATACACCGGGAGCGTGGCGACCAGCGTTTTGCCTTCGCCGGTCTTCATTTCGGCGATTTTGCCTTCGTGCAGAACCATGCCGCCGATCAACTGCACATCGAAGTGCCGCATGTTGAGCGTGCGCCGTCCAGCCTCGCGGACCACGGCAAACGCTTCCTCGAGCAGTTCGTCGAGAACCGCCTTGAGCACTTCGCTGCGCTCGGCTTCGATTTCCTTCTGCCGGTCGCTATTCTGGAGATCGATGTCCAGGGAATCAGTATCCGCTTCCGGTTCGTCCGCGATCGAGCTGAGACACTCCTGAATACGAGCGCGAAACTCCGCCGTCTTGGCGCGGAGTTGGTCGTCGGAGAGCTTCTGTATCTCCGGCTCGAGCGCGTTGATCGCCTCCACACGAGGCTGCAGGCGCTTGACCTCGCGCTCGTTCTTCGTCCCGAAAATCTTGCCTAGTAAAGTGTTGATCAATACGGAAATCCTTTAGAGGACGCGCGTCCCTAGCTATGAGTAAAAGCCTAGCACATTAGATGCGGAAGGGATGGAATAGGTCTTGGCTACCTGGCTTCGCGCTGGGCTTCTCCCTGAGGACCCGATCGCATAGGTCCCAGCGTAAGATCGGCGTGGTTCCTAGTTTTCGGGAGCTGTCTTTAGTATATTCACCTCCGAACCCATGCCCGCCTTCTATCAACGTTTCCAGGAATCGGCCCGGAAGTTTCCCGACAACATTGCCCTTGAGATTCAGCGGCAGCAGACGGTGGAGCGGGTCACCTTCGCGGAGCTGACGCGGATGTCGGAGAGCGTGGCGCGCTGGCTCTCGCCGCGGGTTCCACAGGACGCTCGCGTCGCGATTCTGGCGGCGAACCACCCGCGGTGGGTGGCGGCATATTTAGGGATCATCGCCGCCGGCAGGACGGCGGTTCCGCTCGACACGGCTTTCCACGCCGGCCAGGTGAAGAAGTTGTTGATCGACAGCGGAGCTTCCCTGTTGTTCTGCGATGTGAAGCATCTTCCCGTCGCAATGGAAGCAGTCGAGGGACTCAACATAGGTCTAGTGATGACGTCGGCAGCGGCCGAACGAAATCCCACTCAAACTGACGTTAGCGAACCTACCCTCGCCGCCGATCTCGATTCCATCTTCGCCGCCGGCCCCGCTGGATTTCAGCCCACAACCCCCGCCGAAAGTGATCTGGCGGCGCTGCTCTACACCTCGGGCACAACCGCCGATCCGAAGGGCGTCATGCTCACCCACGCCAACCTCGTCGGCGAGGCGAATTCGGTGCTCGCCACCATGAAGATTGGTCCTGAGGATGCGCTGCTGGGAATTCTCCCTATGTTTCATGTCCTCGCCCAGATGGCGAACCTTTTCCTGCCGCTATTCAACGGTGCGCGCGTCGTGTACCTGGAGACGCTGAACACCACCGAATTGCTGCGCGCTTTGCAGGAACGCGGCATCACGGCGTTTTGCGTTGTGCCCCAGTTCTTCTACCTGATTCACGAGCGCATTTTCAAAGAACTCGGCAAACGCGGCAAATTCACGTTGTCGCTGGTACGCACGCTGATGGCGATCAACCGTGGGCTGCGCCGAGTCGGAGTCAACGCGGGCAAACTTTTCTTTGGACGGATTCATGCGACCTTCGGCGCTCGCATGCGTTATCTGGTGACCGGCGGTTCACGATTCGATCCGGCCATCGCCCGCGATTTTTACTCTTTTGGTATCGACGTTCTGAACGCCTACGGCCTGACGGAAACCTCAGGCGGCGCCTTCATCAACCCTCCCGGGCAACGCATTGTCTTTGGCTCGGTTGGACGGCCCTTTCCCGGAGTCGAAGCCAAGATTGTGGACCCGCAACCGATCGAAGAAGGCGCGCCGCCGGCGGGTGAGATTGCGATCCGCGGCGCGCTCGTGATGAAGGGATATTGGAATCGCCCGGAGGCCACGGCGGAGGTGCTGCGCGACGGCTGGCTCTACACCGGCGATCTCGGCTACTTCGATTCCGGCGACAATCTATTCATCACCGGGCGGCGCAAGGAAGTCATCGTGCTCGCCAATGGAAAAAATGTGCACCCAGAGGAGGTCGAGGCACACTACCTCCAGTCGCAATATGTGAAAGAGATTTGCGTGATGGCGCTGGAGGCGCGCCCGGGAGATCCGGCGTCAGAGCGGCTGTATGCCGTGGTCGTGCCCAACTTTGAACGGCTGCGCGAGTGCAGGATCGTCAACTCAAAAGAGGCGATCCGCACCGACATTGAAGCGCTCTCCCACAAGATCGCTTCCACCAAACGTCTGGGGAGTTATGCCATCTGGCAGGAAGAGCTGCCGCGTACGACAACCCGCAAGTTAAAGCGCTTCCAGATTGAAAAGAAGGTTCGAGAGCTGCAACAAAAACAGGGCGACGGCGATTCGGACGTTGGCACGGAGAAAGAGAAGCCGCTAACCGGCGACGAGCAATCATGGCTGGAGCAGGAGGAAGTGAAGCGCGCTCTCACCATCGTGCGGGAGTTTTCGCGCAACCAGTTCGACGCGATTCATCCCACGCACAATCTCGAGCTCGATTTGGGATTCGACTCCATGCAGCGCATTGAATTGCTGACCGCACTCGAGCAGCAGTTTGGCGGCGAAGTGCCCGAGTCCCAGCTCGCGGAACTTTATTCGGTGCGCGACCTGGTCGATGCCGTTCTTGCCAGCGCCAGCCGCGGCGAGGGCCAAGCCCGAGCGGCAACCCCGGCCTGGTCGACAATCTTGAGCGAGCCGGTAACCGATCCCGAAGTGCTCGCACTGGCGCGCCACAATATTTTCGCGGAAGTCTTTTTCTTTCTGCTGGGGCGGTTGATTTATCTTTTCGCGCTCGACCGCTTTCACCTCAAAACCCGCGGACTCGGAAATCTGCCCGAAAAAGGCCCGTACCTGATCTGCTCGAACCACCAGAGCTATATGGATCCGCTGGTGCTGGCCGGGGCGCTGCCGTGGCGCCTGTTTCGCAACACCTTTGCGCTGGGCACGAGCGAGCTTTTCGGCAAGGGATTCATGCGGCGGCTGGCACGATGGCTTCGCGTGGCAGTCCTCGATCCAGATGCGAACCTGGTGCCCGCCATGCGCGCCGGATTTTTTGGCCTCAGCCAGAGACACATTCTCGTCCTGTATCCCGAGGGTGAGCGCAGCAACGACGGCAGTCCGAGAGTATTCCGCAAGGGCGCCGCGATTCTCTCGATTCACGCGCAAGCCCCGATTGTCCCGGTGGCGATCGAGGGCTTCTACGAAGCCTGGCCGCGCCACAAAAAGTTCCCGAAGTTCACGGATCTGCAAATGGTATTCGGCAAGCCGATTCAACCCCCGCCGGCGAATGAGGCGAGCGAGGCCGCGTATGACCGGCTGACGTCCGAGTTGAAGTCTAGAGTAGTGGCGATGTGGCAGGAATTGCGGAAAAAAGAATTGCGAGAAAAAGACTCGCGCGAGTCGGAATCCGATTCTAAGAGTTCGGCGCCGGCTGAAACGCTTTGACCTTATGTACCGGCGGTTTTATGCCCCAGCGCCCTTAGCTTGCCTGCCCATGGCTTTCGCGAAGGCATCCACAACGCCGGCGTGGAACTTCTGGCCCGCTCCCGCCAAGATCTCCTGCTCGGCCTGGTCAGGCGACAGAGCTTTGCCGTTAGCGCCGCTGATCAATTTCTGGTAAGCATCCGCCACGGCCAGAATGTGAGCCTCGATCGGAACGTTGACCGAACGCGCTCCCTGATCCCGCAAAATCTGCTGCGCGACGATGATCGGAATCACCCGCCGCAGCGAATTTCCGACGGCCTGGGCGCGCGCATCGGCCTTGTGGGGCTTGCGGAAACTCGCCACCACCTCGTCGCGGCTCATATCGGCGGCCTTGTAGAGAATGTCGTTCGTGATGCCGAGCTTGCTCAGATCCCGCAGCAGCACCGCCGATCGCAGCAACTCGACGCGATCCGAACCGAGGCCCATCGCCTCTGCCATTCTTGTCGACGCCTCCACCACCCGCAGGTTCTCCCCTACGCCGAGCTTCTCGTTGGCCATGAAGTGTTGCAGCACTAGCAGCAGTCCGCTGAAACTTTCCCGGATGTCGGCAGTCATGGCCTGCTTGCGCTCGTAAAGTGTGCCCATCACGTACCCGACCACCGCCAAAACCCCGGCCCAGATGGCAAAGTTGAACACCCGCTCCCCGGGCAACGTCAGCACCCGGTGTGCGGGCATCAGGTTATTCAGGAAGTCCAGCAGAACGACCAGGAATACGCAGGCGAAAGCGGTGAGAGTCGCGTGCCGGCGTCCGAAGTGGTAGGCCGAGTACAGAGTCGGCAGAAAGTAAAAGCAGAGCGCCATGGGCAGCGACTGGGCGAAGAATTGCACCGTCGCCGCAATCAGGAACAGCGACAGCAGCAGGACACTTTCCTTGGCGAGTTTACTCATTTCATTGTTCCCATCATCCGGCTTCGTTTGCGCGGGCGAGAAGTGCCCACTTGCCATGTTGAAGCAACGGCACGCCCGCGCAAAGTTACCGGGGTAATGACCTGTTTTTCACGATGGCACGGTGGAAATGCAAGGAGTTGGACCGATGCTTGGGGGAAACGTCGGCAAGTTCTACCGTCACTTGGCTCGCGGGTGAGTCTGATCGTAAACATTCATCACGTGCTTGACCGAGAGCTGCGTGTAGCGTTGTGTGGTCGCCAGCCGCTCGTGCCCGAGCATTTCCTGGATGGCGCGAAGGTCCGCTCCCTCCTCCAGCATGTGCGTGCCGAAGGCGTGACGCAGAGTGTGCGGATGAACTTCTGGTGACAGTCCCTTGGCAACCGCGATGCGCTTGACGATGCGTCCCACGCTGCGCGTGGTAAGCCGTCCGCCGCGCTGGTTGACGAGCAGCGCGGGCGTGCTTTTCGCGGGACTGCTTTTCGCAGAAACTGCGTTCTCCCGCCTGTTTCTTAAAGTCGCGAGCAGTTGTTGCCGCCACGGCAGGTAGACGTCAAGCGCCGCGAGTGCCGAGCCTCCGAACGGGACGTAGCGTTCCTTCTTCCCTTTTCCGCGGATCAGAATGGCTTCGTTGCTCAGGCTGATGTCATCGAGATTGATCCCGACCAGTTCCGAGTTGCGAATGCCGCAGCCGTAGAGCAGTTCGAACATCAGACGATCGCGCTCGGGAAACGATGCCACCTCCGGCATTTTGCCGTCGAGCACAAAATTCATTTCCTCAATCGTCGGAACGCGCGGCAGTTTCTTCGGCAGGCGCGGCGTCGAAACCAGCTTCGCCGGATTTTGCTCGACCACGCCTTCCTGCGCCAGCCAGCGATAAAGCGAGCGCACGGCAGCCAGGGCGCGGGCTACGGAAGTCTTGCTCAATCCTTTGTCGTAGAGATGCGAGAGGAAGCCGCGGATCGCGATGTGGTCGATCTTTTTCCAATTCCAATCGCGCGAGCCCATTCTCGGACCTATGAAGGCGGCAAAGTTGTCGAGATCTCCGGTGTAAGCTTTGATGGTGTGCGCCGAGGCATTGCGCTCCCGCAAGTGCCGCAGGAAGTCGTCGGTGGCGCGTTCGACGATGGTGCGAGGCTGTTTGCGGTCTGGGATCGTCACTTTCATTTCACTTCTATCTTCCGGCTGCTGGCTTCTGGCTACTGGCTTCTAGCCAAACCGGATTTTGACCCGGCTAGAAGCTAGTAGCCAGCAGCCAGTAGCCGATCACGAATTCCTCGCTTTCGCCCGCGGATGATGCTTCGCGTACACGCTCTTCAGCCGGTCGAGCGCAACGTGGGTGTAAATCTGCGTGGTCGAAATGTCAGCGTGGCCGAGGATGGTCTGCACTGTGCGCAGGTCAGCCCCATTCTCCACCATATGCGTCGCACAGGAGTGCCGCAGCATGTGCGGACTGGCATGGCGTCCGGAAGCAAGACCCGCTTTCCCGACCAACTGCCAGAGGCGCTGACGAGTAAGGCGGCGGCCTCCTCTGCCTAAGAACAAGAGCGGTGAACTTCTTTTCTTAGCAATGACTTCCCTGCCATTTTTCAAGTATCGCTGTAACGCTTGCTGGGCCGGCACTCCGAGCGGCACCATGCGCTCTTTGTCGCCCTTGCCGCGCACCAGGATGTATCCCATTTCCAGCTTCAGGTCTTCAAGACGAGCATCGGCGACTTCGGAAACGCGCACGCCCCCGGCATAGAGAAGTTCCAGCATGGCGTGATCGCGGAGAGCAAGCGCCTGCCCGCGCGCCGTAATATTTCGCGGCTGCGTTTCGGCCAGCATCGTTTCCGCCAGCATGGCTCCGACTTCGTCGCGGCTCAGCGCCTTGGGCAGCACCTTCCACTGCTTGGGCAAGTCGATGTTGAGGGTCGGATCCTTGTCGATCTTTCCATCGAGCAGCAAATGCCGATAAAGATGCCGGATGGCGGAAAGCTTTCTTCCCACCGAGCGCCCGTCGAGCGAATTCGAAAATAATTCCTGGATGTATTCACGCACGTCTTCGCGCCGCGCTCCGCTCAGAACGACGTGGCGCTTCTGCAGAAACTCGGCGAACTGCGCCAGGTCGCTCGTGTAAGCGGCAATCGTCAGCTTCGCCGAGCCACGCTCGACCCGCAGGTAGTCGAGGAAGGACGCTAGCGTGCGGGAATTGGCATCCGAGGCCACAAGACGAGTATGGGATATCACCGAGGATGGGAACAGTAACGAGCGGGATGCGGGCCGAAGGCGCGAAATCTAACGACTTGCTCCGCCCACCGCTTGCAACACATCCACCGCATACAGCACACCCTCCGGCGTCTCTTCGTGCTTGAAGTAGGCGAAGACGTCGCGGCCGGCGGCGAGATGCTGCCGAATGCGCACGACCATTGCTTGGCGTTCTTCGGCAGTATAGGTGGGCTTGCGATAACGATAGTAGACGTAGTCGGCGGTGACTACGTCGGGCGTATCGCGCTCTTCGGTTTCGGCGACACAGAGCGCGATGTTGCGCTCGCGCAGCGTGTTGCAGGTCGCGTCGGAGAACGTTGGCTCAGTCAACCATGATTCGTGGCGGAACTCAAACGCCGCGCGCGCGCTTCGCGGCAAGCTTTTCAGGAACTCGGTGAGCACCGCCTGATCCGCTTTGAAATTCGGCGGCAACTGGAAGAGCAGCGGGCCCAGCCGTCCGGCACGCTCTAAAGCTTCCAGCGTGCCGAGAAAGCGTTGCAGGAATTCTTCCGCGCTCTTCAAGCGCTTGATGTGCGTGAGCACCTGGTGCGCCTTGATGCTGAAACGAAAATGCTCGGGCGTTTCGGCGATCCAGTTCTGGACGGTCGTCTCTTTTACCAGCTGGCGGAAGGTGTAGTTGACTTCGACGGCATTCAGTTTCGAAGCGTAGAAGTGCAGAAATTTTTTCTGCGCAAGTTTCTCCGGATAGAAAGCGGGCTTCCATGTCGGATAAGCCCATCCGGAGGTGCCAACGTAGAGATGCGCCATATGGTTTGCGAGCCGGGATTATACCTTGCGCCGCTTTCCCGGCGCTGACTTCCCTTTCATCTTCGTTTTCTTTATTGGGCGCGGTCGCGCTTCGGCCTGGGCGGCGACGCTGATGCGTTCGTCGTTTTTCTCTTCCGATTCTATTTCCGATCCGGCAGCCAGCCCCGCCAACTGCGGCAGCTTCTGCTTGAGTTTCTGCACGGGTTCGAACAGGTCGCCCACCTTCTCCACGCGCGCGAGCACGTCCTTCGCTTCGAACACCAAGCGTCCGGCATCTTTTTTCTTCAGCGCCTGCTCTACTTCGTCCCAAGTAACCGGCGTCGATACGGTCGGGTGCTCTCGCGCGCGCAGGGAGTACACCGAAATCGTCGTCTTGTGCTCATCGTTCTGGCTCCAGTCGACAAAGACTTTATTCGTGCGCACGGCCTTTTTCATGTCCGAGACCACCAGTTCGGGATGCTCCTGCTCCAGCAGACGGGCGATTGCATGGGCAAAAGATTTTGTTTGTTCGTAGCTGGTTGTCGTATTCAGCGGGACATAGATCTGCATCCCCTTCGAGCCGGAGGTTTTCGGGAAACTCTGCAGTCCGAAGTGATCGAAGATCTCGCGTACCCAGATGCCAACCTGTGCGCACTGCACAATGTTCGCCGGAGGTCCGGGGTCGAGATCAAAAACAATCATGGTTGGCGTCCTAATGTCGGCGGCCAGCGAGAGCGACGGGTGCAGTTCGATCGATGCCAGGTTCGCGATCCACACCAGCGTGGGCAAATCGTTGGCGAGAATGAAGTGGATGGTGCGATGGTTGCTCTCGCTCCAGACGGGCGCCGTCTTCACCCAATCTGGTCGATGCATGGGGGCGTTCTTTTCGAAGAAATATTCGTGGTCGGCGCCTACGCCTTCGGGATAGCGCTTCATGGTGAGCGGCCGTCCCGCGAGATGCGGCACCAGCACCGGCGCGATGCGGACGTAGAAATCCACAACCTGTCCCTTGGTGAACCCGGTGGCGGGATAAAGGACCTTCTCAAGATTCGTGAGCTTGAGCTTGCGGCCCTCGACTTCGACGATGGTGGGCGCGGACATGGAGTGCTACGGGCTTCGAGCTTTGGGCTTCGAGCTTAGGGCTGCGGCTTCAAAGCGGGTTCCAGTATATAGTTGCCATCCTTGACTCGCACACTGTATTTCTAGTATTATCGAAATATGATTAGCGCCGCCAGCAAGATTCAAAAGAACAGCGAACGCGTCGCCCGCTATGCCGACATGTTTTCCGCCATGGGCACCGAGCCGCGCCTGCGCATCATGCAATTGCTGCTCTCCGCGCATCCTGAGGGCCTGGTGGTCAGCGAGATTCAGGACGAGCTCGAGATTCCCGGCTCCACGCTTTCTCACCATCTCGACAAGCTTAAGAATGAAGACCTGGTGCAGGTCGAGCGCAAGGGCACCTTTTTGCGTTACACCGCCAACACGGAAGCGCTGCGCGAAATTCTGCAATTTCTCTATGCCGAGTGCTGCACCCGCAATAAGGCGCTTAAGCCGCAAGACCTCGTTCAATTCTGCAAATAGGAGAAACGATCATGCCCGATGCCAATGTCGTCAATATAAAGGAAGTCGTAAAAGAGAAATACGGACAAGCGGCCTTGCGAGTTACAAGCGGCGGCAGCAGTTGCTGCGGAACTGCACCGTCCGGCGAACTCTGCTGCGATCCGATCACCTCGAATCTTTACGACGAGTCGCAGGCCCAGCAGATTCCCGAAGAGGCGATGCTGGCTTCACTCGGATGCGGCAACCCCACGGCCCTCGCGAAGCTGAATGCCGGCGAAACCGTGCTTGATCTAGGCTCGGGCGGCGGCATCGACGTGTTGCTCTCGGCCAGGCGCGTCGGCCCCAATGGCAAAGCCTACGGCCTCGACATGACCGACGAAATGCTGGCGCTGGCGAATGAGAACAAGCGCAAGGCCGGCGCGGAGAATGTCGAATTTCTGAAAGGCGAGATTGAAAGCATTCCCCTGCCCGATAACACGGTCGATGTCATCATTTCCAACTGCGTGATCAATCTTTCCGCCGACAAGGGCCGCGTGCTCGGCGAGGCGTTCCGCGTGCTCAAACCGGGCGGACGGTTCGCTGTCTCCGACGTGGTGACACGCGGCGAAATCGCGCCTGAGGTCCGTCAGAGTGTGCTGTTGTGGGTCGGTTGCATCGCCGGCGCTCTGGACGAAAAGGAATATCGCGGCAAGCTCTCCGCCGCCGGTTTTGAGCAAATCGAGATTGAACCGACGCGCATCTATCGCGTCGAGGACGCGCGTGAGTTTCTTTCCTCCTCGGGCATTGACGTGGATGCCATCGCGGCGCAGGTCGATGAAAAATTCATGAGTGCGTTCGTGCGCGCGGTGAAACCGGTACGGTGATTATGGGAACTCACTACAACGTTCTGTTCCTATGCACGGGAAACTCGGCGCGTTCCATCATGGCCGAAGCGATCCTCAACCAAAAAGGGAAGCCTGTCTTCACGGCCTACAGCGCCGGAAGCCATCCTTCGGGGACGGTTCGCCCGGAAGCGCTGAAGCAGCTTGAGATGGCTCGCATCTCCACAACGGGCCTGCGCAGTAAGAGCTGGGACGAATTCGGGCGCCCCGGCGCTCCCGAGATGCACTTCGTGTTCACGGTTTGCGACAGCGCCGCTAAGGAAACCTGCCCGCTGTGGCCGGGACAGCCGCTGACCGCGCACTGGGGAGTTCCCGATCCGGCCGCGGTTCACGGAGACTCCGCCGAAATCGAACGCGCCTTCCGCGATGCGTTTTTTATTCTCGACTGGCGAATCAGTCTTTTTCTCTCTCTTCCTCTGGCGGCCTTGGATTGCCTCGCACTGAAAAGAGAAGTGGATCGCATTGGAAAGCAATGACGCGTCAATAACATTGACGATGACTACGATGAAGCCACCCCGCCGTCTCAGCTTTCTGGACCGTTATCTCACCGCGTGGATCTTCGCCGCCATGGTCATCGGGGTCGCCTTGGGATGGCGAATGCCGGGAATCGTGCCGTTCCTGAATCGCTTCAGCATCGGTACAACCTCGATTCCGATTGCGGTCGGACTCATCGTGATGATGTACCCACCTTTCACCAAGGTGCGGTACGAGGAACTGCACCAGGTTTTCCGCAACAAACGGGTGCTCGGTCTGTCCCTCATTCAGAACTGGGTGGTTGGCCCGATCCTGATGTTCACCTTGGCCGTCGTGTTCTTGCGCGGCTACCCGGAATACATGGCGGGACTCATCATGATCGGGCTGGCTCGCTGTATCGCGATGGTCATCGTCTGGAACGAACTGGCCCGCGGCGATACCGAATATGCTGCTGGCCTGGTTGCCTTCAATTCCCTGTTCCAGGTGTGCTTCTACTCGCCGTACGCCTGGCTCTTCATCACGGTTCTTCCCGCAAAACTCGGCCTCCACGGCGCTATCGTCCATGTCTCCATCGCGGAAATCGCAAAGAGTGTTTTTATTTATCTTGGCATTCCTTTTCTTGCCGGGTTCGTAACTCGCACGCTGCTGCTGCGGATTCGAGGGCGCGAGTGGTATGAGCATAATTTCGTTCCCCGTGTAAGCCCGCTTACGCTGATCGCTTTGCTGTTCACGATTGTGGTGATGTTCTCGCTCAAGGGCGCTTTCATCGTTCGGCTCCCGCTCGATGTACTGCGGATCGCTGTGCCATTGCTGATCTACTTCGTCCTGATGTTCCTGGTATCGTTTTACATGGGGAAGAAACTCGGCGCCGACTATTCGAAGACGGCCACGCTCTCGTTCACCGCAGCCTCGAACAACTTTGAACTCGCGATTGCCGTCGCAGTTTCCGTTTTCGGCATTAACTCCGGGGCGGCATTCGCTGCTGTCATCGGCCCCCTGGTCGAAGTGCCCGTGATGATTGCGCTGGTCAACGTAGCGCTTTACTTCCAGCGCCGCTATTTTCCCGAAGCTGCTGGTTTGACAATCTTCCCTGCCTCCACGTAACTTCGATTTTTTGGGTGTTTCGTTGTTTCGGCAGACCGACGCCACCGTTTTACTTCGTAGGGCGATGCTCTCTAGCGCAAGTCGCGGGGCGACCCTTCACAACTCGAGGCAAGTATGACTCGCATTTTCTGTGTTTTTTCTTTGCTGCTGACCGCTGTACTCTGTTCGGGCCAAACCAGCCCGTCCTCCGCCGTTCCCCGGGAAATCCCCAGCTTCGACGTCAACGCCATCGATAAGTCCATCGATCCCTGTGTGGACTTCTATCAATACGCTTGTGGAACCTGGATGAAGAACAATCCGATTCCTCCGGACAAGGCGCGGTGGGGGCGATTTGACGAGCTCTTCGAGCGCAATCTTTATATCTTGCGGGACATACTGACCGAGGCGCAGGCTCCGGGGAAACACACGCCGACGGAGACCATGGTGGGTACCTACTATGCGTCGTGCATGGACGAGAGCGCGATCGAGAAGAAAGGGAATGCTCCCCTGACGCCGGAACTGGAACGGATTAACGGCATCAAGACGAAAGCGGATCTGATTCGGCAGGTTGCTTACATGCACCGCAACTCGACGCCGGCACTGTTTGCTTTCTCCCCGCAGCCCGACATGCACGATTCGGCCGAAACCATTGCGCTCCTCGACCAGGGCGGGATCGCGCTGCCGGATCGCGACTACTACTTGAAGGATGATCCGAGGTCAGTGGAGACGCGGCAGAAGTATGTGGAGCATGTGCAGAAGATATTCGAACTCGCCGGGGACAAGCCGGAAGTGGCCGCGGCTGAGGCCAAAACCGTGTTAACTGTGGAGACGGGGCTGGCGCAGGCGTCGATGGACCGCACGGTTCGGCGCGATCCGAAAACTCGCGACCATAAAATGACGGTTGCGGAAATCGCTGGCGCAGCTCCAAATTTCGACCTCACGCTGTACTTTGCCGATAATGGCTCGCCGAAGTTCACGTCTCTTAACGTGGGCAACCCCGATTTCTTCAAACAGGTCAACGAGCAGCTCAACACCGTGCCCCTCGAAGACTGGAAGGTATACCTGCGCTGGAAAACGATCGACGAGTACGCGCCGCTTTTGACCAATGCTTTCGTCGAAGAGGATTTCCTGTTCAATGGCAAGTACATGTCGGGACAGCAAGAGATGGAGCCGCGCTGGAAGCGCTGCGTGAAGTCTACCGACGCGAAGCTGGGCATGGCCCTGGGCAAGCTCTATGTCGACCGCACATTCGGCGCCGAAGGCAAAGAGCGCACCTTGAAGATGGTGCAGGCGATCGAGAACGCAATGCGACAGGACATTGGCCAGTTGACCTGGATGTCGGACACGACGAAGAAGAAGGCCTACGAGAAGCTCAACACCATCGTCAACAACATTGGCTATCCCGACACTTGGCGCGATTACAGCAGCGTGGTGATCAAGCCCGGCGATTATGCCGACAATTCGGTGCGCGCCGGCGCGTTCGAGGTGCAGCGCCAGTATAAGAAGATCGACCGGCCTACAGACCGCAAGGATTGGGGCATGACTCCGCCGACGGTCAACGCCTACTACCGGCCTCCGATGAACGACATCAACTTTCCCGCGGGCATCTTGCAGCCGCCGTTTTACGGCAAGCAAATGGATGACGCGGTGAACTATGGCGCCATCGGGGTGGTGATCGGACATGAACTCACGCACGGCTTCGATGACCAGGGTCGCAAGTACGATGCGGAGGGCAACCTCCGCGATTGGTGGACGGCGGAGGACGCCAAGGAATTTGAGCAGCGCGTCGATTGCACCGCCAAAGAGTATTCGAGCTTTGTCTCCGTGAAGGACGACAAGGGTGAGGTCAAGCTCAATGGCAAATTGACGCTGGGTGAAAATACCGCCGACAACGGAGGGCTCAAGCTGGCGTACATGGCGCTGATGTCCATCATCGGCGATACGCCGGTGAAGCCCCTCGGTGGGTATACGGCTGCACAGCGATACTTTCTTGCGTATGGGCAGGTCTGGTGCCAGAACGTGACGGATCAGGAAGCGCGAAAGCGGGTGCTGACCGATCCGCATTCTCCGGGACGCTGGCGTGTGAATGGCGCGGTGCAGAACTCAGCCGCTTTCCGGCAGGCCTTTGGATGCAAGGCGGGACAGCCCATGGTTGCCGAGAACGCCTGCCGCGTCTGGTAGGGATGTTGCATGTCTGAATCAGCGAAGCCGCGTTTGACAATCTTCCCTACCTCCACGTAACTTCGATTTTTGGCGTTGCGTCGGCGTTCAACCGTGGAGGCAGAATGAAAGCCCGCTTAATTTCTATACAAACAATTGTTGTCTGTTTCGTGCTGTGCTCGCTTACTCTCGGCCAGGATCTGGCTTCGTTCGAAAAGCGCACCACGGTGAAGAAGCTCGCCAATGGCCTCACCATTATCATCTGCGAGCGGCCGGAGGCACCGGTCTTTTCGTTCTTCACGCACGTGGATGCGGGCTCGGTGCAGGACCCCATGGGCAAGACTGGCCTGGCGCACATGTTCGAGCACATGGCCTTCAAAGGAACGGACACGATTGGGACGCGCGACTATGCCGGCGAGAAAGTTGCGCTCGCGAAAGTCGAAGAGGCTTATGCCGCCTACATTGCCGAGCGCGACAAGCCGGTGGACCGTGACGAACAAAAGCTCAAGCAGCTTGAGCAAAGCTGGAAGGACGCGATTGCGGCCGCCGACAAGTTCTCCGCTCCTTACAACAACGAGTTCGGCAAGATCGTCGAAGGCGAAGGCGGCGAGGGCATGAACGCCGAAACCAGTTACGATGAGACCGAATACTTCTATTCGTTCCCCATCAACCGGCTGGAATTGTGGGCCTATCTGGAGTCAGAGCGCTTTCTGCATCCTGTGTTGCGGCAATTTTATAAGGAGCGCAGCGTGGTGATCGAAGAGCGTCGCATGCGGGTCGACAGCAATCCCATCGGACGCCTGCTCGAGCAATTCACGGAAGAGGCATTCGCGGCGCATCCTTATCACCGGCCAACGATCGGGTGGATCTCGGATTTGAATTCTTTTTCGGCGACCGACGCGCAGAAGTTCTTTGATAAGTATTACGTGCCTTCGAACATGGTTGTCGCGGTGGTTGGAGACTTAAAAGCTTCGGAAGCGATGCCGATTGTGGAGAAATATTTCTCGCGAATTCCGGCGCGTCCGAAGCCCGACACGGCGACTACGGTTGAACCTCCGCAGAATTCCGAGAGGACGGTGGTGCTGCACCAGCAGTCGCAGCCGCTCTATCTCGAAGGCTATCACCGCCCCGATTACCGCAGTCCGGACGACCATGTGTACGACGCGATCGCCGACCTGATGTCGAATGGACGGACGTCGCGCTTGTACCGGGCGCTGGTCCGCGACAAGCAGATAGCGTCGGATTCCGCCGGATTTAGCGGGCTGCCGGGGAATAAATATCCGCACCTGTTCGCGTTCTACGCATTTCCGATTCCGGGCCACAAGCCGCAGGAGATGGCCGACGCGATTCATGCGGAGATTGAACGGCTGAAGAAAGAAGACATCTCGGATGAGGAACTGAGAATGATCAAGACGCGAGCCAAGGCAAACCTGATCCGCTCGCTCGGATCGAATGAGGGTCTGGCTTCCGAACTCGGCCTCTATCAGTCGCGCTATGACGACTGGCGGGAGCTGTTTCGCTCGGTCGACCGGATCGAGAAGGTTACCAAGGCAGATATTCGCCGGGTCGCGAATCAGACGTTTGTTCCCGACAACCGGACGGTGGGGATTATCGAGTTTGCGCCTCCACCGCCCGGCGAACACCCTGAGCTTGCTACGCCCCCGCAGGGAGGTGGACAGTGAAGCGCGCACTCTTTTCCCTCTTCGCTCTCGTCCTGTTCGTTTTTGTTGGCTTCTTCAGCGGCAATTTGCAACTGTGGGCGCAGGCGCCGGCCTGGCAGCAGATACCGGTTCCCAAATTGCCGGCGTTTCATCCGCCGCAGCCGAAGCGCGTCGAGTTGCCGAATGGCATGGTGGTTTTTCTTCAGGAAGACCACGAGTTGCCGACCATTGACGGCACCGCTCGCATTCGCGGCGGCGGCCGCTCGGTTCCTGCGAACAAGACGGGGCTGACCGATATTTACGGCGAAGTGTGGCGCACCGGCGGCACCAAGACCCAGACTGGCGATCAGCTGGACGACTATCTGGAGCAGCGCGCAGCCAAGGTTGAGACTGGCGGAGGCGTCGACTCGACGAGTGTGAGCTGGGCGTGTCTGAAAGAAGATTTCGACGATGTGTTTCGCGTGTTCGTGGACGTGCTGAAGAATCCTGAGTTCCGCGCCGACAAAATTGACATCGCGCAGAAGGGTATGTACGACGGCATTTCGCGGCGCAATGACGATCCCGGGCAGATTGCGGGACGGGAAGCGGCGAAGCTGGTGTACGGGGCAAACAATCCGTATGCGCGGGTCGCGGAATATGCAACGGTAGCGGCGATCACGCGTCAGGATTTGGTCGAATGGCACGGCAAGTACGTTCACCCGAACAACATCATCCTCGGCGTGGTCGGTGACTTCGATTCCGCGAAGATGGAGGCTCGTTTGCGCGAGGCTTTTGCATCTTGGCCCAGGGGGCCCAAGGACCAGGCGGCGAAGGACCCGGAATTCAAGCCCGATCCGGCGAAGCCGGGATATTACCAGGTCGACAAAACCGACGTGAATCAAAGCAACATTCAAATGGTTGCGCTGGGCATTACGCGCAAGAATCCGGATTACTTCGCGGCCTCGGTGTTCAACGAGGCCTTCGGCGGAGGATTTTCGTCGCGGCTGTTTAATGACATTCGAACCACCAAAGGGCTCGCCTATGGAGTCGGCGGCGGTGTAGGTGCGAGCTGGGATCATCCCGGAATGCTGCGGCTGATGGTGAGCACCAAGAGCAATACCACGATCGAATCCATTCAGGCGATTGATGAGGAGATCGCCGATCTGGCCACGCGTCCCATCAACGATGAGGAAATCAAGCGCGCCAAGGACGCGATTCTGAATTCTTTTGTCTTTCGTTTCGATTCACCGGAGAAGGTTTTGCAGGAAAAAATGGCTTACGAGTTTTACGGCTATCCGCTGGATTTTCTGGAGAAGTTTCAGGCAGGGATCGAAGGAGTTACGAAAGAAGACGTGGCGCGGGTCGCGGCGAAGTACATCCACCGCGAGCAAATGGCGGTGCTGGTGGTGGGTAACGTGAACGAATTCGACAAGCCATTGTCATCGCTCGGGACGGTGAACAAATTGGATATTGCGATTCCGGCGCCGCCTCCGGGGTTGCTTCCGGAACAGGGAGAGCATCCGTAAGCGGTTATGCCCTGAGTTCTACCGCCTACCCGGGCATCAACTCCCGGTACATCTGGTGAAAGGCGTGGACGCCTTTTTCCTGCTTCACGCTGTAGCGGCCGCTGTGGTAGCTGCGGGAATGGAGATTTTTCTGAACGATTTCGCAAATCGAGATGTCTTCCATCTGAATCTCGTCGCTAAAGGCTAAAGCTTTGCGGGCCGCTTCGCTCCCCAGATCTCTCTCGGGCAGGTACCACTCAAAAATTGCCCGCGTGCGCTCCGGCCCGAGCGGCAGGATGATGTTCAGGGAGACGTTATCGGGATAGCAGTTGAGCATCCAGTTGGGAAAGAACCAGAAATAATCGGCAGTGAGGCCGTCGCCGGATTGCTGGTACCGGCTTGGGGCGGCGTCTCCAGGCTGGGCGCCACGGATCGGGGTCCACTGGCGGACGTAACGGGGATAAGGCTCGACGGTGTAGGCGCTGTAATTGATTTCGCGATTGAGCGCTGGGTGGACGCTCGGCACGTGGTATCCCTCGAGATAGTTGTCGATATAGGTCTTCCAGTTGCAGTTCATGTCATAGGTGCGGCGCTCGGAAAACTTCATGCCGCTGAAATCGAACATCTCCGCCTGGGCGGGCAAGTTGCCCAGGCACTCGCGCAGCGGTTGGGCCTCGGCATCAAGATTGACGAAGATGAGATTGAACCATTCCTCGACGCGAACCGGGGCGAGGCCGAAGTCTTGGGGATCGAAATCTTCGACGCCATCGAATTCTGGGGTGACGAGCAGAGCGCCGTCGAGGCGGTAGGTCCAGCCGTGGTAGGCGCAGCGGAAGAGCTTGCGGTTGCCGCAGCCGGACGCGGGGTTGCCGGCGCGATGGCGGCAGACGTTATGAAAGCATCGGAGAATGCCGTCGTCGCCGCGGGCGATGAGGAGCGGCTCTCCGATCAGGTCGAAGGTAAAGTAGTCGCCGGGGCTCGCGGCCTGGTGAACATGACCGACGACCTGCCAGGTGGCTGCGAAGAGCCTCGCCTTTTCGTCCTCAAAGGTCGCCGGGCTGAAATAGAGGGATGCGGGCAGAGTGGAAGCGCGAGCGATGTCGCGATCGGCATCTAATCGAAGGTTCGGCATGAGCGCTCCGGCGAGCATCATTCTAGCGCAGAGTGCTAAGAAGGATCACGGAATTCAAGCTTTACCACAGGCTGTCAGGCGGAAAACTGAAAGCGGAGACGAACGCAAGAAAAGCAAGGGGCGAGCGTTCCCAAAATGGGAGTTGCGGCGTCGGACGCGAAGGTGAAGATGGAGACGAGGACCGATTAGCAAAATTTGTCAATCTGGGTCTCGGGAAGTGTCATATTGAGAGAACCGAGGGTGGCTGGGGCGGTGACTATCTCGCAGAATGGCGCTGAAAATGCTGAGCTTCGTCCAGAAGGACGCATGACTTCCGTCACTTGGGTCTCTGGCCCTCAAAGTGCGAGAGTAGCAAGCGAGTTGGTCACCCAACCAATAACTGTCAACAGGGAGACGAGGGACAATTTCAATGCGGAAACAGAAGGGCTTCTCACTGATCGAATTGCTGATTGTGGTGGCGATCATCTTGATTATCGCTGCCATCGCCATTCCAAACCTGCTGCGCGCGCGCATTTCGGCCAACGAGTCGTCAGCGGCCAGCATCGTTCGTACACTTAACACGGCCGAAGTCAGCTACGTGACCGCTTACCCGTCCGTCGGGTATGCGGCAACTATGGCGAACCTGGGTGGGGCCGGCCCGTGCACGCCATCATCCGCCACTGCGTGCTTGATTGACAACACCTTGGCCGCCACCGGGGGCACCGCCGGCAAAAGTGGCTACTATTTCGTCGGAACCGGGATCGGGAGTAGTGGTGTCCTCGGCCAGTATTTAATTACAGCAACACCAATCGCCCTAAACAGCAGCGGTGTAAACAGCTTCTGCTCGGTCGAAGATGCAGTCGTGCGTAAGGATTCGACCGGCGCGACAGCCGGAAGTCACGACGCTTGTGCAGCTGAGGGATCCTTGGGCAACTAATACCAATTGGCTTGAGGCCTCGGGGGGAGGGGCAACGGGCGGGGAGCAGTGGTCAGCCACTGCTCCCTTATTTTATTTTGGTGAGCACATTAGGAGTTAGTCGCCTTAGCGGCCTTGCTCGTCTGTGCTTAAATCCAAGTATGGCCACTGCCGGCGATCAAACTCGTGGACAGTCCGCGCGTTCGGCGGGACAATTTAGTTCTGCGGGTAATCGCAGAGCATTTTTTTTTCTCTCTCTCTCTCTCTCTCATTAAATCCGGCTTACGCTTTGCGTGTATAACCCCACCGCATACAATGATTTTGTCAGTTCGACAATCCCGCATTATGGGACCGGCAAATCCGCACGTCCGTGCCGGGCTCATTTGGGACACAGTGAAATGGGCGTTCCGCAGCACGGAGCTTTCGAGTTGAGGCGTCTGACAGGCGGTTTGAAGGTGAAGATGGAGACGAGGGCCGATTGTCAAAATTTGTCAATCTGGGTCTCGGAAAGTGTCATGCTGAGAGAATCGAGGGTGGCTGGGAAGTGACTATCCCGCAGAATGCCGCTGAAAACACTGAGTTTTGATCCAGAAAGATATGTGACTTCCGTCACTTGGGTCTCTGGCCCTCAAAGTGCGAGAGTACAAGGGAGTTGGTCATCCAACCAAAACAGTCAAACGGAGACGAGGACAATATAATGCGAAAACAAAAGGGCTTCTCACTGATCGAATTGCTGATTGTAGTGGCGATCATCTTGATCATCGCTGCCATCGCCATTCCCAACCTGCTGCGCGCACGCATTGCGGCCAACGAGTCGTCAGCGGCCAGCATCGTTCGTACACTTAACACGGCCGAAGTCAGCTACGTGACCGCTTACCCATCCGTCGGGTATGCGGCAGCGATGACGAACCTGGGTGGCGCCGGCCCGTGCACGCCGTCATCCGCCACTGCGTGCTTGATTGACAACACCTTGGCCGCCACCGGGGGCACCGCCGGCAAAAGTGGCTACTATTTCGTCGGAACCGGGATCGGGAGTAGTGGTGTCCTCGGCCAGTATTTAATTACAGCAACACCAATCGCCCTAAACAGCAGCGGTGTAAACGCCTTCTGCTCGATCGAAGATGCAGTCGTGCGTAAGCAATCGACCGGAGCGATAGCCGGGAGTCACGACGCTTGTGCAGCTTGGGTATCCTTGGGTAACTAATACCAACTTGGCCTGAGGCCTCGGGGGAGGGGCAATGGGCGGGGAGCAGTGGGCAACCACTGCTCCCTTATTACTTTGGTGAGCACATCCGGAACTACCCTCTTCACCCACCTTGCTCATCCATTATGCTTAAATCCAGCTATGGCCACTACGGCGACGAAACTTGCGCGCAAGCCGGCATTGCAGCAAGGACTATTCAGTTCCGCGGGTAATCGCAGAGCTGTCCTCTCCCTCCTGCTGATCCTGCTCACGCTTGGCGTGTACAACCCCGCCGCATACAACGATTTTGTCAGCTTCGATGACCCCGCCTACGTGACCGGCAATCCGCACGTCCGTGCCGGGCTGACCTGGGACACAGTGAAATGGGCGTTCCGCAGCACGGAGCAGGCAAATTGGCACCCGCTCACGTGGCTATCGCATGCCCTCGATTACCAACTCTTTCATCTCAAGCCCGCCGGGCACCATTACATGAGCGTGCTGTTGCACGCGCTGAGCGTAATCCTGCTGTTTCTGTTTCTGGAGGCGGCAACAGGCCTGGCGTGGCGGGGCGCTGCGGTAGCGGCATTGTTCGCGGTACATCCGATGAATGTTGAGTCCGTAGCCTGGGTTTCCGAGCGAAAGAACGTTCTTTGCATGCTGTTCTTTGTGCTGACACTGCTGGCATACCGCTGGTATGCGCAGAACCCCAGCGTGAAACGATACGGACTGGTTGCGCTCTTGTTCGTGCTCGGGCTTATGTCGAAGCCCATGGTGATAACTCTGCCTTTCGTGTTGCTGTTGCTGGATTACTGGCCGCTGGGGCGGGCGTCGACGCGCGCCGCTACACAGCCTCAGGCTCATGCTTGGACCGGGCTCGTGTGGGAAAAACTGCCGCTGTTCGCGCTTTCCGCCGCCAGTGCGGTGATCACAATGGTTGCGCAGAAGGCAGGAGGCGCAATACACAATGAATATCCTTTTGGGGCGCGACTGGTGAATGCGATTGTTTCCTACGGGCGCTACATCGAAAAAGCGGTTTGGCCTTCCCGGCTGGCGGTCTTTTATCCCCACCCGGACCATTCGCTCCCGGTGTGGCAGGTCGTGATCTCCGCGGTCCTGCTCTTGTCCATCACAGTTACCGTCCTTATGCTGCCAAGAAAACGCTATCTGGCGGTGGGCTGGTTCTGGTACCTGGGAACCATGGTGCCGGTGATCGGACTGGTGCAGGCCGGCGAGCAGGGCATGGCGGATCGGTACGCCTACATTTCTTTCGTCGGCCTATTCATCGCGGCAACCTGGGGGATTGCGGACTGGGCCGGCGCCCGGCGGATTCCGGCACTCTATGTCGGGCTAGCTGCATCGATTGCGGTCGCTGGGTTCTCAGTTGCCGCACATGCGCAAATCCGTTATTGGAAGGACAGTGTGACGCTCTGGTCGCACACGCTCGCCGTTACTGAACGCAACTTCGTAGCCCACGATAGCCTGGGCGCCGAACTGATCCACCAGGGAAACATCCAGGAAGCGAAGCTACACTTTGAAACTGCGGCTGAAATTAATCCCAGAGACCCATTCAGTCAACTCGATCTTGGAGTCTGTGAGAAACGGCAAGGTAACGTTAAAGGCGCCATCGAACGTTACGAAACGGCGCTAAGTCTGTCAACAGAACCCGCCCTCAGGGCAACTGCTCTTGGCAATCTGGGGTCAATCTATCGCGTTGCAGGAGATTACGTGCGTGCGCGTGAGAACTATGAGTCAGCACTCCGTTTGTTGCAAGATAATCAATTAGCTTCCATCGGCCTGGGCCTCATAGCTCAGAAGACCGGAGACCTGCCCCACGCCATAGACTATTATTCGCAGGCGGTCAAAGCGGAACCGTCGGATGCGGAATATCTTCTTCTGGGACAAGCACTCGCAAAAGCCGGACGCGCCCCGGAGGCCCAAGCGGCTTACGCTCAGGCCTATAAGATCTCTTCGGATTGGAACGCAACTGAACAAGCGGTAAACCACTTGCTTCAGGAGTAGCTGGTTACTCGAGCAGCCACCGGTCCGAAGTGCAGCCACGCCTTGCATACCCTTATCGGCGGGCGACCTGTTTGATTGACGATTCCTTGGCAACCGCGAGTTCGGCTCCTGGCCGGTTTTAGCGGGTGCAATAGAATATCAGCGCCGGCGGTACGTTCAACACCTGGAAATCTTGATGAACGGACTTGAAGCACGATCTAAGATAAGGCAAGACCTTAGTTGTGTACTGAAAAATCAGAAGCGCGCCCTTGGGGGCCAATACTCGTCTGGATTCCTGCAGTATCTCTCGCCGAGCGGAGTCTCGCATGTTGGTGTAGGGGAGACTCGAAATGATGTAGTCCACTTGCGACAGTTTCAAATCGGCCAGAATCTTGCCCACGTCCGCTGCCGATCCGCGGACCACATGCAGTCGCGGGTCTTCCACTTCGTCTCGTAGAAAGCCAACGAAGTTTGCATTCAACTCAATGGCCACAAGTGCGGCCTCCGGGTGCATGCGTTTGAGGATTGCCTGGGTGAGCGTTCCGATACCTGGCCCCAACTCAACCACGAGACGCGCGTTCTCCCAATCCACCCGGCGCAGCACGTCATTAACCAGAAAAGGCGAGCTTGGTACCAGCGACCCCTGCATGACCGGATACCGAAGAAAGTTTCTTGCGAAGAACCAGACTCGGGACAAAGCTCCCCGGCTGCGCTCTGTTCGCCGTACGTCACGCATCGGTCCGGTTTCTTGGCCGGGTTGACGAGAAATTGCTAAGTTCCAACTACACTGGTTTTGCGTCGCCATCCGTCCATTTTTAACAGTACCTGTGCCGGTTTGGAAGGGTACTTTCGTCATTCGCTAAATGAACCTTGCCATCGCAGAATTAGGTAAGTGTACTCTTTTACCCATAGCGAGGTCTGCGCTTGAAGGCAGGGTGCCTTGCATTGTCGAAGCTGTTCTTTGGGGTATATTTTTTCCTCACATCGTTCTACTGCCTCCTGGCCTTCCTGCCCTACACGTATACCGCCGTGGTCAAGGCGCCCCCGTACGCTTGGATGCCCTGGTTCGTGAAGCATCATGGGTCCCTCTACTGGCCGGCTCTCCTCGCGGTGGCGATGTCCTGCTGGAAGAGTCGAAGAACGCGCTGGTATCGTCTCGTTTTCGGGGCATTGACGATGACCGGATTGTTCTTGATGGCTCGGCCATTCATGCCTTTCGTTCATGACGACAACGCCACGTATTTCTGGGGTCTCGCGGCCCTGTTGCCGGTAATGCTGATTGCCGCGTCGGACCTTCTGGCGGGTTCTTTTTGGAGGGGAAAAGACGAAGCTGCAAGTTCGCAGCTCTCCTACTCGAGTGCGATTCTGGCCGCTGTGTTGATCGCGCTGCTCCATGCCTTGGGCGCACTTTTCCGCGGGTATGTGGCGGGGCAGGGCATTCTTTTGTCCCAACCTCTCTATGATTTCGAGCTGATTGGCTGGAGCGTGATTTCCCACGCCGTGATCGCGATCATCTTGCTGTCAGTTCTGAACTTGATTCGCATGGTGGCCGCCAGGACGGTCCATCCACCGGCCCTCAGGTTGGCCCTACTGGGGTCACTTACGTGGGTCGCTCTTTGGACTGCCATAGAACATTTCCTCGGGACCGCGCTCAGTTTTGAGGGGTGGCGGGCCCACGTCTATGCGGTAGTTCTTGCCGCGACGCTGAGCTTGTTTAGCATCTTTGTCGCTTCTTCGTTCTTTCTGCGGGGAAAATCTGCCGTATCCATCAATCCCGAGCGCCGAAGGTTTTTTCTGATTGGCGCCTGTACCAGCATGGCTTTCGCCGCATTCGTTTTCCCTGTTCTCATCGGGGGAGGGGACTGGAACGGTATTTTGCAGACTACGTTCGCGCTCACCGCTTGGTTCGTTCTTGGAGTTTGTTTTTACTCGTTGCGTCCGCGATGTGGACACTACTCCCTTGCCACCATCCTCGGGATGTTGATTCTTGCGGGCTGCGGGTATAAGGCGTTGCACGCGTCCGCCATCTTCTGGGCAAAGCCGCTGGGTCCTGATAACACCGCCATTTCTTTCACGATGGAGTCGTATGCGAACCGGGACGCTTCGTTTGCCCTGGCGCACTACCTGCTAGGCAACACTCGCTCAGCCTCTTGTGGCGACCTGTGTCGCGTCGTGCGGCAATATGCCAATGTACGAAACGCAACCGCCAGAGCGGACCTGAAGCTCGTGGACCGTCTGGTTCCAACGCAGGTCAACCGGCCCAATATCTTTATCTTCGTGATTGATTCGATGCGCCCCGATTACCTGGGCGCATACAACACGCGGGCCGACTTCACGCCTAATCTGGACAAGTTGGCTCAAGACAGCATGGTGCTGCGCAATGTCTATACCCAATATGCGGGCACCAGCCTTTCCGAGCCGGCCATCTGGTCCGGGGCCATGCTGCTGCATGCCCACTTCCTGCGACCGTTTCACCGGGTAAATGGCCTGGAGAAGCTGGCCCAAACGGACGGATATCAGATTATGGTCAGTTGGGACACTGTCCTTCAGCAAATACTTTCTCCCTCTCCCGATCTGATCAAACTCGACACCGACAAGGCCCTCTGGAACAACTTTGAGACTTGCTCTACGGTGGAGCAGGCCGAAAGTGCCCTCGACAACCGCGCCGACAAAACCCGGCCTGTGCTCTTTTATTCCCAGCCCATGAACGTGCACCAACATGCCAAGAACAACATTCCAACAGCGACGCGCGAGAACTGGCCAGCCCGCCCGGGTTTCGTGGACCGGATTTCCTATGAAGTTCACTATACGGACGGCTGCCTGGGCGGCTTTTTCAACTATCTTAAAGCGCGTGGACTCTACGACAACAGCGTCATCATCGTGACTGCAGATCATGGCGATGCAACCGGTGAATTCGGCCGATCCGGCCATTCGCTGATTATCTATCCCGAAATCATGCGGGTGCCGTTGATCATTCATTTGCCAAAGAACCTGCGCAAGAAGCTCGTCTATGACAATAATCGCATTTCGGCGTTGACCGACATCACGCCATCCCTCTACTACCTGCTGGGACACAGACCGATTGTGGCCAATCCTATGTTTGGACGCCCACTTTTCGCGGAAACGCTGCAGGAGTTGCATTCGTATAAGCGGGACGATCTGTTCCTCGCCTCAGATGTCCGAGCTGTCTTTGGACTCTTGTCCGAGAACGGGCGGTGGTTCTACACAACCTACGATTCGCCGGCTGAGAGCATGTTGTTTGATCTGGCCCATGACCCAAATGCAACGCACAATGTTGTTACGGAGGAATTGAAGAAACAATATGATACGCGTGTCATCGAACATCTTCAGGCCATCGGCGACTTCTATGGCTATAAGCCCGGAGTCGGGTCCCTTCTGACCTCCCGCCGATGACGGGCACCGTCGATTCAACCTGTTGGAATTGACCCCCAGCTTTCCCTGCCGCTCCCGGCCTTTGGCGACCAGGAGTGTCACACGACCACCAAGGTTACCTTCGGAACTTGGGGTACCGTGGCCGCCCCGCCCCATCGCGGACGGCCGGAGAAGTGCACAACGTGAAGAACGCCAGCAAAAGCGCGCCGGTGAAGGCGCTGGCCTTCTACGTTGCCAAAAAGGGCGCTCGTCTTGAGGATCTCGCGGTTCCGGCGAAAATGGGAATCGCAGACGGCGGCCCGGTGAGGAAACAGCCCGCTCCGAAGGATATTGTGTGCCAGTAAGGGCCGCAGCCACCCCTCCCCGCAACGACTTAGTCTCCCGTCGCAGGAAACTCTTCCTCGTTGCGGTACTCACACCCCACCAACCGCGCTTCCGAGCAGCCCTTTTCCAACACCCACGCCTGCTTGCAACAGTTATGGACTGGTAGCCGTGGGACAGAGATGAGAGTCCCTCAAATGCGACCTTAACTTGAAACTAAATCTACTTTCCGAGGGTGGCTTTTTGGGGCTTCGAGAAACCCCTGTCAGTGTGCTAGAAGAGTCAGTGGACAACCACTACTCCCTTATTACTTTGGTGAGCAAATCAAGAGTGGCCGCCGTTAGCAGCCTTGCTCGCCCATGCTTAAATCGAGTCATGGAGCAAATTCAACGGCTAGTTGGGAGTGAGGTGGCAATAGAGGCTCTCAGTGCGCGATGGCGGCGCATCGCGCTGTTGCTGTTGGGGTTGGTGTTGCCGCAGATCCTGCTTTATGGACCGTCGTTGACGGGAAGCAAGGTTTTATTGCCGTTAGATATCCTTGCCGCGAAGGGGGTGTACCTGCCGGCCCCCGCGAATGGCGTAAGGCCAACTCCTTACAACTTTGTGTTGCAAGACCAGGTGCTGATCGGAGCACCGTCCGTGGAGTATGCGGCGAAGGAGATGCGTGCAGGGCGGATACCGCTGTGGAATCCGCTGAGCTTCGCAGGAGTTCCATTCGCCAGCTTCCCGAAGTACTCTCCGTTTTTCCTGATCTTCTGTTGTTGGCCCTCGCCGACGACACTGGCGTACATTCAGTTACTTAAGTCGGTTCTGGCAGGGGTTGGGGCGTACCTGTTTTTCAGGCGGGCACTAGGCGCAGGGTTCTGGGCGGCGACTATTGGGGCTTGGTGCTACCCCCTCACGGGCTTTTTCGTGCTGTGGCAAGGATACGCCCTCACGTCGGTAGTCGCGTGGCTGCCGTGGATCCTGTTGGCGGTGGATTACACGATCCGAGAGGCAAAAGGGTTTGGTTCCGTCCTGTTAGGAATCTTTACGGCAGCAGCGGCGCTGAGCGGGCAACTTGACGTGGCGGCACTGGTATTGCTGAGCTCGGGCCTGTACGCGATCGGTCGCCTGGTCGAAGTCTACGGATGGACGAACTGGAGACGAGGCGCCATTCCAGCGATCGCAGCCCTGATCTTGGGCTGGGGGTTGGGGCTTTGCATCGCCGCGCCGTACATCGTGCCACTCCTTGAGTATTCGCGCACAGGCGAGCGTTTCAGCAGGCGCGCCGCGGGGGAGGAGGAGCGGCCGCCGGTTGGACTTGCGGCATTGCCCCAAATAGTGCTGCCCAACCTATATGGTTCGACCCGGACGGGATCAATGCGGATTGTCGACGGGAACCAACTGGAGAGTTCCGCTGCGGGATATGCGGGGCTGTTGGCGACGTTGCTTCTGGCGCCTCTGGCATTCTGCCATCGTAATCTGAAGGGCAGGAGCTTCTTGTGGTTGGGATTGATGGTCCTGTCGTTGGGGTGGGTGCTGGACATTCCCGGGGTGGTACATCTCATGCAGCTGCCAGGCGCCAACTTCCTCTCATACAACCGCTGGATGATGCTAACGGGGTTCGCGCTAACAGCGCTCGCCGTCACCGGGATCGACGCCGTTATGAAAGGAATGGTGAAGTCGCGGCACTGGTTCGCAGTCCCTGCGCTGCTGGCGGCGGGACTGTGCGCGTGGTGCCTCTATCGAATGGGCCACTTGCCGGCGAAATTGAACATTCTTGACGCGCCTGCGGACGCAATGTACATGGGAATTCCCGCCCGTCGAGCCCTCGCCATGGCGGGAGAATACTTTACGTTCTACTATGCGATCGGAACAGCGCTGGGGGCGCTGACCGTGGGGGGGTGGGCCTTGCTGTACTCGGGCGCGCGAAGTCGAGGCTGGATGGTGGCGATCGCGGGCAGCCTAATGATGGCGGAGTTGCTGATATACGCCTACAACGTGAACCCGCAGTGCGATCCGGCGCTGTACTACCCGCAGGTCTCAGCGTTGGAAGAGTTGAAGCAGCGACCCTCCGGGCGGATTTTGGGCGTGTCGTGTTTGCCGCCGGCACTAAACTTGATGATCGGATTGCCGGATATTCGTGGCTATGACGCCGTCGATCCCAAGCGATTGCTGGACGTGCTGGAGTTCGCGCAACAGCAGGGGACGTCAGTACCGCCTCACCCGTACGCGCGGACGCAAGCGTTCATCCCATGGGGCACTTGGACGAGTGACGGGGCGCTGCGCGTTTCGCCAGTGCTGAGCATGCTGAACGTGCGATACCTGATTTTTTGCCAGGATTTGTCGAGCCAAATCAAGGCAATCATCCGGGGTGATGGTTATACGGTAGTGGAAAATGAACTCGCAATGGCGCGAACGTTCGTGCCTCAGACAGTCCAAGTAGTGGACGAAGGGCAGCAGTTGATGGACCAATTGCGAGCGGTGACCTTCGACCCTGCGCGGGTGTCCTATGTGACTGAGCATCTGGACTTGCCCGCGGTGTCCCGCGGCACCACGAAGATACTAGAGGAATTCCCCGGACGCGTGGTGCTCAATGCGCGCATGGACACCGCGGGCATGGTTGTCCTGGCGGATTTATGGGACAAAGGATGGCAGGCGCAGGTCGATGGCCAGGTCACGCCAATCCTTATAGTGAATCACGCTATACGTGGCGTCGTCGTACCGCCAGGGCAACACAGGGTAGTATTTCGCTATGCGCCAGACAGTGTCCGGATTGGCTGGATGATCTCGGGCGCGGCGGTTGCGGTGGGATTAGGATGGGCGGCGTGGATCATGCAGTGCAGGCGAAAGTCGAGACGGATCAGCGCAGGTGAACTGAAATCTGTCAATTGAGAAGCTTTTTGTTTGTTATCTCTAGTCTGGAGTGCGGGACGTCGGCTGCTGCTGAATTATTGAATCTAATAGGTGGGCGTATACCATCGTCCGCTGAAAGTTCCCACTCTGTTGACGCCCACCCTACATGAGCAGGGCACGTTGGTAACAACGCATATTCCGGCACGACTATTCTTTCAAAGCCATTTGAATATAATTTTCTATGGAAACGGATCATCCAATGTCCGCTATCGAAATTCTTGGTCTGGAAAAAACTTATAGTGTCGGCTTCTGGCGCAAGCGGCCTAAATGCGCGCTGAAACCGCTAAATCTCACGGTCGAGAGCGGCGAGATTTTTGGTTTTCTCGGGCCGAACGGCGCGGGCAAGACTACGACTCTGAAACTTCTCATGGGGTTGGTGTTCCCTACTGGCGGAACGGCTCGGATACTGGGCCTGGAACTCGACGATCCCCGCATGAAGGCGCAAATTGGATTTCTTCCCGAGCAGCCTTACTTCTACGACTACCTGACCGCGTGCGAACTGCTGAAGTATTACGGGCAGTTGTCCGGCGTGGCGGCCAGTCAGCTTGCGTGCAAGGTGGATGCAGTGCTTGAGCGGGTGGGATTGCGAGATGCCGCAGACGTCCAGTTACGAAAATTTTCCAAGGGCATGCTGCAGCGCGCGGGCATTGCGCAGGCGATCCTGCACGACCCGAAAGTGGTTTTTCTCGATGAGCCCATGTCGGGACTGGATCCAATGGGACGCCGGGAGGTCCGCGACCTGATCGGAGAACTCAAGCAGCAAGGCAAAACCGTGTTTTTCTCGACCCATATCCTTTCCGACGCCGAGGCGTTATGCGACCGGGTCGCGATCATTCACCAGGGAGAACTGCGGGGGGTGGGCCAGGTGGCCGAACTGACCTCGTCGGTGGCAGGTAAGGTGGAGCTGATTTGGAATGGAAGCGCGGTTCCGGCTGGGTTCAGCGCCCTGGGAGCGGAGTGCCACATGAGCGGAGAGACAATGCGCGCGGTGGTGCCCGAGGCGCAGCAGGAGGCGGCGCTGGAAATCCTGAGGAGGGAGCGGCTGCGGCTGATCTCGCTGACGCCCGTGCTTTTCTCGCTGGAAGAGTATTACCTGCAAAAAGTGAATGCGGCGGCCCAACCGGCGGGGGTGGCGAGATGAGTCGAGTGGTGCACATCGCCGCTAACACATTCCGCGAAGCGGTACGCGACCGCGTGCTTTATAACCTGATCGCCTTCGCCCTGCTGCTTTCCGGGGCCGCGATTCTGGTGGGACAGATCTCGATCGATATCGAGCGGTTGGTAGTGGTGAACCTGGGGCTGACGGCAGTCTCGCTGTTTGGAGTCTTGATCGCCATCTTCATTGGCATCGGTTTGGTCTCGAAAGAGATGGAGAAGCGCACGCTATACACGGTGCTCTCGCGTCCGGTGCGGCGCTGGGAATTCATCGTCGGCAAGTTCCTGGGGCTCACCGGGACGCTGTTCGTGAACACGTTTTTCATGGCCATTGGTGTGTTTGCGGCCCTGCTGTATGTGTCGCACAGGTTCCAATCGTCGGATGCCTGGATCCTGGTCGCATTGTTCTTCATCGTGCTGCAATTCCTGATTCTGTGCTCGCTGGCGCTGCTGTTCTCGTCGTTCTCATCCCCGCTGCTGTCGGCCGTGTTTGCCTTCTCACTGTTTGTAATCGGCAGCTTCGCCGAGGATCTGCGCGGTTTTGCCAGAATGTCGCGGGGGCTGACGCAAGGGCTGGCGACGGCGGCGGCGTATCTGGTGCCGAACTTCTCGGCGCTAAACGTGATTGGGCAGGTAGCGCACGAACAACCCATCTCCGCGCATCTGATTGCCTACAATACGGCCTATGCGCTGGCCTATTCGGCGATGGCGATCTGCGGCGCGGTGCTGATTTTCGAGCGCAGGAACCTGAAATGAGCGGCTCGCGCAAAGTTACGGTCACGGCTAGCGTCGTCCTGCTGTTTTCCCTGGCCAGCTCGGTATTCCTGCTGGGACGGCTCGACCAGATGCGCACCACCGCTACGCTGGAAGAGGTCCTGTATCTGAATTCGCCCAAGTGGGTCAGGCGCCTGAGCCTGGGCTATACCGGCTTGCTCGCCGACATCTACTGGACCCGCGCAGTGCAGTATTTTGGCAGCCACCACGTGGTGAAAGCGAAAGACTACAATCTGCTGTACCCGCTGCTGGAAATCACGACGGCGCTTGATCCCAAGCTGATCGTGGCGTATCAGTTCGGAGCTAACTTCCTGGCGCCGAAGCCACCGGAGGGTGCGGGCCAACCCGATCGGGCGGTTGCCCTGGTCGAGTATGGAATCCGGAACAACCCCGACAACTGGAAGTTGTATTACGAATTGGGCTTCCTCTACTACATGGAAAAGAAGGATTACGCGAAGGCGGCGGAGGCCTTCGAACGCGGCGCCAAAGTTCCCCATGCGCACCCGCTCCTGCACGTGCTGGCGGCCCAGATGGCGCAGCATGCGGGCGAGATCCAGACGTCACGCATGCTGTGGCAGGCGACCTATGCAACCACGCAGGACGATCTGATCCGGAAGAACGCAGTCGATCACCTGCGCGCCTTGAAAGTGGATGAGGACATCACGGAACTGGAGAAGATAATCGTTCGGTACCGGGAACAGACGGGGTTGCTGCCGTCGAACTTCAACGCTCTGATTGGCGCGGGCATGCTGCCTGGGGTGCCAGCGGACCCAGATGGGAAACCATACAAACTGTTGGCGGATGGCCGCATCGAGCTGCAAAACCCGGAGGATTTCCCGTTCGTGGAGAAGGGGCTGCCGCCCGAATACAAACCGGCGCCGCCAAAGTTCCACTAAGAGCCCCCGCCTGGACTCCGCCCGATCGCGAACCCCCACGCCCAATCCCGATTCGAACCCCTAAACGAGCGCCGCCGGCCGGATCCCACGCGAATGATTTGTTAGCATGCGGGCGTGTCTTCGCGAGGATTTCCCCGGCAACTCTGGAGCGCCTTTCGCAGATGGTGGCGCGAGCAATCGCGGCAGAAGGGCGTAGTTGGCGCGAGTACTGCCCTAGCGTGTGATCTTTGGGGCTTTGCGCGCGAGTCGACGCCCGGGCGTCGGCGGCAGCGCTACGGCGACATGGAGTACGACTGGGAGCATCGTGTCGACACGACCAGCGGCACGGTGGGCTGGCGCGCGCGGCTGCTGGGATTGTTTCTTTCTCCCTATCAGCCGACCGAGCCGGCTCTGTTTCGGGAGATGATGGCGAGCCTGCCCATCGAGTTCGACCAATTCACCTTCGTCGACCTCGGTTCAGGCAAGGGACGGACACTGCTGATGGCTTCGGAGTATTCGTTTCGGATGATTGTGGGAGTGGAGTTGATCGCGGAACTGCATCGCGCGGCGCAGGAGAACATTCGCTTGTACGAGGCTGCGACGCAGCGGCGCGCGCAGATCGAGGCAGTCTGCGCGGACGTTTGCGAGTTTGTCTTTCCGGAGACGCCGCTGGTGTTGTATTTGTTCAATCCGCTGCCGGAGGCGGGATTGCGGCGGGTGATTCGAAATCTTGAGCAGTCTTTGGAGCAATCGCCAAGGCCGGTTTGGATGGTGTATCACAACCCGGCGATGGACAGCGTCCTGGCGGCATCGCGGGTACTGGTGAGCGCCGGCGGGACGGAGCAATACTCGGTATTCACTACACTGAGGGACCAGCCCTGAATTCATTTCCATTTCATACAGCCAGGAGTGGAGTGAAGGTAAAATCAGGAATTGAGGAATCTATTCGACGTGAGGAACGGATTGTTTTGCTGGCTGGTGATGGTGGCAGTGACGCTGTCATGCTTCAGCCGATTAGCTCGTGCCCAGGATGTACTTCAATTGGCACGGGCGGTCGATGAGCATTACAACCACCTGCGCAGTCTCGAATCGGACTTTACCGAGATCTACCGGGGCGAGGGCTCGGAGCGAGTGGAATCGGGCACCTTGTGGTTGAAAAAGCCGCGCAAGATGCGCTGGGAATACCGTTCTCCGAAAGAGAAGTTGTTCATCAGCGACGGCCAGGCGGTGTGGTTCTACCTGCCGTCGGAACGGCAACTGAGAAAGACGGCATTCCGGAAGCTGGACGACCTGCGGTCGCCACTGGCGTTTTTACTTGGTAAGACCAAGCTGGAGAATGAATTACGAGGACTTTCTAAGGCTGTAGATCAAACGCCTCTGGCCGCAGGCAACATCCTGTTGCGAGGGGTTCCGCGAGGCGTCGTTCCGCAGAGCGTCGTTCCGCAGAGCAGGGCGGGCCAAGCGAGCGAGGTGCAACTGGAGATCACACCCTCCAATCAGATTGTCCGCATCGTATTACTGGAGGCGGACGGGGCGACGACGGAGTTCCGCTTTGCGGGTTGGAAAGAGAATCTGGAGTTGAGCGACAGCCGGTTTCAGTTCGTCCCTCCGCCGGGGGTGGAGACGGTGGAAGGAGAATTGGGACCGTAGTGATTTCCCCGTAGAGACGGGGCAAGCCCCGTCCCTACGGCAGGTTACTTGCGTACCACACAGATAGACAGGTTGCGGTAAAAGCTTTGGGAACAGAATGTTACACTTGGTCTAAGACGCTCGACACGGCTCAAAACCAGAAACTCGGAATCAGACGATAGCGAATGGCACAATTCCTGGTCAAAGTCGCCGACGAACAGGGCCATCTGCGGCAGCAGGTGGAGAACGGGTATTCCGAAGCCGAGGTCCACGACCGGTTCACGCAGCAGGGATACCTGGTGTACTGGGTCAAGCCCAAGACCATACTCAGCACGGGCGGGGGCCAGTTCGGGCAGCGCGGCAAGCTGCGGCAGTCGACATTTCTGATCTTCAACCAGCAGTTTCTTACGCTGATTAAAGCGGGGCTGCCGATCCTGACGGCGCTGGATCTTTTGATCAAGCGGCAGCGGGACAAATCTCTGTTACGGCTGCTCGAAAACGTGCGCGAGCGGGTAAAAGGCGGCGAGCTGCTGTCGGATGCGTTTGCCGCCCAGCAGGTGTTTCCGAAGATGTACACGACCACGCTGATGGCCGGCGAGAAGAGCGGCAACATGGAAGAAGTGCTCGGCCGCTACATCGCTTACCAGCGGATGGTGCAGACTTTCCGTAAGAAGCTGCTGGTGTCATTGGTGTATCCGGCGCTGCTGGTTTCGGTGGTGACCGTGATGCTGGTTTTTCTGATCACCTACGTGGTGCCAAAGTTTGCCGACCTGTTCGACAACCTGGGAGCGCAACTGCCGGCGATCACGGTGTTCATGCTGTCGCTCGGTCTGAACGCCCAGAAATACGGGTGGTTGGTGCTGTTGGCCTTAGTGGCGGCAATTTTTCTGTTGTGGCAGTGGAAGCAGAGCGATAAGGGAGCCGAGCGCATTGACCGGTTTCTGCTGTCGCTGCCGCTGGTCGGGGAAATCCGGCTGAAGTACCAGGTGGCGAATTTCTCGCGCATTCTGGCAACGCTGCTGCAAGGCGGGCTGCCTTTGGTGCCGGCGATGGCAACGGCCGGCGAATCGATGAGCAGCCGGCAGATGTTGAACGGGGTCACGGCCGCGGCGGAGCGGGTGAAAGAAGGACAGAGCCTGGCGCATAGCCTGGAGGCACAAAAGTTGTTTCCCGATCTTGCGGTGGAAATGCTGGAGGTCGGCGAATCGACCGGCGCGCTGCCGGCGATGCTCGGTTCAGTGGCGGAGTTTTACGAAGAAGACGTACAGACGGCTCTGAGCGCTGCCATGGCGCTGATTGAGCCGATGATCCTGGTCATCATGGCGGTCTTTGTCGGCGGGATCCTGATCTCTTTGTACATGCCGATCTTTACCTTGGGGGCGAGCGTGCACTAAGGCTGGCTGTAGACTGGAATGGGCATGGCGGACAAGAAAACAGTGCTGGTCAGCGGCGGGAATGGCGGGAAGCTGGCGCCGGAGCCGGCATCGGTTCCCGACGAACTGGAACGTGCGCGGGATATTGCGCGGCGCTACCGTTGCGAATTCATCGATCTGAGCGATTTCCAGTTGCACCACGATCTGTTCGAAAAGATCCCCGTGCACCTGATGTTCCGCTATAAGTTCGTGCCGCTGGATGAGACGGCCGACGGGCGGCTGGCGATTGCGATTGCCGATCCCAGCCAGTTGATGATGATCGACGAAATCAGCCTGCTGCTGGGCAAGCGGATCATCACCAAAGTTTCGACCCTCAAACAGATCTCCGACATTCTGCAGAAGACGGAGCAGTCCAAGCGAGTTCTGGAAGACGCGAGCGAGGGATTCACGCTCGACGTGATCCGCGAGGACGAAGCCGGGAACGACGAGACCATCTCCATCGACAAGTTGACGGCGACCGCGGGCACCGACATGAGCCCGATCATTCGCTTAGTCGACACCACCATTTTCACGGCGTTGCAGCGGCGGGCGAGCGACATCCACATCGAGACGCGGGACGACTCGGTGGTCATCAAGTTTCGTATCGACGGCGTGCTCACCAACGCCATGCCGCCCATCGGCAGAGAGCACCACTCGACCATCATTTCGCGCATCAAGGTCATGAGCGAGCTCGATATTTCCGAGCGCCGCGTGCCCCAGGATGGCCGCTTCCGGGTGAAGTACAACGCGCGCGCCATCGACTTCCGGGTTTCGATCATGCCGTCGATCCACGGCGAAGACGCCGTGCTCCGCGTGCTCGACAAGGAGTCGATGAGCGAGAAGTTTAAGAAGCTCACGCTCGACGTGGTCGGGTTCGAGGAAGACGACCTGCGGCGCTTTCGCCGCTACATCAAGGAGCCGTACGGCATGGTGCTGGTCACCGGGCCGACGGGCAGCGGCAAAACCACGACGCTCTATGCCGCCGTCAACGAGATCAAGACCGACGAAGACAAGATCATCACCATTGAGGACCCGGTCGAGTATCAGATACGCGGCATCACCCAGATTCCGGTCAACGAAAAAAAGGGTTTGACCTTCGCCCGCGGTCTGCGTTCCATCCTGCGTCACGACCCGGACAAGATCATGGTGGGCGAAATCCGCGACAACGAAACGGCGCAGATCGCGATCCAGTCGGCGCTGACCGGCCACCTCGTGTTCACCACCGTCCACGCCAATAACGTGGTGGACGTTCTGGGGCGCTTCCTCAACATGGGCGTCGAGCCTTACAACTTTGTGTCGGCGCTGAACTGCATTCTGGCGCAGCGGCTGGTGCGGGTCATCTGCGATTCCTGCCGGACGGCGGTGCATTATCCGAGTGATGTGCTCGAAGCAAGCGGCCTCGACCCGCAAGTGTGGTCGCAGGTTCCGTTGTACGAAGGGCAGGGCTGCATCGAGTGCGCGGGGACAGGGTTCCGCGGCCGCACGGCGATTCATGAACTTCTGGATTTGACTGACCGCATCCGCGAGATGATTCTGGAGAAGAGGCCGACCTCGGAGATCCGGAAAGCCGCCCGCGAAGAGGGCATGCGCTTCCTGCGCGAATCGGCTCTGGATAAGGTGCGCGGCGGATTCACTACCCTGAAAGAGATCAACAAGGTCACCTTTATCGAGACCATGCGCTGAGGCTGATTACCAGAGGCATGGCCGGCAGTGCAGTAAGAGCACCCGCCGAGGTAACTGTTCTCGCCATGAAGGTACGAGATATCATCAAGTTGCTGGAGCGGGATGGCTGGTTTCTGAAACAAACATGCGGAAGTCATCGGCAATACAAGCACCCGATGAAACCAGGACGCGTCACATTGCCGGGGCATCCGAATGACGATCTTCCCCCGGGAACTCTGAACAGCGTCCTCAAACAAGCAGGATTGAAGCCTTGAACTACGTTGTTGTTTATGAAAAATCCGATACCGGCTGGGCGGCTTACGTTCCCGACCTGCCAGGAGTGGTGACCACCGGCAGCACCAAGACGGAAGTCCGCTCGTTGATCCGAGAGGCGATTGAGTTCCATCTGGATGGATTGAAAGAAGACCGGTTACCCATTCCGGAGCCGAGCGCAGAAGCAGAGGTTGTTTCGGTTTTGCAACGATGACTTCCGTCTCCAAACACGTTCGCCGTCCAACGCTCGCTTGCGAAATCGCAGCCGACCGCGTGCTGGCGGGGCGCGCGGCCGATGCCGGGCGAATGGTGGAAATGGCGTCGGCGCGGGAACTGGCGCCCGGCATGGTAGTGCCCGATTTGATGGAAGCGAATCTGCGGGATGGCACGGCCATCCGACGTGCGATTGAAAGCGCGCTCGGCAGTGTCGGCGGACGGTCCCGCGACGTGATCGCCATCCTGCCCGATACCTCGGTGCGCGTCGTGTTGCTGGATTTTGAAACGCTCCCCTCGAAGCGGGACGAGGCCGAAGCGGTGGTCCGTTTCCGGCTGAAGAAGTCGCTGCCTTTTGATCCCGCCAATGCCCGGATCTCGTATCACGCGCAGTCCACCGGTAAAGGGGTGCGCGCGGTGGCGGCAGTGGTGTTGAACACGGTTCTCGAGGAATATGAGTCGGCGTTTCGCGACACGGGCTACAACCCGGGGATGGTGATGCCGTCGATGCTGGCGGCGCTGGGAGCCGCGGACGCGGAACGGCCGACCCTGGTGGTCAAGGTGGACGCGCGCACGATCAGCATCGCGATTCTCGATCAGGAGCAACTGCTGCTGTTTCGGACACTCGAGAATGTGCGCGGCGTGACCATTACCGGCGATCAACTGGCGGAGGAAGTCTATCCCTCGGTGGTGTTTTTCCAGGACACCTACAACTTGAACATTGCGCGTGTCTATGTGGCGGGCCTGCCCGAAGCGGGCGTCGCCGCGCCGGCGCTGAAGAACCAGTCCGGCGCGCACGTTCAGGAACTGGTGGCGGCGTCGCAGATCGGGTCCACGACAGGAGCAGTTCCGCGCTGGCGCATGGCGGGAGTGGTGGGAGCTTTAATTTCATAAAGCGCTTTTGGCTTCTGGCTTCTAGCTTCCAGCTAAGGGCCCCAAGGAGCCAGAAGCCAGAAGCTAATATGCGTTTGGATATCAATCTCGCGACCCGGCCGTATGAAGATGCCCGTGAATTCTGGGCGCGCTGGGGATTGGGAGTGGGGCTGCTGGCCATTTTGACGCTCGCTCTGCTGGGCTTGGCGGTGCGCGGCTGGATCAACGCCGGAAGAGATCGCCACGACATCGCGCAACTGCAGCAACAAATCGCAGAGCTCGACAACAAACGGGCGCAGGCGCAGGCCTTCCTCGACTTGGCCGCGAACCGCAGCACTCGCGACCAGTCGCAGTTCTTGAATGGACTGATTCAACGCAAGGCATTCTCGTGGACGCGCGTGTTTGAAGATCTGGAGCGGGTCATGCCCCCGAACCTGCACGTAGTCTCGCTGCGGCCGGAATTGAATGAGCAGAATCAGATGCAACTGGACATGAGGGTGGCGGGCGACACGCGCGCCGCAGCCGTGGAACTGGTCCATCGCATGGAAGGTTCCAAGCATTTCCAGGGAGCGCAACTGGTGCAGGAGGGACAGACGGGGGAGACCGGATCGGGCGTCCTCGCTTCGGTGATCTCGATTTATGTCCCTGACTCGACGGACAGGAGCGGAAAGTAATGCCGGATTTGGGGAACTCGCGGCGCAAGCTGAAAATTGCGATTGGGGCGATGCTGGCTGCCGATGTGGTAGCGGTGGCAGTTCTGTTCTCGCCGCTGGTGGGTTCAGTGGATTCGCGGACGCTGCAATTGAACCAGCTGAGAGTCGAACTACAAAGGAAGACCCGCGAAGTCGAGCCGCTGCGCGGCATGGACAAGAAGATTGTGCTGGCGAAGGATCAGATCAACGGGTTTTACAAGGACCGCTTTGCCGCGAAGGATTCCGATCTGGCCAATGAACTGGGGAAGCTGGCGTCGGAAAATGGGATCCGGATCCAGCAGGCGAGATATAAGCAAGAGGAAGCGGAACGCTCCGGTGTAGTTCCGGTCGCAATCCAGGGAAGTTTTTCCGGGGACTACCTGCAACTGGTGCGGTTCATCAATACGCTGGAACGGTCGAAGCTTTTTTTTGAGGTGGATAGCGTGGATCTGGCGGGCGAGAGCGCGGGTCCGGTCAAGCTGGAAATCGCGATGCACAGTTATCTGCGGTCGGGTGCCTGAGTGAAACTGGGAATCGAAAATCGGAAGCAAGTCATCTGGCTGGCAGTGTTGGGCGTGATCGCGCTCTTGATGCTGGGCCGCGAGTTCTGGCCCTCGTCGCCGGCAGAGGCGCCGGTAACGGCGCAGCCGACTTCAACCGCGACAAGGCCCGGCGTACGACGGACGGCTTCGGGAAGGGTGGTGCCTGCGGTTGAGCCGCGGCTGGATCCTACGCTTGACCTGAACCTGCTGCATCGAAGCGAGGAAATCAAGTACGCGGGCAATGGAAGAAATATTTTTGTCGCAGGGTCTGTGGCAATCGAAAAGCTTAAGGCAAACGGTACCACGGACAAACAAGCTGCCGCCATTCACACGCCTCCGCCAATTTTGCCGCCGCCACCGATCACGCTTAAGTTTTTTGGCTTTGCCAACCGGCCCGGGGAGACGAAGAAGGTGTTCTTGTCCCAGGGCGAAGACATTTTTATCGCCGCTGAGGGCGACATCGTCGATCGGCGCTATCGCGTCGTGCACATCTCGCCGACAGCGGTGGACGTGGAAGATGTGATCAACAACAACCGGCAGAGCCTGCCATTAACGCAAGGATGAAGGCCACAGCTGATTTGGATTTTGTGATCTGTAATTTGGTAATTTGAAGGCGAGTGAGCGGTTATGCAGCGTGGTCTGAAATTGCAAAATTACAAAATTACAAAATTACGAAATCGCCAGCGCGGCTACATGCTGATTACGCTGATGCTGGCGCTTGCGTTAATCACGATTGGGCTGCTCACCGTGCTCCCCGAGATTGGCCAGCAGATCCGCCGCGACCGCGAAGAGGAGATGAGACATCGAGGTACGGCGTACATGCGCGCGATTCAACACTTCTACAAGAAGTTTGGGCGATATCCGTCGCGCATCGAGGAGCTGGAGAATACCAACAACATCCGTTTCATCCGCAAGCGCTATACGGATCCGATCAACCGGGACCGAGAGACGGGCAAAGAGAAGGATTTCAAATTCCTGCATCAGGCGGACATCAGCTTATACAGCGGGTCGCTATTGGGACAAATACCAGGGCAGAGTGGGCTTCCCGGACAGAGTAGATTCCCGGGACAAGGCGGATTAGGCGGAGCACAGGGAGCGTTAGGCGCGCTGCAAGGCGCCCTTGGCGGCATGGGAACGCAGATCACTGGGATTCAACAAACGGGTGGCCTGCAGACATCACTGAATGGTGACTCCGGCAATCCATCTTCCGGCAATCCATCAGATACGGAGGGGAATTCGAATTCGCCTGGATCGCCGTCTTCCAATTCCAATCCAACTTCCAATTCCGGCTCCGGCTTCAACGGACCGACGTTCGGCGGAGGGCCGATACTCGGGGTCGCCAGCACGAGCAAAGCGAAAAGCATTCGCGTGTTCTACGATAAAAACCATTACAACGATTGGCTCTTCATTTACGTGCCGCAGGCCGACCGCGGCGGCCTGTTGACCGGTCCGGTGAACCCTAATATGCAAACTGGAAACATAGGCAGCATCGGCGGCGTCACTCCGGGACAAGCCGGCGGTCTGCCGGGGCAAGGGCAAGGACTAATGCCGAACGGCGTCCAACCCCAGAGCCTCCCGATGCAGCCTGCGCAAAACCCAGGGCAGACGCCCCAACAGTAGACTTCACACTCCCCGCAATATTCCAGCAACAGAAAAGCCCCGCATCGAAAGCGGGGCCTGCTCTGAAACCAGAAGCACTAAACGTTAAAGCTTAAACGTTAAACGAGGAACCGCAGCCGCAGGTGCTCTTCACGTTCGGGTTTTCAAACTTGAACCCCGCGCCTTCCAGGGTCTCGACGTAATCGACGTGCGCTCCGCCAAGATACATCAGGGAAGTGGCATCCACGTAAACCTTCAGACCGTCAAAGTTGAAAACCTTGTCCATCATGCCGGCGCCGTTCTCGAAGGCCATGGAGTATTGAAAGCCGGAGCAACCGCCACCGACCACGGACAACCGCAATCCCGCTGGCACCGGCGTCTGCGAGGCCATGATTTCTTTAACCTTGGCAATCGCAGCAGGGGTAAGCACGGGTGCCGTCGTTTTGGGCTGGGCATTGGGCTGGGCATTGGGCTGTACTTCCGGTGGGGTGGTGGTCGCCATCTGTTTATCTCCTCGTAATTTCTTATTATAACAAAGGTCGCAACCGACTCGGCAAGGCTTTTCGGGAGCCGGTACCTCTTCTCGAATCTACCCTTTAGATGCTTCGGGCAGGCAAGAAGTCGCGGCCCCCTCTTGCCAAGGGGTCTATAATCGTGCACAGTAGGGGCCTGTACCCGGACGCCGGCGGATGGCGGGACAGTTTTCGCCGGGGCTTTAAGGCAGCGTCGGGAATTGGCTCGATCTCAGCTCCGAGGTGGCATATGTCTCCTATGTTCGGGCTGCTTGTCGCGTGGGGTATTCTGACGGGGGTCCTCATTATCCTCCTGATCTATCGCAGCACCCTCACCATGCACGAGGATGATTCCATCTTCCTCAATGAAACCGAATCCCAGATGCATAAGGATCAAATGGAAGTTCTGGTCAAGATGAGAAAGATCACACCGATCGTCAAGGTGCTCGGCGCCTTGTCGGGAGTCATGATCCTGATCATTGCGGGATTGTTCATCTATCATGGGCTGAACAGCGCCACCACGCTGCAGTAACCAGGAAGCTCGCGGATACGCGGGAATCCTTGCCAACCCCGGCTCCGGGAAGAACTCGCAACAGCCGCGGCTGCGTGTTGCCGCCCGCTGGCGAGTCCTTCTCCTGTGCGTAAAATTCGCGACCAACCTGAGACGCGGCAATCCGCGTCTCTACGGTAATTCCGACGAGCCACCGCCTCTGACTACCGGCGTCTGCCCAGTGGGTCAGGCCGCCTTCGACTTCATCCCCTCGATGTCGTCGAGCAGCACCTTCTCGTGGCCTTCTGGGTTCACCTTTTCGTACACCTTGCGGATTACACCCTTGGGATCGACCACGAAACTGGTGCGCTCCCAGAGCTTCATCCCTTTCCACTCCACCTGGCCGAGGCCGAGCGTCTTCATCAAACTGGAGTTGGTATCGGAGAGCAAGTCGATGGTAAAGGCGAACTTGTGGGAGAAGTTCTTGTGCGAGGCAACGTCGTCGGCACTCACGCCGATGACTTTGACCCCGGCATCGTCGAAATCAGCCTTGGTCGCGGTAAACGACTTGCCCTGGATGGTGCACCCGGGCGTGTCGTCTTTCGGATAGAAGTACACGACGAGCCAGCGTCCGGCGAAGTCGGAAAGCTTCATGGTCTTGCCATCCTGGTTCGGAAGCGAAAAATTCGGAAACGGATTGCCAGCAGAAAGCATGGGGAGAGTCCTTTCTAAGGTTGTGTTGCAATTGTACGAGCTCTAGCTATGAGCTTCGAGCCTCTAGCTACGAGCAACCTTTGGTTTTGCTTGCTCGCAGCTCGCAGCCACGCATCAGGCCGCCTTCATCGCCTTCTTGGCTCGTTCTTCCATCTCTTTGGGCGACACATCTTCAATGTGAGTCGCCACCGACCAGAAATGTCCGAACGGGTCCTGAATGAAGCCGGAGCGGTCTCCGTAGAACTGGTCCTCGACCGGCTTCAGGATTTTCGCTCCGCCCGCGACCGCCTTGGCGACGACTTTGTCGCAATCGGGGAGGTACACGAGCAGACTCACCGGAGACGCGCCGATACTCTCCGCGCTGCGGTAGCCCATGCTGGGGTTTTCGTCGGCCAGCATGATGTGCGAGTCGCCTATCTTCAGCTCGGCATGGCCGACCTTGCCGTCAGGACCAGGCATGCGCATGACTTCAGTTGCTCCGAAAACATTCTTGTAATAGTCAATCGCTTTCGCGGCACCCTTGATAACAAGGTACGGAGTGATCGAATTGTATCCCTTGGGAATGTAGCTGATTTTTGTCATAACTTCTCTCCTCTGGTGTTCCGCTCATGATGTTGACTCAAGATGAGGTTGAGGGTTGCGGTTAAGGCGCGCAGACGGGCCCCCACGGGCTGCGCCATTCACTAATGAGAACACAAGTTGGGAGGAGGCTCAAGGCCGAACTTTTGCGACACGAAGGGCGAGATTGTGGCAAGAGCGGCCGAGCATCAGACTGGCCTTCGCCGCAGTCCGCGCTACAAAAAAAAACGGGCGGATGAACCGCCCGTGGTTCGTATGCCAAGTTTACGAAGAACTAGAACTGACCGCGAAGGGCCTCCGCGAAATTCGCGACGTCCAGCGTGCCAAGTCCGGCTGCGGGACTGTAGCCGTTGCGGCCATGGTAGAACCAGTTGTCGCCATCTTTGATCGCGTGCAAGGGCGCACCCGGGTTCTTGTAGGCCTCGCCGCTGAGCGCGAGACCGTAGAGCGGGAAGTTCAGCAATCCGATCCGGCTGCCGTGCAAATACTCGCCTAGCAGGGCCGAGACGCCGTTCAGTTGCGGCGCGACAAAGCTCGTGCCACCGTAGAACGTCTGCAGGCCAAAAACCCCGGAGGGTTCCGAGGTGTAGTAAATGACATAGCCGGTTTCCGGATCGGCGTTGAACGAGACGTCCGGGACATTGCGGCCCGCATAGTACGCTGGTAGGGCGTAGTACGTTCCGACGACCCCAACCGCTGACACGATACCCTCGCCGGCTTCGTAAATCTGGCCGGGTTGGCTGCGCTGAATGCCAGGAAGGAAAAACTGGTACCAGGGTTTCTCAAAGATAATGCTCACGCCTCCGCCGCCTCCACCAGGAAAGGTTCCGCACGAGATGGGATCGGTGTAACCAAGAGCAGTGCACAATCCATTGAGGTAGTCCCATCCCCACACCCTCTCGTGCGGGATGTTGATAACGTAGGGTGGGGTGCATGTCGCGTTTACGCAATACTCTTGAATGCCGGGTAGTGTCGTGCCACCGGCGGCGGTAATGGCCGGGTCACTCGCCGGATAATCCACGCTTAGCGTCAGACTACAGCTGTATGGCTGCGTGGATGAGTAGGGGCCTAAGCAACCAAGATCGTTATTCAGATCGTAGGCGCCGCCGTCCCCCGACGCCGCGAAAACCGTCTGTCCCTGGATCGCTGCGCGAACGAGAAGTTCGTGGGTTGCTTGTGCACTGCCAACGGTCAGCCCGGTAATCGGATCGATCACCGGGGCGTTCTCGAGGTTGTTGAACCACTCCCAGAAACCCCAGCTGGTGGAGATGGTCTCTGCCGAATTGGCATCGATAGCCGCAGCAAAGTCATCGAGAAAGCCTTGGTTGGTATTGGGCGCCTGGTAGACGATGATATTTGCTCCCGGAGCGATTCCGCCCGATTGTTCGACATCGAGGGTGGTTTCGAGTGAGCCGGAGGCGTCGCTGGGCGCGCCGGGCCCGCCATCGATGTTGACGACCGCGATGCGGCTGGGATTGACGGTAAGCCCGAGGGCACTCCAATAGGCAAAGGCATCGCTCGGCGTAAAGCTCGCCAACGTGACGATGGCAAGCGTGCGGCCGCTCCCCGACACGCCACGGCTGTACAGCGGTTGCACGTCATAGTGATTGGCAAAGTCGGTCACGGTCAAATATCCAAATGGATTGCCCTTCATTTTCGACGGCTCGGTCGCCCGAGCCTTGGCCACCGTTTGGGGAGCGACATCATGGCGTGGACGAAGGCTAGGTCGGCTGTCGAGACCAACCACGGCTACGACCGATGCGGAAATTTCCGCGGGAATCGTGGGGCGACTGAGGGGGGCATGAAAGTTGTAGCCGCTGGCGTTCCCGTGCGCGGGAACCTCATAGCTATGCAGGCTCACGGCGAAGGCGCGCTCCATGTCGGCCGGCAGGCCAGTCACTTTAAGAGTGGTCGCGCTCGTCCGTTCGGCCGCCAGCCCGTATTTGGCCAGGCCCGTAATGACTTTCGCGACGTCAGCGTTCGCGGGCGCAAAACGCGCCACGAACTGGTCCGCGGTTAGAAACTGGTGAAACTGCGGATCCCCGGGCGTGTTGAGCGACTTCAGCAGGTTCTCTGCTTCGTTCAGTTGGGGCAACCGGAGGGCGATAGTGACCGATATCGGAGTTGTGCCCGACTGCACCTTGAGCGCGCCGAGATCGATTCCCTTCGGCGTTGCTGCGTCAGGATAGGGTAATGCGTCATGCGCCTGGGTCTCCACGGCTGCGATCTGAGCCATGGCGCTCGAAAGCATTCCTAGCACCAGGACCAACATCAGAAATCCAGTCTTCGAAGTTTTCACGGATTCTTCTCCTTATCGCTTTCGCTGATTTGTGGCTCGACAGCAGTGGAGTTTGGTAGCGTGAGATTCAGGAAATCTTTGCGTAAACCCGAATCTCCTTCTTGACTCCAAAAGCGGCCACCAAGTGTACACCATCTCGCCCACTCGCAATACTGTGAAAAGATTTTCATCTGGAGTGCAACGAATCGGTTTGCGATTTGCACCAAGAACGCAGGGGCTCTTATTCGATCCCCAGTTCTTTCGCCAGCGCCTTCCACTTCCCATCCACCAGCGCGCCAGTCTTCGCGTCCATCACGATCTCGTCCGGCCACGGACGCCCGAAGCCCTCGGTTGACCACTTGCGCGTGGCGTCGATGCCCATCTTCGAGCCGTAGTCGGGCAGGCGCGAGGCGTGGTCGAGCGAATCCACTGGGCCGAGCGTGAACTGGATGTCGCGCTCAGGATCGATGTGGTTCAGCACTTTCAACGTGACGTCGGCCACGTCCTGCACATTCACGTCTTCATCTACTACGATGATGCACTTGGTGAACATCGCCTGGCCCAGCGACCAGATCGCATTCATTACTTTGCGCGCTTGTCCGGGATACGACTTGCGAATGGATACGATCATCAGGTTGTGGAACACGCCTTCGATGGGCAGGTTGATGTCCACGAGTTCGGGGATGGTCAGCTTCATCAGCGGCAAGAAAATGCGCTCGACCGCCTTGCCCATCCAGGCGTCTTCTTGCGGCGGCTTGCCGACGATGGTCGTTGCATAGATCGGGTTTTTGCGGTGCGTGATGCAGGTAACGTGGAACACCGGGTACTGGTCTTCGAGCGAGTAGAAACCGGTGTGATCGCCGAATGGCCCTTCGGTGCGGAGTTCGTCGAGATTGACGTAGCCTTCGAGGATGATTTCGGCATCGGCCGGAACTTCGAGGTCGATGGTTTCGCATTTCACCAGCTCGACCGGCTTCTGTCGGAGAAATCCGGCGACGATGTACTCTTCGACATCCGGCGGCGCGGGCACGATGGCGGAAAAGGTGAGCGCGGGCTCGGTGCCGATGGCTACGGCTACTTCCATTCGGCCAGAGGGGCGATCGCCGGCGGCTAGCATTGCGCCTCCCGATGATCTTGCCATGATGTCGACGGCTGCTGCCGGGCTTTGCCCGGCTGGACGGCCGAGAGCCTGCCCTGAGCTTGTCGAAGGGGCGCCCGCTCCCACACGATCTTCGGCGACGGCTGCGCGCATGTGGTCGCGGTAATGTTCGGCCGCTACTTTTTGCCTTTGCCAGTGCATGCCCGCGGTGCGCTCGTCGTAGATCTGCATGCGGTACATGCCGACGTTGCGCTTCCCTGTTTTCGGATCGCGCGTGATCACGCAGGGCAGCGTGATGAAGCGTCCGCCATCTTTGGGCCAGCATTTGAGGATGGGGAAATCGAGCAAGGAGAAATTGTCGCGCTTGATCACTTCTTTGCATGGGCCCGTGGCGACGGTCTTCGGAAAGAACTTGCCCATCTCGGCGAGCATCGGCAGCATCTTCACTTTGTCGAGGAAGCCTTGCGGAGATTTGACGTCCATGAAGCCACGGATGCGTTCGGCGATTTCGTCGAGCGTGTCGACTTCGAGCGCGAGCCGCATGCGGCGCGCGGAACCGAACTGGTTGATAAGAAGTTGCGAGCCGGGGTAGCCCTTCAGGTTCTCGAACAGCAGAGCTTTCCCGCCGACAGTTCCCTGCCGGTCCTTATCTCTATCTCTTTCCCTGCTCTTCGAAACCCGATCGGCAATTTCCGTAATCTCTAAAATTGGGTCGGCTTCCGTGCGGATGCGTTTGAGTTCGCCGGCTCGGTCGAGTGCTTTGATCCAGTCCCGCAGATCGTCGTAGGCCAAAATTCCTCCCGCAATGACAAATGACAGACGATTATATGACGGGCGCACTGGCGCTGGCGGAAATGCCGCTTCGGTACCGCGTCAAGCCATTTTAAAAATGTAACCTTTGGGCCGACCGCCGAGGCATTGGTTACATCCAGCATGCTCGATACGATTGCTTGTACCGATAGCCGCGTTCTTGCTAGAATCGTTTTTTCGATCACCCCCCTGCGCCCGAGGAGCATGAGATTCTATGGCCTACGTAATTGCCGAGCCCTGCATCGGAACCAAAGACACCGCCTGTGTTGACGCCTGTCCGGTGGATTGCATTCATCCCAAGAAGGACTCCGACAAATACGCGACGGAAGAAATGTTGTATATCGATCCCGTGGAATGCATTGACTGCGGCGCCTGCGTGCCGGTGTGCCCGGTTTCGGCCATCTTCGCGCTCGACGATCTGCCGGAAAAGTGGAAAGAGTACACCGAGCGGAATGCGAAGTACTTCGGGCGGTAGAAAGCTGTGGCTTCTAGCTGCTGGCTCCTAGCTTTTAGCCTTTGAAGAGTGGCGCCGAGGAACAGATCGCCAGAAGCCAGAAGCTAGCAGCCAAAAGCGGTTCTTCTCCATTACAATCATTGTTTAACCCGTAAACCTTCCATGGCGCTGAAGGAGTCGGAAGCGATCGTTCTGCGCACGTATCCGTTGCGTGAGTCCGACCTGCTGGTCACCCTCTTTACCCGCATGGAAGGCAAGGTGAAAGGCGTGGCGCGCGCGGCTATGAAGTCGAGACGCCGTTTTGGAGGCGCGCTTGAGCCGCTCACGTATGTGCGGGCGTTTTACGACGACCACGAAGGGCAGGAACTGGCGCGGCTCGATTCCTGTGAAGTGATCGAATCGCCGCTGGCCAGCGAGGTCAGTTATACGCGGGCGGTGGCGCTCGGACACGTCGCTGAGTTGCTCGACGAGTTGATGCCCGACCGCGAGGCGAGCGACGCGGTGTTTCGGTTGAGCCTGGCGGTTCTGCAGGAACTGCGCGGCCCGGCGTTGTGGATGCCGCTCACGTACTTTGAGCTGTGGATGACGCGGCTCATGGGATTTCTGCCGGAGTTTTCAGAGTGCGTTGTTTGTGGGCGCGCGCTCGACGGCAGCCGGGCGTTCTACCACGCGCTCGCCGACGGCTTGATGTGCCTGGACGACAAGCGCGTCGCGTCGTCGGAGCTGTCGCCGGAATCGAGAAAGATTGCGGCGCAGATGTTGCGCTCGCGGGTTGGCGAGTTTTCTGAGATCGCCTGGCCGAAAGCGGTGTGTGCGGACCTGCGCAAGTTTCTTCTCCAGATTCTGGAGCGGCACATCGAGAAGAAATTGGTGACGGCGAGAATGCTGGAGAAGATCGGCTGCTAGCTATTAGCCCTTAGCCTTTTTAGCTTGGGGCGCGAGGGTTTTGAGCTAAGAGCTAAAAGCCAAGAGCTAAAAGCCGGACTCACTACGTTGAACTCATCCAAATCCAATTCGCTGACCTTCCAGGAGCTCATCCTCAAGCTGCAGGCTTTTTTTGCTGAGCGCGGAGCAGTCGTGCAGCAGCCTTACGACGTTGAAGTGGGCGCTGGGACGATGGCGCCGGAGACATTCCTGCGAGTGCTGGGGCCGAATCCTTATAAGGTTGCTTATGTGCAGCCTTCGCGGCGTCCGGCGGATGGGCGCTATGGGGAGAATCCCAACCGGCTGTTCAAGCACTTGCAGTTGCAGGTGATTCTGAAGCCGCCGCCGGAGGACGTGCAGGAGCTCTACCTTGAATCGCTCGGCGCGATCGGAATCGATCTGCGTCAGCACGACATCAAGTTCGAAGAAGATAACTGGGAGTCTCCGACGCTGGGCGCGTGGGGCATCGGGTGGCAGGTCATGCTCGACGGCCTTGAAGTCACGCAGTTTACTTATTTCCAGCAGTGCGGTGGCGTGGATCTCGACCCCATCTCCGCCGAACTCACCTACGGGCTGGAGCGGCTGTGCGCTTTCCTGCAAGACGTGGATTCGATCTACGACATCGTGTGGGCGCGCGACCCAACGATCGTCGGAGCGAAGACGGGCATGGAAGTGAAATATGGAGACGTGCGCCTGGCCGACGAGCAGCAGTTCTCGATGTACAACTTCGAAATGGCGGACGTCGAGAAAACGTGGAAGCATTTTGAACTGTGCGAGGCCGAGTGCAAAGCACTGATTGAGCGCTTTGCTGCTCTAAGTAAGGATGAGAGCGAGGGGGACAGCATCGCGCGCGAGAAGGCGCGGTTCCCGCTGCTCGGCGCCTACGATCTGTGCCTGAAATGCTCGCATTACTTCAATATTCTCGATGCGCGGGGCGCGATTTCGGTGACCGAGCGCGTCGGCGTAATCGCGCGGGTGCGGGCGTTAGCCGTTGGGATCGCCAAGGCCTGGATGGACCAGCAATACGGGACGGGGAAAAAAACAGAGAAGGCTGACCAAGCTGCAAAGCCCGGAGCGAAGGCCAAGCAAGGCAAGTTGGCTCCGGTGGGATGAGCGCCTTGCTACAGGGAACACAGAAGGTTCACAAGGGGATTCTTTCGTGCAGATCGAAACTCCGTTAGCGACCCGGCTCACATTTACTCTGCTGTAGTCTTGAGACCATAGACGGATTGCCTGATGCCTGACTTTTTACTCGAAATCGGATGCGAAGAAATCCCGGCGCGGATGATCGACGCCGCTTCTCGTGAGCTGCGAGAGCGCCTGAATGCGCTATTGCAGCGCGAGCGTCTCGAACCATCCGGAGCGATTTCGCATCTCGACACGCCGCGCCGGTTGGCCGTTCTCGCTTCCGGCATTCCCGGCTCGCAGCCGGACATTACCGAGCAGGTGAACGGCCCATCCGCGCAGGTCGCATATAAGGATGGGCAGCCGACGCCGGCAGCGCATGCGTTTGCCAAAAAGGTCGGCGTGGATGTCGGCAAGCTGGAGAAAGTCAGCACTCCCAAAGGTGAATATCTGGCGGCTACGGTCACGCGGAAAGGCCGCACCGCCGCCGAGATTCTTGCTGAGACTCTTCCCAAGGAAATCTCTACGCTGTACTGGCCCAAGGCCATGTACTGGCGCAAGCGCGGAGAAGTTTTCGTTCGTCCGGTGCGCTGGCTGGTGGCGATGCTCGATGGGCAGGTTGTCAGGCTGGAGTTGTTCGGCCTGGCAGCCGGCAAGATTTCTCATGGACACCGCATCATTGGTGACGGAGTGGTTGCTATCTCCAAGCCCGGCGCCTACGTCGAAACCCTGCGCCGCGCCAAGGTTCTTGGCGCCGCCGAGCGTGAGCAGGTGATCCGCAAAGCGCTCGACGCGGCCACTCGCACTATCCCCGGTGCGCGTTGGCGCGAAGACAAGCCTCTCGTCGCGACCGTCGTTAACCTGACGGAATTTCCCTCCGTCATCCTCGGCAGCTTCGATCCTGAGTTTCTCGATCTGCCCGAAGAGGTGCTGGTCACGGTGATGCGCGACCACCAGAAATATTTCGCCATCGAAGATGCAAATGGAAAACTGCTGCCGCACTTCCTCGCCGTACTCAACACGGACACCGACTCCGACGGCTTGGGCTTAATCCGGCACGGCAATGAACGCGTTTTGCGCGCCCGTTTCAACGATGCCCGCTTTTTCTGGCAGACAGACCAGAAGCAGAGTCTCCGCCAGCGTGTCGAGTTACTGCGCCACGTCACCTTCCAGAAAGATCTCGGCAGCTACTACGACAAGACGATGCGCGTGCAGCGCTTGGCGAGTTGGCTGGCCGAGACGGTGAAGCAAAGCGGCATGGCGGTTCGGCCTGGCGTAATTCACAAAGCTGCGCTGCTCGCGAAAACCGATCTGACCACGGAGCTCGTCAAGGAATTTACGGAATTGCAGGGAATTGTCGGCGGTCTTTACGCGCGCGTGCAGCAACTCGATGAGGACATGAGGCCCGACGTGCAACTGGCGGTTTCGCGGGCCATCTACGATCATTACAAGCCCGGGTCCATGGAGGACAACACTCCCGCGACGGTCGAGGGCGCGGTCCTCTCAGTCGCCGATAAGGCCGACTCAATCGCCGGAATGTTCGCGCTCGGTCTCATCCCTAGCGGATCGAAGGATCCGTTCGCGCTGCGCCGCCAGGCGAACGGCATTGTGAAAACGATCGCCGAGCACAAACTGCCGTTGCGTCTCTCGGAGATCATGGCCGATGCGCGCGTTCGCTATAAGGGCTCCGAGGCGGAAAAGAAATTCTCCAACGCCGCCTACGCCGAATCGGTGCGCAGCTTCTTCCGCGAGCGCCTTGAGTTTTACTTGAAGGATGCGCATGAACGTCGATACGCGTATGACGTGGTGAACGCCGTACTCGCTGTCGACTCCGACGATGTGGTGGACGCCGCCGCCCGTGCCGAGGCTGTGAGCAAAGTGCGTGGCTCGGCCGATTTCGAATCCATCTCCATCGCCTTCAAGCGTATGAAGAATATTCTGCGGCAGGCTGCTGAAAAGACTAAAGTTATCGCTATGCGCGTCGATCCCGCTGGACTGCAGGAAGAATCCGAAAAGGAACTGGCCGCGCTCATCCCGCAGACTATAGCGACGGTCGAGAAGCGGCGCGCGGCGCGCGACTATGAAGGGGCGCTGCTAGAGATCGCGAAGTTGCGTCCCGCGATCGACAAATTCTTCGACAAGGTGATGGTCATGGTCGACGATGACAATCTCCGCGCCAATCGCCTGGCTCTGTTGCAGACCGTGGTCAAAGAATTCTCCACGATCGCCGACTTCTCGGAGATCGTAACCGAAGGCAAGGAATCTACGAAATAGCGAAAGCGAAGAGGATACATATATGGCAACGACGACTCTCCCTGATGCCAAAACCACCGAAACGAAAACCGCGGAAACCAAACCCACGACCACGAAACCTGCAGCGACAAAGTATGTGTACTTTTTCGGCGGGGGCAAGGCCGATGGCAACGGCAAGATGAAAGACGTTCTCGGCGGCAAAGGCGCTGGGCTGGCCGAGATGACGAACGCTGGCCTTCCCGTGCCTCCTGGTTTCACCATCCAGACCGAGGCCTGCCGCGAATATATGCGCCACAACGCGGTCTCGAAGGAAGTGGACAGCCAGATGGAAGCCGCGCTCGCCAGGCTCGAAGGCCTGCAGGGCCAGAAGCTCGGCAAGGGCGAGAATCCTCTGCTGGTGAGCGTGCGTTCAGGCGCGAAGTTCTCGATGCCCGGCATGATGGACACGATCCTCAACCTCGGCCTGAACGATCAAAGCGTCGAAGCCCTCGCCAAGCGCGCCAACAATCCGCGCTTTGCATACGACTCCTACCGCCGCCTGATTCAGATGTTTGGCAACGTTGTGCTCGACATCGAGAAGCCAGTGTTTGATGAAATTTTCGACGCCAAGAAGAAGCAGAAGAAAACCAAGTTCGATACGGGTCTCGACGCCAGGGCGCTGCAAGAGGTGATCGCGGAGTACAAGAAGGCCGTCAAGAAGCACGCCAAGCGCGACTTTCCGCAGGATCCGCACGAGCAACTGGTGATGGCGCGGGACGCTGTGTTTCGCTCGTGGCAGAACGATCGTGCCAAACACTATCGCCGCATCAACAACATCGATGACATGCTCGGCACTGCGGTCAACGTGCAAGCCATGGTGTACGGCAACCTCGGCGACACCAGCGGCACCGGCGTCGGCTTCACGCGCAATCCAGCCACCGGCGCCAAGGAGTTCTACGGCGAATTTCTGATGAACGCGCAGGGCGAAGATGTGGTTTCGGGCGTGCGCACGCCGGTGCCCATTATCGAACTGCAGAAGATCATGCCCGATGTGTACAACCAGCTCCGCGAGATCACGACGCGTCTGGAGAGGCACTACCGCGATATGCAGGATTTCGAGTTCACCATCCAGGATGGCAAGCTCTACATGCTGCAAACGCGCAACGGCAAGCGTACCGGGCGAGCCGCGGTGCGAATAGCGATTCAGATGGTGGAAGAGGGACTGATCACCAAGGAAGAAGCGATTTTCCGTGTGGAACCGAACCAGCTCTATGACTTCCTGGTGCCGGGGCTGGATGAGAAGAGCACAAAGGTCGAAGTGCTGGCGACGGGATTGCCGGCGTCACCGGGCGCGGCGGTCGGGCAGATCGTTTTCAGCGCGGAAGAAGCGGTGAAAAAGGCTGGACATGGTGCGAAGAAGAATCCTGTGATTTTGGTGCGCGCGGAAACGACTCCGGAAGATATCCAAGGCATGGAAGTTGCCGCTGGCATTTTGACTTCGCGCGGCGGCATGACCAGCCACGCCGCCGTGGTCACGCGCGGCATGGGGAAATGCTGCGTGGCGGGTGCGGGGGATATTCAAGTCGATGAGCGCGCCGGGGAAATGCGCGTCAAGGGACACGTGTTCAAGGAGGGAGACTGGATCGCGCTCGATGGCACCAGCGGGCGCGTGATCAAGGGGAAGCTGAACACGCTGGAGGCGTCGGCCGATGATGCGGACCTGCAGAAACTGCTGGGCTGGGCGGAGCCCTTCCGAAAAATCGGCGTGCGCGCGAATGCGGACATTCCGCGCGACGCGATTCAGGCGCGGTCCTTTGGCGCCGAAGGCATCGGCCTCTGCCGCACCGAGCACATGTTCTTTGCGGAAAAGCGCATTTCGCACATGCGGGCGATGATTCTAGCGGACAACGAGAAAGACCGCCGCGCTGCTCTGAAGAAGTTGCTGCCCATGCAGCGTGAGGACTTCGAAGGCCTGTTTGAGGCTATGGCGGGGTTGCCGGTGACCATCCGCCTGCTCGACCCGCCGCTGCACGAGTTTCTTCCGAAGCGCGAGCAACTCATGGTTGATATCGCCAGCCTGCCCAGTGCCAGTCCGAAGCAGAAGAAAGATCTGGTGGAGGAATACCGCGAGTACGGTGCGAAAGCGGCCCGCGATCTGAAGAAGATTCTTTCCGATCTGCTGGCACGTGTGGAAGAGTTGCATGAGTTCAATCCCATGCTGGGGCTTCGCGGATGCCGCTTGGGGATCACCCATCCGGAGATCACTGAGATGCAGGCGCGGGCCATTTTTGAAGCGGCCGTGGCCGTGGAGAAGCAAGGCATAAAGACCCACGCGGAGGTAATGATCCCGCTGGTCTCGACGGTGAAAGAGACGGCGAACCAGGCGGCGATTGTCCGGCGCGTGGCGGAAGAAGTGTTCAAGGAAAAAGGAAGGCACGTGCACTACCTGGTGGGCGTAATGATTGAGTTGCCCCGCGCCTGCCTGATTGCGGGCGAGATTGCCAAGGAAGCGGAGTTCTTCTCGTTTGGCACGAACGACCTGACCCAGACCACGTTCGGCTTCTCACGCGACGACGTAAACAAGATTCTGACGACGTATCTGGCGGAAGGGATTCTGAAGCAGGATCCGTTTGCCGCAATCGACCAGGAAGGTGTGGGCGAACTGGTGCGGATCGGGATCGAACGGGGTCGGAAGACGCGTCCGAAGTTGGAGGTAGGGATCTGCGGCGAGCACGGCGGCGACCCATCGTCGGTGGAGTTCTGCCATCGGGTGGGAATGGATTATGTTTCTTGTTCCCCGTTCCGCGTGCTGACGGCGCGGCTAGCGGCGGCCCAGGCCTCAGCCAGCGAAAAGCTGCAAGGGGACGCTGAACGAACAAAATAAACGCTCGTGTAAGGACGGCCGCCCCCGGCCGTCCAAGCCGAGCGAAGCTCGGCAGCTGCCCGCAGTCACAGCGACTCTGGATTCGCGAGAACATTGGAAGGCATCGAGGTCGCCTCATCGTGGCTTCGATGTCTTTTTCTTGCGCGGAAGGTAATCCTTTCTTCCGCCGAAACTTTACTGCACTCGCTGCAGCCGGGCGATCAGCTTCTGCGCCAGATTCTCCTCAGACTCGGACCACAGCAACCGCCCCGTTGCTCCCGCATTCTTTTCCACCTTCGCGGTAAACTCGACCAGTTTGTGTACGTTGCTCCGGACGTTCCGCTCCGCCTCGGAAGTAAACTCGACTTCTTCGTGCAGGAAAGACGTGTCTAAACCGAAATCAATTTGAATGTGCCCGGCCTCTTCCGCCGCATGCTCTTCAAATTCCATTCCGTGCGCAACCAGACGCACCAGCGACGGCTCCAGCACCCATTTCTCTTTCTCTGCGCCTTCAGGAGGAGTCCACAAATCCCAATAGGCCTCGAAAATGTAGGCGTAGTCGTCGTGGAGAAGTTCCACGGCCACTTCCGCTGCTTCTTCCGGCGGAACGCCAGGACGGAAGCGGCGCTCCAGAATAGTCGGCTCACTCCACGAAACCGGTTGGATCGCTGCGTAGGTCACTCCGTCCCGCGCCGCAGAAAACGGAAGTTGCCGGAGCACGCTGACCGTTCGTGGCAGAATCTCGGACTCGTCAAAGCTGGGGAACCACAGGCTCAAATAAAGCGAATCGCCCATGGATGTATTTTAAATGCAGGATGCGTGATGAAGGGCGTGTTCGGTTCGAGGGGTCAAGTTTGCAAGCGCATCTAGTTTTGACGCGGGAAAATCGCCCTGTTACTATGAACTCCGGCGCCAAGCTACCATCTCACCCAAAAAAGTCCCTGTCGTCTAGCCTGGCCTAGGACATCGCCCTTTCACGGCGGTAACACGGGTTCAAATCCCGTCGGGGACGCCAACAAAATAAAAGACTTCCACGAACCCGCCGTTTTTCTTCATGATCCAATTTGATCCAGTTAGGCGGGTTTGGTCTCCAAAACCGCGCCCCGCCTCACTAGTTTGACCAAATTGCTTTGTGCTGCCCGGCGAACTGGTTGCCTAGGCAGCCTGCTTCTGCGACTTGCCGGCCTTCCCGCCCAGGAAGCTCAGCAATTCGGCGTTGACTTCTTCCGTGTGTGTCCACGGGACGCAGTGTGGACCGTCCTTCACGACCAGCAGGCGCGCCCCTTTGATCAGCTTGGCGGTGCGCAGTCCCGCAGACGTGATGGGAAGAATGCGGTCGGCATCTCCGTGAATCACCAGTGTGGGCACATCGATGCGGGCCAGATCCCCGCGGAAGTCCTCGTGCCAGGTTGGGACACACGCCAGGCTGGCGGTGGCGGAGGCTGTGGCCGCCACGTTCCAGCTAGCTTGGGCGGCTTGTTCGCTGACACGCTTACCGAGCAGCAAGTCCGTGTTGTAGAAATCCTTGAAGAAGCCAGTGAAGAACGCGTAGCGGTCGGCGGCCACAGCTTTCTCAATGCCGGCAAATACACTGGCATCCAGGCCTTCGGGATTGTCGCCGGTCTTGAGCAGGTACGGTGGCACACCGGAGATAATCACCGCTTTGCTCACGCCCTTGGAGCCGTATTTTCCGATGTAGCGTGCCACCTCGCCTCCGCCCATCGAAAAGCCGACTAATGTGAAATCGTGCAGCTTGAGCTGGGTGACCAGCTTGTGAAGGTCCTCTGCGAACGTGTCGTAGTTGTAGCCTGCGGTCGGCTGGCTGGACTTGCCGAAACCTCTGCGGTCGTAGGTAATGACCCTGTAACCCGCTTTCAGGAGAACGGGTACTTGCTTCTCCCAGGAAGCACCGCTCAATGGGTATCCGTGGATCAGAACAACCGGTTGGCCCGAGCCATGGTCTTCGCAGTAAAGCTCGATGTTGCCTGAATTTTCTTTTCCGACTGTAACGTATGGCATTGCTTTTCTCCTTTTCTCTCGCGACGAACAAAGTTTGCGATTCGTGGGGTCTGGGGGGCGATCCAGTCTTTTCCAGACTGGGCTCCATGTTAATATGCACCGCCCCACCCGAGAGCGCAATTGGACCTTCGCATCGGTTGCCAGGATTCGCGCGCGTGTGCCGCGACGTTGACAGAAACAGAAGTGTGAATGCGCTCGTCGCGCCGAGAGAAGCGACGGCTATCATCCATAAATCGGGGAGAGCACTCAACGACTTGCGTCCTGATTCACCGCAGAACACCGCAAAATTCTGCTAGAATACGCGGAATTCAACTCCTTGGAGTCGCGCATGCGCCGATGGTGGGTAGTTTTGGCTGGACTTGTTTTGGCGGGAATTGCTTTGTCGTTCTCATCCGCATCTTCATCCCCGGCGGGCACATCGGAGACCGAGTTGAAGGGTGCTTTCCGGCGGCCTGAAAATAACGGGTGGACGTTCGTGCATCTGCAAGGTACACCGCACGAAATCGGCTTTCAGAATGGCTACTTGCTGGCGCCGGAGATTGAAGACACGCTAAAAGTCACAATCCTCGAACAGATGCACGACAGTAAGAAAGACTGGCAGTTCTTCCGGGATGCCGCGCAAAACATGATGTGGCCGCACATTGAGCAGGAGTATCGGGAGGAGTTGCAAGGCATCACCGATGGCATCAATGCTCACGGCGTGAAGGATGGCATGAAGATCGATCTCTGGGATGTGGTGGCTTTGAATGCCGCAGAGGAATGGAGCTATTACGTCAAGGAATACGACCGGGTACACGGGATCAAGTCCACGGCTTCGCTCGGGGTTCCAGAGCATTGCAGCGCGTTTGTCGCCACAGGCAGCTATACGAAAGACGGCAAGGTTGTGATCGCCCACAATAATTGGACGAGTTATTTGGAAGGCGAGCGCTGGACAATCATTTTCGATATTGTCCCGGCCAAGGGCAAGCGCATGCTCATGGACGGTCTGCCGGGTGTCATCCACAGTGCCGACGATTTCGTGACGAACACGGCGGGGATCGTCATTACGGAGACGACGATTGGTCACTTCGCCGGATACGACCCGAACGGGATTCCGGAATTTGTGCGGGCGCGCAAGGCGGCGCAGTATTCGGATTCCATTGATGATTTTGCGCGCATCATGAAGGAAGGCAATAACGGCGGCTATGCCAATACCTGGCTAGTCGCCGATATCGGGAAAAATGAAATCGGCCGCCTCGAATTAGGCTTAAAGAACGTTACTCTGGAGCGGAAAAAAGACGGCTATTTTGTGGGCTCGAATTTCCCGATTAGCGAGAAACTCATCCGCGAAGAGACTGACTTCGATCCCCATGATATGAGCTTGAGCGCCAACGCCCGCCACGTGCGCTGGGAACAGCTCATGGCGGAGAATAAAGGCAAGATCGACCTGGCGGCGGCGCAGCGTTTCCTGGCCGACCATTACGACACATTCGAGAATAAAGAAGATGCCGACGAACGCACACTGGACGGCCACATCGACCTCTCGCCGCGAGGCGACGAGTCCTGGCAGCCACCTTTCGGAATGGCTGGGGCGGTTCAGAACAAGGCTGCCGACGCCAGCCTGGTGGCAGAAATGAGTTTTAGCGCCGCCGCGGGTCATGCCTGTGGCATGGATTTCAAGGCGGCCGATCATGTGCGCGCCCACCCGGAGTTCTCCTGGCAGAAAGCTCTCCAGCGGGACATGAACTCGCACGCCTGGACGACTTTCAGCGTAGCGAAGTAGCCAGCTTACACGCGCAACGCTCTATTTCGGGCTGCTGGCGCGCGAAGGCCAGAATGAGCCAAGTCGAGCTTTATGTTTCTCCCAGGAGGACTCATGTCCAGGCGGCCGTCGCTGCTCTCGCCGTCGTTGCTCTCGCCGTCGCTGCTCTCGCCGTCGCTGCTCTCGCCATCAGTGATCCTGCCGCTGCTGCTGACGTTGCTTTCTTCCCTTTTCGCCGTTGCTCAAGCCAAACCGGTCGATGCGGAAGGCCATCAGTGGTGGCAGCAAGCCGTGTTTTACGAAATCTATCCCCGCAGTTTTGCCGACAGCAATAACGACGGTGTCGGCGACCTCAACGGCATCAGCTCCAAAATGAGTTATCTGCATGAACTGGGCGTCGACGCCATCTGGATCACTCCCTGCTATCCCTCGCCCCAGGTCGATTTCGGTTACGACGTTGCCGACTACAGAAACATCGATCCCATCTACGGAAACCTCTCCGACTTCGATCACATGATTGCCGAGGGTAGGAAACATCATGTCCGCATCATCCTCGATTTTGTGCCGAACCACACCTCCGACCAGCACCCGTGGTTTCAGGATTCGAAATCTTCCCGCACCGCGCCGCATCGCGACTGGTACATCTGGCGCGACGGCAAAGCTCCCGGCCAGCCTCCCAACAACTGGATCTCAATTTTCGGCGGCTCGGCATGGAAGCTCGACCCCGCTACCAATCAGTACTACTATCATTTCTTCTATGCCCAACAGCCGGACCTGAACTGGCGCAATCCCGCGGTCGAAAAAGTGATGCTCGATACCACGCGCTGGTGGTACAAGCGCGGCGTTTCCGGATTCCGCCTCGATGCCGTTGACACCCTGTTTGAGGATCCCGAGCTGCATGACAATCCCGTCCGCCCTGGCGCCAACAAGCAGGGCGATCCCAACATGGACAACAAATACAACACAAACTTTCCCGAGGTTCACGAGGAGCTGCAGAAGCTGCGCAAAGTGGCCGACGAGTCTGGGGCCGTGCTCATCGGCGAAACCTGGACATCGAACGTCGCCGAGCTCGACCGCTACTACGGCCAGGGCGGCAATGAACTTCAGATGCCCATGGACTTCATGTTCACCACCGTCAACAAACTTTCCCCACCCGAATTCCGGCGCCAGATCGCAGCCGTCGATGGCGCCCACGGCTGGCCCGTGTTCGTGATCGGCAATCACGATATCGTCCGCTCCTACAACCGCTACGGAGACGGCAAGAACAACGATGCCATCGCCAAGCTGATGGGCGCCTTCTATCTGACTCTGCGCGGCACGCCCATCATGTATTACGGCGAAGAAATTGGAATGGAGAACAACGACCCCACCCGTAAGGAAGACGTGAAAGATCCGATCGGCCGCACCGGATGGCCGGAAGAAAAGGGCCGCGACGGCGAGCGCACGCCCATGCAGTGGAACACCGCGCCCAACGCCGGATTCAGCAAGAAAGATCCGTGGCTTCCGGTGCCGCCCAGCTACCGGACCCACAACGTGGCGACCGAATCGGAGGATCCCAACTCCGTTCTGAACCTCTACAAGAAAGTTCTCGCGCTGCGCCACACGAACCAAGCGTTACTCGAAGGCAGCTACACCGCTCTCAACGAAGAAGATCCCAACGTGATGTCCTACTTGCGCAGTTACAAGGGAAAAGCCGTGTTGGTAGTGCTGAACATGTCGGCCACTCCGCAAAAGACCACCTTCCATCTTTCTCAGCAAGGATTAGGCCAGGCTCCGCTGAAAACCCTGATCGCGTCGCCCGAGGCATCGGTAAAAGGCAATGAAGTTACCCTCGAGCCCTTCGGACTGCTGATCGCGGAAGTAAGTCAATGAAGTCTTCCGAGCGGTCAACACGCTGTATGCCGAATGTGTTTTCGCGAACTGCCGGGTACTGGGTCAGTTTGATTTCCACAGGGGATCTGATTGCTATGAATCGGCGTGGAGCCGCCGATAGAGTAATCGCGAACAGAGAAACACGGGAATGAGCAAAATCAGGATGTACCATGCGGTCATCCAGTTAAAGCGGTGAAAACGAAAAACATCGAAGACCATCATGCTTGTTAACCACCCGAGCACGAACACATCCAGCAATACCACTATGAATATGGAACGCGGCGACACAGCTTCGAGTGTGCGCTCTTCCCAGCTTCGGTGTCGTTGTTGGCTCAGAAGCTCAAATGACTCAAACGGACGGCTCATTTCGTGCTGATCATACCACTAAGAAACTTTTTCTCCGAGTGCTTGAAATTGCAAAAAAGCACTTATAAAATTTGATGGGCAATGTCTGCCGTCACATCTCGATGTGACATAGCTCACAGACTCAGGAAACAATTGGGAGCCAGCTTGAGTATGGAACTTGCAATCCCGGGCTATGGACCTTTGCAGGCCAGCCCACTTTCCACCGCGAAGGGCTGCGGCATGGACTTACCCAACATGGACCTGCCCAACATGGGCTTGCCCAAAGAATGTGCGATGCTGCTGGCTCCTGCCGGCAATCTCGAGGTGGCCAAGCAGGCGTTTCAGGCGGGCGCCAACGCGGTGTACGTGGGACTAAGGGGTTGGAGCCGTGGCGGCGCGCGAGGTGAATTTGACCGTAAGCAGTTGCGACTGTGCATCGAACTCGCTCACGCCCTCGGGAAAAAGGTACAGCTTGCGGCAAACATCATACCCAAGCCGCAGGAGCGCCAAAAACTGCTGTGCCAACTCGCCGAATTGGCGGACTGGGGACTGCATGCGGTGATACTGAACGACGTCGGATTTCTGCGCGAGGTCAGGCGGAAGCTGCCGGGATTGGCCATCACCGCCAGCATCGGCTGTGGCGCGCTGAACACGGCCGACGCCCTCTTCTATCAGGATCTGGGCGCGACTGCTGTTGTGCTGCCGGGGTACGTTGAGCCGCAGGAAATCGCGGCGGTGAAGGCGGAGGCTTCGATCCAGATCGAGGTCATGCTGCACATGGTGCAGGAGTTCATTCAGCTCGGAAAGTGCTGGATGCCCAGCTACCTGAACTTCGCCGCGGCGGAGCGGGGCTACCCTTCGCCACGTCTAGGTGGCAGCGTCAAACGCGGCGGAGTCGGCAGTTGTTTCCGCATCTGCCAGCAGCCGTGGAGCCTGCTGAAAGATGGCGTGGAAGCTGACCAGCGGTTGTTTCCCAGCCGGCAGATTAGCCAGGTGGCAGGACTCGCGGCGTTCCTCGATGCGGGCGTGGACGTGATCAAGATCCAGGGCCGCAGCCTTCCGGCGGAGATGGTGGGTGCTATCATCGGGATGTACCGTTCGGCGGCGGACGACTGGAAACGCGGTCAGAAGGCCGATCAGAGTGCCGAGCAGAATATCGATCAGAAGACCAATGGGAACCGGGCCGTGCTGCCGGTAATGTGGACTGTACAAGGACGTTGAATGGGCCCCTTCGAACTTAATACCACGATCTCTAACCTCCGCAACCTGCGCGAATCGGATCTAAGCGCTTATGACGCGGTTTACCTGGGTAACATTTACTGCCGCATCTTCGAGGACAACTTTTTGGAGTGCCTGGACGACCTCAAGGAAGGTATCGCGCGGGTCAAGGGCCAGGGCCTGCGTGCCTACGTGACTTCGTACGCGGCGCCGCGCAATGACGTGCTGCCCAAGGTGCAGAAAGCGTTGGAGACCGCAGCCGCGGCTGGCGCCGATGCGATCGAGGTGCATAACCTCGGCGTGCTGCGCATGGTGCATGAGCAGTTTCCCGGCATGCCGGCTCACGTCGGCGGGTTTGCCAACGTGTACACCGATGCGGGAGCCGAGGTGTTGAAGGAGTATGGTGCAGTCCGCTTTACGCCGAACTACGAGATCAGCCTCGACGAAGTAGGAGCGATAACGAGCGGCGTCGGTATGCCGGCGGAGCTGGTGATTCACGGCAAAATGCCACTCGGCGTTTCCGATTACTGCTTCTTGCTGGAATATGAGCAGAAGTGGCCGGAGAAATGCCCAACGCTATGCCAAAAGAACTTGTTCCTCAAGCAGGGCGACTGGGCCATGCGGTCGGTGGGAAAGGGCGTGCTGAGCGGCAAGGACGTGTGCATGCTTGAGCATTTGCCAGCCCTCATCGCGGCAGGACAAAATGTATTCCGGATCGAAGCAGCCTATGAGACGCCTGCGTACCGTCTGAATATTGCCCAGATCTATCGCGCCGCGCTGGAGCAGGCCGCCGCCGGCGGCGATGGGACGGTGGACGAGTCCGCGTGGAATACGATTCGCGAGCACACGGCTGTCGGTTTGTGCAACGGTTTTTATTTCGGCCGCACCGGCGCCGAGTATGTCGGCAAACGCATGCAATCCGTTGTGGCCTGCTGAGTTCTTTGTTCTTGTCTTTTTAGAGGTGAACGATGGTTGAACTATTAGCGCCCGCAGGAAACCTGGAAATGGTAAAGGCGGCCGTGGAAAACGGCGCCAATGCGATCTACGTCGGAGCGCGCGGCTGGAGCCGGCGGCGTGATTCCTACGAACTCTCCGACGAGAAAATCCATGAAGCCATAGCGATCGCTCACTCCGGCGGAGCCAAAATACGCGTTGCTATCAACACCAACATGCAGTCGTGCGAAATCCCCGCGCTGCTGGAGAAGATGGAGAAGTTCGTCGGTTGGGGTATCGACGGAGCGATCATGACCGACGTGGGCGCAATCGCGCAGGTGCACCGCCGTTTCCCCTATCTCGTTCTGCACGCCAGCATCGGCGCCAACATCATAAACAACGAAGACGTGAAGTTCTATCGCTCGATCGGGGTCTCACAAGTCGTGGCCGACACCAAGCTCACGCTGAGGGAACTGGCTTCGCGCGAGGCGGATATCGATGTGGGCATCGAAGTCCTGATTCATGCCAACAATTGTTACACCTACCTGGGCAAGTGCTGGATGTCGCCGTATATCCGGTTGGAGCGGACCGCCCACGATTTCGGCAAGGACGTGTTCCGCGGCAGCCCGAACCGCGGCGGCTTGGATTACCGCGTCTGCCTGGAAAAGTGGGAACTGCTCGATGACAAGGCGCTGCTGGAGCCAGTGATCACGCTCAAGAATGACGCCTTCTTTTACCTCGACGATATCCCGCCGCTCCTTGACCTGGGCGTCCACTGCCTGAAGATCCAGGGGCGGGAGTATCCCGTGCCCTTAGTCGGAAGCATCGTACGCTTCTACCGCGAGTTGATTGACACATACCTTGCGAAACCCGCCGAGCAGCCGTTCGATCTTACGCCGTGGCGCTCGCGCCTGGAAGCCATCCAAGCGGAGCGCGACAGCAAGCGCAGCGGCATGACTTTGGTGCTGTTGAACGAAGCGCGCCAACCGGTGCCGCAGGGAGCCTAGCGCGGTTCCGCGGTCGCTATACCCGGAACCAACGTGCTGAGTCAGCCCTCCCCTAGCGGAGACCACTTTCACTGCCTAACCAAACCGTCCCTTGCGGGTGCTAGTATAATTGCCCCGTGTCCGCTCCCACCGTTGCTATTCACTGATGGTTTGCGGCCTTCATAGCTCAATGGAAAAGGAGATCCTGCCATGTTTGTTCGCGTTGTCGCAGTCAAGACGAAGCCCGGAAAAGCCAAAGAGGTTTGTGGCATGCTGCATGAGAAGATACTGTCTGCGTTGAAGGCGCACACGGGTTTTGTAGATGAGATCGTCCTAGTGTCGGATGCGGAAGGCATCCTGGCGCTCAGCTTCTGGAAAACGAAAGAGGACGCCGAACGTTACAGCCATGTGGATTACACCAAAGTCAGCGAACTGATTCAGCATCTGGTGAACAGCAAGCCCACGGTGCACGCCTTCGACGTGGAGACCTCTACCTGCCACAAGATCACGAAGGGCAAGGCGGCTTGAGGACGCAATCTTGCCAGCAATGGCCGCGATAAGTTCGGGGGGCATGATAATCATTTTTCCCATGCCCCTTCTGCACTTGGCTCCCGCAACTGTAGAGGCTGGACCAGGCAGGATCCGCGCGACCGCATCCTGCAACCGCTCACGATATCAGACAAGACCCAGGCCAGTTCCTTGATCACCGACTGCCACGTTCATATTCAGCCGTTCGAACTCCTGCTGAACCCACCGGCCCTCGAGCTGATGAGAAAGCATCGGCCCGATTTCGATCGGGTATTGGAGTTTACCCGCTCCCCCAAAGCCTTTTTGAAATACATGGACCAGGTTGGGCTGGATCGTGCAGTGCTGATCAATGCGGCCGCGCCCGATGTCACCGGCTTCCCTGCTGGACTCAACGCCATGGCCGCAAACTACGCCAAGGAGGATCCCCAGCGGCTCCTCTCCTGTGGCAGCTTGCATCCGCGCCACTCCACCAACGCCATGGCGGACATCGAAGAGATAGTCCGACTGGGTTTGCGGCTGATCAAGATCCATCCCCCGCATCAACTCTTCTACCCGAACGACTACCTCAATGGTATGAAAGAGCTGGAGCTGTTGTATCGCGCAGCGCAGAGCAATGGCATCCCGATTATGTTTCACACCGGCACATCAATCTTTGCTGGCGCGCGCAACAAGTACGGAGATCCGATCCACATCGACGATGTAGCGGTCGATTTTCCGGACTTGAAGATTGTGCTTGCACATGGGGGCCGGCCTCTCTGGATGAACACTGCCTTTTTCCTGGTGCGACGCCATCCCAATGTTTATCTGGACATCAGCAGCATTCCGCCGGCGCACCTGCTCCAGTACTTTCCTCGCCTGGCAGAGATCGCAGACAAAACGCTCTTCGGTAGCGACTGGCCCGGCCCAGGCGTGCGCGACATCAAGGAAGCGCTTGACTCTTTCCGGGCATTGCCGTTACCGGCGGAGACCAAACGACGCATTCTCGGCGAGACGGCGCTTGCCATCTGGCCGAGCTGAGGGCAAGAAAAAGCCCACCGAGCTAGGCTCGATGAGATCAAAGGCCGGTCGTTGCCGGTGGAGCGCCGGGCGTCCTCGCCCGGCCAACGGACCACTGGACGGGCGAGACACCCGTCCCTCCATCAGAAATGGAAAGTTGCGTGTGCAGAATGCCGGCGTGCGCAGCATTCCGCTCAGGCTGAACTCATCGGTCGTAGCCGCCGCCTTCGAGGCCCCGCGCCGGCGTCCACCCGCTCGCTTGTATCCCGCCCCCGGCACCGTTTTGCGGCGGCGGTTGGAGGTCTGGCGGTCAAAAAAATCACCTTAATTGTGATCGCGGTCACAGACAGCGCCTTCTGCCCCAAAGGATACTTCGGCGCGTTCCTTTTTTGGAACTCCTAGGTTCTCCTGCCAGGGAAACACCAGGCAGCATACGTCGCAGAAGCACTGACCACGACACGCATTAGGAGGCCACACATGGCAGCACCTCAAGCCAAGGTTGTACCTTGGCCCGCCGTCCCCACCGCGAAACCCGAAGAGGTTTACGCGGGGCTGAGCGACCAGGCCAAGGCGTATCCGCTCTTCCTGGAGTCCATCCTGCGCCCGGAACACAATTTCGAAAAGCCGGAAGCGCTTTCCCGCCTGCGCGTGCTCGATTGCACGACCAGCATGATGATTGGCCACTGGTGCTCCTCGCAGCTTTCCGAGTTGGGTGCAGAGGTCATCCAGGTTGAGCCTCCGGGAGGTGATCCCCTTCGTAAGCTGACACCCTTTGGCCGGCAGGAATACATGTTCGAGGACAAGGAGACCGGAGAGAAAGTCGGCGGACAGTTCCTGCATGAGATGCGCAACAAATCCTCCGTCACTCTAAACGTGGAAACCGAGGAGGGCCGCAAGATTCTCCGGGAACTGGCCGTCCACGCCGACGTGATCATCGAGAACGCGCCTCCCGGCCAGTGGGACGAGTGGGGCATCGGCTATCGCCAGCTCCGCGAGCTGAACCCGCGACTGATCTATTGTTGGGTTGGCCAGCGCGGACAGTGGGGCCCTCTTAAGGACAAGCCGGGCATGCTCGATCCGATTGCCCAGTCGGCCTGCGGCTTCGTTCACGGCACCGGAGATCCCAAGGAATTCGGCGGCCAGCCGACCCGTTCCGCGCTGTGGATGGCGGACCACGTGGGCGGAAGCTGCGCTGCCATGGGCATTCTGGCGGCTCTGATTTATCGCGAGAACGTGTCGGGCGAAGGGCAGTTCATCGAAGCGACGTCGGCGGAAGCCATCATCCGCATCCTCGATTACAGTTGGGCGTGGTACTCGATGGATGGCAGCATTCGTCCGCGTTATGGCAACTGGGACCTGGCCATCAATATCTACGCCGTGAACCCCTGCAAGGACGGCTACATGATGGTGGGCGGCGGCCATGACCGTCTCTGGTACCGCATCTGGCGCACGGTGGGTGACGAGTATCCCGCAGTAGAGGAAGAGATCCTCGGCGACCAACGCCTCCGGGAAGTCGCAGACCGTCTGGCGCACAACCAACAGGTGAAAACCTATACCCTGCTGGGCGAGTGGCTCAAAGACAATCCGCGCGCCGACGCCGAGCGCAAACTCTCGAAGCAGCAAGTGGCATCGGGCGGCGTGCTCTACGTCAATGAAGTCGCGGAATATCCACACTTTAAGTATCGCCAACATGTGGCCGAGTACGATTCGCCCCACTACGGAAAGATTCTTTACGGCACCACTCCTTACCAGCAGCACAAGACTCCGGGAAGGCTGAAATGGCTGGGCCGCCCCACCGGTTACGACAACCAGGATGTATTTCGGCGGCTACTCGGTTTCACGGGCGAGGATTTTGCCCGGCTGGAGAAAGCCCACGTCATTTGACGCAGGAGGAATGTAATGGCAACGAAACCCGCTAAAAAGGCGCAGTCATTCGAGGAGTTCTGCCGGGAAAGCTTTAATCCCAAGAAGGAGTTCTCCAAGCCCGAAGTGTTGAAGGGATACCGGGTGTTGTCCTGCACCCAGTACATTCTGGGTCCCTCCTGCGCTTCCTACCTGGCCGAGCTGGGCGCCGAAGTCATCAAGATCGAGGCTCCCCGGCGTGGCGAGGCGATGCGTCACACCACTCCGTTTAACGAGCCATTCCTTTATCCACTTTCCAGGTGGGTACCGGAGCGCGGCACGGGGTTGGGCTTTGTGGGGGCGAACCCGAACGAGTATTTTGTCTCCATCGACTTCCACCGCCCCGAAGGGCAGGCGCTGGTCAAGAAACTGGCCGCCAAGTCCGACGTGTTCGTGGAGAACTACCGGCCCGGCACCTTCGACCGCTGGGGCATCGGATACCGTCAGTTGAAGGAGATCAATCCCCGGCTCATCTACTGCTGGCTCGGTGGTTTTGGCGGCTGGGGACCAGGACGTGTCCGCGCATCGTACGACATTCTCGGACAGTCGCAGGGCGGCAACTTCGGCATGACCGGCAAGCAGGAGTACCTGGGCGGCGCACCGGCCAAGCACACCATCTGGCTGGCCGACTACTGGGGCGGCATGATGGGCGCCACTCAGGTCCTAGCGGCGCTGTACTGGCGGGATCACGTTTCCGGTGAGGGCACGTTTACCGAGTACTCGCAGGTGCACGGCGTCACCCGGCAACTGGAGTACGCTTTGCCCCTCTACGGAAAGCACGGCATCACTCGTGAGCGATGGGGCAACTGGGATACGCAGTTGTGCGTCCACGGCATCATCAAGTGCGGCAAGTCCTCCTACCCCAAATCCGAGAATCCTCAGGAGCTGGAAGAGGGTTACATCATGATCAGCGCATACCAGGATCAGGACTTCGCTCGCCTGTGCAAGGCCGTGGGTGAAAGCACGCTGGCTACCAAGTACGCCAAGGCTGACGTCCGGATCAAGGCCCAGAGCCAGATGGAGATCTATCCAGCCCTGGAAAAGTGGGCAGCGGATAAGACGAAGGAGCAGGTAGCGGCGTTTATGGACACCAATAACATCCTGAATCAGCCGGTGTGGAACGCGAAAGAAGTTGCCAACCACCCGCACTGGAGCGAGCGCGGCTCGCTCCGCTGGCTGGATGACCCGACCTACGGTGAACTGTTGCACCAGGCGCCGGGATACAAGATGTCGGCTACACCACCGCGTCTGAAGTGGGCGCTGAAGCCGGTGGGCGCCGACAACGAGCGCATTCTGGGCGAGGTGGCCGGGTTGTCGGCCGCGGATCTCAAGCGACTCGAAGAACAAGAATGTATTTGACGGAGACCAACCATGCTGCTCATTTGCTCGAAGTGTAAAACGAAGAACTACCTCGATCCGTATCCTTTCTGGAATTTCAAGGGGACAACCCAGTGTGCCGATTGCAAAACCATCTGGCGCATTGAAACCACGGGAGGAAGGTGTGTGTTCGGGCCCGAGGAAGCGAAGGGTCCCGCGGACCTGTTGCCCGGTTTCGCCGAGAAGCAGGACAATTCTCCTATTTCCGGTCCGGGACTGACCCGGTCCGCGCCGCGCGCGCGCAAGGACGCGGTCTGTAAACCCATACCGATGGAACGTAACATACGAGGAAAGATCCTCAGCGGACATCCGCTGAAGAAGGAAGACCTAGTGGGCAGCAAACCGAAATTCATCGTTGCCGGATCTCGGTGAAGGATAACTGGAGGCAATAATGGCGAATTACAACACTGCATGCCTGTGCGTCCGCTGCACGCATCTGCGTCCGGCGCTGGATCCCAATATTCAGAAGGCCTACCTCGGCAAGTGTGTGAAGCGAGAGTGGCCGTTTACACTCTCGATCACGCTGCAGGGCTGGACGGAGTGTGACGTCTTCGCAGACAGCGGCAAGGCGTATGTGCCACCGGAACCAGTTGCCGCCAAGGCCGCGGTTGCGGCGGGTGGAACGGCCCCTGCCAAGCAGGTGGAGTTCTATTACAGCTCCGCCCAGAAGCCCGGCGAGCTGTTCCCATGCGATATTAACAAGGCCCTCGACTTGGTAAAACAGCTGCAAGCCGCAGGTGTGAAAACCAAGGCGGTTGACGTCGCCGGGGTCAAAGATCGCTTCCCCATCTATCACAAAACGGTCAGCGGCCCGGATGCCAGCGTGCGCCCGGTCTTCGGCGCCAAAGGCGCGCTGGTAGAGGACTTTGGAACCAGCGTCCCTGCTCTGCTTGTCTTCGAAGGCGATCGCTATCCCGTACTGGCTTTCCCGCGGACCGATGCCCAGCGCGGTTTGATCCGCGTGGAGCAGGCTCTGCAGGATCTGGTCGCGGAGACTGCCAAAGTCCCGGTAGCCAAAGTGGGCTAAGGAGAATTCCAAGATGGCTGAGTATCTACCCCCACGCGAGTTCTGGCCGAAACGTATCTACACCCTGCCAGAGTTCGCGACCTACGCTCAAAGGTTCAACCCTACCGAAGAACTGCTCGGCAAAGCCGTCGCTGCCGGCCGGGGTGATCGCACCGCCGTGCTCTTCGAGGACCAGCGGATTACCTACGGTCAGCTCCTCACTCAAGCCAACAAGCTCGCCAACGCGCTACGCGACCTGGGAGTGCAGGAAGGCGATCGCGTCATTCTACGCACACCGAACATACCGCCGGCCCTGGTCGCCAACTTCGCGATCCTTAAGCTGGGAGCGGTCTGCCTTCCTACGTCACCCCTGTTCTCGCGCCACGAGATCGCTCACGTCGCCAACGACTCGGAGGCGGTAGCCATCATCGTCAGCGCTGCGCTCCTGGGCGAAGTCGAGGGCGCGAAAGAGAACTTTCAGACTGTCAAGCACATCATCGCCGTCGGGGGCGATGCCGCCGAAGTGAAAGCCAAGGGATTCCTCGCCTATGGCGAGCTGCTGCAGTCCGGCGCAGCAACCCTCGATCCTGTGCTCCGCAAACGCGAAGACGTGGGCCTGCTGATGTACACTTCGGGCACAACGGGACGCCCGAAGGGGACCGTCCACTTTGTGGAGGAACTGCTGATCGTCCCCGACGGTTTCGGGAAGTATGGCTGGCGAGTCACGGAAAACGACGTTGTCGGCGGGTCCGCCCCCCTGGCCTTTGGGGCGGGCTACTCCAGTTATGCGACCATTCCCTTCCGTTTCGGCGCTGCTGCCTCGCTCATCGCCAAGTTCGATCCGGAAAAAATGTTCGACACGATTCAAAAGCATAAAATCTCAATCCTTACTCTGGCCCCCACCGCCTACCGCAAGATGTTGCAGGTGCCGGACGCGAAAACCAAATTTGATCTCAGCAGCCTGCGCGTCTGCACGGGCGGCGGCGAGAGCCTGACTGCCCCGACCTATCACGCATGGAAGGAGAAATTTGGGCTGGAGATCTTCGAGGGGCTGGGCACGACCGAGATGATGTACGTTTTCGCCTCCAACGTGGTCAGCCGCAAGCCCAAGCCTGGCTCCTTCGGCCAGGCCGTACCCGGCTACGAGTTGAAGGTTATCGACGAGGAGGATAAGGAAGTGAAGGCCGGTACTATTGGTCACTTTGTGGCTTGTGGACCCACCGGCACGATCTATTGGCGCGATCCCGACAAACAGCGCCATGCCGTCACCCGCGAAGGCTGGAATCGCGCTGGCGACTTCGTATCTGAAGATGAGGACGGCTACTTCTGGTTCGTGTCCCGTGAGGACGACATCATCAAGAGTTCGGGTTACCGCATCGGGCCGGAGGAAATTGAGGTCACCATCGCCACCCACCCGGCTGTTGTCGACGTCGGTGTCATCGGAGTACCCGACGAAGTGCGCGGCCAAATTGCCAAAGCATTCGTGGTGCTGAAGCCTGGGCAAACAGTCAGCCCCGAAGAGCTACTCGCCTTCTGCAAGGGCAAGATTGCAACCTACAAGCTGCCTCGGGAAATCGTGATCGTAAACGAACTCCCGCGTACCCCCACAGGAAAGCTGCTCCGCCGCGTGCTGAAGCAGAAAGAACCGGGGGCTCAGCAACCGGGCGCCCCGCTGAAGACTGGCACCGGCTAAACATTAAAGAAGAGTCTGGGTAAGAGCCGGCTCGAGCACTTCCGAATACGCCATCCGCGCCGTGAAAAGATTCGCCGGTGCCGCGGACAAAGACTTCAATGGAACGGGGACTGCTACAGAGCCGAGCGGCTGCCGTGGTAGTTGGGCTCGTCTTGTTGTCGGCTGCGGTGTCGCCAGTTTTGGGCAAGGCTGCGCTATCATGGCTTAAGATCACGCCGCCTCCTCCATCCCCATATGCTCGCATCCTTATCATTGGGCCGTTATTCTGCATTTTCATTTCCGCATCGATTACATGCAGATCTCCTTTTGTCGGAGACCGCATAGTATTCGGTGCAATTACTGCCTCACTCTTGCTGGGAGTGGTTACAGCATTCTTGCCGCCAGCTCCTTTGACGTTGCAAGCCATCGCAGTGGCCAAGTCGTTGCTGTGGACGGTCTCGGCTGTTGTCTGTGGGATTATCCTTGTGCGTAGCTTCACGCCCAGTGCGCGGCGGTAGCTAGTCTCGCAAAGATTCTCTGGTCCTCCGCCTGGGAAATGGGGTAAAACTGTATCCGCGTTCGTTTTCCTGGAGTTGCCTATGAATGATGTCCTCGCCCACCCAGCGCTCTGCGAAGGCATTGTGGATCAAAGTTCAGTCGCCATTATATTCGGCGATCGGGAGGGCATCATTCGATTGTGGAATACGGGTGCGGAGGCCATGTTCGGCTGGACTGCCGGCGAGGCAATCGGCAAGTCCATGGACATGATCATCCCCGAGAAGCACCGGGCGCGTCACTGGGACGGCTACGACCGTGTCATGGAAACCGGGGTCACCAAGTATGGGCAAAGCGTGCTTGCCGTTCCCGCGCTCACCAAGGACGCCCGCAAAATCTCCGTCGAGTTCAACGTCGTGCTGCTCAAAGACGCCGAGGGGCGCGTCCTGGGCATAGCCGCTACCATGCAGGATGTCACCGCGCGCTGGGAGCGGGATAAGGCCCTCCGCGCGCGCTTGGCTGAACTTGAAGCCAAGCTGAAGCAGGCCGGTGTTCCGTCTGAGGACAAGTCCGTGGCGTAAGTCCACACTGTCATCCTGAGCGAAGCGAAGGACCTCTGTATTTGACGGTGCGAGGCACAGGTCGTTCGCTTCGCTTAAGATGACAACACAAATTTATGTCGCGAACTCACGGGACACGACACTAGCTCATCGGGGGCCTTAGCGATGCCGGCACTTCGCAGATTGTTTTTGCACGCCGTGCTTCTCCTCTGTGCCGCATGGGCACTGGCGCAGCCGGCAGCTCCGCGCGTCTCGACCGGCGCGGCTTGCTCCACCGAAATGGTGACCCTGCGAACCGCCGATGGTGCGCGCTTGCAGGGCATTGTTTTTCATGCCGCGAAGCCCAGTGCCAGCGCCCTGTTATTGGTCCATGGTTACGGTGGCAACTTTTATGAGGCCTACCTCCCCAAACTCGCCGAGGCTGCGGCCCGCGCCGGCTATGACACCCTCGCTTTAAACATGCGCGACCACGATACCGGCCCCAAGAAGTCTTCCTTTATGGACAACCAGGTGGACATCGCAGCCGGCGCCGCATATTTGCGCGGGCTCGGCCACAAGCGCCTGGTTTTGCTCGGACAAAGCATGGGTACGAACCGCGTGCTCTACTACCAGGCCGCCAGCGGCGACCCGGACATCGCTGCAACCATTCTGGTAAGTGGCCCGGGGGACCTCTTCGAGTGGAACGTGTGGCAATTTGGAAAAGAGAAGGCGCAGGCGACAGTAGATGAAGCTTTGAATCTGCAGCGGGCCGGTCGTGAGGACGAGATGATGCTCATTGACCTTGGCCCAATCGGCAAGGCACTCTACACCGCCCGATATCTTCTAAGCCTGCGCGGTCCAGATCGGCTCTCGAATCCGTACCTGAATCTGGCCAAGGTGAAGAATCCGATTCTTATCGTTCAAGGCACGGCCGATAAGCTCATCGCACCGGACGTCGGCAAACGGCTGCAAATGGCGGCGCCCGCCGGCTCCGCAGCCGTATTTGTCAGCATTGAGGGCGCGGGCCACGGTTTTGAGAATTATGAGCCGGTGTTGAGCGATAAGGTGTTGGGCTGGTTGAACACCGTCGCCCCTTAAACCATATGAACTTTGAGCGCATCACCACATTGGCCGCTACTGACGGCCACAGCATCCCTGCATATCTTCTTGCGCCAGACTCTGCGCGCGGCGGCGCGGTCCTGATCCCTCCTTATGGCGGAACGAAGGAGCACATGCTCGGGATCGCCGTCGCACTCGGAGAGGCTGGTATAGCCGCGCTGGCCATCGACCTCTGCGGTCACGGCGAGAATCGCACCGCCATCGGTCCGGTGATGCGCGATGAGGTCGAGTCCGCGGTTCGTTACATGCGCCGCTTCGGCCGGGCGGCGGCAGTAGGCATCAGCTTGGGTGGCCGGCTGGCGCTGATGTCTTCCGCCGATTGCATGGTCGCCATCTCGCCTGCCGTGGTTGCGGCAATCTCACCACAGGGTAAGTGGATGTTCGAGAATTTTCCCAGTCCCGCCGCGCGTGAGCCATATTCGGGGTATGTGATTGAATTGCTCGAAGTCCTCGGCACCGTGGCGCCCCACGATCGTCCTTGCCTGCTGCTTTATGCCGAGCGCGATATCCCTGCCATTCTCGATGGTGCGCATGGACTGAAGGCGAGCCTTTCGAAGTCCGAATTGCGCTATGTCACGAGCAACCTGCATCCCGAGGTTCAGCATGAGAACGGCTTTATCCGTTACCTGCCGCGCTGGTTCAACCATATGGAACTTAAGTTCAACGATGAGGTGCTGGCCATCACCACGGGCTGGCTAAACGAACGCTGGGGCAAGTCCCAGAATGCATAGGAGCGCAGCTCCTTGGCGAGGAAATAGGGGAACGAAGGAGTGAAACGATGCAGTGGGAGTATTTTGATCGGATGGTAGTTTTCAGCGAGACTGAAGAGGGCATGGTCAGCGGGCTCGATGCGTGGATCAACGGCGCCGGCGCGGACGGATGGGAGCTGGTAAGCTCGGTTCCATTGATCGCACCCAACAAGGATGGCGTCGCTTACGGTACCATTGGCATCCACATGGTGTTCAAGCGGCCACACGAATCGCCCGCAGCCGTGTGAGTTGATTTATGTCTGACTTGCGAGGACGGCCTCTGATCGAGAACCGCTTCGGAAAGCTGGGCAGCGGCCATGACTCCGTTGTCATCGGAGACGAGGAGTACGATCTCCAGACTTTGCTCGCCCGCATGGATCTTGCTTTCGAAGATGCCTGGCCGATCGACGTTCAAGTGGTCTCCGAAGGGCACTTCTGCGTCCGCTATTACGACGGGCAGGACCAGCGCATCGTGGCCCACGAGTTCGACGCGAGCTTTGTCTTCGTCGCGGAAACGCGCGGCCATATCGCCGAGTGGATCGGCGACGAGGCCTATTACGAATGGTTCGCAAGCATGTCTCGTCGTCCGCCGATACGTGGCACCGACGTTTGAGTAAAGAGGAGAACGACCATGAAACCGCGCATCCAGGCAATTGCGTTCGACGCTTACGGTACGTTGTTCGACGTGCACTCGGTGATTGCGCTGTGCAACCGCAAGTTTCCCGGCCAAGGCGCCGAACTGAGCAAGCTCTGGCGCGCCAAGCAACTGGAGTACACCTGGCTGCGCAGCCTCATGGGGCGGTATGAAGATTTTTGGATGGTGACCGAGTCGGCGCTGGTATTTGCCTGCCGTAGTCTGGGCCTCGCGTGCCCAGCCGAGATCCGCAAAGAGTTGATGGAATCTTATCTGCACCTCGATACCTTTCCCGAGGTAAAGTCAGCGTTGGGTAAGTTGTCAAAACATAAGTTGGCGATCTTATCGAACGGCTCGCCGCGAATGCTCGCGGCCGCGGTGGAGAGCGCCGGTCTGAAAGGCGTATTCGCCGACGTGATCAGCGTTGACGAAGTGAAGATCTACAAGTCGAGCCCGCGCGTGTACGCCCTGGCCTCGCAACATCTAGCCGTACCCGACAATGCGATCGCGTTCGTATCGTCGAATTTCTGGGACATCGCGGGCGCCAAGTCCTTCGGGCTCTGGACGTGCTGGGTGAACCGGGGCAAGCTTCCTGAAGACGAATTGGGAGTCAGGCCGGACGTCACCGTGGACACGCTGGATGGGCTAATCCCGGTTCTGGGATGAGTACTACTATCTACCGCATTGCCAAGGTCGAGATGAATACGCCACGAGACCGGCAGGTAATCGAGCGCCGCTTTGGGCCGCTGGGCAGCGGCGCGCAGAGCCTCGCCATCCGGGGAGTGAAGCATTCACTTTCGCAGTTGCTTTCACAAATCGGTGCGGAGTTCGACGACAGCAAGCCCATCGACGCACTGACGTTGTCGGAAGGACATTACGTGCTCCGCTATATCGATGGACAGGACCAGCGCGTGGTTGCAGCTGAGTTCGACGACGACTTTCGATTACTAAGCGAAATGCGAGCCAGCCTCTCGGAGTGGGAAGGCGATGGCTCAAACCTGGTCTCTTACAGCGGACACTGAACTGAATCCGGCAAACACATTGGGGCGGTTTCGGTGATCGACGCCTTGGTTCGACCCCCCTGGAAGCGGTCTTGTGAAATCAAAGACTTAGGAGGTATTCCCGCCAGGTCTTTGATAAATAAAGACTTACTCGTAACATGTATTGTAATCAATAAGTTAGCTGTCGTTGTTGGGTAGGGAACGAGCCAAGTCTTTGAGGAATAATGACTTACATGTATCTTATTCAAAAATATGGAGATAGAGTGCGGTCCTCGCCTACAGCGGAGAGGGGCAGGACTGCACCATCTCGCCACCATGCCTTACTATTTCACCCATGACAGGAGCCAGCTATGAAAGATACGTTGCAGCCCGGCCTGACCTTTGAGTTCAAGTTTCGCGTGCCCGAGAACAAGACCGTCCCCTACCTCTACCCGGAATCTCCGGAATTCCAGTTGATGCCCAAAGTACTGGCCACCGGCTACATGGTGGGGCTGTTGGAATGGGCCTGCCTGCAGGCCATCCTTCCCCATCTCGATTGGCCGAACGAGCAGAGCGTCGGCACGCTGGTCAACTTCACTCATTCCGCCGCGACGCCACCGGGAATGACCGTAACCGTCCGCGTAAAGCTCGAGAAGGTCGATGGCCGCAAGCTCAGCTTCTCGGTCGTGGCCGACGACGGCATCGACACGATTTCCGAAGGCACGCACGAGCGCTTCGTCATCGACGCCGCCAAGTTCAACAGCAAGCTGGCTGAGAAGATCGCGCGCGCCGCCCGCGCCTGAACTCCCGGGAGGGTCGCGAACGTACCCCCCCTCCCCCCCCTATTTCCGCTAAAATATTGAATAATAAAGACTTACTTGCAAAATATTCAGGAATAAGGACTTAGCTGGACTGTCCCCATTTTGGGTGCAGCTTGTTTACTCCTAAGGTACTATCCGGCATCCGCAATTTTTTTTATATCACGGCCCTTTAGAATCATAGATTTGGCGGGGCAATAATATACTTGCCTCAGTGATAGACTATTTGCGCCGTGACAGGATGGGGGTGTAAAAAAGAACAAGCTTCGGTGCCAGCCGAAGCCTTTTAGAGGTCTGCGATCTCTCTACGCGCACATTAGCGCAGAGGGAATCCTTTGTCAAATCAAGAGCTTCTTCTTTTTCGCATAGTCGAAGGAACGAAAGAATACAAAATTTACAGCAATGGCGAAGTCGAGGGTTTCAGCGAAGGCACTATCGTCGTCAACTACTTCGACTGTCTTTTGGCCACAGCAATTCAAAAACGCGAGCGTCTCCAACCGCAAGGCTGACATGGTTCTCTATCGCTGGGCGCGGAGGCCGATCACAGGGAACGGCTTTATAGCTTTCGATTAGCCCCTTTGCGATCTGCATTGCGTCCGGCGAAAAGTAGTAGAACAGATTTTCAAAATCGTCTGATCTCTGAGAAAACAGAGCAGCCGTCCAAGGCTTACCGCCGTTCGCTATCAGGATTGCCGCGAAGGCATCCTGAAGGCGCTGTCCCTTGCCTCCGACGCCGCAGTCCTTGAAGGGAAATGTAGTCTTGTACCAAGTTTCCATAGCGCCGAGAATTATACTTCACCCGGTCCAAACCCACTTGACGAAGAGGATTAGAGCCATACACCCAGTAACGAGGCCCGTGAGACCTGACACGAAGGCCACGAGCACGGAGAGAAAGAACGCTTTGTAGTCCTCGGCCAAGGCATATGCGATCCAACAGACGATCCATGCCCCCAGAGAGCAGAGCAACCATCCCCACCATGGCAGATCAGACGGGCTAATCATAGCCGCCGCGAATTATAGCCCTCAAAGATGCAATTCCCAAGGCGATCCGAAGGGATCAACTTGTGCGGTGTTAACGCGAATAATTGCAATAGCATCGTGCTTCCCCCCGTCCATTTGATACAACAGACGATCAATATTGAGAGACAATCCCGTAAGCTGTTTGTCATCTTCCATAAGCACATACATGGGATTCGGGTCCAGAGGATCGCCTTCTTTTTTCTGGAGCTGTCCGGGTTTAGGTTTCTTTAGTCCATCAATCAAGGTCTTTAGCCGATTGTCTATATCGCCGCTTTCTTCCATTATTCCGTGCAAATCTGGAATCAGAAACAGCACATCCAGCGAACACACTAGCCCATTGGCCTCAGTAGCAATCGGAATGATTCTCAAGTCTTCTACTTTGTGGCGATCCGCGAGGTGATCAAGGAAAGGCTTCGGCGGATGAACGCGATTGTCATATTCATCAATCTCGACGACTCTAGCAGCGTATGATTTTAGAGCGGGATGAATCTCCCATAGTTTCTTGAACTGATCGCTTAGGAAACCACGAATGGCGTGTTTCTCCCATACTCTACGTTTACTGCTTTGCTGCGGCCTTAGGAGGTTGCCGTCATAAACAAGATGGAATTCCATAACGCTCCTAACCGGGACATCTGGCGGATCAGAATAGAGGATTCTACTTTGAGGGAATTGACTTTTGACACACGTAGATTTACCCTTCTTCCTATCAGGGTGCTACGTGTCTCAGAAGCCAACTCGCCCCGAACCTTCCGCCAAGAATGACAGGGGTGAATTTGGGAACTTCACGAGATTGCTAGACAAACTTCTTTCGGTACCACACTCCAAGATCAAGGCTGAATTGGACGCCGAGAAGCGAACGCCGAAGCGGAAACGCGCTGCTTCGGGCCACGCTTTTTCCGATACAGACTAGAACGGCGCTTTCGTTTCACCCTCCTTCCCGGTCAGTTCCTTGTAGGTGAGTTTCTTCCCGACCAGATTTCGTAATGCTAAATCAAACCGTGCAAAATCATCCATCGGATGCTCTTTGCTCCCTCGATTGTTATACCTGAAAACCTGTTCGTCAATGTAGCGGTCAAGGTGGAACGGTTCGACCGCGACGTAGGTGCCCGCTAGGTTCCGCTTCATCAGCGACCAGAAGTTCTCAAGGCCATTGGTATGCACGCGGCCATTGACGTATTGCTCCGAGTGGTCCACAACCTCATGCACGTACTTGGAGCGCAGCGCATCATAACCGCCGTAATTGTCGGTGTACACGTTGGAGCCGTGCTTCACGTTGCGCAAGACTTCATTTTGCAGGATGGTCCGCGAAGTGGTCGGTATCACTTTGGCGCGAATCTCTCGGCGCTGGCGATCCAGCAAGCCGATGACTACAGTCTTGGCCGCGCCTTTGTCAGCTTGGAATCGCGCTCTGCGGCCTCGGTGCATATTCCGCATTTTCCCGCCGATGAAGGTTTCGTCCACTTCGACTTCGTTTTCGCTCTCAGGACCGCCGCCTAGCTTCTCGGAAGTGCCTACACGCATAGCGAGCCGAATCCGGTGCAGCATAAACCACGCCGATTTCTGAGTTACACCAAGAGCGCGGTGAATCTCGTAAGAGCTAATGCCGTTCTTGCAGTTGGAGATCATCCACACAGCGGTGAGCCACTTGTCTAGGCCAATAGGGGAATCCTCGAAAACGGTATTGATCTTGGCGCTGAATTGCCGCTTGTCATGCTTGGTCTTGCACTCCCAAATGCGGCGAGTGGCAATAAAACTCACGTCCTTGGAGCCACAACGCGGGCAGTAGACGCCATCAGGGAAACGGCGGGCAGCTAGAAAGTGCAGGCAGTTCTCAGGATTGGCGAAGTAGAGGATTGCTTGCTGAAGGGTTTTCGGTTCAGGTGTGTGTTCCATGCTGCTAAGGTAGCACACTCAGTAATCTGCGTCAAGTATATTATTGCCTTTGGCGGGAGATTCCTTTCAAATCTTTGAGTTTAAAGGAGTTATTCGTAAAATATTCCGGAATAAGGAGTTAGCTTGCCTGGTTTCCTCGCTGGATTTGACAGGGGGCTTGACAGCTGACTGCCTCAATTTCTGTTTTCAAAGAGCGCCGACTAGTGGGGCTGCGGCAGCTTCGAGGAGCGTCTTGGTGACGCGCACACCTCGACCATGCTACAGGTCGATCTCCATTGTCGCCGACGGGCGGTTGGGTGTCTGTGATGGTGCTCACTGGGCGTTTGTGATGAAAAGAAGTCAAAGTCGCCGCCCTTCGCTTCGCGACAGGACGGGCCACGCACCCCGCGAAATGTATTGATATTTATATGTACATATTGTTAAACTTTCAATAGCGGCATGCAACATGCGTTTCGAGTGCGACGAGCGGAAGAACAAGCAAAATCTCGCCAAGCATGATGTCGATTTTCAGACGGCTGAACTGGTGTTCGACGACCCCTACGCCGTTACCATTCGGGACCTTGCCCATGACGACGAAGAAGACCGCTACATCACCCTTGGCGAGATTGGCCCCGGGGCGGTCCTTTTCGTCGTCCACACCTGGTTTGCCGACAAGGGTGAAGAAGTCATTCGGTTGATTTCGGCCCGGGCCGCAACCAGCAAAGAGAGAAGAAGCTATGAAGAAGCCCATAAAAAACCGGAAACGCCAAATCGCCGTCATCGCCGCGAAAAAGGACGCCGACATTGACCTGTCGGAGATGCCGGAAGTGTTGGACTGGAGCGGCGCGGAAATCGGGAAGTTTTACCGTCCCCCGAAAAAGCCCGTCACCATGAGGTTAGACACCGACATCGTGGGCTGGCTGAAGAGTTACGGACGCGGGTACCAGACGAGGGTGAACATTCTGCTGCGGCACGCCATGACGGACTCCTTCACGCGCACGCGGGGAAAAACCAAGCGACGAACCCGAACCGCAGCGTTGGTCGCCGCCCGCCGTGGGTGACCCGTCCACGATTGACATGAAGCGGAATCGAACGGTGTCGACGGTTCGGCAGGCCAGCTTTCGGCTATCGCTCAGGGCAGGCGTTCTCTAAAAGCGCGAGAAGTGGCGCACCCCGAGTTATTCGGTCTATTTTTAAAGGACAGACCCGCGTTGGACTTCCCGGTTAGTGTGGCTCGCCCGCCTTGATATGCGGAGTAAGTAGGCGGATAATCTTTGCGAAGTGTCTAAACAGCGCGCCACTAACAAGAAGAAACCCGTTCTGCGCTTCGAGCCGGTGAAGATTGATTCGCTCTTCGAGGTGCTCGATGCTGTCGCTTGGCTCGACTCTCCTGGTACAAAGAAGATCGCGCAGTTCGCCGACATCGATCCTCGGACAGCCGGCAAAATCCTCAAGAACGCTCGGCTCATCGGAGTCGTACAGTTGCCCGGCGACGACGCTTACGTGCTCGCGCAACCCTATCCTTACAAGGGCACGCTGGAAGAGAAGCGGAACGTAGTGCGCGAGGCGCTGCTCAAGCATCCTCTCATACGCAGCATCCGGCAATTCATTAGTCTAGGAAACAATCTGGAGGACGCGATGCGAAAAGCCTCCACCGTGAGCGGCGAAACGAATTACGACAAGGGCGCGATCGCTCCGCTCGTTTCGTGGGCCAACTCCGAAAAAGCGCTGGACTTGGGCGTTCGGGTGGAAGTGCTGGTCAACAATGCTGTCGCGGCGAAGGAGGTGCGGCATGCCGAACACGAACATGAGCGCGTCGCCTTCGTCTCCCACAGTACGAAGGATAAGCCGTTCGTGCGAAAGCTCGCAGCCGATCTCGTCGCAAGCGGCGTTAAGGTGTGGCTCGACGAGCAAAACATTCTGGTAGGTGATTCCATCCCGGAAAAGATCGCTCAAGGTCTCGCCGAATCTGACTTCTTTCTCATCGTTGTCAGCGAGAACTCGGTGAACTCGCCGTGGGTGAAGAGGGAACTCAACAGCGCTATCGTGCATGAGATCGAGAGACGGAAGGTGATCGTGCTCCCCATCAAACTCGATGGCGCGAAGATGCCGGACACGATCAATGACAAACTTTACGCAGACTTCTCCAAGTCTTATGAAGACGGGCTGGAGAAATTGATCCGATCGATTAAGGCTCGGAAGGTGGTGACTGATGGCGGAACCAACTAAGGCAGCCGCGAAGAAAACGCCGAAGGGCGGGAGCAAAGGCGGGACGCGTTTTCCGCGGCTTAACATCGCTGACGCTTTGGCCTACTCGAAAAAGCTCGTAAGTAAAACCCACAATGGGCCACAGCCCGAGCAGACGATCCTCGTTGGAGTTTTTAACAACAAGGGAGCAGAAGGCGTGGTACGTGCATCCGCGCTTAAACAGTACGGTCTCATGGAGGGCGACGCCAAGGGTTACTCCGCGTCGCCCCTTGCGCGTCAGATTGAGGCTGCTATTCCTGAGCAGCGATCTGCGCTGGTCCAGAGGGCATTTCTGACGCCGAAGTTGTTCAAGCAGGTTTATGACACACTTCAGTCCGAGACGGCCAGTCGCGCGAGGGTGCGGCAAGTTGTGGTCACCGGAGAGGTGCATCCAGACAGCGCGGACGTGTGCGTCGAGTGCTTTGTTGAGGGCGCGACACACGCCGGGCTTGGGACGATGAATGAGGATTCAATAGTCTTGGGAACGAGTGCGGCTGCTTCCCAGCTCGACACTGCTCAAGAGGAACAAGGTGAGGCCGAGAAGCCCGACACTCCGCTAGATGAAGCGACTACAAACGCCGCCTCAGCGGCTAAGAACGAACCTGACAGCCAACGGCAGAATCAATCTTCCGGCGCGAACAAAGGTGCTGTAACCGTGAATCTCGCCGTCGATTCTAGCAGCGACCCCGATAAGCTGGAGAAACAGCTTAAACTCCTAAAGCAATATGGCTTGCTGCGCTGACGACGAAGGGCGGCCGCATGGCAAAGGCATCCAGTAGGTACCCCATCCTTCGCGCGCTTTTCGCTAAGGGTGGTGGGAGTCTGATCGCACCATGGGACTCGCCCTTCACGCCGGGCGGCTTTACTTACGCGGGCTTGGACGGGCGAGGTCGCCCGTCCCCACACGTTCCTGGGCAAGAGCTGTTACCTCAGCGGCTGAAGCCGGATTCAGACGATGCAGTTATCGCAGCGGTGAACCGCTGCGCCACCCAAAATCGGAATCTTTTCTCACTGCTCCTCGCGCACGTTCGGCAGCCAGCGCAGCATGTGATGCTGAAGTTTGGTCACGACCCAGTTCAGCAGGATCCCGATCATCCCGGCAATCATGATGGCCCCGTAGGTTTCCGGGATGCGATAGCTGGACTGGTAAAGATAGATGGCGCGTCCCAATCCGCGCTCACCGAGGCCGATGAACATTTCTACCGCCACCACGAGCAGTAGGGAGTATGAAACCGCGGTCCTTATGCCATCGAAGATGCTGGGCAGGGCCTCATAGAAGAGCACGTCGAAAACCATGTGTAAGGAGTTCAGGTTTAACAACCGAGCCTGGTAGAGGCGGTTCTGATTGGCCAGGGTTGCGCCCGAAACCGCATTCACCATGACGACCAGCAGGCTGGGATAGGCCGCCAGCGCCACGATCGACGTTTCTCCGACTCCAACCAAGATCAGGAACAACGGGAACAACGCGGAAGCGGGAACGGAGCGCAGCGCGTGCAATGGCCCTTCGACAACCTTATAGGCGCGCTGGCGATAACCCAGAAACAAGCCCGCCGGAATACCGAATACGCAGGCAACCACCAAAGCCGCCAGCACACGGCCCAGGGTCCAGGCGATATCCGCCAACAGTCGCTCGCGGAGCATGCCCGGCACAGCGCGAGCCACGTTCCAAGGCGCGGGCAGAACGATGGGATCCACCAGACGCAGCGCGGCGACGATGGCCCACACTGCAATCAGGCCGCCAACGAACGACCACGCGCGCCAGTTTCGCCTAAGCCAATCCATCCTCTAAACCAGTCCGTCGCGGATACCGTTAATCAGCGCCTGCTGCATGGCGTCGTAATCGGGCGTGTTCTCCTCGCGGGGAAAACCCAGGTGGAAGTCGAGATCGGACATCACCTGCACCGGCCGTCTGGCGATAATGACGCACCGCATACCGAGGGCCAGCGCGTCCGAGACATTATGGGTAATGAGGACCAGCGTCATCCGATCTTTGAGCGCCAGCTCGTGCAGCGCGGATGTGATCTCCGCTTTGACCTTGCCGTCGAGGGCCGAGAAGGGCTCATCGAGAATCACCAGTTTCGGCTTCCAGGAGAGGCAGCGGGAAAGTGCCAGCCGCTGCAGTTCGCCTCCGGAAAGCTGCGCTGGATAAACATCGGAAAGCGCGCTCAGCCGAAACAAGGTCATCAAGTAGCAGATGCGGTCACGGCGTCGTGGGCCTTCCCAGTTCAACTTTTCCAGCGGGTAACGCACGTTCTCGAGCACTGTCTGCCAGGGAAAGACACCGTTCATCGGATGTTGGTCCACGTACACCAAGTCCGACGGCCTGGTGAAGTCAGGCGACCGCCGGACGATTCCCTTTTGTGGGGTGAGGATGCCGGCCATGATCCGGCCCAGCGTAGTTTTACCGGCGCCGCTTGCGCCCATGATGGTTACGATCGAACCCTGTTCAATCCGTAACGAGAAGTCCTTGTACAACGCCCCATTGATGCCGTTAAAGCGGGCGGCGTAGGAAAAGTCAATGTCCTCCAGTTCAAGCGCGCAAGGACGAGGATTGGAAAGCGCCGGACCAGTCATCATTCCGGTCATCATTTAGGAACCACCACGGTAGGATCCACCAATCTGTGGGCGTCGATTCGTTCCGGGATCTCGCCAGTTTGGTAGAGCAGGTCGATGAACTGCTGGAGGTTGGCGATATCAACCTGGTTCGACAGGGTGACGTCGGCGACATTCACACGCGCGGCGATTTCCGGCGATAGTTTGATGCACTTGGTCAGCAGTGTGCGCGATTCGGCCGGGTGCGCGGCCATGTAGTCCACTCCCTGTTGCAGAGCGTGCACGGCGCGCGCCGCCGGCTCCGGATGGTTACGCTCGAATTCTCGCGAGATCACCGAGGCGCCAATCGGACAGGGGTTGAGCAAGTCGGCATACACCGATCCGAAAAGCTGGCGATAGCCGCCGTGAACGAGGGCAGTGGTGGTTACTGGCTCGTAGGCAAAAAGCGCGTCCACCGCGCCCGACTCGAGGCTGGAGATCTGGGCCTGCGGCGGCAATTGCACCATCGAAACGCTGGCTGGGTCGACTCCATGCTTTTTAAAAAACGCGCTCAGCATGTGACTGGGCGCGGTGCCGGGAAACACTCCAATCTTCTTTCCCTGCAACTCCCCGATGGCATGGAGCGGAGAAGCTTCCTTCACGATGATCTTGTCCAGCGCGTTGGAGTCGTTCATGCGGCTGTGCGAGAAGATGCGCACGCGACCGGGGCTATGAATTTCCAGGTGAATGATCGGTACCAGCGACGTTGCCGGCAGAATATCGGCTTGGCCGGCGACCATGGCGTTCACCAGATCGTTACTGCTGCCGAGCGTGATAGCCTTCAAGCGCAGATTTTCCTGGTCGAAGAATCCCTGTTCCTGCGCGACGAATACGGGCAAGCTCGGGATGATCTGCAAATAGGCAACCCGCACTTCTGCGCGATCCTCATGAGCCCGCTTGCAGGATCCAAGCAGCCCCGCGAGGAAAACCGCCGCAGCCCCGATCGCCAATAGTCTGGATCGCATAATTCACCGTCCGGCGACCAAAAAAAACCGTCGCGGACCACTTGCCCCTTCCGGCCCTGGATGCCGGTAAAAGGCCAACCGCACCGTTCCGGTTCCCACATTTTAGCCTCGCGGCAGATCGCAAATCGACCAGAAAGAATTTAGCGGTTGGCCGGCACAGCCCGTACAGAAAAAAGGACATCCGAAGAGATGTGGTTGCTGCTCGACGCAGAACCACGTAGTGCCTTTCCGGATGTCCTCTAGCCTTCTTGCTAAACGTGGAAACGTGCGCCGACCGAAAGGACCGGGCACGTCGCCTCGCAGGCGATCTTATACGCGACGCCTGCGCCCAGGTGTTTGGTCAGGGCCGCTGGCCGTTTTACTCCGAGTACGATCATGTCGGCCCTCCCGGCAGCAATTTTCACGATCGTCTCTGCTGGGGGACCAAATTCCACCATGTACTCGGGCTCATGCCAAAGCTGTGTTCCGCCGGGAACCAGGGCGCGGAGTTGCTTCTCTGTGGAAGCTACTACCTCGCAGGGGTCAACCACGGGCATAGCTCCGGGTTCTGGCTCCGGCAGAGCGACACCAGGTTCTGGCGCCACATGCAGGAGGGTCAGACGAGCCCGATTTTCCTCGGCCAAGGATATGGCGTAGGGCAGACCGTGCACCGACTCTGGCCCGAAGTCGGTGGCAAACAGAATGTGCCACAGTTTGCCATCGATCTCCCAGCGGGTAGCATGCGGACCCACGGTGAGAACGGGGCACTCGGCATTGCGAAAGACCTCTTCTGCCACCGAGCCCAGCAGCAGCTTTTCCAAACCCTTGCGGCCGCAGGTGCCAATGACGATGAGGTCAATATCATACTTCCAGACCAACTTCGAGATCACTTCCACAACTTCGCCCTGCTCGATCAGTTCCTTGTGTCGAATGCCCTTGAACGACTCGGAGCCCACCAAGGCAGCCAGTTTTTGTTTGGCCAACAACCTGGTTTCCTCCGGATCGGGCTGCACCGCTTCGACGAACGGCATGTGCGGCAGCACGTTCACGGAGTACACCTCGGCATCGTAGCTGTGAGCCAGATCGATGGCATAGGACAAAGCTAATTGCGAGGATGGAGTGAAGTCAGTGGCGAACAAGATGTTTTGCAGTTTAACGCGGGTTGGAGCAGTTACAGTTGGCATGACAACCTCCTTCTGAAGCCCGAGGTACAGTGCCAGCAAAAATTCTGTCAGACGCCGCAGTCTCCGGCTTCGATATTGCCTGCAGGCCTCCGGAGTGTGGATTCTCTTTCTGCCTGAGGTCGGGGAGAAACATCACGTGACACCTCGGTATGACTGCGGAGGGTCACTCTGCCAATTCCTCTTCCAGTTCCTGCGTGACTGCGGAATTGAATTCCGACACTGGCGTGTGGGGCGTGACATACTCCGCCTCGCACGCTGTGCAGCGCACGCCCATGTCGGAGATTTCCCAGGTTTGATTGCCGCAGCTGCAGGTGTATAGATCAGCCATAAAATACCTCCTTTGATAATGTGACGCCCTTCCACCACCATGAAAGCAGACCAACGACACGTGACCGGCCTGCCCGGAGGCCTGCTACGCTGCCTCTGGGAGCACGAGGATGCGCCTTTATTCTGCTGACGGCGGATGACGGGCAAACGGATGGGTACTGGAGCGCCATACCTCTTCCCTCGAGGTGGAACTCACGAATCGGCTGATGGTTGGGGGCCGCAGAACATCGCGGCCAATGCAGGAGTGTCTTTTCGCGGCTGCAGTGTTCGGGCGAGACAGTGTCTTCTCACTGATCGCTCATGGCGAATTATATTTATTTTCAGTTCCGATGCAGTGATGCAGGTCACTGCGCCGTGTGAGATCCGAGCTCACAGCGAGTCCGCTCTAAAACGCTGCCGAAACAAAACACCAACCGCGAAACGCGCTACTTGCCCGCCCAGCACGCCGGTCGCTTCTGCAAGAAGGCCGAGATGCCTTCCTGTGCGTCCAGCGTCATAGAGTTCATAGTCATGATTTCCTTGGCATAGGCATACGCCTTGGGCTGGTCGAGGTCGATCTGCGTGTAGTAGGCCTGCTTTCCGATCGCCAACGTGACTGGGCTGGCTTGGGCGATGCGCAGGGCAAGGGCGCGTGTTTCCTCGCGCAGGGACGCCGCCGGCACTACCTTGTTTACCAGTCCCCAGTCCGCCGCCGTTGCCGCCGGGATCATGTCGCCGGTCAGCAGCATTTCCAGCGCACGCTTGCGGCCGATGGCGCGGCTCAGAGCAACCATGGGCGTGGTGCAGAACAATCCGATTCGCACCCCGGGGGTGCCAAACGATACCTCTTCGGCAGCAATTGCCAGGTCACAAGTTGCTACCAGCTGGCATCCGGCTGCAGTGGCTATTCCCTGGACTTCTGCAATGACAGGTTGCGGTATGGATTGGATCTTGGTCATCAAATCGCAACAAACGTCGAAGATTCGCCGGTACTGGTTGATATCCTTTCCCACCATTTCACTCAGATCATGCCCGGAAGAGAAGACTTTCCCCGCGGCGGCTAGAATGACCGCGCGCAGCTCGCTATCCTTGCCGATGCGCTCGAAACAATCCAGCAACTCGAGCATGAGCTCGAGAGACAGAGCATTGCGGCGATTGGGCCTATTAAGCGTGACTACTGCAAGATGTTGTTCTGTTTCAAAGCTGATGTTCTCATAGCCCGTCGAACAAGCGACTTGATGCATAGGCACCTTCCCGTGGACAGCGGTGAAAAGCCGTCCAATTGTTCCATTATCCACATTTCCAGCCTCGTGGCAGACCACAAATCGACGAAACGAGTGGCGGCTGGGAACAAACACGGAGGGATCTGATTTCTTTCTTCTGCAATTTGTTTTTGTGTTTACAATACCTGCCCATGGACTATCTTCTGAAAACTGAACCGACGGTGTATTCCTTCGCGGATCTTGAGCGGGAGAAGACGACGATTTGGGATGGGGTGACGAATCCAGCTGCGGTGAAGCATCTGCGCGGGATGAAACCGGGAGAGCGGCTGGTGATTTACCACACCGGGGACGAGAAGAGCGCGGTGGGAACGGCGTCAGTAGTAGCCGTGGATGCGAACGATCCCAAGATTCCGAAGGTCAAGATCAAGGTTGGGAAGGCGATCGCGAAGGCGAAGACGCTGGCGGAAATCAAGATGCACAAGTTATTCGCGGAGTCTCCTCTGGTGACGCAGGGGCGATTGAGCGTGGTGCCGCTGACGGCGGCGCAGTACGGGTGGCTGGTGGGGGAGTGAATAGTCCCGGGAATGGCAGTCATGTGGTACGAGCTAAACCCTGCCGAGCCTTGCTCGGCTTGGACGGGCGAGGCGCCTGTCCCCACACAAACCCTTACGTCCGGACTACCCGCTCGCTGCAATCGGATTCGGGGCAGGCGTAGGTCACGTGATTGCGCTGGCGGTCGAGGCTGATGATGAACATGGGGCGTCCGTGGCGATCGCAGATGGGCTGGTTGGGGGTGAGGACGGGCGCGTCTCCGCGCTTGGGCGTGGTGTAGCCGACGCGCTCGCCGAAGCAGCGGTGGCAGAACTTGTCGGTGCAGCGAAAGAATTCAATGGAATAGTCGGCGTTGTAGGGAGCTAGTGCGGGCTCCATGGTGCGGTAGTGCTGGTCGCAAAGGGGCAAGAGGTCCGTCCGCATGCGAAGCGAGTTTAGCACTTCAACCATTGAGTCATTGAGGCATTTAGTCATTGAATCAATGATCCGATACCTCAATGATTCAATGACTCAATGCCTCACGTCAGCCGATGTGGCGCAGGGCGTCGACGATGCCGAGGTTCGAGGCGCGATAGGAGGGGATGAGGCCGCTGACAAGCCCTACGAAGGCTGCGACCACCATGGCGGCCGCCGCTGTAGCCGCGGTCATATGCATTGAGACGGGCAACCCGATTCCGGGGCGCGCCATGAAGAGAACGGCCCCAGTCGCGATCGTAACGCCAAGTAATCCTCCGATTAGAGAAATGGCGATCGATTCGCTCAAGAGCAACTTGAGGATGCTTCCGCGTGTGAAGCCCAAGGTGCGGAGGACGGCGACTTCGCGGGTGCGTTCGCGGATCGACATAGCCATGGTGTTGGCGCAGACCAGGAGTGTGGTGAAGACGACGGCTCCGCAGATGCTGAGGATGAATGCTTTGACGCTGCCGAGCATGGCGATGAAATCGAGCTTGAAGGCCTGTTCGCTCTCGCTCTTGGTGGGAAACGGCGCGGCATGGAACATGTCGTCGATGGCGCGGGCCGCTTGGGGCATGTGTTCAGCAGTGTCCACACGAGTGAAGTAAAATCCGGCCGTGTCTTTAAACCAGCCGACGGATTCCTCCAGGTATTTGGCATCGAAGTAGAGGTTACTCTGCGGCGGGTCGATGGTGTAGATGCCGCGCAAGGTCAAGTCAAGATCGCCCCGGAAAATCGTGCCTTGCAGGATAATGTGGTCGCCAATCTTCCAGTGGTGCTTTTTTGCAAGATCAGCATCGACGACACAGCCGGTGCGGTCGCGCTTCCAGGCAGCGAGCTGATCGCGAGGCATGATTTTGTCGGCGGCGACATCGAAGTATTCGTCGGGATCGGTGGCGAACTGGGCGAAGTAGTTTTCCGGCTTGTCATCTTTATACTTGCCGCCGAACCATGTCATAGGAACGACGTGCACGACGCCGGGAACGGAGCGGATCTTGTCGCGATAGTAGATGGGAAGAAAGTTCGCCAGCGAGACCTTGTGACGGGTCATGATGCGAAGAGCGGAGTCCGGCGCTCCCTTGTCGATGTAGAAGCTGCGCCAGACGCAGAGCATGATGCAGAGCAGGAGCAGAGAAAAGGCGATGCTGGCAACCGTCAGCAGACTACGCCGCTTGTTGCGAAACGCGGACTTGGCAACGAAGCTTGCGAGGGTCATGGGGACGACAAGATTTTACACCGCACAACGCTTGCTGGTGTGGAGAGCCGGGCATCCCCGTCCGGCCGGCCGGGCGAGACGCCCGTCCCCACACGAGCGAAGCTCACGCGCTCAGTTTACGCAAGAATTCCTGCTCGTCCATGCGGTACTTAAAAGCTTTGCGACCGTTGATGAAGACTACTGGGACCTCGTCATTATAGAGGCGCCGAATTTCGGCGTCGGAGTCTACGTCGATTTCACGCCAGATGAAGCCGCCACGCTTTTGGAGCTTGACGATGCTCTCTTTGACGATCTCGCAGAGATGACATCCCTTGCGGGAATAAACGACGACTTCACGAGGCTTCGTCATGCGAAGGAGTTTATCAGTTTGGGCGCAGGGTTTCCAAGACACGGACGGACATAGATGGGTGCTAGATACTGCGTGCCAAACTAAGACGGGCGTAGAATTTCCTGATGACGACGCTCGGGATGACGACAAACGGACGGGCACTTTCTGGAAAAACATTGCTGGTGACGGGAGCGGCGAAACGGCTGGGGCGCGCGATCGCTTTGGCCGCCACCGAAAACGGCGCCGACGTGGCGATCACTTATCGCGAGTCGGCGCGCGAGGCGCGGGCGGTGGTGGAAGAGCTGGCGCAGCATGGCGTGGAGGCGCTGGCGGTGCGGTGCGATGTCACTGATGAGAAGAGCGTTCGGGAGATGGTGAAAGAAGTGGCGAGAGAACTGGGCGGGATTGACGTGCTGGTGAATAACGCCGCGAATTATGAGACCGCCGAGTTTGAGAAGATCACGGTAGCGCAGTGGGATGCGATTTTTGCTTCGAATACGCGCGGACCGTTTCTGGTGTCGCGTGAGGCGTTGCCGTATTTAAGAACGCGCAGAGGACGCATCGTTAACATGGGTTCGCTGGGCGGGCTGCGTCCCTGGGCGACGCATGCGCATTATTGCTCGTCGAAGGCGGCGCTGCACATGCTGACCAAAGTGATGGCGAAGGCGCTGGCACCGGAGATCGCGGTGAATGCGGTCGCTCCGGGGATGATTGAGTTGGGAGAAAAATCGGCGGCCTCATTCATGAAAAAGATGGCGAAACAGACGCCCATGCAGCGGAACGGGACAGCGGCGGACATCGCCGCAGCAGTGATGTTCTTTGCTGCGGCTCCGCAGTTTATTACCGGGCAAGTGCTGGCGGTGGATGGCGGGCTGGGGCTGTAGAAGCTGGATTTGTTTTCTGGCCTGGGTTCACGTACTGTTCGTTTTCGACCTTGACCATACTTATGACGCGAACCAAGCGGGGTGCGTGCTCTCTTTTGCTGTCACTCTTTCTGACAATGTTTCTGGCAGTTTCTTTTGCGGTTGCCCAGGATCGCCCGGAGGAGGGCGGTCATGAGCTCGAGGTTTGGACTGGCGGCGGGCATTCGGTTCCGGGCGGGACCAAGGATACGGGCGTGTGGAACGCTGGAGTTCGCTATGGGTGGATCCTGACGGCTCCGCACGGGCCGGGATTTCTCAACGGACGATTCGAGCTTGCGGTGGATGCGGTGCCGGCGTTTGTTGTGTTCCAGCGAGCAAACACCGCGTACGGCGGGGGAGTGAGTCCGGTGGGGCTGAAATGGATTTTCGCCACGCGCGGGCATTTCGCTCCGTACCTCGAGTTGAATGGCGGAACGCTGTTTACGACGCACGAAGTGCCAGCGGGAACTTCGACCGTAAATTTCACTTCGGGCGCGGCGTTCGGGCTGCATTTTCTGGGTGAGCACGCGTGGTCGGTGGATGTCCGGTACATGCATATCTCGAATGCCGGGCTGACCGTGCCGAATCCGGGAGTGAACACAGTGCAGGTGCGGTTGGGGTTTGGGAAATTTTTTGGGAAGAAGTAGCGAGCGCGTCTCTACACTTCAATCGAAACTAAGGTCGATGGGATAACGCGGCGGAGGTCTGCCTGGGTTCGACGCGCCGTCCGCAGCACGGCCCCGGCGGAATGGGCGCGCCGTGGGGGCAAGTGCGCGGGTGGTTGAGGAAGGTGCAGATCTTGTCGGTGGCTTCGGGCGAGAGTATGTGCTCGAACTTGCAGGCCTGCTGCTCGATTTCGGTTTCGCTGTCCATGGCGAGCGAATCGGTGAAGAGGCGTTCGGCCAGGCGGTGGCGGCGGATGATGTCGGCGGCGCGCTGGTGCCCACGCGGAGTGAGTTCGACGATCGCAGAGCCGTCGCCGGTCGAAAAGCCAGCAGGCTTGAGCGCGTCGTGGCAGGGATTGACGAAAGGCTTGTGATCGTGCGCCTGGGGCGGGTGCGGGCGCGCCGTCACCAGCCCCATGGCGGCCATTTTTTCCACGGCGAGGGATACGGGCAAAGCGCCGTGGACTTCCATCCGGCCAATCTCCGCAATTTCGCCGTTCTCTCCCAAGACAAATAATTCTTCCAGCACTTCGTCGAACTGCTCCTCGTCGGCCATGGCAAAAACTTCCTGAGCGGCGATTTTGCCGTGATGCAATTCAATGCGGCGGTCGGCCAGACGCGCTACTACGGGATCGTGCGTCACCATGACGATGGTGCGTCCCTGCTGGTGGAGTTCGCGGAGCAGGCGCAGAACGATTTCTTCGTTGACGGCGTCGAGGTTGCCGGTGGGCTCGTCGGCGAGCACGATTTTAGGATCGTTGATGAGGGCGCGGGCAATGCAAACGCGCTGCTGCTCGCCTCCGGAGAGCTGCGACGGCAGGTGGCCGGCGCGGTCTTTGAGGCCGACGCGATCGAGCGCTTCGAGCGCTTCCTGTTCGTCGGTCATGCTGTGGAAGTACTGCGCAAGCATGACGTTCTCGACGGCGGTGAGATACGGGATCATATGGAACTGCTGGAAGATGAAGCCGATGGTTTCAGCGCGAACATGATTGAGTTCCGAGGCGCTCAGGGTGGCGACGTTTTGTTCGTCAAGCCAGATTTCGCCGCTGGTGGGGCGGTCGAGGCATCCGATGAGATTGACCATGGTGCTCTTGCCGGAACCCGAAGGGCCCATCACGGCGACCCACTCGCCGGGCGCGATGGAGAGAGAAATGTCATCGAGCGCCTTAATGAGGCTGAGGCCGCCATTATTTTCTTCTTCTCTGGCGGGATAACTCTTGGTGACGTTCTTCAGTCGAATCATCGCTGATGTCTTCCCTTCTACCTTGTCCAATCTTGCTGATGGAGCGCCGGGCGTCCTCGCCCGGCCACTTCACTTTCGCTCGCGGCAGGACGGGCGAGACGCCCGTCGCTCCACCGCTTAACTCATCACGCGCTCACGATACTACTCGCCCCTCAGAATAATAGCGGGTTGAACGCGGCGCAGCAGCTCGATAGGCAGGATCGCCGAGATGAGGGCCACGGCAACACTGCCGGCGAGCACGTACGGAAAGACGCTGAAGCGCGGGACGACGGGCGCGTGGAAGTTAACGCGTCCGATCCAGGCCGCGACGCCGATGCCGATAAAGAAGCCGAGAATCGCGCCGACTACGCCCAGGGCCGCCGCTTCGGCTGCGAAGAATCCGTTGACCAGATGTTCGGAAGCGCCGAGCGCCTTCATGATGGCGAAGTCGCGGCGGCGGTCGAAGACCCATCCGATGAGCGTGGCGAGGACGCAAAGAGCGGATGTGAGAACGACCAGCGTGGCGGAAGCGTAAAGAGTGGCTCGCGTTTTGCTCAGCACATTGGCTTCGCCTTCCATGATCTGGCGGACAGGGCGAATATCGGCCGCGGGCAAAAGCTGTGCGAGCTGGCGAATCGATGTTTCAACTTCTGCGGCGGTTCCATTAGCTGCAATTTCGATGGCGGAAGGTGCGATGCCTGTCCAGTTCTGGAATTCGGATTGATCAAGATAGATGCGGCTGTCTTCGCCGGCTCCGGTCTGGAGCATGCCCGCAGGAGCGAGTTCGATCGCCTTGCCCTGGAAAGTGAGTTCGAAGGGTTGGCGATTGGGGCTGGCTTTGGGATTAATTACGGCAGCAGCGCGCATGCCGACGAGGGCTTCGTTGGGCGCGCTGGGCCAATGGCTCACCTTCCACCAGTGGTTCAGCTGGCGTGCGCGGGCGAAGTCGGTGCCGACGACGACTACAGATTGTCCGTCCTGGGTGCGAGCGACAGCATAGGAAAAAGGAACGGCCAGCGTCTTCGGGCCGAGAACGGATTCGATTTTGGCCAGTGCGTCGGCGGGCAGGGACTGTCCGTCCTTTCCGACGATGACCACGTTGGCGCCGTAATTTCTGAACTCGGTGCGGAGCTTGGCTTGCACGTCAACATAGAGATTCATCATCGTGGTGGCAACGGCAGCAGCAACAATCATCGCGAGCAGGGCGGAGGCGGCGCGTCTGCGTCGAAGGACAGCGGCACGGAGAAGCATGCGCGCGAACATTGATACGCACGGCGAAGTATGCGACGCCTGAGCGCGGCGATCGGCGACTTGCTTCGGAGTGAGGAGCGTGCCGGGAGTGTTGCTCGTCGTCATCCTTCACCTCGCAGGGCGAACACGGGATCGAACTTTACGGCACGGCGAATAGCGGCGGCACTCCCGGCGAAGGTCACGAAAACGGCGATGGCGATGATGATAGGAAAGAGCACGGGCTCGATGGAAATCTGCGAACTGAAGATGGAGCGGCCGATCTGGTGGGCGAGCAGCGCTCCGGCCGAGAATCCGACAACACCGCCGACGAGCGCGAGCAGCAGCGCCTCCGCAAAGAAGATCGCAGAGACCGCGAGATCACCTGCGCCGAGGGCCTTCATCAAACCGACCTCGACCCGACGCTCATAGATGGCCGTGGCCATGGCGGCGGAAACGGCGAGCGCGGAAGCCAAAAGGGCGGCGAGCGTGATCAGCAGCATAAGTCCCTTGATGCGTGAGAGCACCGTGCCTTCGTTTTGCGCGACTTGGCGGATCTGCTCCGCGTGCGAATGCGGAATGGCTTCCTGTAACTGGTAGGCAATCGACTCCACGTAGGGCGAGCAGTACCAGCGGTCGTAGACCTCGGGAGTCATCGCCTTGGGATCGCGGACGGAGAGCGCATCCGGGGGCTTGGTCAGAGCGCTGACGTAAACGCGGCGTACGGCGCCGGGTTTGCCGAGAATTTGCTGCGCGAGGGCGAGCGGTGCGACGATCTGGTCGTCTTCGGCGGCGCCGGTCGAGAGGATGCCGGAGATGGTCAGTTGGCGGCCGGAGATTTCGAGTGTGTCGCCGGGTTTCTTGCCCAGTTTCGCGGCCAACCGCTCGCCCACGAGAATATTTTGAGAATTGTCATCCGGCCAGCCGCACGCCGCTGGCGAGTCTTCGACTCGCCCTGGACGGGCGAGGCGCCCGTCCCCACACTTGCCTTCGCCTTCTACTTCCCACCAGGGATGGGTAATGCGCACGCCGGTGGTGAAGTCTTCCTTGCCGAAGCGGAGCGCCTTATTGAAGTAGGTGCCTACGAGCGTGACATCCTTGGCGCCGCTGCCGTGGCCGATTTTTACAGTGACAGGCAGCATGGGCGAGAAACCAACGATGTTGTGGTGCCAGAAGGTGCCGCGAATTTTCGGGAGATCCGCTTCGTTGAGAAATGCGCCATCGCTTGGCGGCTTCAGGTTGACGCCGCCTACTTCCACGTCGAGTGTGTCTTCCTGTGGAGTGACGACCAGGTTGGCGCCGTAGCTGCGCAGTTCGCGATTGATCTTGTCGCCGATGTCGGTGGCGACGGCGATCATGGCGGTGGCGACCGCGACACCGAGCGTGATCGCAATGCCCGCGAGCAGCTTGCGGCGCGCTTGGCAGCGAAACGATTCGTAGACGATGCGAGGGAACATTATTTGGGCTCGAAGTAGTGTCTGCCGGCCGCAACGTCCGCTTCGGAGACGATGACCGCATCGTCGGTGACCTGCGCTTTCAGCGGGACCGGATTGCAGCCGCCAGCCATTCCGATCGACTGCGGGTTCATTTGGGCGGCGCAGTTCTTGCAGATCACTCCCTGTTTGTTCTTGTAGAAGCCGACCGGGCCGCAGATTTCGCAAGCGTCGAAAAGCGTGGCAACTTTCCCGTCGGGCTTCTGGTAAAGCCAGAAACGGACTTCGACGCCGTTTTCTTTGGCTTCGAACCGGTGCAATTCGCCGTCGTAAATCTGCTTCAGCGGGATGGAGACCTTGCCGTCGACGAAAGTAACTTCCACGGCGGGCGAGAGGGCGCTGGCGCTCCTCTCGTAGATGAAGCCGGCGGTGACCATCACGATGAAGACGAACGAGCAGATGTAAACCGAGGCCATCCAGAGACGCTCGCGGCGAGCCGTCCAGAGCGCTTTGCGGCGGGCGGCGGCGGCGGCCGGCAGCTCGACAGGTTGGCGGCTCTTCATTTCAAACAGCACCATCAGCGCGGCCAGCGCGAGGATGGTGACGAAAAAGAAAAAATCGTTGCGCACGATGGGGCCAATGATGGCCATCTCCTGGCGAGAAGAGGGAAGCACGCCGTTCTCGGAGAGTTCGTGCAGGCCGGAAATCACAAGTTGCCCGGCCACCAGGAAAAGAATCGCGGTGGTGACTTTGAAGAATTTCTGCAGATTGATCTTGACGCTGCCCTTGACGAACATCACGCCGAACAGCACGGCGACGACTATGCCCGAGAGGGTCCCGATGAAGCTCATCAGCTCACTTGAGTTCAGAGTGACGGCGGAGAGGATCAGAACGGTTTCGACGCCCTCGCGCATGACCATGAGGAAGACGAAGAGGAAAAGGCCGATCCATGCGTCGCCACGGGCGAACAAGCCGACTTTGCCTTCGATGTTGCCTTTGAGCTTGCGGCCGGTCTTCATCATGAAGACGATCATGGTGACGACGAAGACGGCCGCGACCAGCATGACCCAGCCTTCGAAGATGTCCTCGTTCAACTTGAAGCGAGAGACCACGACGGCGACGCCGATCGACCCGATGAAGGCAGCTGCCAGGGCAGCGTAGACCGATTTGCGCAGATCATTGCGGCCGATCTTGGCGAGATAGGCCAGCGTGATGCCGACGATGAGAGCCGCTTCAACGCCTTCGCGGAGCGTAATAATGAATGCCTGGAGCATTGAATAAAGTCCCGCTTTCTAATTGAAAATGAAATTCACTTTCAATATCAACAGGATACGGTTTCGAGTGGGGAACGGTCAACGGAGTGAATCACGGATGGCTGTGATGTGCATCACACGGGGAAACGCGGCATTGAATGGTGCCTAGCGTTCCTACACCATGCGCAAGAATTTGCGCGCCCGCTCCAGTTCCGGAAACATCTTTTCTTCCGCTAAGAACTCCCGCGAGTGCACGCATCTCCGGCTCCCTCGCAACCTGACCGGGTGCTTCAGGTGCAGCATCTCGTGGAACAGGATGTATTCGATGGCGTAGCGCGGCACGCGCGGGTGGTCGAAGACTCGGCTGATGACGATGGCATTGTGCGCCGGGTCGTAGTGGCCGAGGCTGCTGCGGGCGTGGTTCTGGCTCCAGGTGAGTTGCGGGCGTCCCATGAGTCCGTGGAAGAAGCGGCGGTTGAGGTCGTCGAAGATTTCTTCCAGATGGTAGTGATGGCCGCGGGCGGAGCGGATGTGCTTGCGTCCGCGCATCTGGCGAACGAGGCGCGCTTTGGCAGCAACGTCGTGGCTGGAGACATAGCGGCGATAACGGGTGCTGTGGATGCGATCGACCGGCTTGCGATAGAGCTTGGCGAGCAGGATGTGGGCGATCGAGTGCAGCACAGGTTCGGGGGCGCCTTCGAGCAGATCGGAGAGGCGGATGTAGAGTTCTCCCTGGCGGAGGCGGATGGTGTTGTTGATGGAGACGAAAGGATGAAAACGAGCGTGCAGGGGCGGCACGGGCGTGCGGGGCCGGAGTTCGCGATAGGCTTGGTGCAAGATTTCGCTGAGCTTTGGAGACACGTTGCAGGAAGAGTAGCACGGCAGTCAGTGCTCAGTGCGCCGGGCTTGAAGCCTATTTCTTCTTTTTGTGCTTCATGTATTCCTCGACTTCGGCAACGGTTTTGCGGTGGTCGTCCGCGCTCGAGTCAACGGTGTCGAGAGCGTCGGTCAGCAGGAATTCATATTGGCTGGCTTCGGCGGCATTGGTGTTCGCGGAGTTTTTTAGGGCACGCAGCTTGGACTGAAATTCGGTGTCGGCTTCGATGATGACTTTCAGCGGCTTGCGGATGTCGTCCTTTCGACCAACGTACATGTCGATGTTGTCGTTGAGTTCGTCGTAGACGGCGAGGAAGTCTTCCAGCATGTCATGAGTCTGTCGGGCGCGATCGATCGTCTTGGGGTCGCTGCGCATTTGCTCAAGTTTGGTCATGCGATCCCGGGAAAACTTCACGTAAAGCTTTAAGCGTTGGTCAGGGTCGAGCATGGCATCGCGGAGCTGGTCGATCTCCAGCGGATTGAGCGGGTCGCGGCGGCGCTGGGCCCAAAGCGTAGAGAAGAGGGAGAACACGAGCAACAAGGCCAAGCCGAGCGCGGCGCGCCTGCGGCTGCCGGGCTTCATTTCTTCTCCTTCTTGTCTTCCTTGGCGAACATTTCTTTGAGCAGGGTGGTGCGGATGTCTTCGAGGCGGCGGATGGCCTGTTCGACGGGAGGCTGGTCGTCGAAGGCGAGAGTGCGCTTGATGTCACGCAGCTTCTCCGCCATTTTTCGAACATCGATCTCGACATTCTTCAGGTGCTTCTTGGTTTGTATTGCGGCGTCGCGGGCTTTTTCCGAGTAGGTAACGATGTCATCGACAGCAGCGTGGGCCTGGTTCGCGTTGCCCTCGCCGTAGAGCTTGTCCGCATCGCGAAGCTGATGCTGTGCGATCCGGATGCCGAGTTCGGGGCGATCTTCGGGATGCGCGCTCTCGAAGCGTGATTTGAGTTCGGCCACAGTTTCTTCCTTAGCCGCGCCGTAGGCGGAGGCGAGCGCGAGGAGAAGCATGGTAAAGGCAAGTCGGCGCATGGCAGTCAACGCTTTTTGGATTCGATCCAGATCAGGCGATGCCGAGCTTTCCACTCATCATCAGGATACTTCCCATTGGCCGCATCAAGGAAGAGGTGATAGTACTGCGCTGCTTGCTTATAGTCCCGCAGGTGGTCGAGGGCGGAGGCGCGCTCAAAGTAGCTGCTGGGGGTTTCGGGTAACAGCTTGGCGCGGACTTCGAGGGCCTTGATGGCAAGCGCATAGTTCTGGTTTTCATTGGCGGCGATGGCCAGGGTGCCATAGGCGACGCCAAAATCAGGTTTGACCTTCACGGTCACCATGAATTCCTGTTGCGCGTCCGGATATTTGCGCTCTTTGAGCAGCACCTCGCCGAGAAGTTGATGAAGCTCGGCGTCATTGGGATGAGCCTTGATAAGGTCGCGATAGACTTGTTCGGCATCCGGCAGTTTCTTGGATTGCACGAGCAGGTCGGCAAGATCGCGCTGCGCGTCGGAGTCCGCAGGTGCGAGTTTCAGTGAGGTCTGAATTTCTGTGATGGCGTCCTCTTTCTTGCCCTGCGCCGCGAGTACGCGCCCCAGTTGGAGATGAATGCCCGCGTCATCGGGACGCTCAGCGCCCAGCCGGCGCAGCAGGGGTTCGGCTTCACCGAGGCGTCCGGATTTCATGTAAAGGTTGGTGAGGCCGATCGCGGCTTCCATGGTGTGCGGATCAATGTTGTGCGGATCAATGTTGTGCGGATCGAGTGTCAGGACCTGTTTGTATTCTGCTTCAGCGGCGGAGAATTCCTTTTGCCGCTCGTGCAGCAGACCGGCAGAGAGATGGGGTTCGGGATCCTTCGGCGTAAGTTCGGAGGCTTTGCCGTAAGCCTGGAATGCGTCTTCCGGCTCTTTATTTTCTAGCAAATGCGCGAGCGCGAGCCAGGCGCGGGCTTGACCTTCTTCAGGATGAGCGGTGGGTTTGAGGGTTGTAGCGGCGCGCAGAAATTGCTCAGCCTCAGGATTGTTGGCGCGGGCGAGCATGAGGCCCAGGTTGAGGTTCGATTCAAAAACGTCGGGCTTGGCGGTGACCGACTTGCGATACGCGGCGATGGATTCGTCGGCGCGGCCGAGGCGGTTCAGAACGAATCCGAGATCGAACCACGCCTGATAATTGTTGTGATCTTTATCGATCGCCTTTTTCAGCAGCGTTTCTGCGGCGGTGAAGTCGTTTTTCTGGATCGCATCTTCGGCCTGCGCGATTTCCGGGGGTTGGTCGTCGATGCGTTCCTTGTAATGGCGGACGGTGGTGTGGGTTTGCGCGAAAGTGCAGGCGGTCAGGGCCATGAGCAGGATCGCATTTGCGAAACGGTGCTTCATGCGTGGTCCGCCTGTGCCGGGCGAGGGCGCCCGACTGTGCACAAGTATTCTATCGGTCACCATTGCGTACGCCGTTTCCGTTCAGGACCTGCTTCAGATACTGTCCAGTGTAAGAGTTTTTCAGTTCCGCGATCGCTTCGGGCGGGCCAAAGCCGACGAGGTTCCCGCCGCGATCGCCGCCTTCCGGACCGAGGTCGATGACCCAGTCCGCCGTCTTGATCACTTCAAGATTGTGCTCGATGACGACAATGGATCCGCCCGCATCGATTAGACGGCGAAAAGCGAAAAGTAGTTTGCTGACATCGTCGAAGTGCAGGCCGGTGGTGGGCTCATCGAAAATGTAAAGGATGCGGCGCTTGCGTTTGAGCCCGTCACCGCCCTCTGCGCGGCGGCTGGCCGGGCGGGCGCCAGTCTGCCGAGTTCCAGGCTGAAGGTGGGCGGCCAGCTTCATGCGCTGCGCTTCGCCGCCGGAGAGCGTGGTGGCCGACTGGCCGAGACGCAGGTAGCCCAGGCCGACCTCGTCGAGCACGCGCAATTTTTCCGTGAGCCGGGGAACGTCGGCGAAGAACTTGAGCGCTTCGCGAATGGTGAGGTTCAGGACCTCGTGAATGTTCTTGCCTTTGTAGTGCACTTCGAGCACTTGCGGCTTGTAGCGCGTGCCCTTGCATTCGTCGCAGATCAGCTCTACGTCGGCCAGAAACTGCATTTCGACAGTGACGGTGCCGTCACCCTGGCAGTTGTCGCAGCGTCCGCCGGGAACGTTGAAGGAAAAGTGTCCGGCCGGGAAGCCCCTCTTCTTGGCTTCCGGCAACGAGGCGAATAGTTCGCGGATGATGTCGAAAGCCTTGATGTAAGTGACCGGATTCGAGCGCGGAGTGCGGCCGATGGGAGATTGATCGACGAGGACGACCTCGTCGAGAAACTCGTCGCCTTCGATGCTGTCCCACAAAATGGAAGCGCCGCCGTTCGTCTGCCGCTTGGCCGTGGCCAACGCCCGGTAGAGGACGTCATGCAGCAACGAGGATTTCCCCGAGCCGGAGACGCCGGTAATCGCCACCAGCATGCCAAGCGGGATTTCCAGATCGATGTGTTTCAGGTTGTGCGCACGCGCACCGTTGATGCGGAGTTTGTGTGATCCCGGTTGGCGGCGTCGCGGTGGAATCTGGATATGAAGCTCGCCGGCAAGGTAACGGCCGGTCAGCGAATGCGGCATCTTTATGATCTCGTCGTAGGTGCCGGCGCCGACGACTTTCCCGCCATTTTCTCCGGCACCCGGGCCGAGGTCGAGAATGCGATCGGCGGCGCGCATGATGTCGGGATCGTGTTCCACTACGAGGATAGTGTTTCCCAGGTCGCGCAGGTCGTGCAGGATCTTGATGAGCCGGTGCGTATCGCGGCTGTGCAGGCCGATGGAAGGCTCGTCGAGCACATACAGTGTGCCGACGAGTCGCGAACCGAGAGAAGTTGCGAGCTGAATGCGCTGCGCTTCGCCACCCGATAGCGTCGATGCGAGACGATCAAGCGTCAGATACTCAAGCCCGACTTCGTTGAGGAAACGCAGGCGTTCCCGAAGTTCGATAAGCAGCTTGTCGGCAATCGCAGTTTGCTCAGTCGATAGCTTGAGTTGACCGAAGAAGCGGGCCGCCTCTTCGACCGTCATACTGCACACTTGGCAGATATTCTTGCCATCGATCTTTACCTGGCGCGCTTCCGCGCGCAGGCGAGTCCCCGCGCAAGCGGAGCAAAGCGAGTATCCGCGATAGCGACTCAGAAACACGCGCACGTGCAGCTTGTACTTCTTGCGCTCGAGATGCTGGAAGAAGCCGCGGACACCCCAGAAGCCGCGGTCGCCATCGACGATCAGCCGCTGCTGCTCGGCGTCCAGTTCATACCAGGGCACGTCCAGCGGAATTTCTGCCTGGCGCGCGAAGCGCTTAAGCTCAGTGAACAGCGGCCTGTACTTCGGCTTAGTCCAAGGCTCGATAGCACCTTCGTTCAGGGTCTTGCTTTTGTCGGGGATGACAAGGTCAAGATCGAAATCGATGGTGTTGCCGAAGCCCTGGCAACGTGGGCAGGCGCCATAAGGATTGTTGAATGAAAACAGGCGCGGTTCAGGTTCTTCGTACCGGCTGCCGTCATTCTTGCACTCGAAACGCTGGGAAAAACGCAGCCGCTGCCGGGTTTCGCCATCACGTGGAGCGGTTTCAAAAATCACTTCGCCCGCTTCGCGATAGCCGATCTCGACCGCATCGACGACGCGTGAGCGCTGGTCGGCGGAGACCACGAGGCGATCCACCAAACCAAACACGGGTTCGGAAAAGTTGACGTCGAGTAGCGACTCCGGGGTCGAGAACTCGAAGACCTGGCCGTTTTGAAACAGCCGGTTGAAGCCACGTTTGCGCAGATCGAAGAGGCGTGCCGTCATCGCGTCGGAGATCGCGTCGGACCGCAGACTGGAGTCGGCTGATTGTTTCTTTCCGCGAGGCTTCTTGGTGCCCTTCCCTTCGGCAGTCGGTACGTGGGTCTGAATCGGAAAGAACACATTCAGGCGAGTGCCTTCGCCCAGAGCGAGCAAGCGGTCGGCGACTTCGTCCACTGTATCTTTTTTCACTTCTTGGCCACACAGCAGGCAGTAAGTGCGTCCGATGCGGGCAAAGAGTAGCCGCAGGTAATCAAAGATCTCCGTGGCGGTGGCGACGGTGGAGCGCGGATTGCGCGTAGAGTTCTTCTGCTTGATGGCAACCGCGGGCGCGATGCCGTCGATCAGATCGACGTCGGGCTTCTCAATCCGCTCCAGGAACTGGCGCGCATACGCGGACAGCGACTCGACGTAACGGCGCTGCCCTTCGGCATAGATCGTGTCAAATGCAAGCGACGATTTGCCGGAACCGGAGACGCCGGTAACGACCGTCAGAGTGTTGTGCTCGATCTCAAAATCAATGTTCTTGAGGTTATGAACCCGGGCCCCGTGAACAACAATGCTATCTGTGGACATCTTCCCCTGGCACTACAGACGGATCAAACTTCGCAACCGAATCTTTCTATTATAAAGCGTGGGTTACAAAGCGGAGCTGGCAGCCGGGCTCGCCGATGGAGAGCCGGGCGCCCCGCCCGAGTGCCCCCACGTCTCGCGGTTTTTCGAGACGGTAAACAGAGACGAAATCGAGACGGCTCATTATGCGGCAAACGAGAACAACACGAGGATATAAATCCACAATCCCGTCATGCAATGCCAGTACCACGAGGTAATGTCAACGATGATGCGGCGAGTTTCAACCGCGCGTTGTAGCACAGAGGCAACATTGGCGAACATAAGTGCCAGTATGCCGCCGGCCAGATGAAGGCCGTGCATCGCAGTGAGAATGTAAACAAAGGAGCTGCTGGTGCCTCCGGCGAGGTGAAAGCCTCGGGAGGAAAGCTTGCTCCAAACAAAAAGCTGCCCGGCAAGAAACACGAGACCGAGAACGGTGGTCAGAGCCAGCCAGGGGAAGTGGCGCTCGTCGCCGAGCGAGACGCCCGGAATCGATTGGACCGGGGCGAGCGCGGCTTCTCGCGTGATTTCGCGCCGCGCCAAGTCGATCGTAATGCTGCTGGCCATAAGAATGATCGTGTTGGCCAGCAATAACGTCCAGGGCAATCGGACCGGAACCCAGGTTTGGATGTAAGCCGTATCGCTCAGATCGAGACTCAGAAATCCGCGACGGATGAGGTAGACCGCCGTGAAAGAAATGAAGAGCATGACGATGGGTGTCATGGCGATAGCCAATCCCATCCGGGCTCGACGCAAGCGCTCGCCATAGTTAGGAATAGAGTCAGGCATGCTGTCGCCGCTGTCGCGGCCATCGTCGCCTCCGCCGGCGTGGGGCGGGAGCGAGGCGCCATTGTGGCCGGAGGGTTGGGTCGAGAAGGGCGTCATGCGGGGCATGTGTAATTTGGTAATTTTGTAATCGTGCAATTTGGCAATTTGAAAACCTAGAGCCAGACGATTTTAGATTACAAAATTACCACTCCCACATCCACTTTGGAGTAGATGATCTCACCCGCTTCAAGGCTTCGCAAACCAGTTCGAAGTGGCGATGGCATTCTTCTATCTGGAGAGCGAAAGATTTTTTCGGAGGTGATGAAGGCGGTGCGGCCGGGCAGACTGCTCGTCTACAAGACGCACACGTTGGCACAGGTGAACCGGGCGGAATGATGTTCGGTTCCCGCCGGTCGAGCATCCGACATTGCAACCGGCACAGGTTCGCATCTAGACTTGTGATGGCCGGAGTCGATCTGCGAACGTAGCTCGATGGTTCCCGGACGATTTTTTTGACCATGAGCTACCGCCGTCTGCACCCGATCACCGGCAAAGTGCGGCGGAATGTCTGGTTTTGCTGGATAAATATGCGAAAGTGGCGGAATTGGCAGACGCACCAGACTTAGGATCTGGCGGGTAAAACCGTGGGGGTTCGAGTCCCCCCTTTCGCACCAATGACTTGCTTGGCTTCAGATTTCGGCGCACAGCTCCATTACCGCGTGCGCGCATCTTTTTTCTTTGGGCACAGTCGAAAAGAGCTTTGCTCTGGAGTTTGCTCCGCACTTTGCTCAGCAGTCTGTCCAGGCGTTACACTGCGAGACATGAATACAGTGAACCAACCGAATGTGAAGTTCGTGCAAACCCCCGATTACCGCGAAGCCTATTCCAACAGCGTGCAGATTCGGGTGAATGTGTGGGATTTCTTCCTCGTTTTCGGGACGATGCAGCAAAGCTCGGAAACGCAAGTGGAATTGCGAAACTTTCAGGGAATTTACCTCAGTCCGCAACAGGCCAAGGCGCTCATGGCGCTCCTGCAGCAGAACGTGACCAACTACGAGGCCGCGTTCGGCGAGATCAAACTTGATCCACGAGCCCCGGGTGGACAAGTTCACTGATGAATGCGCGGCCGGCGGCGCACTCCGATCTGAAAACAAAATCTCAACCGGCATCTTCCGCGTGGATGCAGCAGTCTGTTCTCTTCGCTTCGTTCCTTGCCGGATTGATGCTTCTGCATGCACCGCTTCTGCGTCTTCCCTATTTCTGGGATGAAGCGGGCTATTACGTTCCGGCCGCGCGTGATTTATTTCTGACCGGCACGCTCATTCCGCATTCCACGTTATCCAATGCGCATCCTCCGCTGGTGATGGCGTGGCTGGCGCTGGCTTGGCACGTTTTCGGATACTCCACGCTAGTCACGCGCACGGCTATGCTGGCGCTGAGTGCATTTTCGCTGCTGGGGCTGTTTCGACTCTCGCGAATCGCCGCCAATCTGCCTGTGGCGTGGGCGACAACGGCATTAGTGGCGCTCTATCCGGTGTACTACACGCAAAGTTCCATGGCGCAGGTGGACTTGCCGGCCGCCGGATTTACGTTCTGGGCGCTGGCCGCTTATATAGAGGACCGTCCCTGGAAGCAAGTACTCTGGTTCTCGCTGGCGGCGCTGGCGAAAGAGACTGCGATCCTGGCTCCGCTGGCGCTGTTTGGCTGGGAGTCGCTCGGTTATTTCATTCGGCCATGTTCAAAAGAAACTCGATGGAAAAAGATTCTTCCACCTGTGGGCGGACGAACGCGCTTGCTTTCTTTGCTGCTTCCTATCCTGCCGCTGGCGGCCTGGTATGCCTACCACTACTCGAAGACGGGTTTTTTACTGGGCAACCCCGAATTCTTTCGCTACAACGTTGCCGCCACGCTCAATCCTCTGCGCGTCTCGCTGGCTCTGGCGATGAGGCTCTGGCAACTCTTCGGATACTTCGGTCTTTATCTGCTCACGCTGGCGGGATTGCTGGCCATGCTTCGTCCACCGCAAATGGAAAACGCTGTCGCCCGACCGCGAATTCCAATCTGGATGCAGGCAGCTTTTCTTTCGGTGTTGCTCGCCTACCTTGCTTTTATGTCGGCAGTGGGCGGCGCGGTGCTGGCTCGCTACATGTTACCGGTCGTCCCGCTCGTGATTCTGGCGTTGGTCTCGACTCTCTGGCGGCGAGCGCGGTATTGGAAATTGATTGTGGGAGCGGTCGCAATTGCATTTGTCGCGGGCCTGTTCAGCAACCCGCCGTATGGATTTTCTCTCGAAGACAATCTGGCCTATCGCGACTACATCGTGATGCATGCGGAAGCCAGTCGTTTCCTGGCGATGCGCTATTCCGGCGAGCGCGTTCTCACCGCATGGCCGGCGTCGGACGAACTCACCCGGCCATGGCTCGGCTATGTCAATGCCAATGCCAGCCAGCTTTTCCGCATCGTGCGCATCGAGGACTTCACAGCTTCCCAGATCGACGTGGCTGCCAGGGCCCGCGACAACTTCGACGTGGCTCTGGTCTTCTCGACGAAGTACCAGCCGCCGCATCCACTGCTTGAGAATTGGGACGCCTGGCAGCGTATCAAGGAAAAATTCTTCGGGTACCATCGCGACTTGCTGCCCGAAGATATTGCCCAACGTCTTGGCGGGAGTATTCCCTATCGCAAAGAACGGAACGGGCAGTGGGTCGCGGTAATTGTGGTGGAGCGGGAACAGGATGCGAAGAGCGCAGGATGCTGTCCGGCGGTGCGAAGACTTTCACATCCCCAACAAGTGGCAGGAATGCGTTTTGACCACGACCCAGACGCCTTTGCCGGGGACAAGTTGGAGAGCGTCGCGCGCCGCTAGGGTTACGTGCACCTCGAACTCCGTGCCGCTACAATCCACCATCGCCGAGACGATGACGTCTCTCTGCACCAGCCGGCGAATCGTTCCCGGCAAGACATTACGAGCACTCAGCCCGTGTGGATCGACCGTTGCCAGCAGCAGATCGCCCGCGCGAACGCCCACGCGCAGGTGCGAGCCAACCTCGGCGCGAACCAATGGCGTTTCTAAATCAACCTCACCTTCTCCCAATCGGCAAGTCATGGTGCCACGGTCTTCGTGCAGTGCGAGCACCGTGGCGTTGAAGATGTTTTCGAATCCCGACAAGTGCGCGACGATCTCCAGCCGCGGAGCGCGCATCACTTCATGCGGATGCCCTTGGGCCACGATTCTCCCCCCATCAAGCACAATAACCTCGTCGCCGAGGGCAAACACTTCCTCGTTATTGTGGGTGACGAAGAGAATCGGTACGCGGTGATGCTGGTTCCACTGGCGCAGATCATCGACGAGAGACGACTTCGTCGGACGGTCCAGGGCGGCCAGTGGCTCATCGAGCAGTAACGCGCGTGGCTCGGTCACCAAGGCGCGCGCCAAGGCGACGCGTTGGCGCTCGCCTCCCGAGATTTGCGCCGGTCGCCGGTCGCGCAGGTGATCGATGCGGAACGCGTCGAGCATTTCGCGGCTGCGGGTTTGCCGCTCCGCCGCGCTGAGCCTATGGAGACCGTAAGCGACGTTCTCTTCGGCGGTCAGGTGAGGGAAGAGCGCCAGATCCTGATGTACGTACCCAATGTTGCGCTTCCAGGCTGCGACGTCCCGCTTCCTCTCCGAGTCGTAAAGGTCCTGACCGCCAACGGCAATGCGTCCGTCGTCCGGATCGCTCAGCCCGGCGATGCAATCGAGCAGTGTGGTTTTTCCCGCGCCCGATGCGCCGAAGACAATGGTGAAGCCGGCAAGCGCGCGGAAGTGGACATTCAGGTTAAAGCTGCCCTCGGGATTCGGAAAGCGTTTGCGGATGCGGACTTCGAGATCGGAAGAGATTGGCTGTATCGATGTTGGGGGTGCTGTGTGGGGTGCGGGAGTAACCTTCACCGCCATGGGCCCACCACCCATGGACGCCGGTTCAATCCGTACACGACCGACAACACAACGAAAGAAATGACAAGCAAGAGCAGAGCCGTCTGGTTCGCGCTGGAATAATTTGCGATCTGCACCTGATCGTAAATATCAATCGAGATGGTGCGCGTCACACCCGGAATGTTGCCTCCCACCATCAGCACCACCCCAAACTCGCCGAGCGTGTGCGCGAAACTGAGCGTAAATCCCGTGACCAGCCCAGCTTTTGAGAGGGGAAGTACAATACGGCGAAAGGTCTGCACCGGCGAATGACCAAGCGATGCCGAGGCGCCAAGCAGCTTGGGATCGACGGCGCCAAATGACGCCGCGAATGGTTGCACGGCGAACGGCAGACTGTATAACAAGGATCCGATCACCAGCCCTTCAAACGTGAACGCCAGGGTGTGGCCGGTGAGCGACTCCCACCAGCGGCCGAGCAGGCTCCGCGAACCGAGCGCCACCAGCACATAAAAACCGAGCACAGTCGGCGGCAGGACAATCGGAAGCGCGACCGCAGCCTCGACCAGAAATTTCCAGCGCCAGCGCGAGTAAGTCAGCCAGTATGCAATGGGGATGCCGATCGCGATCAGCAGCGTCGAGACGATGGCTGCAAGACGCACGGTCAACCAGAACGCCTCCCAGTTCATTTCACGCTTTCTCCATTTGAATGCTTCTCCACTTCAATACGTCTCCGCAGGCAGGCTGAAACCGTATGTGGTGAGCAGGGGAGCGGCCTCGGGGCTGCGCAAGAATTCCAGAAATCTACGGGCCGCATCCTGCTGTTTTGATCGCGAGAGCACGACGGCCGCCTGGTTCAGCGTGGGATAGGCATCGAGCGGAACCGTCCAGTAGCGGCCTTTATCTTTGAGCGCGGGAGCGAGCGCATGTGAGAGTGCGATCAGTCCCGCTTGGGCATTGCCCGATTGGACGAACTGCGCCGCCTGCGACACGTTTTCTCCCAGGACAAGCCGGCTCGAAACCTGCTGGTAAATTCCAAAATGCCGCAGCGTGGCCTCGGCTGCCCGCCCGTATGGCGCAGTCGCAGGATTCGCAATCGAAATCTTCTTGACCGAAGGGTCAAGCAAAGCCTCGATGCCTAGTTTCGATAAGTCGAGCGGCGAGTCGTTCGGCACCCACAGCACCAACCGTCCGACGGCATAACGGTAAAGAGTGTCTTTCGACGCCAATCCCTCGGCGATCAGCTGTTGAGGATATTCTTCATCGGCCGAGAAGAAGACATCGAACGGCGCGCCGTTTCGGATCTGATTGGTCAGATTGCCGGACGAACCAAATGAGAGCTTCACCGCTTGCCCGGTCTTTTTCGTGTAGCTTGCGACGAGTTGCGGAAGAGCGGCACTCATATCCGCCGCTGCCGCCACGGTGATCTCCTGGGCGGTTGCAAAAACTCCCGTGAGCAGGAGAAGTAACGCCGGCAACTTGCTCATCGCAGATATCCCGGGCCTCCCGTGGGGATTGAGCTTACCGCAAGCTTCGAGTTAAACCAATTTCAACTACACCAGTTTCGTCTTGGACAACGGAAGCTCTCGCACCCGCTTGCCAGTGGCCGCAAACACGGCGTTGTATAGTGCCGGCGCAAAAGGCGGCACGCCGGGCTCGCCGGCGCCGGCCGGCGGCGCTTCGCTCTCCACAATGTGCACGTCGACGCGCCGCGGAGCCCGGTTCATGCGCGTGATCTGATAATTGTGGAAGTTGCTCTGGTCGATAACTCCGTTGGTTGCCGTAATCTCGCCGAACAATGCCAGGCTCGTCCCGAACACAGCCGCCCCCTCGAACTGGTTGCGAATATTGTCAGGGCTGACGATCGTGCCCGCATCGACCGCCGTCCACACACCCGGAATGTGCACCTGTCCCTTGCTGTCGACTTCGACTTCAACCACAGTCGCAACATAGGTGAGAAAACTGCGATGAGCGGCGATGCCCATACCACGCCCTTTGCCCATGCCCATGTCCATTGACCGCTTGCCCCAGCCTGATTTCTCCGCTGCGATCTCGACCACTCGCCGCAATCGGGCTGTGTCGAGCGGATAATTCTTGGCGTCTTCCGCTTCATCTCCCTTGAGGTCAAGGTTGACGATGCGCGGAGGTCCGATCAGGTCAAGCAGATACTCTACCGAATCTTTGTTGGCGGATTTGGCAAGCTCGTCGGCAAAGGAGTGAATCGCGAACGCATGATAGATGTTCGCCACGCTGCGCAGCCATCCAATCCGCACGTGGTAGTCGGCGGGGCCATTTTCGGCGCGATGATTAGGAATATCGAAAGGAAGATTGTTCCATCCCAAGCCCATCTCGTCGTCGGCATAGGTGGCGGACGCGTCGAAAGTTGAATTGATGGGCGGATACACCGTGCGCTGCAGCCAGGCAGTCGGCATGCCATTCGGCCCAATTGCGGCCTTCATGTGCATCGCGGCGACGGAGTGAAAAAAATCGAAGTGAATATCGTCTTCACGGCTCCAGACAACTTTGACCGGCTTGCCGAGTTTTTTGGAAAGAACGGCGGCTTCCGCAACCTGGTCGGGTTTCGACTTGCGTCCGAAGCCGCCGCCAAGCAGCGTGACATGGCAAGTCACATCTTCTTTCTTGATGCCGAGCACGCCGGCAATAGTCTCCTGCACCGCTTGCGGATTCTGCGTCGGAGCCCATGCCCGCACTTTTCCGTCGCGATACTCGGCGACGGCGACCGGAGGCTCCATGGAAACGTGCGCCAGATGTGGAGTGTAATACTCAGCCTCGATAATCTTTCCGCCCTTGGCAAATTCGGCATCCACATCGCCGACGTTGCGAACAACTTTTCCCGGCTTCAGCGAAGTTGCTTCAAGCGTCTTGCGAAACGGCGCCGAGTTGTACACCGAGTGCGGACTACTATTAATGTCCCATTCAACCTTCAGGCTCTTGCGTCCCTTGAAGGCCGCCCAGGTGTTGTCGGCAATCACGGCGACGCCGCCCAGAGGCTGAAACATGTGCGGCGGCTTGAAAGCGGCGATGGTCAGCGTCTTCTGAACACCAGGCACTTTCAGCGCGGCCTTGTCATCATACGATTTGATCTTCTGTCCGAGTACGGGCGGATGTTCAACCGATGCGTAGACCATGCCCGGCATAGTCGCGTCCATGCCGAAGATTGCTTTGCCAGTGACGATCTCGGGAAGGTCGAACAGAGAATTGCTTTCCTTGCCGATGTAGCGCCACTCGGAACGCGACTTAAGCGGAACGTCTTCTTTTTTCGGAACGGACAGCTTGGCTGCGGCGGCGGCAACTTCGCCATAGCCCAGCTTGCGGCCGCTGGCGCGATGCACGACGAAGTGGGGCTCGGTCGTGCAGTCGCTTGGGAAAACGCCCCAGTGCGCGGCGGCGGCACTGATCAGCATCACGCGTCCGGTAGCGCCCACCTGGCGCATCAGGTCGAAGGAACTGCGAACCGAGTGCGACCCGTCCGTATCCTGCTCCCCGTATTTCGGATCGCCAATCGCCTGATCAATCTTGACCTTGGACCAGTCGGCGTCAAGTTCGTCGGCGACCACGAGCGGCAAGGCGGTGCGGCTACCGCATCCCATCTCCGAGCGATGGGCGACGACGGTGACTGTGCCATCCGAAGCGATTGACATCCACAAACTAGGTTCAAACGGTGGCGCGGCCGCGTCGCCTTCCGCGGCCCATAGCGACTCGGGAATAAAGCGCGCGCTCAGCACGAAGACACCGCCCGCTAATGCGCCTTGCAGGAATCTTCTTCGACCAATGTGCCGGCTGACATCACGGCTGACATTTTCAATGAGTTTCACGCCATCCCCTTCGCAGCCTGATGTTTCGCAGCTTGATGGATGGCCGCCCGAATCCGCTGATAAGTGCCGCAGCGGCAGAGATTGCCGGACATGGCCGTGTCGATCTCCTGGTCGCTGGGATTCTTGTTGTCTTTAAGAAGCGCGATGGCCTGCATGATCTGGCCCGTCTGGCAGTAGCCGCATTGCGGCACCCGGATTTCCATCCATGCCTTCTGCACGGGATGCATGGGCGCGATGCCTTCAATCGTAGTGATCTCGGCGCCACCGACCTCTTTCATGGGAGTCGTGCAGGAGCGAATCGCCGCGCCGTTCCGATGTACGGTACAGGCGCCGCACAACGCCATGCCGCAGCCGAACTTCGTTCCTGTGAGCTCAGCCACGTCGCGCAAGTACCAAAGCAGCGGCATGTCGGGATCGCCGTCAAACGTTTTTTCTTTCCCGTTCACTTTAAAACGGATCATTTATCCCCCGGTTAAACCGCGGATGCTGCAGGATTGATTTCCCATATCCTAGTCGCAGAGCGCGAAATGTGGAAGAGTGCGTATCGAGCCATGGTAAATGTAACCCGAGGGGAGGCTGTTGAGACCGGTAGGATGGAAGCGAACCAAAAGACGATTGGAGGAGGGTTGGATTGGGACATCAGGCCAAGTGGAGTCCCACTCGGGTCAACTAAACGGAGCGAGGTGACTTTCCTCCACGAATTTGCATGCCGACACGCATACGCGACTTTCAATCGACGCGAAAAGTAATTGCCCGCCCGCTCGGTTCATCCCTCCGCTACTTGCGCGTTGGCATCGACCGCTTCCACCTGCGGCACTGGGCTGGCGGGAATCCTCGCGGGCGCGCCGCGCCAGGCGCCGGCTTTAAACCCCTCCCTTATAAGCTTGAAGATGGTGCGCCGATTTTGCGCAATCACCTTCAGCCATGCCATTTTCCCCATCATAGGGAAATAGATGCCGCGGAAACAGAGGCGCGCCAGGAAGATGTTGACGCGATAACCCAGGGGCTGATCGTTCAGCGAGTCGACCGCTTGCGCCAGCGCCTCCGGACTATAGGCCTGGGCCCAGCCGTAATTCACTTCCGCATGAGCTTCTTCGATGGTCATTTTCAACGGCGTGTGGGCCATTGCAAACGGGATGAACTCCTGCCAGTGTTTGGGCCGCGTCAACCGACCGGCGGTCTGCAGCCGCTTGTAGAGCGGTGTTGCGGGCAAAGGAGTGAGCAGGCCAAAGATCGGCAGGCCCGGAGGCCAGGTCCGAATCTGTTCGAGCGTTCGCTCGGCGACTCCGGCCGTGTCATTGTCCATGCCAAAAATAAACGACGTGATGGCGTACACATTGCGTTGCGCGAGGCGCTCCAGCACCGCCGCATACTCACTTGGCTTGTTAAATCCCTTGTTCACGTCTTTCAGATTGGCCGGGTCGATGGACTCCATGCCGATAAAGATCCACTTGCCTCCAGAATCCGCAATCAGGTCCACCAGTTCTTCGTCGCGCAATAAATTGGCGCTGATCTGCGCCACCCAATGCACCTTCGCGCCGGCGGCAATGATGTCGCGGAGCAGCGATTTCGTGCGCTTGATGTTGATGGCGAAATTATCGTCGATGAAGAAAACGGCCATCTGGCCCTTCTCGCTGCGGGCGCGGGCCTTCAACCGCAACAGTTCATTCACCACGCTTTCATTAGTACGGAAGCGAATCGAGTCTCCAAAAAATCCGGTCACGGTGCAGAACTCGCAGCCGTAAGGGCAGCCTCGTCCCGATTCGACCGGAATAAGGCGAAACGTTCCCCAGCCTTCTCCGATTTTCTGGAGCTGGGCCTTCGCGGCCTTCGGCACCAGATTGAACTGGCTGAGATCGATGGACTGCCACGGAATCTCCGGGTATTCCTTCAGCGACGGCTTGCTTTCCTGGCCAAAGGCGTCGACCGGCGCATAAATGTCTTTAAGCTGATGACGGACTGCGTCATTAACAATTTGCGGCCAGGTCGCATCGGCTTCGCCCAGGGCAACAGCATCGGCGTGGCGCGGCCCGCCATCTCGGCCGAGGGCCTCGTCGGCCATCTCCGTCACGTGAGGTCCGCCCATCACCACCGGAACTCCCGTGGCGCGAACCGCATCCGCCATGCGATACGCCTTGGCGATCATTCGCGTCATGGCGCCGATGCCGACCAATCCAATATTGTTATCGCGCACAAACTGCGCGATCCCCGCTTCATCCATTGGATTGGCGTTGCCATCCACCAGCAGCACCTCATGGCCCGGCGGAGTGAGCGCCTGCAGCAGAAACATCCACAGATGCGGCATGAAATTGCGGGTTACGCCGTTGTCGGGGTTATAGAGCAGAATTTTCATTGGGTTTTAGCAATTCTGCAAAGCGCGGCTTTGCTGCGTGCTTGGCTGAGGGCAATCGATGGCGCCAGGGCAAATTCTTCCCCCGGTGCTTATTGAGTTGGATGTGTCCGTTAAAACGACCCCTGTTTCCAGTGTACACTGCGATCGCTCGCAGACCCTGCGTCATCGTCAAAGCGGTGTCTCGATTTGAATCTCACACCGTCGGCAAGATGCAGTGGTACTGGAACAAACGAGGAGATTTTATGAACAAGGGCGGAACGGCGCTGTTCAAAATTGAACACTAGGACACAATCCTCGCGTTCGAAGGGTCGTACTCGACAATGTACCCCGCCACCGCGCTCGCGGCCACGGTCAGTGGCGACGCCAGGTACATCTGCCCCGGCCCGCTGCGTCCAGGAAAGTTTCGGTTCTGCGCACTGATCACCACTTGATTGGGACGGGTCGACACTCCGGGCCCGGCATTGATACACGCGCCACAACTAGGCTCGAGCACGTGCGCGCCCGCCTGCTCGAAGATTTCAAGATAGCCTCTGCGCTTCGAGTACTCGCGCGTTTCCTGGGAGCCGAATTGGATCCAAAACTCGACATTTTCCGAAACTCGTCTTCCCTGTTTCAGTGCATCGGCGAGAACCGACGCGTACATGTCCATGTCTTCGTTCTTCCCTGCCGTACAGGTTCCGCCATAGGCGATTTCAATCGGCACGGGAGCGCTGAGTTCGCGGATGTACTTGCCGTTTCCCGGATCGCCCGGAGTCGCAACCATGGGCGTGATCTCAGCCGCATCGAGTTCAATCACGTCGGCGTATTGGGCGTTGGAATCGCTGCGGAGACCTTCGATCATTTTCTCGACTTCGGCGCGCTTCATGCCCCGGCGCTCAACCAGAAACTCGACCACCTTTTCATCCGGAGCCACGATGCCCGTAAAACCTCCGATTTCGGCCGCCATATTCGTCATGGTGGCGCGCTCGTCCACCGAGAGCGACTCCACCGCTTCGCCCGCATACTCCATCACTTTCGCCAGCGCCTTGCCGCTGCGCACGTAATCGAGGGAAAGAATCTTCAGGATGAAATCTTTCGCCGTGACATTCGGATGCCGGTTACCGCGAATGACGATCTTGACCGACTCCGGCACCTTGACGCGAACGTCTTTCGTAATCCAGGAATTGAATACGTCCGTCGTCCCGATGCCGAAGGCGATGCATCCGATGGCGCCAACGTGCGGCGTGTGAGAATCGGAACCGACGTTCACCTGCCCCGGCAGGGCGTAGGTTTCCAGCATCACCGAGTGGCAGATGCCCTCCGAGCCTTTGCGGTCGGTGAGTTCGCCGTGCAGCTTGATTCCCTGCTGCTTGGCGAAATCTTCCTGCTTCAGCTTGAGTTGCGTGGCCAAGTCGAGCAGCCCCATCTTTTTCTTTTCTTCGGAGATCACTTCGTCGAGGAAGGTGAGATGGTCGCGAAAGAAGCGAATGCTCGAGGCGTCGTTCACCGGGACATTCTTGCCGACGTTTTGCTCGTAGAAAATGGACGCCATCGGCGTAACGTACTCATGACTGAAGCGCAGATCGACGCGAGTGAAGCCGGTGTCGCCCGGCTTGACCGCGTCCACTCCGACCCCTTCGGGAGTAACCATGTGCCGGGCAAAGATCTTCTCAGCGATGGTCATGGGGCGTGTGGGGCGGGCGCCCCCGCCCGCGATCGGCGGCAGAAAAACTTTCCCCTGCAGGCGCGCAACGTTGAAGGGAAACAAGCCCCCATACTCGATCACCTGTTTTGTGATCTCGTCTTCCCCGGCGGTGAATTCACCGAGCGCGATTTCTTCCCCGGCGCGAATCCGGCCGATCAAAGAAAAGTCGGTCGAAGTCAGCAACCCGAGGTTCTGGCAGTTCTGCTTGTAGATACGCTCAATATTCTCCCCAATCGCGACTTGAATCCCGGCGCACATCTCTGCATAAGGCGACTGCTCGCGACTCGAGCCTTTGCCGCGACGCTTGCCGCTCACCGAGCAGACGAAGCCGCCTTTCTTCACATCGCCGCGCCCAATCGGCAGAGTGTCGCCGCAACGCAAGCCAACATAGGGAATCTCGCCGAGCGTCCGATCAAAGTAGAAGCAGTAGTGCGCGGGAGTGATCTCGTCGGTCGAAATATCATCGCGAAGTTTGGGATTGTTGGCTGGATTCTTAGAGTCCCACGGGAGGTCCCAGCCCGCCAGTTGCTTCTTGATCAACTCCGGATCTTCGGTAAGAAAGAGAATACGCCCCCGCAGCCGCACCTTGTCGGGACGCTTTTCGATCTTGCGTTCAAGAAGAGACGAACCCACGTAGGTAATTGTACAGCCGGCAAAGGGGCGGTGGAGCGACGGGCATCCCTTCGGCAAGCTCAGGGCAGGCTCTCGCCCGTCCTCGGGCAGACAAGCGGCCGGGCGGGGACGCCCGGCTCTCCACTAGAATTTTCGATTGTTCGCGTAGGTGACCGGACTGGGCAACGGCTCCAGCCCCCGGCCTGCGAAGATTTCCTGAAATTCATGCAAAAGCGCGTCGTGCACCAATCCATTCGACGCCAGCGTCTCGCGGCTTGCGATCCGGAATTCGCCGCCCGAAAAATCTGTGACCTTCCCGCCGGCCTCTTCGACGATGAGCACGCCCGCCGCCGTGTCCCATGGATTGAGATTAAATTCCCAGAAACCGTCAAAGCGACCCGACGCGACATTGCACAGATCAAGCGCGGCGGACCCCGCCCGCCTCACCCCGTGAGTGCGCAACGTGATCTGGTGATAGAAATAAATATTCGGGTTCTTATTTCGCTTGTGACTTGGGAAACCGGTGCCGACCAGGCACTCTCCCAGGTTCGCCGTGGTCGATACGTGGATCGCTTGGTCGTTCAGCCGCGCGCCACTGCCGAGTTCGGCGGAGAACATCTCGTCGCGCGTCGGATCGTAAATCACTCCCGCGATCCGTTTTCCCCGGCGCTCCACCGCGAGCGAAACGCAAAACACCGGATAGCCGTGCGCGAAGTTCGTTGTGCCATCGAGCGGATCGACGTACCACTTGTACTCGCTGCCGGTTTCAATGCGCGCTCCCTCTTCACCCATCACGTCATGGGTCGGAAACTGCTGGCGAATCCGCTCCAGAATCAGCGCTTCGGACTTTCGATCGGCCACCGTAACCAGGTCCACGTCGCCCTTGTATTCAATCTTCACATGCTGCCGAAAGTAGTCCATCACCATGCAGCCCGCTTCACGCGCAATAGCCTGCATCGGAGAAATGAGGTCCAGAAATCGCTGGGATTGATTGGATGTCATGCGACGCCCAGACTTATTGGGTACCAGATACTGAGAACTGGGAACCGAGGTCTGACTTGCTGGCTAACTCTTCTTCCCTTCTTCCGCGATATACACAATCTCGTGCTTGAAGATGAACAGGTTCGGACCATCTTCGCGCGTCACGCGCACCATGTTCTTGTCGTAGTACTCAATCCAGCCGCGGACCACTTCGCCGTCGGCCAGCTTCAGGCTTACGATCTTCTGCTTTTCCCCCAGCGCTTTCAGATAGGCCGCTTCTTCAAAAGTCTCGTCCGGAGGCGGAGTGCGCTTCTTGCTAAAGTTGGGACTTCCTGACTGTAACGGCATCTCGCTATTTTACAACGCCGCAGGCTCACGGTTTCTTCGTAGGGATAAAGAACGCCGCTTCCCCGGGGACGCGCCACTTGGGTCGGCTCGCAATACTTCCGCTAGATCTGGTAATCGATATCTTCGATGACCCATTGCAGCGATGCGGAAACCGGCTCACTTCCGCCCGTGCCCTCCAGTTGATGCACTCGTTCCGCCAACCTATTCACCTCGGACGCGACTGCGGACAATGCTTCCGAAAGCGGGTCGTTGATCTGCTTGGGGTCGGTGATGACCACGCGCTTGCCTTCTCGAAAAATGATGTGTCCCGGCACACCCACCACGGTGGAATCGTCGGGCACGTTGCGCAGCACTACCGATCCGGCGCCAATCCGGCAATTGCGCCCCACCGTGATGTTGCCCAGAATCTTCGCGCCTCCGCCGACCACCACGTTGTCGAGAATCGTCGGGTGCCGCTTGCCGTGTTCCTTGCCAGTTCCACCGAGCGTCACGCCCTGGTAGAGCGTGACGTCCTCGCCGACAATGGCAGTCTCGCCAATCACCACGCCCATGCCATGATCGATGAACAAACGTCGGCCGATCTGCGCCCCGGGATGGATTTCGATGCCGGTGAGCCAGCGCGCGACCTGCGACAAATAGCGTGCCAGCAAAAAGAAACCGTGGTTCCACAACCAATGATTCATGCGATAGAACCACACTGCGTGCAGGCCGGAGTAGCAGAGATAAACCTCGAGGCGTGACTTCGCCGCAGGATCGCGCTCCAGCACGGTGGCAACGTCCTCGCGGATTAGCGACAAAAGGTGCGGCATGGACCCAAGATTCGGGGTTAAAGATCAGCCCGGAACTTGCGACGTCGGAATCTGCAACGCCTGGTTCCGGAGTCCTTCGAAGAGGATACTACTTAGGTAGCGCTCGCCGAACGACGGCAGAACCACAACAATCAATTTCCCGGCATTCTCAGGGCGGAGCGCCACCTGCAATGCCGCGACCACCGCCGCTCCCGAAGAGATGCCGACCAGCAGACCTTCTTCGAGCGGAAGCCGCCGCGCCATGTTGACAGCATCATCGTTGCTGACGGTAATGACCTCGTCAACGTAATCCCGGCGCAGGATGGTCGGAACAAAACCGGCGCCGATTCCCTGAATCTTGTGCGGCCCTGGCGCTCCGCCGGAAAGCACCGCACTATCTGCCGGCTCCACGGCCACCGCCTTGAACGACGGCTTCCTCGGCTTAATGTATTCGGAGACGCCGGTGATGGTCCCGCCCGTGCCGACGCCGGAGACCAGGAAATCGACGCGCCCGCCGGTGTCCTCCCAGATCTCGGGACCCGTGGTTTCAAAGTGAATCTTCGGATTTGCCGGGTTATCAAATTGCTGGAGCATGTAGCCGTTTGGTGTGCTGGCAAGCAATTCCTCGGCCTTCAGAATTGCTCCTTTCATTCCCCGTGGACCCGGGGTGAGAACGATCTCGGCGCCCAAAGCCAGCAGCAGCACGCGCCGCTCCAGGCTCATGGTCTCGGGCATGGTGAGGATGAGCTTGTAGCCTTTCACGGCCGCTACAAAGGCGAGAGCGATTCCGGTGTTGCCGCTGGTCGGCTCGATCAGAACGGTTTTTCCGGGCTGAATCCGGCCGGCACGTTCGGCGTCGGCAATCATGCTCACCCCGATGCGGTCTTTCACACTGCCCAGGGGATTCTGGCTTTCCAACTTCGCCACGACTTCGGCAACCGCGCCTTGCGTAACCCGGTTCAGACGCACCAGAGGGGTGTGGCCGATCAGTTCCGTTACATCGTTTGCAATTTTCATAGACTTTCGATTCTCAGATCTGACGGTTCGATTCTTTCGATTTTTGGAATCGGCGGCTCTGGAATCAGCCTTCCCGGCGCCGTTTAACACGATTAACTCTACTATTCTACTAGTCTATATTAAGCGATACAAAAAACATCTTCTCTCCTCGCTTCGCTCGAGATACGGTTGCAAATCTGGACCCGCCTTGGCTAATGCTGACGCGGCTTTCGCCGTCCCACCCGCGCCAGGATGCGCCGCACTTTCTTCGGAGAAATCGAGAGCCGAGACGCCACCCGAGACACTTTGCGGCCTTCGCGCTCCCACACCCGCGCGATCACAATCTCCGCAAATTCTTCGCTGATTTGCCGGAACGTCTTCTCGCCCACCGCACCCTGCGACCACGCCTTCAGCGCCGGATCGACACTCCCCTTGCGAAGAATTTTCGCACGTAACGTTTGAAGATCCTGCCACATATTGTTGTCGGGTTGATTCGCCCCGCAGGATGCCCGCGCCAGGTCATACGACTCGCGCGCCGCTTCCGGATTATCGAAAAACGAATTGCACTGCGTCAATCCCTGCCACAGATGGGCATTCGCGAGCAGCAGATGGTGCTGGGTATGCTTCGCCAGATCAATCGCCTCCTGACTGAACTCGAAGGCGCGGCGCGCATGGCTTCCCGGATCAGCGCCTTCACCGATCTCTTCCTCCACCTTCGCATTTTCAATCATGCACTGCAGAATGCGCGCCCGGCCCATCAGAATGTAGTCCTGCTTCTGTCCGGCCACGTCGTAGGCCGAGGCCGCTTCTTCCTCGGCGCGCTGAAAGTCTCCGCTATCAAGGTGGATGTACGCGGCATTCAGGTAAACCGTGCCGGCTCCGTGATGATTCGGGCGCTGCTGGTAGATGGCCCGGGCGGCCTCGAGGTGCTCAAGCGCTTCGCGGCGAAGCTGGGCCAAGTGGCCGCGATAGTCATGACTGCGCGAATCCTGTTTGCGAGAATCATGATCACGAGAATCATGATCACGAGAATCATGGCTTGCGCTTAGCTTGCCTTGGCGGCTGGCTGAGGAGGTCTTCCGGCGTCGGTGAGCATCGCGATCGATTCTTTTCTGCAACTGAAGAGCGATGCCGCGCTTGGCGAGTGCCATGTTGGCCAGCGATCGCGCCAGATTCGGATGCTGTGGATCGCGCTTGCCATAATGACTAATCGCGCTCTCGAAAAACTCAATCGCTTTATCGAAACGACCTTCGCGGCGCGCCATGCGCCCGTAGAAGGATTGAATGTTGCCGAGCGTCACATAGTCATCGGTCTCGCGCAGCACGCTTTCCGCCGCCTGCGAGACGCATACGGCTTCCTTCCATTTGCCCTGCTGAAACAAAAGCCAGCTCTCGAGCACTTGCATCACGGCCGCCATGCGCAGATGGCCTAACGCAAGCGCCAGATCTTTTCCCTTGCCGGTATAGATCAGGGCTTCGTCGTAGTCGCCTTTTCTCCGCAGACAACGGCCCTTCCAGAAATAAGCGATGGCCAGCAAAAAACGGTCGTCCAGCTCCTCCTCCAAGCTCAGGACGAAGTCAAAATGACCAATCGCCGGTTCCATCGCCTCTTCCACCATCGCAGCCATGCCCTCGGCCATGCGCAGGCAGATGTAGTCGGCAATCGAGAGCTTCGACCGCGCTCCCGCTTCAAAGCGTTTCAGAAGCTCCTGGAGTGGTGGCCCGGTGAATCCGATATCCGTCCATATCGCAAGCTGAGCCAGCAGGCGAGCGGCATTCTCCTGGCAGGGATCAAGCTTGGTGATCAGGCGCTGGTGCGATCGAAGACACGCAATCCCGCGCTCGATCTCACGCGTGGCAACATGTTCCTGTAACTGCGCGAGGAAGCCTGCGTCAATCGGTGCAAGATCAATCGGGAGGTTGGTGGGAGTTCTGCGTGCGCCCATGCATTGAGGTTCTAATCCAATAAATCATAACTGGCAAGCGTTGGAAACTCTGCAAATTCCTTGCTCGTCGTCAATTCCTCGAGGACTCGGACCGCCTGACGCGGCTTCTCATCATTATTGCCACGCAGCTCCGCTACCCTCTGACGAATAATCTCCTTCACTATTCCTTACACCTGCCTGCTGCCCTCATGGTGTGTTTCATAGCCGCTTTCAGGCGCAAATTACGAGCACTGGGTCATTTCGGACTAGTGGGACCGGGTGGACAGCGCGGTTTGTCTGAAAGTGAAATCCGGGGTCTACTGCGATCAGGACACAAACTCTTGAGGGGAAAAATACATGACAACTTCCAACTTGCAAATCAGCAACTGGCAGAGCAGCTCTCGGTGGCGCGGTATCACACGTCCATACACCCATCACGACGTCAATCGCCTGCGGGGCTCGTTCCAGATTGAACACACCCTCGCGCGGCACGGCGCGGAACGGCTATGGAACCAGCTGCATGACAAGGCAGAGGCCTTCATCCCTGCGCTCGGTGCCGTGACTGGCAATCAAGCCGTGCAGCAAGTCAAGGCTGGATTGAAGGCCATCTATGTAAGCGGCTGGCAGGTCGCCGCCGACGCCAACAATGCCGGCCAGATGTACCCCGACCAAAGTCTTTACCCCGCCGACAGCGTGCCCAATCTGGTGCGCCGCATCAATCAGGCGCTGATGCGCGCCGACCAGATCCACCACGCCGAAGGCAACAATAATGTTGACGTGAACTGGTTCCCTCCGCTCATCGCCGATGCCGAAGCCGGATTCGGCGGCAACCTCAACGCCTTCGAGCTGATGAAGGCCATGATTGAAGCGGGCGCCGCCTGCGTTCATTTTGAGGACCAGCTTTCATCCGCCAAGAAGTGCGGCCACCTCGGTGGCAAAGTGCTGGTGCCGACTACCGAGGCGATCCAGAAACTGGTCGCGGCCCGGCTCGCTGCCGATGTGATGGGCATCCCCACGCTGATCATGGCGCGCACCGATGCCGACAGCGCAAATCTATTGACCAGCGACATTGACCCGCGCGACCGCGAATTCCTGACCGGCGAGCGTACCGTCGAAGGCTTCTACCGCTTTCAAGGCGGCTTAAAGGCTGCCATCGCTCGCGGCCTTGCTTACGCTCCGTATGCGGATATTCTCTGGTGCGAAACCTCCAAGCCCGATCTCGAGGAAGCGCGCGAATTCGCCGACGCCGTGCACGAGGTCTATCCCGGCAAGTTGCTGGCCTATAACTGCTCGCCTTCGTTCAACTGGAAGAAGAACCTGGACGATGCGACCATCGCCAGCTTCCAACACGAGCTCGGGGCCATGGGATACAAGTTCCAGTTCGTCACGCTGGCAGGATTCCACGCTCTCAACCTCGCCATGTTCGAACTCGCCCGCGGCTACAAACAGGCCGGCATGACCGCTTACTCTCGGCTGCAGGAAAAGGAATTCCTCCGCGAGCAACAGGTTGGTTATGAAGCGGTGAAGCACCAGCGCTTCGTCGGAACCGGATACTTCGATGCCGTGCAGCAGGTCATCACCAGCGGCACCGCGTCCACCATGGCCCTTGAAGGATCAACTGAGGAGGCACAGTTCACCGATGGTGTCGATCTACACAAGGAGCCGGGCAATGGCCACGCCATCACGACCCCTTGGACGATGGCCAATCCATTAATGACCGATCCATTAATGACCGATCCATTGCTGGCGAATCCGTCGCTGATGACGATTGGCTGGGAGGCATCCGACGAACTGATGCCGTCGGGGGACTAGAGCTGGTTTCATAAATGCCTTTCAGCTCGCAAGGCACGCTTCAGCTCGCAGGCACGTCCTTCAGGGGCTGAAATATTCTTCCGGGCCCTGAACGGCACGGCTGAAGCCGTGCCCTACCCAAAAACCGATTTATGGAACCAGTTCTAGCACCGGGAATGTCCTGCTAAGTGCCGTTCTGCTAAACAGGCTGTTCTGCTAAACACTCACGCGTGTTCGGCTGCTTTTGACCGTTCGCGCTTGTCTTCGCGCAGTTGCGCTGCTGTAAAAGCGCAGCCGCAAGTGCCGCATCTCCAGCTTGTGAATGCGCTGGTCACCAGGCTTGGCCCATCATTACTCGTCTGGGGTTGGTTCGCACGCACAGCCAGGACCAACTCGCCACCGCACTCCGAACATTCACGTTTTTGCATAGCCCTCGTTAAAGAATCGGGTCGCCAAGCCGCAGCGTCCCGTGAACCACTCATACACTATGACACAGATATCCGGAAACAACCGGTCAAGATTGACCGTTTTGTGTTTCGCGCCGCTTCTACATCGATGAAACGGTGGAATGTGGGCAGTAATGAGCTGAGCCGAAGTGGTACCTCTGGTCAGAATTGGACGGTTCCATCTCGAATGCTTCGCCAAACTCTTTGCGAAAGAGGCACACTCTTTTAGTCAGTACGGTCCGCCCCTTCCCGTGACCTGCCGGGACGGCGGAGATGTGCCGGCGTTTGAGCCCTCAGCTCTCGCTCACGGCGTTGGGCCGGCCTCACATTTAGAATAAAGTGAACGGTCGCCACTAGGAAGTGAGGCCCGTCGGACCTGGCCACGAGCGCATCTACGGACTTCAAAGCACCGTCGGGCAATTCCAAATCGTCGATCAGCATGACAATCGGGACTTCCGGCCGGACTTGTTTGATCTCATCGGCGATGACCCCGCCATCCAGCAGGCCCAGGTGGTACTCGAGCACAATTGCATCCACCGGCCGCGACATGAAAAGCCGTAAACCCTCGCGACCATTAGCCGCGGTTATCAGCTCGTATCCGTTTTCCTTCAACAAGCTCAGCTGACCTGGATCCCGGTGGATGCAGAGTAGAGTGCTGTTGGTCGCCATGCGGTTCATTTATATAAGTAGGTTTTCCACAATTCTGTTCAAAATTGCTCAATTCCGGGGCCAGAAGAAAGCACGGGCGGATAAAACCAGCTCCCTCAAAAGCCACGGAAAAGCCCTATGTATTCTCAGGCCGCCGCGATTCCGCTTTTTTGGGGACCCGGAGGGTTTTCACCGCAGATTCGAGTGATCACCGGCAACAAGCGGCTGGATGCTTCATTCTTGGAAACGAAGGCATCCACCACATTCAATGCGTGTTCTGGAATCGCGTCGTCACTGGAAACCATGATGATTGGAATTTGTGGCCTGAGGCGCTTTATTTCGGTCGCGACCTCATGCCCATTCATCTCGGGCATGTGGTAGTCGACGATCACGGCAGCAACCGCGCAGGCCGCCGCAATTTGTAAGCCTTGCCGAGCGGAGGCGGCAGTAAGGACGGCAAATCCACGTCTTTCGAGCAGCGCTCGCTGGTAACCCAGCATGCCGTCATCGTCGTCAATGCACAGAATCGTTTTGCGGGCTGGGTAATTGGACATCATTGGTCTCCCCACGGTCCCCCCACATCGCGATGATCGGCGATGTGCCCCGGTTAAAGCTGGTCAAAATTGCACACTTTTCGCGACAGTTGTTGTACAGGTTGATCTCTGGTGGAAATGCCTCAACCTGCGACTCTATCTCTCTTGGCTAATTAGTTTGGTCAATTTTGATCAGTCCTCAAGTCCTCTGTCGTTGGATACTAATCAGATGCAGATTCCATGGTGGACGGAAACACCCAGTATTGAACTCGGGCGGGGCTCGCCTGCAAACTAGCCTTCTTCAATCTATACTCAAGGAAGTTATCGGCTAATGTCGCTACCAATCACCGTACTTCCGGATGGAATATTGGAAGCTGTCAGCCCACGCCCCTTGGTGCGAGACACGGTGTCAGCGGCTCGCCCACGATTGCGGTCGAAGCCATCGCTGCCGAGTCGAATCGCGGTGATCGGGAATTATCTTCCGCGACAATGTGGAATTGCTACGTTCACCACAGACTTGTGCGCTGCCATATCCGCGGAGTACGGAACAGCTCGATTGTTGGCGCTACCAGTGAACGACACGGAACAAGGATACGATTATCCCGCGCGGGTAAGATGGTCTCTCGCGCAGGACGACGTTACGTCGTATGAAGAGGCGGCTGAATTCTTGAATTTCAACAACATCGACATGGTGTGCTTGCAACACGAGTATGGAATCTTCGGTGGCGAGGCCGGAAGTCATATTCTGCATCTGCTGCGCGGCTTGAAGATGCCCGTGGTGACTACGCTGCACACGGTTCTGCGCGAGCCAGACCCTAACCAACTGATGGTCGTGGAAGAGATCGCAGAACTTTCGGATCGCCTCATCGTCATGAGCCAGCTCTCATCCCAGTTCTTGCAGGAAATCTTCAAAGTGCCCGGCAGCAAGATCGACATGGTTCCGCATGGCGTTCCAGATTTGCCCTTTCTCGATCCCAATTTCTACAAGGACCGCTTTGGCGTGGAAGGAAAAGCAGTGCTGCTCACGTTCGGCCTGCTCTCGCCAAACAAGGGAATCGAAAATGTTATTCAAGCGCTGCCGCAGATTTTGTCCAAGCACAAGAACGCTGCCTACATTGTCGCCGGCGCGACCCATCCTCATATCCTCCGTCGCGAGGGGGACAAGTATCGAGCCAGCTTGCATGCTTTGGCGAAGGAAGTGGGGGTGGAACCGCAAGTGATCTTCCACGACCGCTTCGTCAGCCCCGAGGAAATGGCCGAGTTCATTGGTGCCGCTGATATCTACATCACCCCTTATCGCTATGAGGAGCAGGTGGTTTCCGGAACGCTCGCCTATGCACTCGGGGCAGGTAAGGCGATCATTTCGACTCCATATTGGCACGCGATTGAATTGTTAGACGGCCGCCGCGGCGCGCTCGTTCCCTTCCAAAATCCTGGAGCTATCGCACAAAAGACAATCGAACTCTTGGACACCCCAGCGATCCGCCATGCCATGCGCAAGCGCGCTTATCTGTTCGCGCGCGATATGGTCTGGAAAAAAGTCGCGCAAGGTTACATGGAGAGTTTTGCCCGGGTTCGCAGCGACCGCATGGAGAATCCTCGCGTTCAGTTCTCGGCTCGCGTCACCCCGAAATCGCTGAATCAGTTGCCAGAATTAAAACTTAATCACCTGAACGCGATGACCGATGACACAGGAATGTTGCAGCACGCGATCTTTACCATCCCCAATCGAGCCGAGGGCTATACCACCGACGACAACGCTCGCGCACTCATTTTCACGGTACGGCTGGCGCAACTGGGTGTGGACCAGTTCGGAAAAACCGAATCGGCCGACCCAAATTGGCCTTTTCGCTATTTAGCGTTCTTGGAGCACGCCTTCCATCCTGAGAAGAAAAGGTTCCGAAACTTCCTCGGCTACGACCGCCGCTGGATGGAAGACCAGGGATCGGAGGATTCTCACGGCCGCGCGTTGTGGGCTCTTGGAACTCTCTTAGCCCGATCCGAAAATCATGGATTGAGGGGCGCTGCCGGGCGTCTGTTCGAGTATTCCCTCCCCGCAGCTGTGGAATTCAGCAGCCCTCGTGCCTGGGCCTATACATTGCTCGGAATTCAGGAATACCTCAATTCGTATCCTGGAGACCGCGACGCGCAGAAAGTGAGATCCGTACTCAGCCGGCGATTGCTCGAAATGTATGAGTCGATCCGCAGCCCGGATTGGAAGTGGTTCGAGAACGTTCTAGCCTACGGCAACGCGAGGCTGCCCCAAGCCATGCTTCTTGTCGGATCGGCCTGCGCGGACGATCGTATGGTTTCCGCCGGTCTCGAAGCACTGGATTGGTTTATGGAAACGCAGCGTTGCCAGACGAACGGCCACTTTGTGCCGATCGGGTCGCAAGGGTTTTATCGCCAGGGTGGTGAAAAACCTCGATTCGATCAACAGCCCCTTGAAGCCGCCGGCGCGGTGTCTGCGTGTCTCGAAGCGTACCGCGTGACGCGAGACAATCGTTGGCGCAGTGAAGCTTGGTCGGCTTTCAACTGGTTCCTTGGCGATAACGATCTGCAGCTTCCTCTTTATGATTCCGTCACCGGCGGCTGCCGGGACGGCTTGCATCCCGAGCGCGCCAATGAGAACCAAGGAGCGGAATCGACGCTATCGTTTTTGATGGCACTCCTCGAAATGCGCTCGCTGCCACAATCTGAAAGGCCGGAAGACCAGTCATGACTGCTCCCGACGCAACAATTATGAAAGTCGAAGGCACTCACTACCCGCCACTACTTCTGCGTTACCCTGGCAACCCGATCCTGACGGGAAAGGATTGGCCGTACTCCATTAATAGCGTGTTCAATGCCGGCGCAACCTTGCTGCCGGATGGAACTACTCTGCTCCTGTGCCGTGTCGAAGACCGGCGCGGCTTGTCGCATCTGTGCGCCGCGCGCTCTCAAAATGGTGTCGATGGATGGCAAATTGACAGTGAACCAACATTGATGCCCAACTCGAGGGAGTATCCGGAGGAAATCTGGGGCATTGAGGATCCTCGCATCACTTTTGTGCCCGAACTGCAGCAATACGTGGTTACCTACACCTCCTATTCACGCGGTGGCCCGGGAGTGTCTCTGGCTCTGACCAAGGATTTTCGCAGCTTCGAGCGATACGGCGTGGTTATGGTACCGGATGACAAAGACTCGGCGCTTCTGCCACGGAGAATCGATGGATACTGGGCGCTGATTCATCGGCCCATGACGGCGCTTGGGGCGCATATGTGGATTTCCTACTCTCCCGACCTGCGCCATTGGGGCAGACACAGGCTTATGCTGGAAGCACGCCGGGGCGCCTGGTGGGACGCAAACAAGATTGGCATGTCGCCGCCGCCCATCGAGACTTCGAGGGGATGGCTCGTGCTTTACCACGGAGTACGGCACACGCCTTCGGGCTGTCTGTACCGATTGGGATTGGCCCTCTTCGACCTGGAGAATCCGGAGAAGTGTCTGCTGCGAGGAGATTCGTGGATCTTTGGGCCGGAGGCGGAGTACGAACGCCTCGGCGACGTCGACGATGTGGTGTTCCCGTGCGGATACACGATGAATCCCGATGGCGACACGGTCAATATTTACTACGGAGCTGCCGATTGCTCAATTGCCCTGGCTCGCGCCAGCGTGCGCTCTTTACTAGATTGGCTGGATGCCAATGGAAGTCGCGAGCGCCGGCATCGAGCGGAGGATTTGTGAAACCACTGCTTCGGATCTTCCAGTTTTCCTTCGGGTGCCGTCACCGCCAACGCAGTGGTGTGTTCACGATCAAGAAACGGACGTATCAGGTCTGCTTGAAGTGTGGACAGGAATTTGAGTATTCCTGGGCGCTGATGCACGCTATACGGTCGAGTGTCGCCGATGCGCCGCTGAAGAGCGTCAGATCCGCTCAAACACCGGTGAATTGATCCCGCGGCTCAGGCAACGCCTTCTTTCCCGCCGAATGTGAGCTATCTTGCTCAGACACGAAAGTCCACACCTGTCATTCTTTATTCTCCTGAGTGTGTAGACGGAGCCGCGACCGCTGATTCGTAGCTCTCTTTCTCAGGTCGCTGCGGGCCGGGTCCTGATCAAGTCCCGGCGAAGCGACCACATCCAGCTCATCGGCATTCTTCGTCCGCGTGTACGCCGCGAACCCCACGGCGGGACACGATTCGACCCTAAAAGTCTCGAATGTCGAAGTGCGGGGCAACAACTCCAGGCGAATGAGAGGAGTTAGCCCGCGAAAGAAAGGAAGGTCAAAAATCATGCCTCTAATTCAACTGCTGGAAGTTCTCATCGTGGTGGGTATCCTCCTGTGGCTGGTGAATCGCTTCATTCCCATGCAGGGAACCATCAAGTCGATTTTGAACGGCGTCGTGATCATTGCCGTGGTTCTGTGGATCCTGAATGTTACTGGGCTGTTCCATTCTCTTCCCAATATCCACATTGGGAAGGGATGACGATCTGGCGAGCGTTTGTTCAGAGAACACCAGGCCGTCAACGCAAGAAATAACCTAACCCGGCAAATCTTTGCCCCAAGGAGATAGTGTGAAGACTAAGCTTTTTCTAACAGTCGGAATCGCCCTCAGTGTGAGCGCATTTGCTCAAACGAACCGTCAAACAACCATAGTCGTCGAGCCCATGAGTCCGACTCCGATATTCCGAGTGAACGTTGTCAGCCGCAGCGTGCAGGCCATTAACTACGAGCATCGCAGCGGAGCCTCCAAACTCGACTTCACGGGCACGGACTTGATGCCTTCAGCAAACGGTGAAGCCAAGGTGCATAGCAAGCGGGGATCGATTGAGATCGACGCAGAATTTCGCGACCTGCGGGAACCGACGACTTTCGGCAATGAGTATCTGACCTACGTCTTGTGGGCGATTTCTCCCGAAGGCCGGGCCGTGAACCTGGGCGAGGTGTTAGTCGGCGACAACCATCGCAGCAACCTGCGTGTAACCACCGACCTTCAGGCCTTTGCTCTGATCGTTACCGCGGAACCTTATTATGCCGTGCGGCAGCCCAGTAATGTGGTTGTGCTTGAGAATGTAGTTCGCGAGAGCACCAAAGGAACTACCGAGGCGGTAAATGCAAAGTACGAACTCATGGAGCGCGGCGGCTACATTCCCACCGGCTACAGATTCGACCCGGTGGTTCTGAATGCCAGGTTGCCGCTGGAATTCTTCGAGGCGCGTAATGCACTGCGCATTGCGCAATCCGAGGGAGCCGAGCAATATGCCAGCGACAGCTATCAGCATGCCGTCCAGTTGATGAATAATACGGATGAATACGCCACACAAAAACACCTCGACAGAAAAGCGCTGATCGCAGTCGCGCGCGAGGCAGTGCAGACCTCCGAAGATGCACGCGAGATCGCAGTCAAGAAACTGGACGAGATACGCCTGGCAAACGAACGTCTGGCGTCCAGCGACGCACAGGCACAATCACAGGCGCAAGCCGATGACGCGATGCGGCAGAGAGACCGAGCCCAGTCCGACACCGCGAATGCTCTAGCGGCCAAGACTCAGGCAGAGTCTGACATGCACAATGCCCAGGCCGCCAAGGCCCAGGCAGAGTCCGATGCGGCAAAGGCACGGGCCGACACCGCCGACGCACAATCGGCGACAGCGCAGGCCAAGTCCGATATGGCGGACAGCCAGGCATCGTCAGCCAATGCAGTCTCCGCCGCCCAGGCTGATGCGGAACAGTCCCGCTTAGCGGCGCAGCAGGCCCAGGCGAGCGCACAACAAGCGGAAACTGACAAAGCGGCTATGCGGACGCGATTGTCCGTACAGTTGAACGAAATTCTCCAGACTCGCGATAGCGCGCGCGGGCTTATCGTCAGCATGTCCGATGTTCTGTTTGACACCGGAAAATACTCGTTGAAGCCGGGTGCAAGAGAGAAACTGGCGAAAGTTGCCGGTATTCTGCTCGCCTACCCTGGACTCGACATTGCAGTCGGCGGCTACACCGACAATGTGGGCAGCGATGAAATGAATCAAACGCTGTCTGAGAATCGTGCTGGATCCGTGCGCGACTACCTCGTGCAACAAGGGGTGTTGACGAATTCGGTTTCGGCCAGAGGCTTCGGCAATACTTCGCCGGTAGCCACGAATGATAACTCCTCCGGTCGGCAGCAGAACCGGAGAGTGGAACTTCTCGTGTCCGGCGAAGCCATCGGCAGCCCGGTGAACGCGACCACAGGAAGCTTGCAGTAAGCAAGCGTACGCAACCATCAACAAATAAATGGAGGCAACACCCATGAAACTAGTAGGAATTATCAGCGCAGCAGTTCTATCTTTGACCCTCGGAGTCGCCGCTCCGGCGTTCGCCCAAGAGCAGCACGACCAGCAGGAAGAACAGAAGGCCAAGCCTGCCCAGGACGAGAAGAAAGCGCAACCAGCTAAGTCCGCACAGCAAGAGGAAAAACCTGTGGTGCAGCAGGAGAAGAACACCAAGCCAGAAGAGAAGAACGCACAACAGGAGAAGAACACTAAGCCCGAAGAGAAAAACGCACAGCAGGCTAAGCCGGAGCAGCAGGTGCAGCGCGCCGCTGGTAACCGTGGTGGCCAAATTCCCGCAGACAAATTTAAGGCCAATTTTGGAAGGGAACACTCGTTTCATGTCAGCCAAGGCGACTACAACAATCACCGCTTCCAATACGGTGGCTATTCGTTCGGATTCGTTGACGCATGGCCAAGCAATTGGCTCTACACGCAAGACGTTTATGTCGTCGAAATTAACGGCATGTATTACCTGTGCAACCCGATGTATCCTGGTGTTAACATTACACTTAGCTTCGCACCATAGCGGCCCATCCCCAGGGGTGCAACCTGCTTAAGTACTATCGGCGCGGGTCCACTGTTTGGGCCCGCGTCACTTTTTTTCGGCGTCAGCACGGTCATTTCGGAAAAAATCATTTAGCAGATTTAACGGGAACATTCACGAAAAGTGAGCAGTAGTGCACAGATTTGATAGTGCCGACGTGGAATCCTTGCATCGACGCAGTCGCCATTCAATCCGCGCAGCCCGCAGCGGCAAGGTAGGACCGGGCAACCGAAGGATGATCTGGCAAGGTGGTTCAACATGCGCACAATCCGTTTGCTATTGCTAGCACTTCTGATATTGGTCGTACCGGTCGCCTCGTTCGCGCAGTTCGGCGTGTCGATCATGATCGCTCCGCCCGCGCTGCCTATTTATACGCAACCCATGGCTCCCGGCGACGGTTATATGTGGACGCCTGGCTACTGGGCGTACGGGGATGACGGCTACTTCTGGGTGCCGGGTACGTGGGTGATGGCTCCTGAGGTTGGCTTCCTCTGGACTCCGGGCTATTGGGGTTGGGGCGACAACGGCTACGCCTGGAATGAAGGCTATTGGGGACCGCACGTCGGCTTCTACGGTGGCGTCAACTACGGCTTCGGCTATGGTGGCGTCGGCTATGAGGGCGGATATTGGGATAACGGAGCCTTCAACTACAACCGCTCGGTGAATAACATAGATGTGAGAAACTTTCACCACACTTACGAACGGACAGTAAACAACAACAGAAATTATGTCAGCTATAACGGCGGCACCGGCGGAATTAACGCCCGCCCGTCCCAGGCAGAAGAGACAGCGGCACACGAGCAACACAGGTCGCCAACGGCGATGCAAACCCAGCATGTGCACGCTGCCAGCACCAACCACGCGCTCCTGGCCTCCGTGAACCATGGGCGGCCGGCAGTCGCTGCAACTGCGAAGCCTGCGGAGTTTAGCGGTCATGGGGTGGTGGCGTCTAAAGCGGCGGGAGCACCTTACAAGGCGGCCGAAAACAAGGCTACCGAGAATAGGGCAGCCGGGAATAAAGCGGCTGCAACTCGCACCACTGAGAACAGGGCGGCCGGGAATAAAGCGGCTGCAACTCGCACCACTGAGAACAGGGCGGCCGAGAATAAGGCGGCTGCAACTCGCACCACTGAGAACAGGGCGGCCGGGAATAAGGCGGCTGCAACTCGCACCACTGAGAACAGGGCGGCCGGGAATAAGGCGGCTGCAACTCGCACCACTGAGAACAAGGCGGCCGAGAATAAGGCGGCTGCAACTCGCACCACTGAGAACAAGGCAGCTGAGAATAAGGCGGCTGCTACTCGCACCACTGAGAACAAGGCGGCTGAGAATAAGGCGGCTGCTACTCGCACCACTGAGAACAAGGCGGCTGAGAATAAGGCGGCTGCTACTCGCACCA
>JBEKGW010000008.1:0-179989 GCA_050012595.1 Terriglobales bacterium
ACGGCGTGGAGCAACGGTTTTCGCGAGTCGCGGATTTTGGATATTCGAAAACTCCAGAAGAGACTTTTCAGAAATGGCAAGGGCATGACATCGCCCTCGCCGACATCGTGCGCGTGGTCCGCACGTTCCGTCCGGATGTGCTGATTGCGCGCTTCTCAGGAACAGAGCGCGATGGGCATGGGCACCACCAGGCGTCGGCGATCCTGACGAAAGAAGCATTTCGCGCGGCCGCCGATCCCAAGCGTTTTCCGGAACAAATTGCGGAGGGACTGCAGCCCTGGCAGCCGAAGAAGCTGTACCTCGGAAACGTATGCGGCTTCGGCGCTTCGACCTGCGACCCAGCCAACTACACCGTCAAGCTGAACACCGGGAAAGAAGACCCGTTGCTGGGCGAGTCATACGTGCAGTTTGCCGTGGAGGGATTGCGCCATCAGGAATCGCAAGCGTTGGGTGGTGTCTCGATTCCCAAGGGCGATCGATTTGCCTATTACAAGCTGGTGGATTCGGTGGTTGAATCTCTAAAGGACAGGGATGGCCACGAGCAGGACTTCTTCGATGGCATCGATACCACGCTGCCGGGGCTGGCGTCGAGGCTCGGGGATGAAGAGAAAAAGGTTCCGTGGCTGCGTGAGCGACTTTCTCGGATCCAGCAACAGATTGCCGAAGCTGAGCACAACCCTGATAGCGACTCGGCAAAGAGCGCGAGGGTTCTCCTGAGCGGACGAAGGGCAGCGGATGATCTGCTGCAACGCGCTCAACAATCATTGCTTTCGGATGATGCGAAAAGGTTGCTGACAATTGAACTTGAGACGAAGAGCAATCAGTTTCAGCAGGCGGCGAACGTCGCGCTGGGAGTCAAGTTGACGGCAACTTACGACGGCCCGCTGGCGTCTTCTCCGGAATCAGCTGCGATGGCCGTTCCTGGAGAGAGTATTGCCGTGAAGTCGTTGGGCTTTGCCAAGGGCGGGATCGTAGTCTCGGCAAAGTTGATCTTGGACGCTCCGGGTTGCCAACAGAACGCTCAAGGAGCAATGCCGGCCGACAAAGCTTCAGCAGCCGAGTTCGATTTCCGCGTCACGCCGTGCGCGAAGGCCGGCTACACACGGCCGTATTGGCATCGACACGATCCAGAGCGCGAGGCGCTGAACACGATTGACGAGCCACTGTATCAGACGCTTCCCTTGCCGCCACCGCCATTTCACGTGCGTATGGAATATCAATATCAAGGGCTCGCCGGATCGATCGAGGTTCCCGTCATGGTGCGGTTCAAACAGTCTGACGGAAGCGAGGGCGAGCACCCGCTGGCGATTGGCCCGGAATTCTCAATTGCGTTGTCACCGTCGAACTCAGTCATCCCCTCAGACAAGCGCGGGAGCACGAGCGTAAAGACCGCGGCGCGCGACCAGAGCAGTGGCTCCGAGGCGCAGATTGCTTTGAATGTGCCAAGCGGATGGCGCGCGGAGCCGGCACATGAATCCGTTGAGATTCCCAAAAATGAGTCGAAGGACGCCTTATTCCGGGTCTTCCCTTCCAAGTTAGAGGAAAGCCGAACTCATATTCGAGCGGAGCTCACGAAAGGGGAAAAAGCCTACGGCGAGGGATATACGGTGGTCACGCGGGCGGATCTCGGAACCTTCTATTACTACCAACCGGCTGTGCAGCGCGTGTCGATCGTGGATGTAAAGGTCCCCACAGACCTCACAATTGGATACATCATGGGCGCGGGCGATGACATTCCGACGGTGCTCGAACAGATCGGGATTAATGTCACGATGATCCCGGCTGAAAAGTTGGCAAGCGAGGACTTGAGCAAGTACCAGACGATCGTGCTGGGCATCCGCGCTTATGATACCCAGAAAGGCGTGATTGACAACAACAAGCGGCTGCTCGATTTCGTCGAGAAGGGTGGACGCTTGGTCGTGCAATACAACACGCTGGGATCGTTTGGGGTGCCGATCGATTTTAATGCGGGCAAATACACGCCGTATCCGGCAACGCTCGGGCGGGCGCGGGTTTCGGTGGAGGAGGCTCCGGTTGCGATTCTCGATCCCGCGAACCCGATCTTTCATACTCCCAATGAAATTACGCAGAAAGATTTCGAGGGCTGGGTACAGGAGCGCGGGCTGTACTTCATGACCCAGTGGGATTCGAACTTCACTCCATTGCTCGAATCGCATGATCCGGGAGAAGGCGAGCAGAAAGGCGGACTGCTGGTGGCACATTACGGCAAGGGGACGTATATCTATACGGGATATGCGTTCTTCCGGCAACTGCCGGCGGGCGTGCCGGGAGCGGTGCGGTTGTTTGTGAATCTGATTGGCAGTCGTTAGTCGTTGGTCGTTGGTCGTTGGTCGTCGGTCGTCGGTCGTTGGTCGTTAGTCGTTGGTCGTTCGGAGTGTTGTTCAGGGCTGCACGTGCAATTGGTTACGCGAGAAGAAGCAGGTCCTTCCCCTTCGACAAGCTCAGGGTCAGGATGACAACTTTTAATTTAAGTTACTAAGTTGCAAACAATTGATGTGGCGACGATCGCCAACGACTAACGACCATCGACCACCGACTTATCTCATGACAGTTTCACTCGAAGGCGGATCCGACACCAAGCCGCAACTCGTTCGCGGCATTGGCCTGGGATCGGCCACCGCGCTGAACATGATTGACATGATCGGCGTGGGACCGTTTATTACGATTCCGCTGATCGTGACGGTGATGGGCGGTCCGCAGGCGATGCTGGGGTGGGTGCTGGGCGCAGTTCTTGCCATCTGCGATGGACTGGTTTGGGCGGAACTGGGCGCGGCGATGCCTGGGTCGGGCGGGTCTTACCGGTATCTCCAGGAGATTTACGGTCCGCAAAAATTGGGGCGGCTGGTTTCCTTCCTTTTTATTTGGCAACTTTCGTTCAGCGCACCGCTGTCGATTGCTTCGGGGGCGGTGGGACTGTCGCAGTATGCGGCTTTTTTCTGGCCGGGTCTGGAGCGCGTGTGGTCGACGCACACGTGGAGCGCACGTCTGCCCTGGGCTGGAACCCTGCAACTGACCTGGGTCGCGATGCCGGCGACGCTGGTCGCGATTGGCGTTTGCATGTTCACCGCTTTCTTGCTTTATCGCCGGATCACTGCCATCTCGCGGCTTAGCAAGGTGCTTTGGGCCGGAGTGATGGGGACCATAGGCTGGATTATTTTGGCGGGCCTCACTCATTTCAACGCGCATCGGGCATTCGACTTACCTCCGGGTGCGTTCTCGCTTTCGCGCAGTTTCTTTCATGGACTCGGCGGGGCAATGTTGATCGCCGCCTACGACATCGGTGGATACTACAACGTCTGTTTCCTCGGCGACGAGGTCAAGGAGCCGGCGAAAAATATTCCGCGGGCGCTGTTCCTATCCATTCTGGCGGTCGTGTGTCTCTATATCGTGATGAATGTGAGCATTCTCGGTGTCATCCCGTGGCGAGAGATGGCGAACTCGGGCGCGGCGAACAGCAAGCTGTACGTGGTCTCGACGCTGATGGAGAGAGTTTACGGACATGGAGCGGGGTCGGTCATCTCGGTCCTGGTCATGTGGACGGCGTTCGCTTCAGTATTCTCGCTGACGCTTGGTTATTCGCGTGTGCCGTACGCGGCGGCCCTCGACGGAAACTATTTTCGGGCCTTTGCACGGGTGCATCCGGTGTATCAGTTTCCTTATGTTTCTTTACTGGCGCTGGCGGGCGTGGCGGCGTTGTTCTGTTTTCTGCGGCTGGCGGATTTGATTGCGGCGCTGGTGGTGATCCGCATTGTCTTGCAGTATTTGGTGCAGGCGGTGGGCGTGATTGTGCTGCGCATCCGGCGTCCGGAGATGAATCGTCCGTTTCGGATGTGGCTTTATCCGGTGCCGGCGCTGGTGGCGGCGGGGAGCTTCGTTTTCATTCTGGTTTCGCGCAGGGACTTTTTGCGCGAGATCCGGTACGCGGCACTGATTCTGGTGGCAGGGATTGTGGTTTATTGTGTGCGGGCTTGGCGGCGGCGGGAGTGGCCGTTTGGGGATGGGGCGTTGGTTGTTCGTCGTTAGTCCGTTTTCGTTTGTCCCAGCCTGTTCCCCAGCCCACCCCCCTACCCCCTCCCCCCCCATTTTCACGCAAAATATTCAGGAATAAGGACTTACTTGTAAAATATTCAGGAATAAGGACTTAGCTTTACTCTTCCGCTTCTCGAGGAGTTATTACATGGTGTCGCAAAAAAATTAGTATACCTACCCTTTAGAATCATAGATTTGTAGAAAAAATCCTTTCAAATCTTTGGGTTTAAAGGACTTATTCGTAAAATATTCCGGAATAAGGACTTACAAGATCCTTCGCTCCTCCACCCCATCGCGCCAAAAGCGGGCGCGCTGGGGACCCCGGTTCGCTCAGGATTTCGGCGGCGGGCTCGCCCCTTCGACTGCGCTCAGGGTCACGCCCGCTAAGCGCCTCAACTTAAGCTTAGGTTCCCGGCCGTCTTGGGACACGGGCACTGCAATGGAAAAGGGCGCGGAGGATGCCGCGCCCTTTTCTTATCTATTTTTTTATTATATCAATTCCAACCTGCTTATGGGACAACTTTCCCGACTTTATTTTGCTGTCCAATTCAATGACTTACGCGGAAAATCGTCAAAACAGGGGCTTGACAAGATTTGGCAGGATCGAGAAGCAGGTCTCGAAGCTTTGCTGGTGGGGTCCCCGGCTTGGCCGACACCACTGTGATCGACGCGATTGGGTGGTTTTGAGCGTTATGGGGATGTTTCGCCAATCGAGACGAATCGTCTGCCAGTTGGAGCCTCGGATTAGTTCCTGTTTGCCGACGGTCCACGCACAGGGTTAAACTCCTCCCAGGAAACCAGTGGGCCATAGGTTTCGCTTGACCCATGGCCCCCGTGTCCTAGAATAGCTTGCCAAGAGTCCGTCTGAAACGAGGCCGCTACGGCGACAGGCGATACAGGTAAGCTTTGGCCAACAACTCCCGCCGAAGATTTACTGCGGCGCGTCATTGATACTACCCCTGCGTTTCTCCACAGTTCTGACCCTGACGGCAATCACGGTTTCTTCAATAGACGCTGGCTTGAATACCTCGGCGTCAGTGAAGAAGATCTGCAGGGCTGGGGCTGGACTGCTTTCATTCATCCGGAAGATTTAGAGGGAATGTTGACAAGGTGGCATGCTTGCCGTGCCAGCGGAGAAGTGTTCCAGTACGAAACCCGCGTACGCCGTGCCGACGGACAATATCTCTGGTTTCTGCATCGAAACGTTCCCCAGTGGGATGACCAAGGGAACATCGTGATGTGGTGTGGATCCGGTATCGAGATTGACGACCGGAAGCGTGCGGAGGAAGAGCTCAAGAGAGCATTTGACGAAATCAAGGCGCTAAAAGACCAGCTGCACAAGGAGAACTTGGCTCTGAAGGAAGAGATTGATCAGGCATCCATGTTCGAAGAGATTGTGGGAGCATCGGATGCAATCAAACGAGTTCTCGCTGTTCTGTGCAAGGTTGCGCCGACCGATTCCACCGTGCTGATCACGGGTGAAACGGGAACCGGAAAGGAACTTGCAGCCCGTGCAATCCACAAACGCTCGCGCCGCGCGCGGAACGCGTTTGTTGCAGTTAACTGTGCTGCCATTCCCCCTTCTCTCATTGCTTCCGAACTTTTCGGCCATGAAAAAGGAGCCTTCACAGGCGCTACTCAACGGCGCTTAGGGCGATTTGAAGTTGCCGATGGCGGGACAATCTTCCTGGATGAAGTGGGTGACCTCCCAGCTGAGACCCAGATCGCTTTGCTGCGAGTCTTGCAAGAACGTGAATTAGAGCGAGTGGGTGGCACCCACCCGGTACCGATTGACGTACGGGTCATTGCCGCCACCAACTGCGATCTGCAGGCCGCGGTGGATGCGGGCTCATTCCGGCGCGACTTGTTCTACCGGTTGAACGTGTTCCCAATTCGCATGCCGTCGTTGCACGAGCGTGTCGAAGACATTCCCCTGCTCGTCGCATACCTTGCTCAGCGCTATGCCGGCAAGATGGGAAAAAAGATCAATGCGATCGATAAGAGAACCTTGGAGCTGTTTCAGACCTATCATTGGCCTGGAAATGTACGGGAACTGCAAAATGTGGTCGAACGAGCCGTCATCCTGTGCGAGGGAGCAACGCTCGCTGTGGATGAGAACTGGCTGCCGCGGACATCGCCTAGACCTGCCCCAAGTGGAGTTGCTCTCGCCTCTCTTGCCGATCAGGAAAAGGAAATGATCGAGAACGCACTGACCCAGAGCCGAGGACGGGTGTCCGGTCCCCTTGGTGCAGCGGCCCGCCTGGGCATTCCCCGCTCAACTCTTGAATCCCGAATTAAAAGTCTAAACATTAACAAGCACCGGTTTCGGTCGGCCTAGCTCAAATTCAATTCCTCCCGTCCAGTCGCAGCGGCGTTGTCGAAAACTCGACAATTCCCGAGATCTCGCCACCAGAAACTCTCGCCATCCTCAATGCTGTCATTCGTTTGCGAATGGCGTCCGATTTGCACTTATACCGATCGTCGTGAGTGAGCGAGTTCGGGTCCAGAAATGTTGAGACTTGAAGAAAGTCGGGAGTCACACCTTCTACGAGTGAGTGGGCGTATCGACGCGGAGAGTCTTGCTGAGCTGAGGATGCAAATGCAAATTCATTCGTCGCCCATTGCTCTCGAACTCGGTGAAGTGACGCTGGTGGATGCTGATGCTGTGCGCTTCCTGGCCGCGGCAGAAGCAGCCGGCGCAGAACTTCGAAATTGTCCGCTGTTTGTTCGTGAATGGATTCGAAGGGAGCGTTCTGAGCTCGCAAGACGTGAGTGAAATGAATCAGCCCCGGATCCATGTGTTTAGCAGGAATGATGGAACTCAATATCAATTTACAGAAAAGGAGAAAACAAAATGTCAGCCAAGCAGTTTGGGTCTAACCCGCTCGCAGCGGGAATTGAGGAAATTCGCAGTTCCTGGGGATGGTTTCTCGCCCTTGGGATTCTGTTCATCCTTCTTGGCGCGGTATGCGTGATCGGTAACGTGAGCGCTACCTTTGCCACGGTTCTGGTCTTCGGGTGGATGCTGCTGTTCAGTGGCATCTTCGCTTTGGTGCATGCCTTTCGCACTCACAGCTGGCAGGGCTTTCTGCTGTCTCTGCTCAGCGCACTGTTCCGGGGGTTCACCGGATATCTGCTGATCCGGTATCCGCTCGCCGGGGCAGCCAGCCTCACTCTGATCCTTGCTTCCTTCTTCATTGTCGGCGGTCTCTTTCGCGCCATTGGGGCAGGCATGTTGAAGTTCCCGCGGTGGGGCTGGTCGGTGTTTTCGGGAATTGTTTCGCTGGTGCTGGGGATCATGTTGCTGGCGCAAATGCCGGTTTCGAGCGTGTGGTTCATCGGCTTCGCCATTGGCGTGGATCTGATCTGCGATGGGGCCTCGCTGATCGGCCTTGCCACAGCGGTCCACAGCCTGCCCGACGTGGCACTCGAAAGAGCTGCCTAACCTTAAACCCAACAAGCTACTCGCTGAATGCGAGCATTTAGAAAAGGAGGCTGTTATGGAGAAAATGCTAGTGGTAGTTTTTGACAATGAAACCAAAGCCTACGAGGGATCGCGGGCGCTCAATCAACTCGATTCCGAGGGAAGCATAACGATTCACGCCGAAGCGGTGATCAGCAAAAACGTCGATGGGACGGTCACTGTGAAACAGGACGAAGGCGATTTTCCCGTTCGAACGGTGAGCGGAACAGCGATCGGCAGTCTCATCGGTCTGCTGGGCGGCCCGGCTGGTCTCGCAGTCGGGGCACTGGCCGGCACGATGGCGGGAAGTATTGCCGATCTGTTCGTGGCCGGAGTCGGCTCAGACTTCCTGGACGAAGTTTCGAACATACTCATCCCGGGCAAGTACGCGATCGTCGCGGATATCAGCGAAGAATGGGTAACCCCGGTGGATACCAGAATGGAAGCACTCAATGGCTTTGTCTTCCGCACGGCCAAAGAGAGCTTCGAAGAAGCCCAACGGGCCCGCGAAGTCGCCGAGCTGCGAGCCGAGATTGACCAGTTGAAAGCCGAGCATGCTCGCGCAAAAGCGGAGCATAAGGCCAAACTACAAGCCAAGATCGACCAGCTCAACACTCGGTTACAGGCAAAGTTGCAACAGGCCCGGCAACGGTCGGAGCAAATCAAGAATGAGACCGAAGCCAAGGTACAGGCATTGCAGAAAAAAGCCGCTAAGGCTCAGGGCGATGCCAAAACCGCCATCAATGCGCGCGTAACTGAGATCAAGAAACAGTACGAGCAATGGGTGGAGCAGACAAAGAGGATGGTGGCTTGAGACTGCACGGCAAGCGGGGTAGAGCTGACCGAATCCGTTTATCGGATTGAAGGTGCGCTCGAAAACGCTGTAGGGGAGACAACGGGAGGCTTGGCTCAATCGGAGCCCATCTCCCGTTGCCCTTCTCGCTTGACGGCGGCTCGTATGGCGGGTGGCCCCGCCTTCGGTTTTGGTTTCCTCGCCACTGACACAACTCTGGGTGCCCCGCCCTTGCGTCCTTTGCAAGGGCGGGCGGCGATACTGCCGATACGAGATGGGTTCGTCCCGTTGTGCGAACATTTCCGCTCCCACCCTTCGCGAAGTGCGCGAAGGATGGGGCACCCCCTGTGTTGTTTATGGCAGCGAAATCAAAACCCTGGGCCATCCGCCCGATTCCTTGCCCGTTTAGAAACGACGAGCAGGATGCTGTCTCCAATCGCGGAACGCTGGCGGTGGCGTGGTTCCGGTGCGGTAGACTCGTCGCCGGTTCCTTCCCCCCGTGGTTACTGGGGATCTAAATGACCTGCCAGGTTGAACTCGCAAAGCTCGAACGAAGCGGCATTCTGTAGGGTCGTGGTTTTTATATATCCGTAGAGAGTTGCTCCCCCGCTGCCGCCGAAGAAATATCCCTTGATGTTTTGGCCGAATTGGACGACCTCCAAGCCTGGCACCGGTATTCCCGCGGTCGATACTGGGGAGCTCTGCGTAACCGCGAGCCAAGGACCGGAACCGACGTTGGTCGCGAGACTTAGCTGTAAAACCGCAGATCCCTGATCGAGATTGCAGTACCCGGAAAAGGACTCGACGACCGCGACCTGGTTGGCCGGTATCGAGAGCATGTAGCTCGAGCAGTCATTTGTGGTCCCGGAAAAAATACAGCCGTTATTTGTGAGAAACGCGGTGTGGGCCGCGCCATCCAGTGTGACTAACGGGATAGTGCCGCTTGTGCCCGTGGGATTGCTTACCGCTGCGTTCACGCTTCCCGTGATCTGGACGGCTGGCAGGCTGCTAACGCTTACGCTCGGCGTGTTGGCGACGTTCACACTGGGGGTATTGCCAACGCTTACGGTGCCGTTCACAGTTTGATTGGCCGGAAAGTTACTGACCCCGACTGTCCCTTGAACGGGCAGCGGTGTGTTGAGTACCCTCACTCCCAGATCGCTGGAGGATTGACTGTGCGGGGGGAAGAGGATCACGCCTAACAGAAACAGCCCCAACCCGATTAACGTCACTTTGCTTGCTGGATTCATCATCTGATCTCCTTCCGAGATAAAGTCCGCTTCTTCCTGTGGCCTGATCGGCACGGCTAGGGCGATAAAGCGGGCACATTCTGGCCGAGGGGGCCCTTGGTTGTCAATATGAAAGAGTTTGCAGTCGCGGCGGGCTGCGAGTCACGCAGGTCACGAACTCGGGGCACTCCGCCCCGAATACTCGACGCCACATCCATTCGTCCGGCACGACAGATTTGCAATCCACTCACGAGGGAAAACTCATGTGAGTCGACAGAACGGGGTGGACAACCTATGGGCGAACGTCTGGACCGTTCCCCCGCCTGTCCCATTACGGATTTCAAGTCGTAGCAGATCTGGGTATTCAGCTTTTCGCCGGATGGACAAAGGGGGGCGATTCTGCGTGGCCACGGCGAATCTGACGTTTTCGCCAACTGAGACTAGCTCATACATACCGATTCGAAAATCGCTTTTGCTGTGGGCAACAAGAAGTTGTGCAATATTGCTCAGCCAGCGACCCTCCGGTTCCTTATGATCTGCGTTCAGGAACTTCGCGGAAACAACAAATCGCCCAGTCGTGGAGAATAACGTTCAGAAGTGAGCTGTGGGTTTGCTGTGGCTGATCTTGGGAACTACAGTCTCGTGTGCCTTCCTTGCCAATCTGGGCGAGCAGCAAGAGAATCCGGGCGCACGCTGGAGAAAAAGTATGTTTCACTTAGTCTGGTATATTCTGATTGGGCTAATCGCGGGGGTTATCGCGAAATCGGTGATGCACGAGCATATGACGATCTTCTGGACGATCGTGCTCGGCATCATCGGATCGATCCTCGGCGGCGCGGTTACGCACATGTTTTCGCGCCCGACAAATGATCGATATCATCCCGCCGGCCTCATTTTTTCCACACTGGGCGCGATCCTGATTCTCTTCATTTGCTATAAGCTGAAGATTCATTTTCCCCAGGTCAACCCGTTCTAGGGCATCGTCGACTTGCCTCGTATTCCGATGGGCTTCACGGGGGCCCCGGTGCGCTCGGCTTGGACCCTTCTGATCCGCTCAGGGCAGGCTCGCGAGGGCGCCCGTCCCTCCACTTCCCGTCCCCACACTCCCGTCCCTCCACTCCCGTTCCTCCACGACTTTATTTTTTTGCGGGGCCGTGATGCTTGCGCCAGTCGGCTCCATCGCGTCCACCGTGGAGCGCGATCTGGGTGAGAAGGAGTTCGGCGGTCAGGCGGCGCTTGATGAGGTGGGCAGCGATTCTCTGCTTCGCCTTTTTCATTGAAACTTTCGGGTCGAGGAATACCAGCACGGACGGGCCAGCTCCGCTGAGGGCGGCGCCGAGGATGCCGGAGTCTCCGGTGAGTTCCTTGAGGGCGGGAAGCAGCGGACAGAGCGGCGCGCGATACGGCTGGTGGATGCGGTCTTCGAGCGCCGAGGAGAGCAGATCGGGACGGTCTTGGGTGAAGGCCGCGAGCAAGAGCATGGAGTTCTGGATGTTGGTGACGGCGTCGGCGCGCGAGTACTGGAAGGGCAGCACGCGGCGGGCTTGCTCAGTCGAAAGCGGAGCGTCGGGAACAGCCAGCAGCAGCGGCCACTTCCCCTTAGGCTTGACTTCGACCACCTGCGCCTGGACCTGATTGGCCATGCGGGCTACCGTGAGCGCGCCCATCCAGCAGGCAGAAGCGTTATCGGGATGGTGCTCGCGCATGGAAGCTTCGCCAACGATGCGGTCATCTTTCCAGCGCAGATGTCCGAAGTGTACGGCCAGCGCGATCCCAGCCAGGCGGGCGGCGGCGGACGATCCGCAACCTCGGCCGATGGGAATCTCGTTTTGGATGTGGATGCGCAAGGGCGCGATCTTGCGGTTCTCCGATTCGAGCACCTCGCAATAGGTGGTGACGATGAGGTGGTTCTCCATGCGGGCACAGATTTGAGCGTCGCGGCCTTCGGCGGTGACGAAGAAATCGGGGGCGCGCTCGGCGCGCAAGCGAAGATGGAAATCGAGGGCGAGGGCAGCGGCGTCAAAAGCAGGGCCAAGATTGGCGGAGGTCGCGGGAAGCGCCAAGCGCAGCGAGCGATCCAAGGATGTGGGACGTGACGGCATAGGTTAGAGAGCAAACTCCTCGGCGGCAAAGACCGAGACCGACACGACAGAAATGGAAGGCTTTAGCCCGGTCCGGCCTAAGTAGAATCCCTGACAATCGCCACTGACAATTGAACTGTGTTTTATACACGAGTTTCGGGCGAACTGCTATGAATTTCTGCGGGATTATGCCTTTGACAAACCCAACAATGAATCTAAGGGGCTTCCCCGCGTCGTAGTGATTCGATGATTTGCCGCAATTCTTCTCGTTTTTCAGGAGTTTCGAGCATGTCGAATCCTGGCGTAAGGCGACAGCGAAGGTTCTCTAGCCGTTCGTCCGCCAAGATAACGGAAGTCGCGTCGTCCTAATCATACGGGCCTTCCGTGCCGAGCAAGTGCTTCTCTAGCTCGTCCGCCCACGCTTGCGGAGTGATCTTCCGTCTAATCGGTAACGCCGCAATTATGAGCATCAGCACTACCATGAATGGGGGACCAATTAGTATCCACGAAGAGGAATGCAAAAGGTAGGCAGCAATCAGTCCCGGCACAAACAGGTACGCGATAAGAACTACACATCCCCATCGATTGCTAAGCCGAGCCATCAGTGATCATCCCCAGGTCTCTCGGCGGCGTCGAGGGCGGCAATCACGGCTCCCAGATTGGCGTCGAGCACGACCGGCGCACGCTGCAGGTGTTTTGCCTGAGCGACCTCGGTCTCGTCGGGCGTTCCGGCGACGGGCGCGCCGGCAAACAGATCACCGCGATGGAACTTGATGGTGAAGTCGGGATCTTTAAGAGCATGGCCGGTCAGGATCAGGACGACGGACTCGCTGGCTTTTACCAATCCGCTCCGGCGCAGCTTCTTGAGTCCAGCCAGCGTAACGGCGGAGGCGGGCTCGCAACCGATGCCATCGGCGCCGATTTCGGCTTTGGCAATGGCGATTTCGACTTCTGTAACCTGTTCGACCTCACCGCCGGTCGCCTGCAGTACTCGCAGCGCTTTCTTCCACGATGCTGGATTGCCGATTTGTATGGCGGTCGCTAGCGTGTCGGCAGTCATGGGCTCGAGCTTCTTTCCTCCGAAGTCGCGCACGCAGCGGTAGAACGGATTCGCGCCTTTTGCCTGGATGATGGAAAGCTTCGGCAGACGCGAGATCAGTTTGAGCTCGCGCATTTCGAGAAGCGCCTTGCCGATCGCAGAACTGTTTCCGAGATTGCCTCCGGGGACAATGATGTGGTCGGGCGGCTCCCACGCGAGTTGCTCGAGCAGTTCGATGGCGGAAGTTTTCTGGCCTTCGATGCGATACGGATTCACCGAATTCAGCAGGTAGACCGGCTTCTGGCGGACGAGGTCGTTGAGGATGCGAACGCATCCATCGAAATCAGTGCGAAGTTGGCAGGTGAGGGCTCCGTAGTCGAGCGCTTGCGAAAGCTTGCCCCAGGAAATTTTGCCTTCCGGGATCAGCACCAGGCTGTGCATGTTGCCGCGCGCGGCATAGGCGGCCATGGAGGCTGAAGTATTGCCGGTGGAGGCGCAGGCAACCCAGCGGAATCCGCCCTGGTGCGCGGCCGAGGCGGCGAAGGTCATGCCCGTGTCTTTGAACGATGCGGTCGGATTCATGCCCTGGTGCTTGGCGTGAAGATTCTCAACGCCAGTCGCGCGGGCACATCGTGGCAGGCGGTAGAGCGGCGTGTTGCCTTCGCGGAGCGTGATGGCATGTTCTTCTGAAATGTGCGGAAGAAGTTCGCGAAAGCGCCAGACGCCGCTCTGGTCGAGGGCGTCGCGTGAGGTGCGGCGGTTGAGCCAGAGAGACTTCAGTGCCGCCGGATCTGTGGAGGAACGGGCGTCTTGCCCGTTCAGCCGGGCGGGGACGCCCGGCCCTCCACCGGCACGTAAGGAATGTTGGCCGGAAGCAGGCGTGCCAAGGTTCCATCCGGGAAAAAAGAATTCCAGCAGGTCGCCGCAAGCGGTGCAACGGAAGTCCTGGCCGGCAGAATTGGGCGTGACGCCGCAGGAAATGCAGCGCAAACGGGAGGTGGGTTCGGCGATTCGAGTAGTCGACAATGGATATCCGATGGAAAGCGATGAGTGTTGCTCGCTTTACACATGATACGGTACGGCTGCGCTGGCGATGCCCGATACCCGGTCGAATTCACGGACGCTGTCCGTACGCGGACAGGAGTGTCCGCGCTACACGGGCTCATCTTCCAACTTCGAGCGCAAATAAGCGTCGGTTTTGTTCATCCAGTCGGCGCGGGGCGGGTTAAAGATGTCGAGATCGACGGTATCCGCGAGCGCCTCAGCCCAGTGCGGCATGTTGGGGGGAATGGTCAGGACCTCGCCCGCATTCACCACAATCTCCTTGCCGTCGATCCCGAATTTCAGCGCGCCTTCCAGGATGTAGGTGATCTGCTCGTTGTGGTGGCTGTGTTCGGGCACCATGCATCCCTTCTTGAGCAGGACGCGAGCGAGCATGACATTCTGCCCGACAACGAAGTGACGGCCAAGCAAGGGGTTCAGGGCTTCGACCTCGACCGAACTCCACGGGATGTGGCGCAACTCGGCCTTCGGTGGCTTGCCTTTCAGGACCGTGCCTTTGAGCGCAACTTTACTCGCTGGGCGCGCCGTCTTCGCCGCTTTCCTGGCGGCTGATGTTTTTCGTGCGGGTCTTTTTCGGGCAGTTGGTTTCAGCTTCTTCTTTTTCATAAAAGTGGCTCCATGAAGGATATTACAGACGCCAGGCCATGTCTTGCGAGACATGTCATTCCGTCCGAGTCTTGCGCCTTGCCGCGGCCGGGCAGCACAGGTAATCTTAAGAGATTCCAGCTGGGTTGAGGACAGCTTTATTAAGGAGAATATGGGAGCCGCTCGTTACGTCTGGATCGATGATTCTTTGAGGCCCGCCAGCGAAGGCGTGGTCCCGTTTGTGAGTGCCGCCGTGCAGTATGGCTTCAGTGTGTTTGAGGGGATCCGCTGCTACTCGACCGACAAGGGGCCGGCGGTTTTCCGGATGGACGAACACGTGGAACGCCTGCTGGACTCGGCGCGCATTGTGGGCTTTCGCGAACTGCCGGTTACGGCCGAGCAGGTGAAGACTGCAATCAACCAGACGATTGCGGCAAACGAATTTTCGGCGTGTTACATCCGCCCGATGATTTACCTGGACGGCGCGATGAGCCTGACCGTCGAGGCCGGCCAGCTGCATTTCGTGGTCGCGGTGTGGGAGTGGAAGGCTTTTCTGGGGGCGGAGGCGAAGGAACGCGGCATCCGCGCCAATATTGCGTCATTCACGCGGCTGCATCCGAACATCATGATGACCAAGGCCAAGGTCTCGGGAAATTATGTGAGCTCGATTCTGGCCAAGACGGAGTCGCACCGCGCCGGATTCGATGAGGCGATCATGCTTGGCCCCGATGGATACGTGGCGGAGTGCACGGGTGAAAATCTCTTCATCGTTCGTAAGAACGTGCGCAACAACGTTCGCGACAGCGTCGGAAACAAGATCATCAGCACCACGCCGCGGGCCGGAATTCTGGAAGGCATTACTCGCGACAGCCTGATCACGCTGGCTCGGGATTTGGGCTACTCCGTGGTTGAGGAGCCTATTTCGCGCGATCAGCTTTATGTTGCCGACGAAGTGTTTGTGTGCGGCACGGCGGCGGAAGTCGTTGCCCTGCGCGAAATAGATTTCCGCGTCATCGGCGACGGCAAGGCTGGTCCCGTAACCCGCGCCTTGCAGCATGAATTCGACAGAGTGGTGAGCGGCCGGCACGCCAGGTCGGCACAGTGGCTGGCGCCGGTGCCCGCGGTGAATGCGGCGGGGGTAAGAAGCTAGGACTACCCATCCAGCCTGGAGAAAAGTATGAAAAAGCATGAATTTCGTCAGGAAACCGAGGCGGTTCGCGGCGGCACCAGCCTCGCCAAAAAGAACGGTCCGCTCTCCACGCCCATCTATCAGACTTCGACCTTCGAAGTCACCGATATGCAGGAGCAGGTGCGCGTCACGCCTACCGACAGCTTCTACACCCGCTACGGTAATCCCACGCATACGGTCGCCGAGAATGCCATCGCGGAACTGGAAGGCACGGATGCGGCGCTGCTGTTCTCTTCCGGCATGGCCGCGATCACCACGTCGATTCTTTCGCTGGTAAAGGCGGGAGACCATATCGTGGCGCAGCGCGATATTTACGGTGGCGTGATCAAGTTTTTGTCGCAGTGGCTGCCGAAACTGGGAGTCGAAACGACGTTCGTCGATACCAACGACATGGAGCAGCACGAGCGCGCGATCCGGCCCAATACCAAGATCCTGCACATTGAATCGCCAACGAATCCAAACGTGCGGGTCGTCGATCTGGAGAAGATTGCGGCACTGGCGCGCAAGCACGGCCTGATCTCGACGATTGATTCGACCTTTGCCACGCCTATCAATTGCCGTCCGGCGGAGTGGGGCATTGATCTGGTGCTGCATTCGGGGACGAAATATTTTGGCGGACATTCCGACCTGATCTGTGGCATCGCAACCGGGCGGCGCGATTTGATCGAGCACATCCATCGCACGCGCACCACGCTCGGCGGCTGCATGGATCCGCACGCGGCGTTTCTGCTGCTGCGCGGGATCAAGACGCTGGCCGTCCGGGTCGAGCGCCAGAACGAAAGCGCGCTACGGATTGCCGAGTTTCTGAGCCAGCATCCCAAGGTGGCGCGGGTGCACTATCCGCTGCTGAAGGGGCATCCGGACTACGCGATCGCGAAGAAGCAAATGGCGGGCGCGGGCGGCGTGCTGAGCTTCGAGGTGGAAGGCAGCGGCGCCGACGCCTGCCACGTGGCCGAAGCGCTGAATCTGTTTACCCTGGCGCCCAGCCTTGGCGGAGTGGATTCTCTGGTGACCATCCCGGTGCTGACCTCGCATGCCATGATCGCTCCGGAGCTGCGGAAAAAGATGGGCGTGACCGAGCAGATGATCCGCCTGTCGGTGGGCCTGGAGCATGTCGATGACCTGATCGGCGATCTGGAGAAGGGACTGGCGGTGCTGAGTCGGGAGCGCGTGCGCGTGGGCGTCGCGGACTGACGAAGCGATTGCTTGAATACTCGCTGCAAATCCCACTCATCGCAAAGAACGCGATGAGTGGGGTGCCCGCCAATGGATCAGAATGTAAATCTCGCTCCAAACTGAAACTGGCGCGGGGTGTTGGAAGTTTGCGTGATCTGGCCGAAACCGTTCGCAGCCGTCCACCCGCCACTACTGTAGCTGGGCACGTTGGGCGACGCAAACTGCGGCCTGTTGGCGACGTTATAGGAAGATATATCAAAGCGGAGATCCCGCGTTTCGCCCAGTTTGACATTCTTGGAGAGCGTGAGATCCAGATTGTTGGCTCCCATGGTGCGGACGTGATCAAGTAACGCGGGCGCATTCCCCGGAACAAACTGGTTAGGAGCGCCGCCACCCTCCGTTCCTGGCACGGCGAAGCAGTCGCCGGTGAACCACTGCGCTGCCGTATGTGGCGCGCCCTTGCTGGGATCGCAGGTCATATCGGCCCGCTGATAGAGGTAGATATTTGACGACCCTACATACGGCGAAGCGATGGGAACACCGCTGCTCAGATAGAAAATCCCGTCGGCCGTCCAGTCGCCCAGGATAGCATTCGATATTCCGTTCAGATTGACCGCCCTGTTTTTGCCCACGGGCAGGTCATAAGACGCCTGCCACGTGAATTGATACTTCACGTCCTGCCGGCTGACGGAGTGCTCGTAGCTCATGTTCCTCCAGTCCTGCGGGTACGCGTCATGAAAACCGACAAAGCCCAGCGGAGGTTGGCTGTCGTCCGTCATCAGCTTGGCCCAGGTAAATGAGGCGAGCGTGGTGAAGTGATGGGTCAGGCGCTTCTGCACCTTCGTCTGCAGGGAGCTGTATTCGGAATCTCCCGCGGGATAGCCATTCACTACGACACCGTTGCCCTGGCCGGTTATGCTGATGCTGCCAGAGTTGAATTGCGGGTAAGGCTCCGCGTTTATAAAGTTCTGCGGGTTGGGGCCAAGGGTATTGCCGATCTGCTCGATCTGGCTCACAGTGAGCTGGTTCAGATCTAAACCGCCAAACGGAAGGAAGAGGCCCCTGCTGCCCACGTAGCCGACGCTGAGGACGATCTGCTGCGGAAATTCGTACTCCAGGCCGAAGTTGAAGTTATAGGTTTCCTGCGTACGCTGCGAGTGCAGCATCGTGGTTAGATTCGCGCCAAGGTTAGTCAGCAATCCGGCCGGATGCAATTGGGATGGTGGAAGAATACCCGCTCCCATATCCACTGGGAACGGATTGCTCAGCGAATAGTCGCCTGTCACACTCGGCGCTGGACTGCCCGGTGCCGCACCTGCGCATAGGTTGGAGCCGTTTAACACCGAATTGCCGTCGGCGTTAAGACAGGTTGCGTTCCAGTTATTGCTAGTGGAGTATCCATCGCTGTCCACCAATGCGCTGCCCACCATGTGTGCGCTCGGTCCAAAGTAGAAGCCGGCGCCGCCGCGAACCACCAAGTGTTTCTCTGGCTGCCATGAGAAGCCGAGGCGCGGAGCAAAGTCCTTCATGTTGGTAGTAAACGGAGAGCGGTTGCTGCTGTTGGCGAATACTTCGCCGCCGGTGAAACTGCCCCCCCCAAAGTTACCTACGGGAGGCGACGTTCCCACGGCATTCGGATCGAAGTATTCCAGGCGGTTATGACGCTCCGTCTTACCGCCGAAGATGTCCCAGCGAAGTCCAGCGGTGATGGTGAGATTCGGCCTGATATGGTACGTGTCCTGGATGAATGCCGCGTAATACGGATTGGCTTCCGCGGCGAAGAGATCTTGCGTGAAATTTACCGATTCGCTGCCCGGGGAAGTCCCCATACCCAGCAGGAACGAAGCGAAGTCGCTGCCTCCCACGCCTGAAGCTGTGGATTGGTTTGTAGCGGAAGTATCGAAATAGTACCAGCCGGAGGGTGCGGGCGGCGCGCCCACATTGAAGAACCTTTTCATATATTCCGCGCCAAAAGCGAGTTCATGCTTACCCAGCACTTTCGTGAGGGTCGCGCTGGCGTCATGATTCTCGCTGGCATCGATGAAGGTGTTGTAATTTGCGGTGCCGCCGACGCCGCTGGTGAGGCCGTTTGCCACATAGTCGTTAAAGAACGCGATGGGGATGATTTTGTACACCTCGGCCTGCGCCAGCGATGCGGGAAATCCCATCGAGGTGATGTCGAAACCATTTTGGGCGGGATCGCCGCCTTGGTTTTCATAGCGGCGCGTAAAAGAGTAGCGCAGCTGCAAGACGGTAGTGGGATTTATGGTGTAGTCGTACCCCGCGATAAAGTTACGCCCGTTGGTGACGTTCTGGGCGTAGTTCGGATCCCAAGCGTTATTGAAGGCGTTGACCCCCGCCACGGTCGACCGGGCAAACGAGAAGCGGGAGAAGAGTCGCTGCTTTTCGCTCTTGTAGTAGTCCACGCGAATGTCGAATCTCTTCGCGGTTATGGGGTCCAGACCCGGAAGCTGATAGTTGTTTAGATGGTTGCCCGTGTCTGCCTGGCAAGAGACGGGATCGGGATAGTTGCACGCGGGCATGTGGGACAGAAACGCCACCGCGGTTGGATTGAGGGCCGGGACACCGTTAGTAGGGTTGGTAAGGTTGTTACCGACAAACGGCTGCCGCGTTCCGATGAGAGAAGGGTTTGGCGCAGTAGCAGCGGTGTAGTCGGGAAGCATCGGGTTATAGATCGTGGCGGTGTCGCTTGAAAAATCGCCCTTCCGCTCCGCGGTTGTGGGAACGGTAAAGATGCTGGAATTATCGTACAGTTTCTCTTGCGTGGCTTCATAATCCGCAAAGAAGAAAAGCTTCTTGTGCAGGATGGGGCCGCCGATGGCACCGCCTTCCTGGTAGCGATGAAAGCTTGGCGACTGGTTGGGCGTGCCGGCCAATAGCTGGCCTTGCTTGTTGAAGTATTCGTTGGCGGCAAGGACATCCGGGCGGAGAACCACGAAGGCATCGCCATGGAACCGGTCGCCGCCCGATTTGCTGGCCAAGCTGATGACGCCCGCGCCGCCGCTCTGATAGGAGGCCGGAGTGTTCTGGGTTTCGACGCGGAACTCTTCCACGCCATCCTCGGGAATCTCCATGGCCGGGAGGATGGCGGCAATGTTGTTCTCAGCAACGCCCAGCGGGCTGCCGTCGAGCATATAGTAAACCGATCCCATGAGGGCGCCGTTGATGGTGTAAGACGAGACATCGATTCCCGGGCGTCCGCTAGAGATGTTGACGATGGGCTGCGAACTGGAGGAGTTGGGCGCTCCATTGGCCGGGGTCACGCCGGCGCTCAGTTGTACCAGATCAAAGACATTGCGTGTGAGCAACGGGACGCGAGCGATGGCGGCTGAATCAATCAACTGGCCTACGGTGGAGTTGCTCGTATCCACCAGTTCGGATGTGCCCGTCACCTCAACCGTCTCGGCCACGTTGCCGACTCGCAGAGCGATATTCGCGGTGGTGACTTGGTCCACAGTTACCAGCACATTTTTCTGAGCGACGGTTTCAAAGCCCGTTTGACTGGCCGTGACTACATAGAGGCCGGGGTTCAGCGATACAAAGCTGTACAAGCCCGCGTCGCTGGTAACGGTGTGCAGCGCGACTCCGGTTGCCTGGCTGAGTGCGGTGACTTGGGCGCCACTGACGACTGCCCCCGAAGGATCGGAGACCATGCCGCTGATGCTGCCCCGGCCGGCCTGGGCAAACGCTACCGAACCCGCGCAGAGGCAAAGAATACAAACAGTAAGAAAATTCCGCACAGTCTTGACAATTGCATTTCTGCTATTCATAAGAGCCTCCTAACCGAAAGTCGCAACGCGATATTCGATGGCTTCAATAGCTCCGGTGTTGTCATGCAACGTGCCGGAGATCGTGCCGGTATCCTGTGCCAGCCGCCGGGTTGTCCAGCCGATGTTACGCTCCGAATTTTCTGCCGGGCTCGATCTTCATTCCCTTCCAAAATCTCTTCCCAGCGCCGCCACGCGCCGCAGAAAAAACGGGAAAAATCCTTTATTAAAACGTATCAATACTGCTTCAGGTATCTCTCTCTGTCAAGAGAAAATGCAGGGCTTGTGCCCAGGCAGCTACTTTACGCTGCGGGTCGACTCGCGCACGATCAGCTCGGGAACGATTCTGCGGTGGATGGTGCGAATCGGTTTCTTTTCGAGAGTGGCGTTGATGGCCTCGAGCACAATGGTGGCCGCAGCCGTTCCCATAACTTCCATGGGCTGGCGCACGGTGGTCAGGGCCGGAGAATAGATGGCAGCGGGCGCGACGTCGTCAAAGCCCACCACCGAGCATTGCTCGGGAACGTGAATCCCCGCTTTGGCGAGCGCACGGATGGCGCCGAAAGCCGTCATGTCGTCAAAGGCCATCAGCGCGGTGAAGGGATGGCGGCGGTGCAGCAAATCCTCCGTCAATTTGTATCCTTGTTCAAAACTTGAGAACGGATCTCCAGATTCTGGTAGATCGACGATCAGCCGCGGGTCGAGTTCGAGGTTGTGTTCGCGGGCCAGCGTGCGCACGCCATGCCACCGAGGTCCGGTGTCGGACAACTGGTGGGGGCCGCGGATGAACGCGATCTTGCGATGGCCGAGCGAATAGAGGTGTTCGAGAGCGGCGCGCGCGCCCAAGTCATTGTCGACGATCACCGAGCTGATTTTGTCGTTCTTGAGCTCGCGCCCCACGGTTGCGGTCGGAATGTTGTTCTTCTCCAGATCGGCGAGGACGTTGATATCCACAAACAGCCAATTCGCGAGGACGACCAGGCCTTCGATGCGGCGGTCCAGCAGCATCTCGAGATAGCGTTCGAAGCGGCTGCGCTCGTTGTGGACATCCGTAAGAATGGGAAGAAAAGATGACTGGTAGAGGGTGTTTTCGATGCCGCGCAGCACGAGCGTGCAGTAAGGGTCGGTCATATCGAAAACCATGACGCCGACGGTGTGGCTGCGCCGGCCACGCAGCGAGCGCGCAAACAGGTTGGGACGGTAGCCGAGATGCGACGCAGCGCGCTGGATGCGTCCTTTGGTGGTGTCGGGAATGTAGCGTGCCAGCGGCGCGTTGTTCAGGACGATGGAAACGGTGGCGGAAGAGAATCCGCTGCGCTTGGCGACGTCGCGGATCGTAACCGCGGCCGGGTGCGACCGTTTGCGGGAGGGCTCGGACTTGCGGCGGGATTTCGCCGATGAGGCATTTCGCGCAGGCTTCGAATCAGCAGATCCCATGGACTCCTTGAATTTGGCCTCCGCTGGCGGACACTACAGGACGATGAATCGAGTGTCAAGCGTCCGCACGCCGTTCGTGGCTGTCTTGCTGCTTTTTCTTTTGAGTGGGATAACGAATGGCGTAACGAATACGAGTAGTGTTCAGAGCGCGGCGCCTGCGAAGACGCGGTAGCGGCGCGCGATCCGCAGACGCTACGCCTTTTTCTCTTCCTTGGGAGCGACCGTGAGCCCGAACACCGAAAGCTGGCCTCGGCCCGCGACGTTCATTCCACGCGGATCTTCGGGACTCGGCAGGTAGAGCGTCTGACAAGATTCGCAGCGATACACTTCGCGGTCGGTTCCCCAGGCTTTCTCCACGCAGCCGCACTCCTTTTCGAGCACGTCGGCGGCATAGAACCAGCGTTTCAGGTGTCCGCCGCAGAACTTGCCCTTTTCGTTTTTCTCGTTGCAGGCACGCTGGCCGGTCTTCTTGATCTTCACTTTGTGGTTAGGAAGCTGTGGAATCGTGCTCGTGACAGCGGTTGCCGTTTCGCCGGAAGCCATTGAGTCTCCTGAGCGCCTTGCAAAGGGCGCTTCTCCGCTATTTTACTCAGGCCCAGCCTTCGGACCAAGGACGCCGCGCTCTTCTATTCTTCTTTTTCGATGGAACGTGACCACGAAGTAAACTCGCGCATCGGCCGGCTGAGCAGATGCCGCCGCGCCTGAATATAGCCGATCCGCCGATAGCTCTTGGTACAACTTTCGAATTACCATCCAGGCAATGACTTCTCGCCTCCGACGATGGCTGCGTGATCCGCTTTTTCTCCTGGGTCTGACCGCGGGGCTGCTCGCTTTCGTGGTGCAATCCGGCGAGTTGGGGACAGCCGACACGACGCATCGGCTGCAAACCACGCATTGGCTGTGGACCTCGGAGCCGCAGGTTTTCCCCAACGAATATCCCGAATTTGGCCTGCACGGCCGTGGCGGGCGTCTTTATAGCTGGTATGGCATCGGCCAGTCGCTGCTCATGCTGCCCGCCGATCTCCTGGGGACGTGGATGCAGCACTGGTCGATCTTCTCGGATTACGGCGACGATCCTGCCGTGCGCAGCATTGTGGTCAGCTACACCACCAACATTCTGGTGAACATTCTCACCGCGCTCGTCGCATTCCGGTTGCTCGGGCAATTACGTTTTAGCGCGAAGGAGTCAGCGGCCGGCGTGCTGGCGTTGATGTTCTGCACCACCCATCTTCACTACACACAGAACATGATGGAGAACAACTACATCATGTTGCTGACACTTACTGGATTTTCATTCCAGTACGAGTGGCTGCGCGCGGACAGCCGGCGGGCGCTCTTTATCGGCTCCTGCGCGCTGGGGCTAAACCTGCTTACGCGTCTCACCACCGGTTTGGATCTCATCGCGGGAGGAATCTTTGTCTTACTCGTGCTTTGGTTCGAAGGAGCAGGGTTTGGAGGAGCGCGCGGCCGCGGGTTGTGGCGGCGTCTCATCGCCTACTGCAAAGTCGCCGCACCCGTTTACCTATTCTTTCTCATGATCGATCGTGCCTATCAGTTTTATCGCTTCGGATCCTTTACCGGTACATACGTGGCGATATTCGCCCGGGAATATCGCCAGCGGGATCCTACGCTGCCGGCGAACTTTCCCTGGAGCACGCCCTTTCACGTCGGCTTTCTCGGTCCGCTGTTCCAGCCCGAGAAGTCTATTTTTCTGTTCGATCCTCTTCTCGTGCTGGCAATTTTCCTCCTGGCATGGCTGTGGAAGCGCCTGACTCCAGAGGTCCGCGCTTATGGCACGACCTCTGTTCTCCTGTTGCTGGCGTATATCTGCTTTTATGCGCGATACACCTACTGGAGCGGCGACTTCGCCTGGGGCGACCGCTATGTTTCCACATCGGTGGAACTGGTGACACTGGTTGCTGTGCCGCTGCTCATGCGCTATCGAGAGCGTTTGGGAAGAACGATCTGGCGGGCGGGATGGGTGCTGATCGCAGTCAGCCTGATGATTCAGTTAGCATCATTGGCGTTTTGGCTGCCACTGGAAATTTACCAGATGGAGACGTTCGGACATCCGACGTTCGTGATTGCTCTGCGTTTCAAAAACATCGTCGCCTTCACTTTGGGCAAGATGGACGCCTGGGGCTTGACCACCGAGGCCATGACCCAGGACCCTTGGGATTATGTTCACATAACCACGTGGAATTTTCTGCCGTTTCTGCTGCGCCGCGTCGGGGCAGCGCCGGGCTGGGTGGTGAATTCAGCGCTTGCCATCTGGCTGGCCGGGATTGCGGCACTGGGAGCGGTTTTGCTCCGGTTACAACGCAGCTTGCGAACGGTCGCGTGAGGGCAAGGCCTGATGACGGCTCCTTTATGAAGATCGCTGCTAGTCAAACTCTTTGCGCGGGGAAGCCTGATCCGCGCCGACGCGGCCGACCGTGATTTCGGCTGCGAAATAGTTTTCGCCCTTGATGGGGACACCGGCCATCCGCCGCAGCATCGCGATCTGGCCGATGTGGGTGAGCGCGTCAGCGACCGGGCCCTGAAACAATTTTTCGGCGGAGACTGCGAGCGGCTTTTCCGACCCCAGGTAGTCATCGAACTTTTTCAAGGCGGTGAAGAAGCGCCCGCATTCTTTTTCCCACGGCAGCGGAGCCGAGTCGTGCCACTCGCGGCGGCCTTCCGACATGGCGAGACCCCAGTCCATCAGGTCGCCCATATGCGCGAGAATTTTCGCCGGCGTGCGCGAAGTTTCGGCCGAGCCATATTCGGCAAAGTCCGGCCCAGCGTTGCGGATGGCTTTCGCTCCGCGATAGGCGACGGTGGCGAGGGTGTGGCGCAAGAGTGCGCGCGAGTCGGTCATGATTCGTCTACTTTCTTGTTGATTCAGGTACCCTGTTGTCATCCTGAGCGAAGCGAAGGATCTGCTGTCTCTGGCAGTGTCAAGAAAGCAGATCCTTCGCTTCCCTCAGGATGACAAACATTTTAGGATCTCTTCCAGCTTTACAATTTCCTGCGCCACAGCGCTCTGGCCGCTTGCACGCCGGCCTTGAGTTTCTCTCGCAGCGGACGCGCGTACAGCAGGTCGAGGAAGCTTTCCATCTCGCCCGCGAATCCACCACCGTAGCCGAACCACCAGATTTTTTTCATGCGCGGAACCAGGTCGCTGTCGACATACTTCACGCGTACCATTTCTTCCAGACCCCAGCGCCCGTGCGTGCGCCCAATGCCACTTGCCTTCACGCCGCCGTGTGGAGCTTCGCTGATGCTGAAACACGACACGGCATCGTTCACCATCACCGTGCCCGCATCGATCCGGCGAGCCAGTCGCTCGCCGCGGGCGCGATTGCGCGTCCAAACGCTGGCGGCCAGTCCGTAGTTGGAATCGTTGGCCAGGCGCACCGCCTCGGCATCGTCGGCGAAAGCCGCAATCGGCAGCACCGGGCCGAAGGTTTCTTCCTGCATCACGCGCATGCGGTGATCCACTCCGGCCAGCACGGTGGGCGCAAAAAATGTTGGGCCGAGCTCGCGCAATCGCGTGCCCCCAACCAGCACGCGGGCACCGCGCTGCTTCGCATCCTCCACCTGCAATTCCACCACACGCACTTGCCGCTCGTCGATCATGGGGCCAATTTCGGTTTCCGGATCCATACCATTGCCGACGCGCAGCTTGCGCGCCTTCTCGGAGCAGGCATCGAGGAAGGCGGCATACAAACTCCGATGCACGTAGCAGCGTTCGACCGACAAGCAGGTCTGCCCCGCGTTGACGAAAGCTCCCCAGACGGCGCCGCTCGATGCGACATCGACATCGGCGTCTTCGAGAACAATCATCGGGTCCTTGCCGCCCAGTTCCAGCACCACCGGAAGCAGGCGTTCGGCGGCGATCTGTGCGATTCGGCGGCCTGTGGCGACGCTGCCGGTGAAGACCAGCTTGTCGATCTCGCTTTTCACCAGCGCCGCGCCAGTCTCGCCTCCGCCCGGGAGCACCTGGAAGACATCGTCGGGAACTCCGGCCTCGCGCAGCAGCGCCTGTAGTTTGAGCGCGATCAGCGGGGTCAATTCGGAGGGCTTGAGCACTACGGCATTGCCCGCCACCAGAGCCGCCATAGCCTCAGTCGCCGGAATCGAGAAAGGATAATTCCACGGCGAGATGATTCCGACCACGCCATACGGCTGGTGCAGAATGCGCCCCGACTTTGTCTTCATCGCGAGATTTCCGTGCGGCAGCTTTTCTTCGCGCAGGATCGCAAATGCGCTGTCGATCAGGAATCGCGTCGCGTCGAGCACGACCAGAACTTCGGTGACGAGCGCTTCGACCGAAGGCTTGCCGGCTTCCTGCATGATGCGTCGCGCGATGTCGGTTTTATGCGCGAGAAGAATCTGCTGGAAGCGACGCAATACCTGGACGCGATTGCGGATGCCCCAGGCATTCCAGTCCGGCTGTGCGGCGCGCGCCCGGGCCACCGCCGCGCGCACTTCGGTCGAACCGGCACTGTCCAGTTCGCCCAGAACTTCACCCGTCGCCGGGTTCACGGAAGCGATGCGGGAGACGGTGAATTCGACGTTGGTCGCCATCTGCGAAGAAGTGTACGCGGGATGGTACGGGCGCGCCACAGCGTTTATCTACATCCTGAAGTGTCATCCTGAGCGAAGCGAAGGACCCATGCATTCCGGCGCTGCGAGTAAATGCATAGGTCCTTCGCTTCGCTCAGGATGACAAATAGTTGGGCAGGTGTTCGCGTCAGTATTCCACCTCGACCAGATATAGCCCGCTGGCGGGCGCGGTCGGGCCGGCCGCAGTGCGCGCCCGCGCGTCGAGGATGCGGCCGAAATCTTCCAGGCTCACGGTTCCCTTCCCCATTTGCAGGAATGTGCCGACCAGGTTGCGCACCATGTGATGAAGAAATCCGCTGCCGCGAACCCTATAGATCAATTCGTCGCCTTCGCGCGTCCAGCTGGAAGAGAAGATCGTCCGCACGTTGCTCGTCCGAACATTGCTCACAGTCCTTCCAGAGCGTCCTTGGTGGTTAAGATTTTCGCCGGCCGCCATCCGTTCCACGCGCTCCGGATCCACTGCCGCGAACGATGTGAAATCGTGCTCGCCGACGACCACGCCAGCGGCGGCAACCATCGCCGATTCCTCCAGCGGATAAGGATAATGCCAAACGTACCTCGCCAGAAACGGCGGACAGATCGCTCCGCGGTGAATGCGATAGCGATAAGTCTTGGCGAGCGCCGACTTGCGCGCGTGGAACCCGGGGGCGGCCTCTGTCACCTCCAGCACGCGGATCGAAGCCGGCAGAATGTCGTTCAGCGCCCGCAGCCAGTTTTCGACCGGAATCGCCGACGCGGTCGCAAAGCTTGCCACCTGGGCCAGTGCGTGCACACCCGCGTCGGTCCGGCCGGAACCCTGGGGCAGTATATTTTCCCCGCTCAATCGTCCAATGGCGGAGGCCAGCGCGCCTTGCACCGTCGTCCGGCCGGGCTGCACCTGCCAGCCGGCAAACTCGGCGCCGTCATAAGAAAGGATCAGTCTGAGATTGCGCACGTTCTTTTTCGAGTCCTAAGCTGCCTGAGCATCATCGCAACCATTTACAAAGTTTTGCCGCCGCCGTCATGGAGAGTGCGACGGCGCGTCAGCTATACTATTTCACTTACGATCAATTTATTCACGATCAATGGAAATGGAAATGGAAATAGAAAAGATTGCCTTTCCCCATTGCAAGAAGAGAACTGCAAAGAGAAGATTGCAAGGAACTCTTGCCTGTCGTTCTACGTATTAGCAAAGGGTTAGTAAAACTGCAGACCACTACGTCCGTTCCTCTCGAGTCGGATTGCTTGAGTGTGGTCACTTAAGTATGGTCACTTATGTATGACCAATGGAGATGATGCGAATGCAACGTTCTACCGTGTTGACTGCATTTCAGCGGGCCGCCGTCGTCCTTTTCCTTTTCCTTGCCGCCGTCTTCCTTGCAGGAATCATGGTACCTGCCGGGTGGGCGCAGGATGCCTCGCCCGTGCCCAGTGCGCCGTCGGCGCAGATGCCGGCCCAACAGGCGGTGTCGTCATCGTCGCAGCCCTTTGACGTGCAGGAGTACGCGCACCCGCAGTCGCATTTCCCCAACCCGCTCGCGCCCTACACTGCGCGCCACGTAGCGCCGCCGAACCTGGCCAACACGCCGCGCATCGACCAGTTCCTGCACGACGGCAAACTTTATATCTCGATGAACGACGCGGTCGCGCTGGCGCTCGAAAACAATCTCGATATCGCAATCGCCCGCTACAACCTGAACATCGCTGATACCGACGTCTGGCGGGCAAAAGCCGGCTCCAGCATTCTCGGAGTTAATAGCGGTGTCGTGCAGAACACGCCCGGCGGCGGCGTGGGCGGACTCGGCGCGCAAGTCGGCTCGGGCCAGGGCGGAACATCGGTCGCGGCCGGCGGCGCCGGCACCGGCGCGGGAGGCCTGGTCGTATCAACTCTCGGCAGCGGCCCGCTCATTACTAGTTTCGATCCCATTCTCACGGGCACACTGCAAATCGATCACGAGGGGATCAACTGCAGCAGCCCCTTTTGCGGCAACAGCCAGAACACGACCACGGCCAATTTCGCTTACACCCAGGGATTCCAGTGGGGCACGAATATGGCGGTCGCCTTCAACAACAACCGGATAGCTTCCAATAATGAGTTTAATGAACTGACTCCGGCCCTAAGCTCCAATTTTCAGTTTAAGTTGACACAGCACCTACTGCAGGGCTTCGGATTCGCCCCGAACACTCGCTTCATTCAAATTGCAAAGAACAATCGTGAAATTTCGGATGTTGCCTTCCGCCTGCAAATCACGACCACCGTTGACCAAATCGAAAATATGTATTGGGACCTGGTATACGCCTACGAGAACGTCCGAGTTCAAAAGGAGCAACTGGCCTTCGCTCAGAAGACCCTCTCGGACAACCAGAAGCAGGTGGAGATCGGGACCCTCGCGCCGATCGAAGTTGTCCGGGCGCAGAGCACAGTTGCCAGCAATCAGCAGACCCTGACCTTAGCGTTGACCAATCTTGAACTGCAGCAACTCCTAATGAAGAATGCTCTCAGCCGCACACTCGTCGACCCCACACTGGCCGACGCCGAAGTCATTCCCACCTCAACCATGGAACTGCCCGCGCAGGAACCGATCGTCCCCACCCAGGACTTAGTGAACGATGCGCTTAGTCATCGCCCCGAACTCGCGGAACAGCGGATCAACCTTTCTAATACCGAAATCAGCAACAAAGCAATCCGCAGCGCTCTACTACCGTCGGTTGACCTGTTTGCCTACTATGGCGGCGCAGGCCTGGGCGGCAATGCGAATATTGGCTACGTTTGCAATCAGGAACCGGCATTCTGCGGTATACCGAACTACACGGCCCCGCCTCCCGTCTCTTACAGTGCAACATTGAACCAACTGGTCAATTCCACTGCGCCCGACAAAGGGATAGGCGTGAGTCTCAACATTCCACTCCGTAACCGCGCCGGGCAGGCCACGCAGGTGCGCTCGGAATTTGAGTACCGGCAAGCGCAGTTGCGGATTCAGCAGATCGAGAACCAGGTGCGCATCGAGGTGCGCAACGCGCAGTTTGGCGTACAGCAGAATCGCGCGAGCGTCGCTTCCGCCCAGGCGGCGGTGGATCTGGCGCGCCAGTCTCTCGACGCCGAACAAAAGAAGTACGCGCTCGGCGCATCCACGTCCACTCTGGTGTTGCAGAACCAGGCAGCCATGACCCAGGCTGAAGTTACGCTCGTTTCGGCCAAAGCCCTGTACGAAAAGGCTGAAGTCGAACTGGATCGGGCCATCGGTCTGCTGCTCGATCACGCCGGTATCCTGATCGCCGACGCTGAGCGCGGCCAGGTCACGCACACGCCGAACATTCCGCACGTGGCGGCGCGGCCAATCGACCAGCCAACGCCGGCGAACCCTCCGGCCCAACCGCAACAGTAGAGCCATACTGCGGCTGTATACGAAAGGTTCGAGCGGATCAGGTTCGGCGCACCGATACAACGCCGACACAGATGCAACAGAATCCGAGTGGGAAGAGCTGATACGAGCGAACCCGACCGTGACTCGCGATGAATGTCCTCATATTGTTTTCGCACCGCTGGCGCGGAGGCAGAGCGGGCGGCGCCGAAACCCACGCCCGAGACTTGATCAAGGGCCTAGCCGCGAAGGGCCACTCCATCGTCTTTGTAACCGGCAAGGCAGATGACGGATGCCGCCCCGGTCTCAGGGACGGTGCCTCTGCACATTTCGAGCTATCCTTCCAAACCATCAACCCGCTCGACAAGCTCAAAACCTATCGCCGCCTGGCGGAGATTGTCGCCGAACATCGAATCGAAGTCATTCACGCACACCACCGGACCGCAGGCTACTTTGCCGAACTACTCTGCCGAAGGAAACACATCCCTTACGTCGTCACCGTCCACGACCCCTGGCACAGCACTCCATTCAAGAAATCGCACGGCAGAGCATTCCGCCGCCTCATCGCCGTCAGCGACTACCTGCAGCGGGTTTTCATCGCCCGCTTCCATGTTCCACCCGAACGCATACGTACGATCCGCAATGGAGTCGACCCGAGCCGGTTCGAAGGGATTGCCCACGCCGAGGCGGCGCGTTTCCGCTCCGCATTCAGCGTGGGCGCCGATGAAATCGTGCTCAGCCAGATCAGCCGGATCTCGAAAGCAAAAGGTCAGTTTGACCTGCTCCACGCACTGCGGCTGCTTCCGCCAGACCTTCGGTACCGCTGCCTGATCGTCGGCGAAGGCAAAGAGCGCGCCAGCCTCGAACGCCTTGCCGAATCCCTCGGGCTAAGCCGGAAGGTGACGTTCTGCGGCTATCAGTCGAACATCCCAGTCGTGCTCGCTGCAACGGACGTCATGCTGCTGCCATCGCACCGTGAACCTCTGGGACTATCGATCATCGAAGCCATGCTCTCCAATGTTCCGGTGATCGCCGCGAATGCCGGAGGAGTTCCAGAGATCATCACTCACGGCAAGGACGGACTCCTATTTCCGGCCGGCGACATCCCAGCTCTGGCCAGGCTCATCATGCAGATGGTCCGCGATACGAGCTTGAGGCAGCAACTCGCGCAAGCAGGACGCCGCACCGCCATCGAGCGATTCCTGGTCGGCAGAATGATCGATGAAACCGAAGCGTATTACCAACGCATCCTCGAGGAATCGACAACAACCGCAAACTTCTCATCGACGCATTCTCGGCGCAAACAGTAGAATAAATATTGAACTTGATGTACACGCTCGCCAGGCAGGTGGCACACTAATCGAGGCATATCAGGAGTTGAAGTGGAGTAGGCATGGCGCCAAACCAGCCGAACAAACCGAGGGTTGCGGAGTCACCAGTAACGGACGTTTTCGCCGGACGCGACCCATCCGCCAGCGAACAGCAATGGGCTGAAAACACGCTCGCCCCGACGCTCGACAAGGCTCCCGAAAAGCCGATTGGGGCTCCCACCGGCACCAATCTCGACGAGCACGGCCACGCCCGCTTCAGCACCATCTCGAACACCCCGATCCGCCGCCTCTACACCCAGGCCGATCTCCCCGCCGACTGGAACTACGATCAATACCTCGGCTATCCCGGCCAATCGCCCTATACGCGCGGCATTCACTCGACCGGCTATCGCGGCAAGCTCTGGACGATGCGCATGTTCTCCGGTTTCGCTTCACCCGAAGAAACCAACCAGCGCTACAAATATCTCCTCGAAAGCGGCGGCGGCGGGCTCTCCGTTGCCTTCGATCTGCCCACGCTCATGGGCTACGACTCCGATCACCCGGCCAGCGAAGGCGAAGTCGGCAAGTGCGGTGTGGCCATCGACTCGCTTGAAGATATGGAGATCCTCTTCGACGGCATCAGCCTGGACAAAATCACCACCTCGATGACCATCAATTCGCCGGCCAGCGTGCTCTGGGCCATGTACCTGGTCGTGGCAGAAAAGCAAGGCGCCGACTGGAAGAAAATCTCCGGCACCATCCAGAACGACATCCTTAAGGAATACATCGCGCAGAAGGAGTACATCTATCCGCCCGCGCCCTCGATGCGACTGGTGATTGACACCTTCGAGTTCGGATCGAAGTTTACGCCGCGCTTCAACACCATCTCCATCAGTGGCTACCACATTCGTGAAGCCGGCTCCACAGCGCTGCAGGAACTCGCTTTCACCATCTACGATGGCGTCGAATACGTCGAGTGGGCGCTCCGCCGCGGCCTCGACGTTGACGATTTCGGCCAGCGCCTCAGCTTTTTTTTCAACGCGCACAACGATTTCTTCGAAGAGATCGCCAAATATCGCGCCGCGCGCAAGATCTGGTATCGCCTGATGAAGGACCGCTTCGGCGCCAAGAACGACCGCACCCGCCTGATGCGTTTCCATACCCAAACCGCCGGCGTCTCGCTGCCCGCGCAGCAACCGATGAACAACATCGCGCGGGTCGCCCTGCAGGCACTGGCGGCGGTGCTCGGCGGCACGCAGTCGCTGCACACCGACGCCTACGACGAAGCCCTCGCCTTGCCCACCGAAGAGGCTGCGCGCATCGCACTGCGCACCCAGCAGATTATTGCCTTCGAGTCGGGCGTCGCTCAAACCGTCGATCCGCTCGGCGGAAGCTACTTCGTCGAGAAGCAAACCCTCGACATGGAAAACGGCGCCTTCGATTACTTTCAGAAGCTCGACCAGATGGGCGGCATGGTCAAAGCGATCGAGAGAGGATTCCCCCAGAAAGAAATTGCCGAGGCCAGTTACCAGTACCAGCGCGCCGTTGAAGCCAACGAGAAGATCACGGTCGGCGTGAATGATTTCGTCATCGAAGAAGGGTCGCCCCACATTCTCTACATCGGCGAATCGGTGGCCCGCGCTCAGGAGAAGAAGCTCAAGGCCCTGCGCGCCCGCCGCTCGAATGAAGAAGTTCAGCGCCGCCTCGCTGCCCTGAAACAAGCCGCCGCCAAGACTCCCACGGCGGGAACCAACGGCAACATCTCCGACGTCAACACCATGCCCTACATAGTCGACGCCGTCCGCGCCTATGCCACCGTCGGCGAAATCTGCGAAGCCTTGCGGCAGGTGTACGGGACGTACACGGAAATCAGCATCACGTAATTTCTGTTTGAGGTTGCAAATTGCAACCTCAAAGATTTGTTCTTGAGCTTTGTGCGCTACCTCAATAAAGCGCCGCTCGGGATAACCTCCGGTTTCATCACATTTGGAGCGCCCATTGGTCACATCCTCCATCTGGTTTCCAGGCTACGATGGCAGGATGAAAGTCCGTTCGCCAAAACTCGGACGAACCCGGCGCGCGTCAGCAGTCCGTCGACGCGCTGCTGTGGTCCCCATCGAATCCCGAATCATGATTCTGCGCCATCAGAAAGTCATCCTCGATACCGCTTTGGCTGAGCTCTATGGAGTTCCGGTCAAGCGTCTTAATCAGCAGGTAAACCGCAACCGGGAGCGGTTTCCTTCTGATTTCATGTTCCAGCTCACGCCCCGGGAGTTCGCCGCTTTGCGGTTGCAATTTGCAACCTCAAACAAGAAACGCGGAGGCCGACGCTCGCTTCCATACGGCTTCACCGAACATGGCGCGATCATGGTTGCGACCGTACTCAACTCGGAACAGGCAATAAAAATGAGCGTTTTCGTGGTGCGCGCCTTTGTCCGCTTACGTCAGGTGCTGGCCGCAAACAGAGAATTCGCCGACAGGATAAACGAATTGGAAGGACGCCTGGAGGCGCACGACGGCACGATCCGGGAAATCATCAGCGCCATCAAGCAGCTGATGAACCCGTCACCCAGTCGCCGAACCAGGATCGGATTCACGCTCCCACCTGCCCGGACGGGGTAGTCGCCATCGGAATTTCCCCTGCGCATTCTCGCCGTTGGACACGCGGGAAGAAGCCGGAGAAATCAGTAATCTCGAAAATGCCCAACCCGCCGCCATTGCGTCGCGGCGAGCATTCTGATAACTTGCCTCCGTCTCTCAAAGGAGGTCCCCGTGGCTTTTTGTCCAACCTGTGGAACGCAGATCGCGGATGGAGCGACCTGTCCGAAGTGTGCTGGCGGCGCCGCACAAGGCGTGAGCGCGAGCACGGCCAAACCCGCAGCCGCCGGACTCACCGATAACATGGCCGGCGCGCTGGCCTACGTGACCATCATTCCGGCGATTATTTTTCTGGTGCTGGAGCCGTTCAACAAGAAGCGTTTCATTCGCTTCCATGCTTTTCAATCCATCTTCTTTGCGATCGCCTGGACCGTGCTCTGGCTCATCCTGACATTCATCAGCCACATTCCATTTCTCGGGTGGGCAACAGTTTTTGTGTGGCCGCTCGTCAGTCTGGCCGGGTTTGTGATCTGGCTGATTCTGGTGCTCAAGGCCTATCAGGGACAAATGTTCAAGCTCCCCGTGATCGGCGACATCGCCGAGCAGCAGGCTGGCGCGTAGGCGGCTGTACACAACTCGTCGCCAGGAACGCGATCGGTAGCGGACGGGCGGTAATGCCCATTTCCATGACCTTTTCCCTGGTTGCACGTCAACCGAGTAACCAGGCATTCATCAGATTCGCCATTTGTTCGCCTGTGTGCTAAACTTGCGACCGTCCAGCGAGGAGCCCGCGACGATGCGCAAAGCGATCCACCAACCAGCGAACCATCTGGCGATCCGGCACCTGAAGAAATCCGACCCCGTGATGGCTGCGATCATCGAGCGCGTCGGGCCGTTTCGTATGCAGTTTGGCGAGCCTACGTTTCACGCGCTGGCCGAGTCGATCCTCTATCAGCAGTTGAACGGCAAGGCGGCCGCGACCATCTTTGATCGATTCACCGCTCTAGCCGGCGATCCGCTGATGCCGAAGGGCATTCTCAAACTGACCGATGCGCAAATGCGCGGTGTCGGGCTGTCGCGGCAGAAGACGGCGTATCTGCGCGATCTCGCCGAGAAGACCGCGGCCCGCCTGCTGGAGTTCGAGCGCTTGCCGGAATTGCCGGAAAAAGAAGTGATCGCGCATCTCACCCAGGTCAAGGGCGTCGGCGTCTGGACGGCGCACATGTTCCTGATGTTCACCCTGCGGCGTCCGGATATTCTGCCGGTTGGCGATTACGGCGTGCAGGCGGCCATCAAGAAGCACTACAAGAAACGCAAGTGGCCGAAGCCCGCGGTGATGGAGAAGATCGCGAAACCTTGGGCGCCTTATCGCTCGATTGCTTGCTGGTATCTTTGGAAGAGTCTGGATATTAAGACGGTCGAAAAATAAGAAAGGCAAAGTAAAAAAGAAAAATAAAAAACCCTCTCGACCGAACCGAGAGGGTTTGCGAACTGGTTGGAGAAATTTATGCGGCGCGCACGACGTTGCCCGCCTGGAAGCCCTTCGGGCCTTTGAGCAGATCGAACTCGACGGTCTCGCCTTCGTTCAGCGAGCGGTAGCCGTTCTCCTGGATGGCCGAGAAATGCACGAACACGTCCTCGCCGGTGGAGCGCTGGATGAATCCGTATCCCTTCGCCCCGTTGAACCACTTCACAGTACCCTTCTCTCTCACAAAGAAACTCCTTTCGCCTCATTGCCAAGAATTATTCTTCCGTCTCTAGTCTGTTTGCCCTGGGATCCAGGACACCCCCTCGAAGGACGGAACGAATTTTTTGTTGACGTCGCCGCGCGCGGGCGATTCCGCACCAACAGAAACGGCTCCCCTGTATTCCGTCGGACGGTTACCCGGCGACGAAATACTGTGGAGCCGCGAAAACGAAGGCGCGATATCCGACTGCTGACACAGAAACGTCAATCTTGCTGCTCGCCCACCGGGTCCGGCAGGCGAAGCACCAGATAATAGCAGGAAGATACCGGTTGGCAAGAGCTAAGTTGCTGAAAACGAACATGACCCCGGGCTCAATCCAGCGCCAGGCCGAAGGGACCCGGCCCAGCGTGCCTCGACGGGAAGGCGTAAGTATTTGATAATATTTGAGAAACCAGTGTCGTCGCTTACTCCCATCGGGCTTTCCGACAAGGCCGGCGCGTCCGAGTATCGCACTGCTCCTGCCGAGAGCCTGGTGCGCTCCACTGCGCGCTATCTTCTCCGCACCGAGGTGCACACGTTTGCCTTCTCCGTCGCCGCTAACTCCATTCTGTCCTTCTTCCCGTTTCTGCTGTTGCTGATGACGCTGATCCGCTACGTCTTCCGTTCGCGGGTGATGTACGGCGTAGTCGAGAGCCTGTTGCGCGACTATATTCCAACCGGCCAGGACTTCGTGATCCGAAACCTGAATGCGCTGGTCGGCGCGCACCATCGGGCGCAAGTGTTCTCGCTGGCCATGCTGCTGATTACTTCCACTGGAATTTTTCTGCCGCTCGAAGTGGCGCTGAACCGCGTTTGGGGATTTCGCAACAACCGCTCCTACCTAGGAAATCAGTTGATGTCGCTCGGGCTGGTGTTTGCCTGCGGATCGCTCGCCCTGCTCTCGGTAGGATTGACCGCGGGAAACGTAGCCATCTTGAAGAGTGTACTGCACGGCTACAGCGCCTGGTATGTGCAAGTGGTGGACTTTTTGACCATGAAGGTCTTTTCGATCCTGGCCAGCATCGCTATCTTCTTCCTCGTCTACTGGCTGTTGCCGAACGGCAAGGTTTCGGCCAAAAGCGTGCTGCCGGCGGCGGTGCTTATGGGATTGCTCTCCGAGGCGCTGAAGTACGCTTATATCTTCGCTCTGCCCCGGCTGGATTTCGCGGAAGTGTATGGGCCGTTCGCCATCTCGGTCAGCCTGATGTTCTGGGCGTTCCTGTCGGGAATGCTGCTGCTGACCGGAGCGCATTTGTCAGCGCGAAAAATACTGCGAAATGTGTGATGGGTAACCTTACGCCGCGGCCACGTGCTTTTCGAAATTAGAAATCACAAATTGTCCAATTTCCATCGTGTCGCCGACTTCGGGAAACTCTTCTCGATGAATCCAAATACCGTCTTCGGGCGCACGATGAAGATCGGTTCGCCTATGCTTCGCGGGTCTATCTTATATTTTTTCTTGTAGGCTGCTGCGACGCGCTGCAAAGCGCCGGCTTCTTTAACTTCTTTGGCCAGTCCTTCGACGACCACCGCTTCTTCGCCATCGTCGTTCGTAATCGTACACGCCGGATTGGCGGAGAGGTTCTGACCTTTGCGGGAATTGCGCCCGGTCGAAAAGAAGAAAGCGTCGTCGAGCCACACTCCCCACACCGGCATTACATGCGGACGTCCCTGACCCGAGTGAGAACCCGCGTGAATGGTGGCCAGCCAGAACGTCCGGCAGCGGTTCATTTTCCTGGCAACCCAGGACCACGGCACCAGGCCCTTACCGTCTTCAGTTCCGACAATGCCATAGCCCGGCGCAAATGGCCGGTCCGCCTTAGGTTGGGACTTCGCAGGATGCTTGCCAGGCGCCGGTTTCTTGGCCATCTGAGAACCTCCCTGGCTCGCAATGCATTCGCCAGTGGATCAGGCACTCGCCGCTTTACGCGGGCAAGAGTGCCCGCGCTACACGACCACTACTTCTTCAGTTCCTGGACAGCGCGATAGGCCTGATCGATGGCGCAATCGGTGTAAGCGTATGCGTCCGCGTCCGAGTTCGCGATGGCGAGCCGTCCGAACGGTCTGCGCGCCACCTGACACGGCGTCTCATTCTCACTGCCTTCCAACCAGAACTCGTCGAACAGCGAATTGTATTCGTACGCGTAGCCGTGCGGCCAGCGGTTGACCGTGATGCCGAGGATATCGCGCGCGGGGTCGAATCCGCCCGAACCCAGCATCCGCGCCAGTTGCTCGCGGATGTTGCGTTCGTAAGTTTCGAAGGTCGTGGTATAGAGCTGGATGCGCCCGAGCTTATGCTGCTCGCGCGCCGGGTGTCCCGGCTTGCAGGCCGCCTTCATCATGTGCACCACGATCGGCTCGTCCGGCTTTTTCGTGCATTCATAGCCGCCGATGCTGACCGGAATATCCAGGTTCACGCTGGTGTGGTACATGCCGGGCGCGTAAATTGCGCTCGTGCCCAGCTTCTGGAAGGCGCTCCAATTGCGCACCAGGACGTTGTTGTAGAGCAGCGGAACTTTCTGCGCCGAAGCCAGCGCTTGTTTCTGCGCGTCCGGCAGTTCCGGCGCGATGTACGGAATCACCACATGCCAGCACGCCAGAATGCAGTTCGTGGCGCGCACCGTCTTGAGTTTATTTTCGGTGAAGTAGCTGACTTCCACTTCCTTCGCCGAGGCCGGATCGCCCCGGTGATTCACCTTGACCACCGTGCTGTTCAGCCGGATCCGGGTAGAAGAGGACGGCTCGTCAAGCTTTGCGTAATCGGCCTTTGCCAGCACCACGTCGGTGGCCGAGTTTCCTGGAATCGCCGCCGGGATCAACTTGCGCACCAGCAGCCGGGTGATCGATGCGTTGCCGTCGGGAAAGTGAAAGAAGTATTTTTCCGCTTCGTCGTTGTGAATGGCGTCGCGGTTCATCCCCTTGCCCGGTGTGGGATCGAGTTTGAGGCCGTTGAATCCCGGCATTCCCAGGCCCCAGGCGTCTTGTGCGGCGACCGCATCAATGCCCACGCCGAACAGCGGGTGCGGAAAGGCCTGGAGCAATTTCACGATTTCGTCGCTCACGCCAACCGTGTCAGTGAGATATTTCGCATAGCTTATGCGAGCCAGGCGCGCCTTCTTTTCGCCGGAACTGAGACCGGGGAAATAATCTTTCTCCTCCGTGAGCAGACGCTGAAAGTCCGCCTTGGCTTTCGCCGAGAGCGGAGCTTCTTTCAGAAAATCCTGCAAGTCGGCTTCGCCGGCCTCGTCGTTGATGCCGCTCTCATCTCCTCCGGTATGCACCGCGTTCGCGACCAACTTGTCGGTCCCAAACGTTTCCTTGTCGAAGAAAATTCGCGGCTTCAGACCCAGCGAACGGTAGAGATCTTTGCTGACATATTTGTGATACGAAGGCACATCAATCCCGAGCTCTTCGATCAGAGCCTTCGAGACGGCGCTATAGGGCGCCGGACTTTCGATGGAATAGGTGCCGCCGAATCCCAGAATCGTGCGGCCGCCCGCTCTGAATTCATTGCGCTTGGCGTGTCCGCCGAAGTCATCGTGGTTCTCAAGAATCAGGATGCGCGCCTTGTCGCCCGCGGCCTTGCGGAAATAGTGCGCCGCGGCCAGCCCGCTGATACCGCCGCCCACGATCGCCAGATCATAGGATTCGCCCGTATCCACGGCCTTCGGAGCGCCCTTCCAGAAGGCGTCGTCGCGGAGTTTGTGCGTGATTTCGAACGACCCGGCGTGGTCGCCGCGCAGGCCGGTCTTGGCTGGAGGATAGTAACCTGGGACGTTCTGGGCTTCGGGTTGCAGATCGGCGGCGGCCGCAGCCCACATTTCAGGAGGAATGATGGCCGCTCCCGCCGTCAGTGCGATTCCATTCAGAAAATCCCGGCGCGTGATCCTCGCGCCCATCCCCAGTGCCCGGTCCCTTTTCATTTCAAATGACACAAATTCGTCTGACACAAAGCCCTCCGGCGAGGCAGTGTATCACTCCAGCGCCGCTAATGCCGTGTCCCGCCGCCGTTTCCGCGGTCGTTCCCGCGAAGGCTGGCGGTCTCGAGACCTGACTGCGCCGTCGCTTCGAGCACCTCATCCCAAAAAGAAGTATTCGGATCAACCGCGGCCACCCCGATTTGACCTGCCGCCGGAGTGTCCTCTCCCCCTACCCTCGCGACTCGAAACTGTTCCTTCTTTTGCAAGCGGGCGAGAGAGATTATGTCGCCCGGCCCAAGTACTCCGTGGATGCCACCCAACAGCGCTCCGCGGCGGCTTATATTGATCGTTATCACTCTTTGATCCAGAGGGCGACCGCTGACGTCGGTCCCGGTAAGCAGCACCGGTAACGCGAGCTCAATCCGCGGGTCGCGACGCTTGCCGAGTCGCTGCGCTCGCAAATCGTTCAGAAACTGCTCCGCGGTCAACGACGCCCCCTCGCGAACCAATTCCAGGAGCGGGTCAGCCGATCCGTTATCGAACGCCGCATCGGGCGCCGGATTCGGCGCCGCGTGCTGGCCTTCTTTCCGCCCGACGAAAACTTTCGGAACCTCGCGATTGCTCGTCAGCCGGCCGATTAGTTCCTCCACCCGCGCCCGCTGATCGTGCGCTTGTGCCCCCACGAACTCGACTCCCATTCCGGTTTGCGGATGAGACACCCGCACCACTCCCTCCAGCAGACACTCCGTGTTCAACGCCCGAACACTCAGCAACACCGGAGTGCCGGCGGGAAATGGCGCAGCCGTCTCCAGGTAGCAGGCGCCTGCGCTGATGTCGGTCAGGCGCCAGCGTCGCGAACGAGCCGGCTTCGCCGCCGCGCTCGGTGCTTGATCGCTCCGCTGCTGCTCTGCGGCAGGCGTTGGACTCTCTTCGATCTTCCAATCCGAAGGCGCATACTCGATTCCCCAGAAGTTGCCGGGAACGTCGAGTTCCAGGCCGACCAGCCAGGTCTCGGGATCGCCGCCCAGAGGAACCACTTCCGCCACCAGCGCCGTGGTGTGCCGTTTTGCCGAAACGATTTCCAGCCGGACCTTAATGCCGAGCGCGATCGCGCGGGGAGCGATCAGCCCACATCCGTGCGCGTTCACCAGCGTGGTGTTGCACTGCTCGGAAAATGGCGCGGCGGCGTTGAGGCTGGTCACCAGCACCGGAACCTCCAGCGGCAGTCGCGTGCTGCGCCGAATGGCGTGCTGTGTTTTTTCCGAAGGGCCCATAAAGTCAGCAGGCAAAAAATTCTTCGCCCTGAAAACCTCTATTTGAGAACCAGAGACGATTTGAAAACCAGTGCCGGTAACTCCGGCAACAATTGTCCACGGACCATGCTAGATCACAACAAAGCCCCGGGTAGGGAATTTCGCCGCCCCGGTTTCCAGTTAGACACTAGGAGCCGGTGGCGATGCTGGGAATATTGTCATCCCGAGCGAAGCGAGGGATCTGCAGTCAGCCGCAAAATGCAGATCCCTCGCTTCGCTCGGGATGACAAATCTTGAGAGGGTGGACCCGGCCCTACCCGATCTTGATCGCCGTATCGGGCGCCTGGAACGCGATCTTGTGAGTACCGTCGCAGAAAGGCCGGTTGGCAGACGCGCCGCAGCGGCAGAGGGAAAACCCCGTCTTGCCCGTCAGGTCGTACTTGTTGCCATCGGCATCTACCATTTCGACAACGCCGTTCGGATCGTCTACGCGCAAAGGACCGTTCTTGCGTACCGTAATCGTGACTTGCGCCATGGAACCTCCAAAACCAGTTCTCAGTTGCCAGTTCTCAGTAAATCTACACCAACAGCCGTGCCTGGTGCTTGCTGGGTACTGGGTACTGGCAACTGGGTACTGACTCACCGCCAGCGGTCAACGGCTTCCCACCACAGAATTTTTGACCACTCATCGAAAGTGGTTTTTGCCCATTCGCGGTTGGTCCACCACGCTTCGCCGAAACGCGCCGGATCTCGAGCCGCGGCCGTATTGAACTGGTACTGCGGCAGGCGATGTCGAAAGATCATCAAGGCTCGGCGGGTGTGAAAGTCGGAGGTCATGATCAGCACCCGATGCGCGCCCAGCGGCTGCAGGCATCGGCTTACATCGTCGGCCTCAGCCTTGGTCGAGAACCCGGTGGTCGGGCATACCGAGACGCGGTTCGCTTCAGGAAGGGCGTTCGCGTATTTCCGCGCAATGTCGGTCAGTCGCTGATCGTAGATCAGATCTCGCGTCTGCACATCCAGAAACACGTGCGACGCCTCTCCCTGGCGCAGCAGTTCGACCGCGCGGGCCGGACGGACGTTAGTTTCCCCAGCCAGCGCCACGATGGCATCGGACTTTCCCGGTTCGTCCACCACCAGAAAGCGCGCCGCCTGGCTCGCGAGCGCGGCAAGAATAAGGAGCACAACCAGTAGTCGTAAGAATCGCATCCCACTGGCATCTTACTAGGAGGGTGGGGGAAAAGTCGGATGACGACGGCCAGCCCCTTAAAGAGAGCCTAACAAAACCCTCTAGTCGTCCTTACGCAGGGAGTCTTTAGTTGAGACTCGCTTGCGAGGTTTCAGTTCCAGCGCAATCAGAGGTTCCAGTCGAGGCTTCGCAAATTCCCTGGCGTCATGAGAGGAGGAAGGGTGTGCCACGCGCGACAGTCGGCCCTCGGCTACCAGGTGTTCGTATGCCTCCGGCCAGGATGGGACAGAAGCGCACGGTTGGGGTCCAGTGGGCGTACGAGGCTTCGTCGCACCATTCGACAAGACGCGGCATAACTTTGGCGTGGGGTGCGGTGCCGCGAAACGCCTTCATGGCTCGCTCGCTTTCCCACTCAGTCAAGGTCCGGAACATGCGATGAGCGTCTAAAAGGAGTCTTCCACCAAGAAACCCAGGTGCGCGCGAGGCTTGGCGTTGACTAAGAAACGTTTCCCACACAAATGGCGGAAGATACCTCACAGAGCGAACGCGAAGACGCGTGACGGACGCGAGCATAGCGCTCTATTTTAGGCCATTCCTGATGTTTGCACGTAAAACCGGGTTTTGGGTACTGTCCTAATTTGAATTTCCACAGGTAAACCAACCAAAAGGAGAAAAGCAAATTAGGACAGTACCGGGTTTTGTTAGAGCTTCTAAGCGGCTTGCGATTCTAAAGCACTTGCGGTATCGCTGAAGCTATACCCTGATACGAAACCCAAGTTTTTCCGCAGCCTGTGAAATCGCACCGTTCCCAAAAACGTAGGATACCGTGGCCCTCAGCGCGACCTCCGATGCTAGAATTATTGCTGCCCTTATGACTACTCAGGCCACCGCTTCTTCCCTGTTTACCGATTTGAAAAGCCGCATCGGCGCGCGCCAGGCTCGGGTCGGAATCATCGGCCTCGGGTACGTCGGATTGCCGCTGGCCCTGCTCTACAGCGAGCAGAAATTCCCCGTCACTGGTTTTGACATCGACCAGCGAAAGATCGACACCCTCGCCAGCGGCGGCACCTACATTTTCCGCATCACGCCCGGGGAGATCGCGGCGGCCAAATCGAACGGCTTCAAAGCCACGGCCGACTATTCGCAGATCACCGCCATGGATGCGATCATTATCTGCGTCCCCACCCCGCTCGACGAATATCACGAGCCCGATCTCAGCTACATCACCGACACCGCCCACGCCGTAGCACCCTATTTGCGCGCCGGTCAGATCGTCATTCTCGAGAGCACTACCTATCCGGGCACCACCGAAGAAGTTCTGATTCCGATTCTCGAACAGGAAAACAAGGCCGGCCTGAAAGCTTCGCGCAAGGGCGCCGCCGGCGATAACGATATCTGGGTCGCGTTCTCGCCCGAGCGCGAGGATCCCGGCAACACCCAGGTGGCTCGTCACGATATTCCGAAAGTGATTGGCGGACTCGATCCCCAGGCCAGCGCCATCGCCGCTGCGCTTTACGGGTCGATTTTCCGCCGCACGGTTCCCGTCTCCTCGCCCGCCGCGGCGGAGATGACCAAGTTGCTCGAGAACATCTACCGTTGCGTCAACATCGCGCTGGTCAACGAACTCAAAATGCTCTGCCTGCGCATGGATCTTGACATCTGGGAGATCATCGACGCCGCCGCCACCAAGCCCTTCGGCTTCCATCCCTTTTATCCCGGGCCCGGTCTCGGCGGACACTGCATTCCGGTCGATCCGTTTTATCTTTCCTGGAAGGCGAAGGAGTTCGACTTCCGCACCCGCTTCATCGAATTGGCCGGCGAAATCAACGTGGCCATGCCTTACAACGTGATCGCTTCCACCATCTCCGCGCTCAACCAGCAGAAAAAGCCCATCAATGGATCCAAGATTCTGGTTCTGGGCGTTGCCTACAAAAAAGATATTGACGACCTGCGCGAGTCGCCCGCTCTCACCATCATCGAGTTGCTGCAAAAAGAGGGCGCCGTGGTCGGCTATAACGATCCCTACTTCCCCTTCGTCGGCCGCGGCCGCAAGTACGATCTGCAAATGAAGTGTTCGTCGCTCGACAATCTCGGCCAGTACGACTGCGTGCTCATCGTCACCGACCACTCCGACTACGACTACAAGAAGATCGTCGATGAGGCCAAGCTGGTGGTGGATTCGCGTAACGCGACCCGCGGCATTAAGAGCGACAAGATCGTGCACTGCTAAGAGTTAGCTGTCAGCCGTCAGCTCTCAGCCGTCAGTTAAGGCTTTCCTGACGGGATACAGGGGTTCCTGGTAGAGCGGCGGGCGTCTCGCCGTCCAACAGTACGGCGGCCGGGCGGGGACGCCCGGCTCTCCACCGTCAAACGGGCAGCGGCGTTGTGCTAGTATTTCGCGTTGGCCCCGGAGCAGCGATCGCGTTGCTCGCTGCCTCGCTACGGTGTGCCGATAACGGTGAGTCGATGAAAGATACGCTCGGAATCTTGCTCGCCGGAGGCGCGGGCGAACGCCTTTATCCGCTCACCCGCGACCGCGCCAAACCGGCCGTGACCTTCGGCGGCATCTACCGCATCATCGACATCACGCTTTCCAACTGCGTCAACTCCGGCCTGCGCCGCGTCTTTATCCTCACGCAATACAAGGCGCTCTCGCTCAATCGCCAGATCCGCGAAGGCTGGAACATTCTCGGCCGCGAGATCGGCGAGTTCATCGAAATCCTGCCGCCCATGCAACGGGTCAGCCAGAACTGGTACATGGGGACGGCGGACGCGGTCTATCAGAACATCTATTCCATCGGCTCCGAGCAGCCCAAGTACGTGTTGATCCTTGCCGGCGACCACATCTACAAAATGAATTATGGGCGTATGCTCAAGCAGCACCACGACGCCGGCGCCGACGTCACCGTTGCCACTTTGGTGACCGACCCCTCTGAATGCTACAAATTCGGCATCGTCGATATCGACCGCGAAAATCGCATCACCGGCTTCCAGGAAAAACCGCAACACACCGAGCTGCGGTCGCCTTACGACCCAACGAAAGTCTCGGCATCGATGGGCATCTATATCTTCAACACCGACGTGCTTATTCCCGTGCTGCTCAAAGACGCCGAGGATGCCGATTCCAGTCACGACTTCGGCAAAAATATTCTGCCTAAAATGCTGGATGACTACCGCGTCTTCGCGTTCAATTTCGTCGACGAAAACAAAAAAGAAGCTCTCTACTGGCGCGACGTGGGCACGCTCGAAGCCTACTACGAAGCCAACATGGACCTGGTTTCGGTCTCGCCGGTCTTCAACCTTTACGATGAGCAATGGCCCATCCGCACCCACCAGCGGCAGTATCCGCCGGCAAAATTCGTGTTTGCCGAAACCGGACGCATGGGCCACGCCCTCGATTCGCTGGTTTCTTCCGGCTCCATCATTTCCGGCGGCTCCCTCCAGAATTGCGTGCTCTCTCCGGATGTGCGCGTCAACTCCTACACGGAAATCGAGAGCAGCATACTGTTCTCGCACGTCAATGTGGGACGCAGTTGCCGCATCCGCAAAGCCATCATCGACCGCGACGTGCACATTCCCGAAGGCACCACCATCGGCTACGATACTGAAGCCGACCGCGACCGCTACTTCGTCACCGACAGCGGCATCACGATCGTGACGCGCGATTACTCCCTGTTTGAGAACCCCGTGAGCGTCGACTACTTTACCAGCGAGTAGGGCAGGTCTCAGGTCTTACACGGGAACCCCATGCCATTGGGACCTTTCTGAGATCTGACGCCTGAGATTTTCCCTAATGCTTCACCAAATCTTCCGATAGCAAATGTGCCTTCACGGCCAGCGTGTTTGCTCTCAGCACATCGCCTTCCTTCAACGCCGAGCGCGCACCATCCATGTAGTTGCGGATCTGTCCCACCGTCTCCTGCTGTCGCGCGCCCAGCGTGCGTCCCACCAGCTGTTTCAGTTGCTCGTCGGTAGCGCCCAGCAACTGTTCCGCGGTCTGGCGCTGGCGGGCGGCTTCTGCGGGAGTCATGCCGGGCACAATCTGCGCCGCGGGCTCGCTTGCTCCGCCCTCGCGGATCACAATCTTCCGTGGACCACCATCCGGCGCTGATGCGGCGCGCTTGCGGCGTTTCGTGGTTCCGCTCGCCGAACCAGCGTCCATCTTCTTCTTCGCCCCGCTCTCCGGCACTTTCTCCCCCGCAGCTGGCGTCTGCGTATTAGCGGGCGCTGCCGGCGTGGTCTCTGCGGGAACCTGCTCGGCCGGAGCGGGCTCTGTCCGCGCCTTCTCTGCCGGAGCAGGCTCTGCCGGAGTATTCTGTGCCGGAGCAGGCGCAGCCGGAGCTTGTCCAGCGGCATTCGCGGAGCCTGCCGGGTCCTGCTGCGGGGAAGCCATTCCCGCAGCCGGGAAACTCAGCCAAAGCGCAATCGCAAGTCCACAGGCGAGTCGCATAACCGTGACAAAAAGATTGTTTCCCACCCTTAGATAGAACGCAAGCTCGGCGCTTCGGCCACACAAAAAACCGGGGAAGCGTCTCCGCTTCCCCGGTCAGGTATTTCGGCTTGAATTCAGTCTTACTCGGTGCTGCCAGCTTCGGCGGCGGCGCTGATGGATTCATTCTCCGGTTGCAGGATGACGCCATCAAATGGAGTCGCGCCTACGAAGCGTCCGCCTATCACGCTGACCCGGCGCAGCGGGAATCCGCTGTCGGGACCGCGCTGCCAGGAACGCCCGCCGTCGCGGCTTTCGAAGATCACGCCCGTCGCGTCGCTGGTGGCCAGCATGCGCTTGTGGGTGGAATCGAAGCTGACGAAAGTGATGTCCCTGGCGGGAAGGCCGTTGACGACATGTTCCCAGGTCGCGCCCCTGTCTCCGCTGCGGAACGCCCCTTCGCGCGAGGCGATCATGATCTGGCCATCGGAAGCAATCGCCGCGCTCCGGATGCTGACCAGATACGTCGGCAGACCGGCGCGTTTCCAGGTCGCGCCGCTGTCATTCGAGACCAGCACGCTGGAACGCGTAGCCGCGACCAACGTGGAACCTTCGGCTCGCACGGAAACGAAATCAGTCTGTCCCAGAATCTGTCCGCCCTTCCAGGTTTTGCCCTGGTCGGCGCTCGCGTAGATGCCACTGGTGGTTGCCGCCAGCCAGCGTCCGGAACCGAGTTCAAGATCGTTGACCCGCGAGACGAGTTCCTTCTTCTCGAAGCTTGTCTTGGTGACCGCTTTGCGTGAACCCTTGGGCACGGTTTTCGAAGTATGCTCGATCACCACAACGTTCATGGGATGCCATTCACTGCCATTGCGCTCCAGCGAATACACGCCGTGGTTGGTGCCCGCGACCAGCATTCCGCTGGGAGCCTGTTTGAGCGCGAAAACGTCCTTCCCGCCGAGGCCGGCCGCTTTCTGCAACCAGTGCTGTCCGGCGTCACGGGAATGGAACATGCCACCGTATTCGCGGTCGTTGACGACGCCAACGTAGAGCGAACTGGCATCTTTGTTATCGGCCAGAATGGCGGAGACATAGCGATGTGTGTAGCCGTGGTTGGAAGTGGTCCAGGTGGAGGCGCCATCGGTCGAGGCCATCACGCCGCTGCGGTCGGTGGCGAGCAGCACGCGCTTGGAATCGCGCGGGTCGATGAGCACGTCATTGACGACGACCTCGGGATCGCTCACACGCTTCCACACCTTGCCGAGGTCGGTCGATTTCCAGAGGCCTTCCGTGGTGCCGGCGTAGATGATATTTTCGTTCGCCGGATCCTGCTTGAGCACACGGGTGCGGCGCGCCGAAAACGGAATGCCCTGAATCTTCGTGAACAGGCTGCCCCCGTTCTCGCTCCTGTAGATTCCCGAGCAGGCACTCGCGAAAACGACCGAGGGGTTTTCATGGTCGACGATAACCGAAAACACATCGGAGTCATCGATCATGCCCTTATTGATATGCTGCCAGTTGGCGCCGCCGTCGGAAGTTTTCCAGGCCAGGTGCCAGGTTCCGGCATAGACGGTGTTCGGATCTTGGGGGTCGACCGCGATTGATTCAATATTCTTGATGTCGGTGGAGTTCGCGGGTGACAGGCGTTCCCAGGTATCGCCGCCATTTTTACTGCGATAGACGCCGTCGAGCGCGCCGACGACCACGACTTTGGAGTCACCCTTGTGCACGGCCAGGGCGCGGATCGATTTGCCGTGCATCGCCGGCAGCGTATCCCAGTTGCGGCCGCCATCGCGCGTGCGGAAGACTTCGCCGATCTGCTGGCTCGATACGCTCCACGCCGAAACATAAATGCGGTTGGAGTCCTGCGGATCGATGGAGATGTGGTCGAGCACGTAGTCGTCGCCACCCAGGCGCGCCAAGCGCGACCAGTTGCGTCCAGCATCGTTCGAAACAAACATCTGGCCGGTGCTGGTGCCGAGCAGGATGTGATCCGGATTGTGGGCGTCATAAGCCAGGCTGCGGGCATCGCCGCCGTCCGGACCTACCACCTGCCAGGGCCCGGAGGCCAGCAGCGCGGTGCTAACTAGACTGACAGCAAGGAGCAATAAACTTGTGCGGAGAACGTTCCGTTTCACTGTGAAATCCATGCGCGTAGATTGACCCCCGGCGAACAGTATTCGCCTGCGCTCCACTTTAGACAGGCTAGCACGGTGAGACAAGGTTACCGAAGGGCAACAAAAATAGAAAGGCCGGCAGGGTGAAGCCCACCGGCCTTTCGTGCTCTTCCTACCTCAGTTATTCGGCCTTTTTCGCCGCTTTCTTCTTGGCGACCGGTTTCGGATGATCCGGAACCGCCTTTACCTTGGTCTCATCGACCAGGGTAGTGGTGCCAGCTCCGGGGAATGTCGCGCCGGCCGGAACGATCCAATGTTCCGAGGTCGCCGTGCCTGCGTTTCCGGTGCGGGTCTCGATGCGGCTTGGGTCGATGTTCTGTTTCGCCTCGCCTCCCGAGATGTAGGCCTTCACGTTGAGCGCGCGCTCGCCCGCCAGGTTCTTTCGCTTTTCCGTCGGACCAGCGTTCCCAACGACCACCAGCTTGGCATCTGGATCCTGCTGCAACTTGAGGGCAACATCGTCCAGCGCAGCCTTGCAGGTGTTATCGACGCGCCACGGCTTCTTGAGGTTGGGATATGCGCACTCGTTCACCTTGCTGGCCTGCGGCGGCGGTGGCGGCGGATTTTCAACCGTCACCAAGCTCGTCGTCGAAGCCGTCAAGCCGCGCGAGTCGGTACAAGTAGCCCCGATCGTGATGGGCCCCGCCGAGGCGCCGGTGGTGTTCAGGGTGGCGGAGTTTCCGCTGCCGGAAATGCTGCCGCCGCTCGAAGTCCATCCACCCACCGTCACCGGAACGTTATCGGGACTGGTGCAAGTGCAACTGATGGTTGACGAAGCGCCCGTCTGGACGATCGACGGGTTCGCCGAACACGAAATCTGCGGCGGGTTCTTGGGTGGTTCCTTCACCGTGAAGCTGGCGGTGCAACTGGCCGTGTTGTTCTTCGTGGCCTTGGGATCGGTGACCGTGGCAGTAGTTGTGTAGCTGCCGCCGCTGACGCCGTTGGTGTCAATGGTGGCGCCGGTATCTTTGCCTTCAATCTTGCCCCCGTTGCTGGCCCAGGTGTAGGTGAGCGTGTGCTTGGGGTTGAAGTTGCTGGCGGTGACAGTGGCGTGCACCGGTTCGCCCACCATGACTTCGGGGTTCTGCACCGAGCAGGCCACCGCTACGAGAACTTCGGGAGCTCCGCCAAAGTTGAACACCAGGCCGGTGCGCAGGCGAACACCCTCGTATTGCGGACGGCGCAACGAGCCGTCGCCGTCGGTAAGCGGCACGTTGCCGGCGAAGTTTTCGTGCGCCCACTGGTAGTCGGCCTCAAACAGGCGTAGCGAGATCGGCTTCCAGAGTTTGAGATCCATACCTCCGCCCAGAATCGCGGCAACGCCGTTGCTGGGAAGGTCCCCGCTGGGCCCCAAGCGTTCCCACCCGACCAGCGCGTGCGCGAAAAAGTTCACACTATCGCCCCGCCAGGTGAACTTCGGTCCGAACGTGACGGCGTTGACAACGGCGTATTTGCCCCAGTCCACGCCGTAATCGCCTTCGAGAGCCACATTCCTGGTGAAGTTATAGGCAAGACTGGTGCCGACGCCCGACGAGATCGAGGGCAGCTTGAAAGCGTTGGGCGGGACGCTTTGGTCGGGAACGTCGCCGCCCGGGTTTAACCACTGATAGCCAATGAACAACTCCACCGTGGGCACCGCGTCATCCGACTGCACAGTCGACGCCTTGGGTGCAGTTTGTGCGTTCAGCAAAGCCGGCAACGCAATCAGAACGAGGGCCAGGACGAGCGCGACACTCACGCATCTCCGGTAAGTTTCTTGACAAAGTGACATTGAGTTCCTCCGTATCCAACCCACTACAAGTTATTTAATAGAACTGGAAAAAATAAAGCCTGATGGCACGCACAGATAGGCTGCAGCTAGGAAACAGAGAATTCTACAGCAAGAGGGCAGGTTTGCAAAAGAGGAAGAATTAGTTAACCGGCATTTTCATAGCGGTCGGGTCGCGATTCCGTTTTCTGTAGAATTGCGCCGGACTTATCTCAAATTGATATTCCGCATTCCGGCCCGGTTGCGAGGCGGCGCGCTTCCCTGAATAATGCTGATTGGGCCATAACAGAGGAATATGACACAGGAACGCGTACTGATTGTTGAAGACGAAGAGAACGAACGAACCGGGCTGGCCGAATTGGTCTCGGGATGGGGCTATCGCACCGACACCGCGGCCGACGGCGTGGAAGCTCTGGAAAAAATCGCCGCCTTTGCTCCGTCCATCGTGATCACCGACGTGAAGATGCCCCGCATGGGCGGCATGGAACTGGTGGAGCGGCTGGCGGATCTTGCGCAGTCGATCGCGGTGGTGATGGTCACTGCCCAGAAGGCAACCGACACCGCATTTCACGCCGGCCGGCTGGGAGTCCAAGACTACATCGAGAAGCCCATCGATTTCCGGCGGCTGCGCTCGATCCTGACCAACATCGGCGAGATCCTGAACACCCGCACCGAAAACGAATCGCTGCGCCGCCGCTTGCGCGATAAAGGAGCGCTCGGCCTGCTGGTCGGCGCGTCCGCTCAAATGCAGGAAATTTTCCGGCTGATCGAGATGGTGGCTCCGAGCACGGCCTCCGTGTTGATCACGGGGGCAAGCGGCACCGGCAAGGAATTGGTGGCGCGCACCATCCACGATCTGAGTCCGCGGCGCAACAAACCTTTCTTCCCCATTAATTGTGCGGCCATTCCCGAGACGCTGATCGAGAGCGAAATCTTTGGCCATGAAAAAGGCGCGTTCACCGGCGCGCTGGAGCGCCGCACCGGCTGCTTCGAACTGGCCGAAGGCGGGACGCTGCTGCTCGACGAGATTGGCGAAATGCCGGTGGGCACACAGGCCAAGCTGCTGCGCGTACTCGAAGATCACAAACTGCGGCGGCTCGGTAGCAAGGTCGAAACTTCGGTGGACGTGCGGGTGCTGGCCTCGACCAACAAAGTTCCCGACGATGCCGTGGCCAATGGCGAACTGCGCGAGGATCTTTATTACCGGCTCAACGTTTTCAATATTCATATGCCGGCGCTGCGCGAGCATAAAGAAGACATCCGCGAGTTAGCGAAGAGCCTGCTCGCGGAAATGAACCTGAAGCACGATCGCAAGGTGGCGGACGTGAGCGAAGCCGTGCTCAATGTTTTCCAGACTTACTCGTGGCCGGGCAATGTACGCGAGTTGCGCAACACGCTGGAACGCGCCGTGATCGTCTGCGAAGGCGGACTGGTGGAAACCAAGCACTTGCCGCCGGGATTTGGCCAGAGCGTGCGGCAAGTGGTACACGATCCCGATGCCGTGCACCTGGGCATCGGTACGACGGTCGGGGAAGCGGAGAAGTTGCTCATCCTGAAGACTCTGCAGGCGACCAATAACAACAAGACACGAGCCGCGGAGATACTCGGCATCAGCCTGAAGACGCTGCATAACAAGCTGAAAGAATATGGCCGGCCCCAGGATACAGTGATGACTGTGGAGGAGGGGGAAAGCAGGTCTTAGGTCTCAGGTCTTAGGTCTTAGGTGTCAGGTCTCAGGTGTCAGCGAGCACCCTAAGATTTTCCTGAGACCCAGGACCTAACACCTGACACCTGCCTTTCGATGACTCGCAAATTCATCATCGTGTTCGTGATCACCACGCTGTTCACGGCGCTGGTGGTCGGCTTTTCCTGGATTTACCTGTCGCAACTGCTGCGCCAGCGCCTGCTGTGGGCCGATGAAACCGCTTCGCAGCTCACGAACCAGCTCGAGTACGCCGCCTCCAAAGCGGTGCCCGATCTGACCAGCACGCGGGTTGACACCAACAATCCCAAGGCGCTGCGGACTGCCATCACGAACTATCTCCAGACCGACACCAACCTGAACGACATGCTGGAATCGGTGGTGGGGAATTCTCGCATCATCTACGATGCCGCCATCATTGATCCGAGTGGAGTGGCGATTCTGGATACCAATCCGGCTCTGAATGGCACGCCGGTTCCGGAGCGCGCCCCTTTGGCCGTGTTGCGCGACGCAGGCTTCCGTCGCCAGTTGCGCATGCTCTACGGCCCGGCCACCGTTTATGACGTGAGCATCGGTCTGCAACTCGACGGGCAGACGTTTGGCAGCGTTCGGGTGGGCGTTTCGACGGTTTTTCTGCGCAACGAACTGACGCCAAGACTGCAGCAGGCAGCTTTCTTTTCGGTGGTCGCGATTTTTTGTTCGCTGATACTGGGGGCGGTGGTTTCCAATGTCGCGCTTGGCCCTCTGAAGGCCATCGCCCGGAACCTGGACAGTGCAAGCGCCGGCGATCTGTTGCCCGCCGAGGAGTCCGGTTCGCAGGACGAGGTTGGCCTGGTGTCACTGAAGATCGCGCACCTCGGCCGGCAGATTCGCGATACCAACCAGATTTTTTCCGCGCTGAAAGACAACGTCGAGCAGGTCATGACCAAGCTACAGGACGGACTCATGCTGTTCACGCGCGATACCCGAGTGGTGCTGGTGAGCGCCTCGGCGGAAAAGTTTCTGGGACGCCCGCGCCGCGAAATTCTGGGACGCACCGCGGAAGAGATTTTTTCCGATGGCACGGTTCTGGGCGCGGTGGTTCTGCCCGCATTCCAGAAGCAGCGCCCGCTGCTGCAGTACGAATTTGAAGCCGCCGATGGCCGGCGGGTTCAAGTGTCGCTCGACTTCATCCAGGAAAAGGGAACGCCGATCGGCGCGCTGCTGACCATGCGCGATGCCGAATCGGTGCGGCGCATCGAGGACGAGATTGAAATTTCGCGCCGTCTTTCCGCCAGCGGGCGGATGACCCGGGGCGTGGCGCACGAGGTCAAGAACCCCATCAACGCCATCGTGCTGCACTTGCAGTTGCTGCAAAACAAACTGCAGCAGGACGATCCCGACACGCGCCGCCACATGGATATCATCGGCAACGAGATCCACCGCCTCGACCGCGTCGTGCAAATTCTGGTGGACTTCACTCGTCCCCGAGATTTGCGTCTGGAGGACGTGGACTTGGGCAAGATTCTGGAGAGTGTATCGACGCTGGCCGCGCCCGATGCCGCGCGTCACGGCGTGCGCGTGGTGCTGGAACTGCCCAACCAGAATCAGCCCAACCACGAACAACCGAACGAAGACGTGCCCAACCGAGATGAGGCGCTGATGGTGCGCGTGGATTCCGATCTGATGAAGCAGGCGATCTTGAACCTGGTGCTGAACGGCGTGCAGTCCATGACCGAAGGAGGAACGCTCACTCTGAAGGCGCGGCGCGATGACGAAATGATTCTCGCCGAAGTGATGGATCAAGGCTGCGGCATTCCTCCCGAAGCGCAGGAGAAAATTTTCGAACTCTACTACACCACCAAGGGCGACAAAGGTGGAAGTGGAATCGGCCTGGCGCAAACCTATCAGATCATGCAGTGGCATTACGGCTCGGTGGAGTTCGATTCCATCGTGGGAGCCGGCACAACCTTCCGCCTGCGCCTGCCGGCAGCAGTCGGGAAACCGGATCACAAACAGGACCAAGAGATGACAGCCTGAGCTCTGGGCGAATCATGGTTAAGTTTTACGCTCACCACGCAAGCATGCGGACGGAGGCTGGAGATGATCATCGAAATGCGCACCTACAAAACCAAGCCCGGCAAGCGCCCCGAGTTCCTGGAAATATTTCGTTCCAAGTCGATTCCGGCACACACAGAAATCGGGATGAAAATCCTGGGCCCATTTCTTTCCGTCGAAGATCCCGACACCTTCTTTTTTATGCGCGGCTTCCCTGATCTTCCTTCGCGTGAGCCGATGAAAGCAAAGTTTTATGAAGGGGCATTGTGGAAGGGCGAACTGGAGGGTGTCGTGATGCCGATGTTGGAAAAATATGAAGTCGTCCTGGTAGAAGATCCGGAGAATCTGGTTCGCTGGTAGTGGCACCGTATAGGGTGACGGCCAACCCACGCCCGTGGAAAGACACGCAATGAAAGCTTTGCGGCTAATCGCGGCGACTCTGGCGTTCCTGACCGCCGGGTTTCAACTGATGCCGAACTCCGCTTCGCGTCCAGCACATGTTGGATACCTCGGCTTCGATCGTAACGACTATCCGGGCGATGCGAACTTGAAGATTCTCCGCCAGACCTTCTCCTATTCCGGCTATTGGCTGAACAATCCGCCGGGAGCGAAAACTAATTCCTGGACTGGCAAGCGGAAGATTCTCCAAGCTGCAGGCTTTGGCTTTCTGGTTCTGTTCAACGGCCGAACGTATGCGGAGATCAAATCGGCCGGGGACGCGGCCAGGTTGGGCAACTCCGATGCTGCCGCAGCGGTCGCGGCGGCGCGTGCGGAAGGATTTCCATTGCAGACCATCCTCTTTCTCGACCAGGAACAAGGCGGACGTCTCCTTCCGGAACAACGAGCCTATCTTCACGCCTGGGTCGACGGAGTAAGTGCCGCGCAATTTGCAGCCGGCGTGTACTGCTCGGGGATCGCTGCCAAGGAGGGTTCCGGCGCCTCCATCGTGACCGCGGAGGACATCCGGAAAAATGCCGGTGGAAGAAAAATAAAATATTGGGTCGTCAACGATTCATGTCCACCCTCCCCTGGATGCACATCTTCAAGAAAGGATCTCTTGCCCGAGTCCAGCGGTATCTCTTTTGCAGAAGTCTGGCAATTTTCTCAGTCGCCGAAGCGATCTGATTTTGCACGCGGCTGCGCTAACTACAATAAAGATGGAAATTGTTATCCACCCGGCATAGTTTCCCCAAGAGATCCCACCCAGCTCTTGCCTGTGGACCTCGATGTTGCAGCTTCAAGCGATCCTTCTCACGGCAGAACCAGCGATTGACGAGAGAAGCTAACCCGCAAGCGCAGCGCCGGCGCAAGTCTATGGCGCTTGTTTAGCCATTGAATCGCTACAGCGTCCCAGCAGAGTTTCCAGGTGGTGCCGGGCGAGGCTTAGCCGATACCCCGCCCGGTTCTCGTTCAGCGCCCTCGCTGACCCGTTCAATGAATGCTCGTTCCATGAACGACCATAGCGAGTCCAGAGTTGCTGTGTCCGCCGGCAACTGCCGAGTTGCACTCGGCTTGGACGGCCGAGGGCGGCCGTCCCTACGCGTTCTGGCTACAGCGACGGTAAATTCGCTCTAGGTCTTCCCGCCGGAGGCCGATCTTACTTCCTGCCCGGCTCCCGGCTCGCTGGCTGCTGTCTCTGCTGCAACTGCTGCGTCTGTTGCTGGTGTTTTTGCTGCAATTGCTGCGTCTGTTGCTGGTGCTTCTGCTCTACCTGCTGCTTCGTCGCGTCATTCGCCTTCTGTTTATCCAGCTTTACGTGCTCCTGGTCCTGCTGCTGCTGGAGTTTGTCTCGTTCCTGTTGCTGCTTCGCGATTTGCTTGTCCTGCTGCTGCTGATATTTCTTGTCCTGCTTCGGGTTGCCCGTATTCGGAGTGCTCCGAGCCAAAGGCGGAAGGTCGTGAGGGTGAACCGCCGTGCTGGCTGCAGGTGCGTTTCCTCCCCGATTGGCTGGAGTATAGGACCCTCCTGCCGCTTTGGCCGGGACAGCGCCACGGTCATTAAAATCTCCGGGCCTGGGTGTCGCTGCGACGCCTGGCTTGCCCATGTTCGCGGACGCGCGTTGCTGCGGGTTGGCTCGGGCCGCCTGCGCATGTTGAGTTTGAGTCGCTACCGGCGGGATATGTCTCTCACGTGCCGCAGTCTCGTCTTCAGGCCTCGGACGCGCGCTGATTCCACCGTTGCCGCCGTTGTAACTAACGCGGCTCTCGTTGTTGTACGTCACGTGGGTATCGTAAACATTGTGAATGTTGCTGATGTTTATGTTGTTCACGGAACGGTTGTAGAAAAAGTGTCCGCCGTCCCAACGGCCGCCTTCGTAACCCTCACCGAAATAGCCGAAGCCGTAATTGATTCCGCCGTAGAAGCCAACGTGCGGACCCCAGTAGCCGTCATAGAAAACAAACCCATCGCCGCCCCAGCCCCAATAGGCTGGAGTCCACAGAAAACCGACTTCCGGCGCCAGCACCCAGGTGCCCGGCACCCAGTAGTAGTCGCTGATGTCGTAGTCGTAGGCCCAGTAGCCAGGGGTCCAGATATAACCGTCGCCTGGACAAAGCGGCTGCTCATAGACAGGCAGCGGCGGCGGGCCGATCCTGATGGCCACGCCGATTTGCCCGAACGATGCTGCCGACATCGACAACACGACGAGCGCGAACAACAGCGTACGAATGAAACGAATATGCATGGTGATTCCTTTGGCCTAATCCCTCGCTTGCCCGGTGATGCTCTTTGGACGCGGGTTGCGTGGATTGAGGGCCGATTTTCGGACGAACCATAACTGCAGACTGCGTCTGGCTCGCAAATAGTTCTGGCAGAACTTTCTCATTTCGGAGATATCGAAATCTGTTCAAGAAAGCTCACTTCCGAGTACGCGTCCCAGGTTGGAGGTCAACAAGGAAACATCTGTCCTGTGCAGAAATCGATCTCAGCTCCAGGGCTCGACAGTGAGTCCCACCGCCTTTCGCAGGTCAGGATTATTGCAGGTCAACGGTCTGGGCGAGTCGGAAGCTGAGACGGCGATCGATGCCGAACACGACATCTCTATCTCGATCTTTCGTAGTGTCGCCGGAAGCTTTGCCGGTAGCAGGGTTTCGTTCCTCGCGGGAGCCGCCTTTGGCGAAGATGCTGGAGGTCTCGATCATGACCGGCCTGCCGCCGACGTTCAAACTCACCAGCACGATCCGCAGATAGCCGGGTTCGAGCGAACTTTCGCGAGAACTCCCGCGAGAACTTGCGGAGGGCTTGGCTTCGAGCACGCGGCCGGTCGCAAGTGCGCCGCGGGCAACGAGCGTCTGGCCGTCGATCACGACCGGCTCATCGACGGTTGCGTTGAAAGCGTCTCCCGCATGCGACGACGCGCTCGAAAGCGGGCTCTGCAGCCGAATCGGGATAGGCGTTCCCTCAGGCAGTTTCGTGGCGGATGGAATCAGCGACTGGCTGGGCAAAATTCCGGTCGAGCGCGGCTGGCGATCGAAGGGCAGCTTATGCGAATCGGCGGAGTTCGAAGCGTTGTCAGCGGGCGGACGGCCACAGGCGCAGAGGAGGCTAAGCACCAGCAGCAGGATGACAGCGATTCGATTGCGAGGAAACGGCATGTTTGCCCCCATCAGAATATCAATTCAGGCGCTCTAGCCCCAGCTTCTTTCCCCAGCGCAAGTGGTCTCGCTCAGCCGAAACATCTGTGGTACAAAGCGTGAATCGCAGCAGGAGCGTCCTGTGAAAATGACTTTGAAGCGCCACGCGCGCATGCTTTTGAGTATCTGGCCGCCGTTTTTAGGCGCAGGAATCCGCATAAATCGACTCGCCTCCGACTGGAAAGAGATCGATGTCGAGATGAAGGCTTCGCTGGTGGAGCTCAAACTATGTCGGCACCCACTACGGAGGCTAGCTGTACTCGATGGCCGACCCGTTCTTTACGGTCATGCTGATTGAGAACTTGGGGAAGGATTACATCGTCTGGGACAAGGCAGCCAGCATCCGCTTCAAGAAGCCGGGGCGCGGAAAGGTTTCCGCCGGCTTTCGGTTGTCCGAAGAGCAGATCGGTGAAATCAGGCAAGCTCCGAATTCCCAGCAGAAGATCGACCGCGCGTTCACGGTCGAGGTCAAGGACGAGTCCGGGAACGTCGTTGCCGAGGTCGAGAAGTTGCTGCACGTCCAAAAAAAGAACGCCGCTTAAACGAGAATATCTAGGGATTAGCCGCTGCAATCTCGCTTCGAAGGATGTCCAGATACTTGGTGCCATAACCTTGATACACAAGGCCCTGGGTGTACTGCGATCCCGTGGGAGAGGTGTCGGTAGTGGTCGGGGCGGTAACCACCGTCGGCTCGAGTTCAGTGTCCTCATGCCATTCGTTAAAGCTGGTTATGTGAATCATTTTGAATCGAGTGTTGTTGGCGTAGGGCAGAGCCAAGTCGGCGAGGAAATTCATAAACATCGATCCCTCAGGTGCAGTCGCACTGGTCCTGCGGGCTAAGGCGGGATTGTTCGCGGCGGGACGAACGACTCGGTCGTTGTATCCGGGCGTCAATGATGGAATGAAGTCGACGCCCAACTGTTGGGCCACAGCTTGATATTGGGCGTAAGCGTTAGAATGCAGCGCGAAAAAACCATTGTCGTCTGAATACCCTCCTTGTTGCGTGTAAGTATCGTAGCCGAAGATTCCATCCCAGTTAGCGATGCGGGCGGGGTTCGGAGGAAGAAATCCCGCGTAGTATTCGTCACCGATCAGATAGACATCGAACCCGGCATTGGACATCTCTTGTCGGACGGACGACACCATTGGCTGAATGGCGGAAACCGGTGTTAATTGCAACGAAGCATAGAAAAAGACAACGGGTCTGCCTTGCCCGAGCTTCAAGTAGCTTGGATGGGAGAAGAAATGCGCGGCAATGTATTGGAAATCCGAGAGGATGGTCGTGACCTTGTCTGGCGTCAAATTGAAATCTAAATTGAACCGCTGGGCGTAATCGTAGAAGATGGCAAAACGTATATCCCCTATGTGCGGGTTGGTCATAATTGTGTTTTGAATTGTTTGGTCCTCGAAATCGTTCGGCACAATCCATTCAAGATCCCAGACATTGATTCCGGCCGCAGTCGACCAGGCGATTTGTTGGGTCACGACATCCTCATCCTGGGAAAGGTATTGGCCCAGCGCGGGCAACTCCGAAGGATTTAGGTCACCTCTTAGGGTCTGGTTGTCCCATGAACCCGCTGTATACCAGGGATAGTGGCTCGCCGAAACCAGGTACGGGTTGGGTTGCGGCGTGACCGTCAGGGTTGCGCTTGCACTGTGCGAGAGTGTTCCGCTGACAGCTTGAAATTCAACAGTAAAGGTTCCGGCGGCTGCCGGCGCCGAGAACGTAACCTGCTGGGGCGTTCCAGAAGAAAGCATAAATGGCGATGCAGGCGAGGAACTGATTCCGTCCGGGAATCCACTGACGGTTACCGTCACCGGCCCGGTAAACCCATTCAACGCATTCAGCGAAACGGCTACGGGTGTTGTGGTCCCGCCCACCTGAGTTGAGACGGATGCAGGGGAGGCGGTAATACTGAAGTCCCCGGTTGGAGGAAGCGTCGAAGACGAAGAGCCGCCACACCCAGTGAGAAAGCAGAAGCAACCGCTTGCGATCAAGAGCAGAAAAGAGTGTTTCAAGACGCCTCCCCAAGCCGGGATTCCATTTCTGACCCCAAAAGCGGCTGCTATTCTCCCCCTCAATACCTATTCGCGTCAACGTGAGGGCATTTTCAAGCAATCAGCACCGCGGATTCATCACATATTTGGTGTGACAGCGCGCACTTAGCGGCCATGGGGATTCGCACTACACTTTCCCTAATCAGGTCTAGCGCGGTTCATTCGCGGAAAAGTTGGGGCTGCCTTTTTCCCAGCTTGGAATCGCAAAGGTCGCAATGTTCCGTCGCTACCAGCATTTTCTTGCGGTTTCTCCGGACCGCGAATGGATGTGGCGATGGGTCGGGCGGCGGTGTGAATCTCAGGAGTAATGTCGGCATGAACGTCGCAACTCAATTTTCGGCGGCACGCGATACCGATCGCGATCTGCGCTTCCGGGCGATGTTTGAAGGGGCCGCGATTGGAATCGGGATTTGCCGGCTCGATGGCCGGATTCTGGAAGCGAATCCCGCGCTCAGCGGAATGCTCGGCTACAGCCAACAGGAACTGGCCGGCACGCACGCTCGGGAGCTTTATCCGGAACCTTGCCATGAACTTGGCCGCGACATTTCCCCCGGCAATTCTTCATCAGACGAACGATGGCTGGGCGAGCTGATGCGGGGCGAGCGCGGCTCGTTCGAAATGGAAAAACGCTACCGGCGCAAGGACGGGTTCGAGTTCTGGGGACATCTGACGGTGTCGCTGGCTCGTGACGCCCGCGGCGAGCCCGCCTTCCTGATTGCGATGCTCGCGGATGCGACCGAGCGCAAACGGGTGGAAGAACATCTGCGCGAAGCCGAGAAGATGGAAGTCATCGGACGGCTGGCGGGAGGAATCGCGCACGACTTCAACAACCTGCTGACCGGCATTCTGCTGTACTGCGACCTGCTGAGCGCTGGATTGGAGAAGGGCGGACCTGAGAGCAACGGATTCGAGGGCGCCGGACTGGCGAACCGCGGATTGGAGAACAGATTGGAGAACAGATCGGACAACCATGGATTGGAGAACAATGGATTGGAGCGGAGCGAACTGTACCAGCACGTTGAAGAAGTCCGCATGGCGGGCGAGCACGGCGCTGCCTTGACGCATCAACTACTGGCGATCGCGCGCAAGCAAGCCGCGGAGCCGCACCCCGTTCGGGTCAACGAAGTGGTGGCTTCCACGGAAAATCTGTTGCAGCGGCTGATCGGCGAGCAGATTGAACTGGTCGTAGTGCTCGACTCGATGCTCGACTCCGGCGCCGGGCTGGTGCTCGCCGATCCGGTGCAGTTGCGGCAGATCCTGATGAACCTGGTGCTGAACGCGCGCGATGCGATGCCGCAGGGAGGGAAGATCAGGTTGATCACGCGGGCGGCGAAATTTCCCAGCGAGGTTGAACCCGGGATTGTCCGGCGTGCGGTCTCGCTGGCGGTGCAAGACAACGGCTGCGGGATGGATGCGGAGACTCGCGCGCGGCTGTTCGAGCCTTTCTTCACCACCAAGAAGCTGGGAGAGGGGACAGGTCTGGGCCTGGCGACGGTCGAGCGCATCGTCAGTGAATCCGGCGGAAGGATCGAGGTCGAGAGCGAACCGGGACGCGGCACCTCGATCGAAGTATTTCTACCGGCGATCGAGGCTTCAATCGAGGAGTCTTCGAATCAGCATTCCTCGAATCATTTTCCAGAAGGGCCCTGATCGAAACGTGTGGTTGAAGTTCTTCATCGTAAAGTTTCTTGCTCGTCAAATTTGGCTCGTGAAGTTCTGCATCACCAGGGAGATTCGACATGTTCAATGCATCGACCGCCGCTGTCCTCAGTCATAGCCAAAGCCATACCCCGCAAATCGAGGGAGCGAATTTCTTGAACCTTCTGATCGTGGACGAGGACCGCGCCATCCGCGAGGCGTGCCGGGAGGTGGCGCAATCGCTCGGATTCAACACGCAGGTGGCAGAATCTGCCGGACAGGCCTACCGGTTGCTCGACAGCTCCAGCACCGACGCCGTGCTGCTGGACTTACGGCTGCCGGGCGCGGGCGGCCTCGAAGCGCTGCATACGATCAAAAAGCATCGTGCCGACGCGCTGGTGATCGTGGTGACCGGCTATGGCACGGTGCAGTCGGCGGTGCAGGCGATGAAAGATGGCGCATACGACTACGTCACCAAACCTTTCAGCATGGAGGAGCTGCGTCTGCTGCTGGAGCGCGTGGCCGGACATTTGCGGCGAAGGACGGAGAACCGCGCGCTGCGGGAGACCCTCAAATCGCGGCAGGGGTTCGGCAACATCATCGGGCGCGCGCCGGAGATGGAAAAGCTCTACCGCATCATCGCGAAAGCCGGACAGAGCGCGCATCCGGTGCTGATTCTGGGCGAAAGCGGCACGGGCAAGGAGTTGGTCGCGAAGTCGATTCACTTCGCCGGCAGCTTCCGCAACAAGCCGTTCATTCCGGTCGACTGCGGGTCGCTGGTGCCGACCTTGATCGAAAGCGAATTGTTCGGCCACGTGCGCGGCGCCTTCACGGGTGCGACCAATCCCAAGGAAGGGTTGCTGGCGATCGCCGCCGGGGGCACGGTATTTCTGGATGAGATTGGCGAGCTGCCGACCGACTTGCAGGCGAAGCTGTTGCGGGCGATCCAGGAGAAGGAGATTCGTCCGGTGGGAAGCGTGAAGCGCGTTCCCATCGACGTGCGGATTCTGGCCGCGACCAACCGCGACCTGGAACGAGCCGTGACTGAGGGCACGTTCCGCCGCGATCTTTTTTTCCGGCTGAACGTGCTCACCCTGCGGATTCCCCCCTTGCGCGAGCGCCGGCAGGACATCCCGCTGCTGGTGGCGCATTTTCTTGAGCGCATCGGGCGCGAGGCAGGAAACGAAAAGACCATTTCGGACGAGTCACTCAAGGCGCTGCTGAATTACGACTGGCCCGGCAACGTGCGCGAACTGGAGAACTCGCTGGAGCGGGCGTGTGCGCTCAGCAGCGCGCACGAAATTCAGATGCGCGATCTTCCCACCAAGATTTACAGCGCGCCCGTCGAATTGATGGGGATGAGCCAGCCGAGCAATGGCATCGTGCCGATAGCGGAACTGGAGAAACAAACCATCCTAAACGCGCTCGCGCAGGTGAATGGAGACAAGATGCTGGCGGCGCGACTGCTGGGCATTGGAAAGACCACGCTGTACCGCAAACTGAAAGAGTACCAGTCCCAAAACTGAGCTGCCGGGCAAAGCGCTCGTGCCAGAACGGGAGGTTCAGCGGAAGGCCGACCGCAACTCATTTATTTTCAGGCTAGAACAATTGGCCCGGAAGTTGCGAGAGGGTTTCATCATGATTCTTCTTGCAACGGCGAGCGAGCGGGCATCCGAATGTGCCGCGGCGCTGAAAGAGGCTACGGGCGAGGAGGTCGTCGTAGCGGAAAGTCTGGCGCGGGCAGCCACACTTTTGCGGGCAGAATGCTATCTGGCGGTGGTGCTCGATCGATACCTGCTCGAAGCCGAGCCGCATGAAGCTGAGACCACGCTCGAGCACCTGGGCACCGCCATCCCGGTGCAGGTGAATCTGGCGATCAGTGGAATGGAGCGCCTGGTGCGGGAAGTCCGGGCGGCCATGCAGCGCCGCCAGCGCGAGGAAGTTAGGGCCCGAGAAGCGGCGATCGGCAGGCTCCACGGCGAACTGAGTGGCACGGTCACGGTGCTGCTGCTGTCCATCGAACTGGCCCTGGAAACCCCCGGCTTGGCCCCGGCGGCCGCCGAAAAGCTGCAAGTGGTTCACGAACTGGTGAAAAAGCTCCGCAAGCAATTGGAGACCACGGGCTCAATGGTAGAACCCGAACCGTCTGCACATATCTAATGCCCCCTAGTTTTCTAATTTTCTAAGGAGAAGTCCTTCGAGATATTCCTTTGCCAGTCGTGGAAGAATTCAGGCGCCTTGCCCCCGAGGGCGTGGCCGATGAATTGGAAAAGAAAAACGGCTGGCAGATTTGTCATGCCAGCCGTTCGTAAATTTCCGGTGCAATTTGTTAGCGGCCGCCCCGGAACCCTCCATGGCCCCCTCCGCGAGAACCAGCGGCTGGGCCGCGCGCTTCGAAGCCGCGCCGACCCGCCGAACTACCACCCACCGAACCACGCCCCACCGGACCATGTCCGACAAAGCCGCGTCCCGCAAAGCCGCGGCCGTAGGCGCGTCCGTAATATGGATGTCCCCACCCGTGGTACCAGGGGCCTGCGCCGATGAAGATCCCGTTCGCGAACCAGCTCTGACCGTAGTAGCCATAGGGCGCGCAAGCATACGGATAGTCCGGGTAATAGCCGTAAGCGCAGGCTGGCGGGCCAGCCACATAGCCGCCGACGCCGATCCCCACTCCGACCCTGACCCCTGCCTGCGAGTACGCAACCGGCAACGTCAGTAAAGCAAGCAGTGCAACATATCTCAGGTATTTCATGGTGAATATCCCCTTTCGTCCCGCTGGGCGATTCATGGTTGCGATCCGCTGGAGCGAGAGGCGATTCAGCTTTTTGTTTCTTCTGAAGCGCCTACACATTCAAACTCAGATTGCGGCGAAAAGTTGCGGGGAGACAAGTGGCTGATTTCAGCCATCCTGCTTGAAATCAACCAGTTGGAACGGAATGGGTGAAGCGGACCGTAAAACGCTAAGGCGAGAGGTCTTGCAGGCTCACGTAGGGACAGCCGCCCTCAGCTGTCGAGGCGGGCGAAGCCCGCCAGCGGGCTCGTCGACATCATTCAGGAGGAGCTCATGAGCACCCGATCATCGATTTGGCTGGGGGAAAACAAAGCCCGTGCTGGAGGTGAGAACGGCCGCGGCTGCGGAGGAACCCAAGAAAACTCTTCCCTAGGCACAGCCCTCGCCCCTAAACTGAAGGCAAGTAGGCCCGAGGGTAGTTCCCAGCCCTCGATCCCCCGAGGGTTCTGTGCGCGTACTGGTGACGGCTGACACGTTCAGCGGAGTGTGGACGTACTCCCGCGAACTGGTTTCGGGTCTGGTGACTCAAGGGGCGCAAGTTACGCTCGTCAGCTTTGGAGAAATTCCGCTTCCCCATCAGACCGCGTGGATGGAGGGGCTGCACGGCCTCGAATATCATCCCACCGCGTTTCGTCTCGACTGGATGCAGGAAGGTGAGCAGGACTTCCACGCGGCCGAGGATTATCTGTGCGCGATCGTGCGCGACACGCGTCCCGACTTCCTGCATTTGAATCAGCTGAGTTTTGGAGCGCTGCCAGTGGCGACGCCGCGGCTAGTGGTGGCGCACGGCGATGTGATCACGTGGTGGTTGAGCATCCACGGGCACGAACCCGCTGCCTCGGCCTGGCTGAAGTGGTATCGCGGGACGATAGTCGCGGGGTTGAAGCGGGCCGAGGCCGTGGTCTCGACTTCGCACTGGATGGAAGAGATGCTGCGCCTTGCCTACGGCGACGATTTCGAGGGATACATCATTCCGCCCGGACGCAATCCGATCTACTTCAATCCGTTTCTCGCGAAGGAGGAGTCGGTGCTGGCGATCGGGCGCTTGTGGGATACGGGAAAACAGGTGGCATTGCTGACCCAGCACACGCACGGCCTGCCGGTGTGCATCGTGGGAGCGGATAATCCGGTTCCGGCGCCGCCGGTGCCGATCCGCGCCGACGTGCGCGTCTCCACCGGGGAACACGAGATTTCAGTGAAGGGAGCGCAGACCGAATCGCAACTGCGCTCGCTCTATAGCAAGTCGACGATTTTTGCGGCGACCTCGCGCTACGAGCCTACGGGGCTAGCGTCGATCGAGGCGGCGTTCTCGCGCTGCGCACTGGTGGCGAATGACATCGAAGTGTATCGCGAACTGTGGGGCGATGCGGCTTTGTACTTCGAACGAAATAACGCCGAGAGCCTCAACGAAGTGCTCGCCCAACTGGACGAAGACCGCGAGCTCACGCGCCTCTACGGGACGCGAGCCTACAATCGGGCGCGCGAGCGCTTCACGGCGCGACGGATGGTGGACGACTATCTGCGGCTGTATCGGCGGTTGCGCACTCCGAAAGTCGCGGTGGCATAAGGCCGAGGCAAGTTCGTCAAGTGCGGGATTCTCTGCGTGACAGATAAGCATCCAACGACCACGAGCCTGCGCCCACAATCAGAAGGAACAGCGCGCCCAGCCACATGCAGTAGTCGGTGCGCGCCTCGTGCATGGCAGCCCAAAAACCGGATTTTGCCAGCATGGGTATCTTCGTTGTAAGGATCGCGACGCTGATGTCGATGAGCAGAGGTATGGCGGCGAGCCGGGTGAGTAATCCCAGAATCAGAAGCGAGCCACAGACGATTTCGACGACCCCGACGAAGGGCGCAAAGAAGTGAGGAGCGGGAATACCGATCTTAATGAACCGCCCCACCCCGAGAGTTTCGGGAAACAAGAACTTTTGAATCCCCTCAGACAGAAACACCCAGCCAACCAGCAGCCGAACGAGCACCGTAGCCGCCGGAGCGTCGCTACTTAAGGTTATGGGATTACGCATCTTCTTCCACTCCGGAAAAACTGCAACTGCCTGGGTAAAACGTCCCTCACTTCTCGAAGAGCGGACAGGGGACTGGCAGCAACCGTAAACCGTTTCAAGGGGAAGGGTCAAGGCCGGTCTCACGGTCGGCCCATGCTATACTTTTTAAGCATCTTTTCTGTCAGTATCAGCAGACGGAGGACAATATCGACAAACGTTTTATCCGCATGAACGAGCGCATCCGAGCGCGCGAAGTTCGCGTCATCGGTGACGAGGGGGAACAGATTGGCGTGATGCCTCCCTTCGAGGCGCTCAAGATGGCCCGCGAAAGAAACCTGGACCTGGTGGAAATTTCTCCGACCGCGCAACCTCCGGTTTGCCGCATCATGGACTACGGGAAATTTCTGTACCAGAACGAAAAGCGCGAGCGCGAAGCCAAGAAAAAGCAGAAGACGATTACGGTCAAAGAAGTGAAGTTTCGTATCAACGTGGACGATCACGACTACGAAACCAAAAAGAATCATGTGCTGCGCTTTCTGGACGAAGGAGACAAGGTGAAAGCGACCATCTTCTTCCGGGGACGCGAAATGACGCGGCAAAGCCTGGGCCGCCAGATTCTGGAACGTCTGATCAAGGACGTGGACCAAAAAGGTCTGGTGGAGTTCCGTCCACGGCAAGAGGGCAATACGCTGCACCTGATTCTGGCGCCAAAGAAGGAAACCGGAGCGAAGGAAAAGCCGCCTGCTCGTCCGAAGCCCGCACCTCCCGCGTCGCAAGGCGGCGCGCAGACAGCGTAAAATCAGTCGTCAGCTATCAGTTGTCAGTCATCGGTAAAATCTTCGTACCGCGATCGATTCGCGCTGCGTAACTCTGATGACGTAACTGAGAACTGACAACTGAGAACTGGATCTTTATGCCTAAACTAAAAACACACAAAGGCGCTTCCAAGCGCTTCAAGAAAACCGGGACGGGAAAAGTGAAGCGGCACAAAGCGTTTCTCCGCCACATCCTGACCTCGAAAGCCAAGAAGCGCAAGAAAAAGCTGGGGAATTCCGTGCTGGTGAGCGCTGCGGACCTTCACAAGGTGAAGCGGATGATCCCGTACTAAAAAACAGTGGCCAGTGGTCAGTTGCCAGCGGCCAGTGAAAACGGTACTAAGCAATGGGCAGAGTTCTCAATCGCAGGAATGCTCTTTTGGTTGTCGTTGCGATTGTGGCGTTACCAGTGGCGTGGTGGATGTCCGCCGGAGTTCGGGGAAATCTCAGGGCGCGCTACGATGTGGCGCGCGGACGTTACGTGATCCATCTTTATGGTCTGCCTGCAGCGACATTTCCGGAATACCAACAGTTGTTGCGGGAGCGTTACGGAGTTGAAGTAAGAGCTATGGGCTGTATCCTTCCTTTGAGCTCCTATGACGACTCTTATGATCGTGTTGTCATAGCGGCCGCGAATCGCAGATTCGGCCGTGACGTATTCAAAGAGGCACTGGATCAGGCCAACAAGGATTGGGAGTTGAAGCATAAGGCTGAACTAGAGCTCGTCAGCCATAGCGAGTGAAAAGGTACATCCTACCTCCAGCCGCTAATTCTGCGCGGGCAGCGCCCGCGCCGCACAAAAAAGGAGAAGAGCAATGCCTCGTGTAAAACGCGGAACCAAACGCCGCGCCAAGCGCAAAAAGATTCTTGAACGCGCCAGTGGATATTTCCTAACTAAATCCAAACTTTACCGCTCGGCGAAAGAAGCTGTGGAGCGCGGGCTGAAGTTTGCCTACTCCGGCCGCAAGCAGAAGAAGCGCCAGTACCGGTCGATCTGGATCGTGCGCATCGGCGCCGCCGCCCGCTTGAACGGACTGAACTACAACCAGTTCATCAGCGGACTGAAGAAAGCCGGCGTGGAACTGGACCGCAAGATTCTGGCGGATTTGGCGGTGAACGATCCGGCGGGATTTGGAAGTCTGGCAGAGCAGGCAAAGAAGGCGAATGCGGCGGTGTAGGCAGCTACTAGCTTCTGGCTCCTGGCTTCTAGCTTGGCGCTCGTGAAGTCAGTCCTAAGCTTCAGCCTTAGATTAATTTTGTCATCCTGAGCGAAGCGAAGGACCTGCTTTCTTTCGCACCGAAACAGCAGGTCCTTCGCTTCGCTCAGGATGACAATCCTTTGAAGAATTGTCCGGCAACATGGCCTACACAGTTCCCCAAATTACCGACTTCTCGACCTCGGCGCTCGACAGTGCCGTGCGCGAACTTCTGTCTGCGCTAGACCAAGAATCGGCAGCGGTCGCTTCCGAGAACGATTGGAAAGTATTTCGCGATCGCTGGATGGCGCGCAAGAACGGCATACTTACTCAGATCAATGATCTCTGGCTGAAAGGCGCGCCGGGACCGAATAAGCGCGACGTCGGGCAGCGTGTCAACGAACTGAAGGCACGCACGACAGAAACGGTCGAACGAGTCAAACCGAGGCGCGTGAGAGTCGGCGCTATCGCGCGGCCCGAGGGAGTGTCCGCCAAGGCACAAGTAGGACGAGCGTACGCCATCGGTGAAACACCGCTCGACATCACTCTCCCAGGCATTTGCCGTCCGATCGGCGCGGAACATCCCGTCATCAAGACGATGAACGAGATGATTGGCGTATTCCGCAATCTGGGCTACTCGGTCGAGGAAGGTCCGGAGATTGAAACCGACTTTTACAACTTCGAGGCGCTGAACTTTCCTCCGAACCATCCGGCGCGCGACACGCAGGACACGCTGTTCATCGCCGGACAGGAATCGAAGCCGCTGCGCGACCGCCTGCTGCTGCGCACGCACACTTCGCCGGTGCAGATTCGCACCATGCAGAAAACGAATCCGCCGGTGCGCGTGGTGTGTCCGGGGAAAGTTCATCGCAATGACGCGCCTGACGCGACGCACTCGCCCATCTTTCACCAAATCGAGGGTCTCGCGGTCGACACCAACATCACGTTCTGCGATCTGAAGGGCACGCTCGACCACGCCATGAAAGCGATGTTCGGATCGAGCGTGAAGACGCGCTTCTATCCGTCGTTCTTTCCATTTACCGAGCCGAGCGCGGACGTGCAGATCAGTTGCATTTTCTGCGGCGGCACGGGCACGCGCGACGGCGCTCCATGCCGCAACTGCAAGGCCAGCGGATGGATTGAACTGCTGGGCTGCGGCATGGTCGATCCGAATGTGTACGGTTTCGTGGATTACGATCCGGCGAAGGTTTCGGGCTTTGCTTTCGGCATGGGCGTGGAGCGAATTGCGATTCTGAAGTACGGCGTGGATGATATTCAGCTGTTCTTTCAAGGCGATGTGCGGTTTCTGGAGCAGTTTGGGTAGAACGCAGCTACTGGCTACTAGCTGCTGGCTCCTGGCAAGCCTCGTGACGAAAGCGGATCTTGGTTGCTAGAAGCCAGGAGCTAGTAGCTAGAAGCGACAACGATGAAAATCTCTCCTCATTGGCTTCGCGACTTCGTTGACTTCCCGGTCGATTACAGCCGGCTTGCGGACGAACTCACGCTTGCGGGTGTCGCGGTCGAGGGCATCTCGGGCTCGGGCGAGGCGACCATCTTTGAGATGGACATCACGACCAACCGTCCCGATGCGATGAATCATTATGGCGTGGCTCGCGAGGTCTCGGCGCTCTACGATTTGCCGCTCAAGCCGATCGAGCCGAAGCTGCCGCCGTCGCAAGGTAAGTCCGACGTCACGATTGATATTCAGGAGCCTGAGCTGTGTCCGCGCTTCACGGCGCGCGAAATTCGCGGCGCTGCCATCAAGCCCTCGCCCGCAAACATTGCCAGTCGTCTGCAACTGCTCGATCAACGGCCCATCAGCAGCGCGGTGGACGCTACCAACTACGTTTTGTGGGAGAGTGGCAAGCCGACGCACGTGTTCGATCTCGATCTGCTCGAAGGCCGGCGACTGATTATTCGTAGAGCCCGAGCTGGTGAAACGCTGAAGACTCTGGATGGCGTGGAGCGAAAGCTTTCCACGGAAGATCTCGTGGTTGCCGACGCGAGAAAGCCGGTGGGGCTGGCCGGTGTGATGGGCGGCTTCGACACGATGATTACTGAGAAGACGAAGAACATCCTGATCGAATCCGCGTGGTGGGACCCGGTCACCGTGCGCCAGATGTCGAAGCGGCACGGTCTTCACACCGATGCCTCGCACCGATTTGAGCGCGGCGCCGATTTCGAATCGACCGTCCCTTCGACCGACCGGGTCGCCGAACTGATTCTGGGATCCGGCGGCGGCACGCTCATCGGCGACGTGATCGACGTGACCGCACGCCAGCTTGATCTTGCCCCGGTCGAGCTCGACCTACGGGAAGTACACCGCATTCTCGGCGAGGAACTCAGCACGCTTGAAATCAGCCGCATCCTTACTCGTCTCGGTTTCACGATGCTTCCGGGCGGCGAAGATGCTTATCTGGTCCACATCCCGAGCTGGCGGCTCGACATCGAGCGCGAGATCGACATCATCGAAGAACTGGCGCGCCTGCACGGCTACGACAAGTTCGCCAACACGCTTCCCGCCTACAGCGGCGAGGTTCGCGATCTGCCCGATGCGCACAAGGACGCGCGGCTTCGGTCTTCGCTTTTGGCGCTCGGTTACAACGAAGCCATTTCGCTGACCTTCATTTCGAAAGAAGATGCCAGGCGCTTTTCGACCGCGGCCGAGCTCGACCTCGCGAACCCGCTGAGTGACGAGGCGTCCGTGATGCGCACATCGATGGTTCCGAGCATGCTGAACATGCTGGCTTACAACCTGAATCGCGGCAGCGACAATGTTCGCCTGTTCGAAGCCGGAAATGTATTCGAGGCCTCGGGCACGGGTGCGATGCCGCTGGAGATGAAACGCATCTCCATTGGCGCGACTGGGAATGTGGATGCGGAGGTGGTGCGCGGACTGGCTCCGGGAGCGGCGGCACGTCCGTTCTCGTTCTTCGACCTGAAGGGCGACGTCGAAAACCTGCTCGCGGCCTTCAGCCATTGGACGCTCTATTACGATGCCCAGACCGCCGATTACTATCATCCCGGACGCTCGGCCCGCGCCGTGCTGGATGGCGCTACCGTCGCCCAGTTTGGCCAGATTCATCCGGATGTGGCCGCGGCGCGCAAACTGCGGCAGGATGTTTTTGTCGCCGAGATCTATCTAGACCGCCTCTACCGGCACGATCTGCGGCAGGTGCGTTATGAAGCGCTGCCGCGCTTCCCTGGCGTCGAGCGCGACTTCTCCTTTGTTTTTGACGACGGGGTGGAGTTCGAGAAAATTCACCAGAGCGTTAACGGATTGGGCATCGCCGAGCTGCGCAGTTTCGTCCCGGTAGAAATCTTCCGCGGCGAAAAAGTTGGCGCGGGCAAGTACTCGATTCTGCTGCGGGCCAAACTTCAGTCTAGCGAGCGGACGCTGCGCGACGACGAGGTGGCGCGATGGGCAGAGCAGATTGTGAAGGCGCTGGAAGGGCTGGGCGGCGTGCAGCGAGCGTAGGACTAACTGCTCGCAAATCGTCCTTCGGATCGTGGTGCAGTTGAGACCTCGCCCTAGAACTGCTGTCCCGGTGTCTATTACCAATGTGAAGTGCCTGGAGCGACTAACGCGTTGGGCAATGATTGCAGTAGGTGCTATGGTGGCCGTCCTCCTACTGGCATACCTGGTACTCCGTCCAAACGCAGAACGGGCCGACTCCGAGCAGTACATCGTCTATTCGGCGTATATCGAGCCCAACCTCACGGGAGACTCTCACGATTTGGGCGCCCAAACGGACTCATTGTGATACACAGAAACACGATTATCTCAAACCAGTTCATCACCACAAGCAAGTTGAATCAATACAGTTTTCTCCTCGGCTCATTGGGCCACGCGAAAGCGGCAATTCCGCAACTTCGACGTTCTATTCTGTTTGAGTTCTTCATCGCTAATCTCTGCGACGAGCAGTTGGAAAGCCGGCTTCACCTCACCGCAAAATATGAATTTCCGACGGAGCAAGAGATGAATCTTTATCCAACGGACGAATTCATGCGCCGATTTCCAAACAGCTACGGCTATTTAACGTTTTCACGCGTAGCCTTCAATCGCGACCTAACAGAAGCGTTCTTCTATACCGAACACGTTTGTGGTTTGTGTGGTGAGGGCAAGTACGTCTTTATGCGGAAGATCGGCGGTAGCTGGATTGTCGAAAGCACCGCCTCAACTTGGGTCTCGTAATGAGTGCAGCCCGAGCTAATCTTGTTGAAATACCGTGCTCAGCGGTTGGCCATTGTTCGTATCGTTCCCAATCCCAGCAATCGTTCATCGGCGGTGACCAGCGTCAGGTCCAGGACCTCGGCGGTGGCGACTAGAATGCGGTCGGCGGGGTCCTGGTGCATGGAGAGCCGCCTTGCGGCCAGCGCGATTTCGTGGGTGAGCGGGGCCTCGCGGGTTCCGGCAGTGGCTCGCGCCAGCCAGGTCGAGAGGTCCCCGTCAATCTCGAATCTGCCCTTGTAGTGCAAAGTTAGCGCCTCATAGGTGCTCATAGGCGAGAGCCAAAGTTCGTTTTGCTGGTCTTTGAGCTGAACCAGAACTCGTCTCCCAATCCGCCTGGGCTCGCTCAAACTCCACAACCAGATGTGCGTGTCGAGCAGCAATCTCAATCGCGCAAAACCTCCCACTCATCCTCATCGTTTGCCGGAGAAACGATGTCGCCGGTGATCTTCATCGTGTTCTTCATCGACCCGATCCAAGCTTCGCGATCTACCACCGCCGTCGGCGGAACGACCTCGGCCACTGGCTTGCCAAATCGCGTGATTCGAATCGGCTTTTTCGTGGCGCGAACCTGTTCCAGCACGGCGAGACACTTGGCTTTGAATTCCGAGATGGCGATTTCCTGCATGATCTTCTCTCTGTGGTCATTTTAACATACTATGGTCGTATTGCTTGACCATCTAGAGCATTCGCGGCGGGCTTCGCCCGCTGGACGGCCGAGGGCGGCCGTCCCTACGTGAGCGCATCTCTTGTGCTAGCCTTACTCTCCATGACTCAGGTTTCGGCCCATCCCAAGCACTTTCTCTCCGACAAGGTTGAGCATTTTACCGAGTCGGTGATCCGCGAGATGACTCGGCAGGCGATGCAATATGACGCCATCAATCTGGCGCAGGGCTTCCCTGATTTCTCCGCGCCTGCCGAAATCAAGCGCGCGGCGCAGGATGCGATCGCTGCCGACGTGAATCAGTACGCCATCACCTGGGGTGCGAAGAGCCTGCGGGTTGCCATCGCGCGGCAGATGCAGGAGTGGCAGGGGATCGAGGTCGATCCGGAAAAAGAAATTGTGGTGTGCTGCGGCTCGACCGAAGCGATGATCGCGACGCTGCTCGCGGTGTGCAACAAGGGCGACGAGGTGGTGGTCTTCGAGCCCTTCTATGAGAACTATGGGCCAGACGCGATTCTCAGCGGAGCCAAGCCACGCTTCGTCAGTTTGCGTCCACCGCAGGCGTCGAAAGGCGAGGGGGGCGGCGAGTGGACGTTCGATGAACAGGAATTGCGCGAAGCTTTTCAGCACAGGACAATCCAACATCACACCAAGGCCATCATTCTTAACACGCCGAACAACCCCACCGGCAAGGTGTTCAGCCGCAAGGAACTGGAACTGATTCGCGACCTGTGTGTCGAGTACAACGTGCTCGCCATCACTGACGAAATCTACGAGCACATTCTTTACGATGGATCGGAGCACATTTCGATGGCGCGGCTTGATGGGATGCGCGAGCGGACCATCACTATTAACGGCCTATCAAAGAGCTACAGCGTCACGGGATGGCGCGTGGGCTGGGCGGTTGCGCCTCCGGCCATCACGAACGCGATCCGCAAGGTGCATGACTTCCTGACGGTGGGCGCGCCCGCGCCTTTGCAGGAAGCAGGAGCGGTGGCGCTAAGCCTGCCTGCCAGTTACTACCGCGAACTGGCCGACCGGTATCGCACGCGGCGCGATCATTTGATCCCAGCGCTGGAAAAAGCCGGGTTCCTCTGTTACCGTCCGCGGGGCGCGTATTACGTGATGACCGACATCAGCGCCTTCGGGTTCGGGAACGACGTGGAGTTCGCGGCTCATCTGGTCAAGGAAATCGGAATTGCTTGCGTGCCGGGGTCGAGTTTCTACAAGCATCCGAAGGACGGATCTCAACAGGTACGTTTCGCCTTCTGCAAAAAGCCCGAGACGTTGGATGAGGCGGCGCGACGGCTGGAAAAGCTGGCGCGAAAGTAGCACAAAATCCACAGCAAACTGCGCTATACTTCGCTTCAACGCTGAGACATTCCCCGAAAGCGAGTGGTTCCCATGTCCGTGAAAACCGTGGAAGAGGTATCTGCCGAGGTTCCGGCTGAAGATTTTGAGGCGCTGGAAGAGAAAGTTTATCGCACCATTGAGTTGTACAAGGCCGCCAAAGAAGCCCGGGCTACCGCCGAGCGCGACGCGAAGCGGCTGCGGGAGCAACTCGAAGAGCGCGAGGAAGAAAACGAAACCCTCCGCCGCGAGCTGGTGCAACTGCGCAAGGATCGCGAGGACATACGAAGCCGGGTGGAAAAAATGTTGGGCCAGATGGAAAGCCTGACGCGTGAGCAGGCGGCAAGCTGAACGATTACTGCGAACCAAACGGCGGCGGCAAACATCCGCCTGGCAGTCGTCTGGCAGGAAAGAATCCGCCGAGGAGTGACATGGCCACTGCGAGCAAACAACCTCCGACCAAGGACGCTTTGACCAAAGATGCGTTGACTAAGAATGCCCCGGCCAAAGATGCGGCCAACGGCAGTGTGCGGGTCGAAATCTTCGACCAGGTTTATAACCTGCGGGGCTCGGACGCGGACTACATTCTGAAGCTCGCCGAGTACGTGGACGGCAAGATGCGCGCGGTATCCGAACAGACGGCAACGGTCGATTCGGTGCGGCTGGCGGTGCTGGCGGCGCTGAATATTGCGGATGAATATCATCTGCTGAAGCGGCGACTGGAGACGGCTTCGCCGGAAGCGAGGCAGCGGGCCAGCAAACTGGCAAGCGCGCTGGACGAAGTTTTGCAAGATACCCGGCGCACGGGCTCAAGTCGATCGTAACCTGCTGGTCATCTTCCATCGCATATCCCAGTACAGTGGCCGCAGACAGCTGACGAGCTGCGCTGCCAGCAAACCTCCTGCCAACTAATTTGCATTTTCCTCTTGCCAATCTCTTCACGGTTTCCTAGCATCCAAGGTGAAAGCCGACCTGCAAGGTTGGTGATGGTGGCAACCGATTTTTGAACCAATGAAGAATGAACGGGGACTCGACTCGCAAAAAGATCCGGTGTGCTATGTTCCGCCATGCGGAAAAGCCTAATGGGTCGCGGCGGGTTCCCACCGTCTGAGACGGGTTCATTCTCGGCCCACCACACGGCCCAGTGGGTCGGCTTGTTCGTTTGAGGCATCAAAGGAACACGTTTGTACCAAAGTAGCATCTGCTCTGGCACCCTTCTCGGCGGGGTTCTCAAATGATGGAACGGATTACAGAAGCTTCGCCGCGTCCCAGGGCCAGGATTACCGGTGTCATTTACCTGCTTTACTTTCTGACTGCAGTATCCGCCGAGGTCTTTGTTGGCCGGGGCCGGCTTGTTGCATATGACGCCGTCAGCCTCATCGCGAACGCGTTCTACATCGCCGTGACACTGCTCTTCTATTACATGTTTAAGCCGGTGAACAGGAGCCTCTCCTGGCTCGCGGCGCTCCTCAGCCTCGCGGGATGCGCCAAAGAGATTCTCAGACTCTTTAACGTCGCTCCATTGAAAATCAACACCCTGGTTTTTTTCGGGCCCTACTGCCTCCTGCTCGGCTACCTCATTTTCAGGTCGACCTTCCTGCCTCGAATTCTGGGCGTGCTGATGGCGTTTGCCGGTTTGGGTTGGCTGATCTTTATGTCGCCGCTCGCACACCCTCTGTCCACCTATCTTAAGATCCTCGGCTTCCTCGCGGAAGCATCGCTGATGCTATGGCTCCTCGTGAAGGGCGTCAACGAGCAACGATGGAAGGAGCAGGCCAAAGCAGCAGCGGCGGCCGTTTCACATTGAATGGATATTGAAGCTATCGACGGAGAAACATACCCTTAGATCTGGCGAAGCCAAATGGCGGAGAAGCTGGCGCCATCCTCAGGAAATTTCGCCTGACCAGGAAATCCACGCCAAGACTTGCCTGCCCTGCTAGACTCTCCTAGAACTCAGCGCACATCCGGAGCATCTAAACAACCGTGTTCCCCAGACTTTTTCACATTGGCAGTTTCTACCTGCCCACGTATGGCGTCTTGGTCGCATCCGGCGTGCTGATCGGGCTCTGGATCAGCGTGCGCAATTCCGAGAAGCAGGGCATCAACGGCGACGATGCCTGGAATCTTGGCATTCTCGTTGTGCTCGCCGGAATTATCGGGGCGAAGGTTCTTTACGTCATCAACGACTGGAGCGCCTACGCGAACAACTGGCGGGAGATTTTCAGCCTCAACACGCTGCAGGCGGGAGGGGTATTCTCCGGCGGACTGATCGCCTCGTTCCTCACGGCGGCCTGGTACGTGCGGCGTCACCGGATGCCGGCGCTGCGCACGTGCGATGCCTTCGCTCCCGGGCTGGCCTTTGGCCACGTCCTTGGGCGTTTCGGTTGCTTCTCGGCGGGCTGCTGCTACGGCAAACCGACCAGTCACTTCTGGGGCGTCATCTTCACCAATCCTTTGGCGAACGCCGTCAGTGGAACTCCGCTTGGCGTCAGGATTGAACCGACACAGCTGATCGAAGCCGCAGCCGAGTTTTTCAATTTCCTGCTGCTGACCTGGTTGCTCGGGCGCAAGAGGTTTGATGGGCAGGTATTTGGCAGCTTCATGATCCTGTATGGAATCGAGCGTTACTTCATCGAGTTTCTGCGCGACGATCCCGGGCGCGGTGAAGTCTTCGGCGGGCTGATGACGGGAACGCAGTTGATTTCCATTCTGCTGGTCATCGGCGGTGGATTGATCTGGTGGCTGAAAAGCGGAGTGCCGAAGAGAGTACCGGCGCAGAGCAGTGTTTAGTTGCCTTCCAAAATGCCCGAATTCCCTGTAACTCTCGTCGTCTCTGCAAATGGCGCAGGGCAGCGCCTGGACCAATATCTCGCGAGACAACTTTCTGATGTCAATCACGCAGAGGTCAGCCGAGCCCGCGTGCAGCAACTCATCGCGAAAGGTGAGGTGCTGGTGAACGGAGCCGCGGCGAAAGCGTCGTTGCGGCTGAAGGGCAATGGCGAAGAGCGGATCACGGTCACCGGGCCGGCGCACGCTCCGCCGCTGCGCGCCATTCCGGAAGAGATTGCGCTCGACATCGTCTATGAAGACGACGACCTGGCGATCGTCAACAAGCCCGCGGGCATGATGGTGCATGCGGGAGCGGGAGCGACCGAAGATGCGCGCAACCGCGGAACGCTGGTCAATGCGCTGCTGCATCACTTTGGAAAGCTTTCGGCGGTCGGCGGCGAACTGCGTCCGGGGATCGTGCATCGCCTGGATCGGGCGACCAGCGGGCTGATGGTGGTGGCCAAGAACGATGAATCGCACCGCCGGCTGGCAAAGCAGTTCAGCGGTCGCGAGGTGCACAAGACTTACATTGCGCTGGTACACGGCTGGCCGAAGCAGGATCGCGGCACGATTCAAAGCGCCATCAGCCGCCACTCGCAGCGGCGCACGCGCATGACGACACGAGGATTCGGTGGCCGCGAGGCGGTGACGCATTATGTGGTGCAGCGAAAAATCGATGCGCCTTACGGCAAGTTTGCCCTGGTCGAACTCAAGATCGAGACCGGACGCACGCACCAGATTCGCGTGCACATGTCGTCGCTCGGACATCCGGTGGTGGGCGACGCGCTCTATGGCGCGCCGGGCGAATTGCGATCGCAGTCGAACAAACGCCGGTCGGCCGGCATGCCCGCGACGCTGACGCTCGATCGAAATTTTCTGCACTCGGCAGGGCTCGAGTTGGCGCATCCCCGGACGAAGGAGTTGCTCAAGTTCTCTCGGCCGTTACCGGAGGAACTTGAGAACTTGCTCGACAGCCTGGAAAATGACCGGCAAGAAGGTCCTCGGCTGGAACCTGGCCAGTAAGAACCTGCCCAGTAAAAGCGAAGTGTCTTTCCAGCGCTCGGACGCGGGCTATAATAAAAAGAGCAATTTCTGATCAAACCGTCCTGATGAAATCGCGTATTTTTCTGCTTCTGGTTGCTTTTCATGTTTTGGTCGGCTCGCTCATCGGCCAGACGACACCGCCTGTTCCCCCGCCGGCGGCCGCGCAGGATACTCGCGAGAAAACGAGCGTTCCGCCTGACGGCAAGACGCAGGCTCCGGCGTCCCCAGCCGCGGGCACGCCAGCTTCTTCCACACCAACTCCCACCAGATCAACTCCGGCGTCACCGACGCCGGCAGGGCAGGCTGCAGCGCAACCGGGAAATCCAGCTAAGCCTGATTCCGATGAGTCGGTGGAGACGATCCGCCATGTCGTCAACGAAGTTCGCGTGGTGTTCACCGTTACCGACCGGCACGGCCGCTACATAAAGGATCTGAAAAGCAGCGACTTCAGAGTGATCGACGATCAAAAGCCTGCCGAGCTGCGCAGCTTCCGCAGCGAGACCGATCTGCCCCTGCAGGTGGGGTTGCTGGTGGACGCGAGTAACTCGGTGCGGGACCGCTTCAAATTCGAGCAGGAAGCGGCCATCGAGTTTCTGAACGCCATCATTCGTCCGCGCTATGACAAGGCATTTGTGGTCGGCTTCGACGCCACTCCTGAAGTTACACAGGATTTCACCGACAACACGGAGAGTCTTTCGGCCGGCGTGCGAATGTTGCGGGCGGGCGGCGGCACCGCGATGTACGACGCGCTCTACTTTGCGTGCCGGGACAAGCTGTTGAAGCAGGAGCAGACGGGACCGGTGCGCCGCGCCATCATTCTGCTGAGCGACGGCGAAGACAATCTGAGCCACGTAACGCGTGAGGAAGCCATCGAAATGGCGGAGCGCGCGGAAGTGATCGTTTACACCATCAGCACCAACATCAGCGGCGTGAAGGGCAAGGGCGACAAGGTGCTGCAGCGCATCGCAGAGGCGACGGGCGGCCGCGCGTTTTTTCCCTTCCAGATGCGCGACGTGTCGGATGCGTTTCTCTCCATACAGGAGGAGTTGCGCAGCCAGTACGCGGTGGCCTACAAGCCGGCGGATTTTGTCGCGGATGGACACTACCGCACGATCGAAATCCTGGCGCAGGATAAAGGTCTGAAGGTGCGCACCCGCAAGGGATACTACGCTCCGAAGCAGTAGAACAGTTGTCAGTTGTCAGTTGTCAGTTGTCAGGTAGCCGGCCCCATTCTCAGCGCCAACTTCTATGTCTGGTTATTCTGGAACTCCTCTCGCAAAGAAATTGGGCATTAAGGACGGTTTTCGCGTTGCGCTGTTGCATATGCCCAACGAGGTAAAGACTGAGCTTCGAAACGCGCTTATGAAATGCCAGCGGGAGACCGTTGCGAGCAGGGACCTCGATTTCATTGTCCTCTTTGCCAAGTCGCTCACGGTACTCAGGGTTGAATTGTTGTCGGCAGCGAAGGCGCTGGCGCCCGCGGGTATGCTGTGGATTTCATGGCCGAAGAAGAGTTCAGGCGTCGCCACCGACCTCACCGAAGATGTGGTTCGCCAGAGCGGACTGGACGCTGGCCTGGTGGACGTGAAAGTGTGCGCGGTCACCGACGTCTGGTCGGGATTGAAGTTCGTGATCCCGGTTAAGAATCGTCCTAGAGGAAAACGGCCGACCGTCTAAAATCGCCGCGCCGAAACCTCAGCAGAGCGCCAACTGCGGATCCCTCGCTCCGCTCGGGATGACAAGCCAAAGAGCATGGCTGCCGTGAAAAGAGATGTTTTTCAGAATACCCACCGCGCAACTTGGATCTCTGAAGCGGGTTTGTATGCAGTAGAAGCGGCTCCCGGGCGGCAAGACGCCACGGATGGAGAGGATCGTTGACCGAAACGGGGACCGGCAGTAAGAGGCGCCGGTAACTTCACGTCAGTAACATGTCAGTGACTCTGCGACGTTAGTAACTTGCCGAGGCGCGGCGGCCCGGGTTTTATTCATTGTGGAGAAATAACGTGGAGAAATGACTATGCGAATCAGAACCCGGCTGGCGGCGACGGCGATGGTGGGAATCATGCTTTGTTGGTCGGCATACGGCCAGACACCAACGTTGCGGGCGGAGCGGGAACTGTTCGCTTCGGTCAACCAGGCGCGGCGGGCGCAGGGGTTGACTCCACTGCGGTGGGATGAATCGCTGGCAACAGCGGCGCGGCGCCACGCGGAGGTGATGGCGGAACACGGATCGGCGCAGCATGGGTTTGAGGGTGAGCCGAGCCTTTCGGCGCGGGTCAAGCAGGCGCGTGCGCATTTCAGCTGGCTGTCGGAAAACGTAATTCAGGGGCCGTCGCCGGAGTTCATTCACACGCAGTTTATGAAGTCGCCTCCACATCGCGCGAACATTCTGGACAGGGATATGGATTCGATTGGAGTGGGTGTGGTGGAGCAAGGCAGGGAGCTGTTCGCAGTGGAGGATTTTTCGCAGGCGCGATGAAACGAGGCACCTGATAAAGGCTGATTCAAGTAATGCCGCCTGAATCGGTTTGGCCCACGCGCGATTACATGTCCCGACACATCTTTTAGTCTTCGTGGTGAGCGGTGGCGTAGTAACCGCTGCGGGCCTGGACTTTGTACTCCGACTGCTTGGGCTTGATCTCGACCTTACGGAAAGAGCCGTCGCGGGCCGTGTTGGTCGGCACGTAACCAGCGTTGTACTGGCTGCGGAGTTCCTGGGAAATCTGGTCGAAGGCCTGGCGGAGTTTTTCGATCTTGTTGCCCACTTCGATTACGCGGCCGCCGGTTTCCTGAGTGAGTTTCTTCATCTCCACATCGCCGGAATAGCCGCCGAAGCCGTAGAAGCCGCGGTCGGCGATGAGCAGCACGTAGCAGATGGCATCGGCTTTCTGGGCGGCTTCGATGGCATCCTTGATCTTGAGGCGGCTGCCTTCGTCTTCTCCGTCGGTGAGCAGGATCATCGCCTTGCGGCCGACTTCGTGGGCGAATTCGTCGTGCGAGGCGAGATAGACGGCGTCATAGAGCGCGGTGCCGCGTTGGCCGCTTGCGGAGCAAGGAATCGGGCCCTGTGGGCCAATGGGACCGCCGGAACAGCCGACTCCGCCGGTGTTGATCTTGGCCTGGTTGAGCGCATGTCTGAGCCGGCTGACGGAGTTGGTGAAATCCTGCAAGAGGGTAATGTCGACATCGAAGCTGATGACGAAGGCCTCGTCTTTGGGGCGCAACGTGCTTTCGAGGAAGGAGCCTCCTACTTCCTTTTCCATATCGAGGACGCGCATCTGGCTGCCGCTGGAATCGATGAGGATGCCGAGGGTCAGCGGGAGATCGGATTCGGCCTTAAAATATTTGATGGTCTGGGGCTTGCCGTCCTCGAAAAGGTCGAAGTTCTCCTTGTTGAGGTTGGGGATCAGCGCGCCATGCTTGTCTTTGACGTTGAAGAACAACTGGACGACTTCGACGTTGACCTTCAGGGTTTCGACGGGCTGGTCCTGCGACTGGGCATTGGAACTGGGCGTGGCCGGAGAGGTGGGTGCCGGGGCCGGAGAATTCTGCGCGGCGGCGGGACGCGACAGGGTCGTGATTAGGGCGAACATGGCCAGAACGAAGAGACCCGCGGCCAGGCACGATTTGCAACGAACTTTAGGCATTAGCGTTTTTATCCCGATACTTTGCTAGTCTATCCTGTATGGACCTGCAACGGTTAGATGCACCAAAGAGGGAAGGCTGGGCATCTGAATTGGTGAAAAGCGGCAGGGACCGGCGGTATGGACTGGCGGTGCCCGGCCCTGTGCTGGGCAACGCGGAAGAAAACGAAGAAAGCAAAGATAAGAGATAGAGGATTCCAGGGATGGCCACGAAAATTAGCACGGTACCGATTCTGGGGCTGACATTGTTGCTGGCAGGCGCCTTGGCGGCGCAGCAAAAGCCTGAGGACATCCCGGACGCGCCGTCGGCGACGCGTCCGATACCGCCGCCAGCGCCACTCAGCCCGCGGCAAGAAGCGGAAGAGGAGTCCAAGCCGGATGCGCCCTCGGCGGATGGGTCGGGCGTGACCACCGGGTCGAAGGAGCTTCCCCGGAGCGCCCCGGATTCGGCCGAACAGAAGCAAGCCCCGCCGCCGATGCCTCCGGTTAAGACGGTGCCCGAGGGGAGCGTTCCGAAGGATACGGAAACCGGGCAAGATCTGTACACGATCATTACGCGCGTGAATCTGGTGATGGTCCCGGTTACGGTAACGGACAGCGAGGGCCGGTTGGTCAGCGGCTTGCTGCCCAAAGATTTTTCAGTTCTGGAAAGTGGGCAGAAGCAGACGTTGAAATTTTTCACCAGTGATCCGTTTGCACTGTCGGCGGCGGTGATCTTCGATACCGGCATGGCGGACGTGGGTTTGCGGAAGGTGCAGGAGACGCTGTCGGCATTGCAGGGGGCATTCAGCCAATTCGATGAAGTTGGAATCTACACCTACAGCAGCACGGTAGGCCGAGTGGCGGACTTCACCAGCGTGGGCAAGCAGTTGGCTGTGGCTCTGAACGAGGTCAAAGGGTACAGCGGGGCAAATAACGGACCTCCGGTGACGAGCGGGCCGCTCGGGCCGCAGGGACCGATCATAAATGGCCGTCCGGTTGACTCTCCCGTAACCCCGGTTTCCACGCCGCCGAAGGTTGCGCGTGTAATGAATGATGCGATCCTGCTGGCGGCGCGCGATCTTTCGAAGCGTGATCGGGCGCGGCGGAAGATCATCTTCATCATCAGCGACGGACGGGAGCAGGGCTCGACCGCCAGCTACAAAGACACCCTGAAAGTGCTGCTGACGCAGAACATCACCGTGTACGCGGTGGGAGTGGAGGGCGCGGCGATCCCGGTATATGACAGGCTGCAGCGGATCCACCTGCCGAAGACGGGGGCTTTGATGGGCTACAGCGACATTCTGCCCAAATACGTCAACGCAACTGGAGGAGGCACGGTATACGCCGAGTTGGCGCAATCCGAAATCGAGCGAGCATATGCCCGGGCGATGGGGGACGCGCGCAACCAGTACACTCTGGGTTATTCGCCCAAGTCGAGCATCGGAGGTTACCGAGACATCGAGGTGCGGGTGCTGCGGCATCCGGGCGTGAAGGTGTATGCAAAAGCCGGATATTATCCTCTGCCGACAGCGCGATAGCGAGTGGAGCGGCTAAGCATTTGAACCGGTGGTGGTCTAGTAACGTGGGTAACCTGCGCCAGAGCCTTCCGGTGTGGTATAAGAACCAGCAGTAACCGATACTGTGCTCAGTGGATTTGTGGCGAGAAGGCTCGCGCATTGAGGGAGTGGTTTGCGAGGGTGTTTTTCGCGGGAGTTTCTGGGGAAACCTTTTGAGTTTCATCAACTTCGCAGCACGCGAGATCAACTGCAAGATCGTCTACTACGGCGCCGGATTGGGCGGCAAGACGACGAATCTGCAGTTCATCTTCCAGAAAACAGCCGAACAGCAGAAGGGTAAGATGATCTCGCTGGCCACGGAGACCGATCGAACCCTGTTCTTCGATTTCCTGCCCCTCGATCTGGGAACCGTGCGGGGCTTCAAGACGCGCATCCACCTGTACACGGTTCCGGGGCAGGTCTTTTATGACGCCAGCCGCAAGCTGATTCTGCGCGGGGTGGACGGCATCGTGTTCGTGGCCGATTCCCAGCAGGAGCGCCATGACGCCAACATCGAAGCGCTCGACAACCTGATGGCCAATCTGAAAGAACACGGCTACGACTTCAACAAGATCCCCTACGTCCTGCAACTGAACAAGCGCGACCTGCCGAATGTGCTGCCGGTGGACGCTCTCTCCCGGGAGCTGCGCAAGAAGAACGAGCCGGTGGTGGAGGCGGTGGCATTCCAGGGCGTGGGCGTGTTCGAAACGCTCAAGGAAATCGCAAAGCAAGTGCTCACGGAGTTGAAGCAGGGGGGGTAGGGCAGTTGTCAGTTGTCAGTAAAAACCCTCAAACAGAATCCCATAGAGACGCGGCTTGCCGCGTTTAGGTAGCGCCAGCCAGGGTTTCTGATAGCTTTTCCCATTCCTTCATCAGGCTTTGCAGCGCGTTCTTGTGATTGGCAAGTTCTTGCGTTTGTCGCTGCGTTTCTTCCGCGCTAACGAAGCTCTGGAATTCGGTCTCACACAGGGCAATCGCGGCTTCGGCGCGGGCAATCTCTTCTTCTACTTCGTGCAGACGGTCTTCCATCTGCTGGCGCTTGATCGGATTCAGTCGCTTGCCTTTGGGTTCAACTGCCTCGGCTGCGGGCGAGTGGTCTCCGTTCACTGGCACAGATGAAGAGGCCGGTGAAATCGTGGATGACTCCGGGATTTCCACTGCAACCGCGGCCCTCCCCTGCTTCCGCCAGAGATAGTCTTCGTAGTTTCCTGGATAGATCTCCACCTTGCCATCGCCGATTTCGAAGACTCGCGTGGCCAGCTTGTCGATGAAATAGCGGTCGTGGGAAACGAAGACTACCGTGCCGGTGTACTTCATCAGGGCTTCGAGCAGCACGTCTTTGGCGCGCAGATCGAGGTGGTTGGTAGGCTCATCGAGCAGCAGGAAGTTAGCGGGGTGCAGCAGCATTTTGAGCAGCGCGTAGCGATTGCGCTCGCCTCCGGAGAGGACGCCGATGCGCTTAAAGACATCGTCCCCTGAAAAAAGGAAACAGCCGAGCAGGCTGCGCAACTGGGTTTGCGTCGAGGCGGGCGAGAGTTCGCCGAGGTCGTCGAGGATGCGAGCTTCCGGATCGAGTTCTTTGTATTGGTCCTGCGCGAAGTAGTCGGGCCCGACATTGTGGCCCAGCTTGTATTCGCCGGCGGTTAGGGGCTCCTGACTGGCCAGCAATTTAATGAGGGTGGACTTCCCCGCTCCGTTGACTCCGACCAACGCGATGCGCTCGCCGCGCTCGATCATGAAGCTGACTTTCTCGAAAACCTTGTGTTCGCCAATCCCGTGCTCGCCGTAACTTTTGGAGACGTTCGTGAACTCGGCGACAATGCGCCCGCTAGGTTTCGGCTGCGGGAAGGAGAAATGAACGGCCTTCTCTTCTTCAGGGATTTCGATCCGCTCCATTTTTTCGAGCTCTTTAATGCGGCTCTGCACCTGCTTCGCTTTGGTCGCCGTGTAGCGGAAGCGGTTGATAAAGACTTGGAGCTGCTCGATGCGGTCGTGCTGCGTCTTGTATGCGGATTCCAGCTGCTCTTTGCGCGCGGTCTTGCCAGCGAGGTACTGATCGTAGTTGCCGGCGTAGAAATGCATCTGCTTGTTCCAGATTTCCACGATGCGTTTGACGGTGATGTCGAGAAAGTAGCGGTCGTGCGAAATGAGGACGAAGGCGTAGGGATAAGTGGTCAGGTACTCCTCAAGCCAGTTGCGGGCTTCGAGATCAAGATGGTTGGTCGGCTCGTCGAGCAGGAGCAGATTGGGCTTCTGCAGCAAAAGTTTGGCGAGGGCGATGCGCATCTGCCAGCCGCCGGAGAATTCTTCGGTTCGGCGCTTCCAGTCGTCACGGTGGAAGCCGAGTCCGGTGAGGACCTGGCCTACCTGCGCTTCGAGCGTGTAGCCGTCGCGGGCGACGAATTCGTGTTCGAGCTTCTGGTAACGGTCGGCGACATTGGAGTACTCGGGTCCCTCGTGGTCGAGTTCCGACATGCTGCGGGTCAGCGACTCCATTTCCTTTTCGATGGCATCGAGTTCAGCGAACACCGACAAGCACTCGGCAAAAACAGTGCGGCCGGTCAGGGTGAGCCCGTCCTGCGGAAGGTATCCGGTGGAAATACCCTTCGCGCGCGAGATGCTGCCATAGTCCAGCGTCTCGCTCCCCGCTAGGATTTTCATGACAGTGGACTTGCCGGTGCCGTTCGCTCCGACCAGACCGATGCGGGATTCAGGCGTGATCAGCCAGTCGGCGTTCTCGAACAAAAGCTTGTGGCCGTAGCGCTTGCCGGCGCCGGAGAGTTGGATCATGGTTGTATGTTAATCGTCTCATGAGAACGTGTGGCGCGGACACCCTTGACCGCGTTGCCGAGCTTCGCTCGGCTGGACGGGCGAGACGCCCGTCTCTCCACAAACACTAGCGAGCCGCTGCCATGCGCACTACGCCGATGCGCTCCAGCGCGCGGTCGATCACGGTCTGGAGTTCGTGGGCGTATTTGACTTCGCGGCCCTTGGCGAGGATGACGCGCGCTTTTTCGGCCTCGAACCAGGTGGGATTCCGGTAGTCTTCCTGGGGACGGCGAGTTTGGCGGACGTCCATCAAAAAAGCTTTGACTACGTATTCCTGCACTCCGCCCGCCTGCCAAAAGACGCCCTTGGAGTGAATGTAGATATGGAAGTGGCGGGGCTCGATGATGCCGATGGCGCCGGCTTCTTCCTTGGCTTCGCGCTCGGCGGCCTGGCTGTGCGAGAGACGTGGTTCGGGGGCTCCCTTGGGAAACGTCCACTTGCTGCCGCCGTTGGTATTGACCAGCAGAAACTCGGCATGCGAATTCACCCGCCGGTAGCAGACAGCAGCGACCTGCAGGGGCAGCGCAAAGCGAGAGTTCCGAGGCGAACTCATAAGTCGCAGTTTACTGGAAAGATATTTCAGGAATGTTAAATGCAACGAAAATAGTGCATACCTTTGGTAACCCGCCTTCGGTAGAGGGCTAAGGCCTGTATCGGCCACTCGGCCAAGTTGTCCAGCGCTTAGTTGTGAGTTGCTGGAGTCTTAGCGTCAGACTGTTTCTTGGACTGGGAGATCATGGCGTCGGTCTCTTTGAGCAGCGTTTGTTTGACGGTGTCCGAATATTTGAGGATGATCGGCATCATGTCTTGCATCGACTCTGCCATTATGGCGGGCATGTCTCGCAATAACTTTTGACCGGTGGGCGTGGAATAAAACGCAACCAGGTTGTCGATGTCACCCTTCGTGAGGTGTTTTTGATATGCCGGAACCATGGCCTGCATCATTTCATCCATGGGCATGTTCGCGAACATGTCATCCATCATCGCGCTCATCTTTGACTCGTAGTTGGCAGATAGTTCGTCTTTGTGCTTTAAGTATTGCTCGTGCACCATCTGGTGCATACTTTGCGTCATCGTCGCCATCAACTTCTTCATCATGTCGTGAGATTTGACGACTTGAAAATATCTTTCGACATCCGCTTTCGTAGCCGGAGCGTCGTCGGCGCTTGTCTGAGCAAAACATGACCAGCTAAGAAAAAAGACAACAGCCACAACAGGCACCAAGCGCTTCATAACCGCCCTCCAAAAAATCCTGTAAGTATAGCGCGCCGGTGCCGCTCGATCCACATATTTAGAATGACGGGCTTAAGTGGCTCCGAAGCTCAGACCGCTTAGCGCGGCTATCTTCCTGGGGTCTATTGCTCGGCTGGCGATCAGCACTTGAAAATTCTCTCCCATGCCGACAGGCGTGACCAGGTGTTTGAGCTGGAGGGCTACCTTCGCCTGTTCTTGCGGGATTCGGCAGTCTTCAAAGGCGTCGGCAAACTGATTTCTCTCGCCAATGCCCATCAGAAATTGCGATTGTGTGAGCAGCTTTTCAACACGCATACCGGATTGCTCGGATGCAGCGGCGAGCGCGGTGAAATTGACGTGGGCGGTGAGGTCCTGCTCGCCGGGCGCCTGGTAGGGATCGGGGCTGGCGGAGTGATGACGATACGCCATGAGCGTGCCGTGGTAGCGGCCCGCGAGTTGTTCGCCGCGCGTGTAACCGTAGTCAACGACAATGACCAGCAGCGAACCGCGTGTGGTGGAGTGCGCGATTTGCCGGATCCAACTCTGCGCGAGGATGGGCACCTCGATGCGCTCGCCAGCTTCAGGATGGACGCCGTAGCGGTCGAGGAATTCCAGTTCTTCGGCGAGTGGTGCGAGCCAGGTTTCCTGCAGGCGATTGTTTTCGAGTGCGATGTGGAGTTTGCCGGCAGTCCCGAGAATTTCCACGGGGAGGGCGTCGAAGAATTCGTTGGCGAAGACAATGAGCGGCACGTCGGACGCGAGGCTGCGATCAATGTGCACAGATGCCGAGCTGCTCCACCCCGTCAAGCCAACACCGGGCTTGACGGGGGCCCCGGTGCGCTCGGCTTGGACGGGCGAGGGCGCCCGTCCCCACACGAACTCCGCTGAGCTGGGCCGTTCCTCCGGAACTTTTGCCTTGCCGGTGCCGATGTGTTCGCGAAGAGTCTCTTGCAGTTTGGCTCTTAGCGTCGGCGAACGTTCTTGCAAGGTGTAAGTGAGGGCGGAGAAGAAGTCGCGGAATTTCTTGTTGGACCAATCGAGCACATCGCGGGCGAATAAGCCGCGGCCGGGGCCGAGCTCGAGGATTCCGATTTGAGGAGGTCGGTCGAGCGCTTGCCATATTTCGTCAAACTGCCGCGCGAGCAGGCGTCCGAAGACGGCGTGAACGTCGCTCGAGGTATAAAAGTCTCCGGCTTTGCCGAATTGCTCGGCGTTGGCGGAATAATAACCCTGGGAAGGATCATAGAGGCAGATCTGCATGTAGCGGGAAAACGGGATGGGGCCGCGCTGGCGGATTTCGCGATCGATTTGTTCGCGGACGGACAATACGCTAGCTTCCCTGGCTTCCCTCTTTAGCAGGCATCAGGCTGCGGGGGACGGCGCGATCCTGCGGGGTGCGGGTAAACATTTCGATGAAATAGTCATGCAGTCCGTCATAGAGCTGGCGCTGCAGATGCCAGGCGAACTGGGGATGATCGAGATCGCGCGCGTGAATCGGGAGCACGTAGGTGTGAACCGGGACGGTCGAGTTCTTCAGATCGATCAGAACTTCGATCACGCCGTTATTTTCGCGCGCGGAAAAGGCGAGCAGCGGATGATCGTAGAGCCGCAAGTGATCGAGAACTTTCTGCAGGGAATTGGAGTCCGCCACAGGTTCATTGTACTCAAGTGGAGGAGCGAGACGCGGCAAGCCGCGTCTCTACGGCGGAAGAATAGGCAGCTCTTTGTCTCTATTCGTAGCGGAGTGCTTCGATGGGATCCAGGCGCGAAGCTTTGATGGCGGGCAGCATTCCGCTAATGACGCCGACGAATCCGAGGATCATGGTGGACGCCAGCAGAGTGGTCGAGTCGATGGTCAGATGAATGTCGCCTTCCGTGCCATTCTCCACGAAGGCGCTCCAGAGGGTAAGCGATCCGACCGACCAGGAGACGATGTAAGCGAGAACTACGCCGGCGATCCCACCGAGAAGCGTGATGACGAGGGCTTCGGCGAGGAACTGGACCAGGATGTGCCAACCGCGGGCGCCAAGGGCTTTCTCGACGCCGATCTCGCGCGTGCGCTGGGTAACGGAGACCAGCATGATGTTCATCAACCCCACGCCACCGATGCCGAGCGTGAGCAGGCCGATGAACCCGAGCAGAATTTTGATGCCTGTGGTGATGACGCGCAGATCGAGCAGGTCGGCAAACACGTCGAAAACAAAAACAGCGCGCTTATCCTTGGGATCGAATTCATGGTGAAAAGCCATCGACCGGCGCACCGCGCCGGCGACTTTTTCGTGGTCGCCTTCGTATTCCATGGCGACCGCGTTCAGGTAATAAGTATTGGTGAGGTCACTCATGGCGCTGAACGGGATATACACTTTGCCGTTCATGTTGTCGTCCCCATCCTGAATGACGTGTTTGAGCACGCCGATGACCTCGTAGGAAATGCCGTCAACCCGAACTTTTTCGCCGAGAGCGTTCTGGCCAGAAAACAATTTTTTCTTGACGTCGGCTCCGAGGATGGCGACGCGGCTGCGCGTATTTTCGTCGAGGTCGGTGAAGAAGGTGCCGTCTTCGACGTCCATGCGGCGCATGCGCGAATAGTACGGATAGACCCCGCTGATTCCGTAACTGCCGCTGCGCGTGTTATAAGCGACGGTGCTTTGCTTGAAGGCTTCGGGCGAAATGCGCTTGAGCAAAGGCACCTCGGCGTGAAGGTAATCAAGATCGTTGACGGTGAGTTTGATCTCGCTGCCGGCCTTGGTGCCGCCCGCCTGGAGCGAGGTGCGTCCGGGGAAGATGAAGACCAGGTTCGTGCCCCAGGAACGGAACGCGACCCAGAGGCCGCGCTCGAAGCCGGAACCGTAGGCGAGCAGTAGCACGACGGTCGCAATGCCCCAGGCCATGCCGAGCATGGTGAGGATGCTGCGGCGGCGATTGTGCTTGAGCGCGCTGTAAGCCTGGCGGGCGAGTTCGAGAATCATATTTACTCCTGGCGGAGCGCCTCCACCGGTTGCAACAGCGCAGCCTGACGCGCCGGATAAAGCCCTGCAGCGATGCCGGCAAACGCGAGCGAGAGAATGGCAATTGCAGCCGACGACGGAACGATGCGGGGCGTGTCGAATCCTTCGGGTGCGGGCAAAGCAGCAAGAACCGTGACCAATGCGGTAGTGATGGCCAGTCCGATACCGCCGCTGAGAGCGGTCAGGAACGCGCCTTCCACAAAGAACTGGGTCAGGATGGCGCGATGAGTGGCGCCGAGCGCTTTGCGCAGTCCGATCTCGCGGGTGCGTTCAGTAACTGAGACGAGCATGATGTTAATGATGCCGATGGCCCCGAGGGCAAGCGTGATCACACCGACGACGCCGAGGAAATAGTCCATCCCGTCGAAAATCCTGGCGACGCGCTGGTTGTTCTCGATGGTGTCCCAGTCCTCAAACGATTCTTCGAGCTTGGGATCGAAGCCGTGGCGGCGGGCAATAATTTCGTGGACTTCCTGTTTCGCCACCAGATGATTGCCTGGCGCAAATGGACGGTAGTTCAGGAACGAAATGGCATCTTCGCTGTTCTGCTCTTTCAGCCGGAACAGGTTGCGCATGGTCTCGATCGGAATGAAGATGCGCGCGTTGGTGCCGTTGTTGCCGTCTTGTCCGACTTTGCTGAGCACACCGATAATTTCAAAGCGGATGCCATTGAGCAGTATGGGCGCGCCCACGGCCGGGCGTCCGGGGAATATGTTCTTCAGAAGCTCCCATCCGACCACGGCCACGCGGCGCGTTTCGGTGTTGTCCTCATCGTTGAACCAGCGGCCCGGGCCGACGGGGATGTTGCGAATCTGGTTGTACTCGGGAGCGACGCCGAAGACCTGGCCGTTGGTGGAACCATAATCGCTGACGGCACGAATGTCCTCGCGGTTGAGTACCGGGGAAAGATACTTGAGGGAGCGCGCCTCGCTGCGGATGGCGAGGTAATCCTGATAGGTGAAATGGTACGTGCGTCCGGACTGAGTACTGCCTTCGACGGCGGGGATGCGACCGGGGAAGGTAAACATGATGTCCTGGCCAAGATTCTTCAGTTGTTTCGCCTGACCGCTGCGGAAGCCCTCGCCCAAGCCGACCAGCAGCAGCAGCGATCCCACCCCCCAGGCAATGCCGAACATGGTGAGAAACGAGCGCAACTTGTGAGCCCAGAGGGTGGCCAGCGACTGGCGAACGATTTCGATGAGCATCCGCATGGTTGGTTCACGACAGGCTGCCTTATTTGGTGCCAAGCCTGAATCTGCACTCTGTTATGTGTACGGGATTCGGGGCAGTGCGGTTCCCGAAAAAAGCACACTTCGCCACTCATTGGACGCTGGAAGTACCCTCGGGGTTAGCTGCGAGTTTCCCGTAGAGACGAGTTTGCCTCGTCTCAGACGCGCGGCAAGCCGGTCTCTACCACGAAGCACAAACAGTGCTCAATTTAAAACTCCACGCTCCTGCTCACCGCCGGGATTGGGGCACGTCTAAGACGCCGACCAGGGGTGGGGGCCGCGATCCGTGGCCCGTCTGAAAACTTTAGCGATAGAGGAGGCGTTCCCCATGTTTCGAGCAGCTATACGAGGATTTCTGTTCTGCCTGCTGATGGCAGCCCTGTCGGGCGTGAGCCCGGCGCAATCGTTCACACTGGATCTGCCCTTGCAAAGCCAGGGGGCACAGGTTTCACAACGCATCGGCATCACCGATATCACCATCAACTATCACCGGCCGCTGGTGAATGACCGCAAGGTTTGGGATGCCCTGGTTCCCTACGGCAAGGTGTGGCGCGCGGGAGCCAATATCAACACGACGATCACCTTCAGCGATCCGGTCCAGATCGAAGGCAAGCCGCTCGACAAGGGGACTTACGGATTGCACATGATCCCGAACGCCGATGAGTGGACGATTATTTTCTCGAAGAACTCCACTTCCTGGGGATCCTTCACCTACGACGAAAAAGAAGATGCCCTGCGCGTGACGGTGAAACCCAAGGCGGCGGACATGCACAACGCCCTGACCTACGACTTCGACGATCTGCAGAAGGATTCGGCAGTGGTTGAACTGGAGTGGGAGAAAGTCGCGGTCCCGTTCAAGGTGTTGGTCGATGTGCACGATGTGGTCGAAGCCAGCCTGAAGAAGCAGCTTCGTAACCTTTCCCAATACACGTGGATGAGCTGGGACAACGCGGCCAATTACCTGCTCGCGGAAAAGATCAGTCTCAATGACGCCCTTACGTATGCCAACAAATCCATCGACAACGAAGACCGCTACGACAATGAGATGACGAAGTCGAAAGTCCTGGCGGCGCTCAATCGCAAGGACGAGGCGGCAACCGCAGAAAAGAAGGCGCTGGGACTTGCCGGCCCGCAAGATCTCCATCAATACGCCCGGCAGTTGCTGGGTGAAAAGCGTAACGAGGAAGCGTACGCGGTCTTCCGCGAAAATGCCAAGAAACATCCCGATCTGTGGGTCGTGCATGCCGGACTGGCTCGGATGTATAGCGCGCAGAGCAAGTTTGACGACGCGGCGAAGGAAATGAAGGTGGCGATGGCAGGCGCTCCAGACGACCAGAAGAGCTATGTGGAGGGCTTGGTGAAGCGGCTGGAGGCGAAGCAGGACATTAATTAGCAGGCGGGAGGCACGGGTTCTTTGAGCACCACAACTTCCTTGCCCATGCGCTTGCCGACTGCGACGACGGCGGCCAGGGTGTCGTCATCGGTTTCGAGCGCGCGCACGATCTCGAGCACCTTCATCTGGTGCACGGGATTCAAGAAGCGCATGCCGACGCACTTCTTGGCGCGATAGGTAACGCTGGCGATCTCGCTGACGCTGAGCGAAGACGTATTCGAGGCAAGAATCGTGGCGGGACGGCAGAACTTGTCGAGCATGATGAAGATCTCGAGCTTCGATTCCATTTCATCGGGGACAGCCTCGATGACGAGGTCGGCCTGGCGCGCGGCTTCATCGACCGAACCGGCATACTCCAGGCGGGAAAAAGCTGCGTCGGCGTCGGCGGCATTGACCTTGCCGAGTTCGACCGCCTGGTCGAGATGGGCGCGGATTTCTGTCTCAGCCTTGCGCAGGGCGTTCGGAAGAAGGTCTTCGAGAATGGTACGATAGCCGCCGAGAGCAGCAGCATGCGCGATTCCGCGGCCCATGATGCCGGCGCCGATCACGGCAACCGCGTGGACTTCAGTCACTCGTCGTTCAGTCACTCTTGCCCGCCTGCTCGAGGTGCTGAACCACGCTCTCATAGCTCGGTTCAGACTTGCGGATATAGTCGCCCAGGCGGGCGCACTCCTCCTTGGTCATTGCCGGGATACTGGCGCTGATACGGCGCAGGGTGGTGGCGATGTCATCGATGTAATTCATGAGGCGGATAAGTTCTCCAGTTGCGGGCATGAAGGCTCCTTGCGTTTCCCCGACGCGCGCGCGGAACTAACCGCCGCAGCCAGGGTCAACTATTCATTGTTCAACAGGCTGGCAGATTTAGCAAAGGCGCTGTGATGGAGGGACGGGTGTCTCGTCGAGCCTGCCCTGAGCGCAGTCGAAGGGTCCAGCCGGGCGAGGACGCCCGGCGCTCCACCGGCAATGTTAGCTGATCCCGTGGAAGCGGCGGAAACCAGCGTAGCCTTCCTTGCCCATATAGCGCTCGAGGACCGCGGGATCGGTCTGGCGCAGGTCGACGATTACCAGACCATCGACCACGTCGGAAAATTTGCGGTCGAGATTGAAGCCCACCAGCCTGCCGCCCACCTTGGCATACTGCTTGATCAGGATTGGCAATCCTTTGCCATCTTCCTCGACATCGGAGATCGGCTCGGCAAGTTCGTCGAGATCGCGCAAGGCGCCGCAGATGGCGCCGCAATCCCAGCGGCGGAGCTTGGGGGCGCGAAAGGGAGTGCGCGCGTGGATGAGGTCGGCAAACTCGCGGCCGTCTTTGTCTTTGCGCTGCTCAAAATAGCGGACAATCATCTCGCGCGACAAACTGCTGTACTCGTTGCTGATGCTGACTGCTCCGTACAGCACTGGAGTCTCGGGGTGGGTGGCCACGAAACGCGCGATCCCTTTCCACAGCAGAAGCAGCGGGGCGTACTGACGCTGATACTCGGGACGCACAAACGAGCGGCCCAGTTCCAGCGCGGAACCAATCTTCAAGAATAGTTGTTCGTCGTAGCGGAACACGGTGTTCGTGTAGAGACCCTTGATGCCGTGGCGGCGGATGATCTCATCGGTGTTGCCGGCGCGGTAAGCACCGGCCAATTCCTGTTTCTCTTTGTTCCAGAGCAGCAGATGCCAGTAATAGGCATCGAACTCATCGAGGTCGGCGCTCCGTCCGCTGCCTTCGCCGGCGGCGCGGAAGGTGATTTCGCGGAGGCGTCCGAGCTCATCGAGTGCATGGGGCAGCTCAGAAGCGCGCGCGGCGTACACAGCGAATTCCGCATTTTCGATGAGCAGTCGTTCGGCGGGCAACGCCGCAATATCGTTGACGACGAATCGCGATGGAACCTCGGAAGCGATCGGCTGTCGCGGCTTGCGCGGAAGTGCAGAACGCATCCTCGTGGGCAGCGAGATCGGCTTCTTGCCGCGATACGACAGCAGGTAAGTTCGCAGTCGAAGGTATTCGGTCGCTTCCTCGTCGTTGTCAAGGTTGGCGATCAACTCGGACGGGATCGCGCCGCCGATGCGAACCTGCACGTCTTTCTCGCGCTGCTGCAAAAACTCCTGCAGCAGGAAAAGCGTCCGAAGCCGCGGATTGATCAAGCCGAGCAACTGGAATGTCACGCTGTTGCGGCCGCAGAAATATACCGGGAGCGCGCTGGCTCCGGTCTTGCGCACCAGGCGAGCGGCAACGGTGTTCCACGCGGGATCGGTGACCTGCGCCTCGCGCACATTCCACTGCGAGACTTCGCCGGCGGGAAACACGGCAAGTGCGCCGCCCTGGCGCAGCCATCCTATCGCCTGCTTCATGGGTTTCACATTCTTATCCGCCGAAGACGGAGCGTGAAAGGGGTCCACGAAAATGCAATGCCGGTGGAGTTCGGGGATGCCCTGGAGCAGCGAGTTGGTCAGTATCTTGACGTCGGGACGAACACGAGACAGGAGCACAGCCAGAACTGCACCGTCGAGCACACCAAAAGGATGATTGGCCACGGCCACCAGAGGGCCTTTGATCGGGATGCGCTCGAGATCGGCGGGCTGGACATCGAGCTTCACCTTCATTTCCGCCAGCAGCGCTTCCAAGCGAAAACCCTGTGGCGCTGTGCGCACGCGCTGATACAGTTCGCGCGCCTGCTCCAGGGGAATGAATTTTCCGGCGAATCCCGGAAGCCCAGCCAGAAGCGGCGGCTCGGTCAGTACACCTCGCTCTTCGTCCCTCGCGATTGGCAACTCAGGCATAGCTGATTCTTGCCTTGCCTTGGTTGCACCTTCATGAAGAGATGGTTAACAGTTCGTGAATAGTATTTCTTTAGTAACCCCCGGGTTCTCTGTTCTCAGTCAAACCCCGCTCTTCTGAGAACTGGGAACTGAGAACCGAGAACTCAACCTTCGAGCTTGAAGCGCGTTTCGGCGAGGCGATAAAGACGCCGCCAGACCAGGCGGTTAGTCGTAGCTACCACAGCAGCTAAGGCTATGGTGCTGGCGAGAAGAAGATCGAAATTCTTGGCATCGGTGGCCGCGGAAATCATGGCGCCGATGCCCACCGTGGAATAAATCTGGCCTTTGAAGTGGAAATATTCGGCGACGATGCTGGCGTTCCAGGCTCCGCCGGAGGCCGTGATCATCCCGGTAACTAGAAAAGGAAAGATTCCGGGCAGGATCAGTTTGCGCCAACGCTCCCAGCCCCAGATACCGAAAACGCTGGCGGCTTCTTTCAAGTCGGTGGGAATAGCCATGGCGCCGGCGATCACGTTGAACAAGATGTACCACTGCGTGCCGAGCAGCAGCAGAATGATCGAGCCCACTCCCAGACCTCCGCCCAGGCGAATCAAGACCAGCAGCACAACGGGAAACAGCGCCGTGGCCGGAACCGACGCGGCAATCTGCGCGAGCGGCTGCGCGATGCGCGCCAGTCGCGGGTTGAATCCGATAGCGACACCGGCCGGGATCGTCCAGAGGGCGCCGAGCACTAGAGTGAGACTCACGCGCAGGAAGGTCGCTCCGAGGCCTAAGCCGATTTGGTGGAATTCCGAACTACGCAGGCCGGTCAAGATCATGACGACATGCACCACGCCATAGCCGATCGCGCCGAGAGCTGCGATTCCCACGACTCGCCAGAGCCACAAAGCCGCGACGTTCTCACGTGCTGGTTCGGCGCGAACTTCATGCCGGGGCGCAAAGTAGTGAATCATCTGTTCGCGGAGCGGACGAACTGTCCTTTTCCGGAGAAGCGCGGCGCTACGGGACCGCCGAAGCAAATCGAGTGCCCATGAAGTTGGGGCGCTCGCGCTCTCGACTTGCTCCATTTTGAATTTTTCCGCCCAGGCAATCACCGGACGCCATATCAACTGGTCGATCAGCACGATCACGGTGACCATGGTGACAATGCCCCAGAAAATGGAGCGAGTGTCGCCGTTGTCGGCGGCGGCCTGTAGATATGACCCGAGACCCGGCAGGCGGAAGTCGCCAAATTGCTCGCAGGCCATCAGAAAAAACCAGGCTCCGGCAACCGACATCATGGAATTCCACACCAGTCCGATGGTGGCGAAGGGCAGTTCGATCTGAAGGAGACGTTGCCACCAGTTGAACCGGTAGATCTTGGCCACTTCCCGCATCTCGCGCGGAATACTTTTCAGCGAGGCATAAAAGCTGAAGGCCATGTTCCAGACCTGTCCGGTAAAAATGAGCAGCACTGCGCCTAGTTCGACGCCCAGTTGACGTCCCGGAAAGAACGCGGCCATGGCCAGCATTACGCTCGGAAGGAAGCTCAATACGGGGATGGATTGCAGAACGTCGAGCAGCGGAATCATGAAACGTTCCGCGCGTGGACGGTAGGCGGCGATGTATCCATAGGTGATGGCGAAGAGCAGGCTTAGCACATAAGCGAGCGCAATGCGCAGCAGCGAGTATCCGGCATAGACCGGGAGGGCGCTGAGGCTGCGGCTGATCTCAATCTGAGGATGATAGGGGCCGAGCCAGTTGCGTCCGACTTGCACGATGCCATAGAAGAGCGCCAGGCCGCCGGAAAACATGACGAGATCGGGCAAATTCGCCACGCTTGCGCGCGGCAACACCGACCAGATACGGACCAGTGGATGGAAATCGGTTCGTTGCGGACGCGTCACGATTGCACCGGAGTGGTGGTTGGCGGATGCGGCTCGCCGACGGGCTCGGCGAGGATCAGCCGGTGCGACTCACGATCGAAGTCGAAAATCTCAGCATAGCGGCCCCAGTTCATGGCGGTTTCGAATTGCCGCTCCACTTCATCCTGGCTGAAGTGCTCGTCGAGGATGTCGTGGAAAAATTCTTCTGAAATGGAGTGATCGGTCTTGGCATGCAAGATGCTGTCGATCTGCTGCAGGATGACGACGTGCTTAAGAGCGGCCTGGCGGAAAAGAATTTTGCGGGTGAGGATGTCGGCTTCCGCGAAACGAGCACCCTCGGCGGTAGTTTGAACATCGCCTTCTTTCAAGGTGGCGAAGCCGAGCAAGACCGAAGCCTCGACGATCGGGAGCAGGTCCTCGGCATCCATGATGAGGACTTCGGCGAGACGATGAAGATATTCCTTTCCGCCGCGGTCCTGCAGCAGTTCGAGGAGGCCGGCGATGCCCCCCACGCGCGCGTGTGGAATCATCTGGTATTTCTGGCGAGCGGGCTTTTGCATGGCCGCAGCAGCGTCGGGCACAACCAGCGCGAGTTGGGGCTGCGTCATGATCTTGTAGATGTAGTCCACCAGTTCGACAAAGCGCGGCGATTTGCGATCGCGCGGGTAAGGCAGTTCGACGGGAAAATCGGCGCGCACCCACGCCGGGTTTCTTGCCAGCACGATGACGCGATCCGCCAACAGCACCGCTTCTTCGATATTGTGCGTGACGATGAAAATGGCGCTGGTCGGCATCTTCTTGCTGAGCCAGAGCTCGAGCAATTCGTTACGCAGGTTTTCCGCGGTGAGCACGTCGAGCGCCGAGAAAGGCTCATCCATAAACAGGACTTCGGGCTCCACCACCAAGGCGCGCGCAAAACCGACGCGCTGTTTCATGCCGCCGGAAAGCTCTTTCGGGTAGGCGCTCTCGAAGCCATCCAGACCGACGGTATCGAGAATGCGGAGTGCGCGTTTGTGGCGTTCCATGGCGGGCACTCCGCGAGCTTCGAGCGGAGCTTCGACGTTGTCGAGTACCGTAAGCCACGGAAACAAAGCGAAACTTTGGAAGACGATGGCCACACCCGCGTTCTGCGCTGTAATAGGATGTCCATGCCACAGGACCTCACCCGACGAAGGCTTGCTGAGTCCGGTCAGAATCCGCAGCAGGGTGGACTTGCCGCAGCCGGAGGGGCCGAGCAGGGTAATAATTTTGCCAGGCTCTACATCGAGATCGACGGGCGCAATAACTTCAATGCGATTCCCATCCGGCTGCTCGTAGAACTTTTCGACAGCTCGGGCGCGGATAATGGGATCGGTGGGCTCGGTCACGGTGTCGTACTCCAGAGAGTTTGTTCAATTTGCTTCGCAAGCGAGAATACACTACTCAGGCCGCCCACTCTTCACGTCCCATCGACGCCAATGGCTGCGGAAGCCGGTCGGAGACTTCCGCGAGTGCGGCAAGTTTTTTTGCCAACTCCGGGCGCAGCAACTCGGCGCCCAAACGCCAGCGCCAGTTCCCTTCTTCGCGGCTGGGCACATTCATACGCGCATCGCTTCCCAGCCCGAGCGCATCCTGTAGCGGCACCACGCTCAGGCTGGCGACAGAATCGGAGGCGGCGCGAATCATCGCCCAGTTGATGCCGTCTTCACATCGGCCCAAGTATGCTTCCACTTGCTGGCGTTCGTATTCCGTTGCACCCGATTCCCACCAACCAAGCAAAGTGTCGTTGTCATGCGTGCCCGTGTATACGACCTTGTCGGTGGTGAAAGTGTGCGGCAGATGAGCGTGCGCGCCGACATTGCCAAAACCAAATTGCAGCACGGCCATGCCGGGAATCTTGAGGCGTTCGCGGAGAGCATGAACGTCGGGCGTGATGTATCCAAGATCTTCGGCGAAAAATGGGAGCCCGCCCAGAGCCTCGCGCAACTTCACGAATAAATCGTCTTTGGGACCGTCGACCCAGCGGCCGTGAATCGCGGTGGGCTCGCGCGCCTGAATCTCCCAGAACTGCGCATATCCGCGGAAATGATCGAGGCGGATGTAGTCGAAATTGTGCGTGACCCAGCGCATCCGGTCGATCCACCACGAATATCCCTGCTTCTGCATCACGTCCCAGCGATAGAGAGGATTGCCCCAGCGCTGGCCCTCTCTGCTGAAAAAATCCGGGGGCACGCCGGCGATAACTTCGGGATCGAGTTCGGGGGTCAGGCGAAACAGATCGGGGTGGGTCCAGACATCGGCGCTGTCGAAATTTACGAAGATCGCCACGTCGCCCACGACGCGAATCGAATGTTGCGCGCAATAGGCGCGAAGCGCCTGCCACTGTTCGAAGAAAAAAAATTGCACGGCGCGGCGGACATCGAGCTCGTCGAGCATTTCCGCGTGCGCCTTCTCGATCGCTACCGGATCGCGATGAGCCAGTTTGCGGGGCCAGCGGTTCCAGCTTTCCAGCTTGAAACGGGCGCGCAAGCCATCGAAGAGCACGAAGTCATCGAGCCACGATTGGTTTTGCCGGCAAAAGCTCTCGTAACGGGAGCGCGCGTTCGGCGCGGCGGAACGCAAAAAGTTGTGCGCCGCTTCAAACAGCAGAGGCAGTTTCTGGTGGAAAACCGACGGGTAATCCACGGGCCCGGCAACGCCGGCTAGAGCGTCGACCTGAGCGCGGTCAATCCAGCCGCGATCGGCGAGCCGCTCCAGGCTGATCAGCAACGGATTTCCGGCAAAGGCCGAAGTGGAGGAATAGGGCGAGTTCCCGTCACCGAGTGGGCCGAGAGGCAACACCTGCCACAGACCCTGCCGCGCGGAGGCGAGAAAATCCGCAAACGCGTGTGCCGACGGACCAAAGTCGCCGATCCCGCCGCGCGAAGGCAGCGACGTAGGATGAAGCAGAATTCCGCTGGCGCGCGGGAATAACATTCAAAATCAGTTCTCAGTTCTCAGTTGTCAGTCCGGCGTTCTCACACGTTCGGGCCCAGGCTACGGAGACCTTAATGTGAGAACTGGGAACCGAGAACTGTATTCCGCTACGAACCTTCTTGCCCACCTTGCCGGGTCAGATTTTTCATCTCTTCCTGATTGACCTTGAGCCGGTGGGACTTTTCCATATCCTTGCGCAAGTTCGTAACGAACAGCCCGAACAAATCGTTCTGTTTGGCTTCGAGGAGCGACTGCCGGATCTGGTCCTTCTTCTCGGTGAACTCCTGATCCGTCGGGGCCTGCTTTTCCAGAAGTTGAGCGACCACGCCATTGCCGCCGGCAGTGATCGGCCCGCTAATCTCGCCCGGCTTCAGTGAGAAGATCGCACTCGCGCTAGCCATTGAACCGATATCGGGGACCTGGCCATCGGGCAGGACCAAGTCGCTAGTCTTCACCGTCGCGCCCAGATCCTTGGCAGCTTTTTTCAAATCGTGGGCAGCCTTGGCGCGGTCGGAGAGTTCCTGCGTCTTCTGCTGCAGCAGAAAGCCGGCGCGCTCGCTCTTGAACTGGCTCTCGACTCGCGAGCGAGCCTCTTCGAACGTGGGCGTAGCCGGGGGTCTTATGCCGAGCAGCTGAAAAACCACGTAGCCCTGCGGAACCTGCACCACATCGGGCGGAGCCTTGTCCGATTCGTTGAAAACCGCGTCCATGAATTGCGGATTCGCGGCCAATCCGGGCAAGATATCGGTTCGGCCGAAGAATTCGGTGGTCACTGCAGGCTGACCCTTGGCGGCGGCCTTGTCGAATCCGTCAGTACGCGCCTGGCTGAGCAAGGCATTCGCTGCCGCGTCGGTGGCGCGTACCGTCTTCTGCTGCTTCACTTTGTCTTCGATCTCGCCCTTCACCTCGGCAAGCGACTTGAGATGAGCCTCCTGCTTGTCTTCGACGCGGATGATATGGAAGCCGTAACTGCTCTTGACCAGGTCGCTGGTCTGCCCTTTGCCGAGTGAAAAGGCGGCCTTCTCGAATTCAGGCACGGTGCGTCCACGCCCGATCCAGCCGAGTTCGCCTCCGCTTTTGGCGCTGCCGGGATCGTCGGAATATTTTTCCGCGAGCTTGGCAAAGTCTCCGCCCGCCTTGAGCTCTTTCAGGACCCCTTCAGCCTTTGCGCGCGCATCGGCGACAGCTTTCTCATCCTCCTTGGCGCCGGGCGCAGGGAGAGGAATCTTGATCAGAATGTGGCTGACCTTCACCTGTTCGGGCACGCGGTATTCGTCGCGGTGCTGATCGTAGTAGGACTGCAGGTCCTGATCGGTAACCGTCGTCGCAGCCGCCATTTTCGCGCTATCTACGATGACATACTTAATCTGCCGCTTCTCGGGGATGGAGTTGTTGTAAGTCGCCTTGTTGCGTTCGTAAAAAGCCTTGAGTTCCTCGTCAGTGGGGTGCAGCCCCTTCAGGATGTCGGCCTGCGTGATCACGGCATATTCGAACTTCACCTTGGTGTTGCGGCGGGCGAATTCGTCGCGAACTTCCGTGTCACCCACGAAGGCACTGGTTGAAACCAGGGCGCGTAATTTGCGGACAAGAATAAAGTCCTTCTCCAGCGCTTCAAACTGAGGAACCGTCAGGTCATTGCGCTGAACAAAGTTTTCGTACTCTTCCTGCCCGACGAACTTGCCGTCGGGAAAGAGAATGGAGCCAAGCTGACCATGCTGGAGCTCATCGCGAAGCTCGTCGTCGCTGACGCGCAGACCCATACTGTGCGCCTCGGCAACCAGAGCCTTCTCATTGATGAGTTGCTCGGCAGCCTGACTGGCAAAATAGGGCAGCAGCATGCTGGCCTGCGGTCCGCCGCGAGGAAACTGCTGCCGGATCATGGCCCGGGCTTCACGCTGCACCTCGGGCACGGTCACTTGCTGGTCGCCAATCGTGGCCAGGACGCCAGCCGGAGGCGCGCCAATGCCGAAGCTGGAGCCGATCCCGCCGGGAATCAGAGTGATCGCCATCGAGGCACAGATGAGGACGAGTAGTGCGCCGAGAATGATCTTCACGGTCGGCCCTGCATTTTGAAGCTGTCGAATCATATTTAGATAACTCCGTCAGATTACTCCACGCTGGATGCTCGAATTTATGATTATAAACTAGCCGTTGAGGAAGAGCTGGAGTGCCGGCGGAGCGATGCGTCGCGATCTGCGTCGCTCATGAGGACCATGCAGAAATGCGCTATTGAATCGAATTAATAAAGATGATATGAACGTGGACGCGGCTCCGGAAGAATAGATTGCCGCTTTCCATTTTTTCATCTTCATTTCATCGAGGACACTTTCATGAAGATATTCCGGCTCTTGATCCCGTTCTTTTCGCTTGCGGTCGCAACTGCCCAGCCCAGCTTCCAGCCGTCTCCGGCCCTGACGCTCCCTTTGCGCCAAGGGTGGGCCCTGCAGTCTTCCGCGAAGCTAACGGCAACTGGCGAAGCGATCTCCAGCGCGTCATTTAAGGCTAGCGACTGGGTCCGGGCAGACGTTCCGACGACGGTAGTGGCAGCGCAAGTAAAGAGCGGGCTGCTGCCCGATCCTTTTTACGCCATGAATCTGCGGCAGTACCCGGGGGTCAGCTATCCCATCGGCTTCAACTTTTCGAATATTCCGATGCCGCCCGACAGTCCCTACGCTTGTTCGTGGTGGTTCCGCAAGGAGTTCACGCTGCCCCACGAGTACGCCGGGAAAATCGTGTGGCTGAACTTTCGCGGTATCAACTATCGCGCCAACATTTTTTTCAACGGAAAGCAGATCGCCAACTCGAACGAAGTCGCCGGCGCATGGCGGACCTACGAGTTCAACGTTACTTCCGCCGTCAAGCAAGGACCGAATGTGATCGCGGTGCAGGTATGGGCGCCGACCGAGAACAGCCTGGCCATCAATTTTGTCGACTGGAATCCGGCGCCGCCCGACAAGAACATGGGCCTCTGGCGCGAAGTTTACCTCACGTCGAGCGGACCGGTCGCGGTGCGGTATCCGGCGGTGATGTCTAAGGTGGATTCGCCGGGGAATGACGCGGCACATCTCACGGTGGCCGCACTTCTGAAGAATGCAACGAATCATGCGGTGAAGGGGACGCTTAAGGGTCGCATCGAGAAGATCGAGTTCGCGCAAACGGTTGAACTGGCTGCGGGAGAGTCTCGGGATGTAACGTTCTCGCCCGAGCGATATCCGCAGTTGAATCTCAGCCATCCGCATCTGTGGTGGCCGGCACAGATGGGAACGCCGGACGTCTACGATCTCAAACTGTCGTTTGAGAGCGATGGCAAGGTTTCGGATGAGGCGCGCACGCGGTTTGGAATTCGCGAGATCACTTCGGAAGTCGCCGAGCAGGCGCCGAATCGGTACAAGCTCCTGTTCAAGGTCAACGGCAAGAACATTCTGATTCGCGGCGGCGGCTGGACGATGGACATGATGCTGAGGGAAAACTCGCAGCGGCTTGCCGACCAATTTCGCTACGTGCGGGACATGGGCCTGAACACCATCCGGCTGGAAGGGCAGATCGAGTCGGAAGAGTTCTTTGCGATGGCCGATCAGCAGGGGATTCTGGTGATGGCTGGCTGGTGCTGCTGCGATTTCTGGGAGCACTGGGGAAGCTGGGAAGATGAGGACTTCGAGATCGCAAAGTCCTCTTTACGCGATCAGATGTACCGGCTGCGGAGCCATCCGAGCCTTGTGATGTGGCTGAATGGCAGCGACAATCCTCCGCCACCGGATGTGGAAGAAATGTATCTGAAGATTGAAGCTGACCTGCGGTGGCCGAATCCGGTGGTCTCTTCGGCCACGGCGAAGCCGAGCACGGTGACGGGCGAAAGCGGCGTGAAGATGAGCGGACCCTATGAATACGTGGCGCCTTCGTATTGGACGGCGGATCCATATCTTCGGACGGACCAAAATCTCTGCAACCCCGGCGGGTGCGGTGGGGCCTACGGCTTCAACACTGAAACCAGCATGGGACCGGCGGTTCCGCCGATCGAGACCATCGAGCGCATGCTTCCCAAGGAACATCTCTGGCCGGTGGATGAGTATTGGAATTTTCACGCGGGGGGTGGAAAATTCAAGAACCTGCACGTGTTTACCGATGCGCTGAATGCGCGCTACGGAAATGCTGCCAGCGCGGAAGACTTCACCTACAAATCGCAGCTCATGACCTACGAAGGCGTGCGCGCCATGTACGAAGCCTACAGCCGCAACAAGTACACTTCGACGGGCGTGATCCAGTGGTTGCTGAATAACGCATGGCCTTCGATGATCTGGCATCTCTACGACTACTATTTGCGGCCGGGCGGCGGATATTTCGGCGCGAAGAAAGCGATGCAAGCGCTCGACCCGGTCTATGGATACGATGATCACTCCGTGTGGCTGGTGAGCAGCCAATATGTGGATGCCAAGGGGCTGAAGCTCGAGGCGAGGGTGTTCAATTTGGATGGCACGCAGAAGTTTTCCAAAGACGCTTCGCTCGATGCAGCCGCCGATAGCACTGCGAAAATTTTTGAGCTTCCGCAGATCGAGGGGCTGTCGCCGGCGTACTTCCTGGATCTTCGCATCACCGATGGCGGCGGAAAGCTGGTCGGGTCAAACTTCTATTGGCTCTCGACGAAACCGGAGACGCTCGACTGGTCAAAGTCGAACTGGTATATGACTCCAACCGCATCCTATGCGGACTACACTTCACTCGCCCAGTTGCCAAAAGTAAAGCTGAATGTTTCGAGCCGCAGTGGGAATGACGGCAAGGTTGCGGAGACCCGAGTCACTTTAGAAAATCCCAGCAAGAGCTTGGCGTTTTTTGTGCGCCTCAAGATTGACAAGGGCCAGGGCGGCGAGGAGATTCTGCCGGTCGTTTGGGAGGATAATTACATCTCCTTACTGCCAGGCGAAAAACGGGAGATTACTGCGACATATCTCACCCGCAATTTGGGGGAAGCGACGCCAGAGGTCAAAATCAGCGGTTGGAACGTGGAGTAAGGAAATTGCAGAAGTCAGAAGTCAGATTGCAGAAGTAGAACCTTGAGACTTGGACGTCAGGAAATGAGCGAAGCTCTTCTTCTTTGAGGAGCCGTTTACTTCTGCAATCTGACTTCTTACCTCTGACTTTATTACTCCTCTTCCGCGGGCAGATCGAAGTTCACCAGGTCTCCGCGGAAACCACGCGTCTTCCAGGCACCGAAGGCGATGCCCGCTGCCATCCAGATGGAACCGGCGATCTTGGCGGGAGTACTGAGGCTCAGCCAGAGCAACAGGCAGATCACAAAGCCAAGGACGGGTGGCAGGATAAACGACAGCGTCCTTTTTTGGTCGCGTACCACATAGCGCATGAAAGCGGCAGCGTTCACGCCCATGAAGGCGATGAGCGCGCCGAAGTTGAGCATCTCCGCGCCGAGGCCGTAACTCATCACGAACGCGCCAATCAGCGCGATTGTACCTACAAACAGCACGTTATTCCGTGGCACTCGATGCTTCGCGTCGACGACCCCGAAGAACGATTTCGGAAGCGCGTTGCTTCTTCCCATGCCGTAGAGCAGGCGAGCAGCGCCGATCTGCGCACCCATGCCCGATCCGAAGTTGGCGACCAGCAGAGTGAATCCGATAATGCCGAACATCGGCTTCCAGGCGCGGCCGGCGACATGAACGAAGGCGGTGTCGACGTCCGGAAAAGGCTGCGATGCGGGCCAGATCAACTGCGCGGCGTAGACCTCAAAAGCAGACAGAATGCCGATCACGAGGCAGGTCAACACCGTGGCCAGCAGAATATTGCGGCGCGGGTTTTCCGCTTCTTCCGAGAGTGTGGAGATGCCGTCAAAGCCGATGTAGGTGAGCACCGCGATCGATGTTCCTGAGAGCACGGCTTTCGTGTTCCACATGCTTGGGTCGTAGAAGGGCCGGGTGTAGAAGCCTGCGGCGTCATGCGGGTGCCCGAAGATGTAGCGGGCCGCGACCACAAAGAAAATTGCGATCACCACGCCCATTCCCGCAGCCAGCGCCGAGTTCACCCGGGCCGAAGTTTTCACTCCCTGGATGTTCAGGAGCGTAAATACGAGCGCAAAGAAGACAGCCCACGTCCAGTACGGCACGCCGGGAGCAAACACGTGCGCCTGCTGGCTGCACCAGATGGTGCAGATGATCGGATTGAGTATGTAATCCATCACCATGCTCCAGCCGGTGACGTAACCAAGAGCGGGATTGATTTCCTGGCCGACGTAAGTGAAGGCCGAGCCGGCGCTGGGATAGGCGCGCGCCATGCGTCCATAGCTGATGGCGGTGAACAGCATCGCCACCATGGCGATCAGGATGGTCGTAACCACGTGCCCATGTCCACGGTCGCTGAGCACCCCGAACACCGACATGGGCGCGACCGGCTGAATCACGATGACGCCGTACAGAATCAGGTCCCAGAGCGTGAGCGAACGCCTCAGCCGGACGTCAGCGGGCGGGTTGGCGGTAGAACTCATTCACGTTCTTAAAACAAAGCCCCATTATCCTGCGGAGATAACAGGGCTCAGGGAAGGGTCGATCGTGGCTCGCGGGGTCGCAAACAGAGCTACCCAGCCGCAGTTCCGCGAAATTCCTCTCGCATTCTATACGGAAGGGACATTCTGTCAACGAAAAAGTGCCTCTATTAAAACGATTCTTGCCGTATTTTAGAGAAACTCAAGAAATTGGCGGAATTCGGAAGAATTTGATGGATCGCTGCGACGGTCCGTCATTATATGCCTTCGCATTGCTGAGTTCCCCGCCGCTCTGCTACTTTGAATGGTTTCCCGTTCCGGGTCTGCTGACTTTGTGGGGTGAGACGTTATGCCGGCCATCAAATTCCGTGGTGTGGATTTCATCGAGTTCGATACGTTGCTGAATGACGACGAGCGCCTGGTGCGCAACACGGCGCGCAAGTTCATCGAAGACAATCTCGTGCCGATCATTGAGCAGTGCAACCGCGCCGGGCGCTTCCCGCGCGAACTGGTAAAGCCCATGGCCGATCTGGGATTCTTCGGCGCATCGCTCGACGGCTACGGCTGCGCCGGCATGTCGAACGTCGAATACGGCCTGGTCACGCAGGAACTGGAACGCGGAGATTCCGGAGTGCGCTCGTTTGTCAGCGTGCAGTCGGCGCTGGTGATGTATCCGATTTATACCTTCGGCACCGACGAGCAGAAAAACACCTGGTTGCCCGCGATGCAGAAAGGTGAAAAGCTCGGCTGCTTCGGATTGACTGAACCGGACTTCGGGTCAAATCCGGGCGGCATGCGGACGCGCGCAAAGAAGGTCGGCAAAGAGTACGTACTGAATGGCGAGAAGATGTGGATCACATCGGGCTCGATCGCCGACGTGGCGGTGATCTGGGCCAAGGTCGAAAATGAAGGGGATAAGATACGCGGATTTCTGGTTGAGACCGACCGCGCTGGCTTCAAGGCGGACGACATTCACGGGAAGTGGTCGCTGCGTGCTTCGGTGACATCGGGCCTGTCACTGCAGGATGTGCGGATCCCCGAGTCGAACCTGTTGCCGGGAACGGGCGGGTTGAAGTCTCCGCTGATGTGTTTGAACCAGGCGCGCTATGGAATCGCGTGGGGAGCGGTCGGTGCGGCGATGGCGTGCTACGACTGTGCGCTGCAGTATTCTTTGTTGCGGAAACAGTTTCGCGATCAGCCCATTGCCTCGCATCAGCTCGTGCAGGAAAAGCTCACGTGGATGATCAACGAGATCACGAAGGCGCAGTTACTCGTGCTGCAAGTTGGCCGCTTGAAAGACGCCGGAAAAGTGCAGCACCAGCACATCTCGATGGCGAAGAGAAACAATGTCTGGATGGCGCTCGAGTGTGCGCGGATGTCACGAGATATTCTGGGAGCAAATGGCGTGGCGGATGATTACCCCATCATGCGGCATCTTATGAACCTCGAAAGCGTCAAGACCTACGAAGGCACGCACGACATCCACACGCTGATCATCGGGGCGAGCGTGACGGGGATTGACGCGTTCTAAGTCCGTTACGCGGCGTACCTCGTGGGCGCTAGCCACTCAGCCGTAGAGTTCCGTCAGCAGCTCATACGCCCGCCGCATATGAGGAATCACTATGCTGCCGCCTACCACCAGCGCCACGTTGATCGCTTCTTCCTGCTCGGCGCGAGTTAAGCCCAGGCGATAGGACTGAATGACGTGGTAGTAAATGCAATCGTCGCAACGCAAACAGGCGGAGGCAACAAGCCCCATCAATTCTTTGTATTTCGCGGGCAGAGCGCCTTCGAGGTAGGTGTTGTGATCCAGGTTGTAGAAGCGTTTGACGAGGAAGTTGTCGGCTTTGTGGACGTTTTCATTCAGACGGGTGCGGCTGCCCAGAAAATGCCTGGCGAGTTCGCTTTTTTCAGCCACCTGCTTCTCGGAGAAAAGATAGGCGGCCTCTTTACGTTCCCTTGTTGCTGCGTTCGCGGTCTCAGGGGTGGTCAGTTCCTGGGTCATGGGAGAAGATTAACAGAGGATTTGCCGTCGAGGATACTGGCCGTGGGCTTGCACCAAGCAGCACTCTGCAGGATTGGACGCAGAATGTCTTCCGATCTGCTCAGGCCAGCCGCCAGAACTCGGAAGTTAGTCCCAGCGAACGGAACAACTCGTGCGCCTCATCCACCGTGCGGCGCCGCCAGTCGGGTGACAGGCGGTTGCGATACCACGAATCGGCCAGTTTCCAGGCTTGTTCCACGCTCAAGTCCGTGCCGCGAGGCAGCCTCCAAGCCTTGCACCATTTTTCGATATGCTCTTCCGACCGGAAGATCAGCATGGTTTTTCAATTGAAGACGATGTCGTCCCACCACCGCTTCGCCGGAATGGCGAAGTGCACCACGCCTGGCGGATTGGCTGTGGCCTCGCCTTTGCGAACACTTACCGTCATGCTCTCGCCGCAACATCCACAAGACGTAAGCACTCGACCGTCGCGCTGCAGCATGGCAATCACACCCAACGCATCCCAAATGCAGTTTCCGAACCAGCTTCGGAATCCGGCGGCGGCCGGAGTTTCCACCACGAAGGGCGTCGGAACCGCCGAAAGCGGGTTGGCCATGAGGACTTCTCCGTTGCCCTCCTGCAGCACAATCATGTGGGCGGCGGCGAGTTCATGGAACGCCGCGGCCACTTCGGAGACGCCGCACGGAAGAGCACCGGCAATTTCCGCCATGCTGGGACATCGGCCCAACTCCAAGAACATTTGGTAGAGGCGGACACGCACGCGATTCTTGAAATCGTCAGGCATAACGCGGTTGCCAGACACATTGGAGAACGGAAATCGGAATCTCCTGGTCAAGTTCCAAACGCGGGAATTTATTGTACGCTCGCTACCGCGACAATGTGAAACGAGTTGACGCCGGCACTTCCATCTCGGCTCCGAAGGGAATATATTGCAAGTCGCATTTGTATTCAGGAGGCACTGATGCCGACCCAAACCCGTCCCGAACCGCACGCCAAGAATTTCGGAGAAAATATTGAAAGCGATCTGGCGCTGGAATTTCTGCGCGTGGTGGAGAACGCGGCCATCGAGTCGGCGCGCACCATGGGCCAAGGCGACCGTCCGTTGAGCGACCAGGCGGCCACGGAAGCCATGCGCAAGACGATGGACACGGTCCCCATGCACGGCACCATTGTGATCGGGGAGGGCGAGCGCGACGACGCTCCCATGCTTTATATAGGGGAGCAGGTGGGCGGCCCTTATCCGGACGGCCGCGATGTTCCGCACGTCGACATCGCCGTCGATCCGCTGGAAGGTACCAACCTCTGCGCCACCGGCGCGCCGGGGGCGATCACGGTACTGGCGGCTTCGGAAAAGGGCGGCTTGCTGCATGCTCCCGACTGCTACATGGAAAAAATCGTGGTCGGGCCATCGTGTAAGAACGCGGTGGAACTGGACGCTCCGGTGGCCGTCAATCTGAAAAATATCGCGCGGCGGATGCATCGCGGGGTGGAGGACCTGGTGGTGGTGGTGCTCGACCGTCCGCGGCACGAGAAGCTGATCGCCGATATTCGCAAGGCGGGCGCGCGCATCAAGCTGATTGGCGACGGCGATCTTTCGGCGGGCATTGCCGCGGCGGTGATTGGAACCGGGGTGCACGCGGTCATGGGATCGGGCGGCGCGCCGGAAGGCGTGATTACGGCGGCCGCAATCCGCTGCCTGAACGGATACATGCAGGGACGACTGGTGATCGACAAGCCGGAACTCGAAGAGCGCATTGCGAAGATGGGGATTAAAGACAAGAACAAAGTCTATGAGGCGGAAGACCTGGCGCCGGGGAAACAGCTGATTTTCGCCGCGACTGGCGTGACCGAAGGGGCGCTGCTGAAAGGCGTCCGCTTCTTTGGCGAAGGGACGCGGACCTCATCGGTGATTCTGACTTTGAGAACCGGACGGGTGCGGTTTATCGAGAGTATTCATTTAGATAAGGGGCCGGATGTCAAAGTGAGATTCTCGTAGGGTGGTTCCCGGCAAAACGGAGATATGTTCCACGTGAAACATTGTACCGGCTTAATTGTACGTACATATGGCCCCCCGATTGTACATACATATCGGTACGTATTTGAGGGAAGAAACTTTTACACACGAGGGCTTGCGCCTCCGCTTGGGCTTGTAAGTCTTTGATAATGCTCAGGGGGCGGTGTGGCTAAAAGGCCACATGCGGGTATTTCTTACGCTGTAATTATTACAAGACTCATTATTTGGTGGGCGGGCGTGTTGCGCCAACCACCGGACGTGGGCACCGTCCAAAAGGATACTTTTCCCACATTAAGAAAAGACATATAAGCGAATCCAGAGGCTAGTGATGTTTGCGAGGGGATTCGCCGTCTGTTGGTTGACTATTGGTATCGTAACGTTTGTTCCCAGGTGCTACGCAGCGGGAGACAACACCCACAACCCAACCAATACCCGGAACCCAACCGGTGAAGCGAGTCTGCTCGAACCGCCAGACCAACCGAACAATCCGAAGCACATGGGATCGACCTATGTTCCGCTGGATAGTTGGATATATCCGGCTCTGGATCGCCTCGCCGCATTGGGCTATGCGGAGAGGGGATTCGAGGGTATGCGTCCGTGGACTCGCATGGAATGCGCCCGCATGATCGATAAAGCGAGCAAGGCTCAGAGAGTATTTCATCCTCTGAGTGAAGACGCAGAGGATCTGCTGAGCCGCCTCGAAGAGGAATTCTCCTTCGAAACCGGCTTGCGAGATGGCCAGCGCAACTTAGACGCAAGCCTTGAGTCGGCTTACGCCAGGGCTGTATCTATCAGTGGCTCAGCGTTGACCGACAGTTATCATTTCGGCCAAACGGTTTCTTACGACTTTGGCCGCCCATTCGAACGAGGAACCAACGGACAGGCTGGAGGCGCGTTTCGAGCGGAAGCAGGACCCTTTGCGCTTTACGTCCGCGCCGAATATCAGCACGCGCCTTCCGCTCCCGCTCCTTCGGAGGCTGTACGCAATGTGATCGCGCTCAAAGATGATGTGCCGGTTCCTCCCGATGCCGGCATTGGCGGAATCAACCGGCCGCGAGTGCTCGATACCTATCTGGTGATGAACTTGAGCCCGGTGAAGTTGAGCGACTGGCAGCTCTCGGTGGGCAGGCAAAGCCATTCCTGGGGCCCCGGTCCGGGCGGTGCTTTTTTGCTGAGTGACAATGCCGAGCCTTTTGACATGGTCGAAGTCGTCAACCCGGAGCCGATCCGTCTGCCGCTCTTATTGAAGTTCCTGGGCCCGGTGCGGATCGATCAATTCCTGGGAAGGCTCGCGAACCGCACGGATCATGCGAACCCCTGGGTTTACGGCCAAAAAATCAGCTTCAAGCCTTTCGCTTGCCTGGAACTCGCATACGGGCGCATGACTACAATTGGAGGCCGGGGTGGGGACCCGTTCACGCTACGCAACCTCTTTCTCAGCATGTTTGGTCAGGCGAGCAAAAGGGAGCCTGGGGATTCGATTCCGGGCGAGAACAATAACGAGATGGACTGGACGTTTTACGTCCCGAGGGTGCGGAACTATATCGTTCTGTACGGTGAAGTGTATGCCTATGACGACTTCATCGCGTGGGTGAGGCCCACGGCGTATCCGTTTCGGCCGGGGATCTACATTACTCGCATTCCCGGAATCCCCAAACTCGATCTTCACATTGAAGCCGCGAACACGCAGGCCCCGGGACAGGGCGAAGGCGGCAATGAGGGGCAATTTGTTTATTTTGACTACGGCTACCACGAAGCGAACACCAACAATGGCTTTCTAATGGGCAACACGGTTGGCCGGGACGGGCAGACGATTCAAGGCTGGCTCACTTATTGGGCATCGCAGGGAAATACTTTCCAATTCATGTACAAGAACAATTTTGTCGATCCCGCTTTCATCCCGGGAGGAGGCGCGTGGCAGGATTACTCTCTGCAAAATGAGTTTCACCGCCGGTCAGGATGGTATGTGAAGAGCCAGTTGCAATATGAGCACATCTCGCACTATCCGTTGCTTTTTAATGGACGACAGAAAAACGTGACCGCAATTGTTGAATTGGGCTTTATGCCCAAGAGCAAGAAGCACGAACCATAAGGACTCATTGCCGATACGACATGGGTTCGTCCCGTTGTGCGGACATTTCCGCTCCCACCCTTCGCGAAGTGCGCGAAGGATGGGGCACCCCCTGTGTTGTTGATGGCAGCGAAATCAAAAGCCTGGGACACCCGCCGGCCACAATAATGAGTGTAATGGGGATGTTTCACCAACTGGTCCAACAATTCAGGCAAAATGGTCGCATGGTAATGCGCGAAATAATCCCCCGCCGGTAACTTCTGAAAGGAGCTCATCGAAGCCGGGGACACCCGCAAGTTAAGCAAAATCAGATAGGGCTCGAAAGGAATTCAGTCATGAGAAAAGTCAATGTGCTTGAATTTATCTCCCTTGATGGTGTCATACAAGCCCCAGGCGAGCCAGAGGAAGATACGAGTGGCCCGCCGTGGTGGATAAGGCCATATTCCGACCCTGTTTCTTCAACAGCCATAAAAAAACAGATGAATATGCCGTTTGATTTGTTACTAGGGCGCAGAACCTTTGAACTTTGGGCGCGATTCTGGCCGCAACATAATGACATTTGGCCAGCCGTCAACACAGCGACCAAGTACGTCGCCTCGAATACCATGACTTCTCACCAATGGCAGCCGTCCGTGTTTCTAAACGGAGATATTGCGGAAAAAATCACCAAAATCAAGCGACAGGAAGGGCCGGATTTGCACGTTTATGGAAGCGCAAATCTGGTTCAGACGCTCATGAAGCATGATCTGGTCGATGCGTTCTGGCTGAAGATAATTCCGATAACCTTGGGCGGTGGAAAACGATTGTTTGCCGATGGCACGAACCCGACGGCGTTCAGGGTGACGGAAAGCACGGTCACGTCGAAAGGCGTCATTATGGTGAATTACGAGCGTGCAGGCGCAGTCCCAACCGGAAGTCTATAAACATTCGCGCCGTGTTGGGCATCTGACGGCAGGGCCTGGGTGCGAGGTGCACCGGCTGGTAGTCAGGATCAACGACGCCCCTGCCCCCGGCCCATGTTTCATCCTCGTTTCTTGCGGAGCATTACCTGCGTGGGCACGGGAAATCAGGGCCCCAACTTGTCAGTGTCATCGATCTGGAATATCGACCATCATGGCCGATGACCAATTATTCGGAAAGTTAACTGTCGAAACCAGGCGTTAGCACTCATTGAGAATTTCAGCCCGACTGGCGGGTACCCGGCCTTCGGTTTTGGTTTCCTCTTCATTGACACAACTGTGGGTGCCCCGTCCTTGCGTTCTTTGCAAAGGCGGGTAGCGATACTGCCGATACGACATGGGTTTGTCCGGTTGTGCGAACATTTCCGCTCCCACCCTTCGCGAAGTGCGCGAAGGATGGGGCACCCCCTGTGTTGCTTATGGCAGCGAAATCAAAAGCCTGAGCCACCCGCCGGGTTCAGAATTCGACGAATACTCACGAGGCCTCGAACGGAACCGCATGTCTCTCGGCGCGGACTAGAACGTATCGCGAACGATGTTGGCGACCTTCTTGGAGAAATCGTAGCTGGCGCGCAGGTTTTCTCCCAAAAAGCGCACCTTACCCTGGACGTCGCGATCCACAAGCGTCTGTCCAGCGTGATCCGTGATGTGGACATTCAGGGTCATCTTGGTGGCTCCGGAGACGGTGGTTACTTCGCGTTTTTTCTGGCTGCCTTTGGTGAAAGCTCGCGCCGTGGTGCGTAGCGTAACCAAGTCGCTCGCGTTAGCCGCGTCCTTGTCGCCGCTACGATAAACGTGCTGGAATTTCCCCGTTGTTTTAATGTGCGCGATCAGGCTTTCGTAAATGGCCATGCGGAATTCCGGCGGCATAGGTATGTCGCCCGGATCCGTGGGCTCGATTTGAATGGCAGAGGTAGAGAACTTCTGCGCAGTTTTGGAATCCCCTGAACTCGTCTGCGCCATAAGTAAGCCGGCACTTAGAAGGAGGGCGCAGGCGACGACGATGGGAGAAATGAATGAGACTGCCGCTCGAGTGTGATATGTCAACGTGTTGTCCTCCTATTTGCTGGATGCCGATTCTGCGAGCGGAACGCTGGCCTTCGCACCCATTGCGACTAGCTGCTTTTTGAATGGGGCGGCCTCACCCTGATGAGGAAGCACAAAAACTGCGCCATGAAAGCCGCCGTTGGCGTCCTTGAATTCCAGCGTCAGCACATCAACCCCGTGTGAAAACAAACTCAGAACCCGTCCGCCCCCGTAAGGGATGGCCATAGTCGCGAGTTTGGCCACGCCAGTAATATCCTGCCGGCTATCGTCATGGGTGGAGATGTCGAGAATGGATGGAGCGTCGACGTTCACCTTATGCTCACCGGAGACAAACAGCAGTGAACTTCCCGCCACCGAAAGTGTGCCAACGGAATTGTTCTTGAGCGTTTCTCCGCCGATCACCAGTTTGACATCAGCTTGCACCACGCTCGGATTGCCCGGGGACGTGTCCGCAGCCTGGCCGCGCGCCGGCATTGGGAGAAACATCAAGGGCACTCCGATGGCGAGCAAGAAAAGTCCGCGCGCCCAGATAAATGGCCAAGCGGCTCGGAAGGAAGTCGTTGCGCCTGGAACATTGACTACCGGGTTTTGACTGCTCATCGTTTTATCCCCCATCCACGTTGGCCGAAGCCCACACGAAACACTCTGTGGTTCAAAATTGGTTTCGACGCCGGACGAAGTGTATGCGAACAAAACAGAGATAGCAATCTGCAACGATATGCCAGTGTGCTCTGGAAAGACCCCGACCCCGACATTCCCATCCTGAAACAAGCTCAAGCTAGCCTGGGCCGTCCGCCGATACAGATCGTGCCGGTGCGGGCGGCAGGGCTGAGTTACGTTCGGCTAGGGGACGGGCGAGGGCGCCCGTCGCTCCATTAGTTCGGCTGGGACGGGCGGGGGCGCCCGATTCCGACAAGTGAGCAATTTTGAACAGTCCCTCTGTTTTCTTGAGACCTACTATTCCAACTGAGAAATTACCCTTGGGGCGGTCAAACTGACACGGATACGGGTTAGTGTTGGCCGGGAGTGACATTTGGACCCTCACGGCCACCCGTCTTCTACCGATCACGGTTGGATAGGGCGCGAACGGAACCGGCGTCGGAACATATACCCTGTGGGCCCAGGTTCGATCGGAGCTCTTGACATGCATTGTTGGGATTGTGAAAAGTAAAAAAATTCTGCATCCATCTTCCTGGGGAAAGGAAACGTTTATGAGCAAGACCGGCAAAGCACCTTTTTTTATTCTTCTGGCAACCGCAGCCATCGCACTGACGTTGGGAGTTGCAGCATGCAACAAGAACCAAACTCCGGACACGGCCGCACCAACTCAAGCGGCGCAGCCCGACCAGTCGCAAGACCCAGCATCGGCAGCCAACCTGGCCCCTGCGAGCGAGACTCAGACGACTGGAACTAACGATCAGCCGTACCAGAACGATGCCAATAATGATTACGACGATGAGGACTCAAGCTACGGGCAGCCGGCGCTCGAAGCGTCCGACGCTCCACCAGAGCTGCCGGAATATTCCCAGCCTGAATGTCCCGGCGATGGCTATCTGTGGACGCCCGGATATTGGAGCTATTTTTCTCAAGGCTATTACTGGGTACCGGGCGCATGGGCGCGGCCGCCCGAGGTGGGTTATCTGTGGACGCCGGGCTACTGGGGATTTTCCAGTGGCAGATACCGCTACCACTATGGATTCTGGGGCCGGCACATCGGTTACTACGGCGGCATTAACTATGGATTCGGCTACGTGGGCGCTGGCTATCAAGGCGGCTACTGGAACGGAGATCGCTTCGAGTACAACCGTTCCGTCAACAATGTGAACATCAGCAACGTGCAAGTATATAACCGCACCGTAACGAATACGGTCATCATCAACAATACGACCGTCAACGTCACGAATAATCGTTCCAGCTTCAACGGCCCGGGAGGCGTCACTCGCAAGCCTTTGCCGACTGAAATTGCCGCAACGCGTGAGCAGCGCATTCCTCCGATGAGCACGCAGTTGCAGCAGCAGCAGGCGGCAGCACAGAACCGCCAGCAGTTTGCCTCCGTTAATCACGGCAAACCGGCTGTTGTTGCGGCGGCGAAGCCCATCGCCGCAGGCAAACCAATCGCTCCCGTGATTCCTGCCCGCGCCACAGCGCCAGCACGACCGGCGTCGCCGAACGCGCAGCCCTATCGTCCCCAACCGGCTCCGACACCGACACGCGCGGCCGCTCCGGCTCCAGCAAAGACTGCTGAACCCGTGAGGAAGGCAGCCGAGCCCGCACAGCCCGCAGCTAAGCCCGCTCAACCCGCAGCTAAGCCCGCCCAACCTGCAGCTAAGCCCGCTCAACCTGCAGCTAAGCCTGCTCAACCTGCAGCTAAGCCCGCCCAACCTGCAGCTAAGCCTGCTGCTCCGTCGGCGCGGACAAAGCCCGCTCCGGCGACTCCCGAACAACGCACTCAACCATCACAACCGGCTGCTCATCCGCAACCAGCAAAACCGGGGACGCCTCCACCGACTCCGAACAAGCCGGCGCCCACGCCAACCCCAAAACCTGAAGCTAAGCCCTCTACTCCGCCTCCGGCTGCAAAGCAGACGCAACATCCAGCACCAGCTAAACCAAAAACGCCACCTCCTCCGGCCAATAAGGAAACGCCAAGAGAAAAGGAGAAGCCGAACTAAACAGCGGAAGTATGGGACGGGCGAGGGCGCCCGTCGCTCCACTAGTTCGGAGTTCGGCTCTGGAAGAAGGCGCGAACATTTCCGCTCCCACCCTTCGCGAAGTGCGCGAAGGATGGGCCACCCCCTGTGTTGTTTGTGGCAGCGAAATCAAAAGCCTGGGCCACCCGCGCGGGCAAATTCATAGGTCCTTCACTTCGCTCAGGCAAATCATGGGGGGATCACAAATCACTGAGATGGGCCGCCCCAAGAATTCTGCTACACTCGTCTCCGTTATGGGTTGCAGAAGACCCCAGATGGGATGGATCGGGATGGGATGGATCCCACTGGCGCTGCTTGCTTTAGTCGCAGCCGCGCCAACCTACGCGCAGGTTCAGACCTTGCATCCTCGTGTCGCGGACTCGAATCCCCAGGGGCCTGTCGACGGGGTTTATCGGGTCGGCCGCGATATCAAGGCTCCCCGAGCTATTTCCATGCCAGAGCCCGGATTCTCGGAACAGGCTCGCGCGGCGGGATATGGAGGAGTTTGCGTTCTGGAGCTGGTCGTGGATGCCGAGGGGATGCCGCAGAATATCAGGGTGACGCGACCGCTTGGCATGGGACTCGATGACAAGTCCATTGAAGCGGTTCGTCAGTGGAGATTCTCACCCTCGCTGAAAGATGGGACGCCGGTGGCGGTCCGAATCAACGTTGAAACGAACTTCCATCTCTACGATCAGGGCGATAAGAAGCCCAAGTTATTCCAGAAGGCCAATGTGGGAGATGCCAAGGCGCAGTTCGAGATTTCTCAAATCCTGCTGTCGGATCCCTATCTTGCCAATGACGACTCCAAGGGATTCGCCTTTCTTGAGAAAGCGGCCAAGCAGGGCCTGCCTGCGGCGCAGTTCGCTATGGGGGATTATTTCTCCTCGCACAAAAATGAGTTGGTGACGGCTTACGTTTGGTACGCGCTGGCTCGGAAAAATCGTTATAAAGAGAGCGACCAAAGGCTGAAAGATCTGGCGGAGAAAATGAGCCCGGAACAGTTGGCCGAGGCGCGTCGGCAAGCGGAGAGCGATAAACCGTTCTGAGCGCAGAAGTAGCACCCGCCCCTTGCAAAAAGCGCAAGGAGCGGGCGACCCCGAGCTTTCCACCCCGGCGGCGGGGCCGAGCTTTGCTCGGCTTGGACGGCCGAGGGCGGCCGTCCCTACGTGGGCATGATTTGGACGGGCGGGACGGCCGTAACCACACGGGCTCGGGCAATGGAACGCAGCTTCGGCGCTTTACTCGACTCACCAATGAGTTCAGCAAGAAGCTGTCGAATCTGAAAGCTGCTGTCGCGTTGCATTTTGCTTATTACAACCCATCCTTCTTGTTACGCCCGCTATGGAAGCGGGTTTGACAAATCCCGTTTGGTCTATTGCTGAACTACTGGCCTCGGCGTAACATGGTGCCGGCCTCGATGCGCTTCTTCCCTAGCTTCTTCTTCCCCAAAGGAGAGCAAAATGAACGAAGGTCCCGGTATATGGATCGGGGCATCTGGTGTCCAATACACGTATTACATTTTCGGCCTACTTCCAAACTTCGATCCAAACCAGAACGGGAATTACATCTACTCCAAAAAGGTCAACAATCTGTGGTCACCGATTTACATCGGACAGGGGGATTTGCGCGACCGAACCCAAAATCATCACGAAGTGGAATGCATTGCTTGTAAAGGTGCAACGCATGTTCATGCCCACCGGAACGAGCGCGAAGCAGACCGAAAACGTGAGGAAGCAGACCTCCTGGCAAACTACCCACAGGCTTACGCACCGACCGGATGCAATGGAAAGGCCGGAGGTTAATCTGCGGTAGGGCCGTTGGCTGGCACCTCCTTGATTTGCCCTTTTACGATCAGGTTTTTGTAAAGGGCGAGACACTACCCTTGCGGATGCATTCACGCACCCATGAATTTCTCCTGCTACAATCGCTAGCTTTATGATTCAAGGGAACTTCCTGCCCGACAGAAACGTAGTTGTTTTGTACTGTTAAAAGCGGATCAGCGGACGGTCGGCGCACGGCCCCTAAAGGGGCTTCTTCTTTCGAAGAACTAACGGTATCGCTAAAGCGATATCCTGATACGAAATGCGCTGTTGCTGGCGGCGGAGCCGAGCTTTGATCGGCTGGACGGCCGAGGGCGGCCGTCCCTACGTGGGCATGGCTTGGATGGGCGAGACGCCCGTCGCTCCACTAGCTTGGACGGGCGAGGGCGCCCGTCCCTCCACTGGCAAGGCGGTCAAGGGAGTCTGGTTTTGGATGATGCCCAGATTGTCGGATTGCTGGTCCGTCGCTGCGTTGGGGGCGATGCCGCAGCCTGGGAAGAGATTGTGCAGCGCTATCACCGCCGGATTTATAACATCTGCTACCGCTTTGCCGGCGATTCCGAGAACGCGCAGGACCTCGCCCAGGAGGTCTTTATCAAAATGTATCGCACCCTTAGCACATACGATTCCGGCAAGGGCGCGTTCATGACCTGGGTCACAACCATTACGCGCAATCTGCTGGTGGATCACTTCCGGAAATCGAAAGGCGACCGGATCACGGATTCGCTGGATTCAGCGCCCTCCGAGCATGAAGATGCGCAGCCTCTGATCGAGCGGATCCGGGACCGGGGGCTGCCGCCGGATGCCGCGGTCGAGAGCCGGGAAACGCGGGAAATGGTGCATTTGGCGCTACAGAAGCTGTCTCCGGAGCTGCGGGAGGCGGTGATTTTGAGGGATTTACAGGACATGGACTATCGGGAAATTGCCACGGCTCTGAGGGTTCCGGAGGGAACCGTCAAGTCAAGAATTAACCGGGGACGAGCGGAACTTGCGCGGCTCCTACAACGTACATATAGGCAGGTGATGTGATGCCAGATGAAACCAAGCACGGAACCCCCACCCCGCCCGGTCAAAACCGGGCCGGTCGGGGACCCCAGATCGAGTGCGCGGAGTTCGAAGCGCTGCTTAGCGCTGCAATCGACGGCGGCGCCCTGGACGGTGAAGGGCAGTTGAGTCCTGCTCGCCGGGAGAGCTTTGAAGCTCACCGGCGGGTCTGCGCGATTTGCGGTCCGCTGTTTGCGGACGTGCAAGCGGGGCACGAGTGGCTGCGGGCGTTGGCATTGGAGCCGGTCGAGCCTCCGGTGAATCTGGTGCACAACATTCTGGCGGCCACCAGTGGAGTAGCGAGCACGCGGCCGCTGGCGAGAAGGCGCGAGGGCAGGACGACTCCGTTCGGCGAGCGGGCGCGGGAGTGGTGGGATTCCTTCTCCGCTTCTTACTTTGGGCCGGTGGCGGCCTTTGTGCGGCAGCCGCGGTTTGTGATGTCGTTCGGGATGATCTTCTTCTCCTTCTCGCTGGCGCTGAGCGTGGCGGGAGTCAAGGCGTCCGACGTGGCGAAGGTGAACCTGCGGCCGGCGGCGTTGCGGCATGCGTACAACGATGCGCAAATCAAGGTGGTGAAGTACTACGACAATATCCGCTTCGTGTACGAGATCGAATCGAAGCTGCGCGAGCTGAAGCGGGCCAACACTCCCGCCGAGCCCGGCCCCGAGCCACCGAAAGAAAATCGCAAGAACAATAACGATACCAGTGGACAACCAGAGCAGAGACAGGACCGTAACTACTCCCAGGAATACAACCAGCCGGTTCTAGCCGCGCTGCGGGATGCTACTCCTGCCGTGACGGTGGCGGTGACCGCGAATACGAATCGGAGGTTTGTATGAACTGCGCCAATCATGCTGATGCGTCGGCAGTGGCCTATTGCCGCACTTGCGGAAAGGCACTGTGCGCGAACTGTACACGTCCCGTGAGGGGCGTGATCTACTGCGAAGATTGCCTGGGAGCGAAAATGGAAGGGATTCCGGCGGGAGCGGCTGGATTCGCTCCGCCAACATCTTCCCCGGCGGTGACCAGGCAGGCTTCCCCACCGCCTTCTCCGGTTGTCAGCAGCGGACCTAACCCGACTGTGGCTGGAATTCTGGGCGTCTTTCCGGGCGTGGGCGCGGTATACACCGGGCAATATGCCAAAGGACTGGCGCACCTAGCGATTTTTGTTTTACTCGTCATCGGTGCCAACGCCAGCGATGACGTCCACAGCGAAGCCCTGGGCATTATTTGCGGCTTCGGCATCGCCTTCTTCGTCGTCTACCAAATCATCGATGCGGTGCGCACGGCAAGGGCGATTCAGACGGCACAGCCTGTGCCGGATCCTTTCGGCCTGGCGGCAACTTTTGGGGGCGGAGCTAAGATCGAGACCAGCAAAATCCCGATGGGCGCGATCGTGCTCATCCTGCTCGGCCTGCTATTCCTGCTGCATACGATGGGGTTAGGACTTGGCCTCGACCGCTTCTGGCCGTTGATTTTGATCTTCCTCGGCGCCTGGCTCTTTGCCCGCAACTGGGGCATGGCGGGCTTGTGTTGTACGGGCTGCCAGTGTGTGCGCTGCCGCACCGGCCGGCTCATGGGCCCGGCGTTGCTTTTGGCCGTGGGCGTCCTCCTGCTGCTGCAGAGCCTGCATGTGGCGAACTTTGGCCGCACCTGGCCGGTGATTTTGCTGGTGGTTGGCGCCGTGAAGTTGCTGCAGGGAAGCGCGTCGGTGGAGGGACACATTCCGTCACTGGGGACGGGCACGAGCCCGGGAGGGGGTCCGATTCCTCCCCCGCCACCGGTTTCACCCGCACCGCCAGTTCCGCCAACGAGTGAGGTGAACCGTGGCTAGCCCAATGATTCCTCCGCCGACTCCGACTCCTCCGCACCGTTCGATCGCCGGGCCGGTCGTGCTGATCCTGCTGGGAGTGCTGTTCATGCTCGGGACGATGGGCGTACTGAACTGGCACAGCCTGTGGACGCTGTTCGCCCGCTTCTGGCCAGCCCTGCTGATCCTGTGGGGCGTGATCAAGCTGATTGAATACGAACAGGCCAAGCGCTTGGGCCAGCCGGTGCGCGGCATTGGCGTGGGCGGCGTTTTCCTGGTGCTGTTCCTGATCGCGGCCGGACTGACTGCAACCCAGTTGGCACGCGTGGACTGGAAGAGCGTCGGGGAACACACCAAGATTGGCGATGTTGGAGAGCTGGACGAGATTTTTGGCGGGTCGGCCTTCGACTTCAGCGACGAACTGAGCCAGGAAATTCCGGCGGGCAGCACGCTGCACGTGAATGACGACCGCGGCACAATTACGGTCAATGTGGCGGACTTCAAAATGAATGACAGGACGATGAAAGTCTTGGTGCACAAGAAAGTCCGCGCGGAAAAGGAACAGGACGCGGAAAACTACAACACCAAGACCAAGCCACAGATCACCGTCGCCGACAAGATCGTCACGCTGAACGCCAACACCCAGGGCGCGGGCGATAAGAGCGTGACTACCGACATGGATATTTATGTGCCAGTCAATACCACGCTGGTGATCACGTCGGGCCGAGGCGATGTGACCATCGCGGGCATGACCAGCGATGTCGAGGTCAACCACCATCGCGGCGAAGTCAACATCAACGACCACGCGGGGAACGTCACGCTGAACCTGAATGGCAGTTCCGCCCGGCTGGGACATATAAAAGGCGACGTGACCATTCAGGGCAAGACCAACGAAATAGCGGTGGAAGATGTGGATGGCGCGGTTCGCATGAATGGAGAATTCTGGGAGAGCACCCGACTGGTGCGCGTCAGCCAGACGGTCAGCTTCCATTCTTCGCGCACCGACATGGAATTCTCGCGCCTGGATGGCCGGCTGGATCTGGATTCTGGCGACCTGCGCGCCGATTCGCTGATTGGACCGATGCACCTGACGACACGATCGAAGGACATCTCGCTCGAAGGTTTCTCGGGGGATCTGCGATTGGAAGACGTAAACGGAATGGTCACGGTGGGGCTGCGTAAGCCGGGGAACATCCAGATTGATAACCGCAAGGGCGACGTGCAGGTTTCGATCCCGCCGAATACGCCGATCAAGGTGGAGGCGCGCACCCGCGAAGGAGAAATCGAGAGCGACTTCGATGAGATCAAAGTCGACAAACGCGACCACCAGTCGAGCGCCAGCGGTGCAATCGGAACCAACGGCCCGCGGCTGGTGATGAACTGCGATAAGGGAGCGATTGAGATTCGCAAAGGGATCGTCGCAGCCGCGGCTCCAGTGGCGCCGCCGATTCCGCCGGCCACGCCGGCGAAACCGGGCAAGCCAGCAAAGGCGCTGCCCGCACCGAAGGCTAAGCCGGTGGAGAGCGAGAATTAGGAAAGCAGGTCTCAGGTGTCAGGTGTCAGTTCAACGCTTCCCTCACAATCAGGGTTCTGAGTGTAAACGCCTGGTTGCAACAGTTGTAGCCCACGAAGTGCGAGAAATGGTTGTCAGGATGTGGCCCCAGCGCTAGGGAACGGTGGCGGCTGGTCTTACGGAATGGCATCAAGGCCCCACAGTGACCAGCTCACGAGAGTAACAACCCACGTACCAGCCCGCTTTCGCAATATCCACAGATGACTTCCAAGGGCTTGTCTAGGAGTGGAGTCTTCTGCTGGGGAAAACGTAGTTTTGTAGCTCGCGGTCAAGTACGCAATCTCGTTTGAACCTCGAATAAGACAGTCGGTAATCTCAATGCGGTGAATTCTCGTTGTCCCGTGCGCCATCTGCGTCAAGACCGCCGTGCGCCCAAGCAGAGGCCGCGCGTCAGGCGGCCACAACTCGATGTCATCAGCGCATAGCGCCATCAAGCTGTGCCCTTGTCCAGCGACTTCGAACTCCATCCAGCTTGAATGGATCTGCTCAATCTCTCGGACGGCATCTTTCGTGAGTTCGTCCATACACCGGACATGGATAGCAGATGCGCCCATCGTCTTGCAAGGCCGTACCTTCGTCGCACGGAATTGGCCGACGACGTGTGCTAGATGCTCAGCTGGATGAATTCTCGATCTCTTTGCCCGGCAGGCCTTCCTAGTCACCAGGTCTACTTCCCCGTTTTTGGCGCAAAATCCCCTTAACACTCATTGATCCCGTTGCCGTCGCGGGATGGGCATAGAATGGGTGTCGTTCGAGGTTAAGAGGGGTGAAAAACCGAAAAAAGATTCTTGATCTCACCGGTTCAAGGAGATAACCCATGCGTCGCTTTGTGCTAGTTTTGCTGTTGGTGAGTTGGTTTGTGGCCGCTCAGCAAGCGAAAACCCAGGGTCATCCGACTTCTGGCCGCGCCTCGGGCAAGGCGCTGTTCCGGCAGCACTGTGCTTCGTGTCACGGCGACGACGGCAAGGGAGCGGGACCGGCGGCGGTCGCGTTCAAAGTTCAGCCTCCGGACCTGACCGCGCTGAGCCAACAGAACCGCGGCGAGTTTCCCAGGGACCGCGTGATTCAAGCCATCCGCGGGGATCGCATGCAGAGCGCCCACGGCTCCACCGATATGCCGGTTTGGGGCCCTGTGTTTCTGGCCCTGACTGGCATAAACCAGGTCGAAGTGGAGAGGCACATTAGCGATCTGACTGAGCAGATCAAGTCAATGCAAGTGAGGTAAAGCTGGGGCAAAGCGTCGGCCAATCCGGGCGCTAACGGAGACAGGGTCTCACGAAGAAAATTCGTGAGACCCTGCCGGAGGAAAAGGCACAACAGAAAATCTAGAGGCGTAGTTTGCGGCGAACCACTCCAGCCATGGCGAGGACTCCGCTGCCCATCAGCAGCAAGCTACTCGGCTCGGGAACCGTCGCCGTGGCTTGCAGTTGATCAATGAGGACGTCGCCTTTGCAGGCGGTAACAGTGAGCTGGCCGTTTACTGCGCCATGAGCGATCATATCGGAGTACAGTTTCATGATGCTCACCGGCTTGAAGTCCTTGGTGTAGTCGAATTTCATGCAATCGGCAAACGCGTCGCAAACATAGCCGACTTCGCCTTTTTGAATGCTGCCCAGCGTCAGCGTGAGGCCGGTGACGTCCTTGGAGAACAGGCCACCGAGGTTCAAGACGATGGACTGGCCCTTCTCGATCTCATGATCGCTTTCGCCGACTAAGCCCAAACCAGTTTCATCCCCTCCATCGACTTTGTAATAGAGGTCTTTGCTCCCAGTGGCAGTGATGCTGATGCCGTCCTCGGTATAGGTGTGCGTCTTAGAGCCCAGACTTGCATTGGACGCAGTAGCAAAATCCCAAGTTATCGTGCTAGCAAACGCCGCAGGAGCCATCACGCACGCAACGGCGAGAACGATCAGTGGCCAGAATTTCATCGCTTTCGGGTTCCTTCCTTCGATTACCTACGGAGCCCTCGCCAGCAATTCCGCGTCCAAATCAAAGGCCACGGTTAAGTGACCCATCTTGAACGACCTATGAACAGAAAATCTGTTCTAGCTGACTTGAATGCGCAAATCTCTTGCTCTTTGACGAAAAAGAGTGCGTGCCCGAAAATGGCATACCAGCGATTGGACGGACGCTCAACTTTTCACGTAGCGTCGGCGCCTGGCGCAAGATCCGCACTTCGGTGCCATGCCCTCGGCCGGAATGTCCCACGAATCGTGCCGCATAAACGTATCAAGGCCCCACCAACGCACCGTGTTGCTGGCGAGACATCGACATAGCACCAGCGACGCTCGTATGTGGTTACGGGGTTGAAGTAGGGGAGGCCCTATCCGGTGTCAGCTCCCCCGGAGGCTGGGCGGCGGAATGAAGCGGAACGTCCCGGCTACCTCCACGCCGGCAAAGGTCGCCTCGCCGGCCCTATCAACTCAAGGCCATCCATCGCAACGTCGGGGTAAGGAGATCACAGCGCAGGTTTTGAGCTGCTCGCGAGGAAGGTCATAAGTGCCTCCATGTCTTTCTTGGCCTCACGATCACAGTCAGACAGGTCAACTCCCCAAAAGTTGTTCTGCGGCTCTAAACATTCGACACCGGCCTGGAGTTCATTGGGGGCGAGCTGCCGAATCCATGCGATTCGAAACTTCGCTTTCTGCGACCCGCGGTGCAGACTTACGATCATTCCGGGTTGCAATTGCGTTTGGAGGCCTCCCAGCCGTGCCCCAAAGTGCGTGATGTCAATTGTATGCGCCAGGTGGGTGACTTTATCGATCGAAACCTTAACCGGCAAGACCATTTTCCGGCGCGGCGATTTGCGTCGTTCCAGCATTGTGAGACTATTATCCTGTGCTAACCGGCCGCACAAAAGTTACCAGGGTCATTGCCTAAATCGCCAGATCTGTGAAGCTGAGAACCAAGAGCCAAAAGCTAATAGCCAAAAGCCCCCCATCTTAGATTCGAACGATGCGCTCGATTCTGCAAAAACGCTCGCTGCGATTTGTGTTTGCGGCGAATGTGATCTCCATGCTGGGCAGCGGGATGAACTCTGCCGCGGTGGCCTGGACGATTCTGCAGCGCACTCACTCCGAAATGGCTTTGGGCACGTTTGCCGCGCTGCAAACGATTCCGGCCATGCTGATGCTTCCCTTCACCGGCGTCATCATTGACCGCGAAGACCGGCGGCGGCTGTTAATGATGCTGGATGCGGGGCGCGCGGTCGTCATTCTCGCGGTCACGGTGCTTGCCTTCCTTCACCGCGTGCAGGTGTGGGAACTCTACCTGATGAACACGCTGGTGGCGGCGGGTTTCTGGATGTTCTGGCCGACGATCACGGCGCTGATTCAGGAACTGACGCCCGAAGGCGGGTTCGTGCATTCGAATACGTTTCTGCTGGCGGGAGTCCAGGGGGGATGGCTTATTGCAGGCGCGGTCGTGGGATTTGTCTATGAACACATTGGCCTCGGCGGAGTGCTGCTCATCGACGTGAGCACCTACGTCGTCTCTTTTTTGTGCTACTTCGCGGTGCGCCAGGGCCGGTATGTGGTGCCGCGGGCCGCCGAACTGCGGCACGATCTGGAAGCTGCGGAAACCGCGGTCGCACGCTTCCTGCGCGAGATGCGCGAAGGTTTGGTTTTTCTGCGCGAGCACCGCAGCGTGGTTTTCCTGGGCACGAGTTGGGCTTTGTTTCTGGGCGCGATGATGACGGGAGTGGTGGTTACGGCGCCTCTCAGCGATCGCGTCTTCCACGCCGGCGCAACCGGCTACGGATGGTTGAACGGGGGCTGGGGTGTGGGCGCGTTCCTGAGCGCTCTTTATGCTCCGGCGCTGATTGCTCGGGTGGGAGCACGCAATTTGATTGCGACTTCGATGCTGCTGCTGACTTTCACGATGGCGCTTTCTCCGTTTTCGCCGTGGCTGGCGATTGCCGTACTGCTTTATGGGCTGATGGGATCGGCGCGGGGCGTCAGCGGCGTGGCCATGAATACCAGCCTGATGGAACAAGTGCCGCCGTATTTCATGGGACGCGTGCAGAACACTTTCTATTTCTTTGGCACGTTCCTGCAGGTGGCACTGGGGCTGACGGTGGGCGCGATCGCATCGCGGATCAGCCTGGCGGCCGGATTTGGCGTAATCGCCGCAGTGTATGCGGTCGCATTTGGCGGCGCCTGCTGGCCGATGAAAGCACGGCAGGCAGTGGCTTCGGCAGCGGAGTAGCGGCTCGCGGGCACCCTAACGCCGAAAAGCACGACGTTAGGATGGGGCACCCACACCTGTTCCTGTTATTCTTTCTCTTCCCCAAGGGGAGCTTCGATTCATGTTTGAGGACTTGCAAGGGCGGACGGCGGTCGTCTTCGGAGTGGCGAACAAGCGCTCGATCGCGTGGGCAATTGCGCAAGGACTGCACGCGGCGGGGGCGAACCTTGCCATCACGTATCAGAACGAGCGGCTGGAGCAGGAAGCCAAAGACCTGATTCTGTCGCTGCCGGGCGCGGAAGCTTTCATGTGCGACGTTTCGAACGACGCGGCGATTGCGGGCCTGTTCGAGAAGCTCAAGGAGCGCTACGGCAAACTGCATGTGCTGGTGCACAGCGTGGCTTTCGCGCCGCCCGACGAGCTGAAAGGCGACTTCGTGAACACGACGCGCGAGGGCTTTCGGGTGGCGCACGACGTGAGCGTGTATTCGCTGATCGCCGTTTGCCGGACGGCGGCGCCGTTGATGGAAGACGGGGGCAGCGTCATCACCATGACTTATTACGGGGCGGAAAAAGTTGTCCCCAATTACAACGTGATGGGCGTCGCCAAAGCCGCGCTGGAATGCACCGTGCGCTATCTGGCGTACGATCTGGGTCGGAAGAAGATTCGCGTCAACGCCATTTCCGCCGGACCGATCAAAACGCTGGCGGCACGCGGCATCTCCGGCCTGGGAGACATGATGAGAGGCCACGCCGAGCGCGCGCCTTTGCAACGCAATGTTGAAGTCAGCGAGGTGGGCAGCACCGGCGTGTTCCTCGCCTCCGATGCGAGCTCGGGCATCACCGGCGAGATTATCTACGTGGATTGCGGATACAACATCATGGGATTCTGAAGGTTGCGGAGTTGCCAGGTCGGGGCATCATGGGTGATGATGTCAACAGAATGCGCTCTCGCGTGTTGGTGTTTGCCTTCTTCGCCGCTGCGATGCTGTTCTCGGTGGTCCGGGAATGGAGCGTGCCGGCAAGCTGCCCGCGGTTGGAATTAACCCGAGGGGCCTTGCGGCATCGCTAAAGCGATGCCGCAACGCGAAGCCGCCAGCTGGATCAACGAGGCTGCTTCTTTAATTTCCGGCGGATGTCGGGCCAAAACTCCTTGACTACCAGCGTAATCGTGTCGTAGCCCACCTGCGATCCCCACACACTGGCCGTATTCTTTAAGGTGCGGTCACTGGGCGTGTAGGTGGGGCCGCTGGCCCGATACACCAAGGTGCGGCCTGGGTGATAACTGTAAGTTGAAATGGCGGATGCGATGGCGGCGCCAAAAATTTCGGAGTAGTTGAATTGATGGTGTCCGGAGTCGCTGCGAGTTACGAAGATCCGGCTGACGGCATACCCGGTGCGGTTAAAAAAACTGCCGTGGCCCGACTGAAAGTAGCGGGGATCCTGGCGGAGCGCGGAGGGAAGAATCGCGCCGACAAAAAAATTCTCGATGGTGCCGTCGGCAGCGTAAGCGCCATAGCGCTTGCCATATGCTGCCCAGCCCTGTCCGTAACCGGGCTCGCTGTCCTCGGCCTGGCTGATACCGGAGAGCGCAGCGTACCAGACAATCTGAATGGGGTCGAACGAGCCCCGGGCGACAACCTTGAATTTTTGCCCGGTCGTCAGGGGTGGAACCTGGCCAGCATTCTCCAAGGTCAAGAAGTTGGGTAGAGCAAAAAAGAGCCGGTCTCTGGATGTGCCGACCTCGTCGTTCGCCGCATTTTTTGTACCTTGACTGTCTTTATCCTTGTCCTTGCCCTCGCTCTGGCCCTGGCTCTGACTCTGGCTTTGATCGGCCGGTTGGCCGGCGGAGGGTTTGGCTGGAGGCGGCGTTGGCTCGGGTGTCTGGCCGGCGCCGGTCGCGGGCGGTTGGGCGGACTGGTTCGCGTCCGAGGTCACAGGCTTCGGTGCGCTTTGCGCGGCGCAAAGAGCCGCAGGAATCAACACCAATAAGATCAATAGGGAGACAAGCACGAAATGGGTAGGCTTCAAGTTGATTCTGGCTCCAGACTCAGTTGATTGAGATGCGCTCCAGAGGGCAATGTGGGCAGTCCACTCTCGGCAGTCCACTCTCGGCAGTCCACGGGATTCAACGGGTGGTCACTTGGATTCTGCGCTCAGTTTCCCCCACTTGCTCGTCCCCTGCTCGCTCGTCCCCCACTCGCTCCAGGGTGATTTCCACGTTCTGATCGCGTTCGAAGCGAGGGAACTTCTCTCCCCACTCTATCAGTAAGATGCAATTGGGCGCGAGAAGGTCGTCCAGCCCGAGCGTTTCCAGGTCGCGCTGGGTATCGATGCGGTAGAGGTCAACGTGGAACAGGGTGGTGTGGGGTCCGCGGTATTCGTGGACGAGGGTAAAGGTGGGGCTGGTCACGTCTTCGGCTCGAGCGGCTTCGAAACCTTCCGCGATGCCCTTGACGAGGGTGGTCTTTCCCGCCCCGAGGTCGCCGCGCAGCAGCACGATGAGCGGAGGAGACAGTTCGGCGGCAAGCTTTCGCCCGAAAGCGATCGTCTCCTCGGCAGAGTGAGTGATGGTCTCGGTCGTCATGCCGGAGGATTCAGTATAGCGAAGCAGCCAGAATAGTGGTCAGTGGCCAGTGGCCAGTGTATAGATGGCGGTTGGCGGTTAGTAGATGATAGGGTTTGTGGTTTTACTGGCCACTGGCCACTGCCTTTTCAGAATCCGGGCGGCGTCTGAAGCTGCTCGGAAACCGGGTCCAGAAAACTGCGGTCCAGAGCGGAATCGAGCGCCATGCGCAGCTTGCGGTGGTCTTCGTCGCCCAGGGCGATGAAGCGGAAAGGCTGAAGACACGCGCTCTGAAACTTGCGCGTCGGTTGCAGCATTTCGGCCATGCCGCAAATGGCGCCGGATCGGGTGTGGAAAGCGATTTCGACGAAGTCTCCAGCGGAAAGCTCGTGCTGCAACTGCAGCAATCCGCCGGTGATGGAAATGGACTGTAGTTTTGCGCGCGCCCGCTGGCCGCCTTCGGCCATCACTGCGGCCGCGACCGATCCATTGAGTTTTATTCGAGGGGAACGCTGGTTGACATTGCTTTGGGGGAAGTGGGTCATAGCCGATTGAACTATGCCATGCTCCGGCTCGCTGGGGCAGATTACGAAAGCGCCTGTACGGCTTGCGCTTAAAGTGTGGGCCAATAGCTTCTTCCGGGTACCCAAGTTTGCGATAATAAGGGTAGTAACTTTTCTGGCTTGCGTCCAGGAGAGTACCTTTGTGTAGTAGGGTGTTGATAAGACAAAGTTTGCGCGATGAGGCGTTCAGAGATATGCGTATTGCTAAAGGGTCAAGATTTCAGTGTGCAGTGGTGGCGATTTGCTTGCTGGCGGCGTTTCTGGCGGGCTGCTCGCGGGATCCGAACGTCCGCAAGCAGAAGTACCTGGAGAGCGGCCAGCGCTATTACGACAAGGGCCAGTACCGGGAAGCCGCGATTCAATTCAAGAACGCCATCGAGGTGGATTCGCGTTTTGCCGACGCCCATTACAAGCTGGCGCTGACGGCGATGAAGCTGCAGCAATGGCCAGGCGCCTTTCAGGAGCTGTCGACCACCGTCCGACTCCAGCCGGACCAATATGCCGCGCACCTTGACATGGCCAACCTGCTGATCCTCAGTCGTCAGTACAAGGACGCGAAGGAGCATCTGGACCTGCTCGCGCAAAAACAGCCCAACAACCCCGACGTCTATATCGCACGGGCCAACTACTACGCCGGTACCAATGACACCGCCGCCGCGTTGGCGGATATGCAGAAGGCGCTGCAGCTGGATCCCAGCCGGTCCGACGCTTATCTGAATTTGGCTATGCTCCAGATGCACGGACAACAGTGGGATGCGGCGGAGGCGAGTTTCAAGAAAGCGGTCGAACTCAGTCCCAAGTCCACGAATGCGCTGCTCTTGCTGGGAAACTTCTACCAGGTTCGCGGGCGGTATCCCGAGGCAGGGCAAATGTTCAAGCGGGCCATTGAGATCGCACCGTACAATCCCAACCCCAGGCTCTCTCTTGCCAAGCTGTACATGGCCGAGAACAAGCCCGACCAAGCCGAGGAATTCCTGCGCCAATCGAAGAAGGATTTCCCGAATGATTCCGTGGGCTATCGGATGCTCGGCGATTTCTATTTTGCCAATAACCAGCTCGACAAAGCCACGACCGAGTATGCCGCGCTGCATCAGGACCATCCGAAGGACATGGTCGTCAAGAAGAATTACGTTCAGCTGCTGATCCTGAAAGGCCGGTTCGACGATGCCCGCAAGTTGAATGACGAAGTCCTGAAGGCGCAGCCAACTGACACCGACGCCCAGATTTACAAGGGCGAGCTCGAGGTTCGCAGTGGCAACGCTGGCGATGCCGTCAATACGCTCCAAGGCGCATTGAAGAGCGAGCCCAATAACGCAGTGGCGCACTACCAGCTCGGCCTGGCATTCGACCAACTGGCCAACGCCAACCGGGCAGAGGCAGAGTGGCGCGATGCGGTTCGACTGCGTCCTGACATGGTGGAAGCGCATCGGCTGTTGGCGGCGGCTGCCCTCCGCCGGAGGGATCCCGGGGGACTCGCGCAGGAAGCGGATCAGATCATCGCCTTGCAGCCAGCCGCTCCTGACGGATACCTGCTGCGCGCCGTGGCCGACATCGATCGCAAGCAGTTCGCAACGGCGAATGAGAATATTAAGCGGTCCCTGGAAAAGGAGCCCAACAATCCTGCCGCTTATGTGCAGTTGGGCAACCTACGGATGGCACAGAAGCAGTTTGCCGAAGCGCAAAAAGCCTACCAGCAAGGGCTTGATCAGGATCCGAATTCCACCGACGCACTGGGCGGCGTGCTCAATGTGGACCTGGTGCAGAAACAGCCGGACAGGGCCATCGCTGCCGTCAAGATGCAGTTGGACAAGAATCCCAAGAACGCCGGGTTTCACATCATGCTGGGCGAACTCCTGATGGACCAGAAAAAGGATCTAGCGGGGGCAGAAGAGGAGTTCAAACAAGCCTCCGACTTGGATAAGAAGAACAGCGAGGCGCTGGTTAAGCTCGGTCTGGTGCAGAACGCACGCGGCAACGCTGACCAAGCGCTGCAAACTTATCTCGATGGGGCTAAGACCCATCCCAAGGAGACCGTTCTCTACCTGCTGGCGGGTGGCATCTACGAGCACAAGCAGGATTGGGACCACGCCAGGCAGCAGTACGAGAAGGTGCTTGAGATTCAGCCGGAAAATCCGCTGGCCTCCAACAATTTGGCATATGTGATGCTGCAGCAGGGTGGCAATGTGGACGTTGCTTTCGCGATGGCACAGACTGCCCGGCGTCAGCTTCCCGGTAATCCGGACTGCGCCGACACGCTGGGCTGGGCTTTCTACCAGAAACACGTCTACACGTCTGCGATTGAGCTGTTCAAGGAAGCGGTGAAAAAGCAACCGGACAACGCGCTCTTCAACTATCACCTGGGACTCGCTTACGCCAAGGGCGGCCAGGCCGCGCTGGCCCGGCAACAACTGGACCGGCTGGTGAAGATCAAGCCGGATTTCCCGGATGTTGACCAACTGCGACGGGCCGTGGCGGAGGTGAAAGGGTAGCAAGTCGTCTTGCCGCCTGCGCCGAGACGGGGTAAGCCCCGCCTCTACACCGGTAGTTCTTCCTGCATCCACCCGCCCGCGGTTTCGAGCTTGGGCTCGCTGGCGAGATCCATGATCAATTTTTCGAGGACCAGCCGTTTGCCGGGAGGATTCGAGCGCAGCGCCAGATCGGCTTTCGCGACCAGGCGAATGGCGCGCGTCAGTTCGCGCTTCGATTTGTAGCGCCGCGCCTGCCGGATGATATCGTCAGCGGCAAACGGCGGCACGCGAAAGCCCTGCCACAATGCCGCCCAAAGCATGCGCTGGTCGCGCACGTTGCGCTCCAAAATCACCAGCATCTGGCGAAACGTTTTGGCCAGCATGTAGAGATGACCGATGGCAGCTTCTTCGCCGTCGCCGGTCGAAAGCAGGGCATCGAGGACTTCGAGCGCGCGCACGCGGTCTTTGGAGGAAATCGCGTCGGTCAACTCATATAACGAGCGCTGTTTCGCGGCGAGCACCATGGTCTCGACATCGCCGAGCGTGATTTTTTTCTTTCCGCCGGCGTAAAGAATCAGCTTCTCCAGTTCGTTCGACACCATCATCATGTCGGCGCCCAGCGCGTCCACCAACTCGCGGGCGCCGTCGGCGTCGATCTTGACTCCGCGCGTGGCGCAGTACTCGCCAATCCAGCGGACGGCTTGCCCCCCCTCCACGCGAGACAGTTCCACAATGCCGCAGAATGGGCCCAGGTCTTCGCGGATCTTCTGGTAGCGGTCCTTATCCGTCATCTCCATGCGGCGCGCGTCGGCGGGAATGCCGATGTGATCGGCAACAAAAACCAGGAGCGCATCGGGATTGGGATTCTTGCAGTAGGCTTCGATGGCTGCGATTTTTTCAGCATTGGAGCCCGAGCCGCGGCCAAACAGCGTCTTCACGCCGCGCACGAAGAACACCTGAAATGGCGCCATCAGCGAGGGCGTGCGGGCGCGATCCAGAATTTCAGTGAGCGAAGTCTCAGCGAGGTCGAACTCAAACAAGCCGAAGTCACGGGAGTCGGGCGCGACCAGATGCTCAAGAATGGCATCGCGGCAGCGCTTGCGAAAAAACGCTTCATCGCCCACCAACACATAAGCCGGCTTCAGCTTGCGCGACTCAAGTTCGGAGAGAAAGCGGTCGGCCTGACTGAAGGCGCGCATCGGCATCAGTAGGCCTCCAGGATGTTGGCCACCAGGGTGCGCGCGAAATCCCGCGACAGACGATCGACGGCCGGAGAATCTTCTTGAAAAAAACTGGTGAGATCGCGCGAAATTTCGTACTGATCGTGAAAAAGATAGGAAGGATTTTCGAAGAGCACCTTACCGTGGCCGTCGGTCAGCGTCACCTGTATGCTCACCGTGACCAGGGCGCTGACGGCGCGGCCGGTGGTGGAGTCGTAAGCGAGCGGATTCGCCGACGCCGATAAAACTGTCGCCCTCAACACCGCATCCGCGTCGCCATTGGCTTCATGGATTACATGGTACCCAGTGCGGGCGTTGAATTCGCGCACGACGGCGTCGGTTAGGAGTTGCTCGATACGAAACGTCTGGCTGTGGCTCACGAAGCCGGGAATCGCGATGGTGTGGATGTTCTGCGGCAGTTCGGCGGCATTTCCGGCCCGGTGATAGCCGCAGCCGGTCAAGGCCAAGCCCACTGCGAGCACCGCCGCGGCCGCCCACCTTGGTGTGGCGCGGACGCTCTTGTCCGCGAACCGTGAGAGCAAATTCAAAGGCCGCGGACAGGAGTGTCCGCGCCACACAAGGTTCGCGGTCGCGGTTAAATTCATTGAATCTGCCCTCGCGGCCGGGATGCGGTCATGGTCTCGGCGCATTCGACCGCGGTCAAAGCGGCAACGCGCAGATTGTCGGTCGTTGCCCAGAGCCACACGCCGTTCTTATGACTGGCGTCGCCCGTGAGTGTAACCAGGATATCCCCCTGACCGGCGGCGCTCACGCTGGTGGGCGTATCTTCGGGGCCGCTCACGACCACGTGCTCTCCCGCCAGGGCCTGCGAAAAATCTGCGGTTGCGACTGGCTTCTCCATCTCCAGATAAACCGAAAAGCCGTGTCCATGGAAGACCGGCGCCTGCAGCACCTGCAGCGCAGGCTCAGTTGCGCCACGGGCAATGCGCCGGTAGTGCTTCCGGATTCGTTGCGATACTGCTTCCAGCGCCAATTCAGATCTCTGTCCGTAGCGCGACACCATGTTGAAGGCCACCTGGATGTCGAACACATTCTTCGGCAACTCCTGGAAGGAAAGCAGATTGACCGTCTGCTCGTGCAGTTCGTCCATACCCTTCTGGCCGGTCTCGGACGCCGGTTCAAACACGGTCGCGACCATGCGTTCGATTTTGGCAGCCTTCTCGCTGCGTAAGGCAAGCAGCGCGAGGACGGTGGCCGCTGGATGGGCCACCACCACCGGGCCCGGCTGCAACTCCGGAGCCATGGGCTGGCCGGTCTGGCGCTCGATCCAGGGCGAACGGATCACTGATCCTGCTCCCGCTTCATCTTCCAGCGCGAACGAGAGATCCACAATCGTATCGCCCAGGTCGCGCGCCGCCTTCCAGTTATTGCGCGTCGAGCGCGGGTCGGAAGCGAAGAAGGCGAAGTCCACGCGCTCGAACTGTTCCGAGCGGATGCTCTGAATAAAGCTCATCTCGTCGCCGACCGCTTCCAGTTGGCCGAGAGACTCGTCGTCATCGAGCAACCGGATATCGACGGCAGGAAAATTCCGTTCGCGCAGAATTTCGGCGATCTCTTTTCCCTTGAGTGACGCCGCGCCGACGATGGCCACGCGATAAAGGTTCGTGCCGCGGAGATCGGCCTGCGAGGCGGCGGACTTGGGAACCGGAGGCTTCGGAGGGGGACTCATGGAGTCTGAGATGCCTCCCGGTATGCCGGAGGTGCAGGCGGATTCTTGCGATGGAAAATCCACTGCAATCGCCAGAGGACGCCGGAAGCCATGTACAGGATGGCAATCGCGAATAGCACGGGGCGCGAAAACCGCGCGATCAACGCGATCAGCACGGCCATCAGCACAATCAGGCGGAAGGGATGGCGCGAACGAAAATCAATATCCTTGAAGCTGTAGAAACGCCACGTGCTGACCATCAGATAACCGACCATGACGACCATCATCATCCAGCTCATCGCCGTCCACCAGGAAGTTACGGGCGCCCCGGCGGAGTAGTGAACGATCGCCGCGATCACTCCCGCCCCGGCCGGAATCGGCATGCCCACGAAATATTTCTTCCCCGGACGCCCCGGATTCGAAGGCTGCGGATTCTTCGCAATGTTGAAGCGCGCCAGGCGGCTCGCGCCCGCCATGAGGAAAGCGAAGCAGGCTACCGAGCCCAGGTCTGTAATTTTCAGGCGCAGGTCGGGCGCAATGGTCATCGGCAACAGATGGAAGCCCCACATCCAGGCGAGCAGCGCCGGGGCAACGCCGAAGGTGATCACATCGGCCAGCGAATCGAGTTCCCTGCCAAAATCGCTAGCAGTGTGGGTCATGCGCGCGATGCGGCCGTCCAGACCATCGAACAATACGGCGAAGCCGATGGCCATCGCGGCGAAGTCCATGTGCCAGGGCTCGCCCACGCTGCCATGCACGGTCTGCAGAATCGCGTAGAACCCAAGCGCGATATTCGCCGTGGTGAACAGCGAGGGCAGTATATACATGCCCTTGCGCAATTTTCCGCGCGGATGGTCCGATTCCCGACGATGCGGCTCTAGCTCTTCCATGTTCCTACTTCCATATTCAATGAGCCTCCCGCTCCCCGGCCACGCCGGCATGAACCGGCTGCCCAGTTGGGTGCGTAACCGGCTGCGTAACCGGCAAAAGAGCAAGTACTGTCGCTCCTCCCTTGACGCGATCGCCCTGCTTCACCTGGATTGCGGCATCGCGATCGAACAGAACATCCACGCGCGAGCCAAACTTGATGAGCCCCACCCGCTGGCCGCAAGCTACGTGGTCTCCCACTTTGAAATTGAAAACGATACGGCGCGCGATCAGGCCGGCGATCTGCTTGAAGATTACGGTGCGGCCATCGCCTTCAACGGTGACGATGTTCTGCTCGTTCTCCTCCGCCGAATGCGCTCCCATGGCGTTGAGGAACTTGCCGCGCTGATAGCGCACGTCGCGGATCACGCCCGCAATCGGTGAGCGGTTCACGTGGACATCGAAGACGCTGAGAAAGATGCTGATCCGGTGGCGCGAAGTTTCGACGGAAGTTCCGCCAGAGGCTCCATCGGAAGCCACGACCGAAACATCCGTCACCTTGCCGTCCCCCGGAGAAACGATAGGAACGACGCCACCGGCGGCGGCGGGAATCCGGCGCTCCGGATCGCGGAAAAACCACAGACAGAAAGCTCCGAGCAGCAACACCGGGATGGCGTAAGGCCAAGCCGCGAGCCACGTGATGATGACCGCGGCAAGCAAGCATCCCGCACCATAGAAATAGCCGTCACGCACCATAGGAATTCAGAATGATTATAGAGCGAGGCCGCGACATTCTACATAACTGCAATAAAAAAAGGCGCTTAGAAGCGCCAACTGCGGAGACAGGACTCAGGTTCTATGGTTCACGATCTTGAGGCTCAGGCCCAATTGCTCGGGCCGGTTGATCCAGGTTCAGCTGATCTAAGCTCGGCTAATCTAGGCAGACCGCCGTTGAACCTGCTGCTCCAGATTCTGCATCTGGTCTTTGAGGCGCAGCTTTAGTTTCTTCAGCCGCACTTCCTCTAGTTTTTCGTCATCGGTGAGGTATCGTTTTTGGATGAGGGATTCCAGCCGTTGGGAGTATTGCGAGTGCTCCTGAACCAGCCGCTGGAACTCATCATGGCCGGTCAGGAGTTGGTCTCTTGGAGTCAGCATCCTTGCTAGACCTCCTGCTGTTTGTTACAGCATGGTTAAAAAGTAGCACGAGATGGATCGGGGTTCAATGAGATTTCATAGATAGATTTCCACGCTAAGCAAGAGTGCCTGGGACGCGAAGTTGCACAGAAAATAGTGCAGAAACTGGCGGCTTTTCCGCCCAGGTCAACGATCGAACGGAAGCGCGTACAGAACCGCATCCTCCACCGGATCCGTGTAATACACCCGTCGGCGGCCCACCTCGCAAAAACCGTGTTTTTCGTACAGTCCGCGGGCCGGCAGATTCGACTCGCGGACTTCGAGCAGCATCGCGGACGCTGCCTCGCTCTTCGCGCGCCGAATCAACTCGCGCACCAACTCATTAGCGATACCACGGCGGAGGAACTCGGCGGACACGACCAAGTTCTCGATCTCCCAGTCGCCCGCGACCGCCTGTGCGCAAACAAATCCGCAAAGCTGGCCTGCTGCCTCGGCCACCAGAACCACTCCGCTATTCACCAACTTGTTGTACTGCTCGGAGGTCCAGTGCGCTGCGCCCGGCGCGGGCTGCTCGATGGCGAGAATCGCCGGCACATCATTCAGCGCAGCAGAGCGGATGGCCACGGGCATCGAGAGTCTCACGGCGCCGGCTTCGAGAAGATTTCAGCGTCGGAATGGCGGATGTAGTTGGCTTCCAGATCTTCGGGACTCGCCGTCTGGCCCCGCTGGAGACGCTCCCACCCCAGCCGGGCAATCACTCCGCTGTTCGGATACTCAATCAGCTCAACCTGAATTCCGGCGGCGATTCCCGCAGCTCGAACCGTCTCAGCCAACGCGGCATCAGGTGTGACGACTGCCTTCCCACGAGCTTTAGCGCCCCTGGCTTCGGCAACAAACTCTTCCCTGCTCAACAGGCGCTCGTTGTACATACGACAGTGCATCTGCACCTTTGGGTCGAGTTCGTAGTCGCCGACATATACGTCACCCCGGCCCGCATCCAGCGCCGCGAGGACCCGGCCACGCGCCGCGCCGCTGCAGGCAACCGCTTCCAGCAATGAAATCGCAGCGATTGGTTTCCGCAGGGCCTCGGCCAGAGCTTTAATGGCAGCCAAGCCCACGCGCAGCCCGGTGAACGATCCTGGACCATTCGCGACTGCAAATGCCCCCAGATCGCTCTTGCCATATCCGTGCTTTTCCAGCACTGCGGCAATCTGCGGTACCAGTTGCGCTGAAAACGCGCCACCGGCGAGCGGCACAATTTCAAGCACGTCAATTTCGCTCTGGCCCGGCGTCACGCGGGCCAGCGCCAGACTGCCGTTCTTCCCGGAAGTGTCAACCGCGAGCAGAAGCATCATTCAGTGGCTGCTCTCCACCAATTCGAGCAATACGCCCGCCGTGCTCTGCGGATGCACGAACACATACCGATGTCCTCCCGCGCCCGTCTTGATCTCATTCGACACCAGGCGCACGCCGTCGCTCTTCAGTGTTGCAACCGCCGCCGCCAGATCCGGAACGCGCATACAAACATGATGCAGCCCCTCGCCGCGCTTGGCGATGAACCGGGCGATGGGCGAATCCTCCGAACTCGCTTCCAGCAGCTCCAGGCGGCTCTCGCCCACGGGCACCATCACCAGCCGCACTTTTTCCGCCTCAACGGTCTCTTCCGGAGAAACGCTTAACCCGAGCTTCTCGTAAATGGACTTCGCCTCCGTCAGCGATTTCACCGCGATGCCAAGATGATCAATGCTGAATTCCATGGCTTACCTGCCTTTTGCCGATCAAACTCGCCAGTGGAGCGCCGGGCATCCCCGCCCGGCGGACGGGCGAGACGCCCGTCCCTCCATCGAATCTAATTGCGTTCTGCGCCGCGCACAATCTCCTCTACCAACGAATACGGATCGCGCTTGTGCTCGGCAATCTCGGCCGCATAACGCTCCAGGCTGCCGCCATCCATCTGCGAGCGCGCTTTTTCCAGCATGGCATCGCGCAGCATCTCGACCAGCCGCTCCTGCCAGTTCTCGACGTCCTTCTTGAGGATCAGGTTCTCTTTCTTCAAGTATGCCTCGTAATCCGCGATCGCTTTCGCCAACTCTTCGGTTCCCACGCCCTCGCTTGCGACCGTCTTGACGATCGGCGGTATCCAGCGGTCATCACGCGTGCGCGTGGCCAGCGATTGCATGGAACGAACCTCGCGCTCGACGCGCTCGGCACCCTCGCGGTCGCTTTTGTTGATCACGAAAATGTCGGCAATTTCCATAATCCCGGCTTTGATCGTCTGCACATCGTCGCCCATGCCCGGCACCAGAATCACGATGGTGACATCGGCCAGCCGTACAATATCGACTTCGTCCTGCCCGACGCCCACCGTTTCGATCATGATCAAGTCGCGTCCCGAAGCATCGAGCACGGTAGCCGCATCGGCAGTGGCGCGCGCCAGACCTCCCAGCGATCCTCGTGTTGCCATGCTGCGAATATAGATTCCCGGATCGCCGTAGTGATCCTGCATACGGATGCGGTCACCCAGAATCGCTCCACCTGTGTAAGGGCTGGTTGGATCAACCGCAATGATGCCGACCGTCTGATTTTCCTTGCGATAGTGCTTGGCCAACTGATCAACCAGAGTGCTCTTGCCCGATCCTGGGGAGCCAGTCAGACCGATAACCCGTGCTTTGCCGGTATGCGGAAAGAGCGCCTTGAGCAGCTCGGACCAACCGGCAGCGCGGTTCTCGACCGTAGAGATGGCGCGAGCCAGCGCCCGGGCATCGCCCGAGCGGAGACGGTCAATCCATGTATGTATATCTTGGTTCAAACTGCCAGTGTAAAACAGGCGGCAGGGCAAGCGGTAAACCAATGTAGGTTAAGGGGCATGAATCATACAACCTAAACTTATGTCGCGAATTTGCGAGCCGCGATGTTAATCTTTCAGCAACTGCCGCGCAATCACCAGGCGCTGGATTTCGCTCGTTCCTTCGCCAATCGTGCACAGCTTCACGTCGCGATAAAACTTCTCGGCCGGATAGTCCTTGATGAACCCATACCCGCCGTGGATCTGCACCCCTTCATTGGCGCATCTCACGGCGACTTCGCTCGCGTAAAGCTTGGCCATCGACGATTCGAGCGTCGTCTTCATGCCGGCATCTTTCATGGCGGCGGCGCGGAAGGTCAGAAGTTTTGCCGCCTCGATTTCCGTCGCCATGTCGGCCAGCTTCCACTGGATCGCCTGAAATTCCGAGATCGCCTGCCCAAATTGCTGCCGCTCTTTCGAATACTTCAGCGCCGCCCCGTATGCGCCCTCGGCCATGCCGAGCGAGAGCGCGGCGATCGAGATGCGCCCGCCGTCGAGCACGCGCATGGCGTCGATGAAGCCGTCGCCTTCCTTGCCCAGCAGGTTTTCTCCCGGCACAAAACAGTCTTCGAAGATCAGTTCGGCGGTGTCGCTGGCGCGCAGGCCGAGTTTGTTCTCTTTCTTCCCGGGTCGAAATCCCTTGGCGCCCTTCTCCACCAGGAAGGCGGAGAGCCCGTGCGTGTGCGCGGCGCGATCGGTCACCGCCAGCACGACTATCACGTCCGCATAGTGGCCATTGGTGATGAAAGTCTTGGTGCCGTTGAGCACCCATCCGCCCTTCGCCCGCGCCGCGGTCATGCGCGCGCTGCCCGCATCCGACCCCGCCGAAGGTTCGGTCAGCCCCCATGCGCCGATGTACTCGCCGGTGGCCAGCTTCGAAATATATTTTTTCTTCTGCGCCTCGTTTCCCGCCAGATAAACATGGTTCGAGCAAAGCGACGTATGCGCCGCCACAATGATCCCCACCGAACCGTCCACGCGCGAGAGTTCTTCGATGGCCGTGACGTACTCGACGTAACCCATGCCCGCGCCACCGTATTCGGGTGGGAAGATCGCGCCCATGAGACCGAGCTTGCCCAGTTCTTTAATCGTCGCCAGCGGGAATTCGCAGGCTTCATCCCACTTCATGACGTTCGGTGCAATCTCGCGCTCAGCAAACTCGCGTACGCTCTTCTTCAGGTGCAGTTGCTCTTCGTTCAACTGGAAGTCCAAAGATCCTCCACCGGATCTTCCCGCCTCCGCTTAAGACTTGTCATTCATCTTAAGACTTGTCATCCCGAGCGGAGCGAGGGATCTGTAGTTCGGTCTGAATTGATGTTGGGATGCCGCGCGCGGGGATGGCGCAAAATTGACGCCCAACTTTTCATTTAAGCACGGCAGGCGGCAATCGACGAAATTCTCGAACCGACCGGTTGGCTTGGGAAGTGGACAGTTACTACGCGGTCTTGTTCGGCCCCATCCCGAAGACTTTATTTGGGCGCGCCGAAGCGCGCCCAAGTTTCAGGAGGAACAAAGTTCGTAAGCAACAACGTTCAGCAGGACAAACTCAATCTCGTCCCCGATGTTCAGCGTCCAAAGCCCGCCGACTGCATCGACTGCCGCGAGATGTCCGACGTCGACGCAATCCCCTGCATCCGCAGCTTGAACTCATCCCCGTTCGAGGCGCTCTCCAGAGCGGTCTCATAATTCACCAGCCCCGCCTGGAACAAATCCCAGAGCGACTGGTCGAAGGTCTGCATGCCGTACTGCGACGTGCCGGCGGAAATCGCTTCGCGGATGGCGCGCGTCTTCTCGGCCACCAGAATGCATTCCCGGATGTAGGCCGTCGTCACCATCACTTCCACCGCGGGCACTCGGCCCTCGGCGTCAGACCGGCGCACCAGGCGCTGGCTGACGATGGCGCGCAACACCGCCGCCAACTGCAGCCGGATCTGTTTTTGCTCCGGCGGCGGAAAAATGGCGATGATGCGGTTGATGCTTTCCACCGCATCCAGCGTGTGCAGCGTGGAGAAAACCATGTGACCGGTTTCGGCCGCGTGCAGCGCCGTCGCGATCGTCTCCAGGTCGCGCATTTCGCCGACCAGAATTACGTCCGGATCCTGACGCAGAGAAGCGCGCAGCGCCGCCGAGAACGATGGCGTATCCACTTCCACCTCGCGCTGGTTCACGTAGCCTTTTTTGTCGCGGTGCAGAAATTCGATGGGGTCTTCGATGGTAATGATGTGCTCGGCGCGAGTCGAGTTAATGCGGTCCACCATGGCGGCCAGCGTCGTCGATTTGCCCGAGCCAGTCACCCCGGTCACCAGCACCAGACCGCGCGGCATGTCGCAGATCTGCTCGACGACTTTCGGCAAAAACAGTTCGTCGAGCGCCCGGATCTTGGTCGGAATCACGCGCAGCACCAACCCCACGTTGCCGCGTTGCTGAAACACGTTCACACGGAAGCGTCCCAGGCCCGCCACGCCGTATGCCATATCGATTTCCGTGGTCTCTTTGAATTTTTGCTTTTGCCGCGCCGACATCATGCTGAACGACATGTTCAGCATGTCTTCGGCAGACACACGCGGCAAGTCTGTCAGCGGCACCAGATCGCCGTCAACGCGCAGGTGAGGATAATTCCCTACCTTCAGATGTAAGTCGGAAGCGCGGCGCTCCATGGCGATGCGGAGCAGGTCGTCGATATTCATGCAGGCAAGACTCCAGCTACCGTGCCTATCATGACCCGAACCGCCCCCGCACACGAGATGACGGAAGTAACGAGACCATTGGCCGCCGGCGGCGGGCTAACGGCTGCCGGTTATTGGGTCTTTATATTGGGTCTTGGCTTCTGGGTGCCACTTCGTACGACGCTAGACGCCCACCGGCTGCTTCGCTCCCACCGGAACCGGAGTCAGCCAATTGTAGCGGTCCACCTTCTCGCCGCGAACAATGCCGTAAAACTCTGCTTGGAGAGCTTTGGTCATGGGGCCGAGCATGCCCTTGCCCACCGTGATTTTGTCGACCGAGCGAATGGGCGTGATTTCGGCGGCGGTGCCGGTGAAGAAAACTTCGTCGGCAATGTAGAGCGACTCCCGCGGAATCTGCTGCTCGGCGATCTTGATGCCGAGGTCGCGCGCGATCTGCAACACCGAATCGCGCGTGATGCCCGGCAGCACGGAGTTGCCCAATGGAGCCGTCTGCAACACGCCGTTGCGGACGACGAACAGATTCTCGCCCGAGCCTTCGCTGACGTAGCCGTTCACATCCAGGGCAATGCCTTCGGCGTAGCCGTTGACGATGGCTTCCATCTTGATGAGCTGCGAATTCATGTAATTCGCGCCCGCCTTGGCCATGGCGGGCAGAGTGTTGGGCGCAATCCGAGTCCACGAAGAAATGCACACGTCCGCGCCGTCGCTGGCATCGTGCCCCAAGTACTTCCCCCACGGATAATTGCAAATATAGATTTCAGTAGGGGAGTTGAAGGGGTTGACGCCGGCTTCGCCGTATCCGCGGAGAACGATGGGGCGGATGTAGCAGGGCCATACGCCGTTTTGTTTCACCAGTTCGATCATGGCGCGCACGATCTCGTCGCGGGTGAAGGGGACGTCGATGCGGTAAATACGGGCGGAATCGATGAGGCGCTGCATGTGTTCGGTGGCGCGGAAAATTGCCGGGCCGCTGGGCAGCGCGTAGCAGCGAATGCCTTCAAACACCGAAGAGCCATAGTGCACAACGTGAGACATCACGTGGAGGGTAGCGTCATCCCAGGCAATGAACTTGCCGTTGTGCCAGATTTTCTCCGTCTTCTGAATCGCCATGCAGACTCCTTCGGTGTAAAGATTCGCGGAAGCGGCCGGGGATTCTCCGATAGTTCAACGATTCGTTCAACGATCGAAGAAAGTTTATCTTCCAGGGAATTATAACGTGGAAGCGGGCTTGCCCAACGAATTCAGGGGTTCACAATCCGGACCGGACTCCCGGGTGGGAGTTGCGATTCGCTTCCTGTTTCTCAGCGAATCGCCATGATGTTGTTGGCGACGAACCCGCTTTCACCGGCGACGATCAGCCGCATCGTAATGCGTTCGGCTTTGTAGTGATGGCTGCGATGCAACAGGTACACGATGCCAACTCCCGCGCCAAAACCTAAAGCGGACCCGGCAGCCTCTCCGGCGGCGCCGCTCGTCACGAAGGGGCGCATGAGGGGATTGACTTCGTGGAGGCCCTGGTTCAAACCGCGCTGCGTAGTAACGGCGTCGGCGGCGACCAGTCCGGCTAAGATGCCGACGTTCACTTTGTTCTCGACCGTCCAAAAAGGATGTTGGCTGGGCGCATCGGGAAGGGCGGAACTGCTCGCCGTGAAACTCTGTGCCCGCATGGCAACGCTCATCGAAAGAACGCCCAGCAAGAGAATCGAGAGAAGGAGCTTCATCTTGGTCACGGGTAATTAGTTGGTTAGGATAAGATGAGAGTACGGCATAGAAGCACGGAAGTACATGGCCAAATAAGGTAGGGTGGATGGCCTTCTGGTAAGAGTAACTTTAGACTCTGGCAGGTTACTTGCTGCGGCTCTCAGCCCTTGAATGGCCTCGCAGCCGGCTTGCCGTCACTACGCGAATGGCAAGGCTTTAAACTAGCGTGCGCCCCACCAGCCGTTCTAACACTCGCAAAGGCGAGCGTTCTGGATTCTTCATGGCGCTGACTGGTAAATAGAACGTTTGCTCGAACGCAAACTGGCCAGACATGGCCGCGTGCGACACCGAATCCGTATAGCAGGCCCAGGTCGTGCCGGGCGGAATCGCAAGTTGCGTTTGCGAAACCTGAGACTGGTAACCTTGATCCGCCTTCATCCGGTCATGAATGCCGAGCATGAAGTGGTCATATTCGGTTCGCCGTCCCTTTACGATCCGCAGCCAGTAGAACAGCGATGCTGGTCCCGGCAGAGGCGGCTTAATCCCGGGCAAGAACTTGGCCGCAGCCTGCTCGAACCTTTCTCCCACGCGCCAAATGCGGGGCATCTGGGGATTAACATTCGTGAACACCCGAAGAATTCGCAGACCTTGCATGGGGCGGGAGGGAAAGGCGTCCACGTGGAGCCGGGTATCGTCGTGCCGCCAGGATGTGGCTCGGCCGGCGATCTCGGCGGGACGGAAGCTGGTGAATCCGGGTATTAAATAATTGCCATACCCAGGACAGATCGCCTGCAGCAGAGCGGAAGCCCGACTAAAGTAGCGCTGTAACATGGCGAGTAACTCGTCGCGCTCGGGTCCCTGGCAACGAGTACCCCGCAAGACGCCAGAGTCGGGACGGAAGCTCACGTTTTTCGATTTGCCGTCCAGGCAATCCGGAGACAGAAACCGGCGCTCGGCCTCGGACAGTTCGAAAGGGAGGTGCGGCGCGTACAGAAGCTTTCCACTTTCGAGGGCATCCGCCGCTTTCGCCACGATCTCGGGCGTGAACGGCCCTTGCCAGGATGTGATGTCGAGCGGTTCGAGAATTTCCATCGCCCTGACCTCGTCTGCTTTCGCATCCCATCCTAAACTCCCGAGCCGCCGCGTGGTCAAGCTTTGCTCACCAGCGTTAGAGCGCGATGCCTCGCCGTTAGGGGCCGGAGCCCGCATCTTGCGGTTCTGAAGAGGCACCCTTCGACTTCGCTCAGGGCAGGCTCTGAATCCGTGCCCTTCCCGAGACCTGCGCTTAGTGCCGCCAGACTTTCTGGGCGCGGTGGGCACTGTCGGTGGCAGACGGAGCAAGCCCCGTATTAGGCGCACTGACTTGCGCTGCGGGTGAGGCAACCGGCGTGGCTGTGCCGGGTTCGGGCTGGGAGCCTACTTCGTCACCGCGGAAGTAGCGGTCTTTGTCTTTGGCAGCGCGCATTTCGGGCATGGCCGTGTAGGGCTTGGAGTAGTCGTTATTGGCGTTCCAGAAAAGAAAGCCGATGCCGCCTTTTTGTTTCGCTACTTCGATCTGAACTTCAACATACTTGGGCGAGTAAGTCTTGGTGCGCCAGGCAAAAGCTTGCAGCCACGGGCGAATCACCACGCCGCTGCCTTTGGTGATGAGCTCGAAGCGGTCCATGGACTCGCCGATGAAATGCTCGGGTGCGTCGCCGGGGTGCGCGATGCCGTCCATGCCGAAGAAGTGCGACGGATAGATCATGGGCGAGAGCACGTCACAGTGCTTGGCCATGGCCACGATGTCCTGCCCGGTGTGCGCGAGATCGACGGGACGCTGCCAAGCCATGACTCCGAAAACGTCGAGCGAGAACAGGGCGCCGGTCGGATGGATCTGGGCATAGGCGCGCTGAAGGAAATCGGCGATCACCTCCGAACGCTGCATCAACGATGGTGTGGTGGCGGGGCTTTGCCCAGCTTGGACGGGGCGGGGCCCCGTCACCACACGATTTGTTGGATGGTCGGCCTGGAAAGCGAACACGGCATCTTTCTGGTCGCCTTCGGCGGGAAAGCGGACGTAGTCGAACTGCACCTCATCGACGCCGGACTGGGCTACGAATTTGGCGAGAGCGATGTCGTAATCCTGAACCTTGGGGTTGGAGGGGTCGGTCCAGACCAGCTTGCCGTTTTCGCGCCAGGGCTGGCCGGTGCCGCGGGACTTTACGGCTAGTTCGGGGTGGCTGGTGACCAGATGCTCATCGCGGAAGATGGCGATGCGAGCGATGGCGTGCATGTTTTCAGAATGCAGGAAGCGAATGAACTTGGGCAGGTCGGAAATATAATGGCGCTGTCCGCTGGCTAGCGGGTGGTCGAAGGCGATGTTGACGATGCCGTCGCTATCCTTGATGTCGAAGACGACCGCGTTGCCGCCGACTTCGCGCCAATGGCGGATAATGCGCACTCCGTGATCGCTGCCTGCCATTATCCCGGTAAGGTAAATGGCGCGGACTTCGAAATCTCTTGCAACTGGGACCGTCTTCTCTACAATAGGCGTTTCGAGAATTCCGGGGATGACGATCTGCTCTCCGGATTTGAGCGAGACCCCCTGCCGGTTGTGGTTGGCTTGGCGGATGGCTTCGGCCAGTTCGGCAGAGGTGAGGTATTTGGTCCGCTTCAGATATTTGCGGGCGACCGACGGGATGCTGTCTCCGCGCTGGACGAGATAAAGATCGGAGCCGGGGGGCGCGATGACAGAGACGGGCGCCGGAGGCTCGGGCTTTTTGGTGGCGTCGGTTTTCACCTCCACCAACTGGCCGTGCGGATTTTGTACCGCGGCCGCGGACTGAGAAAGAAGAAAGCTGGACAGGGCGAGCCGGAACAGAAAGGCAGCAACGCTAGCGATCGAGAGTCTGGCCGCCGAAACTCTGGCTGCCGAGAGTCTAGCCGTCGAGGATTGGGACAAGGATATTCTCCAGAGACGAAATCTGTTTCTATTCTATTGTGCAACGACGGTAACTTGGGCTGCCAGTTACTTCCGGCCCAGCGGTTACGGATTGCCGGACATGGGCGTAGGGGTGGTGGGGACGCTGATTTAAAGTTCCCGCAGTCTGCAAACTATTGCTCTTGGGGAAGCTGTGGGTAACATGACCGGCATGACATGAGGTGGGGCTAGCCGCATCTAAAACGATGAGAAGCGGGGGAATACGGCGCTTCAAGAGGATGGCTAACGGCTTGCACGAGGAGGGACGGGTGAGGAACGCAACCTTTCTCCCAAAGTGGCAAAAATGAGCAGTTTCGCAGAAAATTTGAAGATCCCGGGAAGAAAACAGGGGCCCGAAACGATGAGAACGAACCTTGCAAGCGTGCTGGATCCTAGCCGCCGCAGCAACGACGCCCGTGACTTTGAGACTGCCCTGCGCCGGAAGATTGTGGGGCAGGACCAGGCGATCGAGAAGGTGGCGGAAATCTATCAGATGTTTCTGGCCGGGCTGAATGCGCCGGGCCGCCCGGTGGGCAATCTGCTGTTCCTGGGGCCGACCGGCTCCGGCAAGACGCGGGTGGTGGAAGCGGTGGCCGAGTCGCTGTTCGGCGACGCGCGGGCCTGCATTAAGATCGATTGCGCCGAGTTTCAGCACTCGCACGAGATTGCCAAGTTGATCGGCTCGCCTCCGGGATACCTGGGACATCGCGAGACGCATCCGCTGCTGACGCAGGAAGCGCTCAACCAGTGGCACACGGAAAAGTTGAAGCTGTCGATCCTGCTGTTCGACGAAATCGAGAAGGCTTCCGACTCGCTCTGGCAACTGCTGCTCGGAATCCTGGACAAGGCGACGCTCACGTTGGGCGATAACCGGCGCGTGGATCTTTCAAGTTGCATCATCATCATGACCTCGAACCTGGGCTCCGCCGAGATGAACGGGTTGGTGGATGGCGGCTTGGGCTTCGCGCCGAAAGCGGTGTCGGTAGATAACTCGCTCGACGAAAAGATTAACCGCTCGGCAGTAGATGCGGCGCGGCGCAAGTTCGCGCCCGAGTTCATGAACCGCATCGACAAAGTCGTCGTGTTCAAGACGCTGCGTCCCGAGCACCTGCAACAGATCCTGGAAATCGAACTGGGAATGGTGCAGCAGCGGGTGCTGATGGCGGCGGGCGCGAACCAGTTCGTGTTCAACTGCACGCCGCAAGTGAAAACCTTCCTGCTGGCGGAGGGCACCGATCCGAAGTTCGGGGCGCGGCACCTGAAGCGGGCGATTGAACGGCATCTGGTGTTTCCGCTGGCCAACCTGGTGGCGACTGGACAGGTGAAGCTGGGAGATTTCGTCCGCGTCGATCTGCTGGGTGAGAGCAAGCTCACCTTTGTCAAAGAAGCCGAAGGCGCGATGGTGCCCGTGCTGCTCGAGCGTTACGGAGCAGCGGCGGCCATGCCGGCGGCAGCGGCAGCCAGAGCGGCGCGGCCGGTGATGCAGCGCAAAGAGTTTGGAGCGGGATCGCTCAACGAGAATAAGTAAGTCAAGTTGCTGGTAGGTGGGACACCGCTTGGGCGGTGTCCTTTTTTTGTTTGGGAGCTGGATGTTGGCGCCCCTCCCGTTGGATCACGCCACCAGAGCCGTTCGCAGGAAAATGAATTCTCGCTAAAATCACGACTGCGCTCTATGGAACACGTAAAAGAACACAGCCACGCTGAAGCAGCCAAACGCATAGATGAAAGACGAGAACAGCATGACCGGAGGAACCAGGCCCCGCAGGACATTGAGGAAGGTGAAGACGAACGTCCAGACTAAAAGAGCCGTCATCAGAATCGTTCCGATCAGTGCCAGCAACGCCGCATTTTTGAGTGTCATGGTGGGAGTATGAACGTTGCCAGGGTCATCCGCAACTCCAGCTCGTGCCTTGGGGCCGCTCGCCATCTGAGAGGTGACGGGCAGCGAGGGGTAGCAGCGCGCATTCATTTGGGGCTGCCCCACTTCCAGTTCCGGATTTCCGGCAGGTCCTGGCCGTATTTGTCGATGTATTGCTTGTGCTCGATCAGCTTGTCCTTGAGTTGCTGCTTCAGGTAGATGCCTTTCTCGCCGGTCTGCGGCACGCGGTCGATGGCGTCCATCACGAGGTGGAAGCGGTCCAGATCGTTCAGCACCGTCATGTCGAAGGGCGTGGTGATGGTGCCCTCTTCCTTGTAGCCGCGGACGTGGATGTTGTCGTGGTTGGTGCGGCGGTAGGTCAGCCGGTGGATCAACCACGGGTAGGCATGGAAGGCGAAGATGACCGGCCTGTTTTTGGTGAAGAGTTCGTCGAAATCCATGTCGCTCAACCCGTGCGGGTGCTCAGTTTGCGGCTGCAGCTTCATGAGGTCGACGACGTTGACCACCCGGATTTTCAGGTCGGGCAGATGCTCGCGCATAATGGAGACGGCGGCGAGCGTCTCCAGCGTGGGCACGTCGCCACAGCAGACCATGACCAAGTCGGGCGCAACGCCCTGGTCGTTGCTGGCCCACTGCCAGATGCCGATGCCCTCGGTGCAGTGTTTGACGGCGGCGTCCATCGTCAGCCACTGCGGCGCCGGGTGTTTGCCCGCGATCACGAGGTTGACGTAATGGCGGCTGCGCAGGCAGTGGTCCATTACCGACAGCAGGCAGTTTGCATCCGGCGGAAGGTAAACGCGTACGATCTCGGCCTTCTTGTTCACGACGTGGTCGATGAAACCGGGATCCTGGTGGGTGAAGCCGTTGTGGTCCTGGCGCCAGACATGCGAGGCCAGCAAGTAGTTCAACGAGGCGATCTTTCGCCGCCACGGAAGTTGCGACGTGACCTTCAACCACTTGGCGTGCTGGTTGAACATCGAATCGACGATGTGGATGAACGCCTCGTAGCAATTGAAGAGTCCATGCCGCCCGGTGAGCAGGTAGCCCTCGAGCCAGCCCTCGCATTGGTGCTCGCTGAGCATTTCCATCACCCGCCCGGTGGGCGCGAGAAATTCGTCGTTCGGCACGGTCGCGGCGTCCCATTGGCGTCTGGTCACTTCAAAGAGGGCCTCCAGGCCGTTGGAAATCGTCTCGTCAGGGCCAAAGACCCGGAAATTCCGCTGCTCATCGTTCAGCTTCGTCACATCGCGCAGGAAACGCCCGAGCACATGCGTATCGCCGATGCCGGGCACTCCCGGCGAGGGCACGTCGACCGCGTAGTCGCGGAAATCCGGCATCCGCAGGTCGCGGAGCAGAATTCCGCCGTTGGCGTGGGGATTCGCGCCCATGCGTCGTTCGCCCTTGGGCGCCAGTTCGGCCAGTTCGGGGATGAGTCGCCCATTTTCATCGAACAACTCCTCCGCCCTGTAGCTCTTCATCCAGCTTTCAAGCTGCTTGAGATGATCGGGATGCTTGGAATCCACCAGGAGCGGCACCTGATGCGCTCGGAACGTGCCCTCGATTTGCAAACCATCGACGACTTTCGGCCCCGTCCAGCCCTTGGGTGAATTGAGGACGATCATGGGCCAGCGCGGCCGAGTGGTGTCGTTCTTGTTCCGTGCATTCTTTTGGATTTGCCGGATATCCTTGATGGCCTTGTCCAAAGTGGTGGCCATGAGTTCATGCATCTTTTCCGGCTCATCGCCTTCCACAAAGTGGGGCGTCCAGCCGCGGCCTCGAAGAAATTGCTCCAATTCCTCATGCTCGACACGGGCCAGGACGGTCGGGTTGCTGATCTTGTAGCCGTTGAGATGCAGGATCGGCAGCACCGCGCCGTCCGTGACCGGATCGAGAAACTTGTTGGAATGCCACGCCGTGGCCAGCGGTCCGGTTTCCGCCTCGCCATCGCCGACGACGCAGGCGACGATGAGATCGGGATTGTCGAACACCGCCCCGAACGAATGGCTGAGCGAATAGCCCAGTTCGCCGCCCTCGTGGATCGAACCCGGGCACTCCGGCGATGCGTGGCTGGGAATTCCTCCGGGAAAAGAAAACTGAAGAAAGAGCTTCCGCAGCCCGGCCTCATCCTGGCTGATGTTGGGATAGATCTCGCTGTAAGTGCCCTCGAGGTAAGTGTTGCCCACGACGGCCGGGCCGCCGTGTCCGGGGCCGGAGACGTAAATCATGTCGAGGTCGTATTTTTTGATGACCCGGTTCAAGTGCACGTAAATGAAGTTCTGCCCGGGGGTCGTGCCCCAGTGTCCCAGCAGCATGTGCTTGATATCCGCGAGCGTCAGCGGCCGCTTCAGCAGCGGATTGTCGTAGAGATAAATCTGTCCGACCGACAGATAGTTGGCGGCGCGCCAGTAGGCATCCATCTGGTGGAGCAGTTCCGGGGAAAGAGTCCTGGTCTTCACGGTTCAATTCTCCCTTTTTTCAGCCAAGGCCGAAATTCCATATTTCGCGAGCCCTACGCTATAATGATTGTGACACGTCAATGACTTCTGGCCGCATCGCATGCGAACTGGCTGTGATGGCAGTGCTCTGCGTGCTGATGATTTTTCTCTTTCCCGCCATGCAGGGCCCGTATTCTGTGGTACACGGACCGGCTACTGCCCTTCAGGCGGCGCGAGCAGCGGCTCGCTTGCGCATTGCCATCGGGCACGGCGGCTTGACTTCCCTACGAAACTGCCTGATTTCGCCGCTCGTCGTTCTCTCTTGGATGTCACTTTCAGCGGCAGAATTCCAATCGATTAGCCTGCCAGGGTACAACACCATACTGCGTTGCTGATTCCCCTCAGATTGTCGTTCTAGAACGTATCAATCTTTGTCTCAGTCGCCGGAAGTGTTTCGTTCTGGTTATACATTTCTTTCGCGGCTCAGCGGAGGTTGTCTAGCAGGCTTGCTCCACAGCGAATCCAACGTTTCTTCCGAGTGAGGAGGACTAAATAGAATGACGCAGAAAAGAATAAAGACAATTGCTCTACTCGTAGCGCTCGCGGGAGTGTTGTCACTAGCAGGATGCCACAAGAAGGTAGCCAAAGTGACACCACCACCTCCGCCGGCGCCCGCACCCACCGCACCGACCGCTACTCTTGCAGCCAACCCCAGCGTGATTCAGCAGGGACAGCCGTCGGTATTGACGTGGCAAACCAGCAACGCCAATGAAATTACCATCGGCGGACTCGGCACGCTGCCGCCATCCGGCTCCCAGTCGGTCACGCCGAGTGAATCCACCACCTACACTCTGGTTGCTAAGGGGCCGGGAGGAACGAAAGACGCCTCCGCCCGCGTCACGGTAAACCCGCCCATCGCCAAGGCAACACCTTCACCGACGGATGAGGATTTGTTCGCCAAGAACATCAAAGACGTTTTCTTCGACTATGACAAATCCGCTATCCGCCCCAGCGAGGTACCAACTGTCCAAAATGACGGAGCCTTCCTCTCGCAGCATCCGAGTATCAAGGCTCTCATCGAGGGCCATTGTGACGACCGCGGATCTGAGGAATACAACATCGCCCTCGGAACCAGCCGCGCGGAATCGGTGAAGAGAGCGCTAGTGCAGGAAGGAGTTCCCGCCGAGCGCATCAGGACCGTGAGCTTCGGTAAGGAAAAGCCGTTCTGCACCGAGGACAACGAATCGTGCTGGCAGCAGAACAGGGTTGACCACTTCGTATTTGAACGCTGAGCAGTTGTAGGGCGAGGGCGACTCGCTTGCGGGCCGCCTTCCGCTCTGCTGTCACTGCCGATTACCCATTACTTCCCTCGGCATAGTGAATACGAGGTTTTTGGAGAGGGAACAACTAAAATGCACAGTTAAGGAGCGAGCTATGAAATTCAACACCAAAGCTCTGGCCGTGACGTCGGGGGTCCTGTGGGGATTGGCGATGCTGGTGACGGGCCTAGGCAATTTGATCTGGGGCAACTATGGTCGGCAATTCCTCCAGACAATGTCGTCGGTCTATCCCGGCTACCATGCAACCCGCAGCGTTGCAGAAGTCGTCGTTGGGACGCTCTACGGAGTCGTAGACGGTCTCGTTGGTGGCGCCGTCTTTGCTTGGCTCTACAATCAGTTTGCCAAACTTGGCGTCTGAGCAACAAGGGGCCTGCTGAAAGCGGACGCTGCTAAGATTTCCATGTGAGCGTTCGAGAGCCAACGAATCGCGCATGCTACTTTCGACTCGGCGCACTCGGTATTAGTTCGGGTGTGGAACAGGGGCGTCTGCCGCTCGCCTGTTGCAGCATCATTTGACCGCAGACTCGGCCCCCCAAAGGCAATCCAGTGAGGTGTGCTCCTGGTGGAACATTCCCCAGAGATGAGTGAAAACATCCGGACGACGAGCGGGGTTGGATGGAAAACCTGGCTCTCAGATCGCGTGGCCGAATTGCGGCAACGTGAGAGCCAGATCTTTCTGGTTTTGGCGCTGGTGATCGGCGCATTGACGGGGTTGGCGGTTGTCGCTTTCATCGTGCTGACGGAACGAATGGGGATGCGGCTGTATCCGGTGGGTGGCGCTCCGTGGCGACGCCTGCTGTTTCCGGTCGTGGGCTCGCTCGGCATCGGCTACCTGCTGTATCGCTATTTTCCCGACGCGCGAGGCAGCGGCGTGCCGCAGACCAAGGCTGCGCTGTACGCGCGTGACGGGCGCATCACGCTGCGCACCGTGCTGGGCAAGTTTTTCTGCACCTCGGCAACGCTGGCCAGCGGAATCCCGCTGGGACGCGAAGGGCCTTCGGTGCAAGTGGGTGCGGGCATTGGTTCCGTGCTCGGGCGTCTCCTTGGACTGCGCGCCGAGCAAGTAAAGAAACTCATCCCGCTGGGAGCGGCAGCGGCCATTGCCGCCGCGTTTAATACGCCCCTGGCGGCGGTGCTGTTTTCGCTCGAGGAGATCGTGGGCGATCTCCATGCACCGGTGCTGGGCGCGGTGGTGCTGGCCTCGGCCACTTCCTGGATGGTTCTGCGCGTCCTTCTCGGCAATAGCCCCCTGTTCAAGGTCCCGCAATATCAACTGGTCCACCCGGCAGAGTTTGCGGTGTATGCGGTGCTCGGCTTGGCCGGCGGCGTGGTTTCGGCGGCGTTCACGAGGCTATTGCTGGACATGCGGGCACGATTCCTGCGGTTCCCGCAGAAAACAGTCTGGTTCCAACCGGTCGTAGGAGGGTTGCTGGTCGGGCTGATGGGCTGGTTTGTGCCGCAGGTGATGGGCGTAGGTTATGGGTTTGTCGGCGAGGCGCTGAACGGCAGGATGGCGTTCCAGTTAATGGCGCTGCTGGTGGTTCTGAAACTTTTCGCCGTTACCACCAGTTATGCTTCGGGCAACGCGGGCGGTATTTTCGGTCCCGCCCTGTTCATCGGCGCCATGTTGGGAGGCACGGTAGGGACCTTGGCGCATCGTTTGTTCCCCGCTTATACGGCGACACCGGGCGCCTACGCGCTGGTCGGGATGGGCGCGGTGTTCGCGGGGATCGTACGCACTCCTATGACCTCGGTGCTGATGATCTTCGAGATGACGCAGGATTATGCGGTGATCGTCCCGCTGATGATTGCGAATCTGGTGAGCCTTTTCATCGCTTCACGATTGCAGCGCGAGCCCATCTACGATGCGTTGGCAGTGCAGGATGGCATACACCTTCCGGGCGCGGAGACGCGCCGACGATACGGTCAGCGTCAGGTAGCAAGAGTGATGCAGACTGCCGGCCAGTTGCTGCCCGCCGAGATCACGGTTCGGGAAGCGCTGGAGCGGGTTCGGTCGAGTGAATTGCGAACCTGGCTGGTGACGGATCGACGAGGTGTAGTTGGCGTCATCAACTTTGCGTGGTTGGAGCGAGAGCTGGGCGAAGGTGCGGATAAGAAACTCGGTGAGCTGGTGGATGCGCTGGTTTTTCCGCACGTCCACGCCGACCAAGGGCTCGATCTGGCGCTCGAACGCATGGGCGCAAACCAGATTCAAATCCTGCCGGTGGTGAGCCGCGCCGATGTCCACAAGCTGGAAGGCATCGTGACGCTGCGAGATGTGCTGGATGCATACGGGGTGAGCCGCGCTTGATCAGTCCAGCAGTGCAATCTCGTTCGTCAGAAAAAGCCCGAAGTCTTCACCAGCGCAGCCCAATCGTGATGGGCATAACGATGGTCTTAACGTCGCTTTGATAAGCGCGATGGTAGCGCCATTCGATGTAGAGCTTGGAATGATGGAGATGGTTCAGACGATAAGTGATTCCGCCGCCGTAGTTGAAGCCACCCGCAACCTTGGAAAACGAGGAGATCGTTTGCTGGGGCACAACCCCGCCGTTGATGCAGTTAATGCCCCACCAGCGGGTCCATGTGGGCTGGCAAGCTATGGGTGGTACGAGCAGCTCGCTGTGCGCCAACGAAACGCTGCGATCATAGAAACCTACGCCAAAGATTCCGTATGCGCCGAATCTGCCAAGATGGCGGGGCACGTTGACGATGCCGTCGAGGCTTATCGATTGCATATGTCCGCTGGCGTCCGGCAGGCTCTGACTCTGGCTCACGCTGGGCCGTAAGCCGAGGTCGTAGTACATGTATTCGGCATCCGCGCCGAATATGCGGGTGAAGTTCATGCCGCCTCCGACCGTGAATTGAGGAGAGTTGCCGACAAAGGCGGCGACCTCGTCGCGGCCGATGCCCAGTCCGCCGCCGGCGTTAAAAGTATAACGATTGAAATTTGATTGTGCCGAAGCCGATGCGACGAGCCCGCAAAAGACGAATGACAACAGTATCCGATTCCTCAATCTCGATCTCCTGTTTCCTGGAGCCATCATTGTAGAGCCGCGGTCGTAAAGCCACGCTCGTAAAACCATAGTTCAGCCAAGGTGCTGCCACGACCGCTGTTCTTCACTTAGATGCGCGTGCAGAAAAGGAAAGCCAGCCTTTTTCCCGGACGGTCAGTTGTGTCCGGCGGTCGGCCGGGGCGCGTGGCTGATCTTCCCGTAAAATACCGGCCAGTACTCGCGGAGCATGTTTCCACCGGCTCGAGTTGCCAAATCCAGACCATAGCGAAAGAAAGTATCTCCGACGGTGCGGTTGCGATCCGGCCAGTAGACATTCGCCAGTCCTTCCGCCATCAGTGGCCCTACCAGCCCGGACCAGTTTACTTCGTCGCGCCCGTCATCGTTGCGTGTAACGAACACCCGCTGCACTGAATACTTTACCGCGTGAGAGAAGCCCGGTTTGATCTCCGGATAGAAACGCGGATCCTGGCGCAACGTCGACGCAAGCACAAACGTCCCGAAGAAATTGCTGGACGCCTGGCGCGCCAAGGAGGACCCGAATCGTTTACCATACCCACCCCACTCTTTTCCGAAACCAGTTGGAGAGTCAATCGTCTGGCCGAACGCCGAACCCAGAGCCGCCCAGGTCAGCGTGTGCACGGAGACGCTGTTGTCCACGAACAGCTTAAATTTTTGCCCCGTCGAAAGTCTCTCCATACTGGCAGCGATGTCCGGGAAAACGATGGACTTCCTCTGCAGCAGATTGTACAGCGCCATGCCCGGCACTTTCGACGGGGCATTCGGAACCTGGTCGGAGGGAACCTGGCCGGCAGGAACTTGGTCGGCCGATGAAGCGCCGGTCTGAGTCTGAGTCTGCGCCTTCGGCGTTTCCTGGGCGGATGCTCCAGCCGTCGAGCCGAACGCGATCACCCCGAAAAAAATCAACGCGCACAGCGGCGGTTGCCAGGAGGACGCTTGGTTGGGATCCCTGACGAGCATCGTTCCAGAGATGCTGATTTCCTGGCGAGACGGCACCGCTAGAGATTACTCAATCGCAAGCCTGTCGGCAAACGCGTAAACCCCCGGACTCCGAAAAGCCTGAGAATACGGGACGCTTCCGGGAGGGCTACTTCTGCGGCTCGACTTCAGGCAACTTCTCCGGAACGAGCCGCCAGGTAATCCAGCAGTTCGCCGACGGTCAAGCCCGACTTCAGCAACTCAATCATCTGATCCACACTGACTCCTACGTTTGCGCCCAACGCAACAATTTTGACGACCGCGCGCTCCAGCGCTTCTCTCTGCGCCAAGGTAAGCGGCTCGGTCACATCATGGCTTAAGGCTGCGGTCAGATCCCGTTCTGTGATCATTCAAAGACTCCACATGTTTGCCAACGCTCGCTTGAATTCCATCCGGCCACGTCGCTCCCGGAAGCGAAATCCGGCCGAGGTCACCGGCTTTTAGCACCGACCTCTGTTTATGATCCGCCAATCCAGCCGGTCTGCGCTGTGATGCCGCTTACTTATAATTGTGATGGAATGAACGGGCCGGCTCCCTGATGGGCGGGACCCGTGAACGCGTTCTCCGGCTTGCTCACCGAAGCCCAGAGACGCGGCAAGCAGCGTCTCTATTCAGCGCTGGCATAAACCGGGGAGGGCACAACCTCCAGCCGGGCGGGATGACAATTCATTAGAGGTTGATTCGCAGCAGCGATTCGAAATGTAACTGCGTTCTCAATATGCCTTCGCAGGCAGACGTGAGATGCTCAATTTCATATAGAGCGAAGTAGCCTCATGACGATTCAGGAAAACGTTCCGCTGGCGCCGCTCACCACTTTGCAGGTGGGCGGGGCGGCACGCTATTTTGCGGAACTGAAGAGAGAAGACGACGTTCGCGAGGCGGCGCAGTTCGCGAAAACGCGCGACTTGCCGCTGTTTGTGCTGGGCGGGGGAAGCAACCTCGTCATCGCCGATTCCGGTTGGCCGGGACTGGTGATCCGGATCGCGATCGGCGGCATTACTAGTCCACGTACAACTGACGCCATGGGTAACGCCGTGCTCTTCAGCGTGGGCGCGGGCGTCAACTGGGATGACTTTGTCGCCCAGGCGGTCGCGCAGAATTGCGCCGGAGTCGAGTGCCTGAGCGGGATTCCGGGCAGCGTCGGAGGCACACCCGTGCAAAACGTTGGCGCCTACGGGCAGGAGGTCGCCGATACGGTCGAATCGGTGCGCGCTTTCGATTTGCGCAATCCGGATTTGAAAGAAGACCGAATTGTGGTTTTGCCCAAGCCGGCGTGCGGATTCCGTTATCGCGCCAGCATTTTTAACAGTACGGAACGTGGGCGGTACATTATCCTGCGGGTGAATTACCGGTTGAAGCGGGGCGGCGCTCCGAGTTTGAAGTATGCCGATTTGCAGAAGCACTTTGCCGAAAAAAAGACGCCGCCATCGCTCGCCGAAACGCGCGAGGCAGTGCGCGAAACACGGCGAAACAAGGGAATGCTGATTGTCCCCGGCGACGACGATTGCCGCAGCGCCGGATCGTTCTTCAAGAATCCCATGCTCAGCGAGGCGCACTTCAAAGACCTGGCGGCGCGCGCCGAATCCAAAGGACTCGAGATTCCCAGCTACCCTGCTCTCGATGCGCAAAAAAAAGTTCCGGCGGCATGGCTGGTGGAGCACTCAGGGTTCTCCAAGGGATACGCAATGGGCGCGGCCGGGATCTCGCACAAGCATGCGCTGGCGCTGATCAATCGGGGAGACGCCAAGGCGAGCGACATTGTCGGGCTGAAGGATGAAATCCAGCGCGGCGTGCAGGAAGCATGGGGGATTCTGCTGGAACCGGAACCGGTGTTTGTGGGATTTTGAAGTGGTGTCGGTTTACCGCCGCCCCGTTGATTCATCGGCCAGTTCACGCGCTCGCTCGAAAATCTTTCGGAACATCTGTTTGGTTAGCTTGCCCGTCTGGGTGTTCTGGTTGGAGGGATGGTAGGAAGCTAAGAGGACGGGCCCATGGGGCAAGGCGTATTCGGCGCCGTGGCGGAATTCATAATCCCGCTTGCTGGCGATCAGCTTTCTTCGCTTCAGGAAATTGAGATAGGCATCAAACGCGATTCTTCCCAGGGCAACGATGACGCGCAGATCTTTCAGTTTCTCGATCTCGCGTTCCAGAAAGGGAGCGCAGTTGGCCAGTTCCTCGGGCAGAGGCTTGTTGCCGGGCGGCGCGCAGCGAACGGCGGCGGTGATGTAAAGATCGTGCAGAACAAGCCCATCGTTCCGATCCGTCACCGTCGGCTGACTGGCAAATCCGGTTTCGTGCAACACCGGGTACATAAAGTTGCCGGAGGCGTCTCCGGTGAAAGGGCGGCCGGTGCGATTGGAGCCGTGGGCGCCGGGAGCGAGTCCGAGCACCAGGACGCGGGCATCGGGATCTCCGAAGCCGGGAACAGGCTTGCCCCAGTACTCCCAGTCGCGGTAAGCGCGGCGCTTCTCGCGGGCAATTCGCTCGCGATACGCGACCAAACGCGGACAGCGCCTGCAGGCGATGACTTCGGCGTTTAGAACCTTGAGCCAATTGGAGAGGGACATTCGCCTTCATTGTATTCGGTCGTGTGATGGAGGGACGGGCGTCTCGCCCGTCCAGCCGGGCGGGGACGCCCGGCGCTCCACCAACAGAAGCGGGCTTCGCCCGCTGGACGCGCTCGTTACTTTGGTGGGTAGGTCATCGCCTTCCGCCGTTTGACGTTGCTCTTCGAGAGTCTTTACACTCAAGCTTGCGGCGCTAGCGTCGCAGCGGAGCAACCTCCTCCCGACTCTGCTGCCGCAGCCGCACTGGAAAGGTAATCGTGAGCCCCACTGAGACCAAAGAAAGCACGACCAAAGAAAGCGCCACCAAACGCGAGATTCAGGTTGAGATTCCGGTCGAGGATGTCAACCGGCAGACCGATTCACTGATCCAGAAATATCAGAAGGTGGCGCGCATTCCCGGCTTCCGGCGCGGCCATGTTCCGGCGTCGATTATCCGCCAGCGTTTTTCCGAAGAAATCAAGACCGACATGGTCGAGGCGCTGATCCCGCGGTACTTCCGGCAGGAGGCCGAAAGGCTGGGCATTCATCCAGTATCGCAGCCGCGGGTGACGGACCTGCACCTGCACGAGGGCGAACCGCTGCGGTTCAAAGCCGCCTTTGAGGTGCTGCCGGAAATCAAGCTGGAAGGCTACAAAGAGTTGCGCGCCGATAAACCGGAGATCGCGGTTTCCGAGGCGGATGTGGAGCAGGCGCTCGCCGATCTGCGCGAGCGTCATGCCAGTTTCAATCCGGTGGAGGGCCGCGCCCTCGCCGATGGCGATTTCGCTCAGGTCTCGCTCGACGGCAATCCGAAGGCCGAACAGAAATCCCACGAAGGCAAGACTGGCGAATCCAAGACTGGCGAAGGCCAGCCGGTTCACATGGATGAAGTGCTGGTCGAAATCGCGGGCAAGAACACCATGCCGGAATTCACCGAACACCTGCGCGGGACCAGCCCCGGAGATGAGCGCACCTTCGACGTGCGCTATCCGGAAGATACGCAGGACAAGCGTCTGGCGGGGAAGACGTTCACGTATGCGGTGAAGGTGCAGGCGATCAAACAGAAGAGCCTGCCCGAACTGAATGACGAGTTCGCCAAGCAACTGGGCGAATTCCAAACCATGGACGATGTACGCAAGGCCGTTCGCGAGCAGATGGAATCCGAGCGCAAGCATGAAGCCGAACATGCGGCCAAGGACAAGCTCGTGGGCGAGCTTATTCAGCGGAACGATTTTGAAGTTCCCGATTCGTTGATCGAACAACAGGTTGACATCCGGCTGGAGCGGGGACTGCGGGCGCTGGCGGCGCAGGGTCTGACCACCGAGCAGATGAAGAAGATGGATTTGAACCGTCTGCGCGCGGGACAGCGCGAGCAGGCAATTCACGATGTAAAGGCTGCGCTGCTGCTCGAAAGAGTGGCGGAGGAAGAGAATGTGCAGGTCAGCGACGACGAGTTGAATCACGAACTGGAAGCGCTGGCCAGACAATCAAAACAGACGTCGGAAGCAGTACGCGCTCGTTTGACACGGGATGGGGGCCTCGATAGAATCCGAACAAGAATCCGCAACGAGAAGACCCTCGATTTTCTGTATCGTCAGTCCGCGTAGTTGATAGTAAAAACAAGACGCGGGCATTTCGATCCTCCCCTGAGCTGACGAAACCGACTTGAGGGCAGGGGTGTGGAAAGGGTGAACGTGAGCGAGAAAGATCCACGAATGATGCTGGTACCGATGGTGATCGAGCAGACCGGCCGGGGCGAACGGGCGTACGACATTTATTCCCGGCTGCTCCGCGACAATATCATCTTTATTGGAACGCCGATTGATGACAATATCGCCAACCTGGTGATCGCGCAGATGCTTTTCCTGGCGCAGGAAGACCCGGAGAAAGACATCCAGCTCTACATCAACTCGCCGGGCGGTTCGATCACGGCGGGCATGGCGATTTACGACACGATGCAGTACGTAAAGAACGACGTAACCACGATCTGCATCGGCCAGGCGGCTTCGATGGCGGCGCTGCTGCTTTCGGCGGGCGAAGCCAAGAAGCGGCTGGCGCTGCCGAATTCGCGCATCCTGATTCACCAGCCCTCGATGGGCGGGCTTTCCGGGCAGGCGACCGACATTGACATCCATGCCCGCGAAATTCTGCGCATGCGGGAGATTACTAATCAGTTACTGGCCAAGCACACCGGCCAGAAGCTGGATAAAGTGGAGAAGGACGTGGAGCGCGACTTCATCATGAACTCGCAGCAGGCGAAGGAATACGGAATCATCGACGATATCATCTATAAGACGAAATAGAGGATATGATCGGCAGTTCGTGAAGCAATGTAGAGACGCGGCTTGCCGCATCTCAGCCTGGAGCAGGAATCCAGCCGCGGCTGGGCTACCAGAAAAGGAGTAAGGCCGAGTGAAAACCAGATCGGGTTCGGACGAAGTGTTGCGCTGTTCGTTCTGCCACAAATCGCAGGACGCGGTCGCGAAACTGATCTCGTCGCCGAGCGACTATCCCCGGGCATACATCTGTGACGAGTGCGTAGCCGTCTGCAACTCGATTCTCGAAGACGACCGCACCGCGACTCCCGCGGCTGCGGTCCCGAACCAACTGCCGAAGCCGCAGGAAGTAAAGACGTTCCTCGACGAGTACGTCATCGGACAAGAGCAGACCAAGAAGAAGCTGGCCGTCGCCGTCTATAACCACTACAAGCGCATTTACATGAACCGCCAGCGCACCAGCGACGGAGTGGAACTGACCAAGTCGAATATTCTGCTGATCGGGCCGACCGGCACGGGCAAGACGCTGCTGGCACAAACCCTCGCCCGCATGCTCGATGTGCCGTTCGCGATCGTGGACGCAACCACGCTGACCGAGGCCGGCTACGTCGGCGAGGACGTCGAGAACATCATTCTGAAACTTCTGCAGGCGGCCGAAGGCGACGTGAGCCGCACCCAGACCGGCATCATCTATATCGACGAGATTGACAAGATCGGACGCAAGGACGAGAATCCCTCGATCACGCGCGACGTATCGGGCGAAGGCGTGCAACAGGCTTTGCTCAAGATTCTGGAAGGGACGATCGCGAACGTGCCGCCGCAGGGTGGACGCAAGCATCCGCACCAGGAATTCACGCCCGTCGATACCACGAACATTCTCTTCATTTGCGGCGGCGCCTTCGTAGGCCTGGAAAAAATTATCGGGCGGCGCGTGGGCAAGAAGGCTCTGGGCTTCCGCATCGGTGAGGATACGGAGACCGAAGCGGGCCTGATCTCGCTGCGCAACTTTGAGCTCGTCTCGGAAGCGCAGCCGGAGGACCTGATCAAGTTCGGGCTGATCCCCGAGTTTGTCGGGCGCCTGCCGGTGATGGGAGTGCTGCAGCAACTGGACGAAGACGCGCTGGTGGAGATTCTGACGCGCCCGAAGAACGCGATCGTGAAACAGTACCAGCGCCTGTTCGAGTTCGAAAACGTGCGGCTGAAGTTCAGCGACGACGCCAACCGGGCGATTGCGCGCCAAGCAATGGCGCGTAAAGTTGGCGCTCGCGGTTTGCGCATGATCCTCGAAGAACTCATGCTGGAGCTGATGTACAACCTGCCCAGCCAGAAGAAGGTTAAGGAATTTGAAGTGACCCGCGAGATGGTGGAGAAGCGGAACGTCTCACTGGCCATGATCGAGAAAGCGGCAAGCTAGAACCCACCCTAGCGTCGCAAAAAAGCGCGACGTTAGGATGGGGCACCCAGCAAAAGAGGACCAGAGACGGGAGACTGAGTTGCCGAACCCCAAGGAAAAGTTCGAGAGTAAGAAACTGCCGATGATGCCCATTCGGGACGTGGTCATCTTCCCCTACATGATGACTCCGTTCGTGGTGGGCCGCGAGTCGAGCGTGCGCGCGCTCGAAGAAGCTCTGGCCAGCGATAAGAAGATATTCCTCGCCACCCAGCACGATGCCAGCATTGACGAACCCAAGGCCGGAGACATCTTCCAGGTCGGCACGATCGTCAATATCGTGCAGAGCCTGAAACTGCCCGATGGCAACATCAAGGTGCTGGTCGAAGGCATCGAGCGCGGCAAGATCCTCCAGGTCGTCGAGACCGAAGGCTTTCTGCAGGCGACCGTGCGCGTCGCCCGCTATGCCACCGAGACGACGGCGCAGATTGAAGCCGGCATGCAGCGCGTCACCGGCATGTTCGAGCAATATGTAAAGCTGTGCCAGTCGCTGAACTACGAAACGATGATTGCGGCCGTGCGTATGGAAGATCCGGCGAAGCTGACCGACACCATCGCCGCCAATCTGCAACTTTCGATCGAAGAAAAGCAGGGGCTGCTCGAAATCTTCGATCCCGCTGAAAGATTGAACCGCATCGGCGACGTGCTTGACGTCGAAATCGAAAAGCTGAACATGGACCGCACCATCCAGTCGCGGGTAAAGCGGCAGATGGAGAAGGCGCAGAAAGAGTATTACCTCAACGAAAAGATCAAAGCGATTCAAAAAGAACTTGGCCGCGGCGAAAAGAGCGAATTCGACGAGTTGAAGAAGAAGGTCGAATCCGCGGGCATGCCGAAAGAAGTTCGCGACAAGGCAATCCAGGAACTGAAAAAGCTGGAAGCGATGCCGCCTATGTCGGCGGAGTCCACGGTCTCGCGCAACTATCTCGACTGGCTGCTGGCAGTGCCGTGGAAGAAGCGGTCGAAGGAAATCCGCAACATCTCGCGTGCCGAAAAAGTTCTGAACGAAGATCATTATGGCCTCGAGAAAATCAAGGAGCGCATCCTCGAATTTCTCGCCGTCCGCCAGTTGGTAAAAAATCCCAAAGGCTCGATTCTGTGCTTCGTCGGACCTCCCGGCGTCGGCAAGACTTCTCTGGGGATGTCGATTGCCAAAGCGACCGGCCGCAAGTTTGTGCGCATGTCGCTCGGCGGCGTGCGCGATGAGGCGGAAATCCGCGGCCATCGCCGCACTTACATCGGAGCGCTGCCCGGCCAGATCATCCAGATGATGAAAAAAGCCGGCACCAAGAACCCGGTGTTCATGCTCGACGAAGTCGATAAAATGTCGATGGACTTTCGCGGCGATCCCTCGGCGGCGCTGCTCGAAGTGCTCGATCCCGAACAGAACTTCATGTTCGTGGACCACTATCTGGACGTCGAGTACGACCTCTCGCAGGTCTTCTTCATCGCCACCGCGAACGTGATTCACACGGTTCCGCCCGCGCTGCAGGATCGCATGGAAGTGCTGCGCCTGCACGGCTACACGGAACCGGAAAAGGTGGAGATCGCGAAACAGTTTCTGGTAAAGAAGCAGATGTTGCAGGCGGGGTTGACGGAGAAGAACGTGCAGTTCTCCGACGACGCCATCCGCCAGATCATTCGCGGCTACACGCGCGAAGCCGGAGTGCGAAACCTGGAGCGGGAAATTGGCAACATCTGCCGCAAAGTGGCGCGCAAGGTGGTGAAAGAAGGCGCGGGCTTCACGGCCGCAATCCAGCCGGAAAAGATTGGCGACTGGCTCGGCGTTCTGAAGTTCCGCGACACCCTGGCGCACGAGAAGAGCGAAGTCGGCCTGGTGACGGGCCTGGCCTGGACCGAGGTGGGAGGCTCCATCCTAAGCACGGAAGCTATGGCGGTGGACGGCAAAGGCAAGCTGACGCTAACCGGCCAACTGGGCGACGTGATGCAGGAATCGGCGCAGGCTGCCATGTCATACATTCGCTCGCGGGCGGCGCGGCTCGGATTGGCCCGCGACTTCTACCGCACCCTGGATATTCATGTGCACGTGCCCGAAGGAGCGATTCCGAAGGATGGCCCCTCGGCCGGCATAACCATCGCCACCGCTCTCGCCAGCGCGCTGAGCCGGATTCCGGTGCGCCGCGATATCGCCATGACCGGCGAGATCACGCTGCGCGGCAAGGTGCTGCCCATCGGCGGATTGAAGGAAAAACTTCTCGCCGCCCATCGCGCCGGATTGTTCGAAGTGATTCTGCCGCAGGAGAATGAAAAAGACGTTGCCGAGGTCCCGGAGAACCTGCGCACCGCGATGAAACTCCACTTCGTGGACAACATGGACCAGGTGCTGGCCGTCGCGCTCGAAGGCCCATTGCCGCAGATGCCATCTGAAGCTGAGACCATGGCTTCGATCGCGACACCGCCCGCACCGGAGATTCCCACGGCGAGACAGTAGGTTCAGTAAGCTCGCGGGCTAACGCAACTGCGAATCCCGAATCATCCTACCCCGTAGAGGCGCGGCTTGCCGCGTCTCCGCTCGCACCGCCAATCTCTCTGATTTGCAGCAGGAGACGGGGCAAGCCCCGTCTCTACAAGCGGCGCTAAAATAGAACCATGGAGCCGGAATCTGGCGGCCGGTCTGGATTCAGCCTGAAGGGGTCGGCGGGTCTCATCGTCGCCATCCTTGTAGTAGCGATTCTGCTAATCATGCTCCCCGCTTATCGCTGGTTCTTTTTGATCAGCGTTCTTATTGGACTTGTCATCGCGGGCGGACTCACGCTCTGGTACAAATTGCACCCGATCAAAGAGCAGGACGTGCATCCCAAACGCCCGCTCGGCCTGTAGCCAACTTATTTTTTCTGCGGCGCTTGCCACGCGCGCCCCAAACACTGGAAACTGTCTGCATGCGGATTCTGGCGAATTTCATGCTGTCGGCGAGCGACTTGACGCACTTCCCTCCTCCCGGCGTGCCGGAGATCGCCTTTCTCGGACGGTCGAACGTCGGGAAATCGAGCGTGATCAATTCTCTGGTGGGCAAAAAGCTGGCCCGCACCAGCAATACTCCGGGACGCACGCGAAGCATTAACTTTTATGAAGTCCGCAGGGCGGGGCAACCCCGGCCCGAGTTGCTGTTCGCCGACCTGCCGGGATACGGCTACGCCAAGGTCTCCCGCGAAATTTCCGAAGACTGGGCCCGGTTTGTGGATCCGTATCTGTACCATCGCCCAAGCCTGGCGTTGTGCCTGGTGCTGGTCGACTCGAACATTGTTCCCCAGGAAAGCGACGGCCAGTTGCTGGAATTCCTGGCGTCCAAGGGACGGCCGCATGTGATTGTGGCCACCAAGTGTGACCGGCTGTCTGGCAACGAGTTGCGGCAGGCGATGCACACGCTCGGGCAAGCATATGCCGGGGCGCCCATGGTGGCATTTTCGGCCAAGACCGGAGCCGGCAAAGAGGAACTGTGGAGCGAGATTCGCGCTTCTTTATCGGCACCTTAGTCGGCACCTCAGTCGGCAGACCCGTCGGCATCCGCGGGGCAGATTCCCGGCGGTCTAAAGTTTTCCCGCAATCTTCCGATTCAACCAAGAGAGGCATATTGTTGGAGGCGTTTGTGGACCCACATATCTATCCCGGACAACCCGGCTTGTCGCCAGACTCCGGTAGCGGCGAAGAGAGCGTGAACTACCTTCGCCGGCTAAAAGGAGACGTGGCCGGAAGCGCGCCCGCGGATGCAGCCGCAAAGGGCGGCGGCGGAGCGCCACCAGATGCGGACGGTTTCGCGTGGAAAGAGCTGCGGCAAAGCCCTCGGCTTCGTTGTTCGGGCAGCGTGAAGTTTCGAACCGAGGGCAGCGACGTGACCATGTGGGGAACCCTTACCGACATCAGCCTGCACGGATGCTATGTGGAAATGCACACCACGTTTCCCATCGACACGAAAGTGGATCTTGTACTCACGTCGTTTGGCATCCAGATTCAGGCTCGGGGCACGGTTCGCACTTCGTATCCTTTCCTGGGCATGGGCATTGGCTTCGCGGAAATCGAACCGGGAGAAGAACTGCAACTGAAGCAACTCCTCGACGCACTGGCTGGACACAGCGCCGTCTCCAATGACAGATCGGCTCGGGAGAATAGCATGAGTGATACCCTGCAGTCGGTCGACCCGAAAACTCTTCTCGATGGGATTACCGAGTTCTTTCGGAAAAACCAGCTGCTCTCCCGCGACGAGTTCCGCCAGATCGCCAAACGGGTTCGCCGGCGCTGAATCCTTCCTCCAGGGATTCGCTGGCGGGCCCGTTTGGCGGGCTCCGGAACGACAGTTACTCTGGTGACAGGGTGTCTTGTGCTGGGTAGGCAATCCATCCATTATCATTAAGAACATATGGCTAAATATCTCGTGACGGGCGCTGCCGGCTTCATCGGGTCCTCGCTGGTGCGCGCTCTCGTGGAACGCGGCAACGAGGTCCGGGGCATCGATAACTTTTCCACTGGCAGACGCGAGAACCTGACCGCAGTATTGAACGGGATGGACTTCCGCGAAGCCGACATTCTCGATCTGGATGCCATGCACAAGGCGTGCGCAGGCGTCGACTTCGTGCTGCATGAGGCGGCCATTCCGTCCGTGCCGAAATCGGTGCTGGACCCGCTCGGCAGCAACCGCGCTAATGTCGACGGCACGGTCAATGTTCTGGTCGCGGCGCGCGATGCGAAAGTGAAGCGGGTCGTGTATGCCGCCTCATCCTCGGCCTATGGGGATACACCGACACTTCCGAAGCATGAAGCCATGACCCCCAATCCGATCTCGCCATACGCAGTAGCCAAGCTGGCGAGCGAGCTTTATATGGTGTCGTTCTACCGTTGCTATGGCCTCGAAACCGTCTGCCTGCGCTACTTCAATATTTTCGGGCCACGGCAGGATCCTTCTTCGGCATACTCCGGTGTACTCGCCAAATTCAGCATGCAGATGCTGCATGGGGAACAACCCACGATTTTTGGCGATGGCGAAACCAGCCGCGATTTCACCTATATTGACAACGCGGTCTCGGCCAACCTGCTGGCCTGCTCGGCCCCGGCGGCGGAGTGTGCCGGGCGCGTTTTTAACTGCGCAACCGGCCAGCGGACCACGCTGAACGAAACTTTCCACGCTTTGAAACAACTGACCGGCTACAAGGGCAGCGTCAAGTACGGTCCCGAGCGTGGTGGGGACATTAAACATTCACTGGCGGATGTCACGCAGGCGCAAAAGCATTTGGGATACAAGGTTCTGGTGAACTTTGAGGACGGCCTGCGCCGTACGGTGGAGTGGTACAAGAGCCAGGGTCAACCGGTCGGAGCCTAAAGGGTCGTCAGTCGTTGATCGTCAGTCGTTGGTCGTTGATCGTTGGTCGTTAGCTTGACGCATCTTTTTGGGGGCTGCTTCTTAGCGATAGGACGAATCGAGGCCAAGGGCAAATCTGAAGGGTCGCAGCGTGGGCCATCCGACTTCGGCCGCGGCGGTTGCGCATCCCAAAGACGCAATCGGACGTGTACTAAAGGACATTGCGGTACCGCCCAAAAGACTATTACGCTGGAAATTGGAGTTGTGGCTGTCGTTTGCCGGTGAGAGTCGCCGGTGCCGCCGGTTGTGGCCGGTTGAACCAAAGGCGGCAATGAGCCTTCCCGACGAGCCGGGGATACGATTAATATCGGGTTCTTGTGGTCCTGACAGTGCAAGCATGAGTGCCAATCCAACCCGAGTTGACTGGGAAGCGACGGCCGACCCCGGCCCTCCACCCCATCACGCCAAAAGCGGGCGTGCTGGGGACCCCGGCTCGCCGCTGCAGGAGGGCAATCGCGTCCTCGAATCGATTGCGCGCCAGGAAGCCTTGCGCGGACTGCTTGCCTTCTCGGACCTCCACGAGCAGATACGGAACCGGCGCATGGCCACAGGCGCACCCGATCGCGACTTATTTGAGACGGAACGCTTCATCCTGGACGAAGTGCTGCAATTAATCTGCGACCGCGCTCAGGCCATCACGCAGGCCGATGGCATCGTGGTCGCGCTTGCAGGGGTATTAGAGGCAGAAAAACCGGGGATGGTGTGCCGCGCTGTTGCCGGACCGCTCATCGTCGAGCGCGGCGTTCCCCTGATCGGCGAATCCGAGTTTTTGCAGGAATGCCTGGATTCGGGGAGCATTCTTCGTTCGGATGATTGTGAAACCGACATTCGCGTCGAACTGGACTTCGCACGCCAGATAGGAGCTCGCTCTACCGTGCTGGTTCCGTTGCGTGGCCGGCGCGAGCAACTGGGCGTACTGCAGGCGTTTTCAACAACTGCTCGCGCTTTCAGCGATAACGATATTCGCTGTTTCGATCTGTTCGCTGAGCTGATTCTTTCCGCGCTCAAGCCCAATGATCAGGATCGGCGCATCAATTGGCTGTCGGATGTGGCTGGCGAGGTCCTAAGGGCGAAACCGGCTGCGGCAGCGCCGGTCGTTGCCGACGCGGCGACGCTCGGAATTCCTGAACCTACTAGAACCAGCGCAGAGACCGAGCTGGCCCCGTCTCCCGTGCCCACAACGCAGCAAGCTCCGCCTGCGGCGCCTCCCGAACTGGCAGCGCTGGCGCAGCCGGTTGTCGTTCCCGCGGCCTTGGTCGATTTGCCTGAGCGTAGCATCGCGGACGAGCCCTTTGAGATCCCATTTGAGATCGATGAGCCGACGGCACCGAGCGAACCGCCTCACTTCTTAGCATTTCTGCAGGGCCTTTCTCTTCCCGGCAGTTCGCGGCCGGGATTGAGTGTAGTGCTCGGTCTGGTGGCCGTGGCCGCATTATTTTCCGCCGGCGCGTGGTGGGGCATGCAGGGTCATGCGAAGATGGCGGTCGCAAGGACTGAAGCAGCAGAGATTGCAGCCACCAAGACCTCGACCTCGCCGCAATCGGTAACGACACCGCCAGCGCCTCCGGCGGATGTTCCCACAGTCTCCGACAATCTGATGAATCCGTCGAAGCTCGGTTCCGATGCGGCGCCACTCACCGCCGTAGCGGAAAACAAGTTGGCAGCGCTGCCAAGAATCACCGGGCTGCGTCACTGGTCTTCGTCCATGGGAAGCACGGTGGTCATTGACATGGAAGACCAGGTTCCCTACGAGGTGCATCGTTTGATGTCGCCGGAGCGAATCTACTTCGATCTGCACGACACGGTTCTGTCGCACGAATTGAACGGGAAGACGATGGACGTCGGGGATGCTTCGCTGACGCGTGTGCGGATCGCGCAGCCCGTCGCCGGCGTAACGCGAGTCGTGCTCGACACCAAAGGCGGATCGAACTTCTCCGTCAGCATGGAGTCGAGCCCGTATCGCCTGGTGGTGGAGCTGCGCGGCAGCGAGAAAACATTGGCTACGAATCACATGGATCCGTACCGCATGACTCCGAACCGGACTTCCGCGCCAGTGGACGCGACGCCGGCCCCGCTGAAAGCGGCTCCCATGGCGGCATTGGCAGCGAAGGCATCCGACCAACCTTTGCCGGCGAGAACCGGGAAATTTCGAATCGTGCTCGACCCCGGGCACGGCGGCTGGGACTTGGGCACGGTTGGACGGCAGGGATTGCTGGAAAAGGATCTCGTGCTGGACGTGACCCAGCGTCTGGGTAAATTGCTGCAGACGCGATTGGGATCGGAAGTGATGTTCACGCGGGACGGCGACACCTACCTGCCCCTCGATCAGCGCGCTGACATCGCCAACCAGGCACAGGCCGATCTGTTCGTCTCCGTTCACGCCAACTACAGCAGCTCAGCGGCATCGCGGGGCGTTGAGACCTATTACACGAATCTGTTTTCGGCTCCGGGGTCCCGGGAAGTCGAAAAGCATGATGATGGAACCTTCGCGAAGCTGACGCCGGTATCGTTATCGGCCGGCGCGTTACACGAAAAAAACGACCAATCGCAGCGCCTCGCCGCAAGCGTGCAGCGCTCTCTCTACGCCACCCTGGCCGCGACGAGCCCGGACATTCGCAACCGCGGCATCAAGGACTCGGCTTTTGCCGTGCTGACGGGCACGACCATGCCCGCCATTCTTACCGAGATTTCCTTCGTGAGCAGTCCCGCGGACGAGCGCAACCTGCAGAGCGCGACTTACCGCCAGCAAATTGCAGAAGCGCTCTATAAGGGCATCGCCCGCTACCGGGAAACTTCCCCGCACGCGAAAGTTGCCCAACTGCAAACGACGGCTGCGCGCCGGTAGGGGCGCAAGCTGATGGAGAGCCGGGCGTCCCCGCCTGGCTGGACCGGCGAGTCGCCCGTCCCTCTATCGTACGGTAGCTTCAGTTTGCGCCCGTCACGCCGCCATACTTTGCCAGCCACTTCAACTCTTCGCGCACTTTGATTTTTCCGTGCCAGGGATTCTTCGCGAGCGAGTGTCCCTCGCCGGGGAAAATCAGCAAGTCACTTGGAATATTCAGCTCGTGCAGAGCGCGATCGAGCAGGTAGTCCTCGAGCACCGCAACCCGAATATCGTCCGCCCCGGCGACCATGTGGGTCGGGGTGCGGACTTTATTGAGCTGGTAAATCGCGCCTTCGCTGCGATAGCGATCAGCGGTTTCCCAAGGCAGCCCGCCGAGGAAATAGGCGTCGTCGAAGGTGGTGTCATCGTTGCCCCAGTTGGCGACGTGCTCCACCGCGCCGGCGCCGGTGACCGCGGCCTTAAAGCGAGTGCTCTCGGTGATCAGCCAGTTCGTCATGTAACCGCCGTAGCTGTAGCCGCCCACAGCCAACTGATTCGCGTCGGCAATTCCGTCTTTCACTAGCGCATCGACGCCGGTCAATATATCTTTGCCGGGCCGGGAAACAATTTCAGGAACGATCTGCAGCGCGAACTTGTCGCCGTAGCCGGTCGATCCGCGATAGTTCGGCTCGAAAACCAGCCAGCCCGCGGTGGCGGCCAGACGATCCCACTGATACCAATCTGCCTCGAAGTGGTTGCCATCGGCATCCTGCGGGCCGCCGTGGATGAACACAAACATCGGCAGGTCCTTCGCCTCAAACTTTCCGGGCGGATACATCAGCATGCCTTCCACCGGCGTGCCGTCGTCGGAAGTCCAATGATAAGGCTTGGCCATGGGCAGATCTCGCTCGGCGAACAGCTGGTTGAAAGAAGTGATGGGTCGCGCCTGCGCCAGTTTGTCGGGGCCATCGGCGATATAAACTTCCGTGGGCCGCGCGGTTGCCGAATAGACAAACGCTATGCGCGGACTTTGAGATTGAGATTGCGATTGCGATTGCGACGCGGCAGCGGGCGTTTCGTAGGTTCCAGCCCATCCCTCGCGTTTCAGGATAGCGGCTTTCGGATTCGCTTGGGATAGGAGCTGCACCTCAGTCCCCAAACGGCAGGCGCACAAAACCGAGCCGTCGGGGAGTGGCGTGTAACGCACGACTTCGCCCGGGTAGTCGGTGAACCAGCGCTGGACTTCTCGTTTTTCCGGACTTTTGTCGGAGGTGTTGCCGGCATCGACCCAGTAGAGGCGCGGTTGCGGATCCTCATACTTTCGTTCCAGCGATCCGAGGTTGACCTGAAAGAAAAGATGGCGATTATCCGGAGCCCATTCCAGATTCAGTTCGACGGCTTCGTTGTGGGTCAGGCGGATGGGCGTGGCTTCGGCTGCATTGTTCGCCAGGTTGACGAGGTAGAGCTCGATGTCCTCGACCTTCTCCTGACGTTCGGACACCGACGAAGTCACGAAAGCCAACCGCTGGCCGTCGCGCGAGATGCTCATTTGCTCGACACGCAGAGGCGTGCGTGCGAGGGCGACTGCTCCGGGTGTGGCGCCGGAATTTTTTTCTGCGTCGGGGATTTCTTTGGACCCGAGCGCGGCGTGGCGCGCCAGCGCTTCGTCGAGATTGAGGCGGAAAATCACGTCGCCGCGCTCATCGCCGCGGTAACGGATCACATCCTTCCAATCTTTCTTGTGATCGTCGTTCTGCTGCTTGCTCCAGGGTTCGCGGGTAGCGAAAATGATTGCCCTCGAATCGCCAGCCCAGGCAAAGGCGTGAACCTCTTCCGCGCCCGAGGTGACGGCAAAGGCCTCGCCGCCGCTGGGCGAAATCAGAAACAGCTGGGCGACGTCTTTTTCTTTTTCTTTGCTGTCCCCTGCGTCTTCATCTTTGGCATCGGCAACTTTGCGTTCCGAAAGAAACGCGATCCACTGGCCGTCGGGCGACCATTGCGGCGAGCTGTCATGCCCGGATTGGGTCAACTGGGTCAAGCTTCCGCCGCCGGCCGCGATCCGATAGAGCCAGAGTTCTTTGCGGAAAATCTGCTGCTCCCAGTCGGCCTTTTCCGTTCCGATGACGACAGAATTGCCATCCGGCGATACTTTCACCGCGGTGAAGCTGACCGAGTTGAAGAATTCATCGAATGTGAGTTTGGGCTTTGCGGTTTGGGCATGGGCAAAAATCGAAGCGGACACAAGGGAGAGAAGCAACGTTAATCGTCCTACAGAAGTTCGTCCTACAGAAGTTCGTCCCACAGAAGTTCGTCGCATAGAAGTTCGTCGCCTAGGGTTTCTAAGATTTTGTCATCCCGAGCGCAGCGAGGGATCTGCAGCCTGCGGCGGACAGCAGGTCCTTCGCTTCGCTCAGGATGACAATTCGTAAAGGGCTTCGGTTATTCATGGCGCAATCGCAGGTCCTTCGCTTCGCTCAGGATGACAATTCGTAAGGGGCTTCGGTCATTCATGGCGTAGTCATGGCGCAGTCGGTTGCGCGTTGCGTAACGCTTCATCCAGCGCCTGGTTGCCCGGTACGGTTTGGTCCACGACCCGCCAGCCGTCGTCATAGCCACGGAATCCGACGGTCGAGCGGTAGTGCACTCCGCTGTCGTAGAGTGCCGCGCCCACCTGATTCATGGAAACCCAACGCCAGATGAACTCGACCTCGGCGAGGTTGCCCGCCTTGCTGATGCCGGAAATGGCGAGCAGTTCGCGGCGCGCGACTTGAATGCCGATTGGGCCATTGTCGGGAAGCACGCTCGAAATCAGGGGCCGCATCGTATCCACTCCGAGCGGCGTGAGCACTACGTCCCAGCATGGCGGAGGGGCGACTTCGGCGGGACACTTCTGCTCGGTGCCGATGATCCATCCGTGGCGCTGTAACACCATGGAGTCGGGAGAACTGAAATCCTTGTTGGAAACGATGCCGGTCCTGAGCCAGAACAATTGCGGCGCTTTGAATGCTTCGGAAGCCGAGATCAAATCGGCGGCGAGGCGGCGCGTCAGGAAATCGCGCGGAGAGCAGCCCATGTCCGGACACAATAAGATCAGACTCAATAAGATCGGACACAACAAGACCGCCTGGCGCACTGTTGTCGGCGTTCGCATGAATGTTGATTATGGTTGCGAGAGGATTTTAACAGTCCGAGGGGAGATTCCAATCCCCGACGGCAGCCTAAAGGCAAATCCAGAGTCGCTGTGGCCACAGGCAGCTGCCGAGCTTCGCTCGGCTTGGACGGACGAGGGCGCCCGTCCCCACACAAGCGGGATAGGATCAAACACGTCTGCGGGGCAGAAAAGGCGAGGCCGCAATCTGGCCGTCAAAATTCTTCGACCAGCGGCCGGGGACGGGCGTGTGGCAGGCCGGGCAATTGCCTTGCGGAGTCAACTTGTACTTTTCGATTGAGTATCCATAGCGCTGGATCAGCATCTCGCCACACTGGTGACAATGAGTATCTTCCAGACCCTTCACCCGCCCGGGAAGATTGCCGGCGTAGATGTAGCGCAATCCGGCTTCACGGCCGATGGCGGCGGCGCGCAACAGATCCTGGGGTCGCGTATCGGCGGGCGAAGTCATTTTGTAGTCCTGATGAAAGGCGGTGATGTGCCAGGGGATGTCGGGTGAAACGCCAGCCACAAATGCGGTCAGCTTCCGCAGTTCGTCGTCGCTGTCGTTGAAGCCGGGAATCAGTAAGGTGACGATCTCCAGCCACACGCCCATCTGGTGCAAGCTACGGATGGTGTCGATGATTGGCTGCAAGCGTCCGCCGAGCTGGCGATAGTGATGATCGTCGAAGCTCTTGAGGTCCACCTTGTAGAGATCGAGCCAGGGATGGAGATACTCGAGGACCTGCGGCGTTCCGTTGCCATTCGAAACAAACGCGGTGACCAAGCCCGCCTGGCGGGCTCGGCGAAAAATGGCAACTGCCCACTCGCTGGTGATCAGAGGCTCGTTATAGGTGCTGACCACAACTTTTGCGCCTTGGGCAAGCGCATCTTTGACTAGCAGCTCCGGATCGGCCTCGATCGCCGGTGAGACGGCGTTCGGGTCGCGCAGTGCCTGCGAAGTGACCCAGTTCTGACAATAGGAGCAGTGCAGATCGCAGCCCAGCATTCCGAAACTGTAAGCGAGGGCTCCGGGGTGGGCGTGGAAGAACGGCTTCTTTTCGATCGGGTCACACTGCACTCCGGCAACATAGCCCCAGGGAACGTAGAGCGTGCCACCGTGGTTGAAGCGAACCTTGCAGACACCGGGTTGTCCCTCGGGAATCGGGCAGCAGTGGCCGCAGGCATAGCAGCGTACGCGATTGCGATCCAGCTTTTCCCAAAGGGCGGGTTCGCCTTCGCGGACGCGCTCGTCCGCCGTCAAAATGTCGTGCAGCGTGGCCACGACTCTATTCTACGGCTGTCGGAGGGGCTTATGGAGGGAGAGTTCTTTACCACAGGGAGCACAGGGGACACAGGGGGAAACAGAAATGAAGATCGGCTTCAGTTCGCCTCGGATTTTGCTCGTTGGTTATGGGAGCGGACCCAGACTTCGGCGCGCTGGCGGGCAGCGGAGACCTGCGCATGGGTCATTTGGGAAGCCAGCCCTTCGAGTCGAGCTTTGCTGTTCTCGTCACCGTTGGCGAGCGCGATCGCAGACCAGAAGTAGGCTTTGGACAAATCTTCAGGAACTCCACGCCCCGCCCAATAGTAGGCGCCGAGCGCAGACTGCGCGGCAACATGACCTTGTTCGGCGGCGCGCAGGAACCACTGCATGGCTTGCGCGTCATCGTGCGGAACGTTCTCTCCGCTATGGTAGCGGACGCCCATCTGCCATTGTGCATCCGCGTTTCCCTGATCGGCGAGCTTTTGCAAGTCTGCCAGGGACTTTGCTTGCGCGCGTTGATCGGACGGACGTTGATCGGACGAGCTATGATCGGTCGCGCTTTGCCCTGGAACCGTTGAGGCTGCCTGGGCTAACGACCGCTGCGACGCTTGCGATGAGTTGCGCTTCCCGATCATGGGACCGACCAAATAGCCGAGGACCATCGCCACCACCGCAATGGTCATACCGAGCAGTCCGAGATAAAGCAAACGAGACGGAACTGCGGGCGCAGCTTCGGGGACCTGCTCCAGGAGCTGCTCTGAGATGATTTGTTCGGGGACGTGCTGCGAGACTCTCTCGGGGACTTCAGTCTCCTGTTCCCACAAGGCTTCGCGAGTCGCATGGATCGAATCGAACTCCGAAGCAGGAGGCCGCGACCCACCTGACACAGCTTCTGGCCCCATCAGCGTTTCCGGTTGAGTCTTTTCGGGCTGGACGTTTTCAGACTGGGTCTTTTCATGATGGGTTTTCGGAATCATTTCGACGAGCCGGTCCAGAACCATCGCGTCGGCCTTGGTGAAACTGTGCGGGTAGGGAGAGAAAACCTCCAACAGGCCGACCACGCGGAAATCGGACACGATAGGAGCAGCGATGAGCGAGCCTATGCCCAGTGCGCGACCGATTTCCGGACCGATACGCGGATCGTTTTCCGTAACCTCGCAGGAGACGAGGAGGCCGCTGCGAACGCATTCTCCAGACAGCCCTCGTTTCACGTCCACGGGGGCTCCCAGAGGGGGGGCTGGTTCACCGGCTCGCGCCCGGCAGATCATCTGGCCATCCGTGAGAAATGCCAGGGCCGCTCCACTGGCTTCGGTCAGATTCAAGGCCCGCTCGGTGATGAGCCGCAAAACCGCATCGACCTCGTCACCGATCGCGCCGACCTCGCGGCGAACTGCTTCCACCGAAGAAAGCGCTTCGCTTTGATCGGGCATCGGGACAACATTGGGGCTTTTAGTGACCGGTGCCGGCTCGGGCAAATTCTCTTCGTCATTCTTGCGCTGCGCGAGTTGCTCGGTTCGAGCAGCGTGGTTGGAGCAGGCGATCAGCAAGTTGGCAAAGAGCCATTCTTTCAGTATTTGCCGGGAACTCTCAGGAAGGCCGGAAAACCGGATACCTCCGCGGCCCGCGTCATCACTCCAGATCACCTGGCCACTGCCATGAATGTAACTCTTGGTTTCAGGCAGATCGAGGCAAAGGGTTACGGCACGGTTCACTTCCAGGCGTTCACTGGTTTGGACGGCAAAGCCGTCTTCGTGCAGGTCGAGCAATTCGCTCAGGTCCACAACCATGCCGGTCTGCGGACCGTTGAAACTGGCGTAAACCGGAGTGTGGAGCTTTTGACGAACACTGCGGCGCCGCTCTCCGATGGGAGCTCCTGCAGCTGGATCCGGCAATCTGAGAGTGCTCCGATCCATAGTTGCCTCCATATTAACTCAAAGCCGTTAGCAGCCCTTGGCGAAAGTGAGAACCCACGGCTCAACTCTCAACTCGCCAGACTTATGAAAAATGTAGCTTGTGCGCCGCTCCGGACCGACGTTCACCACCGGCTCTTACAGGTTCGCGGCGAGGAACGGGGTGTCGTCTTGCGCAGCCGCCACGAAAACCTCAGGCATAGTCAGCACTCGATCAAGCGCGTCTGCGAGGGTAGCGGGAAATTCGGAAGTCAGGAGGTTGACATCCAATTGAAGATCGCGGTGGCTGTAGATGCGGTAGACGACGAGCAAGCCGCGGTGCCGGTTCGAAGTTGTGACCAGATCCAGCGTCAGCTTCCACGAAGGCTGGCTGGAAATTGCCACCATGTGAGGAAACTTGCTCCAGTGGAAATGGCGGTTGGTTTCGCTGGGCAGCGACTGATCACCGGGAAGCGATTTAAGCTGCAATT
>JBEKGW010000009.1:0-169350 GCA_050012595.1 Terriglobales bacterium
TCCGACTTGTCGGTGATCTTACCGCGGGGGTTCCACCCGTTCCCATCCCGAACACGGAAGTTAAGCCCCGCAGGGCCGATGGTACTGCACGCGAAAGTGTGTGGGAGAGTAGGTCGTTGCCGGCATAAATAAAGGCCAATCATGGAAACATGGTCGGCCTTTTCCTATTTCCGAATGGATATGTCTATCAGTTCATGATTACGTGAACTTAGCCCCTTGGTTTGAGCGTGGCAGTGCTGCCCGCTTTGGGCGATGTCCAACTTGGCTTTGAAGTCTGTCGCTTCTTGCTGTGTCGCGAAGAGGTACACTTCGCTGTATATCATTTGGCCGGCGCTGGGGTGCATGAAAGGGCAAGTCAGAACAGCGTAGCGCCCATCGCCAAAGATCTCCTTTGCTTTGGCAGTGCGGGGCCACCGTTTGCGGGCCTTGGAGAGCCAGTCACTTACTTTAGTAGGCATTAACATCCTCCGTTGTTTAGTTTGATCCGGGTTTCAAGCGTTCCCGGCGAATAATTTTGGCCTTCTCTTCCTTGCCTTCTGCAGCTTTGAGTATGAGCTTCTCGCCCTCAACCTTTGCCTGAATCGCGTCTCCAACAACTAGTTGCGACGGCCTGAAATGCCGGCTCTCCCGAAACTGCCCGCTGTAACTCATGCCATCAAAGGGCAACAGTGATCGTGAACATGTTCTGCGAAGTCGGGATGACAACGGGATATCCGTTATTGGGCGCTATGATCGGCGCCCCAGGTTGTTTGAAGCCCTGCACATCAACTAGTTTTGCCTGCTGGAAGTCAGAGCCAAAAGCCATCACCGAGAACAGAAACAAGACGCCCAGTATCTTCATGACAAGATCATAATCCCCATCGATGCGCGTGTCTGTAACGTCTAAACACGGTTTCTTGGGAGGGATCCGCCGGGTGCTCCACTTCTCACGCTTTTTGGGAAGTGGCAATCCGCGCCCGTAACCGAAATTTATTGACTTAACATCCCACCGGACGCGAAGATAGAGATCTGATTGGGGCAGTTTCGAGATATGTCCGTCCACCAAGACGCACCTCGAAACTGCCCCAAAACCATTTTCAGCGCAACTCGTTGGTTCTTAAAGACTTTACCGGCAAGTCCTTTAAACTCAAAGACCTGGCGGGGGCTTCCTCCTAAGTCTTTGATTCCAAAAGACCGGGCGGAGGGGGATACCCCATACAAGTCGGTGGTCGCTGAAACTCCCAGAAGCCGCTTGGCTAAGCAGTTGACGACTCTGCGATTCGTCCCGGGTGGTAACCTTGCTTCATGCCTCACGATCCTGGTGCCGGTTCTCAGGCTCCTAAACCTCCTCGCTCACGGGCGACGGTTGCGATCGCTCTCATCGTTGTTGGGCTGCTCCTTGGAGTTCTGGGTCTCGGTTCGGTTGGATGGTTAATGCTGTCCCGGCATTCGGGGCGCGCTCTGTTGAGCCAAATGTTGTCGGCGGTTACCGGCAGAACCGTCAGCATCGATGTCAGCCAGCCCACTGTGGTTGATCGCATTCAGCGGCTGCAGCGGCTGGAGACCGTGGTTTATACCGTGGACAAGCTGGTGACTGGGGCGAAAGAAAATCTCCTCCTCCCGGATTTTCTGACGGGAGATCGGCTGTTGATGTTGGTGCACGGCGAAGTTGTCGCTGGGATTGATTTTTCGAATCTGAAGCCGGACGACGTCAGAGTGGATGGCAAGCAGGTGCGCCTGCATCTTCCCGCGGCGCAGTTGTTCAGCACCCGGCTCGACAGCGCGAAGACCCGCGTGTATTCCAGGCAAACTGGGTTGCTGGTACCGACCGACCCGAATCTGGAAACGCAAGTTCGCCAGGAGGCGGAACGTCAGCTGCAAGAGGCCGCGTTAGCCGATGGCATTTTGCGAACGGCGCAGCAGAATGCAGCTTCGACGATCAGCAGTCTGTTGCAGGGCTTGGGATTCGAGAAGATTGACTTCGACTAGTGGCAGTGCGGCGTGTGCCGATGCCACGCGATCTTACGACGCTGTATCGAGTGTGGCCTGTCAACCAAACTCACGAAAGAGCCGGACGCTCCCCGCACCCTCAGGCGTATAATCCCCATCCAGCAAGCCATAGGAGGATTCAACATGGCCAAGACCAAGCAGTTCACAATTTCGATTGAGAATCGACCGGGGACAGTTGCTGAGATCGCTCGCACATTGGGGAACGCGAAGGTGAACATTCTCGCTCTCCTCGGAACCGCGCAAGGGACGACTGGCACGGTGGAACTCGTCGTCGAGGATGCACGGCGAGCCAAGAAGGCGCTGGACGGAGCCGGGCTCACTTACAAGGAAACCACCGCCGAGGAGTACGAGTTGCCCAACAAGGCCGGCGCCCTGGCGGAGTATCTGGACAAGCTCGCCGCTAAGGGCGTCAACTTGAATTCGATCTGCGCCACTGCCTCAAAAAGCGGGCGGAAAGCGGTTGTGGTCTATACCGTCGCGGCGGAAGAAAAAGTGGCGGCAGCGTAGGGCCGAGCACCAGGACAATAACAACAAAGGCCACGTTGCGAAATCAGCGTGGCCTCCTTTTTCTTGTGTGGAGCGGCGAGCTTTGTCGGCGCAATCAAGGGCAGCATAACTCGCACAATCTGATTTTACCAGTTCAATTTCAGCGCAAACTGGAACTGGCGCGGGTCGTATGCGGCGGTCGCCTGACCGGCGTTGGTAAAGAGCGGGCTGACGGCGGCCACATTGTACACGTTGGCGATGTTGAACATGTCGGCGATGAAATCCATGTTATAGCGTTCACCGAAGTAGACCTTCTTGGCGACGCGCATGTCGTTGAATACTGTCCACGGGCTGATGCCCGCGTTGCGGCCGAGGTTGCCGTCGAGAAGCAGGACCGCGTTGGGTTGCAAGAGTTGTGCCGGGGTAATGTCGGCAAAGCAGACCTCCTGTAGGAAGCCGGTGGGCGAGTATTTCGAGGCCACTGTCGGATAGCCGCACGCGTTAGTGGGCGTTCCGACCGGAACGATATTGGGACGCCCTGTCTGGGAAGAGAACTGCAAGTTGTCCGCACTTCCGGTGACGATGTTGAAGGGCCGGCCGGAGCCAAACTCGATCAGCGGGGAGAATGTCCAATCGCTGAAGAGCTTGCTGGCGAAGCCGCTGCCGCTGAGCTTGCCCGTCTGGTAGACGCCGCTGAAGACGAAACGATGGCGCTGATCGAAGGTAGACGAGGAGCGGTCGGCGCCCGGGAAGTAGCTATCCTGCGGGGTGAGCGTGGCCTGCAGGTCGGTGGAGTCATCGATTGCGTGCGACCAGGTGTAGGAGGCCAGGAGTTCGTAGTGCTTGCTGAAACGCTTGCGGAGATTGGCCGTCAGGCCGTGATAAATTGAGCTGCCGTTGGAATAGTTGGCGTCCATGTCACTGAAGGGGACGCAGTTGGTAAGTCCGGTCGCCCCGGGGTTGCATTTGGCATTGAGTCCCGCAGCCTGGAGGTCGAGCAGCGCAGGGACAATACACGGGGTGAACGCACCCCCGGCCAAGGAGGGATTGAGTCCCGAGGGGCGGAAGAAGCTGACCAGCGCCGCGGGAACAAAGTATGGAAGTTGCGCTCCTGGGATCGGATTCGGACCGCAACTGGCTACCGCAAGCGGACCCGCAGAGGCTGTTGCCTGCCCGGCTACCACGGCAGCCTGCCAGTTTGCCGTCAGCAAATCTCCACGGGCGGCATTGGCGTTGATGGGACGGTTTAGGTGGCGTCCACCGTTGAAGTTATAAGCCAGATTCAGAGCGAAGCCGCCGCCCAGATCTTTTTCGATGCTGAAGTTCACTTGCTGCGAATAGGCGTAGACGAAATTCTTGCCCTGCGGATACCCGAATGGCTGTGAGATCAGAGGGAAGGCAACCGGCCCGGTCAGGTACTGCTGGTTGAGAAAGGGTGAATTTGGAAAACAAGGATCAAAGCGCTGCGGGTTGGGGACTGCGCCGCAAGAGGATCCCGCAGCGGAATTGTTCTGGTAGCCGAGTGCGCCGGCGAATGTGGGGCCGACGCCGAGTCCGGGAAGCAGGCAATTGTTTGTTCCGAGAATGCCCTGGAACATATTAGTGGCGTTCAGGTTGAGGGGACTGGCGTTGGCAGCCGTTCCGTCGCAGGGGCTGGCGCCGAAGAAGAGCAACTGTCCAGTCTTGGAGCCGTCGGAGGCATCGCCCAGGAAGTAGAGCCCGAGCAGCGGGTGATCGAAGAAAATCCCGTAGGAGGAGCGGATGACAGTCTTACCGTCGCCTTTCGGGTCCCAGGCGATTCCGATGCGAGGCTGGATGTTTTTCTTGTCCGTCTGAATGCCCTTTTGCAGGCCCAGGAAGTTATATCCGGCCTGAGCGAGCGCGTCGGGCGCCGCGAACGTTGGTGGAAACTCGATGTCATAGCGAACACCCAGGTTCAGCGTTAGGTTCGACCGCGCACGCCAGGAGTCCTGCCAAAACACGCCCAGCGGTTTGTTGGAGAAGGAGTCCGTAGGGTTGCCGACGCCTTGTATTACATACGATGGGATTCCGAGGCCATACGCTTGTACCGACGAGAGGTCCGGAACTCCAGTCTCGGAAATACTGCTGAAGTCATAAACGCCGCCGTAATTCACAGTGAAGGTGGCCTGGATCGGAAGATAGTTGAAGTCGGCTCCGAACTTGGTGTTGTGGCGGCCGATGGTCCAGGAAAAATTGTCGGTAAACTGATAGCGTTTTTCGACACGCTGGATGAACGAGTAGGGCTCGTGCCCGGTGTAAGCTTCACCAATGATGTTGACGGCTGGGTCATTTCCGGCGGCGATGGACTTGTTGTAGAAATACGCCAAACCCCTTCGGGCATACTGGAAACGAAACTCATTCACCTTGTTGTTGCCGATGGTCCAGGTGTCCTGAAAAACGCCGGCCGCATCGCGGTAGGTTTGTTGCGAAGTGCGCGAGTAGGCGTTTTGGCCGAAAGGCTGGTCCTGGCCATTCACTTCAATCCCGGTCACCGTACTGGGGCTGACATTCGCGCGTAACGTCAGGCGGTTGTTGTTGGTGAGGTTATGGTCCAGGCGCAGCGAATACAGGCTGGTGCCCTCGAAGACCGGGAAGTTGCCTTCCTGCGACTGCAGACTCAGAAAACTTGCGGGCAAGCCGTTGCACAGCGTGTTCGAAGGATTGCAGGAGGAAAAGAATTGCTGGAGCGGGTTGGTTGGGTTGGGAATAAATCCCAGTTGCGCCAGGCCGGCATAGAACGCGGGATAGGAGCCATTGACCGCGATACCCGACGCAGCGCCGACCTCAAGTATGTAGGGCGCGAGTGCCATCGGTGGGGTTGCCCCGAGGAAGGCTACCTGCTGCGGGGTTGCCTGGATGACAAAGCCGGAATTCTGCGGAAAACCGAACGCAGTGGAAACATCCAAGTTGCACAGGCCGAAGCTGCCCGCGCCGCTGCTCGGGGAAACGCAAAGACCGGGACTCGCCTGACCGATGGAGGAGAACCCGGTCTCGTGCCGTCGGGTGACTTCATAGGAAAAGTAATAGTACGTTTTGTCTTTCTTAATCGGGCCGCCGAATGCCACGCCAGCTTGCACGCGGGTGTAGGCGGGATTGGGCGTGGTGCTGAAAGGATTGACGGCCTGAAAATCGCGATCGCGCAGATATCCGTAGACGTCGCCGTGGAAGTCGTTCGATCCGGAGCGCGTGATGATGTTGACCACGCCGCCGGCAGCGCGGCCGTATTCGGCAGCGTAATTGTTGGTGATGATTTGGAACTCCTGCACGGCTTCCTGGGAGACGGTGGAACGCACGCCATTGGTGGAATTGTCGGTGGCATCGGCTCCGTCGACATTGACCAGGTTGGAACGGCCGCGCTGGCCGCTCATGTTGAGGCCGGAGGTGGGCGCGGCGCCGAGGTTGGGGGCGCTATCGCGCGACACCTGTGAATCGGTCAGCGTGAACTGGATGTAGTTGCGGCCGTTGATGGGCAGATTGTCGATGCGGCGCTCGCCGATAGTGTCGGTGGTGGAACTGCGCGAAGTTTCAACGATATCGGCTTGGGCGCTGACTTCGATGGTTTCCTTGCCGCCCGCGATGGTGAGCGTGACGGGTAACTCGGCCATCCCGCCGACGGTGATGGCGACGCCGGTGGCTTCGGCTTTGGCGAAGCCGGACGCGTCCACGGTGACGGAATACGTGCCAGGAGCTAATTGGCGCACGCTGTAGCCGCCCTGGCCGTCGCTGCTGCCGGTGCGTTCCACCGCCTTGGCGACATCGCGCACGGTGACGGTGGCGTTGGTCACGGCGTTGCCCTTCGGATCTTTCACGCTGACGTGGAGGTCGCCGGTGGCGGCGCCCTGGGCGAAGGCAGATTGGCGGACGAGTAAGAACATGACCGCAAAACAGAACAGACGCAGTGTCGCTTTCATAGGGCTCCTGGGATCTTCCGCAGCATGGTCGCTGCGGAAGGCGGGAATCGAAGTGCGCGGTTTCTCAACAACTACTTGGAGTTCGAGCACGCTGTTGGGACAAGATAACGCTGATATGTACATCAGAGGAGGGTGTTTAGGCAAGCAATAAGGTGGATTACCGGGCTTAGGAGGCCAAACCAGCAAAGACTGTCTTGTCCCGGCCTTGGTCCCGGCATTGCGTTTGCGGGCGCCTTTCTTTAGATTTTTGGAGCGAGAGATTTTTAGAGCGAGAAATTCTTGGAGCGAGGCTGCTGGCGCGTCAGAAATTTCTTGTGCCTTCTTCTATGCATTCCGAAAGCTTCAATGGACATTCCTTGACAGGCGAATTGCGGCGGGTGATGGTGTGCCCTCCGAGCAACGCGGGGTGGAATGTTTCCGGGAAAGCGGCGGCATGGCGGGACCTCGGATTTCAGCACGCTCCTGATTTTCGGGCAGCGCAGACCCAGCACGGAATTCTGTGCCGGCTGCTTAGCGAGGGCGGAGCCGAAGTTGTGTGTCTGCCCGCGACGGAATCTCTCACGCTCGATGCCGTCTATGCGCACGATGCGTCGCTGGCCACAGACTATGGTCTGGTCCTGATGAATCCAGGAAAGAAGAATCGCGCGGCGGAGGCGCAGGCGCACGCTACCTTTTGCGGGCAACTGGGCATCCCGGTGTTCGGCGAGATAAGGCTGCCCGGGACTTCCGAATCCGGCGACATCGTCTGGCTCAATTCGCGGACACTGCTCATCGGTAACGGCTATCGGACGAACAGAGCGGGAATCGAGCAGATGCGGGCGTTGCTCTCTTCAAGAGATTCTCTGAAGAATGTCGAAGTGCTGTCCGCGCCGCTGCCCTATGGAACCGGCCCTTCTGCCTGTCTGCACCTGATGTCGCTGATGAGCATGCTCGATGAGCAGACCATGCTGGTCGATCTGCCCTGGCTGGCGGTCGAGACTGTCGAATTGCTGAAGGCGCTTGGCTTCCGCCTGATTGAGATTGAATACTCCGAACGCGAAACGCTCGCCTGCAACGTGCTTTCGTTGGGCAGGTCGCGGGTGATTGCGCTGGAAGAAAACGCCAAAACAAATCAGCGCATGCGCGAAGCTGGCTTTGACGTGCGCACGTTTCCTGGGTCGGAAATCTGCATCAACGGGGCGGGAGGGCCAACTTGCCTGACGCGGCCGCTGCTGCGGACGTAGCAGGGCGGTCGTTGGTCGCTAGCCGTTGGTCGTTAGCCGTTGGTCGTTCGGGCTTCGTCTCGGCGGCCCCATTCCGCCCGGCTTGGTAGAATCAAAGGGCAATGCTTTTGCCCTTCGTCCGCGAAATTTTCGCGGAGGTGGAACAATTACCTGCTTTCACGCGTGCCGCCTCCCATCTGCGGGAGAGCGCGGGACGGATTAGTGTCACTGGGCTGTCCGCGGCGGCCAAGGCGCTGATCGTTGTTTTACTGCGACGCACGGTCGAGCGTCCGTTCGTGCTGGTGGTCGCCGACAACCGCGCTGCCGAAGAGTTGCTGCCGGTGCTGCGCGCGTTCTGCGAACTGACTGGAGCGGCGGATCCGGATTCAGTCGTTAGTCTTCCGGCGCGCGATGTGCTCCCCTTCCAGAATTTGTCGCCGCATCCGGAGATTCAGGAAGAACGCGCGACGGCGTTGTGGAAGATCGCTACCGGCCGCGCGGCAATCGTGATTTCACCGGTGACCGCGACCACAATTCTTCTTCGTTCGCCCGAGTACTATGCCGACCTGGCGCGGGTTTTGCGTCGAGGCGAGAGTTTCGATCTGGAGAAACTGCTCGAGCACCTGAATACGGTCGGCTACAGCGCAACCGATGTGGTGGAGATGCCGGGCCAGTACGCGGCTCGCGGCGGCATTCTGGATGTGTACTCACCGGAAGCGGACCGGCCGGTGCGCGTCGAGTTTTTCGGGGATGAAGTCGAATCGATGCGCAAGTTCGATCCGGCGAGTCAGCGGTCGTCAAATCCAGTCGATGAAGTATTGCTTCTGCCTTTGACGGAAACGCCGGTCACGGAAGAACTGCTTGGTTCGATCAACGCGCGGCTTTCGGGGAAACGCATTACGGGATCGCCGGAGATCGTGGAGCAAGCGGTGCGCGACTCGGGCGCTGGAGTCTTTCCAGGCTGGGAGTTCTACGCTCCGGTGGCTGGCGCCGACCGCAGCATTTTCGGGCTGCTTCCGGAAGCGCGGTTGATTCTCGACGAGCCCGAAGCGCTGATGCAGGAACTCGACAAAGTCTGGGCCCGCATTGAAGAAGCGCACGAGCGCAGCGGGGTGGGAAACCTGGTTCGTCCCGCCGATCTTTATCTCACGCCGGAAAGCTGGCGGGAAAAAACTGCAGCGCTCCCCGGAGCCGATTTCGAATATCTGGCGATGGCGCGAAAAGGGAGAACGGAAGCCGCGTTTCTTTCGCAGCCCGCCACGCGCTTCCACGGCGCGGTGCCGGCCATGATTGAGCAGGTTCAGAAGCTGGTCGTCGGCGGCACGCAAGTCATTCTTGCCGTCCCCAACACGGGAGAAGTCGAGCGGCTCGCCGACATGTTCACCGAGTACAACGCTGCCTATCGTCTGGGAAGCCGCACGCGCAGCGGAGAAAGTTACGCCGATGAAACTTCCTATTTTGCCGGCGACGTTTTCACGACCACGCTGCTGAAGGCTTATCTTCCCGGCGGTTTCGTTTTGCCGGAAGCGCATCTTGCGATTTTTGGGGCGCGCGATCTGTTTGACGAATCTGATCTCGTCGCATCGCGACCGCAACGGCAGAAATCGAAAGTTTCGGCCTTTCTGTCTGACTTCCGCGACTTGCAGGTCGGCGACTACGTCGTCCACGTGGAGCATGGCATCGGGCAGTATCAAGGTCTGAAGGAAATCAACCAAGGCGACGGGGCCGCAGAATTCATGTTGCTCGAGTATGCCGACGCTGCACGGCTCTATGTTCCGCTTACTCGCCTCGATCTGGTTCAGAAATATCGTTCGTCGGAGGGCGCGAAGCCCGTCCTGAATCACCTCGGCAGCGCTGCATGGGGGAAGACCAAAGCCCGCGTGCGCAAGGCGATGAAGGACATGACCGACGAATTGCTCAAGCTCTATGCGCAGCGCCAGTCCGCGCGGGGGCACATCTTCCCAGCCGACACCGAGTGGATGAAGGAGTTCGAAGCTTCGTTCGAATACAACGAGACCGAAGACCAGGCGCAGGCCATCGCCGACGTGAAGCGCGACATGGAATCGCAACTCCCCATGGATCGCCTGCTGTGCGGCGACGTTGGTTATGGCAAAACGGAAGTCGCGATGCGCGCAGCCTTCAAGGCCGTGAGCGACAACAAGCAAGTCGCCGTGCTCGCGCCTACTACGGTTCTTGCGTTCCAGCACTACGAAACCTTCAAGCAACGATTCGCTCCGTTCCCGCTTACGGTCGAAATGATCAGCCGCTTCCGGACGCCGAAGCAGGTCAAAGAGATTTTGCAAAGAGTGGAAGCTGGCAAAGTGGACATCCTGATCGGGACCCATCGCTTGCTCTCGAAGGACGTGAGGTTCGCCGACCTCGGCCTGCTGGTGGTGGACGAGGAGCAGCGCTTCGGCGTGCGCCACAAAGAGCGCATCAAGCAGATGCGCACGGAAGTCGACGTGCTCACCATGTCGGCGACGCCGATCCCGCGCACTCTGCATATGTCACTGGTGGGGCTGCGCGACATGAGCGTGATCGAAACGCCGCCCAAAGACCGCATGGCTATTCAGACCGTAGTTGCGAACTGGGACGAAAAGCTGATCCAGTCGGCGATCGAGCAGGAACTCGACCGCGGCGGCCAGGTTTATTTCGTCCACAACCGGATCGAGACAATCTGGGAGATCGCGGCCAAGATTCAAACCATGGCTCCGAACGCGCGCATCGCCGTGGGCCACGGGCAGATGGGCGAAGGCGAGCTCGAAAAAGTGATGCTGAAATTTATGCATCACGAAGCCGACATCCTGGTCTCGACCACGATTATCGAGAACGGCCTCGACATCCCGCTGTGCAACACGATCGTCATCAATCGTGCCGACCGGCTGGGCTTGTCGGAGCTCTATCAGCTTCGCGGACGGGTTGGCCGCTCGAACCGGCGCGCCTATGCGTACCTGCTTTTGCCCGCCGAAATCGAGTTGACACCGATTGCGCGGCGCCGTCTTGCCGCACTCAAGGAATTCTCCGACCTCGGCGCCGGTTTCAAGATTGCTGCCCTGGATCTCGAATTGCGGGGCGCGGGAAATCTTCTCGGCGGTGAGCAGAGCGGCCACATCGAAGCGGTGGGATTCGAACTTTATACGCAGATGCTGGAACGCGCGGTACGTGAGATGAAGGGCGAGGCGGGCGTTGAAGTCACGGAGATTCAGCTCAATCTCGGTCTCAATATCCGTATTCCGTCCGACTATATAAAGGAAGAGAACCAGCGTTTGCGCATGTACAAGCGCGTCGCAGGAGTCGAGACCGAGTCGCAGCTGCACGACGTGCGCTCAGAGCTGATCGATCGCTACGGCGAGACGCCGGGCGCGGTTCGCAACCTGCTTGATTATGCCGCGCTCAAACTGCAGGCGATGCGGGTCGGCGCCAACGCGATTGAGCGCAAGCGCGAATTCGTGAATATCAAGTTCAGCCAGAGCGCGGCGGTTGATCCGGGTAAGCTGGCGCGCTTTGTGGCGTCGCAGCCGGGAACGCAATTTACTCCGGACGGGACGCTGAAGTTCTCGATAAAGATCGACAGCGCTGGAGGGATACTGCAGACGCTGCGCGATTTGCTGGAAGAACTGGAAGCGCGCGAAGAAGCAGTCCAGCTATAAACTCCAGCGGTTACAATGATTCCGCAAGGGACCTAATGCACGAACGACGAACGAATGGCGACCGCCGTAAGATCCGGAAGGTTCGCAAAGCGATTTTTCCCGCCGCTGGATTGGGCACGCGCTTTCTCCCCGCGACCAAAGCTCAGCCGAAGGAGATGCTGCCGCTGGTCGATAAGCCCATCATTCAGTATGGCGTGGAAGAGGCGATGGCGGCTGGATGCGACCAGATCATCATCATCACCGGACGCGGCAAGAGCGCGATCGAAGATCATTTCGACGTCAGCTACGAGCTGGAGAAGATGCTCGAAGAAAAAGGCAAGCACGACTTGCTCAAGATCGTGCGCCAGATTTCGGACATGATCCACGTGGCCTACGTGCGCCAGAAGGAAGCGCTGGGCCTGGGACATGCTGTGCTCACCGCGCGCGAATTGATTGGCGACGAACCCTTCGCCACCCTGCTCGCCGATGACGTCATCGATGCAAAAGTGCCAGTGCTCAAGCAGTTGATGAACGTGTTCGAGGAGAAGCATTGTTCCGTGATCGCGACGCAGGTCGTCGACGGGCCGGCGATTTCTTCTTACGGCGTGCTGAAGGCGAAAGAAGTGGCGGCCTCCGGTGGCAAACTCTTCGAAGTTCTCGACCTGGTGGAAAAGCCGAAGCTCGAGCATGCGCCTTCGAATCTGGCCGTGATCGGACGCTACATTCTGACGCCGACGATCTTCGAGACGCTTTCCGACATCAAGCCGGGCGCAGGCGGCGAGTTGCAACTCACGGACGGGTTGCGCGGGCTGCTGCAGCGCGAAAAACTGTATGCCTACGTTTACGAAGGCCGCCGCTTCGACACTGGCGACAAACTCGGCTTCCTCAAAGCTACGGTCGAGTTTGCGCTGAAACGCGAGGATCTGGGTGGGGAGTTCCGGGATTATCTGAAAAGCTTGAAGCTGTAAGCGATGTTCGCGGCCACATGTCTTCCGTCGTTTCGCTCACTCTTCCAGCGTCGCGTTGATTTTCTTTGATTTCTCTTCCACGCCGCGCGCCAGTTTCTCTTTGTGCGCTGCCAGTTTCTTCGCGATCGCAGCATCCGCGAGGGCCAGTATCTGTGCCGCCAAAATTCCTGCATTCGTCGCGCCGGACTTGCCGATGGCGACGGTTGCTACCGGAATCCCCGCGGGCATTTGCACTGTCGCCAGCAGGGAATCCATGCCCTGCAGGGAAGTGGAAGGAATCGGGACGCCGATGACCGGCAAGCTTGTGTGCGCCGCGATCACGCCCGCCAGGTGCGCCGCTCCGCCCGCGCCTGCGATGATCACGCGAATGCCGCGTCCAGCGGCCTTGCGAGCATAGTCTGCCGTGCGATCAGGCGAGCGATGGGCGGAAGTTACATCCATCTCATAGGCGATCCCGAATTCATCGAGAGCCTTGCTGGCTTCGCGCATGATCTCCAGGTCGGAGTCACTGCCCATCACGATCGAAACGAGTGGTTTGGTCATGATTGGTTTGCGTTATCCCCGTTGAAGTTATAGATGACAAGCAAATGGAGTGCTAGTTCTTCTTCAGCGCCCTTGCCGCAATATCTTTGCGATAGTGCGCGCCTTCAAAGCTGATCTTCGCACATGCTTCATAGGCGCGCTGCACGGCCGTTTGCAATTCCGCAGCGCGCGCCGTTACCCCGAGCACGCGTCCGCCGGACGTATAGAAAGCTTCGTCACGTTTCGACGTGCCGGCGTGGAAGACCTTTACGCCTCCCAACTTCGCGGCATCCTCCAAGCCGGTGATTTTCTTGCCCGCCTCGTACGCTCCCGGATAACCGCCGGAAGCCATTACCACACATACCGCCGCATCGTTCGACCATTTGAAATCGCCGTCGCTGGTGCGGCCGTCGATCGACGCCTCCATCGCTTCGACCAGGTCGCTTTCCAGGCGCATCAAAATGGGCTGCGTCTCCGGATCACCGAAGCGGCAGTTGAATTCGAGCACCATGGGGCCGCGCGCGGTCATCATCAAGCCGCAATAGAGAACGCCTTTATACTCGGCGCCTTCGGCCTTCATGCCGGCGACAACAGGCCGCACGATGTGGGCGAGCAGCCAGTCGCGCATCTGGTCATCGACGATGGTTCGCGTGGTGTAGGCGCCCATGCCACCGGTGTTCGGGCCGGTGTCGCCGTCGCCCACGCGCTTGTGATCCTGGGCAGCGACCAGCGGCGCCACCCGCTCGCCGTCGCTCACGACCAGAAACGAGAGTTCATCGCCTTCGAGAAACTCCTCCAGCACCACGCGCGATCCGGCCTCGCCCAGCATCCTGCCGCTGAGCATTTCATTGGCGACGGTCGAGGCCTCGTCTTTGGTCTTGGCGATGACCACGCCCTTGCCGGCAGCCAGTCCATCGGCCTTCACCACGATGGGAGTATGGAAGTGCGGCAGCGCATCGCGCACCTGTTCTGAAGCATCGCAGATCGCATAGTGCGCCGTGGGAATGCGGTGGCGCTGCAGGAACTCCTTGGCAAAGCTCTTGCTGGTTTCAAGCTGTGCGGCGGCTTTGGTTGGGCCGAATGTGCGCCAGCCTCGTCGCGTGAATTCGTCCACCAAGCCGAGCATCAGCGGCAATTCCGGCCCCACGATCGTGAGGTCGGGCTGGATCTGGTTCGCGAGCGCGATCATTGAGTCGAGGCTCTTTACGTCTACCGCGACGCACTCCGCTTCGTCCGCGATCCCGCCGTTCCCCGGTGCGCAGTAGATTTTCGTGACTCGTGGCGACTGCCGGAGTTTCCACACCAGCGCGTGCTCGCGTCCGCCGCTGCCGATGACGAGGATCTTCATAGTCGAGACATTTAAGGTTAGGGGCGGAAGAAGATGATGTCAAACCGGGCAGGGGCTGAGTAGCAGAGTCAGGATGGCGAATATAAATTGAGGCCCGGACAGTCAGGTCGGAAAACTCTGAAATTAACTGCGCTTAACGCTTCGCCGTATAATACGGTTCACGTGATCACAGTTTCCAAAGAGGACTACCTTAAGGCGATTCTCGAGGCCGAGAGCGAAGGGGAAACCGTAATTTCGGCCACGCTCGCGCACTGGCTCAAAGTCTCGCCTCCGGCCGTAACCATGGCTGTGCGCCGGTTGAAGAAGGACGGCCTGGTGCGGGTGAATGCCGACGGACGCGTTCGCCTGACCGCTGCCGGACGAAAGATTGCCCGCAAGCTGACGGTTCGCCACCACCTGATCGAGCGCATGCTTGCCGAAATTTTCGGAATGGAATGGTACAAGGTGCACGACGAGGCAGAGCGGTTGGAACACGCGGTCTCGCCAGATTTCGAGGCCAGGCTGTTCGCCAAACTCGGGCGGGGAATCGCGTGTCCGCATGGCAATCTGACGGAACTGGAGAGTCCCGCCAGCCGGCGCCGTCGTGGCCTGCTGCTGCTGGCTCAGGCCGAACCAGGGCAGAACTTTCAGGTGAGTGGTATCTATGAACGCGATCGGCGCCTGCTGGAGTTTCTTGAACAGCGCGGCATCCGCCCCGGAGCCAAAGTTCATGTCGCGCATCGCAATTATGACAACACGCTGACCCTGACCACCGGTGCCGGCCGGGTTTCCCTGGGTGTATCGGCCGCTGAAAGGGTCTGGGTTAAATCGGCGGATGGGAAAGCCGTCTCCAAAGGCTGAAGGTCGTCGGCTCCGCCGCTCCGTAAATTTACGACATAAGTTTGCGTTGTCATGCTTGCGGGGACACTGCAGCATTCACAAAAAGTAATTAACCGTAGTTTATATGCTGATGTATACTCACGCTAATAAGTCAGCGAGCGGCATCGCTCCGCTGTCCTTTTTTGAATGAAAGACCCAAAGACAGCATCGGAGCCGCGAGGGGGAGCCGTACCCCGATCCAATCTCCTGAACGATCAGCGAACTCCTGGCAGTGATGTCGTCATCACGCATGAGGACATCGATCGAGCGCACGACCGCGAACGGGTTTCGGAGACGCGGGCGCGGCGCGGATTCCGGCCACGATTGGGGTTGTTCTGGTTGCTCATCGGCCCCGGCATCCTGGTGATGCTCGGGGAGAATGACGGTCCCAGCATGTTGTCGTATGCGGCGACCGGGGCTCGGTTCGGCATCGGTTTTTTCCTGCCGTTCGTTGTGCTCACATTCGCCATGGCTTGCGTGGTGCAGGAAATGACCGTGCGCTTAGGCGCGGCCACTCATCGGGGACACGCTGAGTTGATCTTCGATCGCTTCGGCCCGTTCTGGGGTTGGTTCTCGATGATCGACCTGATGATCGGCAACTTTCTGACGCTGGTTACAGAATTTATCGCCATACGCGCTGGGCTCGGATTCTTCGGAGTGCGGCCGGCAATCGCGGTCTGTGGGGCACTGTTGGTGCTCGCCGTGGCGCTCATGACACACCGATACTGGACTTGGGAGCGGATTATTTTGGGCGCCGCCATGTTCAACCTGGTGTTTGTGCCGGTGGCGCTGATGACGCATCCGGACTGGGGGGCGGTTGGCCGGGCATTGGTGACCTGGAGGCCACTGCCCGGCCTCACGCAGGAGACGGTTCTGATCCTACTGGCGGATATCGGAGCGACCGTCACCCCGTGGATGCTGTTCTTTCAGCAAAGCGCGATTGCGGATAAGGGCCTCACCACGCGGGACATCCACATGGGACGCATCGACACGGTGCTGGGAGCGGCTTTGGCGACAATCGCCGCGCTGGCGACTATGCTGGCGACGACCCCGCTGTTTACGCACCACATGTCAGCGGCGAACTTCGAAGCCGCCGAGTTCGCGCAGGCGCTGCAGCCGTTTATTGGACACTGGGGAGCGGCGCTTTTCGCACTGGGCATCTTCGAGGCAGGGATGGTTGCGGCAATTACAATTTCAACTTCATCCGCGTACGCCTTCGGAGAAGTGGCGCGGCGCCCGCACAGTTTGAATCTCCCCTTCAGGCAGGGGAGAGCGTTCTATCTCGTTCTGCTGATCGAGGCGACTGCGGCTGCGGGGCTGGTCCTGATCCCTGGAATTCCACTCGTGTATATCGTGCTGCTGGTGAACGTGATCGCCGTCCTGGCGATGCCCCCGGCGCTCCTCTTCCTTTATATGCTGGTGAACGACCGTGAAATCATGGGTGCGCTGGTGAGTCCGAGGTGGGCGAATGTGCTGGCACTGGGGGTCGTGATCATACTGATCGGCGCCGGGCTCTTGTTTGGGGTCAGTGTGATCGCACCCAATGTGCTGGCAATTATTGGAGGCAGGTAGATGAAAAAACATTTTGATTCTGCGCCCGAAGCCGAAGTGAGCGCTGAAGTCAGCCGCGAAGAACTCACCACAGTGATGACAGCGCTGGAGCCTGATCAGCTCACTTCCACCAAGGAACACCATCATTGTCCTCGACGGCGGCTCACGCGGACCGAGAAGATTCTTTTCTGGGGGCTGAGGATTTACCTGGTGTTTATGGTCGGCGTGGTTATTTATCAGATTTGGACGGGGGTGCGGTAGGACTGTGTCCCCCACATGACAGTTCTTGTAGGGATGACAATTCCTGTAGGTCCCAAAACCAATTACACTAGTAGGTTCCGATTCTGCATCGCGCTCCGGATCTGTCCTGAGCTTGAAGGAAGGCAATCATGTCAGCGAATAGTTTTGGCGCTCGCGCAACTTTCAAAGTCGGCAACAAAGAATACGAACTCTACCGGCTCGACGCTCTCGACAAGCAGGGCATCTCCACCCGGCACTTGCCGTTTTCGCTGCGCATTCTGCTGGAGAATCTGCTGCGCACCGAAGACGGGCGCAACGTGACGAAGGAAGAAATTCGCGCGCTCGCGGCGTGGAACAAAAATTCGAAGCCGGAAAAAGAAATTGCCTTCACGCCCAGCCGCGTGCTGCTGCAGGATTTCACTGGCGTTCCCGCGGTTGTCGATCTTGCCGCCATGCGCGACGCCATGAAGCGCCTGGGCGGCGACGCCAAGCTCATCAATCCGCTGCAGCCCGCCGAACTGGTCATCGACCACTCGGTGCAGGTCGATGAATTCGGCTCGCCCAGCGCCTTCGGCGTGAACGCGCTGCTTGAATTCCAACGGAACAAGGAGCGCTACGCATTTCTGCGCTGGGGACAGACCGGATTCCGCAATCTCGCCATCGTGCCGCCAGACACCGGCATCGTCCACCAAGTCAACCTTGAGTACCTGGCGCGCGTGGTTTTTGTGCATAAAGAAGAGGAAGGCAGGAAGCGCACCGCGTATCCCGACACCCTCGTCGGCACCGACTCGCACACCACCATGATCAACGGGCTCGGCGTGCTGGGCTGGGGCGTGGGCGGGATCGAAGCCGAGGCCGCCATGCTCGGACAGCCCGTCTCCATGCTGATCCCGCTCGTCGTCGGCGTGAAACTTACCGGACGCCTGCGCGAAGGCGCCACGGCTACCGATCTAGTTCTTACCATCACCGAGATGCTGCGCAAGCACGGTGTGGTCGGCAAGTTCGTTGAGTATTTCGGCCCGGGCCTGCAAGAACTGCCGCTCGCCGATCGCGCGACGATTGCGAACATGGCTCCGGAATACGGCGCCACCTGCGGCATCTTCCCGATCGACAAAGAAAGCGTGCGCTACCTGAAACTCACCGGCCGTAGCGACGAGCAGATCGCGCTGGTCGAAGCCTACGCGCGCGAGCAGGGACTTTTTCACGATGCGAACACTCCCGACGCCGAATACTCCGAGCTGCTGAGTCTTGATCTTGCCATCGTCGAATCGAGTCTTGCTGGACCGAAGCGCCCGCAGGATCGAGTTGTGCTGTCGAAAGCAGGCGAGTCGTTTGCGCAGGCGCTGCCATCGTTGATCAAACCGAAGACTAAGGCTGCAGTGGCAGCCCCAGCCGGCGTCTCCCGCAAGCAGATCAGTCGCTGGGAACAGGAGGGTGGAAATCCGACCGCAGTGGGGGTCGAGGACCCGTACGATCGCGAGCACGTTGTGACGAATGGGAAGGCGCTGCATCACGGCAGTGTGGTGATTGCGGCCATCACCAGTTGCACGAACACGTCGAACCCATCCGTGATGCTGGCCGCCGGACTGCTGGCAAAGAAGGCGGTGGAGCGCGGTCTCGAAGTCCCCGCCACGGTCAAGACTTCGCTCGCTCCCGGATCGAAAGTGGTGCTCGACTATCTCGAAAAAGCCGGCCTGATGCCGTATTTGGAGAAGCTGAAGTTCCACATTGTCGGTTACGGTTGCACCACCTGCATCGGAAACTCCGGCCCGCTGCCGGTTGAAGTTTCGAAAGAGATTGACGAAAAAAATCTGGTGGTCGCCTCGGTGCTCTCCGGCAATCGCAACTTTGAAGGGCGGATCAATTCCGAAGTCCGCGCCAACTACCTGATGTCGCCGCCGCTGGTGGTCGCGTTTGCTCTCGCCGGCCGCATCGATATCGACCTGCGCAAGGATCCCGTCGGAAAAAGCAAAGACGGCAAGCCCGTGTATCTCGCGGACATCTGGCCCTCGCAGCAGGAAGTCGAGCAGGCGATGGCGAGCGCGATTACGTCCGAGATGTTTCGCAAGAGTTATGCCGAGGTGTACTCGGGAGACGAGCGCTGGCGCGGGCTGCCGGTTCCGAAGGGCGAAACCTACGCTTGGGAGAAAGGTTCCACGTACATCCGGCAGGCGCCGTATTTCGATGACATGGCGCTTAAACCGTCCGCCGTCGGGGACATAAAGGGGGCGCGCGTGCTGGCCGTACTCGGCGACAGCGTCACCACCGACCACATTTCGCCCGCCGGCTCGATTAAGAAAGACGGACCTGCCGGCAAATACCTGATTGCTCATGGTGTTCAGCCGGCGGATTTCAATTCTTACGGATCGCGTCGCGGCAATCACGAAGTCATGGTGCGCGGCACGTTCGCCAACGTCCGCCTGCGTAATAAAATGGTGAACACCGAGGGCGGGTTCACCCGTCACCTGCCCGATGGCGCCGAGATGTCGATCTTCGACGCGTCCGAAAAGTACCATGTCGAAAAAGTGCCACTCGTGATTCTCGCGGGCAAGGAATACGGCTCCGGATCTTCGCGCGACTGGGCGGCCAAGGGACCGCGTCTGCTCGGCGTTCGCGCCGTGATTGCGGAAAACTACGAACGCATTCACCGCTCGAACCTGGTCGGTATGGGCATTCTGCCGCTGCAGTTTCTGCCCGGAGAAAATGCTGAGACGCTGAAGTTGACGGGCGAAGAAGTCTTCGAGATCGCGCGGATTCGCGACGTGGTCGAGAAATTTTCTTCCGGACGCAAAATTATCGTGCGCGTGAAGGGTGGGAAGACGGCGGAATTTCAGGCCGTGGTTCGCATCGACACGCCACAGGAAGCTCTCTACTACGCCAACGGAGGCATACTGCAGTACGTGCTGCGGCAACTGCTGGCGGGAAAAGCGCAGCCGGTAGCGGTCAACGTTTAGCTGCGTCCTGCGAGGTTCTTAGTCCGCTCGTGTCTCGCGTTTCCCGCTGCGTGCTAATCTCAAATTCCAATGTCCGTTGCAGCCCAATACATCCCTGCTGCTTATAGCCTGACCGCGGTCGGGGTCTGGGGTGCGAGTGATTTTCTGGGTGGCGTGGGCGCACGGCGCGTGAACGCGTTTCTGTTCACGGCCATCGTACACATCAGCGGTATGGTTGTAATCGGAACTCTTGCGCTGATGATCCACGCTCCATTTCCGGGAAACACCAGCCTGGTTTGGTCGCTGATCGCCGGGTCGGTCGGGGGCATAGCTCTGGCCTTGTTCTATCGTTCACTGGCCAGCGGAAATATGGGACTGGTCGCGCCGGTGGCTGCCGTTCTGGGCGCCGCTATACCCACCATAGTGACTGCCTTCGCCGAGGGTTTTCCGGGCTATCGGCACGTGCTTGGCTTTATTCTTGCTGGAATCGGTGTCTGGCTCATCTCACGCACCGAAGCTGGCGTTGGCCGTCCCAAAGGCTTAGGCATGGCCGTGCTGGCCGGAATCGGCTTCGCAGGTTTTTACCTTTGCATTCACCGCGCGGGCAATGCCTCTGCATTATGGGTCGCCGCCTGCTCGCGGTCCGCTTCCTTGTTGGTGACCGCAGCTATCGTTCTTTTCGGAAGACATCTCCGCGCGGTGCCCACACCTGTGCTGGCCATTGCCATACTTGCCGGAATCCTCGACATCACCGGCAGCACCGTCTTCATTCGCGCGGCTCAACTCGGACGACTGGACGCGGCGGTCGTGCTCAGTTCGCTCTATCCCGCCGTTACCGTTCTGCTTGCTCGCATCTTTCTACACGAGCACTTCAGCTGCGCCCGTACCATTGGCATGGTCGCCGCTCTGGCGGCCGTGCCGATGATCGCGGGATGAAGAAAATGGATAGTGAGTAATGGATCATTACGGTTGACCGGTGTTCTTGCTGACCACTATCCACTATTCGCTATCCGCTGCTACTCTGACTTCATGCCTCTGCTCGAAGTCCGCAACCTGAGTAAGATTTTCGATCTCGCCGAATCCCCGTTCGGCAGCCGCCGTGCGGGCGAAGTCCTCGCCGTGGACGACGTGTCCCTCGACATTGACGAAGGCGAAACCCTTGGCTTGGTGGGTGAATCCGGCTCTGGCAAAAGCACGCTTGGACGACTCATTCTCCGTCTCATCGAGCCGACTTCGGGCGCCATCATTTTTGATGGCATCGATCTGCTGAAAGCGAACGGCTCCGAATTGCGCCGTCTTCGCCGCGACATGCAGATCATCTTCCAGGACCCATTCGGTTCGCTCGACCCGCGGTTCCGGGTGGAGGACGTGATCGCCGAGCCGCTGATTCTTCATCAGAAGGCGCTTCACCAGAAAATCGTTCATCAGAAGATCATGCACGAAAGCCTAAGCCGCGATGCCCGCCGCCAGCGCGTGCGCGAACTCTTGCGTGCTGTGGGAATGGATGAATCCGCCATGACCCGTTATCCGCACGAGTTTTCCGGTGGCCAGCGGCAGCGCATCGGCATTGCCCGCGCGCTTGCGCTGCGGCCGAAGTTTATCGTCGCCGATGAACCGGTTTCATCTCTCGACGTCAGCGTCGGCGCGCAGATCGTGAATCTTCTGCAGCAACTCCAGCGCGATTTCGGCCTCACCTATTTGTTCATCTCGCACTCCATGCCGGTCGTTCGCTACCTCTCGACCCGCATTGCGGTGATGTATCAGGGCAAGATTGTCGAGATCGGAAGCACGGAGCAGATCACTACCGAACCGCAGCACGCCTACACGCGCAAACTGCTGGCGGCTACGCCGGAGATGGCGGCGTCGTGAAGATCCGGGACGGGGCAGAGCCCCGTCCCCACACTAGCATTTACAATTGCTCCGCTACCATGCACACCGCGGACGTCGTTCTCATCGGCGGAGGGATTGTCGGCTCAAGCATCGCGTACCATCTTGTTGCGGCGGGCTGCAAGAACGTTCTCGTGATTGAGCGCGAGAGCGCGCAGGGCAAGGGATCTACGGGCAAGAGCATGGGCGGCGTGCGCGCGCAGTTTTCGACGCCGGTCAACATCCAGATGTCGCTTTACTCGATCCCGTTCTATGCAAGCTTCGAAGAGCGTCTCGGTTACCCGTGCGACTACCGTCCCCAGGGATACCTTTTTTGCGCGACCAACGAAAAGCATATGGCCTACCTGCGCGCCAACTACGAAAGGCAGATCGCCATGGGACTGAAGAACGTGCGTCTCGTCGCCGGCGACGAAATTCGCAGCCAGTTCCCGCAACTCCGGGGCAACGACATCGTCGGCGGCAGCTTCTGCTCCACCGACGGCTTCGTCGATCCCTACAGCGCCATGATCGGCTTCATGGCCTGGGCAAGCGATCACGGCGCCACGCTCTGGAAGAACGTCAGCGTCACTGCAATCACTCGCAACAGCACTCGCGGCATTACTAACAACGGTGGGAGCTACGAAATTGCGACCACACGCGACATGGTCTCCACGCGTACGGTTGTCAACTGCGCCGGACCATGGGCGGCTTCGATTGCGAAGATGGCCGGCATCGATCTTCCCGTCGAACCTTTGCGCCGCATGCTGGTTCCAACGGAACCGTTCGACCAATTTCCGCACACCGCGCCCATGATCGTCGACATGTCCAGCGGATTCCACTTCCGCCCAGAGAGCCGCGGATTCCTGCTGGCGTGGAACGATCCGGAAGAAACGCCCGGCTACAAAACCGATTTCGACGCGAGCTTCATCGAGAAGATTTTGACCCGCGCCGCGGATCGCGTACCTGTCTTCGAAAATGTCGCGGTCAATCCCCAGCGAGCCTGGGCCGGCCTGTATGAAATGACGCCTGACCATCACCCAATTCTTGGCGAATCTCCCGACGTCCCCGGCTTTTTCTTTGCCAACGGCTTCAGCGGGCATGGCGTGATGCACTCGCCCGCCACTGGAAAAATTCTGAGCGACTTGATTCTGACTGGGAAGACCGATCTGATCGACGCGTCTCTTCTTAACTTCTCGCGCTTCGCGGAAGGGCGGATGATTCATGAAACGGCCGTGCTGTAGTCGGCTACGAGGTCATTTATGATGGCGGCGAACAAGCCTTTCTGCAGCATGCCCCAGGAACTCAACTACTGGCTCACCACCGTGCAGATGCCCAGTTCCCCGGCGCAGCCGTTGCCGGAGAGCGCTGACGTTGCCATCATCGGCGCCGGATTCACAGGACTCTCCGCCGCGCTTTCGCTTGCCAAACGCGGCGCGAAGGTCGTCGTGCTCGAATCGGAAACCATCGGCTGGGGGGCGAGTTCGCGCAATGGCGGCATGGTACTCACCGGATTGAAGCTTGGCGTCAACAAACTCCTCTCGAGGTACGGACACGAGCTTACGCGTCGCATGTATGCGGCGTCACTGGAGACCGTCGACGCGGTCGAGCGCATCGTGAAAGAGGAAAATATCGTCTGCGATTTCGCCCGCACCGGACACCTCGAAGTTGCCTGCAAGCAGGCGCATTTCGATGACTACGCCTGCCAGGTTGAAGTGATCGCCCGCGAATTCAACCACCACTTGCGCGTCGTGCCTCGCGACCAACTCGGCAGCGAAATCGGTTCCGACATTTATTACGGCGGCATGGTCGACGAAATTTCAGTTGGCCTGAATCCTGCGCGCTACGTGGCCGGACTCGGCGCCGCCGCCATGCGCGCCGGCGCCCAGATCTGTGAGCGCACACGGCTGCAGAACATCCAGCGCGAATTGCGTGACGGTGCGCCGGGTTTCAGGCTGAACAGCTCTCGGGGCGCGATTTGGGCGCGCAACGTGCTGGTCGGAACCAGCGGTTACACAGGCGCGGCGACTCCCGCGCTGCGGAAGAAGATCATCCCCATCGGGTCGTTTATTATTACAACCCAAGTGCTCTCGGAAGCGCTTGCCCGCGAACTAAGCCCGCGCAATCGTCAGATCTACGATTCCAAGAACTATCTTTACTACTACCGCCTTACCCCCGATAACCGCATGTTGTTCGGCGGGCGCGCCGCTTTTTTCCCGGAGACCGATCAGACCATCCGCAAGAGCGCCGAAATTCTGCGGCTGGGAATGGTCGACGTGTATCCGCAACTGCGCGACACGAGAGTCGAATACGTTTGGGGCGGTACGCTCGATTTCTGCTTCGACATCATGCCGCACGCCGGCCAAATCGATGGCATCCATTTCGCCGTGGGGTATGCGGGACACGGCGTTGCCATGGCCACGTACCAAGGGCAGAAGATGGCCGAATGGATCGCGGAAGGAAAGACCGACAATCCTTTCACGGAGATCCCTTTCCCCGGCGCGCCGCTCGGACTGTACAATGGCGAGCCTTGGTTTCTGCCGTTGGCCGGGGTGTACTACAAAGTTTTAGACTGGGTATCGTGAGAAGAGACTTTCTTTGCTGGAGCGCCGCATGTCCATTTTTGGCCTTATCGAATACGCCGATGCCAGCCCTGAGGTGCGCGGTGTCTATGACGACATTATGGCTACGCGCAAGACCGACTGGATCAACAATTTCTGGAAGGCGATCGCGCACGATCCGGTCATGCTCAAGCGGACTTGGGAAGACATCAAGCAGATCATGGCTCCGGGAGCGCTCGACCCGCTCACCAAAGAAATGATCTATGTCGCCGTCTCGGTTACGAACCAGTGCGAATACTGCATCGCTTCGCATACCGCCTCGGCGATAAATAAAGGCATGACCGATGCCCAGTTCAAAGAGTTGATGTCCGTGGTCGGCATGGCGAATGAAACGAATCGCCTCGTCGCCGGATACCAGGTGGAAATCGACGACCGCTTGAAGCCGCAAAGCGGCAAATGAAATAGGTCTCAGGTCGCAGGCGTCAGGTCTCAGGAACGAAGTTGAGCCGCCTTTGGTTTTCCTGAGACCTGACACACGAGACCTTTTCCTGTCGACAACGCGCTTCCCGCAAAGTTTTATAATCTTTTTGCTCGAGTCGAGACTCGAATCATCAGGCGCGAATCACGAGCGCGCTCGAAAAGAGGCAAGGCATGGCCGAGATGACGGTGACTCCAGTTGCAACCCACGGTTTCTTTCTGGACGGGAAGTGGCTGGAAGAGGGTGACATCGTCGATGTGCGCGCGCCTTACGACGGCGCCCTGATCGCGCATGTCCACCGGGGGCGTGGCGAACACGCGGAGGCCGCCATTGCCGCCGCCGTCAAGGCCTTCGGAACCACCCGGCGACTGCCCGCCTTCGAGCGCCAAAGAGTTTTGCGCCAGATTGCGGTCGGCGTTCACGATCGTAAAGACGAATTTGCACGCATGATTGCGCTGGAAGCGGGCAAGCCAATCAAGAGCGCTCGCACCGAAGTTGACCGCGCCGTCTTTACGTTCAACATCGCGGCCGAAGAGACGGTTCGCGGCTACGGCGAATATTTGCCGCTCGATTGGCAGCAGTCAACCGCCGGACGGTGGGGCATCGTCAAACGTTTTCCGCTCGGCCCCATCGCCGGCATCACACCCTTCAATTTTCCCTTGAACCTGGTCGCCCACAAAGTGGCCCCGGCCATTGCCGCCGGATGTTCCATGGTCCTCAAGCCCGCCCCCGAGACGCCGCTCACCGCGCTGCTGCTGGCGGAAGTGATCCAGCAAGCGGGATGGCCGGATGGCGGATTCAACGCCGTGTTGCTTTCGAACGAAGATTCCGGTTTGTTGGTCACCGATGAACGCATCAAGCTCATCAGCTTCACGGGCAGCGCCGCCGTTGGTTGGGCTATCAAGAACAACGCGGGAAAGAAGAAAGTCGTTCTCGAACTGGGAGGGAATTCGGGCGTCATCGTCCACAGCGATACTGATCTCGCTTACGCCGCCGACCGCTGCGTCACCGGAAGCTTTGCTTACGCCGGACAGTCCTGCATTTCCGTGCAGCGCATTCTGGTCGAGCACTCCGTCTACGGGAAATTCACCGAGCTATTGCTGGCGGGAGTCCGCAAACTGAAGGCCGGAGATCCGCTCGACGAGTCGAGCGACCTCGGCCCGCTCATCCGCGAAAGCGATGCCATCCGCGCTGCCGAGTGGGTGCAGGAGGCGGTTCGCGGTGGGGCGCGCCTGCTCTGCGGCGGCAACCGCAAAGGTTCGCTGTTCGAACCCACTGTGCTGACCAGCACCAAGCCCAGCATGAAAGTGAATTGCCAGGAAATCTTTGCGCCGGTGGTGACCGTCGAGCCCTACAACGATTTCGCCTCCGCGCTGAAACAGATCAACAGTTCTGCCTACGGCCTGCAGGCTGGGCTTTTCACGCGCGACGCCAAACTCATCTTTCAGGCCTACGACGAACTTGAAGTCGGAGGCTTGATCGCCGGCGACGTGCCTACGTTTCGCATCGATCACATGCCTTATGGCGGAATTAAAGATTCCGGACTCGGCCGCGAGGGCTTGCGCGACGCGATTCAGGAAATGACGGAACCCAAACTGCTGGTCATGAACCTGCGCTGAGGTTTCGTTGCCGGCCAATTTTCCAGAAACGCCTTCACAATGCAGTGACCGAAGGTTCTAACTTCCGGTCAGAATCCAGAGATGCTTTCAAAATTTCTCGAGATTCAATTTTCCAAATTGAGGTTCCGAATTAGCAGGAAGAAAGGCTGCGCGACCTGTTCCATTTCGCCCCTTAACTGTTATACTCGCTTCTTTCAGTGCCGTGCATCACAACGACGCGTGACGTAAATCATACGACTGCGGTCGGCCGGGAGCGGCGCAAACCAATTTCATAATTTTGAACTTCCACACTTAATGCAGATCTTTCCACGCAGCGCCAATGCAATCGCCCGGGCCTCTATGGTCCTGACTGTTGTTGCCGTGGCCGCGCTATTTTGGGCCATGGTGCAGATTGAGCGTTCTCCGTACATCACCTATGCCGGAGTGAGGAAGTCGCAGCCCGTCCCGTTCAGCCACAAGCACCATGTGACCGGGCTCGGCATCGACTGCCGCTACTGTCACACCTCGGTCGAGCAATCGAGCTTCGCCGGCATCCCGCCCACCAAGACCTGCATCAACTGCCATGCGCAGATCTGGACCAATGCGGCGTATCTGGAGCCCGTCCGCGAAAGTTTCCGTACTGGCCGCTCGCTCGAATGGACGCGCGTCAACCAGTTGCCCAACTACGTATATTTCAATCACAGCATCCACGTGAATAAGGGTGTGGGCTGCAACACCTGCCACGGTCCTGTCGACCAGATGCCGCTGATGTATCAGTACGCGTCGCTGCAGATGGAGTTCTGCCTCGACTGCCACCGGGCTCCGGAAAAATATCTGCGCCCGCGAGAACAAGTTTTCAACATGCGCTATGAGCAGCCGTCCACGGGCGAGCCCGTCGTGGTGAAGGGAACGGCATACTCCGATCAGAAAACGCTCGGGAACGCATTGAAGGAGCAATACAAGGTGCGCTCGGTCAACGACATCACCAGTTGCAACACCTGCCATCGGTAGATACCGATCGGCAGATCAATGATGAAAAGAACTGATCGAGAGAACTAGAAGATCGACGATGAGCATGGACGAGCAAAAAATAAAACCGACCGGAACCAACGGCGGAACCGACGTCTGCCCCAGCAAACGAAAAGGGCTTGACCTGGCGACCGTGAAGGCGCAGATCGAGGAGACGACCGGCCCCGAGTACTGGCGCAGCCTCGAAGAGCTGGCCGGCAGCGACGAGTTTCAGGAGATGCTCCACCGCGAGTTTCCCAAAGGGGCTTCCGAGTGGCTCGATGATTTCTCGCGCCGCGGCTTCCTGAAAACCATGGGCGCGTCGCTGGCGCTCGCCGGTTTGACCGGTTGCACGAGGATGCCGATCACCGAGATCGTGCCCTATGTGCGGCAGCCGGAAAACTTGGTTCCCGGCCGCCCCATGTTCTACGCGACAGCTTTTACGCTAGGCGGCTACGCTTCGCCGATTCTGGTGGAAAGCCATCTGTTCCGTCCGACGAAAATCGAAGGCAATCCGCAGCACCCTGCCAGCCTCGGCGGCACTGACGTTTACGCGCAAGCTTCGATTCTCGATCTCTACGATCCGGATCGGGCGAAGGACATCACTTACCTGGGGGACGTCCGCTCGTGGAATGCGTTCGTGGAGGCCCTTCGCGGGCCGATGAGTGCGGAGAAGAGCATCGCGGGCAGCGGCGTCCGCATTTTGACGCAGACCGTTTCTTCGCCAACGCTCGCCGCGCAAATTCGCAGTTATCTCGATGCAAATCCGCAGGCGAAGTGGCACGTCTACGAGCCGATCAGCCGCGACAACGTGGTCGAAGGCGCGAAGCTGGCTTTCGGCGAGCCAGTCGAGACACGCTACGACTTGTCGAGGGCCGACGTCATCGTTTCGCTCGACGCCGACTTCCTCTACGCGGGATTTCCCGGCGCGGCCCGCTACACGCGCGATTTCGCCGCGCGCCGCAATCCTGACGCGAACATGAACCGGCTGTATGTGGTCGAGAGCACTCCGAGTTCGACGGGGATGAAGGCGGATCATCGTATTCCTGTGCGGGCCTCGGATATCGAGGGATTCGCGCGTGCGCTGGCGGCCATAACCGGGACGGACTACGGTATTGCTGGCGGAAAGAATGAGATCGGCAGGTCCTTGTTGGCCATTTGGAAGGATCTCCAGGCTCACAAGGGATCCAGCGTCATTATCGTCGGCGATCATCAACCTCCGGTGGTTCATGCGCTCGCGCACACGCTCAATCAGATGTTCGGCAACGTCGGACAGACCGTTTTCTATACCGAGTCGGTCGATGCGAATCCGGTCAACCGCAATGATTCGCTGCACGCGCTCGTCGAAGATATGCGTGCCGGCAAAGTTGACCTGCTGCTGATTCTTGGCGGCAACCCGGCTTACGACGCGCCCGCCGAACTCGAATTTGCTGCGGCGCTGAAATCGAATGCCGTCAATCTGAAAGTGTTTCTCGGCACGCATCGCAACGAGACCGCCGAACTTTGTCATTGGCATGTACCCGAAGCGCACTATCTCGAGTCCTGGAGCGATGCCCGCGCCTACGACGGCACGGTCAGCGTCGTTCAGCCGCTCATCGAGCCGCTCTACGGCGGCAAGAGCGCCCACGAACTCGTCACCATCCTCGAGGGCCAGTCAGGATTGACGGGGCATGATCTCGTTCAGCAGTACTGGCAGAAGCAGCACACCGGCGCTGACTTCGACGCCTTCTGGCGCAAGTCTCTGCATGACGGCTGGATTGAAGGCACAACTTACGAGCCGAAGAATGTCTCGCTGAAAGCCGGCAGCTTCCCGGCATCGCAACCCACGCCCGGCACTGCCTACGAGCTCAACTTCCGCCGCGATCCCTCAATCTATGATGGCCGCTTCTCGAATAACGGCTGGTTGCAGGAACTTCCGAAGCCGCTTACTAAACTAACTTGGGACAATCCCATCATGATCGGCCCTGCGATGGCCGAGCGGCTGAAGCTGAATTTTAAAGACGTCGCGGAACTGGAATTCCAGGGAAAGAAGGTAAAAGGCGCAGTCTGGATTCAGGCCGGCCATCCCGATAACTCGATCACTGTCTTCCTCGGTTACGGGCGCACTCGCGCCGGCCGTGTCGGCAGCGGCACCGGCTTCGACGTTTACCCGCTCCGCACCAGTCAGACTCCGTGGTTTGCGGGTGGCGCGCAGCTTCGAGCGACTGGCGACATTTACCAGCTCGCCAGCACGCAGGGCTATCAGACGATGGAAACTCCCGTCGGCGAGCGTCCGCTGGTGCAGGAGCGCAGCCTCGAGGAGTACAAGAAAGAGCCGAACTTCGCGAAGGAAGGCGAGCCGCCGCAGGACCTCACGCTTTACAAGCCCTTCGATTATTCGAAGGAAACTTACTCCTGGGGCATGGCGATCGATCTGAATTCCTGCGTCGGATGCAATAACTGCATTGTCGCCTGCCAGTCGGAAAACAACATCGCGGTGGTCGGCAAAGAGCAAACCCTCAAAGGCCGCCACATGCACTGGCTGCGCGTGGACGCTTACTACAACGGCCCGCGCGAAAATCCCAAGGGCTTCTTCCAGCCCGTGCCCTGCATGCAGTGCGAGAATGCGCCTTGCGAGCTGGTCTGTCCGGTGCAGGCGACCGTGCACAGCAGCGAGGGCCTGAACGACATGGTCTACAACCGCTGCGTCGGCACGCGTTACTGCTCCAATAACTGCCCCTACAAAGTGCGGCGGTTCAATTTTCTGCTTTTCGAGGACTGGGAGACTCCGCAGTTCAAGCTCATGCGCAATCCTGACGTGACCGTCCGCAGCCGCGGCGTCATGGAAAAGTGCACTTACTGCGTGCAGCGCATCAACGAGCGCCGCATTGACGCCGAACGCGCCGATTCGACCATTAAAGAAGGCGATCTGCAAACGGCGTGCCAGCAGTCCTGCCCGGCGAACGCCATCGTCTTTGGCAATCTCAACGATCCGAGCAGCCAGGTCAATAAGTGGAAGGCGCAGGCGAGAAACTACTCCCTGCTGGGTGAATTGAATACGCGGCCGCGCACAACGTATCTGGCGGAAGTCCGCAATCCTAATCCAGAGTTAGAAACTAAGTCATAAGTCGAGTTACGAGAAAAGATAGAAGCATAAGTGGAGCGCATGTAAGGCATGGCTACCAACACACAAATACCAGTGGCAGACAGGCGAGTGCCGGTGATCGCGCCGGGTTACACCTTCTCCACCATCACCGAGAAGATCAGCAACATCGTGCTGAGCCGCCCCGTCTCGCTGGGATGGATCGTCGGCTTCGTGATCGTGTTCTCGATGATGAACATGCTGATGATCGCCCTTGGGTATCTGTTCATTAAAGGTACGGGGATCTGGGGCATCAACACCCCCATTGGTTGGGGATTCGCCATCGTCAACTTTGTGTGGTGGATCGGTATTGGCCACGCGGGGACGCTGATTTCGGCGATTCTGTGCCTCCTCCGCCAGACTTGGCGCAACTCCATCAACCGCTTCGCCGAGGCCATGACGCTGTTTGCGGTGGCCTGCGCCGGTCTCTTTCCGCTCGCTCACATGGGACGCCCGTGGCTTTTTTACTGGATGTTTCCGTATCCGAACACTATGCGTTACTGGCCGAACTTCCGCAGTCCGCTGGTGTGGGACGTGTTCGCGGTTTCGACTTACTTCACGATTTCGCTGGTGTTCTGGTTTGTGGGATTGATTCCCGATCTCGCCACATTGCGCGATCGCGCCGACATTCCCGTGGTGCAGCGCATCTACGGGTTGCTTGCCATGGGATGGCGTGGTTCCGCGCGGCACTGGCACCGTTACGAAACGGCATACTTACTTCTCGCCGGGCTCGCGACACCGCTGGTGCTTTCAGTACACACGGTCGTCAGCTTCGATTTCGCCGTCGGCATCGTCCCCGGCTGGCACACAACTATCTTCCCTCCTTACTTTGTCGCGGGCGCCATCTATTCCGGTTTCGCCATGGTTCTTTGTCTTGCGATTCCAATCCGCGCGATCTACGGACTCCAAGACTTCATCACCATGCGGCATCTCGAGAATTCGGCCAAGGTGATGCTTGCCACCGGCCTCATCGTCGCCTACGGCTATGGCATGGAGGCGTTCATGGGCTGGTACAGCGGGAACCAGTTCGATTCGTTCCTGCTTTGGAACCGGCTGCATGGCCCGTATCGATTTGTGTATATGTCGTTGCTTGCCTGCAACATTCTCATCCCGCAGGTTCTCTGGCTGAAGAAGTTCCGCGTCTCTACCGGCTGGCTCTGGCTCATCTCGTTCATTGTGCTGGTTGGCATGTGGCTGGAGCGCTTTATTATCGTGGTTGTCAGTTTGAGCCGCGACTTCCTGACTTCTTCGTGGGGCATGTACTACCCAACCAAGTGGGACTGGATGACTTTCGCCGGCACCATCGGCTTGTTCCTGACGGCGATGTGGCTGTTCGTGCGCATCCTCCCGATGATCTCCATCTTCGAATTGCGCGCGTTGCTGCCGGAGGCGCACGTGCACGAGGCGGCGTAGGTGAAGCAATGACGATGACAACGCGCGATTCTTCGATCTACGGGTTGATGGCCGAATTCGACTCAGCGCAAGAACTGTTAGCCGCCGCTCACAAGACTCACGAAGCGGGCTACCAGAAGATCGACGCCTACAGTCCGTTCCCAATCGAGGGTCTTGCCGAGGCCATTGGCTTTCACAAGAACCGCGTGCCCCTCGTCGTCCTCATCGGCGGACTCATCGGCGGGATATCGGCGTACGCGCTCCAGTATTGGGTGGCGGTGATTACTTATCCGGTCAATGTTGGCGGACGCCCGTTTCATTCCTGGCCCTCGTTCATCATCGTGACCTTCGAATTGACGATTCTTTTCGGCGGACTTTCCTCCGCTATCGGCATGCTCGCCCTGAACGGCCTTCCCATGCCCTATCACCCGGTGTTCAACGTGCCCGAGTTCGCCAGGGCCTCGGAAGATAAATTCTTCCTGGTCGTATTTTCGAGCGACCCGAAATATGACGCTGCCAGCACTCGCACGTTTCTCGCGGGCCTCGCTCCACGGATGATCGCGGAGGTGCCAAGCTAGCCATGGGTAGTCTAGCTAAGCGCAACCTCCGAAAAGTTTTGCCCGCGCTGCTGGCGTTGATTGCCATCAACGCCGGATGCCGCCTCGACATGCACGTGCAGCCGTATTACCGGCCCATGGCGAAGAGCGATTTCTTCCCTGACGATCGCTCTGCCCGGCTGCCGGTCGAGGGGACGGTGGCACGCGGCGATCTCCACGAAGACACGTATTTCTACACCGGGAAAATCGGCAACGCTCCCGGCGGCTATCTGCCGTTCCCGGTGACGTTGGAAGTTCTTGACCGCGGACGCGAGCGTTTCAATATCAACTGCACGCCTTGTCACGGACGCGTCGGCGATGGCAATGGTTACATTCCCTCGCGCGGCTTCCGCCGTCCGCCGTCGTATCACATCGAACGTTTGCGCAAAGCGCCGCTCGGCTACTTCTTCGACGTTATGACTCACGGCTATGGCGTGATGCCCGAATATGGCACGCAGGTTGCGCCACGCGATCGCTGGTGCATCGCGGCTTACATCCGCGCGCTGCAATTGAGCCAGAATGCAACTTCGGCCGACATCCCTGCTGGACAGAAGGTTCCGTCACCTCCGCCGCAGTTCCGCGATATTGGCAACGGAGCGACGCTGCCAGAAATAGCGCCCGCGTCGTCCAGCGCTGCACCCGAAGGGAAGCCTAAATGACCACGGCCACAGTGAAGATGACTAAGTCGGACCTGATGGCCCCGCCCGTGGCCCAGACTATGGAGCAGCGGTCGCTCGTCATTGGCGCGATCGCGGCCATTGCTTCCGTCGCGGGCGCTTTCCTTGCTCCCGGCAGTTTTTATTCCGCCTACCTCATCGGCTTCATGTTCTGGCTCGGCCTTTCGCTCGGATGCATGGCCATCCTGATGCTGTACCACTTGGTCGGCGGCGCCTGGGGCACGGTGATTCGCCGCATCCTGGAATCGGGCATGATGACGCTGCCCCTCATGTTCGTACTGTTCATCCCGATTTTGCTGAATTTGCCGAAGCTGTATTTCTGGGCCCGGCCCGATGGACGCACCGGCCCCAAGATCGCGGAAATCGCGCACAGCTATCTCAACTTCAACGGCATCCTGCTGCGCTACATTCTTTACTTCATTATCTGGATCGGGATGGCCTACTTTCTGAATCGCTGGTCCACCGAGCAGGACTCGATTGCGGGCCAGAGCACGCTGCGTTTCCGCGCCATGAGTGCCATTGGACTCGTCATCTACTCGTTCACGATTTCTTTCGCCGTGATCGACTGGGTGATGTCGCTGCAAGCGCGCTGGATCTCGACCATCTACGGCCTGCTTTTCATCGCGGGTGAAGCGCTCTCCGCCTTCTGCTTCTGCGTGGTCATCGAGCGCATCCTCGGCAAACGCAGGCCGATGTCCGAGTACCTCACCGATACCGAAGTCCACGACCACGGCAAGTTCATGCTCACCTTCGTCATGGTTTGGGCTTACTTCAATTTTTCGCAGTGGCTCATCATCTGGGCCGGCAACCTGCCCGAAGAGATTCCGTGGTATGTGCGCCGCATGAATGGAGGATGGGAAGCGGTCGGTCTGTTCCTCGTGGTGTTCCACTTCGCCGTGCCTTTCGCGCTCTTGCTCTCGCGCCAATTGAAGCGCAAGGCGCGCAATCTGGTCTGGGTCGCTTCCTGGCTCATATTCATGCGCATCGTCGATATCTTTTGGCATGTCGAGCCGGCGTCGCATCCCACGTTTCACCTGAGCTGGCTGCATTTCACAATCATCGCCGGCATCGGCGGTCTTTGGATGGCCTACTTCTTCCATAATCTGAGATCGCGTCCGCTGCTCGCCGTCAACGCGCCGCAGACGCTGAGACTTCTGGAGCCGTCGCATGAGTAACGGAATATGAGTGACGAAATGATGAACCACGGCCAACCCGGCCCCGAACCCGGTTTCGAACGCGAAGACCTGAGCACGCGCGGTGCCTTCGCCTTCATGATCGGCCTCGCGATCGTTGGCGTAGCCATTTATTTCATCATCGCCCACATGTATTCGTTCCTCGATAATTACGAACGGTCGCGAATGGCCACCGCCAGTCCGTTGGTTACTTCCAAGGGTGCGATGTCGCGTGTGGTCACGCAGGACTACATGGATAAACAGTTCAAGGAAAACGGCGCGCCCATGCTCGAAACCAACGAGCGCGGCCAGTTTCGCGACTTCCTCGTCAATCAGGAGAACCAACTCAACAGCTACGGGTGGGTCGACGAAAAGGCAGGCGTGGCGCACATTCCGATCGAGCGCGCCATGGAGTTGGTCGTTCAGCATGGATTGCCCGTGTGTTCGCAAGGCTGCACGGATTTGAACACAACGGCGGCGAGCAAAGCGCCCGCCCAGAAGCGGGCGGCAGCGAAGCAGTAGAAACTTCTTTGGGACCTCAGTCCCCGCAAACCGTTCCGGCCGGACAGCCGGAAAAGGAAAAAGCAGTGCGCAGTAAAAGTAGTTTCGCCAATTCGATTACGGTAGCAATTCTTCTGCTGATGCTCTCGGTCGCTCCGCTGTGTGCGCAGGGGCGCGGTCCTATGAGTGGCGGCATCATGAGTCCGCCGGTTAACCAGCGTCCACCTGGGCTCGAATTCGTCGGCATCGAGCAACATCTCAACGCCGAAGTTCCTGCCAATCTCGAATTTCGCGACGAACTCGGCAACCCCGTGAAACTCGCCGACTACTTCGGCCACGGACGCCCCGTCATTCTGAACCTGGGTTATTACCAGTGTCCCATGCTCTGCAGTGAACTTCTGCAAGGGCTGGTCGGTTCGATGAAGGCACTGACCTTTAATCTCGGCAAAGATTTTGACGTTCTCACCGTGAGCTTCGACCCGCGCGAAACCACGGAAATGGCCGCGGAAAAAAAGCGGGACATGATGAAGCGCTACGGCCGCGCGAACGCCGATCAAGGTTGGCACTTCCTTACCGGCAAGGCGGACCAGATCAATGCGCTCACCAAGTCGGTCGGCTTCCAATATCAGTTCGATCCGAAAACCGAGCAGTACGCCCACGCCGCCGCCATTGTTATGCTGACGCCCGACCACCACATTTCGGGATACTTTTATGGAGTCGAGTTCTCTCCCAAGGATCTGCGCCTCGGACTGGTGCAGGCCTCGCAATACCGGATCGGTAACATCGGCGACCAGGTGCTCCTTTACTGCTATCACTACGATCCCAGGACCGGGAAATACGGCGCCGTCATCAGCAACATCCTGAAGCTGGCGGCGCTCGGTACCATGCTGATCCTGGGAACATTTATGTTCGTCATGTTCCGTGCCGATCGAAGCTCCGAACGACGTTCCGATCATCGTTCAGGTGGCGGCGCGGCTCACGACGAATTGAGGCGAGTTAAGTAAATATGTCGAAATATCTACCTTTGTGGCCCGATCGGGCCTCGACCATGGCAAGCCAGGTGGATGCGCTCTACATCTATCTGCTCTTGGTCGCCGGCGTCATGACCGCGGTGATTTTTCTCGGGGTAATGGTGCTGGCGATCAAGTATCGTCGCGCACGCCATCCGAATGCCGAACAGATCGAAGGCTCCACCGTCCTCGAAATCATTTGGTCAACCATTCCGCTCTTTGTGATGATGACCTTTTTCATCTGGGGAGCAGTCATATATTTCCAGGAGCGCACACCTCCCGCTGACGCGACTGAAGTCTACGTCGTCGCCAAGCAGTGGATGTGGAAGATCGAGCACATGGAGGGCCAGCGCGAGATCAACGAGCTCCACGTCCCCACCGGCCAGGACGTCAAGCTGATCATGACCTCGCAGGACGTGATTCACAGCTTCTTCATCCCTGCATTCCGCCTCAAGCAGGACGTGCTCCCCGGCCGCTACACCACCTTATGGTTCAAGGCCACCAAACCCGGCCGCTACCATCTATTCTGCGCCGAATACTGCGGAACCAATCACTCCGGAATGGGTGGCGACATCGTCGTCATGGAGCCGCAGGATTACGCGCAGTGGATGGCGGGCGGGACGTCGGCGCCCTTGCAGGAAACCGGCAAGCAGTTATTCGCTACGCTCGGATGCGCCACCTGCCATCGTTTCGACGTCCAAGGGCGCGGCCCCAATCTTACGGGTATCTACAACAAACCGGTTCTGCTTGAAGACGGACGCACGGTGATTGCCGATGAGAACTATGTTCGTGAGTCCATCCTCAATCCCACCGCAAAGATCGTGAACGGTTTCAAACCGGTGATGCCTGCCTTCCAGGGCATCGTCAGCGACGAGCAGTTGAACGCGCTGGTGGCCTATGTCAAATCGTTAAGCCAGCCACCCGCGGGAACCGCCGGGCTGCAGAGCCAGCCCGTCACTTCCCCGCCAGAACCCCAGAAGATGCAGGTGCAATAGTCATGGTCAGTAAAGCGGCGAGCACAGCAATCCCGGCGAATCAGGCTCCGAAATTGAACTATCTCAACAATGGCCACAGCCTCAAGTCCTGGCTGTTGACTACCGACCACAAGCGGATCGCGATCCTCTACCTGATCTCGGTTACTGGTTTCTTCTTTGTCGGCGGCTTCTTTGCCATGCTCATCCGGCTCGAACTGCTCACTCCGCAGGGCGACCTCATGCAGGCCGACACCTATAACAAGGTGTTCACCATGCATGGCATGATCATGGTGTTTTTCTTTCTGATCCCAGTGGTGCCTGCGGTGCTGGGCAACTTCCTGGTGCCGCTCATGATCGGCGCGAAGGATCTCGCCTTCCCGCGCATCAACCTGCTGAGCTGGTATCTCTACATCACCGGCGGCATCCTAATTTCACACGTCATGTTGACCGGCGGTGTCGACACGGGCTGGACTTTCTACACCCCATTCAGCACGGACTATACCAATACCAAGATTGTCGAGGCCGGACTCGCGGTCTTCATCGCGGGCTTCTCATCCATCTTTACCGGACTCAATTTCATCGTCACCATTCATCGCATGCGCGCGCCCGGGCTTACCTGGGACCGGTTGCCGCTTTTCATCTGGGCCAACTACGCCACCAGCCTGGTCATGATTCTCGGCACGCCCGTGATCGCAATCACTATCGTGCTGGTGGCCGTCGAGCGTCTCTTCCACCTTGGCATCTTCGATCCCAGGCTCGGCGGAGACCCGCTCCTGTTCCAGCATCTGTTCTGGTTCTACTCGCATCCCGCCGTCTACATCATGATCCTGCCTTCGATGGGCGTGATCAGCGAACTCATTGCCTGCTTCGCGCGCAAGCGCGTGTTCGGCTACAAGTTTGTCGCTCTGTCGAGCGTTGCCATCGCCGTCTTCGGATTCCTGGTGTGGGCGCATCACATGTTCGTCGCCGGCATCTCGCTCTATGCTGCGATGATCTTTTCCTTCCTGAGCTTCTCCGTGGGCGTGCCCTCCGCCGTCAAAGTCTTCAACTGGACAGCCACTCTCTACAAGGGTTCCATTTCCTACGCCACTCCGATGCTCTATGCCTTTGGCTTTATCGGGCTGTTCACCATTGGCGGATTAACCGGCCTCATGCTGGCGACCATCGGCATCGATGTTCACGTCACCGACACTTACTTCGTCGTCGCCCACTTTCACTACGTCATGGTGGGCGGCGTGCTCATGGGGTATCTTGGAGGCCTGCATTTCTGGTGGCCGAAGATGACCGGCCGCATGTATCCGGAAGCCTGGGCTAAGCTGTCGGCGCTGCTCGTCTTCGTAGGCTTCAACCTGACGTTCTTCCCGCAGTTCATTCTCGGCTACGTCGGCATGCCCCGCCGCTACTGGCAGTATCCGCCGGAGTTCCAGGCGCTGAACGTGCTCTCGACGGCCGGCGCCAGCATCCTCGCCGTTGGCTATCTGCTGCCGATGATCTATTTCGTCTGGTCGCTGCGCTACGGGAAGATCGCCGACGCGAATCCCTGGGCCGCGGCTGGCTTGGAGTGGAAGACTACGTCGCCGCCGCCCACTTTTAATTTTGACGAGACACCCGTGGTGACCTGGGAAGCTTACAACTACGACGAGATCCCAGCCTGGGAACGGAGGGCTCCCGTTGCACGATAGCCAAGCGACCACCAGCCAAGCGACGGTCCAAGTTACGACCGCGGAACACGAAGCTCACAATCCGGCGCTGGTCCACCAGTTCGCCAACGCCGAGCAACAGAAGAATGCCGCCTCGCTTGGCATGTGGCTGTTCCTGGTGACTGAAATCATGTTCTTCGGCGGCATGTTCTGCGCCTACCTCATTTACCGCGTGAAGTATTTCAACGCCTTCGCGGCCGGAAGCCAGTCGCTGGCCATCAAGTTGGGCGCGATTAACACGGCAGTGCTGATCGTCAGCTCGGTCACGGTAGTGCTCGCGCTCTACGCCATCCGGTTCGGCAGGAAGAAGCTCACCGTGGCCTTCCTGGTCGTGACCGTGCTGCTGGGATTTGTTTTCCTCGGCATCAAGAGCATCGAGTACACCGATAAGTTCAGAGAACACCATGTTCCCGGCGCCAATTTTCATTTCACGGAGAACTTTGACGACAACGGCAAACAGATCCCGGTAAATCCGAACGAGGCGCAGCTGTTCTTTTCGCTCTATTTCGCCATGACCGGCATGCACGCCTTGCACATGATTATCGGCATCGGCCTGATGAGCACTCTGGCCGTATTGACCTGGCGCGGACATTACTCTGCGGAGTATCACACGCCGCTCGAAAATGCCGGCCTGTACTGGCACCTGGTCGATATCATCTGGATTTACCTGTTCCCGCTGCTGTATTTGATCAGCCGTCACACCTGAGGATTTGCAATGTCAACCGAGCACGGCACTTCGGTTAAGACTTATCTCATTATCGGCGCGACATTGCTGGTCCTGACTGTGGCGACGACTCTGATTGCCTTCGTGAATCTCGGCCCTTTCAATCCTGTAGTTGCGCTGACCATTGCCACCATCAAGGCTTTGCTCGTGATCCTGTTCTTCATGCACGTCAAAGGCGCGAGCGAAAAGCTGACTGGCGCCGTCGTCGTCTCCGGCTTCTTCTTTCTTGCCATTCTGCTAACGCTGTCGCTGTCCGACTACCTGACTCGATCCTGGCGGTAATCCCCTTGCGCCCAGCGCCCGCATCCTCGAAGATGTTATGTAGCCTATGCCGCTAGACATCGCCCCACCCCCGGCCCGTTCCGCGCAACTCGACGCCTCCGCGCTCGAAGCTTCGCTTCGCCGCCACCTTCGCGGAGAGGTCCGCTTCGACTCGGGCAGCCGCGCTCTCTACGCAACCGACGGCTCCAATTATCGCCAAGTCCCAATCGGCGTCGTAGTTCCGCGCGACAAAGAAGACGTGCTCGCCACCGTTGCCCTCTGCCGCGACCAACGCGCTCCGCTGCTGGCACGCGGCGGAGGCACGTCACTCGCCGGACAATGTTGTAACGCCGCCGTCATCCTTGACTTTTCGAAGTACATGGCGAGCATCCTCGAAATCGATCGGGCGCGCAGCATCGCGCGCGTCGAGCCTGGCGTCGTCCTCGATCGCCTCCGCGCCGAAGCCGAGAAACACCACCTCACCTTCGCGCCCGACCCCGCGACCCACGACCGCTGCACGCTCGGAGGCATGATCGGCAACAACTCCTGCGGCGTGCACTCGATCATGGCCGGCAAGACGGACGACAACATCGAGTCGCTCGAAGTCCTCACCTACGGCGGGCAGCGCCTGCACGTTGGCGCGACCAGTGCCGACGATTTGGACCGCTTTATTCGCGAAGGCGGCCGCCGCGCCGAAATCTACGCCGGCCTCAAGTCCATCGCCGACCGCTACGGCGAGCAGGTCCGCCGCCAGTTTCCCAACATTCCACGCCGCGTTTCCGGATACAACCTCAACCACCTGCTCCCCGAAAGCGGCTTTCACGTGGCGCGCGCGCTGGTCGGCTCCGAAGGCACTTGCGTCACGATTCTCGAAGCCACATGCCGCCTGGTCAAGAGTCCGCCGGCGCGGGTGCTGCTCGTTATCGGATGGCCCGATGTTTACATGTGCGCCGACCACGTCCCGCAGATCATGGAGCATCTCCCCATCGGACTCGAGGGCTTTGACGACATCATGGTCGAAGCGAGCCGCCACAAAGGCGTGAACCTCGATGCCCTCGCGCTGCTGCCCGAAGGCGGCGGCTGGCTGGTGGTTGAGTTCGGCGCAGATGCTGCTGCGGAAGCGGAATCGCAGGCGCGTAATCTGATGGAGACGCTCGAACGCTCCGCGACTCCGCCCAATCTGCGCTTGTTCACCGATCCGCGCCAGATGCGGCGTATCTGGGATGTCCGCGAGTCCAGCCTGGGAGTGACTGCCCACGTCCCCGGCGAACCGATTCGTTGGGAAGGCTTCGAAGATTCCGCGGTCGCGCCCGACAAACTTGGCGCCTACCTCCGCGACCTGCGCCGGCTGATGCAGGCCTTCCACTACGACGGCTCTTTCTATGGGCACTTCGGCCACGCCTGCGTGCACACGCGCATGGATTACGATCTTGAATCCACCGAAGGCGTGCGCAAGTTCCGCCAGTTCATGGAAGAGGCCGCCGACCTCGTTGTCCGCTATGGCGGCTCGATCTCCGGCGAACATGGAGACGGGCAGGCCCGCGGCGAGCTTCTGCCTAAAATGTTTGGCCCCGAACTCATGCAGGCCTTCCGCGAGTTCAAATCGCTCTGGGATCCGGATTGGAAGATGAACCCGGGCAAGCTGATCAATCCATATCGGCTCGACGAAAATCTCCGCCTCGGCGCGGGCTATGATCCGTGGCAGCCCGAGACGCATTTCAAATTTCCTGACGACCACGGCAGCCTGGCGGCCGCTACGCTGCGCTGCGTTGGAGTCGGCAAGTGCCGCCGCGACGCAGGCGGAGTCATGTGTCCCAGCTTTCGCGCCACTCGCGACGAAGAGCACTCCACCCGCGGCCGCGCCCACCTGCTCTGGGAGATGACGAAAGGAGATGTCATCAAAGACGGCTGGCAGAGCGAAGCCGTGAAGGAATCGCTCGACCTCTGTCTCGCCTGCAAGGGCTGCAAAAGCGATTGCCCTGTCGGCGTCGATGTAGCGACCTACAAAGCGGAATTTCTGTCGCACTACTACGAAACCAATCGCCGTCCGCTGAAGGAGTTGGCGCTCTCGAATATCGATCTGTGGCTCAGAGCCGCTTCGCACGCGCCGGGTCTGGTAAATCTAACAACCCAACTCCTCGGTCTGCGCGACCTCGCCAAGCTAGCCGCCGGAATCCCCGCCCAACGGCGCATTCCGGCGTTAGCGCCGCAGACGTTCAAACAATGGTGGGAGAGGCAACACCCACGTGGGGACGGCCGCCCCCGGCCGTCCAGCGGAGCGAAGCTCCGCGAAGGTGTCCAGGTTTTGCTCTGGGCTGACACTTTCAACAACTACTTCCTCCCCGCGACGGCTAAAGCTGCCGCCGAAGTCCTCGAAGCTGCCGGTTTCGACGTCACCGTTCCGTGCGCTCACCTCTGCTGCGGCCGCCCGCTCTATGACATCGGCATGCTCGGCCGCGCCAAGAGCCTGCTCCTCCAGATCATGGACGAGCTTCTTCCCGAAATTGAAGACGCGACGCCCATCGTCGTCCTCGAACCCAGTTGCGCCGCCGTCTTCCGCGACGAACTCACGAACCTTTTCCCCAAAGACGAGCGGGCGCAAGCCCTCTCCAAGCAAGTCTTCCTGCTCAGCGAATTTCTCGAGCAGCGCGCAAAAAATTTCCCGCTTCCGAAACTGCCGCGCCGGGCGCTCGTCCACGGGCATTGCCATCACAAGGCGATCATGAAGATGACGGCTGAGGAAGCTGTGCTGCAACGCATGGGCGTCGATTTCACCGCGCCCGCCCCCGGATGCTGCGGCATGGCCGGAGCGTTCGGCTTCGAAAGAGAAAAATACGAGATCTCGAAAGCCATTGGCGAACTTGAACTGCTGCCCGCCGTCCGCCAGGCTCCGACCGACTGGCTCATCGTCGCCGACGGTTTTAGTTGCCGCGAGCAGATCGCGCAGGAAACCGACCGCCACGCGTTTCACCTCGCCGAAGTTCTCCAGATGGCGCTTCGCGAGGCCGCCGAGACCCCCGAAGGCTTCCCGATGTTCGACCCCGCGCCGCAACACTATCCCGAAGACGCCTGGGTGCGGCCACACCAGGACGCCGTTGAAAAATCTATGAAGCGGGCCGGATTGGCGGTCGCGGGGATCGCAGCCGGAGCCGCGTTGCTGCTGACTCTAGCCAGAAAGCGCTAAAGTCCGTGTGGGGACGGCGGCCTCGCCCGTCCCCCACATAATCTATTGATAAATATAGGCTTACATGTCCACTGCCATCCTGCCCTTTTTTCTGGGACAATAGACATAGACAGCAGAACCCTATGGAAACCGCAAACCCGACCCTCATAGTTTCAGCCCCAGCGCCGACGCCAGCCCAGTCCGCAGTCACTGCCATTGCCCAGAACAAAATGCTGCATGGCTCGGTGCTGGTGCTGATTCAGTTTGACGTTTGCGAAGAGATCAACCTCGACGCCCTGCGCGACATCTTTGGAGCCCGCCGCCAGGAGACCAGCTTCAAGCACCCTGCCCCGGGATACGTCCGCTTCCAACGCCCGCCGGTAGTCGAGCCGGTCGAACCGCTGATCCTTGAAAGCGGCGAACGCCTCGACGTGCAGATCAAGTACTACGACTACGGCGTGGTAAGCGTCGTCTTCGAGCTGCCCTTTTCCGGCGACTGGGACACGCTCGTTCGCCTCGCCAGCCGCTGGGTTTGGGACACCGATTTCACCAGCTTCGCCCAGAAGATCGCCAAGCAGAGAATCGAGCGCGCCCGCCCCGCGCTGGTCAAGCTTTACGACAGCTGGCTGCATGAAGATTATTTCGTCTTCCACGTGCGTGACATCGCCGGCAATCCTTCGGCGGCCGAACTGCTTTCGGCCGAGGGCGGACGCATCGCCCAGATCGTCCGCGGGGAAAACGTTCCGCTCTCCGACGGCGAGCAACAGGAGATCATGCAGTCGAAAATCTCGTACTATCCGAACGACCTGGCCGTGATCAGCTGGAACGCGGCGTTCCTCTATGACTCCGCGGCTGGCGCGGAAACCGTCATTCAACTGCTTGAATACGCCAACTCGCAGCTCCTCGAATTCCGCCACTACGACGAGTTGCTGACGCGCGAACTGCAAAGCGTTTACAAATTCATGGAACACGGCTCGAGCGGCATCTGGGCGCGCTGGCGCACCGCCAAACGCGCCAGCCGCCTGCACACCGTCCTGCTCGATGTGGATGAACTGACCGAGCGCGCCGACAACGCCATCAAGTTCCTGAGCGACATGTTCTCCGCGCGCCTCTACAAAGTCGCCGCGTCGAAGATCGGCGTGAATGATTACAAGAATCTGGTCAACCAGAAAGTCCACACCGCCGAAGAACTCTACCGCTTCATGGTCGACCAATTCCACCAAAGCCGCGCGTTTGTGCTGGAGCTGATGGTGGTGATTATTCTGATCATCGATTTGATCTGGCTGTTTAAGGGGTCGATCCCGATCTAGGAAGCTCTCAGTTGTCAGCTCTCAGCTCTCAGTAAGACCTTTGAACCAACTCCGCTCTCTAATCTCTCAGTTCTCCGTTTTAGGGCCCCTCGGTGCGGTCTTTTGGAATCAAAGACTTGGACGGTGCATTCCTTCCAGGTCTTTGAGTTTAAAGGACTTGCTTGTAAAGTCTTTATTCTTCAATGCTTTGAGTGATTTGATCAATAAGTAACTGACAAATTGGCGGGTGGCCGATCTTTCGGTTTTGGTTCCCTCTCCAGTAAGACAGCTGAGGGCGCCCCATCCTTGCGTTCTTTGCAAGGGTGGGCGGCGATGCTGCTGATACGATATTACTCGTCATGCTGGCGGCGTTTCGAACCAGCGCTGCGTGAGGGCGCGGGTCCCGTGGTGCGATCGGACTGCCTCCCACCCTTCGCGAAAAGCACGCGAAGGATGGGGCACCCACTGCTTCTTGGTGCCAGCGGAAGGCTGGGGCACTCCCGCCATCAGGCTAAGACGTTTTACGCACGTGGGGCGTGAGAAACAAACTCGCGCTGCAAAGAGCGAGAATCCCGGCAAAGAGGTACGTGATCGACCGTGAGCCGATGGTTGGGATAAGCGCAAAGGTCGTGAACAGCGTTCCAAAGACATTCCCAATCGTGGAAATTCCGTAGACGAGGCCCGCCACCCGGCCAGTCTCACTAGTCGAACGAATCAGGAGCCGCACGGCTACGGGCGAAAGGGTACCGAGGAGCGACAATGGAAGCAGCAGCAACACGCTTGAGGCAAGCAGAACGCCCGAAGGACCCTCCCCAACCGATCGAAGGATTGAGGACGTCACACGGTCAGCAGTCAAAGGGATTAAAGCTAAATAAACCGCTGCCGCGGCGATGCTGACGGCAATCACACGCGGCGAGGGATACCGGTCAACGATGGCACCGCCGACAAGGTAACCGATGGTGAGCGCGACCAGTACCGTCGAGATCAATCCAGCCCAGGTGCCCATCCCGCCCCCAAAGTAAGGAAACAAGTAGCGGCTGCCGAGCATCTCGAAGCCCATGAGGACGCCCCCGACAAGAAAAGCGTTCAAGTAGATCAAGAGCGACGCAGCGCGTTCAGCTACTGGGTCGCGGAATCGCTCTGAATTGTCCATTTTTGATTGTGCCGCGCTATAGCTTTAAGTGACTCGACGGGGGCAAAATCATCGACCAAAATCTTGGCTTTGTCGTCGATTCCGCCCGTTGAAATCCCGGCTTGATTAACCACGTCGAGGGACGATCCGACCGGCTTCAGCAGGAACCGATGTGGTAGCATTTGCCGGAGATCGTAACGGAGGTTGTACTCGGATTGACGTTTATCAGCCATGCTGGAAAGATCGGAGCCGCTATACCCCCCGCCGTCATAGGCTATAGCGACGACGCTGCTACCGAGATCGGCACCAGTGAGAGCGCTACTCGTACCGGGTCCGCCGGCATCGTAGAACTCAAGCTGCGGAAAAACCGCATAAAGCGTCTTCACGGCCGAGTCAAAAAGCATCGTCGATGGCTCAACATTCTGAGCTATCACCCCTCCTTCCGCGAGGTGCCCTTTAACAATCTGATAGAACTCCTTGGTCAGCAGATGAAATGGCACGAAAGGTCCACGATAGGCATCTATCAGGATTGCATCGTACCTGTCCCTGGAGTCCGCGAGGAACATTCTTCCATCACGGGCAATTACGCGGAAGTTGGGCTCGTCCTTGATTCCAAAATACTTGCGCGACAGTTCGACTACGGCTGGATCGAGTTCGACCGTGGTGATTTGAACTTTTGGCAGAAAACGATGCAAATACCAAGCTGTTCGCCCGCCACCGCACCCGATTTCGAGAATCGAATTGACCTTACTCGGATACATCAAACTTGCCGTCATGAACCGTGTATATGATTCCGGCAGCTCGCGATCATCGGCCGTATTGTATCGGCTCTCCTCATAGATACGTTGGTTATGGCCAAACGACAAGCTAACGTAAGTGCCCGTGCGATACACGTAAATGTTGTTGTAGATAGATTCCCGCTTCTCAACCAGGACGCGGTCATCGCTGCTCTGTTTGGGTGAGATGGTGGCACTGTCAGCGTGAGTATTATTGCGCCACGCTAGGAAGCCGACGACGACGACGAAAGCTAATAAAGAACTCAGAAGCAGCTTATTCCAGCCCACTGCTACCCGAGGACCCTGCCGACCGGCTATCTTCGGCGGCGATTTCTGAGTCATTCGGAAAGGGTATGAGGAATGGCCGACTTATGATGTGACGATTCTCACAAGTAGATGTTCATTGGACTAAGTTGAGGCCAGGCGGGTGGCCCATCTTTCGGTTTTGGTTTCCTCTCCAGTAAGACAGCTGAGGGTGCCCCATCCTCGCGTGCTTTGCAAGGGTGGGCGGCGATGCTGCTGATACGATATTACTCGTCATGCTGGTGGCGTTTCGACGCGGGGCTGCGTGAAGGCGCGGGTGGGTGCGATCAGACTGCCTCCCACCCTTCGCGAAAAGCACGCGAAGGATGGGGCACCCGCTGACTTGGCTCGTTTTGAAAGAAATCGAAATCAGAAATCAACGGCAACGGCAGCGGACAGGAGTGTCCGCTCTACACACGCAAAAATGCCCGGGATTCTTGCGAATCTCGGGCACATTGTTTATCGCTTAGAGCTTCGTACCCCTAGACAGCGGTAACGTTCTCTGCTTGCCAGCCCTTGGGGCCTTTGGTCACGTCGAACTGCACGGTTTGGCCTTCTTGCAGGCTCTTGAAGCCGCCCGCTTGAATCGCTGAGAAATGCACGAAAACGTCTTCGCCATTTTGACGGCTGATAAAGCCGTAGCCCTTGGCGTCGTTAAACCACTTCACTGTTCCTTGTTCTGCCATTGATGTTCCTTTTTCTTGTTTCTTGAATTGTGCTGAGAAGATTCTCTGCTGTAGAGGGGGTTGACGCTGGTTGGCGGTACCGACCTGCAACTGCTTGTGAGTCAAACTTAGCAAATACAGTGTAGCACAATGAACGGGGAAAATGCTAGAAAATTTGGTCTGGGGGATTCCGTAGAGGCGCGGCTGGACGCGTCTCCGACGGGGCGAGCCCCGTCTCTGCCGCCTTATAGGCTGCTGAGAGAGTCTTTCGAGGAGCGAGAACCGCGACCTCAGCGGCTAAAGCCGCGTTCAAGACAATGCGGTTATCGCAGCGCTGAAGCGCTGCGCCACCCAAGATCAAGTGCAGCGCTGAAGCGCTGTGCCACCCAAGATCAAGTGCAACGGCCGACTTTTTCCGATAGCCTGCTAAACATAGCCTGCTAAACATGGCCTGCTAAACATTCCTCATGATCGCTTTCCTCACCCTTGAACTCCGCATCGAAGGCGCGCACTCGCTCAAGGACAAGCGCCAGGTTACGCGTAGCCTCAAAGACCGGCTTCGGTCTTCCTTCAACGTGGCGGTCGCCGAACTTGACCCTAGCCTGCTTTGGAATCAGGCCACGATTGGCGTCGTCGGCGTTTCCCATTCCCGCGATTACCTTGACGGGCTGATGAAGAACGTGGAGCGCGCGGCGACCCGCATTGCCAACAATGCTGGGGCTGAAGTTACCGACTCGTTTGTGGAGTTCCTGTGATGGGAGATGTCATGCTCCGGGAGCTGACTTTTCTGATATCCTCAAAGGTTTTCTCCATTCGAGGTGTGCGGTGGAGCATCGTGGTCAGAAATATCATCGCGGGCGGCTGAGCGCGGCCATCCGCGAGGAGATCGAAACCATCCTCGAAGGCGAACTGGGCGATCCTCGCATCGGGCTGGCCAGCGTGAGCGCCGTGCTCATGGCACAGGATGCGCGTTCCGCTCGCGTCATGGTCAGCGTTCTCGGCGATGACGCCGAAGCCGAGCGCACGCTCGAAGGCCTGGCCGCCGCCAAGAACTACGTCCGGCACGAACTGGCGGAACGGCTGCGGCTGCGCCGGCCTCCGGAGCTTTATTTCCAGATCGATCGGGCGGATCAGTTGGAGAGTCGGGTGGACGAGCTTCTTGGGCGTGCTAAGAAACGCGCCCGGAAGAATGCTGAGCCCAGCCCCTAAACTCGATAGCCACGAGCTGAGAGTGCTTCATGCTAGAGCGGGTTTTACGAGAAATTCGGGCGCGCCGCCGCTTCATTGTGACCTCGCACGCCCGGCCCGACGGAGACGGCATCGGCTCTGCCCTTGCCTGCGGGCAGATTCTGCGCGTCATGGGCAAAGATGCCGAAGTCGTTATGCACGACGGCGTCCCTCGTATCTACCAGAGCCTTCCCTTCGCCGATCGCGTCATTCATGCCGATGCTGTCCCCCCGAACTTCCCTGGGGACGGCGCCGTCATTCTGCTCGAATGCGACAGCATCCAGCGCACGCTGCTCGAGGGTCTCAAGGAATGCTTCCTCATCAACATTGACCATCACGCCAGCGGGCGCAATTTTGCCCACATCAACTGGATCGATTCCACGGTGATGGCTACCGCCGAACTGGTCTTTCGTTTAGCCCGGCTTGCCTGCGTCCCGGTCGATCGCGACATTGCCACCTGCCTCTACACCGGGCTCATGACCGATACGGGATCGTTCATGTTCGAAGGCACCAACGAGCACACTTTTACCGTGGCGCGCGAACTGGTGCTCGCCGGAGCCGACCCGGCGCATTGCGCGCGCCATATCTATTTTGGACATTCCACGGCCAAGCTTCGGCTGCTGGGCGCGGCGCTCTCGAACCTGCATCGGGAAGGTTCGCTGGCCTGGATCTGGGTCACGCAGGAGCAGATGCAGCGCTTCGGGGCGCGCGAAGAAGATTGCGAGGGCCTGGTCAACTACGCGCTCTCCATCGCCGACGTGCAGGTCGCCATTTTCTTTCGCGAACTCCCCGACCGCCGCTATCGCATCAGCCTGCGCAGCAAAGGAGAGGTGAATGTCTCCGCCGTGGCGGAGTATTTTGGCGGGGGCGGTCACAAATGCGCCAGCGGCTGTTCGATTGAAGGACCGCTGGCCGTTGCCGTGTCCCGAATCGTCGATCGCCTGCACGCGGAACCTGTAGTCTTGAACGCGAACTCATCAACCTTGGAACCTTAACCAGCTAAGGAACCGGACAACGAACGCCAGCGAACCAGTCTGAGATCACTCAGCCCGAGATCACTATGGACCTGACCCGCCAACTCATTTCTTTCGTCGGAGCGCTCCTCATCCTGATCGCCTACGCGGGTCACCAAATGGGATGGATCAACGCCCGCCGCCCGGCTTACAACATACTCAACGCCGTCGGATCTGCGATCCTCTTTTGGATCGCGATCCATCCCTTTCAGGTCGGTTTTTTCGTGCTCGAAGGCGTCTGGACCATCATCAGCCTCTGGGCCCTGGCTAGGCCGCGCCCGGCCTGAGATTCAAATGAATACGCAAAGGACGAATCCGCGAACGAATCCACGAAATCGCACCGACGTGCTGCTGCTGGTGGCGTTCTGCGGATTCCTTTTCTTCTATGGCCTCGGCGCCATCGGCCTGCTCGGCGCCGACGAACCCCGCTATGCGCAAGTAGCGCGCGAAATGCTCGAGCGCTCCGATTGGGTTACGCCGACGCTGCAAAGCAGACCGTGGCTCGAAAAGCCAGTGCTGTATTACTGGCAGGCGATGCTGTCGTTCCGTGCGTTCGGCGTCACCGACCGTGCTGCGCGTCTGCCCGCCGCTTTCGACGCCGCCATGCTCATCGCGGCCATCTACTTGTTCCTCCGGCGCTTCCGCCCCGGCAGTGAACTCGACGGCGCCCTGATCACGGCCAGTTGCGCCGGCGTCGTTATTTTTGCCCACGCCGCTGCGACCGACATGCCGCTCGCCGCCGCCTTCGCCATCGCATTGCTTGCCTGGCATGCGTGGTATGAAAGCCAGCGGCCGATCTATCAGCGGCCAATCTATCTCGCCGTTTTTTACGTTTTTCTGGCGCTCGGAACCTTAGCCAAGGGCCCCGTCGCGCCGGCGCTCGCCGCCGTCATTGTTGTTCTCTTCGTCGCCATAAAGCGCGACTGGCGTGCGATCCCGCGCACCCTCTGGATCCCCGGCATCGCTCTCTACCTTGCCGTCATGTTGCCCTGGTACATCGCGGTCCAAGTGCGCAATCCGGAATTTTTCCGTTTCTTCATCCTCGAACACAATCTTGCCCGCTTCTCGCGGGACATCTATCACCACCACCAACCCTTTTGGTTCTACCTGCCCGTGTTCTTGCTGGCCATGATGCCGTGGACGATCGTGCTCATCGTCGCCGTCGCCGAACGCGTTCGCCTGATCTGGTCCAAAGGCAAACAGGCTTTTGCTTTCTCCAACCCGGAAGATTCCTGGCCACTATTTCTTCTCCTCTGGATGCTTGTGCCGATCCTGTTTTTCAGCGCTTCGCAATCGAAGCTGCCCGGCTATATTCTGCCTGCCGTTCCTGCCGGAGCGCTGCTGGTCACCGAATATCTTGGCGCGCGTCGCAGCGAAGAAAGAAATTTCTCGTCCCTATTCGCCGCCGCTCACGGCGTTCTCTGCGGGCTGCTGATCTTTGCCGCTCTCTGCGCCGCTTCTATCGCGATCAATCACCATCTGCGGTGGGGAACCGGAACCTACATCGCCGCTGCCATTGCCGCCGTGTTTATGATTGGCATTACTGCAGCCCTGCTCTCCCGCGCCGGCCTGCGCCTGCTGCGCCCCGTCACCATGGCCGCCGTTGTTGTCAGTGTGGCCGCCATCGTTCGTTTCGCCGCGCCGGTTATCGACTCTACCCAGTCCGCGCGTCCCATTGCTGAAACCATTCAGGCTTTTTCGCGTGAGCCGGTCCCCATCGCGCTCTATCACGTCAATCGCGTGCAGGAATACGGCCTGGAGTTTTATCTCAATCGTCCGGCGCAACCATACGAAAGCGGAAATGTCCCAGCCGCGGCTCATGTCCTGGTTGCCGCACAAGGTACCGAATCCCAAGTCGCGCAATTCGTTCCCGGACGCCGAGTATCATACTTAACCAGCATCCCCGGGCAGAAGTTGGAACTTTACTGGGTGGGAAAATGAAGCCGTGCCCTTCTCAAAGCGATTTATGAGATAGCATCTAGCAACGAAATCTCGCACAGGCTGCTTTTGCTGAGACCTGAGAGACCTCAGACCTGAGACCTTGTTTATGGAAATCCTCGATCTCCGACACTTCTCTTCCGCCGACCTTCGCCCGCTGCTGGAAGATGAGATCGCCATGTGGGGGCGCATGCTCTCCTGGGATTACACCACCTCCGCCGAGATGATCCTGCGCTACATGGATGCGAAAATCCTTCCCGGCTATGCCGCCATTGAGCGCGGCAGCATCTTCGGCTACTCGTTTTTTGTCTACGAGCAGAGCAAGGGCGTCATCGGCGACCTCTTTGTACGTAACGGAGCCCGCAATCCCAGCCATCACGAGGTCGAAGAACGCCTGCTCACCCACGTTATCGAAACCCTGCAACAGTCGCCCGGCATCCATCGCGTGGAGGCGCAGTTGCTGGCGCACAACGCCGGAGAAGTCGCGCGTCCTTTTTTGCAACAGGGCTTCAGCCGCCATCCCCGCGTCTTCATGAATTTCGATATCGGACGGCATCCACAGGCTTCGCTGCCGACCCTGCCGCCGCAGTTCGAAATCCGTCCCTGGTCCGAGCACGAATACCAGGCCGCTGCCGCGCTGATCACCGCCGCATACCGGGGCCACGTCGATTCCGAGATCAACGATCAGTACCGCACTCTCACCGGTTCGCTGCGCTTTCTCAACAACATCGTGCGCTTCCCGGGATGCGGCACCTTCGATCCCCAGGCATCCTTCGTCATCTTCGATCGTCGCACGCGCACGCTGATCGGCCTCATCCTCTGCTCGCAGGTACGCTCCGATGTTGGCCACATCACACAGGTCTGCGTGCTCCCCGAATACCGCTCCGCCGGGCTTGGCGAAACCATGATGGCCGCGTCGACCAAAAATCTCCGCGGCCGGGGATTCCGTTTTATTTCGCTGACTGTGACTGAAGCCAACGACCGGGCCATTGCGCTTTATAAGCGCATCGGGTTTGAATCCACGAGGGTGTTTGACGCGTTTGTTTGGGAAGGGTGAGAAAAGCGGTGGGTGCTCAGCGATTGGCATTTATAGCGAATCGAGATTTTGCTGTGGCCACAGGCAGCTGCCGAGCTGCGCTCGGCTTGGACGGGCGAGGACGCCCGTCCCCACACAAGCGGCAAAAACAACAATCCTCCGCGTCATCCTTCCCCGTGACGACGCAGAGGATTTGCTTGGAAACCGGAGTCTCGATGCAAAATCATTGCGAGCCACGGACCCTTTGTACCCAGCTGGATGCACGCACAATCGCCGAGGGGGGCAGGCTGTGGATCCAGTCCAAGTTGGCTTCCATTTCCTAAAACGAGAATGGAAGTCAATTCCCTTCATTTCGGGAAGGAAAAAATCCAATTTCTCCCTACGCGAGGCTCCGCCCAGTTCCTCGATTCGTATCTATCTGATTGATGCTGTGAGATTTACTGGCGCAGAAGGTTCTTTGCGATGAACAGCACATTGGCTGGCCGCTCTGCCAGCCGCCGCATGAAATAGGGATACCACTCGGTGCCGAACGGGATATAGACTCGCACGCCCCAGCCGTCTTTCACCAGGCGCTGCTGCAGGTCGCGCCGGATGCCGTGCAACATTTGGAATTCAAAGGCGTTGCGCGGAATATTCTCGCGCGTGGCAAAAGCTTTGGCTTCATTAATGATGGCCTCGTCGTGGGTCGCTAAGCCATGATAGACGCCGCTTTTCATCAGGATCTTCATCAGCTTCACGTAGCTGGCGTCAACTTCGGACTTTTTCTGGAAGGCGACGTCTTCGGGCTCTTTGTACGCGCCTTTGCAGAGCCGGATGCGGATGCGCTCGGAGAGCAACTTCTCGACGTCGGCCTCGGCGCGCCGCATATACGACTGGATCACCGCCCCCACGCTGTCCTCGTTTCCCGGAACCCGGTGGAGTTCGTGGACGAAGTCGAGCGTACGCTGCGTATGCGCCGATCCTTCCATATCGACGCGAATAAAATTTTTTGGCGACATGCTCGCGGCCTTGGCGACCAGCCCGCGGACGATTTCGTAGGCCATGTTCTCGTCCACGTCCAGGCCCATGTGGGTCAGCTTGACGCTGACATTCGCATTCAGTTTGTGGGCTGCGATTTCGTCGAGCAGGTGATGATAAAGCTGGGCACTGGCGCGGGCTTCGTTGGCATTGGTGACGTTTTCGCCCAGATTGTCGATGGAGACGCTGGCGCCAAATTGATTCACCGCGGCGGTGACGCGAACTGCGTCCGAAACGTCTTTGCCAGCGACGAAGCGGGCGGAGGTGCGCTGGCCGAAGCGGGAGTGTTCGGCGAACGCGCGCAGCCACCGGCTCTCCGACAGTGCGATGAACACTGTTCTTAGCATGGCGCCCTCAGCACGGCGCACCTGATTTTCGCGGGTCGGATTTTCGCGGATTAAGACTGCCAGAGGCGTTCATTGGCATTACATTACTTTTTACCACATTTTTCGTAGAGACGGGGCAAGCCCCGTCTCTACACGTGCCGGAATCCAGACCGGGCCAGCGGTCGTGTAGAATAACCGTTTGTATATGGATTTGTCCGCCATCCAGCAGGCCTTGCGCGAGCGCAAAATTGACGCCTGGCTTTTCTACGATCATCACCATCGCGACCCGATCGCTTACCGCGTTCTCGGGTTGCCGGATGGGCTGATGGTGACGCGGCGCTGGTACTACCTGATCCCGGCCAAGGGCGAGCCCGTCAAGCTGGTGCACAAGATCGAGTCGGGGCACCTCGACACCTTGCCAGGCACGAAAAAGCAGTATGCGGGATGGCAGGAACTGTTTGACGGCTTGAAGCAGATGCTGGGGCCGTATCGCGATGTGGCCATGCAGTACTCGCCCAATAACTTTGTCTTCACCATTTCCATGGTGGACGCGGGAACGGCGGACATGATCCGGGGGCTGGGCAAGAACATTGTCAGCGCGGCCGACCTGATCGCGCAGTTTGAAGCGACGCTGACGGACGAACAGATCAAATCGCACTTCGCGGCGCGCGATGTGATTGACGCAGTCACCGCCGAGGCTTTCAAGGAAATTGGACGGCGCGTGCGCAGCGGTGGCACGCACGAGCATGAAATTCAGCAGTTCTTTATGGAAGCATTCCAGCGCGAGAACATGGTGACCGACGATCCGCCGATCGTGGCCGTGAACGCTAACAGCGGCAACCCGCACTACGAGCCGAGCGCAAGCCGTCCGGTGCCGATTCGTGAAGGCGACCTGGTTCTGCTGGACGTGTGGGCGAAAAAGAATACGCTGGGCGCGGTTTACTACGACATTACTTGGATGGGATCGGTGGGCCGGGCTCCGTCGGACCGGCAGCGCGAGATTTTCAAGATTGTGAGCGAAGCGCGCGATATCGGCGTGAAGACCGTGCAGGATGCCGTCTCTGCTCACCGGCCGATTGCGGGATGGGAAGTGGATCACGCGGTGCGCGGCCACATCCAGCAGGCGAGATACGGGGAGTACTTCATTCACCGCACCGGCCATTCGATTGGCACCGAAGTGCATGCCAATGGCGCGAATATGGATGATCTGGAAATTCACGACGAGCGGCGCATTCTGCCCAATTCCTTGTTCTCGATCGAGCCCGGAATCTACCTGCCCGAGTTCGGCGTGCGCTCGGAAGTGGATGTGCTGGTGCGGCCGGGCAGCGCCGAGGTCACTGGTAAAATCCAACGAGAGATCGTGACCATCTGAATGGCCAAGCCAACGACGAATAAAACGACAGATAAATCTAAAAATGCGGTTTCAGCGACTGAGCCGGAGTACCCGCTCACGAAGCTGGCGGTGGTGGCGCCGCTGGTGGGCTGGCTGATTCCAGGCGGCGGGCACATCCTGCTGAAGCGCTATGGGCGCGGCGTTCTGCTGCTGGTGTCGGTGGTCGCGATGTTCCTGATCGGCCTCGGCCTGCAGGGGCGGATTTACAAGCCGAACGGCGGAGACATCCTCGACATCCTCGGCTTCATTGGCGACGTGGGCTCGGGAGCGCTCTATTTTCTGGCGCGCATCATGGACTGGGGCAACGTGATGGCGGCGAATGCCGCGGCGGATTACGGCAAGACGTTTTTGATCGTGGCCGGCCTCTTGAACTTCATCGCGGCGGCGGATGCGCATCACATTGCGCTGGGGAAGAAACCGTGACCATCAATTTGTCGCACTTCTCGGCCGCGGTGGTGTTCGCGCTGTTCGCGTCGGTGGTCTTCGGCATCACGCAGCGCAATTCGACGATGGAGATGGTGAAGTACGGTCTCTACTGCTTCGCCCTGTTCGTCGGGGGAGTTTTTGTGGCGGGATGGGTGATGGCGCTGATTCGGCGGTAGGTAGCGGTTAGCTTCTGGCTTCCGGTTCTCAGATTCTGACTTCCAGCACAACTTTGTTTGTGTGGTAAATGGGGCTTCGCCCCGTCCTGGCGGGGCCCTTCGGCTATGCTCAGGGCAGGCTCCGCCCCGCCACCACACAGTTCAAATTCCTCTTATTATTCGGGCGGTCCGGCTGGCAGGCCGTCGCCGGGAGCTAGCGGGAGGTGAGCGGCTCCGCCGAGGATCCAGCGTTCCTGCGGCGAGAACGCGTTCCTGTATTGCGGGGAGTTAATGAGCCGGTCGCGCTGTTCAGGCGTCAGGCCGCGCATGCCGCGGATCGCCTGGTTGACAGCCTGGCGGCGGTCGGGCGGCAACTGCCTGAACTGCTGAAAGAGCTGATGCGCCCGCTGCTGCTGATTAGGAGTCAGGTGCTCCCAGGTCTCCATGCGGTTGAGCACTCGTTCCTGCTGCTGCGGAGGCAAGCTGGAAAAATGCTGCAACCTGTTTTGCAAGCGGGCTTGCTGTTGCGGGGGAAGCCTGCGGAACTGGGGATCGTTTTCGAGCGCGCGGCGTTGCTGCGCCGGCGGGAGATCTTTATAGCGGCGGAGCCAGTTTCCGGCGTGGCCGGGCTGGTTGGGGTTGGGACGACCTTCCTTCTGAAAGTAGTGCCACTGGCCATCCGCGCGTTGCGATTGGGGATGCTGTTGCGGTGGAGGTTGCGGCTGCGAATAGCGGGTTTGGGCGAGCGCGGGTTGGACGAACAGGGGCGTCAGCAGCAGAAGCGCTGCCAGACAGCTCGCAATTTTTCCCCGGCCCAACATTCGTTCGTCGCCTCTTACTGGTCTTACATCCTGGTCTTGCATTCTGGTCTTACATTGCCTGCGACTCTTACGGATTCGCGGTTACGTCGTCCTGCACCTGCAGTTCGTCGAGCATATCGAAATCGGCGTACAACTCGTCGTTCCTCTCCAGCGCCTGCAGATCGCCGACGGCGGTTCCCGGCTCAACCGGCAAACCGAGGGATGGAGGCTTGGTCGCTATGGCTTCGGGCTCGGAAATATACAACTTGTTTCCGACCACCAGCGCTCCAGCAAATACTACGGCCGCGAGCGACATGGCCCACGCCGGACGCCGCAGCCAACTCAGCCACGCTGCGTGCGGGCGCGCCATTTCTTCGCGTCTTTCTTCGGACAACCGCGCCTCGAGGCGGGTGTCAAAATACGGCGACGGCTCGGGCGCTTGCCATTCATCGAGCAGCGCCATGGTTTTCTGCAAGTCACGCAGATGGGCGGCACAGGCGTCACAGGATGCGATGTGTCTCTCGACCTCCGGCTGCAGTTTTGTAGCGTCCATGCCAGCGGAAGTTGTTATGTCCGGCAACAGTTCGCGAATTTCGTTGCAATTCATACTGCTTCCCTCTTACTTCCCGGAAACAAATTCTTTCAATTGCTCGCGCAGCGTTTCGTAGGCGCGAAACAGCAGTGACTTAGTGGCGGACTCGCTGAGTTTCAGCACGCCGGCAATCTCGCGGTAATCCATCTGCTGATACTTGTGCATAATGACCGCCACACGCTGGCGCTCGGGCAGCGCGTTCACTATGCTGCGGATGGCCGCCAGCCGTTCCCGCTTCAATATCTGCTCTTCCGCGGTGAGCGAATCGTCGGCCAGGTCGGGCGTCTTGCCCGTTTCCTGGTCCGGCTCATCGAGGCGCACGGTATTTTCCGGACGCTCGTGACGCGTATCGCGCGCGTAGTTGACGGCCAGGTTGGTCGCAATGCGATACAGCCAGGTCGTGAACTTGGCGCTCGGCTCATAACTGGTGCGTGCCCGGTACACGCGCAGAAATACTTCCTGCGCCAGTTCTTCCGCGGTCGACGGGTTGTGGCACAAGCGGTACATGAAGCCGACCATCGGCCGGCGGTATTTCTGTACCAGGTACGCGAAGGCGGATTCGTCGCCCGCCTTCACCCGCAGCATCACGTCGACGTCGGACAGGGAATGGTCTGAACTGTCGTCTGAACTAGTGACAGGAGTAGACCGGGACGCTCCCGCGAAGTTCAGCAGTCCGCGATCAATGGCCACGCTGCTCACACTGGTAAAAACCCCGTTTGGGGTGGAAAGTTGCGCGTCTGCGGGGTCAGGAAGGCGCGCGGAAGTGTTTTTCTGTGAATCACTTACGGACCCAGAGTCGGGAATGTCGGAAGCGGCCATGAAAAGGGCGATGGAAAGAGGCTACCGGGAGCGGAGAAGGCGGTCAAGAGGCTGGGTGGATGCCGGAAGGAGGAGGACGATTTGTTACAGCCGGGCGCCCCGATTCCGACTTCTTCGGCCCAAATTCAAAAGCAAAACCAACAGCAACCCCGACCCGTCTGCGCCGGGTTGCAAGCGGGGCCAGCCCCGCACCCTGCTGGGGGCTGTCTGCCCCCAGACCCCCGAGCAATAAGGTTCAACCTACCCCGAGTTAGTAAGTGTCCAATCAGCCAGCAGGCAAGAATTAAGCAAAGGCGCGAGGAGAAGGTCGTTGAAAAGGTTGACTATTGCAAGGTGGGCCTGTTCAATACCATCAAATGCCAGAGATCGATCAGCCTCCCCGCCGAGCCCGCGTCTTCGTGAGCTGTGGTCAGTCTAAGCAATCCAGCGAGCTCGACACCGCCGAGAAGATCCGTGTCCGGCTGCAAGAACTCGGCTTCGATCCGTATATCGCGGTGGAAGAGCAGACGCTGCGCGGCCTCAAAGAGAACATCTTCCGGCAGCTAGAAACCTCGGAGTACTTTGTCTTTGTGGACTTCAAGCGAGAAGAACTCGTACTGCGGGGGACCCAACCCATCGAAGCCGTCTATCGCGGGTCCCTCTTCTCTCACCAAGAACTTGCGGTTGCGTCGTATCTCGACATCCCCTTGCTCGCCTATCAGGAAAGAGGGGCCAAGAAAGATGACGGCATATTGCGATTCCTCCAGGCGAACGCAATAGAGTTCACCGACCGGAACCTGCTGCCCAACGTCATTGCCGACGAAGTGCGAAGACGAGGTTGGAATCCGAATGCAAGAAACGAGCTCGCTCTCGAACGCCGACCAAGCCAATTCGTCGATGCGCAGGTTTACGGCACCCAGGTAGTGCGCCGGTTTTACTACGTGGATGTCCGCAATCTTCATCCTCGCCAGACCGCGAGGAACTGCTACGTCTATTTGGAAAAAGTGGTCAAGTTGAATCAGCGGACCGAGATACCGTTTGGATCCGTGGAGTTAAAATGGGCCGGCTACACCCTACCCAATGCCCACATTCTCCCGCAAAAGGTGCGTCCGTTCGACGCTCTCTTCATACCCTTCGCCACACCAACGCAAGTCGGCTTCAACGCATTCTCAGACTCAACACTCTTTGGCCGTCCGCTCATTGACGCTGCCGGCGAGTATGAACTGCACTATGCGGTCGTGTCCGACAACTTCCCCATAGCTCGATGCTCAGTGCTGCTCACCTTGTCCAGCACACTTGATCGCACCACGTTAGAGCCAATCGGCCCACCGGGCCCGACCAGCGATCGCAAACCGTAACCCCACCCCCTCCTCCTGCCTTTCCCGGCACAAAAAAACGAGATTTTCACAGCTGACTCCCGCCCGATCGGTGTTAATCTGTGCTCGACAGTCGGACCCAGTGTTGAGGCTGGACGGGCGCGGCAACGCCACACGAACGGCCGCAATCATACGTCATAATCGGGCTCCGGCCACACGTCACCGAGCGCCCGCGCCGCCCAGCACTCCAGCAAGCGAGGCACATTCCCCATGCCCACGGACTGGACAATCTACGTACAGGCCGCCCTGCGCCAGCAGGATCCCGCGCAGCTGCCGAAGCTCGTAGAACAAGCCCGCCGCGCCATCAACGATCGGTGGCTAGAGCGAGGGACGAAAGGCCCGGACGCCAGCGAGCGAGAAGAACTGGACGAAGCCCTCCGCCAACTACTTCTGCACGAGAAGATCAAGAGACCGAGTCAGCCGCAAGGGCAAGAGCCCAGCTGACCGCGATCCAAGAGCGCTGGACACCAAGCGGAAAACGCGCTAAAGTACCCTTTCGGTGGACACCATCCCCCGATGTAAGTACAAGCAACCAAAAGACCGGCGCAACGCCGTCACCTCGCGGGAATCAGCAAATAGTGGGCGCATAACTCAGCGGTAGAGTGCCATCCTCACACGGTGGAAGTCGTAGGTTCAAATCCTACTGCGCCCACCATCCATCAAGTTGACGCCGTGATTTCGGGGGTTGGTCCATCCCACACTTCTGAACCGACGCAATGGCTTCATGGGCCGATTCCCGAAAGTAATCTGGTATTTCCTGCACAAATGGGAAAAAATCTTCTTGATCTGAGAATCGCCACGGGTCACAGAAACCTCCTCCCGGCAATGACTTAGTGGCTTTGGCAATCGCGCTGCTCCAATCCTAGTGTTTCGCAACAGAATGTTTGGCAACAAAGCGGTCCTACTGGGGTTCTAGCCATCAGACGGAACATGCAGGCTCTGGAGACTGAACATGCAGGCTCTCGCAAAACCCGTTGTTGCCCTGATCCGGGGTGCTTGGAGCCTCGCGAGACCATGCATTCTTTTGCTCTTTTGCCTCGGCAGCATTCCGCGCGCGCAAGCTGGAGCGACGCTGCTTCTGGGAGAGCCGTATAGTTACGATGGCGCGCTTGCCGGAACTGGCCACGCGGCCGTGTATTTGAGCAACATTTGCGCTGAGTCTCCAGTAGTTTTACGCCGGTGCGCCGTGGGCGAATCCGGCGTGGTCCTGAGCCGGTACGACGGTATCGCGGGATACGATTGGATTGCGATCCCTCTCATCCCCTACTTATATGCGGTTGACCGGCCGGAAGCCATCCCACTGTTCGCCGACGCAAAACTGGTTGCTTTTCTCAGAGATCAATACCGTCGCGATCACTTGGAATCGGTTGCCCCCGATCGCCCCGATGGCGGAACGCCCGAGGGAAACTGGTATGAACTGGCCGGAGCATCTTATGACCGGACAATTTACGGATTCGAGATTGAGACCAGCCCGGAACAAGATGCGCTGCTGATCAGCAAGTTCAATGGGCAGCCAAACCGGGAGCGCTATAACTTCGTGAAGAGAAACTGCGCTGATTTTGTGCGCGAGGTAATCAATTTTTATTATCCACACGCGCTGCATCGCAGTGTGGTTGGCGATCTCGGGGTCACGACTCCCAAGCAGATCGCGAAAATGCTGGCGAAATACAGCCGCCACCATCCTGAGTTACAGAGCTCGGATTTCCTGGTGCCGCAGGTCCCGGGCGCGGTGCGGCGCAGCAAGCCCGTCCACGGAGTATTGGAATCCGTGCTGGCAGCCAAGAAATATATGCTGCCCCTGGTCGCGCTGCATCCCTACATCGGTGGCGGGTTGCTCGTCGAGCATTTTGGCCATCGCCGTTTCGATCCGGCACGAAATGCCCTTGTCTTTAATCTTGATTCGGGCGGCCAGTTAGATGCGCCCATGACCCGCGATGATCGTCTTCGCTACCAGAGTCGACTGGACGAACTGAGCCAAACTGGTTCCGGTGGAGACTCCTTGAACGAAGAAAAACACTGGGAGCGGTTGCAAGCGGGCGCCCGGCCTGGACTTGATGCTTCCGGGCAACCTGTCCTGCAGTTGCGGGTTGGCGGAGATTTGGCTCAAGTGGGCATTTCGCGAGCCAACATCTTGAGCGTTTCCGACTCGTCGGAACTGGCCGCGAGACTCTTGGAGGCGCGACTGCGCCAGGAATTGCGACCTGCCACAGCCCGCAAGGCTTCGCCGAGTGACGTGGAAAAGGATCTGACGCTGTTCCAGCAAGTGCTCCGACGTCAGTCGAGAGAAGATGCCGTCACCCGGTCCTCCAAGAACGACAGCGGATTTCAAGCGCCGGGCTTGCAGTAGCCTTCCTTGTTTTTGGGCTCCGGTTCTTTTCGCACCAGACAATGGACAGTAGGTTACGCATTCATCATCAATTATTGGTGTGGCGGGGATAGTTGCGAACGGATCAAGGATTCCACCTGAGTCCAAACCTTGGGATCGCACTCAATTTCGGTGTGAGACTTCATGAAGAGACGGTCGTACCAGGGATACTGCTTGCATTCGATCGGATTCGCTTTGTAGTCGAAGCGGAAATTCCCGATGATGTGGGTGCGTGCCGGATCGGCGGCCCGGATCTGGGGTTCGCCGTGTAGAAAGCCATCCAGTTGATAGAAATTTGCGGCTTCGGCTACGTTAGCGGGAATGACCTTATCATTCTCGCCGGGCTTGGAGATACTGTCCACCTGAACGGTGAGCAACACCGGAATACCTTCTCTACCTAGTTCTCGCGCCAGCGTAACGGCCTCGGAAGCGCCCCAGCTGTGCCCGTATAGGATGATGCGGGCGTTACGCTTCTCTTCGACCGACAGTGTACCGTTGCGATCGGTGTCCACAAATCGAACGATTTTCGCGTGGGCTTTTTCCCGTAGATGATTCTCAAGAACCTCCACATACACGCCCGCTGGGTAGTCCTGGCGGAGATGCGCAGCGACTTGGACCGCGCTGTGGACCATGTCATCGTGCCTGACCAATCCGCCGACGAAACCGATGACGATGACTGGCGTCTTCGTAACCACGTCGGGCGCACTGAGAGGGCGTGCGGAGTCGGCGTGAGTGAGGGCAGGGATGAGGCAAAGAATAAACGAAAGGCAACGGATTGAAGTGAGAATATAGTGACGCACACCCTAGTAAATCATAATAACAAAGGGACGGCTTGGTTATCGCTCCCGTCTCGCCCAATCGGCCGGGCGGGGCGTCCGGTTCTCCACAACGCGGCGAACTTTCCATTTCCACCCGCTCTGAAATGCTAAGATTTCGGGCATGCCTCTGCGCAGCAAACTCAAGAAGGTCACGCACGCATCGGGAAGGCCAGCGACGGGAAAAGCTCGCGGGCGTAAGGGCGAGCCGCACGCCGCGGCGGAACTGGTCGTCATTACCGGCATGAGCGGGTCGGGGAAGGCTTCGGCGCTGAAGGCCTTCGAAGATCTTGGCTACTATTGTGTGGACAATCTGCCGGTGGAGCTGATTCCGCGCTTTGCCGAACTGGCGTTGCAGTCGGGAGAGATTCCGCGCACGGCGCTGGTGGTGGATGTGCGCGAAGGTTCGCAACTGGAGAAGCTGCCGGCGATTCTGAAGTCGGTGAAGCGGATGATACCGACGCGGGTGATTTATCTGGAAGCGAGCGATGCCGCGTTGCTGCGGCGCTTCAGCGAGACGCGGCGGCCGCATCCGCTGGGGACGGGCACGACGGTGCGGGCATCGCTCGAGGCCGAGCGGCGGCATCTGCGGGCGATTCGCAAGATTGCCGACCTGGTCATCGACACTTCCAAATTCAATGTTCATGAACTGCGGGCGCACTTGACCGACCGCTTCAAACAGCAGGCGGGGAGCGAGCAGACGCTTCTGGCGTCGTGCGTGAGTTTCGGATACAAACACGGCTTGCCTGAGGATGCCGACCTGGTGTTTGATGTGCGCTTTCTGCCCAATCCTCATTTCGTGCCGGAGTTTCGCGGGCTGACGGGACGCGATCCCCGTGTCGCGAAATACATCCGGTCGTTTCCGCAGACGCGGGAGTTTATCAACCGCATCTCAGAACTGCTGATCTACCTGCTGCCGCACTACATTCGCGAGGGCAAGAGCTACCTGACTATCAGCTTCGGATGCACGGGCGGACAGCACCGCTCGGTGATGATTGCCGAAGATGTCAGCAAGCGACTGAAGAAAGCGGGGTACAAGGTGAAGGTCGTGCATCGGGACAGTCCGAAGTAGGGGAGCGGCTGGACATTCTTTGTAGAGACGGGGCTTGCCCCGTCTCCCTCCAGCGGCGGAGACGCGGCAAGCCGCGTCTCTACGGGAAATCACATGTAGAATTGAGCCTTACACGCATGGCAACCTCCACAGTGGCGGGCGCGAAAAGTGAAGGAACAGCGGCAAGTCCCCGTCCGCCCCGTCCCATCACCCGCCTGTTGCGCTACGTTCTACCTTACTGGTCGCCGTTTCTGGCTTCGGTGGCGCTGATGGCGATGGTGGGGCTGCTGGATGCCGGCCGGTTGCTGCTCATACGCCCGATTGTCGATCGCGTATGGAACCCCGGTTCCCAGGACAAGACCATCCCTTTGTTCAAGCTACCGGGCAGCGAACGCTTTCTTGACCTGCAACAACTGGTTCCCTCCCATTTTCACAATCCATGGACGGTCGTCGCCTTTGCGTTGGTGGCAGCCACGGTGTTAAAGGGGATCTTTGACTACGCCGGAACGTACCTAGTGAACTACGCGGGGTTTGGCATGATCACCGACCTGCGGGACGATCTGTATAACGCCATCCTGCGGAGTTCGGCGGCATTTTTCACGAAGCACACCACGGGCACGCTGCTCTCGACGATGGTCAACGATATCGAAAAGGTGCAATACGCGATGTCGTCGGTGCTGGCGGAGTTCCTGCAACAGTTTTTCACTTTTCTCTTTGTGACGATGGTAGTGGTTTCGCAAGGTGGCAAACTGGCGTGGGTGTTACTGCTGTTCGTCCCCGCGATTTTGTATTCGTCGAGAAAAATCGGCCGACGAGTGCGCACCACGACGCGGGGCGGGCAGGACAAGCTGGCCGATGTCCAGAACATTTTGCACGAAACCATTGCCGGGAACCGGATCGTCAAGGCATTTGGCATGGAGAACTGGGAAGTAGATCGCTTCCGCGTCGCCGCGCGTCGGTTGTTCCGCGCGAATCTGCGCCAAGTGGCGGCGTTCGCGATCAGCTCTCCGCTGATGGAGATTCTCGGCTCGATTGCGGTTGCGCTGCTGCTGCTGCTGGGCCGCGACCAGATCAATAAGCACTGGTTAACGGAAGGCGCCTACTGCGCGTTTATTTTCGCCGTCTTCAAGCTCTACGATCCAGTGAGGAAATTCGCGATTTTCAACAACAATTTTCAGCAGGCGGTGGGAGCCTCGTCGGAAATTTTCCGCTTCATGGATATGGAAGATGAAGTGCGCGAGAAGCCGGCAGCGAAGCGCATGGGGAAGTTTGCGCGGGCAATCCGGTTTGCGGATGTGTCTTTTTCTTATTCCGGCGAAGACGCCGAGGATTCGCCGCTGGTGCTGCATGGCATCAATCTAGAAGTGAAGGCTGGCGAGGTGCTGGCGGTGGTGGGATCGAGCGGCGCGGGCAAGAGCACGCTGGTGCACCTGATCCCGCGCTTCTTTGACGTCAGCAGCGGGGAGATTCGGATTGACGATAACGATGTGCGGGATGTGACGCTGGAGTCGCTGCGATCGCAGATCGGGATTGTCACGCAGGAGACGGTGTTGTTCAACGATACGGTGAGAAACAATATCGCCTACGGCCAGCCGCATGTATCGCAGAAGCGGGTGGAAGAAGCGGCGCAAGCGGCGCGCGCACATGAATTTATTCGCGGGCTTCCGGAAGGGTACAACACGATGATCGGGGAGCGCGGGGTGCGGCTTTCGGGCGGGGAGCGGCAGCGCATCGCGATTGCGCGGGCGATCCTGAAGAATGCCCCGATCCTGATTCTGGACGAGGCAACGTCGGCGCTGGACAGCGAGTCGGAGTCGCTGGTGCAAGCGGCGCTGCAAAATCTAATGAGTGGGCGTACTGTGTTTGTGATTGCGCACCGGCTCTCGACCGTCCGGCGGGCGGATCGCATCGTGGTGCTCGAGAACGGCACAATCGGCGACATTGGCGCGCATGAAGAGCTGATGCAAAAGTTGGGCACGTACCGGCGGCTCTACCAATTGCAGTTTGCCGAAGCCGACGCGCCGCGGGCCACGGTTGTGCCGCAATAAATTTGCGCCGCGGTGGTTTCGATTCGGCAAGGGAACCAGTTCATGCCACTTCGTTCCATGACGGGATTCGCGCAGGTCAAAGGGCAGGTCAACGCTCAGTTGGCGTTTGCGCTATCGCTGAAATCGGTGAATCATCGTTTTCTAGATCTTCACTTCCGGCTGCCGTCCGATACCGATTCGCTGGAGATGAAGCTGCGCCGGATGCTGAAAGAGAAACTGGCTCGCGGCCACGTGGAAGTGATACTGAACCTGGAGCGCTCGGGCACGAACGGTGTCGCGCTCAACCGGCAACTGATTGCCGGCTACGTGCAGGCGTTCCGCGCGGCGGCCGATGAATTTGGGGTCGGGGGTGAGCCCGATCTGAACGTGGTTCTGAGAATGCCGGGCGCGATGGATGCGGGAGCCGAGAAATCGGGAGACGAACTGGACACGGCGGTGATGGCGCAAGTGGAAGAAGCGCTTTCCCGGCTCAATGAGATGCGCGAACAAGAAGGCCGGAGCATCGGCACGGAGTTGCGCGCTCGCATGGCAAGTCTGGAAAAAGCGGCGTCGGGTGTGGAAGCCCATCGCAGCATCATTCTGCGCAGCTACTCGGAACGGCTGCAGTCGCGCATGATGGAGTTGCTCGGCGCGCAGGTGGACAAAGAAAGGATCCTGCAGGAAGTGGCGGTGCTGGTCGATCGCAGCGACATCCAGGAAGAACTGGTGCGGCTGAATGCGCACGTCAAACATTTTCTCGGATTGCTCGACCAGGGCGGCGAGGTGGGCAAGAAGATGGACTTCCTGCTGCAGGAAATGAACCGCGAGGCGAACACGCTGCTTTCGAAGACTTCGGGCCTGGCGGGCGAGGCGTTGAAGATTACCGAGATGGGCCTGCTGATGAAGTCGGAGATCGAAAAATCGCGGGAACAGGTGCAGAATCTGGAATGAGCATCGTTTACATTGTTTCCGCGCCATCGGGTTCGGGCAAATCCACGCTGGTGAACGAACTGTTCAAGATGGTTCGTCATCTGGACTTCTCGATCTCGTACACTACGCGCCCGCCGCGCGGAAGCGAACAGAATAGCAAGGAATATTTCTTCGTCTCGCGAAAAGAATTTGAAGCCATGATCGCGGCCGATGAGTTTCTGGAGCACGCCGATGTGTTTGGAAACTATTACGGCACCGCGCGGCGGTTTCTATGCGAGGCCGAGGCGCGTGGTAACGACCTGCTGCTCGACATCGATGTGCAGGGAGCGGAGCAAATCAAGCAGAAGATTCCGGACGCGGTGAGCATCTTTATTCTTCCCCCGGACCGCGAAAAGCTGGAATGGCGGCTGCGGAACCGGGGGCTGGATTCGGAGGCAGTAATTCGTCGCCGGTTGGACACGGCCCGACGGGAGATTGAGAATTACTCGAAATACGACTATATATTAGTAAATAACCTGCTTGAGCAATCCGCGGACGAACTAAAGGACATAGTGTTGGCGGAGCGGTTGCTGCGAAGCGGGGCGAAACCTTCCGGGGAAGAAGCGCGGCGAGTGGAGATCGCGCAAGCTTGCCGGCTGGAACAGGCACGCGAGCGGGTGCAGCCGATTCTGGCTTCGTTTGACCCGCAGGCGGTAAAGGGCACATGAAGTTCTAGGGAGAGAGTATGAAGCTGGTAGAAGGATTCGACAGCAACTACCGTTACATTCTGGTAGCGGCGCGGCGGGCACGGCAACTGCAAGGCGGCGCGCCGCCGGTGATCGATACCGGATCGCGCAAACCCTGCCGCATCGCGCAGGATGAAATCAAGGCTGGCAAAGTGAAATGGCTGATTCCGGAGGTTCCGAAGTTGCCGGTGGTGGCCGCGAGCGAGACCCTGAACAAGGTGTTCGCCGAAGAAGCGTAGACATCGCTCGCTCCGATTTCGTGTAGAGACGGGGATTGCCCCGTCTCCGCCGAGGGCCAGACGCCGTCCGGGTGGTTTGAATCTCGCGCCCGGTGGCGGCATCAATTCTGTAGGCGGGGCTGGATGTTGAATCTGTGGCCGCCGTCTTCCTGCTATGAAAATTGCGCTGGGCGTGTCCGGTGGGATTGCAGCTTATAAGGCGGCGGAAATCGTGCGCCTTTTGCAGGACCGCGGCATTCGTGTGCAAGTTGTGATGACGGCTGCGGCGCAGGAATTCGTTCGTCCACTGACGTTCGCGGCGCTCTCCGGAGAAAAAGTGATCACCGATATGTTCGGGTCGGGGTCGGGAGATGGGCAGGCGAATGTCGAGTCGGCGATCGAGCACATTGCGATTGCGCAGGCGATTGATGCGCTATTGGTGGCGCCGGCAACGGCCGATGTGCTGGCGCGCTTCGCGCAGGGGATTGCGAACGATTTTCTGAGCACTCTTTATCTCGCGACCACCGCTCCGGTGATAGTGGCTCCAGCGATGAACGTCAACATGTGGAATCACGTGGCCACGCAGGCGAATCTGGAGATTCTGCGCCAGCGCGGCGTTCGCATTGTCGAGCCCGGCAAGGGCTATCTGGCATGCGGGATGACCGGCGCGGGGCGACTGGCGGAGAACGAAACGATTGTGGCGGCAGTGATGGAAGCGCTCGGCGCCTCGCAGGATCTGGCGGGCGAAACGGTCCTGGTGACGGCGGGGCCGACGCGGGAGAAGATCGATCCGGTGCGGTATTTGACCAACCGGTCGAGCGGGCGCATGGGCTATGCCATTGCCGAAGCGGCGTTGCGGCGCGGAGCACGCGTGCTGCTGGTGAGCGGGCCGACGGCGCTTACCGCTCCGGGTGCGGCGGAACTGACGCCGGTGGAGACAGCGGAAGAGATGCTGGCGGCAGTTTTGAAATTTCTGCCCGAGAGCACGGTGGTGATCAAGACGGCGGCCGTGGCGGATTTCCGGCCGAAAGCGGCGGCGGGGCAGAAGATAAAGCGCAAGGGCGAGATGACGCTGGAACTGGAACCGACGGCGGATATTCTGGCGGAGGTGGCGCGCCGGAAGACTACGCAGATCGTCGTGGGATTTGCGGCCGAGACGGAGAACGCGCTGGAAAACGCGCGCAAGAAGCTGGCGTCGAAGTCGCTCGACGCGATCGTCGTCAATGATGTTTCGCGCGACGGCGTTGGTTTCGATTCCGACCGTAACGCGGTCACGATCATCTCTCCGAGCGAAGTGGCCGAGGTTCCCGAGACCTCGAAATGGGAAGTTGCGCACCGCGTGCTGGACCAGGTAGTGAAACTGCGGAAGCGCAGCGGCGTGGCGTCCCGGTAACGAAACTTAATCACCACAGAAACACAGAGTCACAGAGAAAAGCAAAGGTTTTCGCCTCTGATTTCTCTGTGACTCTGTGTTTCTGTGGTGAATAAGGTTTTCCTGCTCTGAGTTTTGTTATCCTTATCCGCAATGCCCCGCACTCTTGATCCTGAACTTCGCCGCGCACTTGCCGCGCGCATTCGCTACTACAACGAGATGGGGATTTACGACTTTTACCGGCAGCCTCTGTCGGACCGCGCGGGAGAAGTTGCGGCGCCGGTTGCAGTGGACGAAGAAGAAGTCATTGTTTCCGAGCACACACTTGAGCCAGGAGAAGAAATGAGTCCACGGAAGGCCGCAGCGGTTGCAATGCCGGTTGCGATTGAGCGTGAAGAAAATATTTTTGAGGCGATCGCGCTGAAGCCCGAGCAGAGTGTGAGCGATCCGGTGAAAGCGCTGAAAATAATCCGCGAAGACCTGGGCGACTGCACGCGCTGTGTGCTTCATAAGCAGGGACGGAAGCAGATTGTGTTTGGAGTTGGCAATCCGACGGCCGAGTTGATGTTCGTGGGCGAAGGGCCGGGCGCCGATGAAGACGCGCAGGGCGAACCCTTCGTGGGACGCGCCGGACAACTGCTCAACAACATGATCAAGGCGATGGGGATTTCGCGCGAGCAGGTCTACATCGCGAACATCGTGAAGTGCCGGCCGCCGGGCAATCGCACGCCCGAGCACGAGGAGTGCGCGACCTGCACGCCGTTTCTGATGCGGCAAATCGCGGTCGTTAAACCGAAAGTGATCGTGGCGCTCGGAGCGGTGGCGGCGAAGACGCTGCTGGCGATGAGTGCATCGATGATGCAACTGCGCGGGCGTTTTTACGACTTCAGGCCGGCAGGAGTCCGTAGCAACGATTCCAACTGGGATGGCTGCAAGCTGGCGGTCACCTACCATCCCGCGTTTCTGCTGCGCGATCCGCGGCAGAAGGGCGAAGCGTGGAAGGACTTGCAGATGGTGATGAAGGAGTTGGGGCTGAAGGCGCCGAAAGCGAACGCGTAGGGGCGGCCGTTCCTTTTAAGACTTGTCATCCTGAGCGAAGCGAAGGACCTGCTTCTCGCGGCGTCAGCACAAAGCAGGTCCTTCGCTTCGCTCAGGATGACAAATTGTAAGGCGCTTCGGCGTTGTCCATCCGCGTCATTCTATTTCAACTCTGGTCGTCCCGGTCGCGAGTGTTAGCATTTCTTAGCTGGCGAGACGCCGGCGCCACCTCCCACATGTCCTTCTTCTGCGACGTCGCTCTTGCTGTGCCGCTTGACATGGTGTTTACCTACGCCATACCTCCGGGCATGGAGCCGGTGGTTGGCGGGCGCGTGCTGGTGCCGTTCCGGCAGCAACGAATGTCGGGAATTGTGGTTGAGTTGCATGACCGTCCGCCGCAGGTCGTTACTTCTCACATCGCGGCTTCGCAAATAAAGATCAAGAAGGTTATCGAAGCGCTCGACCTTTCGCCGGTCCTCGATGAACAACTGCTGAAACTTGGGAAGTGGATTGCCGATTACTATCTCGCGCCGGTCGGCGAAGTCTTTCGAACCATGCTGCCGCTCTCCGCCGAGTTTAAACGCTCGATCGCGTACCGCATCACCGACGAGGGGCGGATGGCGCTGCATCTGGCGGGGATGTCGGGGTCTCCGGCGCGGTCGAAGCGGACGCCGGAACAGCAACTGGTCGAGTTTCGCGTGCTCGATTATCTGGCGGAGCGGGAGAGCGTGCGAGAAGAGAGATTGCGCGGGGCGACTCGGGTTTCGAAAGCGCTGCTGAACGGAATGGTGCGGAAGAAGTGGATTGCGCGGGAGGATGTGTCGGCGGCGCGGGATGCGGGGCGCTCGGTGAAGGTGGCGGTGCTGCTGGCGGCCGAGGAGCGGGCGGAGGCTTCGCCTCCGCTGGACGGGCCAGAGGGCCGTCCCCACACAAGCCCAGCGACCACTGGCAGAGCGAAAATGCTCAACGAGAACCAGCGCACTTTGATTGAGACGTTGGCTGCGTCTGGCGGGCGCTTGCCATTGGAGGTCCTGCGTGGGTTGGATGTTCCGCGCACTACGCTCGGCACGCTGGTGCGGCGCGGGTTGATTGAACTGGTGGATGAGCCTCAGGACTTCACGGGTCCAGTTTCAAAGCTCAAACCTCGGCAGTCTCCGTTTGAGTTCGAGTTCAGCGCGGCGCAGAAAGAAGCGCTGGGCAAGGTTGGTGCGGCGGTTGCCTCGAGAAAGTTCGGCGGTCTGCTGCTGCACGGCATCACGGGGTCGGGAAAGACGGCGGTGTATCTGGCCTGTATGCGCGAGGTGCTGGAGCAGGGACGTTCGTCGATCCTTCTGGTTCCTGAAATTGGACTGACTCCGGCGGCGGCGGCGGATCTGCACCAGGTGTTCGGCGATGAAGTTGCGATTCTGCATTCGGGGCTGTCGAATGCGGAGCGGGCGGAGCAGTGGCATCGCATACGGCGCGGCGAGGCGCGGGTGGTGGCGGGAACGCGGTCGGCGGTGTTCGCGCCGGTGAGCGATCTGGCGCTCATCATTGTCGATGAAGAGCAGGATTCCTCTTACAAGCAAGAGGAGACGCCGCGCTATCACGCGCGCGATGTGGCCGTGATGCGGGCGAAGATGGCGGGGGCGGTCGTCGTGTTGGGTTCGGCTACGCCGTCGCTCGAGTCGTATTACAACGCTAAGAAGAACAAGTATGCGCTGGTGGAGTTGCCGGATCGGGTGGAGATGCGTCCGCTGCCGGAAGTCGAGATTGTCGACATGCGACAGGAATTTCAGGAGACGGGACAGGAGCAGGTGATCTCGCGCAAGCTGGCGGAGGAAATCCGCGAGCGACTGGAAAAAAAAGAGCAGGTCATGGTGCTGCTGAACCGACGCGGATATTCTCCGGTGGTGTTGTGCCGCGCATGCGGCAAGACATTGCAGTGCAAGAACTGCGCTGTCTCCATGACCCACCACAAGCGCGAGCGCAAGATGGAATGCCATTATTGCGGGCACGTCGAGCGCATCCCCGATAAGTGCGCGCATTGCGGCAGCGAGTATGTGTACTTTGTCGGGACGGGATCGGAGAAGCTGGAAGAACTGCTGCACGGCATGTTCCCGCAGGCGCGGATCGGGCGGCTGGATCGCGATACGGTGCGCGGACGGGAAGATTTCGAGCACGCGCTGAACGCGCTGAATGAGGGCGCGCTCGACATGCTGGTGGGCACGCAGATGATTGCGAAAGGCCATGACATCCACGGCGTGACGCTGGTCGGCGTCGTCGGGGCGGACATGGCGCTGGGGCTGCCGGATTTCCGCGCGGCGGAGAGAACCTTTCAGCTATTGACCCAGGTCGCCGGTCGCGCTGGACGCGGACAGTCTCCGGGGAAGGTTGTGCTGCAGACTTATTTTCAGGATCACTACGCTGTGCAGTTTGCGGCGCGGCATGACTTTGCCGGGTTCTACGAAAAAGAGCTGCAATTTCGCGCCTGGATGCACTATCCGCCGTACAGCGCGATTGCGAATGTGCTCATCCGCAGCGAGAAACTGGGTGAGGCGCTGACGTGGGCGGGCGAACTCGGGCGCTGGTTTGAAAAGACGCGGCACGAGGGCATACGCGTGCTGGGACCGGCAGCGGCGCCGATCACGCGCTTGAAGCGCGATTACCGCTATCACTTCATTCTGAAGTCTCCCAGCCGCGAGAAGATGAACGCGCTTTTGCGGGCGATGCTGGCGGAAGCTGCGGGGCGAAAGATTCCGCGAACGCAGGTGATTGTGGATGTGGATGCTTTGTGGTTGATGTGAGGCACACGCCGCCGAGCGCGATCGCGCCGCCAACCAGAGAGATCAGCTTCGGCATCTCGCCCAGCCAGATCCATGCAATGCCAATGGCCACGATCGGAATCAGGTAGAGAAGCGTCACAGTGCGTCCGGCGGCGCCGTGCGAAAGCACGTAGGCCCACGCAACATAGGCAAGCGCTCCCGGGAAGATACCCAGATAAATGACCGCCAGCGTCGCCGAGGCGGGAGCGGCGCGCAGGGTGTGCATCAGCCCGTTACCGAAGGGCAGCATCAGCGCGGTTCCGAACCAGATCGAGTAAGCGGTAAATTCCAGCGCGCTGTACCTGCCCAGATAGTGCTTCTGCAGAATCATGTAGAGGGCGGACGTAACCGCGGCGGCAAGAATGATCAGCGCTTGCGGCGAGAGGCGGATGCCTTCGCCTTCTCCGCTCGAAATCAGCGCGACTCCCGCGAAGCTCACGAACACGCCACACCATCCGATCGCAGTCAGTTTCTCGTGCAGCCAGAATCGGGCCGCCAGCACGGTCCAGATCGGAACGGTGGCAATCAGCAGGCTGGCTGCGCCCGCGGTTACGCGAGTCTCTCCGTAATTGAGTGCCAAATTGTAGAAGGTGATTCCGACAGCGCCGGTCAGGGCCAGCCCGGGAATGTCACGCAATTGCGGACGGCGAAAGTGTGCGATGCTGGCGTAGATGGCGAGCACCAGAGAGGCGACCAGAAAACGCAGGATGGCGAGATTCGCGGGCGAATAAGCGCGCAGGCCGGCTCGAATCCCGGCAAAAGCAGAGGCCCAGATCACGAGGGCGAACGTAAGCGCGACCAGCGTTCGAGACGTAAAGCGTGGCATCGTGAGGCCTCCTTCCAGTAGGAATTTCTGTTGATGAAGAGTGGCTGCTGAACAAGTCTTGATTCACGCCGGTTTTGGGAAGGACACGACTTCAGCCGTGCCATACGTGCCGCCGAATAATCAAGGCGGCTTCAGCCGCGCAACGCGAGTTTTTCAGCACCCTGCCAGTCGCGTCCTACGGGATGAAGCTAACCTCATCCCCGACACGAATCATGCCGTGCGTGAGAATCTGAGCCCGCAACCCCCCGCGGTGAAGCAGGCCCTTGGTCACCGGCTTCCCCGTTATTTTCTGCAAGTGATCGCAAGGCTCACACAGGCGGAGGCCGCGAATACGCACATCGCCGATGGCAAACTCCCTGCCCACCAGGTGATTCAGCGGGACGTTGCGAGTCACGATGTTGCGGCGAGCATCGCCGGCAGCAAGCTCGACGTGATAGTCCCGCCGCAGCGCCTCAATCGCCTCCGCCTCAATCAGCGTGAGCTCGTAATCGGGCTCGGGCTTGTAGAAGGTGCCCAGCTTCAGCGCGTATCGGTCACCCTCAAGCCCCGCGCCGGGAATCGCCACTGCCTGAGCAACAGATTGCGGCGCCCCCTGGGCAGTGGAGGCAATATGAATCGATTCCACAGTTCCGTTTTGCATTGCGCACCTCCGGCGATTAGGCGTTTTTTCAGCTTCAATAATCCAAGTTTCAACGATCTAAGTTTTCAACGCTCGCGATCGACTCTTCCAACGCATCCATAGCAACGTCAGCTTCGTCTTTGGTAACGATGAGCGGCGGCGCGATGCGAATCGTGCTCGGACCGCAGCCTAGAAACAGAACGCCGCGCTCGAACGCCTGCCCCACGATGCGATCGCGCTCGATAGCGCCGTGCTCGCGAGTCTTCTGGTCTTTCACGATTTCGACGCCGATCATCAGGCCGCGTCCGCGGACATCACCGACAAGCTTATGCTTCTTCGGCCAGTCGGCCATGCGTTTCAGCATGTGGTCGCCCACTTGCTGCGCGTTCCTCAGCAGCCCTTCTTTCTCGATCACATCGAGCGTGGCCAGCGCCGCGGCAATACAGACCGGGTTGCCGCCAAAAGTCGACGCGTGCGATCCGGGTACCCAGTCCATGATGTCGGCCTTGCTCATGGTGATGCCGAGCGGCATCCCGGAGGCAATGCCCTTGGCGATGCAAACGATGTCGGGATGCACGCCGGTGTGTTCAACCGCCCACCACTTGCCGGTGCGGCCAACGCCAGTCTGGATTTCGTCGAGCACCAGCAGGATGCCGTGTTTGTCGCAGATGCGGCGCAGCTCCTGCATGAAGATCGCGGGAGCGACGACGTATCCGCCTTCGCCCTGAATGGGCTCGACAAAAATGGCCGCGACTTCTTCCGGCGCGAGGATGGTCTTAAACAGTTTGTCTTCGATGTAGCGCGCACAGCCGAGCGCGAATTTCTCCGCATCCTGCAAACCGCCCGCACAGCCCCGATACACATCGGGATAGCGGATGTGAGTTACGCCCGGCACCAGCGGCGAGAAACGACGCCTCTGCTGCGGCTTCGACGCGGTCAGCGAGAGTGCGCCCATGGTTCGTCCGTGGAAAGCGCCCAGGAAAGCGATGATGTGCTGCCGCTTGGTGTGATAGCGCGCCAGCTTCAGAGCGCACTCGATGGCTTCGGCTCCGGAGTTTCCGTAATAAATCTTGTGCGGCCCCGGCATCGGCGCGATCTTTGAGAGCCGCTCGGCCAGCGTTACCATCCCCTCGTAGTAGAAGTCGGTGCCCGACATGTGGATCAGTTCGCCCGCTTGCTTCTGAATGGCGGCAACTACTTCCGGATGGCAGTGGCCAGTCGAGGTCACGGCAATGCCAGCGGAAAAATCGAAGAACTCATTGCCATCCACGTCTTCGACCACAATGCCGCGGCCGCGCTTGGCAACCATTGGATAAGAGCGTGTGTAGGAAGGTGAAATGTACTTCTCATCGCCCGCGAGAATGCGCCTGGCATTCGGGCCCGGAATCGCAGTCTTGAGCTTGGGGCCGATGGTCAAAGTCTTGGTGGTCATGAGATCCTCCAGATCGGTTGTTAGTTCTCGGTTCTCAGTGGTTCTTCGGGCCGATTCAAGCAGCGCCCACAGAGATAAGCTGCTTTGGCTAAGAACTATGGGCTAAAAGCTTAAGAACAGCGAAATAGCGATTAGCGAAGCGACGAGAGGAAAGAAAAATTAGTCGCAGCCGAAGAGATTGGCGCGCACGTGCGAAGGCAGAACGGAAAGGTACCGGCGAGGACAAGCGCGTCCCTCGATCCAGCACGTCTGGAGAGGCGAGATGTAGCCGTTCGAGCGCATAGTAGCTGCTGACATTATATCTCGCGTTTGATCGCGGCGTAACCCCCCAAAGGGTGCCTCCACAAACCACGTAGGGACGGCCGCCCCCGGCCGTCCAAGCCGAGCGAAGCTCGGCAGTCGCTAGCTCCGCCGCGCTCGCAACGTACCCCAATTGCCATTCCCGATTCCAGCCCGCCGATAACTCTCCAACCAACCGCAAGATGCGTTAATCTGCGAAGGATGCGTCTGCTGCGTTTCTTCCGGCCATCGCACCAGCACACGGCGCTTTCGGCGACGCTGTTGCTGATGACGACCATCACGCTCTCGCGCGTGATCGGATACATCCGCGAGGCCTACATCGCCTACGCCTTCGGCGCCGGACAGCAGACCGACGCCTATGTCGCCGCTTTCACTCTGCCCGACTGGCTCAACTACATCGTTGCCGGTGGCACCGCCTCGATCACGTTCATCTCCATCTACACCCGGTTTCTGGCGGACAAGCGCGAACAGGACGCGCAGAAAACGTTCTCGATCATCATTACCGTGATGACCACCGTGCTTGTCGCCGGCACCATCCTGGCCGAAATCTTCACGCCTCAATTTGCCGGCTGGATGTTCCACGGCTTCACACCGGAGCAGATGCGGCTCTGCGTTCACCTGACACGCATCCTGCTGCCGGCGCAGATCTTCTTTTATGTGGGAGGAGTGGTTTCGGCGGTGTTGCTCTCGCACCGTCTTTTCCTGCTGCCGGCATTCGGCCCGCTGATCTACAACGTGTTCATCATCGCCGGCGGAGTTGTCGCCGGACGCCAGATCGGGATCGCGTCCCTTGCCTTCGGCGCGCTCGCCGGCAGCATTGCCGGACCATTTCTGATCAACGCGCTCGGAGCGGCCAAGATCGGCACCGGATACCGGCCCTCGTTTGATGTGAAGAATCCGGCATTTCGCGAGTGGGTGCGCCTCTCCATCCCGCTGATGCTGGGCGTTTCCCTGGTCACCGCCGACGACTGGATCCTCCGTTACTTTGCCTCGAGCGGAATCGGCGACATCGCACGGTTGAACTACGCCAAACGTCTCTTCGCGGTTCCCATCGCAATTCTCGGGCAGGCGACCGGCCAGGCGTCGCTCCCCTTTTTCTCGCGCCTGTTCGGAGAAAAAAAGTTCGCGGAATTTGCCAGCATCGTGAATGGTTCGGTCTACCGCATCACGGCTGCTTCTCTGCTGCTAACCGGCTGGATGATGGCCATTGCCCTCCCTCTTATCGATCTTGTTTATCGGCGCGGGCACTTTACCTTTGCGGATTCCGAATCCACCGCCCTGTATTTTTTCTGGTTTTCACTCTCACTGGCTGCGTGGTCGAGTCAGGCGCTTTATGCCCGCGCGTTTTATGCCTCGGGCAACACCCTGACTCCGATGATTGCCACCAGCCTCATCACTCTGGCTTCTCTACCCGTGTACGCGCTGTTTTTTCGGACGCTGTCGGTCACCGGACTGGCCATCGCGTCGGACGTCGGCATCACGGCCAACGCCCTCGCCATCGCCCTGCTCCTGGATATTCGCGGCATGGTGCCGCTGGCCGGCTTGAACTGGAAAGAATTAGGAAAGGCTGCGCTGGTGGGCGCTGTTTCCGGAGGACTGAGTTATGGAGTCACGCGTACCATCTCGCTCGATGGCAGCCGCCGCGCCGATCTCCTCGCCCTCGCGCTCGGCTCCTTAACCTGGGCTGCAGCCGTCGCCGCCGGACTCTGGTTTTTGCGTTCGGAGTTACCGGCAGATCTGCGCAGAAAAGGATCCACTACTCTCCCGAGCCTGGCCGAGAGCCAAGCCGCGGAGACGATGGCGACGGGCAAAGAGCCGTGAGAGCGCCGTTCGTCGTTCGCGATGCGACTTCGCAGTTCTAGGCAGAGGACAAAACAAACGGGCCCCAAAAGAGGCCCGTTTCCTAATCATCATCTTCTTGCCGCCGATCATCCATCAGCGAACAGGAACGACGAACAGCGCTTTTACGCTCTTGCCGCAATCGCCGGTTCCGGCGACGCAGTCGAAACACTCTTCGTCACTTCTTCCGGCTTCGCGTCTGCCTTCCCCGCTTTGCGAATGTCGATGCCGCCCTTGAAGAAGGCGCCGTCCTCAATCGAGATGCGCGCCGCCACCACGTCGCCGGTGAGCGAACCGTCGCTGCGGATATCCACCCGGTCGCTCGCGGTCAGGTTGCCCCGCACCTTGCCGAGCACCACGATTTCCCGCGCGCTGATGTTGGCCGCGACCACGCCATTGCGGCCGATGGTTACGCGATTGCCGGAAAGGTTGATCGAACCCTCTACCCGGCCGTCAATATACAAAGACTCAGATCCGGTCACTTCACCTTTGATCACCAGCGACTTGCCAATCGTAGCCTGGTCCGAAGTGGTGGTCGTAACCGGGCGCGGCACAGCCGCGGGCTCGCTCATGAGAGGTGCCGTCGTCGCCGTGGACGTGCTCGGACGCTCCGGCTCAATTGGCCGGACAGGTGTCGCAGGTTGATTCGTGGGCTTCCACATTGTCGTCGAAATCCTTTCCTTCTATTAAGAAACTCTAAGTGAGCGCGGCATTTAGGGGGCCAAAGCGAATTGTACTCCTCGGTACATGCCTAACCCTGTGGAAATCAAGCTTTTCTTATTGATTTTCATAGTTCCCCTCGTGGTTCACCCAGCAGCACGGCACCATCGGCCGTGCCTCCGGTCGTGTAAGCTCTGCCTGGCCTGCGGTAATTCTTCTATCGCGATACTTCTGTCGGATACTTCTGCCGCGATGCTCGTCACGATACTTTTCACGATACTATGGAGCCGTGGGGCACGACCAAACCGAGTGCCATCCCTGACGAGGAATCGATGAATTCAATCGCGACGACTTCAACCGCGACCGCCTCCCTCCGGCCCCAGCCCGCGGAATACGATCCCTACTACGAGAAATATCTCTCCCTGATCCTGGGCAATGACATTCTTGCCGCGCTGGACGAACAGCGCCGCCAGATGGTTTTGCTGCTCTCGGGCCGCACCGAGGCCGACGGCGATCTCCGCTACGCGCCCCAGAAGTGGAGCCTGAAAGAAGTTCTTGGGCACATCAACGATACCGAGCGCATCATGAGCTACCGGGCGCTGCGCATTTCGCGCGGTGACGCGACTTCGATTGAAGGCTTCGAGCAGGACGACTACGTCCGCAACGGTCCTTTCGGGCGGCGTTCGCTGGCCGACTTGATTGAGGACTACATCGCCGTGCGCCGCGCCACCGTTTCGCTGTTTCGCAATCTCGACGAGGCCGCCTGGACCCGCCGCGGGATAGCCAACAAGAACGAGGTGACGGTGCGCGCCCTCGCCTACATCATTGCCGGACACGAACTGCATCATCGGCGAATTATTGAGGAGAAGTATTTGAAATAGAGATTCTGTAATTTTGTAATCGGGTAATTTTGCAATTTAAAACCCGGCTGAACGCGCCACTTGAAGAGGTTTTCAGATTGCTAAATTACCCGATTGCCAAATTACAAAATGAGTTTTCTGCTCTCCGATTCCGCCATCCTTCGCCACATCGCCCGCCAGCCCAAGCAGACGGCGAGCCATAAGCAGCTCTTGCGCGAACTCGGCGTGAAAGGCGAAGCACGCCGTGAACTGGTGGATCGCCTGCACGCACTCGTCAGTAAAGGAGAACTGCTGCAAGTCGACTCCGAACGCTACGCTATTCCGCAGGCCGCCAAGGGACGCAACCTGCTTGTCGGCCGCCTGACCATGCATCGCGACGGCTTCGGCTTCGTGATTCCCGAAGCCACTTCGCTCGATCCGAGTCTGAAGGCCCGTCTCGCCGGCGATGTCTTCATTCCTCCGCACGCCACCGGATCCTCCATGCACGGCGACCGCGTGTTGGTCGAAGTCTCCGCCGTCCGCCCCGATGGCCGCGCCGAAGGCCGCATCATCCGCTCCGTATCGCGTGCTCATCCGACCGTGGTCGGCATCTTCCACTATGGACACCGTCACAACTACGTCAAGCCCATCGACGAAAAAGTGACGCAGGAAATTGTCATTCCGCCCGGAATGGAGCATCCGCAATCCTCTGTGATCCCTGTGGTGAACTCAGAACAATCCCGACCACATGGGACACAGCGGAAGAAATCCCTCGATCGTGTAATCGGCGATGAGGCGGCGCGCCACACCGCCTGGCAGGATCTCGACGGACTAGTCGTTGACGTTGAAATTACCGACTGGCCCTCCGCCACGCAGCAGCCGCGCGGCCGCGTGATCGAAATTCTTGGCGAAGAAGCCGACTTCGGAGTCGACGTCGAGATCATGATCCGCAAGTTTCATCTGCCTCACCGCTTCCCGCCTGAAGTAATCGAAGAAGCGCAAGCCCTGGTACCAGGGGACGAATCCATCATTCCCGCGGAAGCCTTGCGTCACCGCCGCGACTACCGCTCGCTTCCGATTGTCACCATTGACGGCGAAACCGCTCGCGATTTCGACGACGCCGTCCACGTCCGGCAACTCGAAAACGGCAACTACGAACTGCAGGTCCATATCGCCGACGTCGCCCAATACGTAACGCCCAACTCGCCGCTCGATCAGGAAGCCCGTCTGCGCGGCACCAGTGTCTATTTCCCCGACCGCGCCGTTCCCATGCTGCCGCTTGAGCTCTCGACTGACATTTGCAGCCTGCGCCCGCAGGTGGACCGGCTGGTGCTCTGCTGCACCATGGATATTGACCACCAGGGCGAGATCGCCGGCTATGAAATCAACGAAGGCGTGATCCGTTCCGCCAACCGCATGACTTACACCGCCGTGAATGCCGTCATCGAAGGGGAAGCCGAAGGGAACGTTGAAGCGCGCCGCGAATACGCAACCCAGGTCGACCACTTCGAACGCATGCGCGATCTCGCGGTGATCCTGAACCGCAAGCGCAAACGCCGCGGATCGATCGATTTCGATCTCCCCGAACCAGTCATCGAGTTTGACGAATTCGGAATGATGAAGAGCATTACAAGATCGGAGCGCAACATCGCCCACCGGCTCATCGAAGAATTCATGCTCTCGGCGAACGAGTGCGTCGCCCACTATCTCGAAAATAAACGCATCGCCTCGCTCTACCGCATCCACGAAAAGCCCGACGCCAAACGCGTGTACGACTTCGAGGTCATCGCCGCCACCTTCGGATATTCGCTCGGCGTAGGCGCGTTGCCCATTCAGCGCGTGCAACTCAAAGCCGATCGCCGCGACGCTCGCGGCACCGGCAAGCGTGTCCGTGAAATCGAAGTGCCCAAAGAAGTCCACATTACTCCGCGCATGTATCAGAAACTCACGGAGAAGATCGCGGGCAAGCCGGAAGAGAGGATCCTGAGTTTCCTGATGCTGCGGTCGCTGAAACAGGCCCGATACTCCGAAGAGAATCGCGGCCACTTCGCCTTAGCCGCCACCACCTACACCCATTTCACCTCGCCCATCCGCCGTTATCCCGACCTGATCGTGCACCGCATACTGAAGGACGTGCTGCGCGATTCGGCCGAAAAGATGGATGGAGAAGTACCGGTCGGGACATCCCAATCCCCACACATTGATCATCACTCAAATATTTGTCATCCTGAGCGAGGCGAAGGATCTGCTTTTCGACCGCACAAAGAAGACCGGGAAGGGCAGGACTTTAGTCGTGCCGATAGCCGGACAAAAAATGCCGGGGCTTCAGCCTCTGAGGGCCCGCCGCCATCGCCCTGGTCCAAGCGCCGCGACCGCGAAGCGCATCAGCACGCGCTCGAACCTCTCGGCGGTCCGATCACGCTCGAAGAACTTCACACCATCGCCGAAGAATCCAGCCAGGCCGAACGTCGCGCCGACGAAGCCGAGCGCGGGCTGATGGAATGGAAGAAAATGAAATTCATGGAGCGCCGGATCGGCGAAGACTTCGACGGCCTGATCATCAGCGTAACCAAGTTCGGCTTCTTCGTGGAATTGACCGACCTCTTCGTCGAGGGCCTGGTACCCCTCAACACGCTGACCGACGACCGCTATACCTATCACGAAGACACCCGCCAAATCATCGGCCAGCGCACGCGCAAGACCTACAGCCTGGGCGACCGCGTGCGCGTGCTGGTAGACAGGATTGATCCGGTAGAGAAGAAGATTCAGTTCGCGGTGCTCGAAGAGCAGCCAAAGCCGTCAGCGAAAAGCCGGCGTGGGTGACCGCGCTAGTGGAGAGCCGGGCGTCCCCGCCCGGCGGACGGGCGAGGCGCCCGTCGCTCCACCGTCGCACGGTCTAACTGTAGAATTGAAATTCACGGGGAGCGAAACCATGCCAACACCGAGCGAACCGAAGCCCGAGCAAGATCCCGCCCAGGCCGCAGAGCATGTTGCCAGTGCTCACAAAATTCTGAAAGACTTGCAGCAGAAGGTCGGAGATCATCCAGAACTTCGCGAGGCCATCACGAAGCTAGAGATGGCGCTCAATATTCTGGCGATAAAGACTGGCGGCCTGCTGTAGCTCCGACCTGCTAAAATTCTCCGTCGTCACTCTTGGCGCCTGCCTAGGAAGTCAGCTCCATGTCCACCAGCTCAGGTCCCACCCCAACCGCTCGCACGCGCGTCGTGCGCGAACCGCAGCGGGGGATTTATGACCGCGATGCCGTCAACCAGATTCTTGATGAAGCTTTCCTCTGCCACGTCGGCTTCGTGGTTGACGGACAGCCGTTCGTGATCCCTACTTCTTTCGGCCGCGACGGAGAAGTGCTTTACGTCCACGGCTCCGTCGCCAGCCGCATGCTGCGCAATCTTGGTCAGGGCGTCCCGGCCTGCATCACGGTCACGCTGGTTGATGGATTAGTGCTCGCCCGCTCGGTTTTCAATCACTCGATGAACTACCGCTCGGTTGTAATTCTGGGCACGGCAACGCTGGTCGACGATCCCGCAGAAAAACTCGCGGCCCTTCGCGCGATCAGTGAGCACATCATCCCCGGACGCTGGGACGACGCGCGCCAGCCCAACGAAAAAGAGCTGAAGCAAACGTCCATCCTGCGTCTCCCGATCAATGAATTTTCAGCCAAGGTTCGAGTAGGCCCGCCGGTAGACGACGAAGAAGATTATTCGTTTCCCACTTGGGCGGGAGTCATTCCTTTAGAGATGACAGTCGGCGCCGCAATTCGCGACGAGCGCGGCCAGCAGGAACTGCCGGCCTACCTGAAGAATTATTCACGCAAGAAAAAATCGTAGCCCGCTAACGCTCGTGTAGCGGGCGGACGCATTCGTCCGCCCAAGCTGAGGAAGTAGAAGCGGTTGTTCCCTGCAACACAACCGCACCGTCATTCTGACGCCGGAACGTAAACAGCGTCTGCCGCCAGCAGATCGACGTTGTGCAGTTCCGTCTTTATCTTTACCGCTCTCATGCCAGATTTCTTCTGTGGTTGCGCCAGGAACGTTAACAGGAACTGATGCTCCAGACGATTCGCCGCATCCTTCAGATAGGGCCCGAAGTCCGGAGCCGGGCCAACAAATCCGATGTAATACCCTTCGCCTCCAGTTTCTTCCGTCAGCTTCGAGAGGTAGACCTGTCCCCAGTTAGTCCGATTGTGCCTGCGCCGGGAGTGCCCGCCACCCGGGGCGTAAATGCCGGAGACGAGAACACCGGCGCGCTGGCAATCCTCGATCGCCGCCGTCACGTAAGGATCGAGTGCATCGCCCCTTCCGTAAAAGGGGTCGGCTCCATTGGTGACCATGATGACTTCGTGCCGATTCCCGTCCGGCTGCCAGTGCTTCACCAGGCCGCTGAGAGAGAAGTACGGGCTGCCATTTGCGGTGACATTGCCCAACGGCAGGCGAAGCGCTTTTGCCGCCAGATCGTGGTCGCTGGTTAGTTGTTGCTCGATCCGCGCCGTCCCGTTTTGCATGTAGGCGACGCCGACCTGGGCGGTGGGTGGCAGTCCGGCAATGAACTTCTTGATGTCTCCTAATTGAGTGCCGAGTGCGGAACTGGAACCGTCATCAATCATCACATAGAAATCCAGCCCCGCATGGTCTCCCTGCGCTGGAATCCATTCCGTGACCCGATCGCGGCTCTTTCCTTCATAAACCATCACGTCTTCGCGATTCACCACCGGTACTTCGGAGCCACGGCGGGGTTTGACCGTAACGATCATGTGTACGGGGGTGCCATTCGCATTCGGAGACGGTTGGGCAACTGACCGGCTGGCGACCGCGGCCAGGATCAGACATGCCATCAAACCGATCTGACACTGATATCGAAGCCTGTTCAATACAAGGCTCTTCAACAACGGGGCGTTCACAAACGCCTCCCAGGAAATCCGGATTCTCTTCTTCTGTGCCGCTGATTTAGTTAGAACACCCTATTAACTTAGATGCGCTGAAATCCAGGGCCGGACACGGATTCCGCCAGCGCCACGCTGGCATCACGGCAGCAGCAGCAACTTCCCCGTAGTCTTGCGCCCTTCGAGATCCCGGTGCGCCTGCTGCGCCTGCGCCAGCGGATAGACATGTTCGATCCGCAACTTGAGTTTGCCGTCGCGAATCATGCCGAAGACCGCTGCGGCGCGCTGCTGCAACTCCTGCGCGGTAGCAATATAGTTCCCCAGCGACGGCCGCGTCAGAAAGATCGATCCCTTCTGCGTCAGCACTAGCGGATCAATCGGCGCGACGGCCCCACTTGAGCCTCCGAAGAGCACCATCATGCCGCGCGGACGCAGCACATTCAGACCCTTGTCGAACGTCGTTTTTCCGACCGAGTCGTACACCACATCCACGCCTTTGCCGCCGGGGCTTTTCTCCGCGATCAGGCGTTTCGTCTCCGCCTCAAAATCGACTTGCGTATAAGGAATGACTTCGTCGGCTCCCGCCGCTCCGGCCAGCCTGGCTTTTTCCTCGGTCGAAACCGTGGCAATCACCCGCACCCCAAGGTTGTGCGCCATCTGGACCAGCAGCAACCCAACTCCGCCGGCCGCGGCATGAATCAACGCCGTCTCGCCTTTCTTCAGCGGATAGGTGTCATGAGATAGGTAGTGCGCCGTCATCCCCTGCAACATGGCGGCGGCAGCCTCGCGCTCGCTCACCCCTGCCGGAATCTTCACCAGTCGATCGGCCGGCACCGCGGCGTACTCGGCGTAGCTCCCGGGGACCGATGTGTAAGCCACACGATCGCCGACCGCCACCTCGTGCACGTCGGATCCGATCGCCGAAACCACGCCCGCCGCTTCCTGTCCCAGAACAAACGGCAGCGGCGCCTTGTAACGGCCTTCGCGGTTATAGACGTCAATAAAGTTGACGCCCGCCGCTTTGATCTTCACGATGGCTTCATTCGATTTCGGTTGCGGAACGGGCAAGTCCACCAGTTCCATCACTTCCGGCCCACCTGTGTGCTTTACCTGTATGGCTTTCATATTTCCTTTCGATGATTCCGGAACGACGGAAGACTCGTTGCCTCCGGCTCATTCTCTGCAAGATTCCCTGCGACCTTCCCTGCTAACGCCCGATGCTTCTCTCCCAGCGCCTTTAACCCATTTGCTATACTCCGCGAGGCTGGGGTAACATCGCCACCCGATGCCCAAAGTAATGGAATCTAGGTGTCTTGAGTGGCGTTGACCCAACGAATTTTGCGATAGTACCATCACAATAAGCATGAACGCTGGGTTGCGTCTGGAAGTGGTAGCGGTAAGCTTTTGAAAATATGAGATTTTCATCTCACCCGTATCTGGCGATCATTCTCTCCGTCCCCTTGGCGGCGACCCTTGCTTGCCAGAGCGCCCAGAAATCGTCGTTTATGCCTCCCGCCGAGGCTCAGGCCCCAGCCCTGATCGCGGCCAGCACCCCGCCTGATCCGCACCAGCAAAAGTCCGCCGCAGCCGCCGCTGAGCCCCAATCGAAGCCGCAGGTGCCGCAGGCGCTCCAGGTCGATCCCGTAGGCGACCTGATCGCCCGCGTCGAAAAGGAATACCAGTCAGGACAGGACAACTATCGCGCCGGGCACCTCGAAGCCGCGAAACAGAATTTCGACTCCGCTTTCAACCAACTGCTTGGCAGCGGATTCGATCTCCGCTCCGATCACGGAGACGACCGCCTCGAGCGCGAACTCGACCGCATTCTCGACGGCATCAACGCCCTCGAACTCGCCGCCTTGCAGCAGGGCGACGGCTTTGCCGAGCAAAAGTCAGAACCGGCGCCCATCGACGAAGCCAACGAGGCCGCCATCCCAGTCGACGCCAACGTCAAGGCCAAAGCCGAAACCGAGATCAAATCCACCCGTTCTGACCTGCCCCTGATGATGACCGACCAGGTCGCCGGCTACATCAACTACTTCTCCACCCGCGGTCGTGGCACCGTGGAGCGCGCTCTGGCCCGCTCCGGCCGTTACGAAGACATGATCCGCCGCATCTTGCAGGAAGAAGGCGTGCCGCAGGACCTGATCTACCTCGCCCAGGCTGAGTCCGGTTTTCATCCGCTGGCGGTTTCCCGCGCCGGCGCTCGCGGTATGTGGCAGTTCATGGGCAGCCGTGCCAAAGGCTACGGACTCGAGCGCAGTTGGTGGGTCGATGACCGCCAAGATCCGGAAAAGGCAACCCGGGCCGCCGCTCAACATCTGAAAGACCTCTACAAACAGTTCGGAGACTGGTACCTGGCCATGGCCGCCTATAACTCGGGACCGGGTACAGTCCAGAGTGCGGTCAAGCGCACTGGCTACGCCGATTTCTGGGAACTCTACCGCCGCAACGTGCTGCCGAGGGAAACCCGCAACTACGTCCCCATCATCGTGGCCGTCACCATCATGGCCAAGAATCCCGCGCAATATGGGCTCGATTCGGTGGTGAAGGAAAGGCCGGTTCCGTACGACACGGTCAAGATCGGCTATCCCATCGATCTCCGCCTGGCCGCCGAGTGCGTGGACGCCACCACCTCCGACTTGCTCGACCTGAACCCCAGCCTGCTCCGGCTGACCACTCCGAAAGTCACTGAAAAGGATCAAGAATTCGATCTCCACTTGCCTGCCGGGACTGCCGACAAGTTTCAGATTGCGGTCGCCTCGATTCCAGTCGACAAGCGCGTCTGGTGGCGTTATCACAAGGTGCAAGGCGGAGAAACGCTGGCCTCGATCGCCCGCACCTATCACACGACTCCGAAAGCCATCGCCGAAGCCAACGACCTGAACGACGGACCGAACAACAGCACGGTCGCGCCCGAAACCCGTCTGATCATTCCCATCGCCGCAGGCAAACAAGCCGACACCAGCACCTACGCGCGCGCCATCACACACTACAAAGTTCGCAAAGGCGATACGGTGGAGTCGGTCGCCGAGAATTTCGGCGTTTCTGCGAAGATGGTTCGCGGCTGGAACCACCTGAAAGGCAGCAGCCTCGCCGGAAGAAAGGTCTTGTATCTCCACCTTCCCGTCACTCGGGCGGCAGGCGAAACACAGGTCGCCACAAAGCGTTCAAGCGGGTCGCACCACCGTGCCGGAACCCAAACCGCGATGTCAATGTCAATGTCAACGTCCAGCGCCGTTTCCCATCCGGCAGTGAAGCATCATAAGGTCAAGCAAGGCGAAACCCTGTATTCAATTGCCAACTCGTACAACACCACAGTTACCGCCCTGAAGCACGACAACCGGAATATTGCAGCCCTGCGGCCGGGCATGATCCTGGTCGTCCGCGACTCGCACTAATCCCGCTATCCCATCAGCAATCCGCCATTCACGTTCAGCACATGCCCGGTGATGTAGGAAGCATGGTCGGAGGCTAGAAAGCACACCGCGCTGGCAACGTCCTCCGGAGAGCCCACGCGCCCCAGCGGGATCGACTTCACGGCATTTTGCTTGAATTCGTCACTCAGCGCAGCCGTCATGCTGGTCTCGATAAATCCCGGAGCGACCGCGTTGCAAGTAATATTGCGCGACGCCACTTCCCGCGCTATGGCCATCGTCAGCCCGATCAGCCCGGCTTTTGAAGCGGCGTAGTTCGCCTGCCCTGCCTGCCCCATCTGCCCGAACACGCTCGTGATGTTGATGATCCTTCCCCAGCGCTGCTTGAGCATCGAACCGATGACCTGCTGGATGCACAGATAGGCGGAAGTCAGATTCGTGTTGAGCACCTCGTCCCAGTAGGCGCGCTTCATGCGCATCACCAGTTGGTCGCGCGTGATGCCGGCGTTGTTCACCAGGATGTCGATCTTGCCGAATTGCGCTAGCGCCGACTTGATCCCGGACTTCACCTGCTCTTCCTCGGCCACGTCCATAACGAAAGCCGCCGCCTTCGCTCCCGCCGCCGTGATCTCGGCGACCAGTTCCTCCAGTTTCTGCCGATTGCGCGCCGCCACCGCGACGCTCGCGCCCTCCCGCGCCAGCGCCAGCGCGCAGGCATGACCAATGCCCTGCGACGCTCCCGTAACCAGCGCGACTCGCCCCTCGAGTTTCATGCGTGCTCCTTCGGAAACGAACCTGGCAACCGATCTTTGGAATTAGAATTAAAACTAGAGCTAGAACGGAGGATTATAAACGTCGCAGAAGGCAACTGGTGGGCAAAAGGCTAAGCGATCCAAGAATTCATAAGCAGAATTCATAACCACGGAGGACACAGAGGAACACAGGGAATTTAACCACAGGGAGCAAAGAGGAACTTAGAGGAAGCTAGCCGGCTTGCGTCGCCGCCCGCCCCAGGGACACCGCCCCAAGAATCTTTTCGATCTTCTCGACCAGCGTCCGCCTCGAATACGGCTTGGCCAGAAAATAGGTGCGCGACTCGGGCGCTTCCGTCTCATACTCAGGGTTCCCGTAACCCGACGTCACCAGCACCACAACCTCTGGTGAATGCTTAAGCAGATCTTGCCCCAGTTGCAGTCCCGTCCGCCCCGGAAGCACCATGTCCGTCATTACCAGATCGATTCCCCGCTTGCGCTCTTCGTAAACCTTCATCGCATCGCGCGCATCCTCGGCCGGCAGAACTTCAAAGCCTGCGCTCTCCAGAATGCTGCAAGTCGCCTCCCGCACAAAAGGCTCGTCCTCCACCAGAAGAATCGTGCGCCGCCGGGGCCGATCGTTCGCAAATACATATGGCTGAAGAGTCATACCATCCTCCAATTCACTTTCCTGACAACTCTTCCAGCAATTGCATGGCCTCGCCGCCTTCCGAAGAACGGCACGCTCCGCGCAACGTCTCTAGTTGTTTGGAATCTACTTCGGCGCGCTAAGAATCGTCTGCTTCGGATCGAGCACAATCTTGCGAACATTGCTCGGCGCGATCAGCCGAAACCCAGTCTCCGCGCCATCCGCCAGCACTTCGCCCAGAAAAATCAGCGCGTTACCCGCGGTCGCGGCATACACCGGAACCGCCGTCACCAGATCGTCAGGTACGTCCTTTTGTACGATCATGCCTGTGACCGTGGTCACCCCATTCTTCTCCGTGATACGAATTTCGCGCGCTTGCAGCTTCGGTATCGCCGTCCCTTCGATCCAACCTTCCAGAAACCAATCCAACTTGGGACGTTTCTCGTACCAAAGTGGGCGCGGCAGTTCCTCTTCGAAAACTTGCACCAGTTCCTCGGTGCTTATGCTCTTTCCCGCATACCGCTCCCTGATTTTCCGCAGGGCGCGAAAAAACGGCTCATCCGGATTCGCCCGCTCTTTCCGGGAACGGAATGCCGCTTCGGAATCGCGGAACGTTGAATCGCGGAACATGGAACGCAGCATGTGAAACAACCACGTCCCCCGTTCGTAGCTGATCGCCTCGTATCCCCCGGGAAAATGCGACGACTCCAACCGCAGCCCCAGCGTCACCGGTCCAGCATCGCGCAGCCACTCTCCATCTTTGTTCTTGCTCAGAAGATCTTGCCGGTACTTTTCCAGAACCTGCCGGAATTGCGCCGGGTTCTGTTGCTCCAGCAGCAACAGCGACGCATAGTTCGCCAGACCTTCCGCAATCCACTGATCCCGGTAACTCTTCCACCCCACCAGATCGCCCCACCATTGATGCGCCGTCTCGTGCACCAGAACCTGGCTATTGAGCACGCGCGTCACCGGGTCAAGACGCAGATCCGTCTGCTCCTGCTGGCTGAGAAATGCGAAGCTCGAGAGGAACACCAGCCCCGGCCATCCCTGGCTCAAATTCCCCGGCATTTGCGTCAGTGCCAGCGAACCATACGGATACGGCCCAAACCACTGCGAGAAATTCCCAATGGCCAACGCCGCCCTGTCCGCCACCGCCTGCACATCGCGCGCCGGCGACGGAGGCGGCGGGGTCACCACCATCGGCGGCATCGATCTCGATCCCGGCGTGAGAGCGCCGGGAAAAACCGGCTGCTCAATCATCTCCGGCGGCGCCTTCGGAAACGCTTTCTCAACTCCCTTCGTACCGTACGCCTCGACCAGAATATTGCCCGGCTTCGTCTTAGCCTCCGCCCGAACGTACTTGCCCAGGTTGAATCCCGCCACCGGAATCGGCCGCTCCGAAGCCCACCGCGAAACCTTCTCTGCCCCTGCTTCCTCGGTCGTTTCCCCGTCCTCGCCGCTCGCGCGTGAGATCTGCTTTCCCGTCGCTACCAGCGTCCAGTTCGAGGGATAGTGAAACTCCATCTCGAACCGCGCCGGGCTCAAACCGAAATTCGGATACCACGTGCCGCGCTCGCCCACATACAGCAATCCGTTCCCCGCCTCCGACAGAACCTCGCCCGCATAACTGAAGCGCAGTTTCAATTCCTGTCCGGGCGCGAGCGGAGCGGGAAACACGACTGCCACCAGATCGTTCCCTTTTCGCCGCAGCTGCGTCCCTTCAATCGCCGGGTTCTGGATGAAGTCCACCGGCCGCCCATCCGCCTCGACGTCATCAATCTTCAGATAACGCGACAACTCAAACAGCAGCGTCCTTTCTCCTCCGCCGCGAATTCGAACCTTCATCTCCGTCGCTGCTCGCAACCTCGTCGGCGGCTCGACCGACGCCCGAATCCGGAAGTCCGTGATCGAGGCATCACCTGCCACTGGAGCCGCAGCTGCTCTGCCAGGCGCAAACGACGTCCAGATATCGAAGAACAGAATGCCGTCTTTCACCCGCGGCTGCCCGGCCCACAACGGCTCGGGGCTGGCCGCATCCCAGAACACTTCGAAGCCGCCCAGTTCCTTGCCCAGCAAATGAGCGTGCAAAAAAGGCGGAAATTTCCGAGCCAATCCGCTTCCACCCTCGTTTCCACCTGGCGCCGGAAGAAAATGACTGAAGTCGAGCAGCAGCCGCAGAGCATCAAACTCCGCCAGCGTGCGGCTCGTGTCGCTCCATTCTTTTATGAATTCGCCGCCCTCTGGCGCCGGCGAAAGAGAGCGCTGCAAGACCGCTGCCGTGTCGTCGTTGAAGCGCAGATATCCTGAAGTGAATTGCTCTTCGAGAATCGCCATCCCCGTGAACAGCGCCAGCGATCCGCGCTCCACCCGGTTCGGAGGGCGCAGCCGTATCTCGCCCTCACCCTCGAAGAACGCGCCCGTAATCCGACCGCAAATGTCTTCCGTAAACGCGAGCGTGCCGTCATCCAAATCAAGATGGAGATTAGGCCGGTCAATCGAGGCGTCCCGAACGTGGTACACGCGTTGCGGATCGAGTTCCAGCGAACGAATCCGCTCGTAAAGGCCGCCCGTGGTAAGCGGACATTCGGGGCTCGGCCCCGCTGCCGCCGCCCAAGCCGTCGCGGCCACGAGCCACCCTGCCAACCCAATCATCCGCCGCAACCAAAGCACAGCTTGCTTCATAAACAGGGCAGAGTTCTCAGAAACCCAAGAAACTTCTTCACCACAGAGTCACAGAGACACAGAGAAAACCCTAAACCCGGAAAACCCAAGAACTGCTTTTCTCTGTTTCTCTGTGACTCTGTGGTGAGTTGTTCTTCATAACGCCTCTTGCCCAGATGATCTCCGGATGATGACGAGAACTTCTTCCAGTTCCAGCACCTTGGTCACCTTACCGACCCTCCGCGCGGTTGCTAGAATCAGCCGAGTGCGAGCCCTGGTCCTCATTCTAGTGCTTCTGGCGGCGCTTCCCGCGCCCGCTGACGTCATCCATCTCAAAAATGGACGCACCATCTGGGCCGAACAGGTCCGCGAGAAAAAAGACCGCGTCGAGTACGACCTCGGTGAAAACACCTACGCCATCCCGAAATCCTCCGTCGAGCGCATCGAGGCCGGCGGTATCGCCCCCGTTCCCGCCGCTTCCGGAGCATCCGCCAATTTCAATGCCCCCGACATTGCCGCGCCCGCGCCCTCGTTCAACCACGAAGCCGACGTAGCCGAAAAAGTCATCCGCGACGGCAAGGTGGATACCGATGCACTCGCCAGCCTCGCACAAAGCGCCAATCCCGAACTCGGTGCCACCGCATACTTCCTCGCCGGCAAGCACGAATCCGATCGCGGCAACTTCCCGCAGGCCAAGCGCTATTACGAATCTGCGCTCCGCTTCCAGCCGGATAACTCCACTTTGCTGATCTACTATGCTGCCTGCCTGATGCGCACCGGCCACGCCTCGGAAGCTCTGCCCTACGCGCAACACGCCGTCAGCGTTGCTCCCGACTCACCCGATGCCATCGCCATGCTGGGTTTCGTCCAATTCGCCAGCGATCATACGCCCGATGCCATTCGCTCCTGGAAGAAGTCGCTCGCCCTGCGTCCCGATGCCACCGTCAGCCAATATCTCGCCCGCGCCGAGCGCGAATCGAGCGCCGAATCCGATTTCTCGCAACGCGAAAGCAGCCACTTTAACCTCCATTTCGAAGGCAAGGAGACCTCCGAAACCTTCCGCCGCGACCTCGTCGCCACCCTTGACTCCGAGTATGACGATCTGGTGCGCGATCTCGGCTACTCGCCCCACAACAACATCGCCGTCACGCTCTACACTCAGCAGGCGTTCTTCGACGTTACCCGCGCGCCTTCGTGGACCGGCGCTATCAACGATGGCAAGCTGCGCATCCCGATCAGCGGCGTCCAGAGCGTCACGCCCGAGCTCGCCCGCGTCCTCAAACATGAACTGACGCACTCTTTCATCTCGCAGATGTCCAGCAACCGCTGCCCCACCTGGCTGAACGAAGGCATTGCGCAAATGGAAGAAGGCAAGTCGTCCGCTTCCAATGGCCACCGACTGGCCCAGCTTTTCGCCGCCGGAAATGAGATTCCCTTCAATATGCTCGAGGGAAGTTTCATGAACTTCTCCGCCCCCGAAGCCACTGCCGCCTATGCCGAATCTCTCGCCGCCGCCGAATACATCCGGGACGCCTACGGCATGAGCGAAATCACGCGCATCCTGGAACGCCTCTCCGAAGGCAGTTCCACCGAAGCCGCCTTGCGCGCCACCGTCCACTCCGATTATCGTCAGCTCCGCGACGAAATAACCCGCAAGCTAAAAGAAAAATACGGCGAATAGTTATGTGTGACAAGCCCGCAATTTCACGAGGGGTTGCGCCTCGGCCATAGCGTGACGGATTCTATGGCAAGAGATACAAGGCGGTCCGCATGGCACCGCCGAAATGGACAAAACCTGCTTCGGCGGCAAGAAGATTGGCTGGGGTGTTGGCGCTCGAATCATGGGAACCTGGCATCGTGTCTCTGCGATTCACAACCTTATAAGAACCCTCTTTCCAGCCAATCGTTCCGCTAGCACTTTCCGCTCATTGCCCCGTCCCAAAGTTTGTGTTAATTTCGCCCCTCATGAAAGCGCTTCTTTCAAAACTCGGGTTTGGCTCAACGGCCGAGGAAGCTCCCGAGATTGTCCAAGGGGAAGGCCCCGTGCTCCAGGGCGCGGACCTGGCGGTCGCCTATTTCTCCTCGCGCGCCGGAGGCGATTTTCACGATTTCCTGCGGGTCGGCCCTACCCGTTTTCTTTTCGGATTGCTCGACGTGGCGGGCAAACGGGAGGCCAACGCCGCCGTGCTGCAAGCCGCGCAGGCTTGTTTTCGCTCGTCGGGCGAGGAGCTCTTCTCCGCCGCCGAACTGAACGAATCGGACGCGATGATCGAACTGTCGCGCCGTCTGAACCTCGAGATCATGCGCGCGGCCGGAGGCGTGCGCAGTTGCCCGGCCTTCGCCGGCTGCTACAACGAAGAGTTGGGCACGGTCTGCTACGTGAATGCAGGCCACACACCCGGCCTGCTGCGCGATGACGCAAGCCTTGTAGAATTGCCCGCGACCGGCCTGCCCTTCGGCCTATTCTCGCTCGCCCCGACCGACGCCCGCATCGTCGGCTTGGGACCCACCGGCTCGCTGGCGGTGGTTTCACGCGGAGTGGTGGAGGCCGAGTCGAAGGACGCGGAATTTGGTCTGGAGGGAGTCAAAAGCGTCATGCAGGCGGGACCTTCTTCCGCCAAACATCTTTCCCGGAGCATCCTGCAACGCATGCAGGACTTCATGCACACGGCTCCGAAACACAACGACGTGACCGCACTGACGCTCACACGGGGAGCTTAGCCAACAATTAGCCAGAGGATCGCGCCCGTTCAAGATTGGCCTCCACGCCGCTCGCGGCGTAAAATAGAAAAACAATTTTCCCTCGGGTGTACCCCAGGTTTCGAGAGAACGCTTCGAGAGAACGTTTCAAGAGAGCCCTAAATGAAGAACGCTAGACTGCTCCCGCTGCTCGCTGTTGGCTGCGCGCTGCTCCTCCCATGCCTTTCGCCGGCCGATACCGTGGTCGAAGAGATCATCGCCCGGGTGAACAACGAAATCGTCACGCGCTCGGAATACATCCGCAGCCGCGATCAGCTCAAGCAGGAAGTTCAGCAGCAGGACCCGGCCAACGCCGACCGCGCTTTTGCCGAGAAGCAGCGCGACGTTCTGCGCGATCTGATTGACCAGCAACTCCTGCTGCAAAAAGGCAAAGACCTCGGCATCACCGGCGACACTGAACTCATCAAGCGCCTCGATGAAATGCGCAAGCAGATGAACCTCGAAACCATGGAGGACCTGGAGAAGGCGGCGGAGGCGCAGGGGGCTTCGTATGAGGACTTCAAGCAGAACATGCGCAACCAGATTGTCACGCAGCGCGTGATTGGGCAGGAAGTGGGCTCGAAACTGGCCATGAGCAAGGAGGACGTGAAGAAGTTCTATGAAGAGCACCGCGCGGAGATGGAGCAGCCCGAGCAGGTTCGCCTGAGTGAAATTCTGATTGCGCTCAAAACGCCCGCCAAACCGGCTCCGAGCGCCGACGCTGCAAAGCCCGAGGCGCCGTCGTCATCGGAGGCGGAGACGGAAGCGGCGCTGGCCGCCGCCCAGGCCAAAGCGCAGGATCTGCTTGAGCAGATTCACAAGGGCGCACAGTTTTCAGACTTGGCGAAGAAATACTCCGATGGGCCGTCGGCAAAAGATGGCGGCGACCTCAGTTATTTCAAGCGCGGCACACTCGCGAAAGAACTGGAAGACAAAGTCTTCGCGCTGAAGGCTGGCGGAGTTACGGATGTGATTCGCACCAAGCAGGGTTACGTGATCCTGCAGGCGACCGAGCATCAGATGGCGGGCATTCCCACCCTGAAGGAAGTTGAGCCGCGCATCCAAGATGCGTTGTACATGCAGAAACTGCAGCCGGCGCTGCGCGCCTTTCTGACCACGCTGCGCGAAGAAGCCTTCATTGATGTTAAGGCTGGTTACATCGACTCGGGCGCGAGCGCAAAACAAACCAAGCCTGTCGAGACCACGGACAAAGAAGACAAAGCGAAGAAACTGAAAAAGAAGAAGAAGCTCGGCGTGTTTTAGGCTAATCTCGGCTGTGCTCGCGGCAGGCGTTGGCGTCTGCATTCACGCGGGAAGCGGTTTCGCGGAGGCTCATGAAAGAGTTTTTTATCTCCGAATGTTCCCAGCTGGAAAACAAGATCGTCACCTCCAGCTTCGTGGTGGCTTCGAAGCAGGTAAAAGCAAAAAAAAATGGCGAGCCTTACCTGGCGTTGATCCTGGCGGACCGCACCGGCCAGATCGAAGCCAAGATGTGGGACAACGTCGACGAATTCATCGACGCCTTCGAGCAGGACGACTTTCTCAAGATCAAGGGGCTCATCAACAAGTATAAGAATCGTTTTCAACTCACCATTCACAAGCTGCGGCGCATGGAAGAAGGCGAGATCGACTTCACCGACTACCTGCCCAAGACCACCAAGGACATCGGCGAACTCTGGAGAACGCTGACGGAGTTTGTGGCGACGTTCCAGAATCCGCACCTGAAGGAGCTGGTGGGACTGTTCATGGCGGACGCGGAAATTGCCGAACGCTACCGCAATGCCCCCGCGGCCAAGACCCTTCATCACGCCTACATCGGCGGACTGCTCGATCACGTTGTGTCGCTGTTCCGCTCCTGCGATCTGGTCTGCCGCAACTATCCACAGATCAACCGCGACCTGCTGCTGGCGGGAGCGTTTCTGCATGACATCGGCAAGATTCAGGAATTGACCTACAACCGTGCGTTCTCCTACACCACGCGCGGCCAGCTGCTCGGGCACATGATCATCGAACTGGAGATGCTGCAGGCAAAGCTCGCAAAATTGCCTGGCTTTCCCGAGGAACTGAAAACTCTGCTCGAACATATGATCATCAGCCATCACGGCCAGTACGACTTCGGATCGCCCAAGCTGCCGATGTTTCCCGAAGCGCTCATGCTGCACTATCTCGACGATCTGGATTCCAAGATGGAGGCGATGCGCGCCCACTTCGAGCGCGAGGCGGAACTCGAAGGACCGTGGACCAGCTATAACGCGTCGCTGGGGCGCCCGCTGTTCGATTCCAGGAAATTCATGCGAGGGGAAAAAGCGCCGCCGGCGAAAACCGGTGCGGAGGATTCCGGCGCGCCGCCAGCCACGTCCGCGGCACCGGAGCCCCCAACTTCCGCAACGCCAGTGCTTGACCTGTTCAGCGAGCAGAAAGCATAGAGCGAGCATAGAGTCCGCGCCTGAACGTCGAATCGTCCCGTTGCGTTGCCTATGGATTTCTCGCGTTTCACCGCCATCAGCTTTGACTGCTACGGCACTCTGATTGATTGGGAGTCGGGGATTCTGCCTGTCTTGAGAACGGTGCTAGCGAGCCATGGTCAAAGCCTGCCCGACGCTGCCCTTCTTGAACTCTACGGGGAATTTGAAGCAGAGGCGGAAAGCGGCCCCTATCAAAGCTACCGGGAAGTGCTGCAATCGGTGGTGCGGGCGTTTGCCGATCGCCTCCATTTCCAGGCCAGTTCCGCCGAAATCCGTTCGCTGCACGAATCCGTCCGCGCCTGGCCGCCTTTTCCGGATACTGTGGCTGCGCTGCGCGAGCTGCAGAAGCGCTACAAGCTCGTCGTAATTTCAAACATTGACGACGATCTGTTTGCGGAGACGCGGAGGCATCTGGACGTGGAATTTGATGGTGTGATCACGGCGGAACAGGCGAGAAGCTACAAACCCTCCCTCAACAATTTTCAGATGGCCTTACGCGCGCTTGCGATTTCTCCGGATCGACTGCTGCACGCGGCGCAGAGCATCTATCACGACGTGGTGCCGGCGCGGTCGCTGGGGATCTCGACGGTATGGGTGAACCGGAAGTCGGCCCGTCCCGGGATGGGCGCGGTGCGAGCTTCTGCGGCACTCGTCTCAGAGAAGCGGCCGGACTTGGAGGTTCCCGATCTTGCCAGTCTCGCGGCAGCAGCTATGAAAATGGCGCAAGACTGAGGTCCTTACATCGGGACCGGCAGCGGAAGAATCTTCTTTTGTATGGCCACCGTAACCAGTTGGGCTTTGTTGTGAATGTCGAGTTTGCGCATCAAGTTGAACTTGTGCGCTTCCACCGTCTTGGCGCTGACTCCCAACGCTGCCGCCGCTTTCTTCACGGTATTGCCCTCAGCGAGCAACTTCATCACTTCGCGCTCGCGCAGAGTCAGGGTACTTCTCCGCCGTGGCACTCGCACCGCCTGCTTCCGCACGGTCGCATCGTCCTTCAATTTCGTCTGGATCTGAGGACTCAATGACCGTTCGCCGCGATGCACTTCGCGGAGCGCGCGCAACAAAAGCGGCGCGGGAGTGTTTTTCAGCAGGTAGGCGCTGGCGCCCGAGCGCAGGGCTTGCTGCACATACTCCCGACCCTCATGCATGGTCAGATACACGATGCGCGTGCCGGTGCAGTGTTCTTCGATGAGGCGCCCGGCTTCGAACGACGACATACCGGGCATGCTGATATCGAGCAGCAACAGGTCGGGTCGGTGCTCCAGGACCAACTTGAGCGCCTCGGCGGCATCGCCCGCTTCGCCCATCACGGCAAAGTCGGGAGCGTCTTCCAACAGGCGGCGCACACCGTAGCGCAACATTTCGTGATCGTCGGCGATCACGCAGCGAATGGGATCGGCAACTTCCGGATGAAACGGATCAGCCTTGGTCGTCAACATGGAAAACTCCTCGCGTACTCTGACGAAGTGGCGCGATGAGTCTGGAACCCCGGGTCATCCGGCGACTTTCGGTACAAAGTGACAGTTAATTGTACCTGCACCGGACACGCCTTCGGCGCAAAAAACGGATTGCCGGAAAGATCACTGGGGCGAAAATCTGGGCAACAATCAAGGAGAGCTGAACTTTTCTTCTTCATTTACAATGCCTTTTCCACATGCTGCGCTACTTTACTTCCGGAGAATCCCACGGCGAGGCCCTGGTTGCGTTTCTTTCCGGGCTGCCTGCCGGGCTGGCGGTAGACCAGGCCTTTGTGGACCGCGAGCTCTGGCGGCGCCAGCAGGGCTATGGACGCGGCGGCCGCATGAAGATCGAAACCGACCGGGCCCATTTTCTCTCGGGCGTGCATCACGGCAAGACGATCGGCTCGCCGATTGCGGTGATGCTGGAGAATCGCGACTGGCAGAATTGGAAAGAGTCGCTGCCGGTGGAGACAGGCGATCCGGCGAAACATAGGCGCGTGGCGTCGCCGCGCCCGGGCCATGCCGATCTTGCGGGCGCTTTGAAGTACGATTTCACGGAAGCGCGCTATGTTCTGGAGCGCGCCTCGGCCCGAGAATCGGCGGCGCGGGTGGCGATTGGCGCGCTTGCGAAGCTGCTGCTGCGCGAATTGGGCGTGGAAGTTCTGAGCCATGTGATTGCGGTTGGCTCGGTTTCGATTGCGGACGGGGAAATCGCGTGGAAGCAAATCGAGCCGCTGTCGCGCAAGAACGAGGTGCTGCTGGCTTGCGCCGACACCGACGCCGAGCAGCGCATGAAGGAAGAAGTCGATAAGGCTCTGCGCACGGGCGATTCAGTGGGTGGAGTATTCGAGGTGGTAGCGCACAATGTTCCGCCCGGTCTTGGCAGCTACGCGCAATGGGACGAGCGGCTGGATGCGCTGCTGGCTGCGGCGGTCATGTCGTTGCAGGCAGTGAAAGCGGTCGAAATTGGAAGCGGGGTTCAGGCAGCGCATTCGCCGGGGTCGGCCGTGCATGACGAAATCGGTTATCGGAGCGACGCGGGATTTGCGGGCTTCACGCGCACGCGCAACAATGCCGGAGGTCTGGAGGGTGGAGTCTCCAACGGACAAGAGATTCGGGTTCGCGGTTATCTGAAACCGATCTCCACGCTGCGGCGTCCATTGCAGTCGGTGGATTTCGCGACGCGCGAGCCGGTGAAGGCGGCGTACGAGCGCTCGGATGTATGCGTGGTACCGGCCGCCGGCGTCGCCGGTGAAGCGATGGTCGCGCTCACGCTGGCACGCTGTGCGCTCGAGAAATTTGGCGGCGACTCGATGAAAGAAACGGAACGAAATTTTCAAGGCTATCTGGAACAGCTGAAGAACTACTAATCGAAACTAGAATCCGAGAATGATTTACCCAATTGTGAAATTTGGCGATCCGGTCCTGGAAAAACCCGCGGCCGTGGTGAGCAGCTTCGACGAAGAACTCAAGAAGCTCGTGGAAGACATGTTCGAGTCGATGTACGCGGCTCGCGGCGTCGGCCTGGCGGCTCCGCAGATCGGCATTTCGAAACGAATCGCCGTCGTCGACGTGACTTTCAAGGAGGACCCCGGCGCCAAGCTGGTGCTGATCAATCCGGTCATCGTTAGCAAAGAGGGCCGCCAGCGCGGCACTGAAGGCTGCCTGAGCATCCCCGAATTTCGCGAGGAGGTCACGCGCGCCAAAACCGCGACAGTACGCGCGCAGGATCTGAGCGGCAAATTTTTCGAGCACACCGGAGAAGAACTGCTGGCGCGGGCCTTTCTGCATGAAACCGATCATTTGAATGGCAAGCTGTACATCTCACACATCAGCGCGCTGAAGCGCGACCTCATCAAGCGCAAGATCAAGAAACTGGTGAAGGCGGGAGAGTGGTAGGGACTCCTCCTCATGAATTGTCATCCTGAGCGAAGCGAGGGACCTGCTGTTCGCCGCAAACTTGCAGATCCCTCGCTGCGCTCGGGATGATAAAGTCTAGCGAATTAAGATCCAGCACTAGCGGCCGCATGTCTATGATTCTGGTTTTCAGTGGCACTCCTAGTTTCGCTGTCCCAACCCTGGAAAGATTAGTCGAGGCCGGTCATTCCGTGCCGCTGGTGGTGACCCAACCCGATCGGCCTCGCGGGCGCGGGATGGAAGTGGCCGTTTCTCCCGTGAAAGATGCGGCAATGCGCCTGGGCATTGCCGTCGTGCAACCCGGCACCATCAAGAACAACGCCGAATTCCGCGACCAGCTTGCGGCGATTGGCCCGGACGCGGGCATTGACGCGATCATTGTCGTCGGCTATGGCCGCATCATTCCGCAGTGGATGATTGATCTTCCCCGATTCGGAAATTTAAACCTGCATGCCTCTCTGCTGCCAAAGTATCGCGGCGCGGCGCCGATCCAATGGGCGATCGCGAGCGGTGAATCCGTCACCGGCGTTACAACCATGCGCATTGACGCAGGACTCGACACCGGCGACATACTCATGCAGCGCGAAATCTCCATTGATCTGAAAGACACAGCCGAGACATTGGGCCCGAAGCTAGCGTCTATCGGTGCGGATCTGATGGTCGAGACCCTGCGGGGACTCGAGAATGGGCAGGTTCGCCCGACTCCGCAGGATCATTCGCAAGCCACGCTCGCGCCGATTCTGAAGAAAGAAGATGGTCGCATGGACTTTGCTCGCTCAGCAGAAGAACTGTTCAACCGCCTGCGCGGTTTTCAGCCGTGGCCCGGGGCGTTCACGATCTTTAAGGGTAAAACGCTGCAAGTGCACCGCGCTCAGCCCGTGCCACATGCGGTTAAGTTGACACACGGACAAGTCGCAGTGGAGGGAACGCGACTGTTCGTCGGTTGCGGCAAACACAAAGACGCTGACACGACGCTGGAGCTGATCGAAATTCAGCTCGAGGGCAAACGCCGCATGACCGCGCAAGAATTCATCAACGGCTACCGGCTCAAATCCGGCGACCGTCTGGGACAATAGGCTGCGATGGCTGTTTCTCGTGCTCGGTCTTCTCTCGCTCCGTCCTCTCCAGCTCGAAACGCGGCTTTCGAAATTCTTCTGCGGGTCGAGCGCGAAGCATCCTACGCCTCCGAACTTCTTCATTCCGCTCGCCTCGCAAAGCTTTCCCCGCGCGATCACGGGCTCGCCACCGAGCTGGTGATGGGAGTTCTCCGCTGGCAGTCTCTGCTTGATCGGCAGCTCGCCGCCGCATCGTCGCAGAAGCTCGATCGGTTGGATGGCGAGGTTCTGACCGCGTTGCGCCTCGGCGTGTATCAATTGCAGTTTCTCTCCAGAGTTCCGGCGCGGGCGGCGATCTTTGAAAGTGTGGAACTCGTCAAAGCGGCGCGAAAGCGCTCGGCGGCTTCGTTCGTGAATGCGGTTCTCCGGACAATTGCCGGGGCCGGCGCGAAAGACATCTTCGCGGAAATCGGCAAATCGCCAGACTCGATCACGCTGGCTCAAAACGCGGCCCATCCCCAGTGGCTGGTGGCTCGCTGGGCCGAGCACTATGGACTTGAGACAGCGCGGCAGATCTGCGTCCATGATCAGACGGTGCCCGCAACGTCGATTCACATTCACGACGACCAATCTAACGACGATCAATCTAATGAAGATCAGTCTGACACTGAACTCGCCGAGGCCGGCGTGCAGCTCGCGCCGGGTCGGCTGCTGTCGGCGGCACGACGCGTTCTTGCGGGCGACGTAACCGGAACGCTCGCCTACCAGGAAGGCCGCGTCTCCGTTCAGGATGAAGCTTCGCAACTGGTTGCGTTGCTGGTGGGTCGTGGAGAAACGATCGTTGGTCGTACGATCATGGATTGTACGATTCTCGATTGTTGCGCCGCTCCCGGCAGCAAGACTGTCGTGCTCGCCAGGCGCAACCCGCGCGCTAAAGTGGTCGCGACGGAGCTGCATCCTCACCGCGCGCGCTTGTTGCAAAGCCTCAGCCGCTTGCCGAACGTCCACGTGGTCGCGGCGGACGCGCGACGTTTGCCCTTCTCATGTACTTTCGACCGCATCCTCGCCGACGTTCCTTGTTCCGGCACTGGCACTCTGGCCCGCAACCCGGAGATCAAGTGGCGGCTCAAAGCCGAAGACCTGCACGATCTTCAGTTGCGGCAGGTGGCTATCCTGAAATCCGCGCTTGGACAGCTTGCGATTGGCGGACGGCTCGTCTATTCCACCTGTTCGCTGGAGCGCGAGGAAAACGAAGCGGTGGTGGAGGCTGCTCTCGATGGCATGGCGGAATTCAAGGTCGCCGATTGCAAGGGAGAGCTGGAGCAACTGCGGCAGTCCGGCGAAATGCGCTGGAAGGATGTCGCGTCGCTTCTCGCGGGGCCCTATCTCAGAACAATTCCCGGCGTGCATCCTTGCGACGGCTTTTTCTCCGCGCTGATGGAACGGAGATGAGTCGGTGGAGGGACGGGCGTCTCGCCCGTCCAGCCGGGCGGGGATGCCCGGCTCTCCACAAGCCCCGCTAGCGGACTTCGAAATTCACCGCGCTGCCCGCCACGATTTTCTGTCCCGGCGCCGGAGTCTGGGTCATGATCATGCTCGCCGCACTGGATTCGGAAACGGCAGACGGAGCAACCGGCGCGGTTTGCGACTCGAAGGGCGACGGGGGCGGCGGAAGCACGCTAACTTTGCCGACCTTGATACCTGCGTCCTGTAGCGCCAGCATCGCGCTGCCGAGTGGTTGTCCAGTGAGGTTTGGCATCACATAGGTTGCAACCTCGGGACCGTCGCTGACCAGCAGATTGATCTTTGGCGCAGACACGCCGCTGGCATTCGCCGGCGGGCTTTGCGATATCACCTGGTCCAGTTGCGCGTCCGGCAAATTGACATGCGCGACCGAACCCAGACTGAGCCCGCGGCGCTGTATGTTCAACTCCGCGACCCGCTCGCTGCCTCCCGTCACGTCGGGAATCGCTACCCGTTGCGGCCCCAGACTTTGCGCCACGCGGATCGACCAGCCTCGCCGCACAATCGTTCCCGGCGGCGGCATCTGGGTCATGATTTTTCCTTCGGGAATGTCGGCGCTGTAGAACTGCCGCTCGACCACCACTTGCAAGCCCGAGGCCGCGCCCGCGCGCTCGGCTTCAAATGGGCTCATGCCCACCAGCTTGGGGATGGTCACCTCGCGCCCGTGGATGGCGAGCTGCATGGCCATGAGCGCCGAAATCAGCGCCACCGTCATCAGGACCAGTGCCAAAAGCACCAAGCGAAAAAACTGTCGCATTGCCAGCGATTATAGCTTCCCGAAACGGCAAGCTCTAGGGGGTGGTGTCATCGTGCTCCGGCAGCGCGCCGTTCTGCTCTTCCTACTCATCCCCCTGGATACGAAACCCTAGTTTTTTCCGCAGCCTGTTAAGGGTCTGTCTGCTCAGGGCGCCTCGCGAACTTGAACGTCCAATTCTTTGAGGGTTCCGAGGAGCAGGGCGCGGTTCTCGCGCAGTTCTGCTTTCGTCTGTTCGGTTGGATTCTTGGGAACGGCTTGGGCGACCAGCACAACGCGGCCGTAAGGCCATGCGCTCGATGGAAGAGAGACCAACTCGGCCGGGATTTCTTCCGGCTTCAGAATGTGGACCTCGCGATTGGAAAGATCGACGAAGCCGATCCCATCCTCGCGAACCACCAAATACGGATTCTGCCAATTGGCCATATCGCTGACGCTCGGATACTTGGAGGGATCCGGTGGGGGAATGGATTCGAGGCCGGTCGGCTGCGGCGTTTCCGTGGTCGCCGGCTGCGCCGGTTTGGAGCAGGCCACCAGAGCCCCTAGCAGGATGAAGGTGATGATAGTTCGCACAGAATTTCGCACAACGTTTTGCACGACGTTTTCTCCGTCCACCATTATCGCTGCAGGGCGTGCTTGCGGTGGAGTACCGTTTCGAGTGCGGACTGCGTCTCTTTCGGCAGGTGGTAGCTCTCAGCGTCGTTCGGGAACTGGTGCGAAACGACGTCGGCCTTGAAGGCCAGCACGGATTGCGTGATCAGCGCGGCGGCGTCTCCGTAGCGGCGAACGAATTTTGCCGGATGCCCGAACGTCAGGTTGACGAGGTCGTGGAAGACGAGCACTTGGCCATCGCAATCCGGGCCGGCGCCGATGCCGATGGTGGGGGTTTCGACCTCGGCGGTGATCATGGCCGCGACTTCGCGCGGAATGCCTTCGAGGTAGATGCAGGCTACACCGGCGCGGTCGAGCGCGACGGCATCGCGCATGAGTTGCTCGATGGCGTTCAGCGTCTTGCCCTGAACTTTATAGCCGCCCATCATGTTGACCGATTGCGGCGTGAGGCCGATGTGTCCGGCGACGGGAATCTCGGCGTCGATCACGCGGCGGATCACGTCCACGCGCTTCTCGCCGCCTTCCATCTTGACGGCTTCCGCGCCGCCTTCTTTCACGAAGCGCGCGGCGTTGTGAATGGCTTCGTTGGGGTCGGCCTGATACGACCCGTAAGGCATGTCGGCGATGAGCAGCGCATCTTTCACGCCGCGGCGCACGGCCTTGACGTGGTGCAGCATCTCGTCGACGGTGACCGAGAGCGTGTTCTCGTAACCAAGCATAGTCATGGCGAGCGAGTCGCCGACCAGAGCAATGTCGATGCCAGCCTCGTCCACCAGGCGCGCCGTGGCGTAGTCGTAGGCGGTCAGGCAGGTGATGGGCTCGTGGTGAAATTTCTTTTCGCGGAGAGTAGCAGTGGTGATCTTACGGCTGGGACAATGCCCGCCGATGGGCGTGAGACTCACGATGTCCTCCAGTGCCCCTCCGCAAACTGGGCGGATAGAGCCTGTATGCGTCGTCTTGCGGTAATTGGATGACGCTGGAGCTATTGTAGCTGCAAAAGGGGCGTTGGTCGATAGGCGTTCGGCGGTGCACCTAACCAGCATTCAGGACGGCTGCAAGTCCTTTATCTTCAATGGGGAGGTGCGTCCAACGACGTCCTACGCGCTGGCCGCTTCCGTGCTCCCCAGCGGCAGGAAATATTGCGTCCCCTTGATCGGGGCGGAGACTTTTTTCAGCAGTTCCTGCAGGTCTTCGTTGCGGTCGACGAAGTCGATCTCGGAGGTGTTCACGATCAGCAGGTCGGACTGCGTGTAGTGAAAGAAAAAATGTTCGTAAGCCTTCACCACTTCCATCAGGTAATCCTCGCTGATAGCCTTTTCGCCGGCCACGTTCTTTTTTTTCAGCCGCTTCTTCAGCACTTCCGGCGTGGCCTGCAGATATATGACGAGGTCGGGCGTGGGGAGTTGCTCGCGGAAATAATTGAAATAGCGATTGTAAGTATCGAGCTCCTGATCGTTCAGATTAAGGCAGGCGAACAGCTTGTCTTTTTCAAAAATGTAATCGGAAACCACTGTCTTATTTGACCGCGGCCCCAGATCGAGACCTCGCAGTTGCTCGAAGCGGCGGACGAGAAATGCGAACTGTGCCTGGAAGGCCGCGCCGGGCTCGCCTTCGTAGAACGCTTTCAGAAATGGATTGTCTTCCGGTTCGATGACGCGCTGGGCGGCCAGGCGCTCTCCGAGAACCCGCGCCAGCGTGCTCTTCCCAACGCGCATGGGACCTTCGACCGCAATGTAACGGGGAAGCTCGAAAAGCTTGGCCATGGAATGTCGTGGGAACTGTTCAGCAGAATATATTGCTTCGCGTCCGGGCGCAATGTGGGAAAAGTTAACAGCGGAGTCGTTTCTTGTTGGTGGAGAGCCGGGCGTCCCCGCCCGGCCACCTCGCAGCCGGACGGGCGAGACGCCCGTCGCTCCACCAGCTAGAATCTCATCATGCTCCCTGCTCTGATTGGACTGACGGCCGCTGCTGCAGCTTCGGCGGCGGGGTACCAGTCCATGGCGCCGGAGGGGCAGTGGTACGGGCGGACGTTTGCTGGAGGGATCCGAGGGAGCAAGCAAATCGCCCTGACCTACGATGATGGGCCGAACGATCCGCACACGCTGAGGTTGCTCGATGTGCTGGCGAAACACGGTGTGCGGGCGACGTTCTTCATGATCGGCCGCTACGTGCAGCAGCGGCCCGATATTGCGCGCGCGGTGGCGCAGGCGGGACATGTCATCGGCAATCACACCTTCACGCATCCGCTGCTCATCTTCGAATCGGAAGCGCAGACGCGCATTCAGCTGGTCGACTGTCATCAGGCTTTGCAGGACGCAATTGGAGAGCATTCGAGTTTATTTCGTCCGCCGTTTGGGGGAAGACGGCCGGCGACGATCAGGATCGCTCGTAAACTCGGATTGCAGACGGTGATGTGGAACGTGACCGGCTATGACTGGAATGCTCCGCCCGCCGCGGTGATCGAAAAGAGAGTCGTGCGCCAGATGCGCGGCGGCGACGTGATCCTGCTGCACGATGGCGGATATCGCGCCCTCGGTGCGGACCGCGCGCAGACGGTGATTGCGACGGAGAATCTGATCCGGCGGTACGCGGATGAGGGGTACGAGTTTGTGACGGTGGAGGAGATGCGGGCTGTCGGCCATCAGCTATCAGCTGGAGCGATCAGGCTCTAAATATCAGCCGCTGCCCGCGAGAACCTTGCGGAGCTTCGCTCCGCTGGACGGCCGAGGGCGGCCGTCCCTACGCGGGCTTTACTGAGAGCTGACAGCTTGTTCTAAGCATGCACCGTCGCGAAAGCTTGCTTGGCGGCGGCGATGGTTTGCTGCACGTCGCGCTCGGTGTGGGCGGCGCTCAGGAATGCCGCCTCGAACTGCGAAGGCGGCAGATAGACTCCGTTTTCCAGCATCGCGCGGAAGAAACGCCCGAAGGCTTCGGTGTCGCATTTAGCGGCGGAAGTCCAGTCGGTGATTGGGCCCTTCGCGAAAAACCATGTAAACATCGAGCCTACCCGGTTGTGACACATGGTGACGCCGGCGTCTTTGGCTGCGGCCGCTACTCCGGCGACCACTTCAGCGGCAAGTTTGTCGAGCTTCGCGTATACATCCTTGTGCTCGCGCAAGTAACTCAGTGTCGCGTAACCGGCGGCCATCGCCAGAGGATTTCCTGAAAGCGTTCCGGCCTGATACACCGGGCCGAGCGGGGCAACCAGATCCATGATTTCGCCTGGTCCGCCGTAAGCGCCCACCGGCAAGCCTCCGCCAATAATTTTGCCCATGGTGGTCAGATCGGGCTGGATCGCATAGAGTTCCTGTGCTCCCCCATAAGCGAGGCGAAATCCGGTCATGACCTCGTCGAAGATCAGAAGTGCCTTGTCGCGCGAAGTAATGGCGCGCAGAGCTTCGAGGTATCCGCGCGCTGGAGGCACGCATCCCATGTTGCCTACGACCGGCTCGACGATTACGCAGGCAATCTGGTGCTTGAATTTCTCGAAAGCTTGCTCGATTGCTCCGGTGTCGTTGTAGGGGAGCGCGAGCGTGAACTGCGTGAATTCTTCGGGAACGCCCGCCGAGCCCGGAATGCCCAATGTCGCAACGCCGGACCCCGCTTTCACCAGCAACGCGTCGGCGTGCCCGTGGTAGCAGCCCTCAAACTTCACAATGTATTTGCGCTTCGTATAGGCGCGCGCCAGGCGGATGGCCGACATGGTCGCTTCCGTTCCCGAACTGACGAAGCGGACTTTTTGCATGTGCGGAAACGCGGAAATGACCAGCTCGGCGAGATCGGCTTCGGCGGGAGTGGACGCCCCGAAGCTGGTGCCGCTACGCGCCGCCGCAATCACCGCCTCGATGACGGTGGGCGCTGCGTGCCCGAGGATGAGCGGACCCCAGGAGCCGATGTAGTCCACATACTCGTTGCCGTCCGCATCCCAAAGGTGCGAACCCTGGCCGCGTACGATGTACAGGGGATCGCATCCCACGCTCCGGAACGCGCGCACCGGGGAGTTCACGCCTCCGGGAATCAACTGTTCGGCGCGTTTCTGCAGCTTGCGGGATTGTTCTGTCTTGCGGGCCATCATTCCTCCACAGCAGCGGCTAAGTCCGGGATCCTCAGATACTCAGATCAATATAACAGCGGCGCCGCAGTGGTCCCGAGCGCAGCGATCACACCAACTTGTGATCCGGGCACAGAGTTCATTCGTAAAACGGCTGCCCATGCGCCTTGCGAGGCTGAATCGAATTCATCGGACTTTCACGAAACTGCAATATTCCTGCAATCTCCGGCGGCTATCTTGATCCCAGTTGCCCTTCTAACCGGGAGGGTTTATCAGGACGGCCTTGGGGGGCTCCGGGCTGTCCTTTTTGATTTCTTGGGCTCTTCGGGACTACTCCCATCCGCGCCTCCTGCACCAAGCCGGGCGAGCCAATCTCGTCGAACCGGCGATCACTTCAAGTATGAGCGCACAATCTCAATCAGTTCGTCGGTCGCAAGCGCCTGCTCGGAATTCAGCTGCTTGGGGTTGACGACATGAAAGCGGATGTGGCCTTCCAGCAATTCGGCCATTAACCCGTTCATAGCGCCGCGTGCCGCAGTAATTAATTGCAGCACGTCGGAGCAATCTTCGTCCGCTTCCAGGGCGCGCTCAATGGCGGCGATTTGACCTTTGATTCGTTTGATCCGGAGGATGAGCTTGGGTTTTTCTTCGACGGTGTGCATTTTTTTCTTGACTGTAGTATACCCCCCTATGGTATACGAAATAAGGTGATCACGGAAGCGGACATTTGCTCCGTGAGGATGCAAACGAGGTATATGGGAAACCAGGTCGACGAGCTTCCGAGTTGGCGGCCCGCCGGATGGAAGCAGTAGACGTGAGACGATAGCGGCTTTACTCCTCCCCTATCGGTTCACATCTGCTTCTTCTACCCGCAAACAACTGAGATAAATTTGCTGTGGACCACGCGGCCCCAAAGCGGAAGCTGGGCCGCCGCACTCCCATTGTTCACCAAGAGAAAGTGGACACCTCCGCGCTTGGATACATGCCCATGACCACAAGCGTGAAGCTCTCGAGAACGTTGAAAGAGAGGACATTGAAAGCGAGAACAAGGTTGAGAAATCTACAGAAAGGAGGAAAAGAAAATGGCCTGCATGATTGCAATCGCAGAAGCGATGGCGATGTCGACGACGCAGCTCACGGGCGCGATCCAATACCGTGTGATCCAACACGAAGATGCCGCTTCCTGGCAATTGGAAAGCAACGGCGAACGGAAACCTTGTATGAGCTGGGTCGTGGTCACCGACAACGACGGCAATCGGCAGCTCCGAATCCAATGGGAATCTAGGATGGAGAAGTGACGTTCAACCCAGACCGCAGCTGTAACGCTCTTTTAACCGATTAAGCGCATACTGATGAACTCTCTATGCCAGCGTGATTGAAATCACAATCAGGAGTGACTGGGAGCGTTGCCGGGGGCGGCAGCCCGCCGCTAGTTTGATCGATGGTATTGAAATTGAAATTCATTTTCATTATGGACTCCTTCCTTATGAACTGGTGGGCGGACGGAGGTCGCGGCGCCGGGCTGTCGTTGGCTCTTTCCCTGGCGCTTGCCTTCGTGCTGGGCGCCGCCGCTCCCGCCGCCTGGGCGCAGCCGCAAGACGCCTCGGCTTCCACCCAAACCGCCGCTTCCGCGTCCCCCAGCGCGGACAATCCGCCCAGCCCGCCCAGCGATGCCAATGCCGATCCGCAAGCGACGTTCCCGCATTTCAAGAACACACGGTTCTGGCTCTCCGGGCAGGCGAACTTCATCTTCCAGACTCATCCCGACTTTCACGCCGACTACAGCGGGCCGCACAGCCTCAGTGCGGACTATGAGAAAGCCACTTCGCGAGTCATGACGCTCTACACCGGCGTGCGGCTCAATAATTCCACCGAACTTCTGGTGGACATCGAAGAAGCTGGCGGCGCGGCGCTCAGCGAGGGCTTTGGCTTGGCCGGTAACACAGATCTGGACATCGTGCGCAATCCGCTGTTGAGCAAAGCGCCATACCTCGCCCGCGGCATGATCCACAAAGTGTTCGCGTTGAGCAAGGACAAGGTCGAGAGCCAGCGCACTTTTCTGTCGCTGTTCGATGAGCTGCCGCGGCGCCGCCTGGAAATTCGCTTCGGCAAGTTCAGCTTGCCAGATTTCTGTGATCAGAATTCGGTAGGCTCCGACACGCATCTTCAATTCATCAACTGGTCGGTGGACAACAACGGAGCCTTTGACTATGCCGCCGATACGCGCGGCTATACCGTGGGCTTAGTGGCGGATTACGAGGACCGCAACTGGGGTTTCCGCTTCGCCGAAGCGCTCATGCCGAAGGTCGCGAACGGAATTGATCTGGTGTGGCGGCCGTGGCAAGTGCATGCGGAAAATTGGGAATACGAACTGCGCCATGGCGTCATACCAAAAAAATCCGGCGTCGTTCGCCTGCTGGGGTACACGAACTACGCGAATATGGGCATCTATCGCGATGCGGTTGCTCAGTTTCTAAATCACACTTCCCCCAAGCCGGAGACGGTCCCGGACATCACGAACCATCCCTGGCACATCACGCGCAAATATGGCTTTGGCATCAACCTCGAACAGAATCTCACGCGGAACGTCACGGCGTATGCCCGCTGGGGGTGGGACAACGGAAAAACCGAGTCATTCGCCTACACCGAGATCGATTTGACGTTCAACCAGGGCGTGGGGTTCAATGGCGCACTATGGCATCGCAAGCAAGACCGCGCCGGCATAGCCGTTGTGACGAATGGGATCAAGAAGGATCACCAGGTATATCTGGCAGACGGCGGGCTTGGTTTCCTGCTGGGCGATGGTGGGTTGCGCTACGGTCGGGAGAACATTTTCGAATCGTATTACACGGCCCACGTTTGGCGCGGAATCTACATCGCTCCCGGAGTGCAGCACATCAACAATCCGGGCTACAACCGCGACCGCGGGCCGGTAGTAGTGCCGACCTTGCGGGCTCATGTGGAATTCTAGAACACGGTTTTCAGTTCATGGTTCTCAGCTCTCAGCTCACAGCTCACAGTTCACACTTCAACCGTTGCGCGTAATTCCGGCTTCTTGTTTTTGTACGGTATGAAGCGCCCAGGCCATGCGCGGGGTGTTGTGGGCAATTCCGAAGCGGCCCTGAGCATCCAGCAGAATGATTCCACCGTGGCCGTTGAGGCGCTGCTTCAGATAGTTCATCGCTTCCTTCGCGACCCACTCGGGCAGACTGCCGGAGGCGACCCGATCCGCCGCCCATTTCGCCAGCACAAGTTTCATGATGGGCTCGCCCCATCCGGTGGTGGAAGCGGCCGCGCTGAGATTATCGGCATAGCAGCCGCATCCGATGAGAGACGAGTCGCCGAGGCGTCCGGGAGCTTTGTTGAGCGTGCCGCCGGTTGAGGTCGAAGCCGCGATATTGCCATCGCGGTCGAGCGCTGCGGCTCCTACGGTGTCGTGCGAAATTTCGGGCGCGAACAGATCATTGCCGTGGGTTGAGTCCTGCGCCTGGTATTCGCGCAAGCGCTCGACTTCCCTGGGGATGACGAGATCTTCGTTGCGGCAGAGGTCGATGCCGTGCTCGGCGGCAAAGCGCTCGGCGCCCTCGGCCACAAAATACACGTGAGGGCTGTCGCTAAGAATTTTTCGGGCGGCGCGAACCGGGTTGCGCAGACGCTCGACGCAACCGACGCCGCCGCCGCGGAGGTTCGAGCCGTCCATGATGAAAGCGTCGAGTTGCACCTTGCCGTCGCGGTTCAGGAAACTGCCGCGGCCGGCGTCAAAAATTTCGTCGTCTTCCATGACGACGACGGCCTCTTCGACCGCGTCGAGCGCCGAGCCGCCGCGTTCCAGCACGCGCCATCCGGCGGCAGCGGCATAGCGCACTCCGTCGAGGTGCGCCTCGACCATGTCGTCGGGAATGGCCCAGGCACCGCCGTGAACGACCAGAACAGGATTGGTTGGCACTTGCAGACTCCGCAGAAAGTTGCGGGGATTAGTCTAGCACTCGAAAAGTGTGGAATCGCGACTGGGAACCTGATTCGCGGCGAGACGGGCGGGATCGTCCATTTCGGTTGTCCGCTGCCAGGTGTAGAGGACGCGGTGGATGACGGTGACAGTCGAAAGCACGGCGATCACCCATAGCACCGGAGCCATGACATTGAACAGGGCGCCGATGATCATGAGCACTAAACGCTCGGGGCGTTCCATGAAACCGACGCGGCAGGTGCCAATGAGCGACTCGGCGCGGGCGCGGGCATAACTGACCATGATGGCGCTGATCATGGCCAGTGCGGTTAGCACGACATAGAAGAATCGGTTGCCGCGAGCGTAGAAAACCAGCAAGCCGAAGAACAGCGACGCATCGCTGTACCGGTCGACGATGGAATCGAAAAACCCTCCGAAGCGGGTTACCTGGTTCGAGGCACGGGCGACGCGGCCATCCACCAGGTCGAAGAATCCCGATCCGATGATGACCAGGCCGGCATAGAAAAACATGCGGCGCTGGTTGTCGCCGTTGGCATATCCAAATAAAAACGCGGCGTAGGTGTTGACCACCAGTCCCATCAGGGTCAGGATGTTGGGATTAATGCGCGAGAGAGCGAGCAGGCGCACGATGGCGTCGAGCAGAACGCCGCAGGCCCGTCCGACTCCGCTGGTCCAACTCATATGGAATCCCTCATAACTTTGCCGACAAGCCCATGGAGCGACGGGCGTCCTCGCCCGCCCGTCGCTCCACCAGCAACACCACTTTGCAGCTCACTCCGTTTCCCGTTCCGGTTCCGGCAGCGCGTCCAGTTCCGCCTCCAGCTTGGCTTCGGCGAGATCGTGCATGGTGGAGAGCTTCAGGATTTCCATTTCGCGGCTACCGCCGGGCGTGACGACCATGGCGGTGTCACCAACCTTCTTATTCAGCAGGGCGCGCCCGATCGGCGATGTAGTTGAGATTTTGCCGGCGGCCACGTCGGACTCTTCGCTGGTCACCAGCTGGTATTCCATTTTTTCATTCTTGGTGCCGTCGTAGATCGTCACGGTCGAGCCGAGGCCCACTTTATCCTTGGGGATATTGTTCATGTTGATCAGCGACAGGTCGGCCAGGCGCTTGCCCAGTTGTCGGAGGCGCGCCTTCAGGTACTCCTGGCGCTGCTTGGCCATGTGATACTCGGCGTTTTCGCTGAGGTCGCCCATGGCGACGGCCTTCTTGAGCTCTCTGGGGATATCGTGGGCCAGTTCACGCTCCAACGTGTTCAGCTCATCCCGAAGCCTCTTTTTGATCTCTTCTGTCATCGCCTTCGGCATTATAACTCTCGGCCATTGGGAACTGTCACTGAGTTCGGATTCACGCACCAACGCCCCGCTCCAACCTGCTCAGGCCCAACCCGCTCAACCGAAATGACTTAGTTCGGGGCTGGCTGAAATCGTGAGGGGGTCAATGGCGGGATCGGCCGCGCGCAGCGCTTCTTGATTGCCTTAGGAGCAGCGCTCGGCTAGACTGGAGACGTTCTCCGCACCCTCGGGCGAGGGCCCCTCCATGAACGGCGACCACGTTTTCCACATCGGCGACAGGGTCGTTTACCCTAACCATGGCGTCGGAATTATTGAACAAATCAGCAGCCGGACCATGGGAACCACGGTCGAAAAATTCTACCTGCTGAAAATCCCAGCCAGCAGTTTGAAGGTGATGGTGCCGTTCGCCAACGTCGGCAGCGTCGGGATGCGCCCGGTGGTGCGCAATGGCGAGGTGCAGAAGATCGTGGATTACCTCTCCTCGGGCGAATGCATTAACGCGGCCGACTGGAAAGACCGGTTTAAGGAGAATTCCGATCGCATGCGCACCGGGTCGCTCCCGGACGTGGCCGCGGTGCTGAAGAGCCTGCTGATCCTCGCCCAGGGCAAGTCGCTATCCTTCCGCGAAAAAAAGATGCTGGAGCGCGCCCGGTATTTACTGGTCAGCGAGATCGCCATCTCACGGAACTGCGCGGAGAGTCTGATTGAACAGGCGCTCACCAAGGCGCTGACGAAGTGTAATCTGCATTTTCCGGAAATTTCTGAACTTGCCTCCTGACCGCGCTCAGCAAGATCCCTGGTGAAACTCCCTGAAGGCGCGTCTCTACAGAAGGGCGCTTAGCGGGCGGGGTGGGCTTCCATCCAGGATTGAAGGATCAGGGTAGCGGCCATGCGGTCGACTGCTTGCCCCCGCTTCTTGATGGAAAGATCGGTTTCGCGCAGTAGGCGGTTGGCCTCGGTTGAAGTCCAACGCTCGTCCCAAAGATGGACGGTCAAGCCGAAGTGAGCGTGCAGATCGTCGGCGAAACGGCGCATCTTTTCCGATTGCGTCCCCTCCGCGCCGCTTAAGCGCAGAGGCAGGCCGACCACAATCTCCCGGACCGCGTATTTCGCCAGCACTTGTCCCAGGGCCTCCAGATCACGGCGTTTGTTCTGGCGCTGGATCGTATCCAACCCCTGAGCGGTGATGCCCAGCGGGTCGGAGACGGCAACTCCGATTCTTTTCGAGCCGACATCGAGGGCCAGGATACGGCTGAGGGCGGGGGGCGGGGGCGCGTCCATCCGTCAATTGTAGATGGCAGCGGCAGAAAAGCTTCTTACTTCCGCAATTTAGTGGAGGGACGGGCGTCTCGCCCTTCCGGCCGGGCGGGGGCGCCCGGCTCTCCATCAGCGAAGCTTGGATCGACGATCGACGCACAATTCCGGTGGTGCAATTCCCGCGGCGGTAAGGCAGAATTGTTGGCCAGGTAGCGGGGTGAGCAATCACAGTATGGAAACTGCTGAAACACGAAACGGGCATCACTGGTCGCTGACGCTGCTGGGCATTGCCCTGGTCATCCTGTTCGCGTATTACGGCGAATCGGTGCTGGCGGTGCTTTTCTTTGCCATTTTGCTCAGCTTTATGCTCTCTCCGGTGGTGCGGGCGCTTGAGTATTTGCGCCTTCCAAGGGCCCTGGCGGCGCTGATCAGCATGGTCGCGCTGCTGGCGGTGCTCTACGGCGTCACCGTCGCATCCTACAACCAAGCCCTCTCTTTCGCCGACAGTGTTCCAAAGTATTCGAAGAAGATCCGCTCGATTCTGAAGCCATTCCGGCAGGAAGCGGAAAAGATCGAGAAGACGGGCGAGGCAGTTGGCGAGCCCGAGGCCTCGAATGTGGTGCCGGTGCGGCAGGTGAAGAGCTGGTCTGACGTGCTGACGCACGGAGCCGGCACGGTGACCGACATCCTGCTGGCGGCGTCGTTCGTCCCCTTTCTGGCCTACTTTCTGCTGACCTGGCACAACCACGCGCGTTCGGCCACCGTGATGCTGTTTCCTTTGCATCACCGGAACACGGCATTCGTGACCTTGGGGCTGATTGGAAGAATGTTGCAGAGTTTCATTGTGGGGAACCTGCTGATCGGACTGCTGATTTCGGGCGCGAGCGTGGCGATTTTCGGGTTGCTGCACGTTCCGTTCTTCTACTTCGTCGGCTTTCTCAGCGGCTTTCTGAGCCTGGTTCCATACCTGGGAGTGGTGCTGGCGATGGGTCCGCCGATCCTGGTCGGCCTGGGACAACTGGAGACTGGGGACCTGCTGATCTTGGTGCTTTGCGTGGCCGGACTGCATTTTTTCGCGCTGAATGTTCTCTACCCGAAGCTGCTCGGGAGCCGGCTGAAAATCAATCCGCTGGCGGTCACAATCGCGCTGTTGTTCTGGGGAGCCGTCTGGGGCGCAATTGGCTTCGTACTCGCCATTCCGATCACGGGCGCGATCAAGATTGTTTTCGACCACGTGGAGTCGATGAAACCATACGCGGATTGGCTGGGCGAGTGACGTCGGTTGCGATGCCCAGCCCCTAAAGGGGATGTCTGATTTCGAACTTGCGGCATCGCTAAAGCGATGCCCTGATACGAAACCCGGTTCTTCCGGCCCTGTACTCCAGCCACTTTGTGCAATCTGAAAGAGCCTCTACACTGGAACCTTGCGCACGCTGATCACGCTGTTCTTGATTGCCGTTCTCGCCATTGGCGGCTGGGTGGCATGGCAGGTATATGTCCCGATTCCTCCGCCAGCCGATACTTCGTTGCTGCTGCATTCCGGGTATTCGACGCGGAGGATTGCGGCGGAGTTGAAAAAGGCGGGGGTGATCCGCAGCGAACTGGCTTTCGGGCTTTGGCATGTGTTGCATCCCAAGCCATCGTTGAAGGCGGGTGAGTATCGTTTCGAGCGCGCGGCGACGCTTCCCCAGGTTTACGACCGGATCGCGCGTGGCGATATTTACTTCCACGTGGTCACGATTCCCGAGGGCTTTACGATGTTCGACATTGCCAAGGCAATGGAAGATGCGGGGCTCGGGTCGGCGTCCGATTTTCTGCAGGTTGCCAAAACTCAGACTCAGCTTATCTCGGATCTGGCGCCGGAGGCCACGTCGCTCGAAGGGTATCTGTTCCCCAACACTTACCAGTTCACGCGTACCGAGAGCCTGGAGGAAATGGCGGCGGCGATGGTCCATCAGTTCCGGCAGGTGGCGCAAGAGATCGGGCTGAATGCCGATGTCCCGCAAGTCGTGACCATGGCGTCGATCGTAGAAAAAGAGACTGCGGCTCCGGAGGAACGCCCGCTCGTGGCCAGCGTCTACTACAACCGGCTGGCGCAAAAGATGGCGCTCGATGCCGATCCCTGTGTGATCTACGCGGAGTTGCTGGCGGGCACGTACCAGGGAAGCCTCCATCATGCCGACCTGGCAGTGAACTCGCCCTATAACACTTATCGTTTCCCGGGTTTGCCGCCGGGGCCAATCGGCAATCCGGGGAGAAGTGCTCTGGAAGCGGCTTTGCACCCCGACAGCACGAAATTTCTTTATTTTGTTAGCGATGGCAACGGGCACCACCGCTTTGCCGGCAGCCTCGAAGAGCACAATCGGAATGTCGCGGCCTATCGCCACTCCATCAGTCTGCGGGGCGGCTTGCGGTAAGCACTGAAGCCTTCGCTGCCTTATACTAATCAGATAGCCAATTGGCAAAAGTCTTCCCGGGGTACCGGCATAGAAATGCATCGCCCTCATCTGCGCCTGTTTTTGCTTTTATTTCTGTCGGCGGCTGCCTTTCCGCTGAGCGGATGTTTGTTCCGGACACGCACTGTGGACCGTCAGTTCTCCGACCGGCCGCTGAAGACCGCGACCCAGCAGCAGTTGATCGAGTACGTCAACACGCAGGCCGCCAAGATTCAGTCCATGCAAGCGACCGTGGATATCGACGCTTCCGCCGGAGACGTGAAAAGCGGCCGGATCACCGATTACAAAGAGATTCGCGGCTACGTGCTGGTGCGCAAGCCGTCTATGTTGCGCATGAAGGGCCTGCTGCCGGTGGTGCGCAACACGGCCTTTGATATGGTGAGCGACGGGCAGGAATTCAAGCTATGGATCCCTCCGAGGAATAAGTTCGTCGTGGGCTTGAATAGTGCCGACAACTACCAGCCCGACAAGCGATTGGAGAACATGCGGCCGCAGTACATTTACGACGCGCTGCTGCTGCCAGAAATTGGCCAAGACGACGCCGTACTGGAAAACGGTTTTGAAACCGTCCTCGACTCGAAGAGGCATCGGGTCGAACAGCCGAATTACAGCCTGCTGGTTATCCGCAAGGGTCCTCAGGGCGCCTATCTGTCCCGCAAGATCGATTTCAGCCGAATCGACCTCCTGCCGTACCGGCAAAGGATCTATGACCAACAGGGAAACGTCGCGACCGACGTACGCTACCAGTCTTACAAAGACTACACGGGGACTACATTCCCGGCTATTATCCAGATCGAAAGGCCGCGGGAGAATTACGACATCATCCTGAGCATGGTCAAACTGGAAATCAATAAAGCGCTGACCGACGACCAATTTGCACTGGAGCAGCCGTCTGGGGCGGAGGTGGTGCACCTCCACCAGTCCAATTCCAGCGCGGCGCAGGCGTCAGACAGCCAAAGTAAGTAGTTTTCCGGAAAAAGACATGATGAACCGCATGGTCATCGGGAATCTCGTGCATCGGCCGCTGCGCTCGCTGATCAGCGTTGTGGCCGTGGCGCTCGAAGTTACGCTGATCCTGCTGATCGTGGGCCTCTCGCTCGGGATGCTGCAGGACAGCCGTACCCGAACCGCCGGCATCGGGGCCGACGTGCTGGTGATGCCGCCGGGGTCTTCGTTCATCTCCGGGCTCACGGGCGCGCCGATGCCGATCAAGATCGGAGGCGTGCTGGCAAAGCTGCCCCACGTGAAGAGTGTGGCCCCGGTGATCACGCAAATCTCTTCGGTGGGCACGCTCGAGATTATCGCGGGAATCGACTTGCCCAGTTATGAGAGCATGTCGTCGGGCTTCCGCTATTTGAAGGGCGGTCCATTTCAGGGGCCATACGATGTGCTGGTAGACGATCTTTTTGCCCAGTCCAAGCACGCCAGGGTGGGCGACACGATTGAGATTCTGAACAACAAATTCCGTATTTCCGGGATCGTGGAACGAGGCAAGGGCGCGCGAAAGTTTGTTCCGCTTGCTACTCTGCAGGACCTGATGGGCGCTAAGGGCAAGGCCACCATCTTCTATCTTAAGCTCGACGAGCCGGCGAATGCGGACACGGTGGTCGATGAGATCAAGCACGTGCCGGGCATGGAGCGGTATGTGGCGAACTCGATGGCATCCTACCTGGCTATGATGACCACCAGCAATTATCCGGGACTTTCGACTTTCATCGATGTCGTAGTCGGTATTGCGGTGGTCATCGGATTCATCGTAATTTTCCAGGCCATGTACACGGCGGTGATGGAGCGGACGCGCGAAATCGGCATTCTGAAGGCGATGGGGGCGTCGAAGCTGTACATCGTGAATGGAGTGCTGCGGGAGACGGTGCTGCTGGCCCTCGGTGGCACTGTGCTGGGCATCTTGGTGAGTCTGGCGGCCCGGGCGGCACTGGCCCACAGGTTCCCGCTGCTGCAGGTGGTGGTGGCCGGTAGTTGGATCATGCGCGCAACCCTGATTGCGATTGCCGGCGCGATTGCCGGCGCGCTGTATCCGGCGTTCAAGGCGGCGCAGAAGGATCCGATCGACGCGTTGGCATACGAATAGGCAGGCGCCGTTCTTTGGTTTCGCTTTTAATTCGCCGGGCGGCGGCTGAGTTTTTCTCCCTCATAATTTTTCTCGCAAATCGGCAGAGAATGCACGATACTGCCCGTGAAACTGCGCCGTGCTATAATCACGCCCCGTTGGGCACAAACAATGAAGTTTCGTAGCGGTTGTCCTAATTCCCAGGCCCCGTGCGCGGATGCGACCGGGTGATCTCAAAATACGCAGGAGGAGATATGCGCTTCGATGATCCGACTCTGTACGGTCGGGACGATGAGACGGATGAGTACAGCGACAGCGGCGCCTACGGCGAATCGCTGGAAGAGGATTTAGAAGAAGAGGAAGAAGAGGAAGAAGAACCCGTTGTCATCATAGAGGAAGACGACGAGATTGCCGTGCCGCCAGTTCGGGAACCTGTGGGAGCACCAGCACCCGGAACTCCATCGGGTGGTGGCGGCAGCCGGAGTGGGCCTCCGAAGAAGAAGGCGCCTGCCAAGAAAGCGCCAGTCAAGAAGGCGCCTACTAAGAAAAAGGCGGCAAAGAAGCCGGCGAAGAAAGCCGCAAAGAAGCCAGCCCGGAAAAAACCGGCGGCGAAGAAGAGAACGGCGAAGAAGCCCAAGAGGGCGGCGAAGAGAAAAGTTGCCCGCAAGAAGAGTGGGCGCCGCCGTTAGCGGTTCACGCTATCAGCCCGAATGATGGCGGAAGCCCGGTTCTTTTTACGGCTTCCGCCATCCCACTTACTTTCCGTTGGACTTTGCGTCGGGCACGATTGCTTCCGCTTCGATTTCCAGCAGCATCTCTGGAGAAACCAGGGCCGTGATCGCCATCATGGTGCTCGCGGGGCGAATGTCGCGGAAGAACTCTCCGTGGGCTTTTCCTACTTTTTCCCAATCCGCAATGTTGGTAAGAAACACACGCGTGCGGACGACGTCTTGCAGCGAAGCTCCGGCCCGCTCCAGCGCGCGTTCAATGTTCTTGAGGGTCTGAACCGCCTGCGCGTAGGCATCACCCGCGCCGATGATTTTGCCGTCGGCTCCAGTTGCGGTTGTACCCGCGACATGGACATACGCGCCTACGCGAACCGCACGAGAGTAACCGACAATCGGCTCCCACGGCGTTCCACTTGAAATATTGATTCGCTCCACTTCGCCTCCGTTTTCCTGGTTCTTCTTGCGTAAATAGATTCGGCGAACCAATTTTTCGATCCACGCGATGCGGAAATTAGCAGCCGCCTCGTTTGACTGCCAGCAGATACGCCGAAACGCTGCGCGCCGCGCGGGCTTCTAACCACATAGTGGCTCAATGGTCACTTGCGTTGGATCGCGATTCACGGTATGTAATCCGCACAAGGTTCTGTTCCGACGGGAACAAGAGTGGCACGGGTTGGGAGGGAAGTGGGTCCATGGAAATTCCGGAGACGCATCCGCTGCAGCAACTGTTTCGTGAACTAGTCGGCCGGCATTATGCCGAGGAGATCGGAATTCGCGACCCGCAAGTCGTGAGCTACGTCGCACATCTGCTGTCGGAGTTTTGCGATGCCGAGCAGTTGTTGAAAATCCGCAATGCGTCGGGGAAGCCTTTGAACGATGTAGGCGAGATGCTGATCGAGTCGGACCCGATCTACGGCCCAGCGCCCTCGTTCGACCGCGAGCGCCAGGTCCGCAAGCACATTGGCGACTTTACGCTGTTCTATGCCGGCATGTTCCCGGAGAGCATCAACCATTATCGCCTGCGCCGCCAACGGGTCGAGAATTTCGTCGATTGGGTGAAAGCCGGGAAAGAAAGCTACTACATCGTCTCAAAGTTCGAGCACTTCGAATACGCCAAGGTGGCGCCGCTGTTCGCGCAACTCTCCCAAAGGTTTGAGCAGTGCGTGTATGGCCTGAACCTGGTGAAGAATGAGCTTGAGGTGATGCAGCACCCGATCGCGCGGATGAGCAACGAGCTCATTATGTAGGATTGCAGAGGTGAGAGGTCAGCATTGAGGTGAAAAACCGGCGCGCCTTGAAGTTTGGATTTTCACTTCTGCATTCTGCATTCTGACTTCTGACTTTTCACCATCCGCCTGCCGCTGATCTCGAAATTCCCTTCCAGCACAATCTTAATCGCTTCCGTGTAGGCGATGTGTTCCTGCTCAAGAATGCGTGCCGCAAGCGTGTGTTCGTCGTCGGAGTCCAGCACGGGTACGGTTTTCTGCACGATGATGGCGCCGTGATCGAGTTCCTCATCCACCAGGTGCACGGTGCAGCCTGACACTCTCACACCATAGGCGAAGGCCTGCTGCTGCGCCTCCAGGCCGGGAAACGCAGGCAGCAAGGACGGATGGATATTGAGAATCTTCGCGGGAAATTGCCGCACGAACCATGGCGAAAGCAGGCGCATGTAACCGGCGAGACAGACGAGATCGACGTTGTTGTCCTGGAGTGCAGCCACAACTTCGCGGTCGTGCTCCTCGCGTGGCTTACCTTTCGACGGAATGACGAGCGCGTTGAGGCCGCGCTGGCGGGCGGTTTCAAGACCGGGAGCGTCGGCACGGTTCGAGATCACGATAGCAATGCGGGCGCCGGGTATCCTGCCAGCCGCAATGCTGTCGGCGATGGCCACAAAATTGGAGCCCCGTCCGGAAAGTAGAATGCCGAGGTTCTTCATAGCACAACATTATTCACCACGGAGACGCAGAGACACGGAGAAAAATCGAAGATAGCTTTGTCATCCCGAGCAAAGCGAGGGATCTGCATCTTGCGGCGACCTGCAGATCCCTCGCTTCGCTCGGGATGACAATTCATAAAAGGGGTAGCTGGGAGCCAGAAGCCAGGAGCTAGGAGCTAGAAGCTGCTCCTAGCTGAACATCACCTTGCGATCACCCTTGACGATACGGCCGACGCTGTAAAACTTTTCTCCGGCGCGCTCCAGCAGCGTCTGCGCTTTCTTGAATTTCTTGGCGGGAACCACGATTAGCATGCCGAGGCCCATGTTGAAGGTGCGGAGCATTTCTTCCTCAGCGACGTTGCCGAGTTTTTGCAGATGTTCAAAGATGGGCGAAAACGGCCAAGTGCCAAGTTCGATCACGGCCGACGTGCCTTTGGGCAGCACTCGCGGCAGGTTCTCGGTGATGCCGCCGCCGGTAATGTGCGCCAGCGCCGCGACGCAATCGCCCGCGATCATCTTCCGAATGATCGGCCAGTAGCTGCGATGGGTGCGCATGAGTTCGTTGCCGACCTTGTTCTTGATCTCGCTGACAAAGGTTTCGAGGGAATAGCCCGCGATTTCAAAGAGCAGTTTGCGAGCCAGCGAGTATCCGTTGGTGTGCAGACCGTTGGAGGGCAAGCCGAGCACGCAATCTCCCACCTGCACGTCTTTGCCGCTGATGATGCGGTCGCGTTCGACGACTCCGACAATGAATCCGGCAAGATCGTACTCGCCTTCGGGATAGAATCCCGGCATTTCGGCGGTCTCGCCGCCGATCAGGGCGCAGCCGTTATGCTTGCAAGCTTCGGCGAGGCCGCCAACAATTTTTTCCACGACTTCGGGCTCCAGCCTGCCCGTGGCCAGGTAGTCCATAAAAAACAAGGGTGCCGCACCCTGCACCGCGATGTCGTTCACGCAGTGATTCACCAGGTCGGCGCCGACGGTGTGGTGCAGTTTCATTTCGAAGGCCACTTTTAATTTCGTGCCCACGCCATCCACGCTCGAAACCAGCACCGGATCCAGATACTTCTTATCGACCGAGAACAATCCGCCGAATCCGCCAATCTCGCTCAGCACTCCCTTGGTAAAGGTTTTGTGGGCCAGATACTTGATGCGCTGCTTGGTGCGGTTGCCGCGATCAATGCTGACACCGGCATCGGCGTAGGTGATGGAGTCGCTTTGGACGCTGGGGTTCTGGGCCACGTTTTCAGTCCGTCATTGCCGGGTTGGAGAGATCTGGGCGCCACCGAGCTGGTGGAAGCGTTTCAGACGCAACAAATTCTAGCACGTCTGGAGTTGATTCCGGCTTTTCCAATGGCGAGCCGCGAAGGCGCTATAATGCTGGTCCAATTGAATTCACCCGGGAGACAGTGCATGAGAATTCTGGTCATTCTGATTGTTCTTTTTTTCGCCGTATTGACGGTTCCGTTTACGGTAGCGCAAAACCCATCACAGGACACGGCGCCCGAGAATGCGCAGCAGGCCGCCTCCAGGAAAGATAAAGGCAAGAAGGAACCAGCGCCGGCTATCGCCGCAACTCCGGATAAGTTCGCGGAAAGCGGCAAGCCCGGAGAGCTGCCCAAAGCCGACTCCAGCGAAGCTGCGGACAAGGAAGAACACTACGACGTGGCGGAAGTCCCGCCCGTAATCACGCATCACCAGATCGCCCTGAACGGCAAGACGCTCAGTTACACGGCGACGGCCGGGAGGCTTCCCCTCAAGCGCGGCGATGGCAAGACGGAAGCCGAAATGTTTTTCGTCGCCTACACGCTCGACGGCCAGGACGCCGGAAAGCGTGCGCTGACGTTCTCGTTCAACGGCGGCCCCGGCTCCGCTTCGGTGTGGCTGCACATGGGCGCGCTCGGGCCGAAGCGCGTGGTGCTTCAGCCGAACGGCTTCATGCCAGCAGCGCCCTATCGCCTGGAAGACAATCCCGACACACTGCTCGACCGCAGTGACATCGTCATGGTGGATGCCATGTCCACCGGATACTCACGAGCCGCGACCGCCGAACTTGCCAAAAAATTTCTGGGCGTAAAAGGCGACGTACAAGCCTTCGGGGAATTTATCCGCCTCTACATCTCCCGCTACGATCGTTGGAACTCTCCGCTCTTCCTGCTGGGAGAAAGCTACGGCACGACGCGCGCCGCCGGCATCGCCGGTTATTTGGCCGATCATGGCATCGCTTTCAACGGCGTGACCCTGCTCTCGATGGCAGTGGATTTCCAGACGCTCGAATGGAACAAATCGAACGACCTGCCTTATTTCCTGCTGGTACCCACTTTCAACATGATCGCCGGCTACCATCACAAACTGTCCGGCGATCTAACGCAGGATATGGCGAAGACACGCGACGAAGTCGTGCGCTGGTCCGCCAATGACTACGCGCTCGCTCTCGGCAAAGGCGACGCCCTGACGCCGGAAGAACACCGCAAGATTGTCGAGCAACTGTCACGCTATATCGGGCTGCGCCCGGAAGTGATCGAAGCGCACAACCTGCGTATTGACGTTCCCACCTTTACCCGCGAGTTGCTGCTCGATCAGAAACTGGTCACCGGACGCCTGGATGGCCGCTTCAGCAGCCCAAATCCCGGCGACGAGCGTTTCTATGATCCGACCAGCGCCGCCATTCTGCCGCCTTACACCTCGGCGTTCAACAATTACCTGCGCACCGAGTTGAACTATAAATCCGACATGCCCTACCAGGTCTTTGCCTACGACGAAGTCGGCTTCCAGAAGTGGGAGTGGGGCAACGCCGTGGAAGGCTTTCCCAGCACGGCGGGCGGGTTGCGGTCGGCCATGATCAAGAATCCGTATATGAAGATCCTGGTGATGGAAGGCTACTACGACCTGGCCACACCCTTCACCGCCGCCAACTGGACCATGGATCACCTGAACCTCGACGCGCAGTATCGTCAGAATGTTTCGTATGCCACTTACAACTCGGGGCACATGGTGTACATCGATCGCGCCGAGCACGACAAGATGAAAAAAGACCTGGTCGGCTTCATGGAGAAGTGCCTGCCGAAATAGGACGTGTCGGATTATTGGTGGAGGGACGGGCGTCCTCGCCCGTCAGGCCGAGCGAAGCTCGGCAGCTGTCGGCGGTCGCAGCAACTCTAGACTCGCCACGATACTCAACGCTTAGCCCATGCGCGCCGCCGTTATCTTCGGGTTGGGAACTTCGCCGGCAGACTTGAAGCCGTTTCAAGGCAACTCTCCAACCGAGTGGCTGCAGGGACTGCCCGCATCTTCGAACGACGCCGACGCCATCCTCATCTTTGGCGGGGACGGCACGATTCATCGTCTTCTGCCGGCGCTGGTGCGGCTCCAGCTTCCGGTGTTGATCGTCCCGGCAGGCAGTGGAAACGATTTTGCCCGGGCGCTGAACCTGCACTCGATGCGAGACTCCTTGCGCGTCTGGCGCGATTTCGAATCAGGGAAAATTCAAGCGCAGGCAATTGATCTCGGGGTCATCGGTCCATCCGCTTCGCCGGCGCGCACCCACTACTTCTGCTGCGTGGCCGGGTGCGGCCTGGACTCTGCCGCCACTCGGCGCGCCAATCGGATGCCGCGCTGGCTGCGCGGACACGGCGGCTATGCCCTGGCGCTGTTGCCGCTGCTCCTCAAACTCCCGGCTTTTTCCATGCGGTTGACGCAGGTTGATGGCGGACAGGTCAGTGGCGCGCAACTCAATGGCACGCCGTTCCGGAATAAGGATCGCGCCGAGGCCGAAAAGCTCACCCTGCTCGCCGCCTTCGCTAACACGCAGTTCTATGGCGACGGCATGCGCATCGCGCCGGAAGCGGACCTCGCCGATGGCAAGCTCGACATCTGCCGGATCAACAAGTTGAGCCCGCTTAAGCTGCTCAGCATGTTTCCGACGGTGTACTTCGGGCGCCATCTCCTGCTGCCCGAGGTTGAGTACTCGCGGGCCGAACGAGTCCAGGTGCAGACCGAGACACCGCTCGAGATCTACGCTGATGGAGAGTTTGTTTGCGAGACGCCTGCCGAGATTTCAGTTGCCGCAGGCGCGCTGCGAGTGATTCACTCGCCGCGCTAGGAATGAGTTGGTACGGCGGAGCGACGGGCGCCTCGCCCGTCCAGTTGGGCGGCCGGGCGGGGACGCCCGGCTCTCCGCTAGTGAAGGAATGCGCTCTCCACTCCCAGTGGGGGCGGGACATGGCGGTCTCCGGTTTTCTTTGTACGCGCGGGTCTGACCCACTACACTTGGACGGATAGAGCCATGAGGAAGAGCCTGACGTTGATGCTTCGCCACGCTATGTATAACCTGCGTGGCGGCTTTTTGATTCGCCCGCTTACTATCGCGCTGACGCTCGGTTGCGCGGGCGCGTTCCTGTCTTGGTTGGAAGAGGAGTTTCCGGCTACCAGCGCCTGGGTGCCCGCCGTCCTATTCCCCTCGCACGCCGACCCGCAAGTCGCCCAGATCATTTTGGCGGGCATCGCGGCCTCCATCATGACGGTGGTTTCAATCGTGTTCGCCATCCTACTCATGACGCTCACCCTGGCATCGATGCAGTTTTCGCCGCGCATCATCGTCAGCTTTTCCAGGGACCGCGTGACGCAATGGACGCTCGGTATCTTCCTCGGCACTTTCTTGTACTGCCTGGCGGCGCTTCCGGCGGCGCACTCGCTTCCTCACCCCTTCGAGCCGGTAGCCACTGTCCTCGGCGCAATGGTGCTGGCGCTGGTCTGCGTCGGGTTGCTGCTTTTTTTCATTCACCACATTTCGCAGGCCATCAGTGTCAATCACATCGTCGACCGAATCGCGGTAGAAACGGAAGCCATGATCGATGAGATTATGCCCTGGCCGCACCTGCTAGACCACCACGTGAAGGATGCTGAACCGCTCCGACCCAACCCGAGCGAGGTGGCCGTCTTGAGCCATGATTCCGGCTACATCCGCTTCGTCGATACGCGACGCCTGGTCGCCCTGGCGAAGCACTATCATGTCACGATCCGCGTTCTGCGCCGGGTCGGCCACTTCGTTCCGGCGGGAATCCCGCTGATGATGGTCTCCAAGGGGAACCGTCTGCCCCCCGAAGGAACCGCCGAACTGCTGGCCGCGTTCGACTTGGGCCCGACCAGAACCTTGCAGCAGGACGTGGAGTTTGGCGTTCTGCAGATTGTCGATGTTGCATTGAAGGCGATCTCGCCCGCCGTCAACGACCCCACTACCGCCATCAACTGCATCGATCAGTTGAGCCGCATTCTGATCCGCTTCGTGTCTCGGGAGCCGCCGGAGGAACTGCTCTACGATCCGCCGGGCATCGTTCGCGCCAGCATTGGATGGATCCACTTCGAGCGCTTGCTGGACGCAGCCTTTGAGCAGATCCGCATGTATTCGAAGACGGACGTGGCCGTCAGCTTGCGGTTGCTGCGAGCCTTCGGTGACATTGCCGCCACGACGCCCGATCCGGAATTCCGCCGGATACTGGTCGAGCATGGAAGGCGGACCGTGGCAGGCTGCGCCGAAAAGCTGGGCGAAGAGGAGCTGAGAGAGTTGCGCGCTCGCCAAGCCGCGCTGGAGAGCTTCACCGCGATCTCGCAGCCGGCTTCAGTCTGACCGATCATCGCCGGGCTCAAAGCGATAACCCACCCAGGGATCGGTCACAATGTAGCGAGGAGAGTTGGGCAAGGGCTCAAGCTTCTTGCGGAGTTGAGCTACGAAAACGCGCAAGTATTCAACCTGTTCTGTGCTTTCACCACCCCAGACCGCGCCCAGCAAGGCGCGATGCGTTACCACTTTGCCAGCGTGGCGGGCCATATACGCGAGTAAGTCAAATTCTTTCGGCGTGAGGTGGACGGCGCGGTCTTTTACAAAGACGGTGCGGGCTTCGGGATCGATCTTGAAGTCGCCCGCCTCTATCGGCGCCAGTTCGGACGCCTCCGTCCGCGCGCGGCGAAGATTTGCGCGGACGCGCGCCAGGAGTTCCTCGATGCCGAACGGCTTGGTCACATAGTCATCCGCGCCCGCATCCAGAGCCTGGACCTTGGTCCTTTCCTCGCCCCGCACCGAGAGCACGATGATCGGAATTTGCGTCTTCGTCCGCAGCCGCCGGCACAACTCCAGCCCGTCCATGTTGGGCATCGCCAGGTCGGTAATGACCAGATCCGGCGACCAGTCTTTCATGATCTCCAGTGCCGTCTCGCCGTCGTTGGCCACGCGAATGTCGTATCCGTGGCTGGAAAGAGAAGTCCGCAGCACCCGCGTGATCTGGGATTCGTCGTCCACCACAAGAATGTGTTTACGGTCCGACACTTACGCTCCAGCAGGCCCAATCAGCCGGGTTCCTGGGTCACGATGTGCACGTCCACCGCTGGGGCATCGCGCAAAAACTGATGGATCGCCGAAAGATAGAAATATCGTCGCCAGCCCCGGGTCGCGGAGCGTCCGAAAACAACTTGCGTGATGTTTTTCTCGTTGACGAATTCCGCGACCGTCTCGGCCACGCTTTTTCCCTTCAGCCGCACCACCGATGCCCCAACGTTTTCCGCGAAGCGGATGTTCGCACCCAAGGTTCGCTGATTCGCTTCGCTCGAGTCCTGGCCCAGATCGATATAGACAACAAAGAGCTCGGCATTCATGGCCTGCGCCATGCGTGCCCCGCGCGCGATCAGATACTGCGCTGCCGGGTTCGAGCTGATGCACACCGCGATGCGTTCGCGGATGGCAACCGCTCCTCGATCTTTCTCTTCCTCTCCGCGGTGCTGTTCCAGGCTTCGATCCACCACCTGGGCCACCTGGCGCAGTGCCAGTTCTCGCAAAGCGATCAAGTTCGTCTCGCGGAAAAAATTTCCCAGCGCACGCCCCACGCGTTCCTGCGGATACACGTCGCCGCGCCGCATCCGGTTTTGTAGCGCCTCCGGAGTCAGATCGATCATCACCACTTCGTTGACTCTTTGCATCACCCAGTCCGGAACCGTTTCCCGTACCTGGATCCCGGTGACTGCTTGCACCGTCGGGGTCACGCTCTCCAGATGCTGGATGTTCATGGTGGAGAGAACATCGATCCCCGCATCCAGCAGTTCCAGCACGTCTTCATAGCGCTTACGATGTTTGCTGGCCTCGATATTGGTGTGCGCCAGTTCGTCCACCAGCGCGACGCGAGGCTTGCGCGCGAGAATGGCGTCCACGTCCATCTCTTCGAAGACCGCGCCCTTGTACTCGATCGCCTTGCGCGGCACGACTTCCAGATTCGTGAGCAGGTCCGCCACCGCTTTCCGTCCGTGGGTTTCCACAACTCCGATCACCACATCTTCGCCGCGGGCGTGCCGCCGGATGGCCTCTGTCAGCATGGTGTAAGTCTTGCCCACGCCGGGAGCGTATCCAAGAAAGAGCTTGAACACGCCTCCCTTCTTCGCCGGTGAAACGTCCTCCAGCCACTGCTCGGGGGTCTTGGGCATCGCGATTATTGTCGTTGAGACATCGAACTTTGTCGATGTCAGTTAACGATGTCGGTTACAATCGGCTCGTGAAAGCTGCGGCCAGATCCGGATCCGGGTACCTGATCGCGGCACTGTCTGTAGCGGGAATTACCCTCGTCGGCGCCCGGTGGCTCCATCTAAATGCGACCACGATCGCGCTCGTTTTCTTGCTGGGTGTCCTCGGGATCTCCGCCGTCTGGGGCTTGCGGCAAGCCGTTTTCATGTCGGTGGTCGCTGCCGTCGCTTTTGATTACTTTTTCCTGCCTCCGATCGGCGCCTTTACCATTGCCGACCCGCAAAATTGGGTCGCGCTCGTCGCCTTTTTGATCACCGCGATAGCGGTCAGCGAACTGTCGGAACGCGCTCGGCGCGGCGCGCGCTCTGCCGTCGAGCGCCGGCAGGAACTGGAGCGCCTCTACGCCTTCAGCCAGTTGCTGCTTTCGAGCGACAGCCCGGCCGAGCTGTTGAACCTGATTCCCCGCTACATCGTAGAGTCATTCGGCATCCGGTCAGCGGCGATTTTTTTGTCCAGCCGTAACGACGTTTATCGCTCGGGCCCCAACATCGACGGGTTGGAATCGCGCAATCTGCAGTTGATTTGCGTGCGCGGTGAACCGCGGTTCGACGCTGTCCATCAAACGGCCTTTATGCCGCTGCGCATGGGCATGCGCGTGGTCGGCTGCATGGGGGTCTCCGGTTCGGTGCTTTCGCGGCAAACACTCGAGGCCATTGGCAGCCTGGTGGCCATCGCCATCGAACGCGCGGGCGCCGTCGAAAAACTCAGCCGCGCTGAGGCCGCTCGCGAAAGCGAGCAATTGCGCTCCGTCCTGCTCGATTCGGTCACCCATGAGTTTCGCACTCCGCTCACCGCCATCAAAGCGTCGGTGACCTCGCTTCTCGGCAGCTCGAATCATTCGCCGGAGAGCCACTCGCCGGAGGAGAGACAGGAACTGCTGACCATCATCAACGAGGAAAGCGACCGGCTGAACCGGCTGATCGGAGAAGCCGCCGAGATGGCCCAGTTGGATGCCAACAAAGTGGAGTTTCGCTTCGAATCCGCTCCCATCGGCCCCGCGGTCGAGGAAGCGCTCGACGAACTGAAGCAACTCCTGGTCCAGCATCCCGTGGAAGTCAGAATTCCCGCCGGGCTTCCAAATGCGCGCATGGACTCCGCTCGCGTCAAGGAAGTCCTGGTTCATCTGATCGAGAACGCCGCCAAATACTCACCCGCTGGTGCTCCCATCCGCATCACTGCGGAAGCCAGGGGCCAGACACTCATCATCAGCATTGCCGATCGCGGTCCGGGCATCGACGATTTCGAGCAATCTCTCGTCTTCGAAAAGTTTTACCGCGGACGAAACCAGCGCGTGCAAGTCCACGGCACCGGCATGGGACTGGCGATCTGCAAAGCCATCGTGGAAGCCCACGGCGGCCACCTCGGCGTCACCAGCCAGTTGGGGCACGGGTCTGTTTTCTACTTCAGTCTGCCAGTGGAGTGACGGGTGAGGACGATGGCTGAGGGTTTGGTGGGCCCGCCTGGATTCGAACCAGGAACCAACAGATTATGAGTCTGCTGCTCTAACCGTTGAGCTACGGGCCCCCGCTTCCCATATCTTACACATTCGCCAAGGTGTAGCGCGGGCCCCCTTCGACTTCGCTCAGGACAGGCTCTCGCCGGTGTAAGCTGGCAGATACACGGAAAGTCATCTACCACTGTAATGCGCCCCCATGAAACTGCCAGCGTATGATTGGGCAGAAGCATCTATAGGTATGAAAAAGCTGCGCTTCCTGCTTTCGCTGACCAACGACGACAACGATTACCAGATTGAGCAGACCTCCGCTGCCCAGCACGCAGCCCGCAAACTGGGGGTTGACCTCGAGATCGTCTGTGCTCGCAACGACGGCATCGTGCAGAGCCAGCAACTGCTGTCCGGCATTCAGTCCACTACCGCTCCGCGACCTGACGCCATCATCTTCGAACCGGCCGGGTCTACCGCGCATCCTCAGGTGGCCCGCGCCGCCGCCGCTGCTGGCATTGGAGTGGTGCTGCTGAATCGCGATGCCGACTACATTGCCGAGTTCCGCCGTGTCTTCCACGTGCCCGCGTTTGCCATCACCTCGAACCACCAAGAGATTGGCCGCATCCAGGGACAGCAACTCGGCGCCCTGCTGCCCGCTGGCGGAATCGTTCTTTACATTCAAGGTCCCTCCGAAAGTTTGGCCGCCAAACAGCGCTATTCAGGGGTGCTCGAAACAAAGTCCGAGGGCGTGCACCTGCGCGTCGTGAAGGCCCATTGGACCGAAGCCAGCTCCTACAAAACGGTCAGCTCGTGGCTCCGTCTTCCCACTTCGCGCCAGGCGCAGATTGAAGCCGTCTGCGCGCAGGACGATTCCATGGCCAAGGGAGCCCGCAAAGCCTACGAAGAATGCCCCGACCTGCGTGAGCAGTTGCAGAAGATGCCGTTTCTCGGTTGCGATGGACTTCCCAAGACTGGGCAAGAGTGGGTGCGCCGAAAGCTGCTGACCGCCACCATTTTCATTCCACCCAATGCGGACCTGGCGATTGAGATGATGGTGAAATCGATTGCCACCGGCGCGCTACCGCCGGAGCGCACCTTCACCACCGCCAAATCCTTCCCCGCCGTCGAAGTCCTCGCGCAACAATCGGAACGCGCGCGTGCCGCATCCTCCTAACCGGAATTGCAGGACTAAGTGTGAAGTGTCATTCGTCGCGAAGCGACGGACTATGGATTTGAATTGTGGTGCATAGATCCTGGCGCATAGATCTTGGCGCATTGATCCTTCGCTTCGCTCAGGCCGGCAGCGTGGATTTATGCCGCACCTGCGGGACGCCGCCTCTAGTGCGTGTTGGGTGGCGCGGGTGCCGCAGGAATAACTTCCGCTGTCGCACCGCTGTTCACCAGGTCTTTCAATTCCTTGCTGGGCTTGAAGAATGGGATCTTCTTCGCCGGAACTTCCACGCGGTCGCCAGTTTTCGGGTTCCGGCCCACGCGCGGCTTGCGCTGGCGCGTGCGGAAGCTGCCAAAACCGCGTATTTCGATTTTGTCGCCCACCCGCAGTGAGCGCACCACGCTGTCAAAGATCGTATCCACAATCACTTCGCTGTCTTTGCGGGTGAGTTCCGCCAGCCGGGAAACTTCTTCGATCAGGTCAGCTTTCGTCATAAGCTTTTTACTCCCTTTGGGGCCGGTTCCCTTGTAGGGTTCCGTGTGCCCGGGGCTCTGCCGCCCCTCGCTGTTGCACGGCGCTGTCTATAACCTTCTCAAATTTAAGGGGTTCTATGCAAGTAGGGAAGCGGGCACCTATTTCCAAAGATAGTAAAAGCCGACCTGCTGCTCCAAGAGCTTCTCCCGCGTGGGCAAATAATCGGAGACATCGCCAAACAGCAAATCGAGCCCTGACCGCCTCTCCTTCGGCGGCCAGACCAGTGTCGGTTCGCCGGAAATATTCACCGCTCGGGCCGTATCCTTCACTGCCCCTTCAAAATCTGCGATCTGATCCACCAGTTTCAGCGACAACGCCTGCTCGCCGGTCCAGACTTTTCCGTCCGCGATCGCGCGAATGTCCTCTTCTTTCGCATGCCTCCCGTCAGCCACTGCCTGGATAAACTGCGTATGCATGTTGTCAATCAAGCCCTGTATGTACTCGCGTTCCTTGGGCGTCATTTCGCGCGTCGGGCTGCCCGTGTCCTTGAACTCGCCCGCCTTCATCGTGATCGCGTTCAGTTTCGCCCAGCGCAGAAGCTCGCCGTAGTTCACCCACTCGGCAATCACGCCGATCGATCCCACCACACTGCCCTTGTCCGCATAAATCTTGTTGGTGGCCGACGCCACGTAATAGGCGCCGCTCGCGCCCACCGTCTCAATCGAGGCCACAATCCGTTTCTTCTTTTCGTCCCGGATCCGCTTCACTTCCCGGTAGATCTCTTCCGATGCGGCTACGCCGCCTCCGGGCGAATTTACATGAATGATGATGGCCTTGACGGAATCGTCGTCGGCAAACTTCTTAAGCTGTGGGACGATCTGTTTCGGAGAAAAAATTACGCCGTCCAGCTCAACCACCGCGATCTTGGACCCGAAGCCGGTAAACGATTCTTCATCCCGGCCGCCAAAACTCAGGTACACCAGCGTGAACACGGCCACCACGAACAGCGCAAACAGCCCGCCGCCCACCAGAAACCACACCCACGTCCGCGAACGTCCTTCTGCCATAATCACATGAGTGTAGCACCGGGAGCGTCAGGCCATCACGGACACCGGAATGTCATTTGACCGCAGAGCATGCAAAGCTCGCAGAGTTTTCCCCCTTTGGGTTCCCCTGTGCTTCCTGTGGTGGAAGATTCGAACTCGTGCGTCCCGCTTGAATCGCGTATTTTCTGTCCGCGCTCCACGTCCTCTGCGCTAAAAGGCCTTTTTCGCTAGAATTCAAACTGCAGGCTTTCAAGGATTAACCACAATGAGATTCTTGCGTACTCTTATTTTCGCAATTGTTCTGGCGTCCGCCTTTCTCTACTTTACGACCTACCGCAACGGGCGTCTCCATCCCGCCAACTGGATCAGCCGTCCGCAGCACGTTGAAATCACCGAAGCCGCGGCCGGTAGCGAAGCGTTCGACGCCGAAGAGCAAAACAACATCAACGTCTACCGCAAGAACATCGCGTCCGTCGTCAACGTCACCTCGCGCGTCATGACCTTCGACTTCTTCTACGGCCTGGTTCCGCAGGAAGGCCAGGGCTCCGGTTTCGTCATCGACAAAGAAGGACACATCCTGACCAACTATCACGTCATTGCCGAGGCACGCCAGGTCGAAGTCACGCTCCACAACCGCAAGAAATATAAGGCGACCATCGTAGGCACCGATAAATCTCACGACCTGGCCATCGTCCAGATCAAAGCCCCGGACCTGCAGCCGATGACGCTCGGCGACTCGAGCAATCTGCAAGTCGGCCAGAAGGTCTACGCCATCGGCAATCCCTTCGGCCTCGCTGGAACTCTGACGATCGGCATCGTCAGTTCCATCCGCCAGGTGCAGGAGCCCGACGGCTTGGTCATCGAAGAAGCCATACAGACCGACGCCGCCATCAACCCTGGCAACTCCGGCGGCCCGTTGCTCAACTGGCACGGCCAAGTGATCGGCATCAACACCATGATTGCCTCCAGCGTCGGACAAAGCGCCGGCATCGGCTTCGCCATCCCCATCAATACTGCCAAAGCCGTGGTCAACGACTTGGTCACGCTCGGACGCGTGCGCCGTCCTGCGCTCGGGGTTCGCACCATCCCCATCGATTCCGAAATCGCCAGCGAGCTTGGTCTTGCCGCCGACTACGGACTCCTCATCGTGCAAGCCGTTCCCGGAGGCTCCGCCGATCGCGCCGGATTGCGCGGCGGCACTGAGCGCGCCTACCTCGGCAACACTCCCATTATGATCGGCGGAGATCTCATCGTCGCCATTGACGGAGAAAAGATCGACAGCCAGCAGCTCCTCGCCCAGATCATGAACAAACACCGCGCCGGGGATACGGTGAAGGTGACTATTTTCCGTGGCAAGAAACAGCTGGAAGTATCGGTAGTGCTGGGCGAAGCCAGAGACCAGGTGTAGCAGGCAGGTGTGATAGTTAGTGTGGACGCGGGCGACCCGCCCGCGTGAACGTGTCGATGGAGCGCCGGGCGTCCTCGCCCGGCGGCTGCGCCGGCACTGGCGCTTTGCGCGAACATGAAGGGCCAGGATGTGAAGAGTACGATGCCCGCCACGGGAAGCCGCATAGGAAATTGACTTTATCTGAAGTGGTCATCTATTGGGATCTGATTCCTTGTCCTATGGACGGTGCCTCGTACGATCGGTCAGAGCCGCGTCTGTTCCTCCCGCGCTATCATCTCCACATGCCCGACGTCGAATGGATCCGCAAACTTTGCCTTTCTCTCCCCGACGCGACCGAAAACATCCAGTGGGACGACGACCTCTGCTTCAAGGTGCGAGGCAAACTCTTCACCATCGTTGATCTTTCTCAAGGCAACCTCGCCCCCGTTTGCCTCAAATGCACGCCCGAAAAATTCGACGAACTCCTCGAAATCGAAGGCATCTCGCAAGCTCCGTATGTCGGCCGCTACAAATGGATCCTTCTCGGAAACTCCAATGTCCTGCTCTCCAGAGAACTCGAAGCCCTCATTCGCCAGTCCTACGACTTGGTCGTAGCGAAAGCGCCAAAGAAGAAAGCCGCGAAAAAGAAAACGCCACGCAAACGCAGCAAAGGGTAAGAAGGTTTCCCCCGTGCCCCTCTGTGCTCCCTGTGGTGAAAGCCTTTCTCGGTCCTCCGCGTCTCGGCGGTGAACCCGTTTGACTCCCCGCAACCCGCTGGACTAGCCTCGTAGGTTCACAGCCCCAAACCATGCGCATTCAACGTAGTTTTCTGATCCTCTGCAGCCTGTGCGCTCTACTCGCTTCGACCACTGCAGCCGCGCCTCTGCGACCCGTGCACGCTCCGCATGCCATTGTCGCCAGCGTCCACGAGCTCGCTTCGCGTGCCGGTGTCGAGATGCTGCGCTCCGGTGGCAATGCCGTTGATGCCGCCGTGGCCACCGGCTTCGCACTCGCCGTGGTCCATCCCCAGGCCGGAAATCTCGGCGGAGGCGGCTTCTTTCTTCTCCGCAACGCCAACGGGAAAACTCACTTCATCGATTTCCGCGAAACGGCGCCCGCCGCCGCCACGGAAAACATGTATCTTGACGCCCAAGGGAACGTCATCCCAGACGCCAGCGTCGTCGGCTACAAATCCATCGGCGTCCCCGGGACCGTAGCCGGCCTCGTCTACGCAGAAAAACAATACGGCAAGCTGTCGCTCGGAAAAGTAATGGCTCCCGCCATCAAGCTCGCCCGCGACGGCTTCCCGCTCGCCTACGAAGACGCGCAAGATCTGAAAGACGATGAGTACCTCGCTCAGTTTCCCGAATCCAAACGCATTTTTCAGCGCGACGGAAACTACTACCAGCCCGGCGAACTATTCAAGCAGCCCGAGCTCGCCCACACTCTGGAACGCCTCGCCAAAAATCCCAACGAGTTCTACCACGGCGCCATGGCCCGCGAACTGGCCGCCGCCATCCACAAAGGCGGGGGCCTCATCACCGCCGAGGATCTCGCCGCCTATGAAGTCAAAGAACGCGAGCCCATTCGCGGCTCCTATCGCGGCTACGACATCATCAGCGCTCCGCCGCCATCTTCCGGCGGAGTCGCGCTCGTTGAAATCCTCAATATCCTTGAAGGCTTCGACCTCGCGAAATTCGGCAATCGCTCCGCCGACGCCATCCACCTCGAAGCGGAAGCGTTCCGTCGCGCCTTCTACGATCGCGCTGAATTCATGGGCGATTCCGACTTCGCTAAAGTTCCTGTCGCGCAGCTCATCGACAAAAAGTACGCCGCCGCATGGCGCGACTCTATCGACCCCAACCACGCCAGTGTGAGCAAAGACCTGAAACGCCCGTCAATCTTCAGTGAACTGGAGCGCGTAGCCCAGTCGCGCCCCACGGCCATTCGCGAACCTGAAAACACCACCCACTATTCCGTAGTCGACGCCGAAGGCAACGCCGTTTCCGTAACCACGACGCTCAACGACTCCTTCGGCTCCCGCGTCACCGCTGCAGGCTTAGGCTTCCTGCTTAACGATGAAATGGACGACTTCGCCGCCAAACAAGGCGTCCCCAACGCCTACGGACTCATCCAGGGTCCCGCCAACGCCATCGGCCCGGGCAAGCGCCCGCTCTCCGCCATGACGCCGACCATTGTCCTCAGAAAGGATGCGCTCAAGGATGGCAAGCTCTTTCTGGTGCTCGGTTCGCCCGGCGGTCCCACCATCATCACCACCGTCGCCAACGTGCTCATCGGCGTCGTGGATTTCTCGCTCGATATCGCGGAAGCCGTCAATGCGCCCAGGTTTCATCATCAGTGGCTCCCCGATCAGATTCTCGCCGAAGACCGCCTCTCTCCCGATACAATGAATCTTCTACGTTCCAAAGGACAGAAGCTGAACGTCGAACATTTCTGGGGAGACGGCGAGTGCATCATGATTGACCCCAAAACCGGGGAGCGCCTCGGCGCCAGCGACGGACGCAACAACGGGAAGGCGGTAGGTTACTGATGCAGAGGGCGGTATCGACGTACGTCTATGTGAAGGAACGGCTCCACCCGGGCTTGCTCGACGAACTCGTCACGGCTGGAACCCAGTCGATCGAAATCTTCGCCGCCCGCCAGCACTTCGATTACGCGAATCGCAAGCAGCACGTCCGCGAAATTGCCGACTGGTTCCGCTCCACCGGCATTCCCCTCAATTCCGTGCACGCCCCTTTGTACTCAGACTACGAGTGGGGACGCACCGGTTCGCCGCCCATCAACATCGCCTCCACCGACCGCGCCCGCCGCATCGATGCCATGGACGAGATCAAACGCTCCCTCGAAATCGCCGAGCACATCCCGTTCCGCTTTCTCATCCAGCACATCGGCAATCCCAACGATGCCTTCGACGAAAAGAAATTCGAAGCTGCCATGACCTGCGTCGAGCACCTTCGTGCCTTCGCCAAGCCGCTCGGCGTCAGAGTACTCGTGGAAAATATTCCCAACGAACTTTCCACGCCCGAGCGCCTCGTCGAGTTCATCCGCACCATGCATTTCGACGACATCGGCGTCTGCTTCGATTGCGGTCATGCCCACCTGATGAACGGCATTCCCGAGGCCTTCGCCATTCTGAAGAACCACATCAGCTCGACCCACGTCCACGACAACAACAAAGACAAAGACTCGCACCTCTGGCCCGGTAGCGGGTCGATCGACTGGAAACAGACCATGGAATTGCTGCGCACGGCGCCGCAAAAGCCGCCCCTACTCCTCGAAATCGACGGCGAAGAAAAGAGAAATCCCAGCGAAGAAGTGGCAGCAACCTTCCACAAACTGGAAGATTCGTGAGAGCAAGTCAGAAGTCAGATTGCAGAAGTCAATCCCCAGCAGCTAACAGCATCGATTTTACTTCTGCAATCTGACTTCTCACTTCTGACTTCCGCAAGTTACGTGGCGTACGCACTCAAATCTTATGTCCTCACCCGTCAGCACCATCGCACAAATCGGCGCCCACGAAGGCCAGTCCGTCACCATTCGCGGATGGCTCTACAACCTCCGCGAGAGCGGCAAGCTCCTCTTCCCTCAATTTCGCGACGGCTCCGGCGTCATCCAGGGCGTAGTCCCGAAGAACGCCGTGCCGCCCGAAGTCTTCGAGGCCATCAAAGGACTTACTCAGGAATCCAGCGTCATCGTCGAAGGCAAAGTCCGCGCCGACAAGCGCGCCCCTGGCGGCTATGAACTCGACGTCTCGAACCTCCAGGTGGTGCAGCGCGTGCCCGAGTCGACTCCCTACCCCATCACTCCCAAAGAGCACGGCGTCGACTTCTTGATGGAGCACCGCCATCTTTGGCTGCGCTCCCAGCGCCAGGCCGCGATCCTGCGGGTGCGCGCCGAAATCATTCGTGCCGCCCGCGATTTTTTCGACAGCAACGGATTCACCCTCACCGACCCGCCGATCCTCACGCCCGCCGCCTGCGAAGGGACCTCCACGCTCTTCCCCGTGGACTACTTCGACGAGCAGGCTTACCTCACACAGTCCGGCCAACTCTACATCGAAGCCACCGCCATGGCGCTCGGTAAGGTCTACTCGTTCGGTCCCACCTTCCGCGCGGAAAGATCGAAGACCCGCCGCCACCTCACCGAATTCTGGATGGTCGAGCCAGAAATCGCCTACGGTACACTCGACGACCTGATGGAACTCGCCGAAGGCTTGCTCATTTTCCTTGTAAAACGCTGCCTGGAACGCCGCCGCCCCGACCTCGAAACCATCGGCCGCGACCTCGCGAAGCTCGAGAAAATCAAGGCGCCCTTCCCGCGCATCACCTACGACGAAGCCGTTCAGAAGTTGCAGGAAGGCCACTCTCAAGGCGCGCTCGAAAATAAATTCGAGTGGGGAGGAGACCTCGGCTCGCCCGACGAGACCTATCTCTCATCGCTCTACGACCGGCCCGTCATGGTCCATCGCTACCCGGCCAGTGTAAAAGCGTTCTACATGGAGCCCGATCCCGAACGCCCCGAACTCGCGCTTTGCGTGGACGTGCTAGCCCCCGAAGGCTACGGCGAAATCATCGGCGGATCGCAGCGCATGGCCTCGCACGACTTGCTCCTGCAGCGCATTCACGAGCACAATCTGCCCGAAGAAGCTTTCAAGTGGTATCTTGATCTCCGCAAGTACGGCAGCGTTCCCCACTCCGGCTTCGGCATGGGCATTGAGCGGGCCGTAGCCTGGATCTGCGGCTTGGAGCACGTGCGCGAGACCATCCCCTTCCCGCGCATGCTGCATCGGTTATACCCGTAGAGCTTTTTCACCGCCGAGACGCGGAGAGCGCCGAGAAATGCGAGAAAACGATAGGCTTGATAAGATTTCGCACCGCATCATCGGCGCTGCTATCGAGGTTCATCGACATCTCGGACCAGGTTTGCTGGAATCTGCCTATCAATCATGCCTGGCTTTTGAACTGAAGCAGCTTGGGCTGGAAGTGGAAGAGCAAAAGCCTTTGCCAGTTGTATACAAACAAGTGAAACTCGATTGTGGGTACCGCCTTGACTTGGTCGTGGAAGACGAAATCATCGTCGAAATCAAAGCAATCGAAAAGTTACTTCCCATCCACGATGCCCAGCTCTTATCGTATCTGAGGCTAGCGAAGAAAAGAGCAGGTCTCCTGATGAACTTCCATGTCCCGGTTCTAAAGAACGGACTCAAACGAATCGTAAATGAATTCCCAGACTCTGCGTGGGAGAAAAGGCAAGCGTTCCAAACCGAATAAATCAAGAAAAAGGTTTTCTCGGCGCACTCGGCGTCTCGGCGGTGAATAGGAGCGTATGGCTCAACGAAGCACGACGTACAGCAACATCACCCCGCGCCGGATCCGCGTGATCGGCGTTCCTCTTGACCTCGGCCAATCCCGACGCGGCGTTGACATGGGTCCTTCCGCCGTGCGCGTTGCCGGACTCGAAGCCCGCCTCGAAGCCATCGGGCACACTGTCGAAGACGCGGGCAACATCGCAGTCGCCATCCCCGAACAGAAAAAAGAAGGCGCGGCCAACGCCAAGTACCTCAAGGAAATCACCGCCACCTGCACCAAGAGCGCCGACCTGGTGTTGAAGACGCTCGAAGCCGGCAAAGTTCCTCTCGTCCTCGGCGGCGATCACTCCGTCGCGGCGGGTACGGTGTCAGGCGTCGCCGAGTTCTACCGCCGCAAGAACCAGAAGATCGGACTCCTCTGGATCGATGCGCACACCGACATGAACACGCCCGACTCTTCCCCGAGCGGCAACGTCCACGGCATGCCGCTCGCGGCGCTCATGGGCCTTCCTCCATTCGAACTCGGAAAGATCTACGACTTCTCGCCCAAAGTGCAGCCGAAAAATTGCGTGCTCGTCGGCATCCGCGACGTTGACAGCTTTGAAAAAGAAAACATCCGCAAATCCGGGGTCGAGGTCTTTACCATGCGTGACATCGACGAACGCGGCATGCGCGCCGTCATGGAGGAAGCCCTCCGCATGGCCGGACACAACACCGCCGGCTATCATGTCTCGCTCGACATGGATTGGATCGATCCCGAAGACGCGCCCGGCGTCGGCACTCCGGTCTGGGGCGGCGCCACTTATCGCGAAGCGCATCTCGCCATGGAAATCATCGCCGACCATGGACGCATGACGAGCTTCGAAATCGTGGAAGTGAATCCGGTCATCGACGAACACAACCAGACCGCGGACTTAGCCGTCGAGTTGGCGCTCTCGGCGTTTGGGAAGAAGATCCTGTAGCGCTGCTAATACCCTCTAATGAGTTGTCATCCTTCGCTTCGCTCACGATGACAAATTCATGAAACAACTAACAAAGCTGCCAGCTCACTGCACGTCGGACACTTTTCCGTTGAGAAAAGTAACCTTGATGTCTTTGTAAACGTAAATCTGCTTGGCGCCAAGATTGATGATCTTATCCGGCTGGCCAATCGCGGCTTTCACTTGATCGGGCGTCTGTCCTTTTTCAATCTGCGCGGGTTCCGGCGGAGGCGCTTGCTGTTGCGCTTGTCCTTGAGCTGCACCCTGGTCGCCGCCTTGCTGATCGTTGCCGCCCTGTTGTCCGTTGTTGCCGCCCTGGTCGCCGCCGCTGTCATCAATGGCGAGGAGACCGCCGATCGTATCTTCTACCTGCGGAGCGGCGGCGGTCGCGAGCGATCCTTTGGCGAACTGGAAAACCACGTCGGCTTTGAAGAACGTCTTCGGATCGACGTTGTTACAGGAATCACAGTCGACGACGCTGATGACCACCTGATCTTTGGGCAGATTGACGGTGACCTTGGAGGGATACACTTTGTTGCCAACTTGGAAAAACTGGGTCGTTTGCGTCTTCCCTATTTTTCCCAAGCCCCAGCCGACGACCTTTGACGCCACGGGATTGGGAGAATGAACTGTTCCGCTTTCATATTTGGTGGAGAGAACGCTCTGGTCGGAATAAGGCACACCGAGGATTCCACCCTTCTTGATGTTCAGGATGGTGCCCGCCTCCACTACGGCAGCTCCGTTCGAGTCCGACCCCATCTTCACCAGCTTGTATTGCGCGGCCAGTTGCTCCTGCAGAGAAACCGCCTGGGCATTGGCCAGCGACAACGGGGAAATCGTGGCAGCCAGAAGCACAATTCCTGGAATCAGATTGTGGAATTTCTGCGACATCGTAAAACCCTCCGGTTCAGCTTTTCCCAAAGTTCGACTCCGAGCGGTACGCTGAACAGTGAGCGCAGAGTCAGCGAACATCTCGTCTCATTGCAGAAGGGAGCGTCATCCGACGCTCCCCAGTGCTTGATTGATCGGTGAGACCGCCGTTTTACAAGCGTCTGTTTCTACAACGCGCCACCAGCCGATCCCGCGGCTTCCTGCTTGACCTGCGACTCGGTCTGGTCGGCCAACTGCTGTTGGTCTTCCAGAGTTTTTGCCGCAGTGGTATCCGGCGCCGGAGGTGGTACGTCCGAGGCCGTAGTGCTCGTGTCCGGCGCTTTCGGAATACCGCCTGTACCCTGCTTCTTTGCCAGTTCGCCCAAGCCGCTATTGAGTTGCTCCGCGAAGTGGTTCTGCATTTCCTGCAAGTCATCGACTTTAACGGCTATAGTTTGCCCGGCCGCGCAGTCCGACTTCTTGCTCGCCGAGACGCTGGCGTTCACCATATTGTCGGCATCCGGAGTGTCGGTGAGCCGCGTGATGACGTCACCGCCCGTCAACCCACATTCCTGCCCGTTTGCGACCACGGAGAGATCGCTGTCGACCACGAAGGTGCGCCTTGCCGGATCGAGCGCCGGCGGAACTTCGCCGCTGGCGTTCGCCGGTGCTGGCGCGGCGGAACCGCCGCTCTGTGCCGCTTGTGCCTGCTGCGCGGCCAACTGCGCTTTTACTTCATCGGCGATGGCCTGCTTGACTTCGGGAGTCAGCGCTGGCGCGTTCGAGGCGGCCGCCGGAGCGGAATCTCCACCGCCGCCGTCACCCGCTGCCGCCTCCGCATTCGCCTCTTGCCGGGCCGCGTACGCCGCCTGCAGGTTCGCCGCAATCAGGTAGTCCGTCAGCCAAAACGCCGGCGAAGCATAATAGGGATAAGGCGTGAACCACCCGCCGTAGAAGCCAAACCACGGCGCTCCTCCCCAACCCCAAGCCCCTACACCCCAGTAAACCGGCGCACCCCAAGGCTGATAGCCCCATGCATAAAATCCCGGGTGGTACCAGTATCCCGGATAGTAGCCGTAGTAGGCGTGACCGTGCCAGTTGTAGCCGCGATACACGCCGCTGTAGTAGTGGCCGTTGCGATAGTAGGTGCGGGAATAGTAGGAGTGGCCGCCGCGCGTGACATAGGCGCGCTGCACGTATCCGCCGTGGCGCCCAGTGTTGACGACGCGGGCGCCGTTGTGCATGCCGACAACCGTGCGCCCACCGTGGACCCCATGCTCAATGTGCATGCCGTTGCGATCAACAGATCGAATCTGGCCATTCGAACGGATGCTCGCCGACCCACCACCCTTCAGAGAAACGTTCCTGCTTCCTGCGGGCGAATGGGCGCCGGCGCCACCTCTGCCGGCGCTCGTTGCACCACCCCTGTTGCCGCCCGCCGCACCACCCCTGCTGGCGTTGGCTGCACCACCCTTGTTGCCGCCCGCCGCACCACCCCTGTTGCCGCCCGCGGCGGCACCTTTGTTGGCGTTGGCTGCGCCACCCTTATTGCCGCCCGCCGCACCACCCCTGCTGGCGTTGGCTGCACCACCCCTGTTGCCCCCTGCTGCGGCACCTTTGCTGGCACTGGCTGCACCACCCTTGTTGCCCCCTGTTGCACCACCTCTGTTGGCGCTCGCTGCGCCAGTTCCGCGATTGGTCGCCCCTGCCGGGTGCTGCGCTGGGGCTGCGTGCGGGGCGGCAGCCGGCTTGCTCGGAGCCTTGGGCGCAGGTGCACTCTTCTTGTTGGCCTGAGCCGAAGCGAATGCGGTTACCGTGAGAAGAACCAGCAGCACGGACCACTTCAGCAGGACATTCTTTCCTCGGTTGCTCGATTTCATAGCCACTCCTGTGAGATGTGAAGCTCTTTCCTCATAAATCCATCAGCAGCGAACCTGCGCGGCCAAAGAGATTTCCAGCCTGCAATCCCGCTCATGGGTTTCTTCGACGAGAGCTCCCGGGTCCGAGTGCCACAGGGAAGAGCCGGCACCGGCCTTCGAAACATCGCCAATTTCACACCTGTTTTGCTACTTGTGTCAAGCGAGCTCCTGCGAATTTACATTTGTCGTCCTGAACGAAGCCAGGGACCTTCTTTCCCCGGCGTGGGCTGCCCGAAATTTTCACCCTCAGCCTGGCCCGCAGCCGGTTTTCCCACCCTCCTGGGCAACTCCAAGCGTAATCACGCTATGGTCACCTCCCAACAGTAACTTCGGTAATTGGGGAGTGTCCCCGTCGTCCGCCGATGGAACCAATGGACAGCGATGTTAGCGCATTGGCACACTCGGTCGGCACTTCTGGCTCTCTCCGTACTCCTGGCTCTATTTGCCTTGACTTACGCTTTGGCCGCCGACGACACGAACGATCCCCCAGGCCTGCCTAAGTATCGCAGTACGGTCTCTGAAGTCAGGGTTACATTCTTCGCCACCGACGAAAACAATCATCCGCTCGCAACCTTGACGAAGTCGGACTTTGCCGTAGTCGACAACGAACGTGTGGTCCGCAATTTCCGGAGCTTCACACATTCGGATGAAACCTCGCTCGACGTGGTGGCGCTGGTCGACCTGAGCGGATCGGTTGCGCCGCGCTTTCGAGTTGCCATGAGCGATGTGCTGCAACTGGTTGCGCGGGAGCAGTCGATCCCGGATGACAACATCGCCGTCCTGTCTTTTGGAGGGGCGTTTGGAGGGGCGTCTGGTGGCGTACGTCCTGCCATCCTCTGCTCGAGCGGTTGCGGCGCTCCCGATTCCGTGAGCAAACTCCTGGCGGTGAAGAGCGGCGGCACAACGCCGCTGTTCGACGCGCTGATCTTTGGCGCCGATTTCATTTCGCATCATCGCCGCGCCGGGGCCCGGCCTGTCCTGATCCTCTTCTCTGACGGGGACGATACCATCAGCCTGCATTCTTCGCGCGAGGCGCTGGAGGCGGTGCTGGACGGTGGCGCCCTGATCTACTCTGTCGATATGGGAACTTCCAAGAACCGAACATCGATCCAAACGTCGGGCAGCATGTTCCTGCGGCAAGTTTCGGATGCTACCGGTGGGCGCTATTTCTCCCTGCGCTCCGCCCACCAAGACGGCGCTGCCACAGTACTGAACGCCGTGCTGAAGGATCTGCGCGCCTCCTATGTGGTGACCTACGATCTGCCCAGCCACCAGACTGGAATTCATTATCTTCGTCTTTTGCCAACCCACAACCTCAACCTCACATTCCACAGCCGAAACGGCTATGACTACGAACCCAGCAATCACTGATTGGAGATCATTAGTTTGGAGATCATTAGATTGGAGACCGCTGACAGGAGACCTATGAAATCTACCTTGCTATTGGCGCTTGTACTGATATCGACTGGCGTTTCGGTTGCCGTGGCCGCACCGATCGGTATCTATCAACATGGAACCGTGGTCCGTATGCGCATGGGCGACTGCATGCTGACGCACCGAGGCTTCATGACCGCGTTCGGGCCGCCGCAAGCCGCGGTGGCCGAGGAAAGCTGCCCGGAATACACGCTGGTGACCGATAAGGTCGTATATCTCATCGTGGGCAAGTCCTCCAATCAACTGGTGCCGCTCGCGGAAGTCATCGATTTCCGGTTCCAGAAAAAAGAACTGGCGGTTCGCGTGGATGACGCTCGCCACGAATCCAGGTTCGCCATCAAAGAAATGACGCTGCGCTCGGAATGGGAACTCATCCAGACGCGCATCGAAGATCAACTCAATGACTCGCCGCATCGCTCCCCGGACACATCGCTGGCGCTGAGAAACCGGCAATAGTCTGAGAAGTTTTCTCGGCGGACTCGGCGTCTCGGCGGTGCGCGAGGCGCGCAGCCGGAACCAAAGCTGGGATTGACGGAAAACACGCGCGGAGCCAGACTGAAATGGCATGGCAAAACTTCGGGTTGGCATCCTCTTTGGCGGACGCAGCGGCGAGCATGAAGTGTCGTTGCTGTCGGCAGCGTCCGTTGTGAATGCAATTGATAAAACGAAATATGAAGTAGTTCCCATCGGCATCACGAAAGACGGCCGCTGGCTCACGGCGGAACACGCCGAACGTTTGCTGAAGGGCAAAAACGAAGACAAAAACGAAGACGAAGATGCAGCGGGCGTGGGCGCCCGCGCCCCACAACTTCACCCCACGCACCTTCGGGCGGGCGATCCGGAGGCGACTCCGGGGGCGGCAGTGCTGGCTACGGGCGAGTCGGTGGTCGTTCCTCCGGAACCGTGGCGCCGCGAAGCCGGACTCGCGCCCTTCCAGACCGATGCGAAGTCCGATACGAAGACCGATACGAAGACCGATGCGAATCTGCGGCGCGCTTCCGATCGCGCCATTAGCGTGGATGTCATTTTCCCCGTGCTGCACGGAACCTTCGGCGAAGACGGCACGATTCAAGGTCTGCTCGAACTGGCCGACATTGCCTACGTCGGCGCTGGCGTGCTCGGCTCTTCCGCGGGCATGGATAAAGATGTCATGAAGTCTTTGTTCCGCGCGGTGGGATTGCCCATCGTGAAACACGTGACCGTGTTGCGCAGCCAGTTCGAGCACGACCCAAAAAAAGTGCAGAAACTGGTGGAGAGCAAGCTGAAGTATCCCGTCTTCGTGAAGCCGGCGAACCTGGGGTCGTCGGTCGGAATTTCGAAGGCGCACGACCGCAAGGAACTCGATCCTGCCATCGCGGAAGCGGCAAAGTTCGATCGCAAGATCGTGATTGAGGAAGGCGTCGGCGGAAAGAAGAACAAGGCGCGCGAGATTGAGTGCGCGGTACTCGGCAACGACGATCCCAAAGCGTCGGTTGCGGGAGAAATCGTTCCCTGTAAAGAGTTCTACGACTACGACGCGAAGTATCTGGCGGAAGGTTCGGAAGGGATAATCCCCGCCAAGATTACGAAAGCGGAAATGAAAACGGTACAGAGGCTGGCGATTGCGGCGTTTCAAGCGGTCGATTGCACGGGCCTGGCGCGCGTCGATTTTCTGATGGATCCCAAGTCGCGCCGGATTTTCGTCAACGAAATCAATACCATGCCCGGCTTCACCGCAATCAGCATGTATCCAAAGCTGTGGGCGGCAACGGGAGTGCCGTATCCCGAACTGATCGATCGCCTGATCCAGTTGGGCATTGAGCGGCACGAGGACAAAAGGCGGAATCAGTACAGCCGGTAGATTTTCACCGCCGAGACGCCGGGTTCGCCGAGAAAGTCTTTTTGGGCTTTTAACCGATACTGTCAGATTCCGCGGTGTGCTCTGGGATCTTTGTGGTTAAGCCCTTGGCTCGTCTCGACGTACTCGGCGCCTCGGCGGTGGAATTCTTAGGGCCACTTCTATTGTGAACAGAATAAGAATCGTGGTATCAGACGGCTCGTTTCGCGTTTGACACTGTTCCAAAGCGGTTGCTATAGTCGAAGGGTCCGTATTGGACGCGGTTTCGAACCAGCTGGAATTGTCCCAGGGTCGTCCGCCAGGTCGGCCTCAACGCAACTTAAAGACCACGCCAGCAGTCCGCTATGCCACGTCCCGCATGTGTAGCGCACGAATGTGTCGCGCACGAATGCATCGCGCACGAATGCATCGACATCGAGGCTATGAACTTGTTCGACGACAGCACCGCTCGCAATCTTGAATCCAGTCTTGAAACCATGACACCTGCCCACGACACCCACACCGGCGGCTCGGCCGTAATAGACGCTCCCGAGCAAGCACAACCCACTCCCGCGGAACCACAGGCTTCCGCCCCTGACGCTCCTCAAAGTGACACCCCGAAAATTTCCGCCCCCGAATTTGCCGCCGCGGCCAGCGACGCTACGGGAAATAACGCTCCTCAGAATGACACCCCGGAAATTTCCGCTCCCGAATTTGCCGCGGCTGGCAGCGACGATTTCGCCGCCGCCCTCCAGCACTTCGAGACCGAAACCGAGGAAGCGGTTGGCGGCGACCACGTAATCAAAGGCACCGTGGTGAAACTGACCGCGACCCACGTCGTCGTCGATATCGGGGCGAAGTCCGAAGGCATGGTGCCGATTGCGGAAGCTCTGGATCGCGAGGGCAAGCCGAAGTTCCAGCCCGGCGACGAGATCGACGTGATGCGGGAGAAGGGCGAAACCGAAGAGGGCTACGTCAACCTCTCGCACCTGAAGGCACAGCGGTTGCGGTCGTGGGATGAGATTGAGCGCGCTTACAACGAAAAGAAGCCGATTAAGGGCGTCGTCGTGGAACGCATCAAGGGTGGCCTGACCATAGACATTCACGGCGCGCACGCCTTCCTGCCGGGCTCGCAAGTGGACCTGCGTCCGATCCGGAATCTGGATGGGATGAAGGGCCAGACGATGGAAGTCGCCATCATCAAGCTCAACAAAAAGCGCGGCAACATCGTGGTCTCGCGCAAACAGCTTCTGGAAGAAGAGCAGAACCAAAAGCGCGGCAAAACGCTGGAGCATCTGCAAGAAGGCAGCGTCCTCACCGGCATCGTCAAGAACCTGACCGAGTACGGGGCGTTTGTGGATATGGGCGGAATTGACGGGCTGCTGCACATCACCGACATGTCGTGGGGACGTCTGACGCACCCGCGCGACCTGGTCAACGTCGGCGACCAGATTCAGGTGAAGGTCCTGAAGTACGACAAAGACAAGCAGCGCGTCTCGCTGGGCTTCAAACAGCTCACGCCTGATCCGTGGCTGGATGCGGAGCACCGCTACCCCGTGGGCGCGCACGTCCACGGACGCGTCATCAGCGTGACCGATTACGGTGCCTTTGTAGAACTCGAGCAGGGCATTGAAGGCCTCGTCCACGTGAGCGAAATGACGTGGTCGAAACGGATGAAACACCCGTCGAAGCTGGTCAACGTAAACGACGAGGTGGATTGTGTAGTCCTGAGCGTGAACCCGACCGAGCGCCGGATTTCGCTCGGCATGCGGCAGCTCGCGTCCAACCCCTGGGATACGCTGCACGACAAATACCCGGTGGGCGCGACGGTCGAGGGCCGGGTCCGCAACCTGACCGAGTTTGGCGCGTTCATTGAAATCGAAGACGGAATCGACGGCCTGGTGCACGTCAGCAACCTGAGCTGGACTACCCGCGTGAAGCATCCTTCCGAGGTGTTGAAGAAGGGCGACAAGGTCAAGGCCGTTATCCTCGCTATCGAACCGGACAAGCGCCGCCTTTCGCTCGGTGTGAAGCAGATGCAGCCCGACATTTGGGATTCGTTCTTCGCGCAGCACCGCGTCGGCGACATCGTGCGTGGCAAGATCCTGCGCGTGGCGAACTTTGGCGCATTTGTCGAGATTGCCGAAGGCATCGAAGGTCTGTGTCACAACTCAGAAGCCGTCGATCCGAACGGACAGCCGATGCATCTGGAACCCGGCGGTGAGTTCGACTTCAAGATCATCAAGATGAATCAGGAAGAGAAAAAGGTGGGCCTGAGCATCCGGGCGGTCGGCGAAGAAGCGTCGCGCCAGGAAGTCGAGTCCTACAAGCACCCCGCATCCTCCTCCTCCTCCTCAACCAGCACCACTATCGGCGACTTGATCTCGTGGAAGCGGGCCGGCGGGGACAGCAACTAGCTTCTGAGCGCATCAGGGAATTTAGGGCCACCGCCAGCGGTGGTCTTTTTCTTGCCCGCCTGAGTCCGAGTTGAAACCGGTTTCATCCAATCAACATGAATTTGGAACTGGATGGAAAGCGCGCACTGGTTACAGGATCAACGGCGGGAATCGGATACGCGACCGCGGAAGCCCTGGCCCGGGAGGGCGCAGACGTCATTGTGAACGGGCGGACGGAAGAGCGGGTCGAGCAAGCGATTAAGTCGATTGTAACTTCTCACCCGCAGGCCAAGGTGCAAGGTCTCGCCGCCGATCTTGGCAACGCCGACGGAGTCCGTGCCGCTGTCCAACGGTGTCCCGAGGTCGATATTCTCGTCAACAACCTGGGTATTTTCGAGCCCAAGCCATTTGAGCAAATTCCTGACGAAGACTGGTTCCGTATTTTTGAAGTCAATGTCATGAGCGGCGTTCGCTTGTCCCGGAGCTATCTGCCCGGCATGAAGACGCGGAACTGGGGACGCATCGTCTTCATTTCGAGTGAATCCGCGGTGCAGATTCCAGCCGAGATGATTCACTATGGCATGACAAAAACTGCGCAGCTCGCGATCTCTCGCGGCCTGGCGGAGACGACCGCAGGCACGAGCGTTACCGTGAATGCCGTGTTGCCCGGGCCCACGGCTTCCGAAGGCGTGAATGGATTCGTCGATCGTCTGGCTGCATCTACGCACCAGACAAAGGGGGAATTTGAGGCAGAGTTCTTTCGCACCATGTGCGCCCAAGTTCCCTGTTACGGCGCTTCGCACGTCCGGACGAAGTGGCAGCCCTGGTGGTGTTCCTCTGCAGTCCACTCTCCTCGGCCACGAACGGCGCTACCCTCAGAGCCGATGGCGGTGTTGTGCGCTCGATTCTCTGAGTGGCCAGCTGACTAACTATGAAGTGCCTTGTCCCCGAGCCAGTGCGAGTTTCACTTCCACCTGCTGCCGCTCCTGCTCGTTCACGCGGAACATCTGCTGCGGCTGCAGTTTCATCAGCCGCGCCAGGAAGACTTCGGGGAGCTGTGCGATACGCGTGTTGTAGGTGTTGACGTCGTCATTGAAAAACTCGCGGCGGTCGGCGATTCGCTCCTCCAGTGCGGAGATGCGATTCTGCAGCGCCAGAAAATTCTGGTCGGCCTTGAGCTGCGGATAGCGCTCCGCCACCACAAAAAAAGATCGCAGAGCGCCCGTTAGCAGCAGGTCTGCCTGAGCTTTTTGCGGAATGCTGGCCGCGTTCATCGAAGCCGCGCGAGCCTGCGTCACCGCCTCCAGCGCCTGCCGCTCGTGATCCATATAGCCCTTGACGCAGGCCACCAGGTTGGGAACCTCGTCGTGGCGCTGCTTGAGCAGAACGTCGATATTAGCCCAGGCACGGCCGATTTCGTTCTGCAGGCGCACCAGTCCGTTGTAGACGATGACCGCGTAGATTGCGGCACCCGTAACCAGCAGAATGACCGAGGCGGAACTAAGAACCGGCATGAGCGTTTTGCCTGAAACCGTCTCGAATGTAGCGGAAGGGTCGATCACACACAAGTTACGCCCGGGTCGTGCGGCGCCCCGGTGCAACCCGTCAGTAACAGGATGGAGTGAACCGGGCAACGCATGGCCAGGCGTAAGGGAAGGAGCTTATTTGGAGTTGATTTTCAAACTGATGTAAACCTGCGCACGATCGTCGAATTGGCTGACCGTTTTTGTGCTGCTCTTGCGGTTGTTGTACTGCGCGTACACTTCGTAATCGATGGTCGGCTGAAGCGCCGGGAAACGGTAGGCACCGTCCGGGCCAACGATATAAGTTTTCACCGCGCGGGTATGAGTGTTGGTTAGATAAACGACCGCGTCCGGCAAAGGATTGTCGCTGCCATCCAGTACCTTGCCCGTGAGCAGGCGGGTCTTGTCTTGCTTTGAAGAGCCGCCAAACTGCGGCGCTGGAGCCGCCAGGGCCAATGTCGAGAAAACCGACGCCAACAACACAACCAGCAGCGAAGCCGCGATGATCGAGTTCTTCATGAATTTCTCATTGCAGCCGATTCCCAACCACGGCGGCCATTACCAGTCTAAATGAAGACCGATGTCGGAACGCTCGTCGTTGTCGATATGCACGGTCACTTCGGAGCCGGGCTTCAACTGTTTGCCCGAGGGCAGCTTGTAGCCTTTCACGTCCGCCCAAACGACGTAGTCCGCTTTGCCGGTGGGCACTCGCTGCGCGAACTCGCCGGTGTGATTGGAGTAGAGCTCCCAGCGGGCTTTTTTGTCCTTGTCGCCGGCCCGCCGGATCTTCACCTTGACCCCGTAGAGCGGGTGCCCGTCGGGATCCCAAACCGTTCCGAAGATTAGGGCGTAAGGCTGCGGCTTCTCACGGCCGCTGCCCCGTGCGCTCACAGGGGCAAGCAGAGACGCCAGGAACACGAGCGACGAAGCCATTGCGACCAAGCGCCGGAACACCCGGAAATGCGCAAATTCTTCAGGAATCTTCGTCTTCATCCTCTTCGTCGTCGGCTTCTTCTTCATCCTCGTCTTCTTCGATCTCGTCTTCGCCGACCACTTTGAGTTCGACGGGATTCACTGTAACCACCTCGAAGTCGGTACCGCACTCCGGGCAGGAGACGACCGCGCCTTCATCGACCTCATCTTCTTCGATGTCGAGATCCGTCTCGCATTCAGGACAGTACACCATGTTTTCCTCCACGTTCGGAGCACCCCTGTTATATTTAGTTTCTTCGCGAGGAAAAGGTCAAGTGGCTTACCAAGAAAATTCTAAAATTGCCGAGTTTGCCAGTTTCGTCTATCCCTCAACAGGTCTTGTGGCAGCCTTGCTGGTTGCCCTGGCACTGGCGTTTTGCGCTCCTCTGTGCCTGGCACAGGAGATGGCGCAGGGACCGGCGCCGCGCTTGGCAGCCGATCCGCACACCGACCCGCACATCGCCGAAATGATCCGGCAAGTTTCAGCGGACCATATTCGGCAGACGATCGAGAAGCTGGTCAGCTTCCAGAACCGGTCCACAATCTCTGCGCAGGACGAGGAATCCATCAAAGCGGGCAAGGGAATCGGAGCGGCGCGGGAGTGGATCAAAGCGGAGTTTGAGCGCTACTCCAAGGAATGCGGCGGCTGCCTGGAGGTGAAAACCGACACTTTCACCGAGCAGCCCGGCGAACGCATCCCGAAACCGACCGAAATCACTAATGTTTATGCGGTCCTGCGCGGAACCGACCCGCAGCAGGCCAACCGCATCGTGCTCGTAACCGGCCATTACGACTCGCGAAATAGCGATACCTTCAACGGGACGGACCCTGCGCCGGGAGCGAATGACGACGGCAGCGGCACGGCGGTGAGTCTGGAATGCGCCCGCGTTTTGAGCAAAGCTTTCCTGAGCAAAACTTCCCCGATCAAAGCGAGGTTCCCGGCGACGATTATTTTTCTGACCGTCGCGGGAGAAGAGCAGGGTCTGAACGGCAGCAAGCACTTCGCCGAGATGGCCAAGCAACAGGGCTGGAAAATCGAAGCCGTCTTGAACAATGACATCGTGGGAGGCGACCGCAGTCCGCAACAGGATGCGAGCGTGGTGCGCGTGTTTTCCGAAGGGCTGCTGGCGGCGGCGAGCGAGGCTGAAATCCGGCGAATTCGAACGCTCGGCGGAGAGAGCGACTCGACTTCGCGCGAGCTGGCACGCTACATCGCCGACGTCGGGCGCTCCTATGATGCCGGAGTGAAGCCGCTTCTGATCTTCCGGCTGGACCGCTTCCTGCGCGGTGGCGACCACTACTCTTTCAATCAGCAGGGTTTCGCCGCCGTGCGGTTCACCGAATTCCGCGAAGACTACAACCATCAGCATCAGAACGTTCGCAAGGATGACGCCAACGGCATCGAATACGGGGACTTGCCGAAGTTTGTGGACTTCGACTATGTGGCGCACGTCGCGCGGCTGAACGCGGCAACCCTGGCCTCGCTGGCATCGGCTCCAGCGCCACCGGCAAGCGTAAAAATGCTGACTAAAAACCTCGAAAACGACACGACCTTGACGTGGGAACCTTCGGCGGGCGCGGCCGCCTATGAGGTGGTCTGGCGCGCGACGAACGCGGCCGATTGGGAGTACGTCCAAACGGTTAGTAGCGGTGCGCGTGCAACCCTGAAGGTTTCGAAGGATAATGTGATATTCGCTGTGCGCGCGGTCGATGCGGCGGGACATCGCAGTCTGCCGGTTTTACCGGAGCCAGAAAGATAAAGACAGTGAGTCGCGGACAAACCATCTCGTTCAGTTTTCCCCCGTTTACAGGATGGGTGAAGCGCATCATCCTGACTTGCACCGGGATCTACTTGTTTCAGGTGGTGGTGGCGAGGTTCGCCCCGGACGTTGTCGTTCTGATGCGGGAGTGGCTGGCGCTGATCCCGGTCGCCGTGATGCACGGCAAAGTGTGGCAAGTGGTCACGTACTCGTTGCTGCACGCCAGCTTCGGTCACTTATTTTTCAACATGCTCACGTTGTGGTTTATCGGCGCGAATCTGGAGCGCGACTGGGGGTCGCGACGATTCATCGAGTGCTACATGTTCTGCGTCGTGGGCGCCGCTTTGGTGACCATTGCAGTCTCCTATACCCATTTCCTTGGGATGGATCCGACAACCGGGACGGTGGGCGCGTCGGGCGGCATTTTCGGGCTGCTGATGGCCTTTGGGATTCTTTACGCCAATCAGGAAATGTATTTGTTTCCGCTGCCGTTTAGGATCAAGGCGAAATACCTGATTGGCATTTGGGTGGTGGTTGCGATCATTGCTGTTTTTGAGCCATCGGGCGGAGTCGCGGTATTTGCTCATCTCGGCGGATTGCTTTTCGGCTTCTTGTGGGTAAAGTTCATGCCTTCTCGCGGCCTCAGCTACGCGACGTCCGAGCGTTATTTCGGCGTGCGGAATTCTTACTACCGCTGGAAGCGGCGGCGCGCCGCGAGAAAATTCGAAGTCTATATGAAAGATCACGACCGCAAAGTCACCTTCGACGAGCACGGAAACTACGTGCCCCCCGACGATAACGAGAAGACGAACGGCGGATCGAAATCGGGCTGGGTGAATTAGGGCAGTCTCACTGGCGAGACAAAGAGGGCGCCGAGAAAAGCTCTTGTTGCGCGGTTATCCGAACATCTCATCAAATCTGGCCAAGATGCGAGCAGGAAGCTCCTGTGCCTTCGCTTTACCTTTGAAACCCAAGTCATGACCCGCGCCTTCCACTTTCATTAATTCGGTCTTGGCGGGGATTAGCTGCAAGGCTTTCGCGATCTCTTCAATGCTTCCGAAGGGATCGCGCGTTCCATGCACGAACAGGCTCGGAACGCGCAAACTGAACAGATGCTGGACCCGGAGTTGCTCCGGCTTGCGGGGCGGGTGCAAAGGATAAGAAAGTAAGAGCAGGCCCGAGACGAGTTCTGGCTCGGAGGCGCAGAGGATCGTCGACTGGCGTCCGCCGTAAGAGTGGCCGCCGAGAAAGATTCGGCCCGCGACATTCTTCCTCAAAACTGCAATCGCATTGCGCAGTCCCGCGCGATCGCGTTCCGCATTGCCCGGAAACGGCGGGCCGGTCGGCCGCTCCTGGCGGAAAGGCAGATCGCAGCGCAGAACGAGGTAGCCATGTCCGGCAAAAGTTTCACTGAGCGCCACCAAAAGAGGAGCAGTGCAATCCGAGCCCGCGCCGTGAGTCAGGATCAGCGCGTTGCCGTTGGGACTCGCGGGAGAGTGCAGAAAACCGCGGACCGCGGGATCCAGCGAGTCATCGGAGAACGAGATTGTGGATTCCATTCCAGACCGCTATTTCTTCTGTCGCCTCTTCTTGGTTACTCGATCCCCTTCCCGCACCGTGTGCAACCGCATGAAATTCGTGGCGCCCGAAGTGAGCTTCGTTCCCGCCACCAAGCCGAGCACGTCGCCGGGGCGGAGAAGACCTTTCGCCAACAGTTCCTCTTCGGCGGCCCTGAGCATCGCCTCCGCCGACCTCCATTCTTCTTTGTGAACCGGATGCACGCCCCAAAGCGCATTCATACGATTGCAGACTTCCGGCCTACGACTAAAAGCGTAAATACTGACCTTCGGACGATGTTTCGAAAGCATGCGCGCCGTGTTGCCGCTTTCCGTGAAGACCGCAATCGCCCGCATGGGCAGATCTTCGGCGGCGTGTGCGATGGATTCGCAGATAGTTTCGGCAACCGAATAACGATGCTCCTGATGCCGGCGGCGCGGCGCGGGCCGCAGTTGCGCGATACTAGCTTCCGCCTCCAGAATGATGCGGGCCATCATCGCGACGGTCTCGCGCGGATAGCGGCCGCTGGCGGTTTCTCCCGAAAGCATCACGCTGTCCGTACCGTCAAAAATCGCGTTTGCTACATCGCTTGCCTCCGCCCGCGTGGGCTGTGGGCTCTCGGTCATGGACTCCAGCATCTGGGTGGCCGTAATAACCGGCCTGCGCCACACCCCCGCGCGCTGAATCACCAGTTTCTGGATGATCGGCACCCGCTCGGGCGGCAATTCCACCCCCAGATCGCCGCGCGCAATCATGACGCCGCTGGTCACTTCCAGAATTTCTTCCAGACGCTCGATGGCCTGAGGCTTTTCCAGCTTGGCGACAATGGGCACGGATTTTCCAAACTCGCGCATCAGGCTCTTCGCCATGCGGAGGTCATCGGCGGAACGAACGAACGACAGCGCCACCACGTCCACTCCGTGCTTCAAACCGAACTCAAGGTCCCGCTTGTCTTTGGCGGTCAGTGCAGGGATGGCTACGGCCGCGCCGGGCAGATTAATCCCCTGCTGCTCTCCAAGCATTCCACCGTTCAGGACTTCGCATTCCACATCGTCGCCGCGAGTCGAGCGCACTTTGAGTTCAATACGTCCGTCCGACAAAAGCACGCGCGAGCCCGGCTTCACTTCACGCGCCAATCCCGCAAAATCGGTGGCAATCAGCGCGGCAGTGCCTGCAACCTTGCGCGGAGTGATCGTGAGCAAGTTCCCCGCCTTCAGCAGCACGGCCTTCCCATTCTTCAGGAGGCCAGTACGAATCTTCGGACCTTGAAGGTCTTGAAGGATACAGATGGTCCGCTTCAGATCATGGGCGGCGCGGCGCAACCGCTGGATTCGCTGGGCGTGTTCGGAGTGCGTTCCGTGGGAGAAATTCAGACGGGCGACGTCCATGCCCAGGCGCATCAGGTCGCGGATCATTTCGTCGGAATCGCACGCCGGACCAATTGTGCAGATGATTTTGGCGCGGCGCACGCGCTCGCCCGTCTCTTCCGGCGCGGGGCCGGGGGCCGGCAGACTTCCTTCAAACAGATCCAATTTGCGTTCCTTCAAGTCGCGAATCCTTTTTCAGAAAATGCGGCTAATCTTTGAACCAGCGAGGCGATCTGGGAACCGCCCCTAACTTCATAGTCGGTGACTTTCGGTGTCCACCGGAGGAGGCGGAACTTTCGTGAGACCGCGAGGAAAGAGCATGGCATTGAATTCGGCGCCAATCAGCACCACCAGCGAGATGATGTACATCCAGACCAGCAGCGCAATACCCACACCGAGCGAACCATAGATGACGCTGTAGTCAACATAGTGCTGCAAATACCATCCAAATAATGCGGTGGAGATCAGCCACATGGCGGTCGCAAGAACAGCGCCCGGCAAAACGCTGTGCCAGGGTTGCGTGCGTGGCACCGCGTTGTGATAGATAAGCTGGATTACGGCGATGCTGGTCAGGATGGCGATGGCCCAGCGGATCGCGCCCCACGTCAGCAGAATTAGAGGTCCGAACTCGTGCCCGAGGTGAAACAATATCCGCAGTTCAATGCGGCTGCCGAATGCGACCAGAATGGTGGCGAAAGTTAGCGGCAGACCCGCCATGAAAACCAGCGAAATCGCAATCGCGCGCTCCTGGAGAATCCCCCACGTCTTGGGAAGCTGGTAGGCACGGCGGAAACCATCCATCCAGGAAATGATGGCGCCGGAGGCGCTCCAGACCGTCAACAACGAAGTGGTGATGAGCAGGCCAACCGGCCGGTCCGTGCTGCCTCTGAGGTAGGAAAGTGCGGCTGAGCTGCCCGCAGGCAAGATGGTGCCCAGGGCGTAGGAGATCTCGCGAGCGTAGACTTTGCCCCTGCTCAGTGCGGCAAGAATCGAGCCGAGCACCAATAAGGCGGGGAAAAAAGTGAAGATGGACGAATAGGCCGAGGCTTTGGCCGTTCCGAACGCATCGTGCTCGAAGGCGCGCCAGATCGACAGGCGAAACAGGCGCCAGAACCGCCCCAAGGCCGGCGCCAACACCAGTCCACCAGGAACCGGCTCCGGCTTGGGATTCGGATCCTGAGGCTGCCCGGTCAGGCGTTGTGGTTCCAGTGCTAAAGCCATTGGGTTCAAAACAACGACGTCCAATTAAGCGTCATTTTACAGCGAATCGAGAGTTCGGCGACGATACCGTACTTGCCGAGCTGAGTTCGGCTTGGACGGGGCGAAGCCCCGTCACCACACGAGCAAAAATGAGGGGCGACTCTGCGTCGCCCCTGTCCTCGGTTCGTTCCGTCTTACTCCGCGGCGAGTTCTTCGGTCTCGCCTTCGTGCCGCATGAGTTCGAGCGCGCGTTCGGCATCTTCGTAGGCTTGCGAGACTTCCTCCTGCACCTTGCTGGCAGCCTCTTCCATTTCAGGGGAGAGACGCACGTTCCGGTAATATTCCATGCCGGTGCCGGCGGGAATCAAGCGGCCCACGATCACGTTCTCCTTCAAGCCGCGCAGATGATCGACCGCTCCCTGAATCGAGGCTTCGGTCAGCACGCGCGTGGTCTCCTGGAAGGAGGCAGCGGAGATAAACGAATCGGTGGAGAGCGACGCTTTGGTGATACCGAGCAGCAACGGGCGCCCGGTGGCCGGTTTGCCGCCCTGCGCGATGGCACGCTCGTTTTCCTCGTGGAAGCGGAACTTGTCCACTTGCTGCTCGAGCAGGAACTGGGTATCGCCTACATCTTCGACCTTCACCCAGCGCATCATCTGGCGGACGATCACTTCGATGTGCTTGTCCGAGATGTTCACACCCTGCAGCCGGTAGACTTCCTGGATCTCATTCACCAGGTAAGACTGCAGTTCCTTCTCACCGAGCACGGCCAGAATGTCGTGCGGGTTGAGCGGGCCGTCCATCAGCGGTTCACCCGCCCGGACGCGCTCGCCTTCCTGCACGTTGATATGGACGCCGCGCGGAACGGAGTATTCCTTCTCCGTGCCGTTATCGGCTGCCACGTAGAGTTTGCGCTGTCCCTTTGCCACCTCGCCGAAGCGCACCACGCCATCGATTTCGCTGATGACGGCGGTCTCGCGCGGCTTGCGGGCCTCGAACAATTCCACCACGCGCGGCAGACCGCCCGTGATGTCCTTGGTCTTGGTGGTTTCGCGCGGGATCTTGGCCAGCACGTCGCCCGGAAACACCGTGTCTCCGTCCTGCACCATGAGGTGAGCGCGCGAAGGCATCAGGTATCGCTTGCTCGCCTTGCCCTTGATTACCATCGCCGGCTGGCGCTTCTCGTCGGGCGAATCCGCCACCACGTGACGCGACAGACCGGTGACCTCATCCACTTCTTCGTGCAGCGTGATGCCTTCCTGCAAGTCCTTGAACTGCACCGTGCCGCCAATTTCGGTGAGGATGGCAAACGTGTACGGATCCCACTCGACGAGAGCCTGGCCGAGTAGCACCGGGCCGCCTTCGGTGACTTTGACCTTGGCGCCATACACCACCGCATAGCGCTCGCGTTCGCGGCCCTTTTCGTCCACCACCGCGATCGAGCCCTGGCGATTCATGACCACCAGATCGCCAGTCTTGGACTTCACGGTCTGCAAGTTGATGAAGCGCACGGTGCCGTTGCTCTTGGCATCGAGGCGTGACTGTTCCGAAACTCGCGACGCCGTACCTCCGATGTGGAAGGTACGCATGGTGAGCTGCGTTCCAGGTTCGCCAATGGACTGCGCCGCGATCACACCGGTAGCCTCGCCCAGTTCGACCAGGCGCCCGGAAGCCAGATTGCGTCCGTAGCACATGACGCAAACGCCGCGCCTCGACTCGCAGGTGAGCACCGAGCGAATCTTCACCCGCTCGATACCGGCAGCCTGAATCGCGCCCGCCAGATCTTCGGTGATCTCGTGATTCACGTCAACCACGACCTGGCCTTCATAGTCCTTGATTTTCTCCAGCGACACGCGGCCCACGATACGGTCGCGTAGGGGCTCAATAATTTCGCCGGCCTCGACAATGCCGGAGACGAAAATTCCGTCCACGGTGCCGCAGTCGTATTCGCTGATGATCACGTCCTGTGCGACGTCCACCAGGCGGCGCGTCAGGTAACCCGAGTCGGCCGTCTTCAGAGCCGTGTCGGCCAAGCCCTTGCGGGCGCCGTGCGTCGAGATGAAGTATTCGAGCACCGTCAACCCTTCACGGAAATTGGCCGTGATCGGAGTCTCGATAATTTCGCCGGTCGGCTTCGCCATCAATCCGCGCATTCCGGAGAGCTGACGGATCTGCTGTTTCGATCCGCGAGCGCCGGAATCGGCCATGACGTAAATCGGGTTGAGTTCGCCTTCTTTATCCCGTTTCTGCATCTGGTTGAACATTTCATCGGCAACTTTTTCCGTAATGGCCGACCAGATTTCGATGACCTTGTTGTAGCGTTCGCCGTTGGTGATCGCGCCGTCGAGGTACTGCTGCTGCACGTTGATCACCTGCTTGTCGGCGTCTTTCACCAGGGTCTTCTTGTTGTCCGGGATCACCATGTCGTCAATGCCGATCGAGAGGCCGGCGCGTGTGGCATATTTGAAGCCGAGCGACTTGATCTCGTCGAGCATCTTGACGGTCACTTCCAGGCCGAACCGCAGGTAGCAGTAATTGACCAACTGGCCGACACCTTTTTTCTTGAGCAGACCGTTGATGTAAGGCATAGCCACGTTGATGCCCGGCACTGTCTTGGGCAGATGGTCGTTCAGAATGGCGCGGCCGACGGTGGTATTCAGGAACTCGCGTTCAACGTGCACGGGCTCCGTATGATTCACGTCCTGATCGTCGTAGGCCTGCGTTAGGTCAATGACCTCGCCGGTATAGCGCAGGCGAATCGGGGTAAGCGTTTCCACCTCACCCATTTCGAGCGCGATCACTACGTCGTCAATATTGGCGAAAGAACGGCCTTCGCCCTTCGCACCCGGTTTCGCTTTCGTCAGATAGTAGAGACCGAGCACCATGTCCTGCGTGGGCACGGTGATGGGCTGGCCTGATGCCGGCGACAGGATGTTGTGCGAAGACAGCATCAAAACGCTGGCTTCCACCTGCGCCTCGGGCGAAAGCGGAATGTGCACCGCCATCTGGTCGCCGTCGAAGTCGGCGTTGAACGCGGTGCAAACCAGCGGGTGGATCTTGATCGCCTTGCCTTCCACCAGCACCGGCTCAAACGCCTGAATGCCCAGGCGATGGAGCGTAGGCGCGCGGTTCAGCATGACCGGATGGTCCTTGATGACCTCTTCCAGAATGTCCCAGACAATCGGTTCCTGCTGCTCCACCATTTCTTTGGCTTGCTTGATGGTGGTGCAGTTTCCCGTCTGCTCGAGGCGGTGGTAGATGAACGGCTTGAACAACTCGAGCGCCATCTTCTTCGGCAAGCCGCACTGGTGCAGCTTGAGCTCCGGGCCAACCACAATCACCGAACGTCCGGAGTAGTCCACGCGCTTGCCGAGCAGGTTCTGGCGGAAGCGCCCCTGCTTGCCCTTGAGCGTGTCGGAGAGCGACTTGAGTGGCCGGTTGTTGGCGCCGCGCAGAACGCGCCCGCGCCGTCCGTTGTCGAACAAAGCGTCGACCGCTTCCTGCAGCATGCGCTTCTCGTTGCGCACGATGACTTCGGGAGCGTGCAGATCCATCAGCTTCTTCAGCCGGTTGTTCCGGTTGATGACGCGCCGGTAAAGATCGTTCAGATCGGAGGTGGCGAAGCGCCCGCCATCCAGAGGAACCAGCGGCCGCAGTTCCGGTGGAATCACCGGCAGCACGTCCAGGATCATCCATTGCGGCTTGTTGCCGCTCTTGCGGAAGGCCTCGACCACTTTCAGGCGCTTGGCATACTTCAGGCGCTTCTGCTGCGAGCTTTCGTTCTTCATCTTCTCGCGCAGTTCAGCAGCGAGCGAATCGACTTCAATGCGTTTCAGAAGTTCCTTGATCGCTTCCGCGCCCATCATGGCCTTGAAGCCGGCAGGGCGATATTGCTGATCGAGCTCACGGTACTTCGCTTCGTCCTTGATGACCTCGCGCTCTCTTACCGGGGAGTCGCCGGGATCGACGACCACGTAGGCCTCGAAGTACAGAATCGCTTCCAAATCGCGCAGGGAAATGTCGAGCAGATGCCCGATGCGGCTCGGCAGCCCCTTGAAGAACCACACGTGCGAACAGGGCGAAGCCAGCTCGATGTGCCCCAGGCGCTCGCGGCGGACTTTGGACAGCGTGACTTCCACGCCGCACTTGTCGCAGATCACTCCGCGATGCTTCATGCGCTTGTACTTGCCGCAGAGGCATTCCCAGTCGGTGACCGGGCCGAAAATGCGCGCGCAGAACAAGCCATCACGCTCTGGCTTGAAGGTGCGGTAGTTGATGGTTTCCGGCTTGGTCACTTCCCCATGCGACCAACTCCGGATCTTTTCCGGGGACGCCAGGCTGATGCGAATCGCGTCGAAGTCAGCCACCGGATTTGCCATATCGAACGGGCTCGAACGAAACATGTTCCTCCGCTTTCCTCGGCTGTACGCCGCCGCGCGCGGCCCTCAACTTCAGTTCTCAGTTCCCGGTTCTCAGTTCTCAGTGAGAATCCGGCTTGAGATCGTTGCCTTATCCGCGGCAGTGAGAGCGAATGCCGCGTTGGCCAATTGCATAGAACTTTTTGGGCATCTCCCGGCCCTACGCTCTACTCAGCTCTCCACCACTGAGAACTGGGAACTGAGAACCGGGAACTGCTATTAATCCGCTGCTACCGCCACCGGCTTCTTCTCCGTGGCCTTGATCAACTCGACATCCAGACAGAGCGCCTGCAATTCGCGAATTAGCACGTTGAACGACTCGGGCACGCCCGGCTCCATCGCGGCCTCGCCTTTGACGATGGCCTCGTAGATTTTGGTGCGCCCGTAGACATCGTCCGACTTTGCGGTCAGCAATTCTTGCAGGATGAACGCCGCGCCGTACGCTTCCAGAGCCCACACTTCCATTTCTCCGAAGCGCTGGCCTCCGAACTGCGCCTTGCCACCCAGCGGTTGCTGCGTGATCAGCGAGTACGGCCCGATGGAACGCGCGTGAATCTTGTCGTCCACCAGGTGCGACAGCTTCAACATGTAGATGTAGCCCACCGTGACCGGCAATTCGAACTTTTCGCCCGTCATGCCGTCGCGCAGAGTGGTCTTGCCCGACGTGGGCAGGCCCGCACTCGTCAGTAACGCCTTGATTTCGCTTTCGCGGGCGCCGTCGAATACGGCCGATCCCATGAACACGCCCTTCTTGAGGGTCGGGGCCAGCGCTTCGAGCTCATCTTCACTCATGTCGGCGATGGTGTCGGCCAGCACGGTGTCCTTGAACAAAGCTTTGAGATCGCGGCGAATGGCTTCTGCGCGAGTGTTCTGCTTCAGCAACTCCGCGATCTTCAGACCCAGTTCATGACCCGCCCATCCGAGGTGGGTTTCAAGAATCTGTCCCACGTTCATACGGCTGGGCACGCCGAGCGGGTTCAGGACGATCTCGACTGGCGTTCCATCCTCGAGGTAGGGCATGTCCTCTTCCGGCAGAATGCGCGCAATCACGCCCTTGTTGCCGTGACGTCCGGCCATCTTGTCGCCGACGCTGAGCTTGCGCTTCATGGCGATGTACACCTTGACCAGCTTGATCACGCCCGGCGGCAGCTCATCGCCTTTGGTCAGCTTGTCTTTCTTTTCGTTGACGATCTTCTTGAGCACATCGATCTGGCGCGAAGTCATTTCCTCGATCTCGTCGATCTGCTCGTTCACCCGCGGATCTTTGTCGGCGTACTTGATCCGCTTCAGATTGCGGGTCGAGATGCGCTCGATGGCGTCGCGGTCCAGAATCGTGTCCTTGGTCAGCAACCGCTTGTTGGTGCGCTCGTCGTGCAGATCGACTTGCACTTCCTTGCCGCCCAGCAGGCCTTCCAGACGTTTCAGGCGCTCGTCGGTCAGAATTCGGATCTCATCCGAAAGGTTTTTTTCCAGCTTCGCGATCTGGTTGCCTTCGATCGCCTTGGCGCGCTCGTCCTTCTCCTGGCCTTTGCGCGAGAAGATCTTCACGTCCACCACGATGCCTTCGATTCCTGGCGGGCAGTACAGCGAAGCGTCGCGCACGTCGCCGGCTTTTTCGCCGAAGATCGCGCGCAGCAGTTTCTCTTCCGGCGTGAGCTGAGTCTCACCCTTCGGCGTTACTTTGCCGACAATGATGTCGCCCTGCTTGATGCCGGCTCCGATGCGAATCACACCCGCTTCGTCCAGATTTCGCAGCGTCGATTCACTCACGTTCGGAATGTCGCGCGTCACTTCCTCGGGACCGAGCTTGGTGTCGCGAGCCTCGAGTTCGAACTCTTCAATGTGAACCGAGGTGTAGTAATCCTCCTTCACCATCTTTTCCGAAACTAGGATCGCGTCTTCGAAGTTGTAGCCGCGCCACGGCATGAACGCGACCAGCACGTTGCGTCCCAGAGCCAACTCGCCAAAATCGGTGCACGGACCGTCGGCAATCACCTGCCCCTTCACCACCCGCTGGCCTTTCTTCACGATCGGCTTCTGGTTGATGCAGGTGTTCTGGTTCGAGCGCTTGAATTTGGTGAGCTGGTAAATGTCGCTGCCCACTTCGCGCGAAAGCTGCATCGGATGATGCTCGCCCTCGACCCGAACGATGATGCGCTCGGAATCGACCGAATCGATGATTCCGTTACGGCGAGCCAGCACGACCGCGCCCGAATCGCGCGCGGTAACGCCTTCCATCCCCGTCCCCACAATCGGAGCCTGAGCCCGCAGCAGGGGCACGGACTGGCGCTGCATGTTCGCGCCCATCAGCGCGCGGTTCGCGTCGTCGTGCTCGAGGAACGGCACCAGCGAGGCCGCGACTGAGACCAGTTGCTTCGGGCTGACGTCCACATAGTCCACTTCGTCGCGGTTCACCAGCACGAAGTTGCCCGCCTTGCGCGCGTTAACCAGCTCGCCGGCGATGCGGCCCTTTTCGTCCAGTTCGATGTTGGCCTGAGCAATAGTGTGACGGTCTTCTTCCCACGCGGAGAGATAGAAAGAAAACGGTTCGACCTCGACCGGCTTTTTGCGCCGCTCTTTCAGGTCAGCGTTCACCTTTTCCATCTCGCTTTTTTCGGCATGGTCACCGACCTTGTAGCTGCTGTCCCCGGCATTGACGACGATAACGTAGTCCACCACGCGCGAGTTCTTCACCTTGCGATAAGGCGATTCGATGAAGCCGTAGTCGTTGATGCGCGCAAAGCAGCTTAACGACGAGATCAGTCCGATATTCGGACCTTCCGGTGTTTCAATCGGGCAGATGCGTCCGTAGTGCGTCGGGTGAACGTCGCGAACTTCAAATCCAGCGCGCTCGCGCGACAATCCGCCCGGCCCCAGGGCGGACAGACGCCGCTTGTGCGTGATTTCCGACAGCGGATTCGTCTGATCCATGAACTGCGATAGCTGCGACGATCCGAAAAACTCACGAATCGCGGCCATCACTGGTTTAGCGTTGACCAAGTCGTGCGGCATGGCCGTCGACATTTCCTGGTACACGCTCATCTTCTCCTTGATCGCGCGTTCCATGCGGACCAAGCCGATGCGGAACTGGTTTTCCAGCAACTCGCCAACCGCTCGCACCCGGCGGTTGCCCAGGTGATCGATGTCGTCGACCGCGCCGATGTTCTTGCGCAGCTTGAGCAGGTACTTGATGGTCGCGTAAAAATCCGTGGGATCAAGCGTGCGCTGTTCCAGGCTCGTCGCCTCCTGGTTTTCGAACAGCTTGATGTTGAACTTCAACCGGCCCACGCGCGAGAAGTCATACTTCCGCGGATCGAAGAACATGCCTTGGAACAACGCCGTTGCCGTGTCCAGCGTCGGCGGATCCCCGGGACGCAGCTTGCGATAAATCTCGATCAGAGCTTCCGATGGAGTGGCGACCGAATCGCGCCGCAGGGTCTGGCTGATCACCGTGCCCACGTCGTCGCGCTCCGGAAAGAACACGCTCATCTCGATCACGCCCGATTCCAGAATCTTGGCCAACTTGTCGGCCGTGATTTCCGAATTCGCCTCAATCAGTACTTCCCCTGTCGTGGTGTCGACGATGTCGCTGGCCGCCCATGCGCCTTCGAGATCGCTCGTGTCCACTTCGATTTCGCTGACCTTCGCCTTCTGGATTTCCTTCAGGGTCGCAGCGCTGATCTTGCGGCCGGAGTGCGCAACTTCATCGCCCGACTTTGACTTGATACTGTGCGCCAGCTTCATGCCCAGAAGATTCGTGGGCTTTTCGCTCGCCGGATCCAGCGTCCAAAACAGCTTCTTGTCGCGGACAACCAGGCGGTCCGTGGTGTAAAAAGTCTTCAGAATGTCTTCGCCGGAACGCAGGCCGAGTGCGCGCAAGAAGATCGTGCCCAGGAACTTGCGCTTGCGGTCGATGCGCACGTACAGAATGTTCTTCTGGTCGTATTCGAACTCAACCCAAGAGCCGCGGTAGGGAATGATCTTTCCCAAAAAGTAAGTGCGGTTGGCCGCCGTCTCGAAGAACACTCCCGGCGAGCGGTGCAACTGGCTGACAATGACGCGCTCGGTTCCGTTGATGATGAACGTGCCGTTTTGCGTCATCAGCGGGACGTCGCCGAAAAAAACTTCCTGCTCCTTGATGTCGCGAATGGAACGGTTGCCGGCCTCATCCTTGTCCCAGATGGTGAGCCGCATCGTGACTTTGAGCGGCGCCGAGTAGGTCATGCCGCGCTCTTCGCATTCCGCCACGTCATACTTCAGTTGCAACCCAACCGGATCGCCGCACTTGTTGCAGAAATCGGGAGTGTTCGCGTTGTAGGTGCCGCACTTGTGGCAGAGAACTTCGCCGGGATGAAACGGGTCCGTGATCACCGTCGATCCGCAATTCTTACAAGTCGTGCGCAAGTGATGGAGCCCTTTCAGGTGGCCGCACTTGCACTCCCAATTGCCAATCGCGAAGTCCACAAACTCAAGCTGGGAAACGTTGCGGAAGTCGGTAATCGGAAACACCGACTGAAATACTGCTTGCAGTCCGCCGTCTTCGCGCTCGCTCGGCAGTTTGTCCATCTGCAGGAAGCGATCATAGGAGCGCTTCTGAACTTCGATCAGGTTCGGAATCTGGATGGTGGCTGGAATCTTGGAAAAATCGAAACGCTTGCGATGGATATTGTGCTTTGTCATTCTCAGGAACTCCTGCTTTCAGGCAGCCCGGGGCTGCGGTATCAAGCGGAATAAGGGCGCAAAAAGTGGCGCCAAAATACTGCTGCCAAAACTGCTAACGAGCGGTGTACACGGAAAAAAGACAAAGGCCCCCGCAGGGACATGCCTGTCCTCGGGCGCCGCATGCGACGCTTAATCCTGGATAACTTTTAAAGTTCCGCGCCAGTTCAATCGGCCTGTTCCGTCCCGCCGCCCGCGGGACCGGCTGCCATACTTCATTCCAGCGACCCTTTTCCGTTCCGCTTCCTGGGTTTATTTGGAGGATGCGGGTCGCCGTCGCCTCGCAGTGAAGCCAGGGTAAGCGGGGTTATTTATTAGATATTAACACCACTCCCCAGGATTCAGCTACTGTTCGGTCAAATAATTGCAAGCGGTGGCGATTGGCGGGCGTCCGAGCCCGCCGCCACCATCCTGAGCGAAGCGAAGGACCTCTTCGCCTCACCTACTTGACTTCGACAGTTGCGCCCGCTTCAGTGAACTTCTTCCTGATGGTCTCGGCCTCGTCCTTCGAAACGCCTTCTTTGATGCTCTTGGGAGCGCCGTCCACCAGGTCCTTTGCTTCCTTTAGGCCAAGGCTCGTAACCTCACGTACTGCCTTGATTACATTGATCTTATTGGCCCCAACTTCCTTCAGAACGACCGTGAATTCGGTCTTTTCCTCGGTCGGAGCTGCTCCGCCTGCTGCCGCTCCGCCACCGGCAACCATCACCGGGGCCGCTGCCGCCGCCGAAACGCCCAGACGCGATTCCAGTTTCTTGACCAGTTCCGCCGCTTCCAGCAACGACAGGCCAACAATCGACTCTTCCAACTGCTGTAGATCCGCCATGTGAATCTCTCCGCTTTATGTAAGATTTGCGATTTCGCCATCGCTGTGCCAGGTTTCCAATGCGACCAGGTCCTCAACTCCGGCGCCAGACAACACCAAAGTTTCCGACCGCGCCACCCCGAGCTTCGCGATAACTAAATCCTTTTTTCGAGCAGCATTGCTGCTCAGAAAATTTTGTCGATGGAGCGCCGGGCGTCCCCGCCCGGCAGACGGCCGAGACGGCCGTCGCTCCACAGAAGCCTACGCTTCCTTGAATTTCTTCTGCTCCACGCCCTGGCCAACCACCACCGCCAGGTTCCGCCCGACCGCATTCATCGCCGTAACCAGACGCTGCGATGGAGCGTTCAGCAGGAACAGCAGCTTCGAATACAACTCGCCCTTTGACGGCATGGTGGCCAGCGACTCGATCTCCTTGACCGTAATCACGCGGCCTTCGACCACGCCAGCCTTGAAGCTGAATTCCGGATTGTCCTTCGCGTACTTCGCCAGCGCCTTCGCCAGCGCCACCGGATCGCCTTCGGTGTATGCGATCGAGGTCACACCTTGCAGGTTCTTCAGCGCTTGCTCGACCTTGGTGCCCTTGCCGGCGCGCTCCGCCAAAGTGTTCTTCACCACGCGATACTTCGCTCCGGTCGGACGCAATGCCTTGCGCAATTCGAAGTCCTGCGTCACCGTCAGCTTGGAGTAGGTGGCCACGATCATGCTAGAAGCGTTCTTCAGCTCGCCACCCAGCTTCTCAACCTGCGCAACTTTCTTAGCTCGAGTAACCGCCATGTCAAAACCCTTTCAAAAGATCTAGTGGAGCGACGGGCGTCCCCGCCCGTCCCGGGCGCAGCCCGGAACTTATGAAACTTATGCCTTAGCCGCAACCTCGATCGGGGTCGTGTCCAGCGCGATCCCCGGCCCCATGCTCGAACTCAGGTAGCAGGCCTTGATGTATTTCCCCTTGGCCACCGAAGGCTTCGCCTTGATCACGCTCGAGATCAGCGTGGTTGCATTGTCGATCAGCTTGTCGGGTGTGAAGGAAATCTTTCCCACCGGCACGTGCACCAGCGCCGTCTTGTCGGTGCGGAACTCAACCTTACCGGCTTTGACTTCCTGCACGGCGCGCGCAACGTCCATGGTGACCGTGCCCGTTTTTGGATTCGGCATCAGACCCTTCGGTCCGAGGATTTTGCCCAACCGGCCAACCGATTTCATCATGTCGGGCGTGGCAATCAAGGCGTCGAAGTCGGTCCAGTTTTCTTTCGTAATCTTCTCGACCATATCTTCGCCGCCCACAAAATCCGCGCCCGCCGCCTCGGCCTCACGGACCTTTTCGCCGCTCGCGATCACCAGAACCTTTTTCGACTTGCCCAGTCCGTGAGGAAGCACGACCGTGCCCCGCACCATCTGGTCGGCATGCTTCGGATCGACGCCCAGCCGCAACGTCACTTCCACGGTCTCGTCGAATTTCGCGTATTTCACTTTCTGCAGAAGTGGAACCGCTTCCTGCAGCGTGTACGGCCGCGGCTCAACTGCCTTCCGCGACTTCTCGATATTCTTTCCTGACTTCTTCATGTTCCCCTCAGTCTCCCACCGCTGCTTCGCTGTTCCCGCTTCCTTAATGAAGAGCCGTGGTGTTTTCGACATCTGTTTATGGAGCGCCGGGCGTCCCCGCCCGGCCACCTCATGCTGGACGGGCGAGACGCCCGTCTCTCCATCGTCAAACCTATCCAACCACTTCAATCCCCATCGACCGAGCCGTGCCGCGCACGCTCCTGATGGCGGCATCGACCGACGCCGCGTTCAGATCCGGCATCTTCTGCTTGGCAATATCCTCGACCTGCTTCAGCGTCACTTTGCCGACCTTATCTTTATTGGGAGCACCCGATCCCTTGGCGATGCCGGCCGCGCGCTTCAGCAATACCGAGGCCGGCGGCGTCTTGGTGATAAACGTGAACGAGCGGTCGCTGTACACCGTGATCA